>CAVWLY010000019.1:0-110474 GCA_963755865.1 uncultured Acidobacteriaceae bacterium | reverse complement strand
TGCATTCTCCTGTTCGCTCTGTTGGGCTCAACACTTCCGCGCCTCATGCTCGCTCAGGATGGGTCAACCTCGTTGCAGGGTGTAGTCGAAGATATCAGCGGCGCCCGCATTCCTGCCGCCGTCATCACAGTCGTCGATCCTGCGAAGGGTTTCCGGCTGGAAGCGGTGGCCGATGCGCTCGGCCAATTCAACTTTGGCATGTTGCCGCCAGGACACTACGACGTCAGCGCTTCAGCGCCGGGCATGATCACAAAGACGACCCATGGCGTGGAGCTTTATGTCGGTGGGGTGTCAGTGGTGCAGGTGCGCCTGCCGCTCGCCGGACTCACGGAGACGGTCACGGTTCGCGAACAACCGGAGGCCGTGGAGACGCAGGTCGGCGATGTTTCGCAGGTCATCACCCAGCAAGCCATTCAGGGTTTGCCGCTGAACGGACGGCGCTTCACCGATCTGGCGCTGCTCACCCCCGGAGTAACCCAGGATCCGCGTGGTCTCACCTCCGACTCGAACGGCGATCTGTCGTTCGGCGGAACTCGGGGATTTCAGAACAGCTTTCTGGTCGATGGCACTGACAACAACAACTCGTTCTTCGCCCAGGCCCGCGGCCGCTATCGCGCGCCGTATCAATTCAGCAATGAGGTCGTCAAGGAGTTCCGCGTCTCCTCCAACGCCTATAGCGCTGAACTGGGCAAGGCCGGAGGCGCGGTTTTCAACGTGGTCACCAAGTCAGGGACCAACGACTGGCACGGCAGCGGCTTCTACTATCTGCGCGATCGCATATTCGACGCCAGCCAGGCTTACGTCACCAGCGAGCCCGACGATCGCCAGCAGCAATTTGGCGGCACCATTGGCGGACCGATTCGCAAAGACCGGGTGTTCTTTCTACGCGGGATTCGACCAGCATCTGCTGACCATGCCTTCGGTCATGCAGTTTGCCAATGGCGCCAGCTCCGTGGTTGCGACGCCCGCCGACTACGATTACACCGACCAGCAACTCGTTACCGCCGCGGCAGCAGCAACTGAACGCGATGGGCGGCGCTTATCCCACCACCATGCAGGGAAATGCGGGATTCGGCAAACTGGACTTTACGATCTCACCGAAGCAATTGGCATTCCTGCGGCTCAGCACCTCGCGCTATAGCGGCACCAACAACGTGTTCTTCGATCCCTCCAGTCCCATAACGACCTATGCGGAAAGCGCCAACGGAACCGAAGACGTCAAGACGGAAAGCCTTGCCGCGTCGCTCACCAGTACTTGGACCAACAATCTGGCTACGACCCTGCGGGTCCAGTTCTCGCGCGACGTGCAACAGTCGTTCGCGAACACCGAAGCGCCGTTGACCAAAATCTACGACGTGATTGCCGGCTTCGGGCGCTCCAGCATCCTGCCGCGCGATACGCGCGAGCACAAGCTGCACATCGCCGATACCTTGAGCTACGACACCCGGCGGATGCACTGGAAGTTCGGTGGAGATTTCATTCAGGCCTGGATTTACAACGACTTTCCTTCCATGTTCGGCGGAGAATATTACTTCGACGATGTCAAGGTAAATCCCTGGACGTATGCGCCAATGAAACATGGCGAGCCGCTGACGCCGCTGCGTGCCTTTGCCCACGACGTGCCCCGCTATTACATGCAGGACTTCGGCAGTGCCGTATCTCATCCCAATTCCCGTTCTTATGCCGCGTTCATGCAAGACGCCATTCGTGTTACCGCTCGGCTGACGTTGAATGTCGGGGTTCGCTACGACTTGCAGACCTTTGAGGCCGGTACGCTGATAACGAATCCGCTGTATCTTCCCTCGGGGAAGATTCCAACCGTCAGCAACAACGTCTCGCCCAGGATCGGCTTCGCCTACGCCACCGGCGAGCATCAGGTCGCTGGTGATTCACGGAGGCTTCGGCCTGTTCTATATGCAGATTCCGTCCATGTACGCGTCACAGGTGGCGACCGACAACGGAGTTTCCGGAGGCCAAATCTTCCTCGACAACATGATCCCGGCACAGGCGGCGGTTTTCCCCAAGTATCCGACGCCGCTGGTGAATTGCCCTTCGGGCACGCTGGTATGCACGCCGCCGGCATCGATAGCGAGTTTCGTGACCACGCAGATTTCGGCTTTCGCGCCGAATTTCCAGACGCCCTATACGGAGCAAGCAAACCTAAGCCTGGAGCGAGAATTCGGCGCCAAGGTCGTCGGCTCCGTCAGCTATCTCTACGTTCACGGCGTGCATCTTGCTGCGCTCGCTCGACGTGAATCTTCCCCCGCCAACCATCACCGAATATCCGGTGTACAACGATGACGGCTCCGTCTTTCTGGGTACGCTATTACGACGTCGCATCCTTTGCGACATGGCAGACCACGCGTTCGGTGAGCTGTCCTTATCCTCCCTGCATCAATCCCGTCAAAGGCCGATTCCGCAACTGGGCGCCATCAATTCTTTCGAGAGCGCATCCAGCAGCGTCTACAACGGCATGACGGTTTCGCTGAAGAGGCAAATCAGCCATGGCATGTATTTCCGGGTCGGCTACACCTTGTCGAAAGCCCTGGACGATGGCCCGGACGCGCTGGTGGTCGGCCGTCCGGGAAATGTCCAGAATTCCTACGACACCAGCGCGGAACGCAGTTTTAGTGACGACGATCAGCGACACCGCTTCGTCGCGGCATGGGTGGCTGAACCACCGAAATTTCATTTCGAGCCAAACCGTGGCTCAGCTCTCTGCTCAATCACTGGAAATTTTCCAGCATCGTGACGTTCGGATCGGGTCGCCGCCTCAATGCCACCATGGCGGGCGACCCTAATGGCGACGGCAACACCTACAACGACCGCCTGCCCGGCAATAGCAGAAATGCTTTCACCGGCACCGATTTCTTCAGCACCGATCTTCGCGTCACCCGCAACTTGAAATCTCAGCGATCGAGTGAAGTTGGACCTTCTCGTCGAGTCGTTCAATGTAACCAATCGCACCAACAAACGCGTGCAGATCAGTGACGATGGCTTCTTCAATTCCGCCGGCCAATTCGTCGCCTACTCCACGCTGATCCAGGCAAACGGGAAGTATTATCCCGGCCAGTATCAGGTCAATAAGACCTTTCTGGATCCCACCAACTCTTACGCGCCGCGGCAGATTCAGATAGCCCTAAAGCTAAGTTTTTGAATAACATAAACGATATAGCATGTTAGTGGTGTCGGAGCTCCGTCACTTCAGGGAGTGGCCTAGTCGCGCAGTCTTTCCTTGACTTCCCCTACAAACATTGGGATAACTACTACTGTCCCTCCGGACGAGTTTGGGGGTGTTTCCTGTTTGGCGGAAGTTCGCATTCAAGAGGGCGAATCATTAGAGAACGCTCTGCGGCGGTTTAAACGCAAGGTCCAGCAAGAGGACATTATCAAGGAAGTGAAGCGTCACTCCTTCTACCTCAAGCCGGGCGAAAAAAAGCGCGTGAAAGAAGCGTTGGCGCGCAAGCGTAGCCGCAAGAAGGCTCGCAAAGAGCAGGACTAATTCAACGTTGGGCCGCCGTTCCGATGGCGGCCCTTGCTTTTTCCTATCCTGGTTAGGAATTCTTAGTTCACAGGACCGCAGTCTTACCTAGTAGTAAACCATGCATTGCATGGTGGGCCGAACCCCGGGGATGTGCCCGAGCTTTGGAAATTTGCCGCTGGCGACGAGAATGCACAGTCCGGTTCTCTCGCCGATTGCAACTTGACCCTTGTCCATGGCTTCGGATCGCGGACTGAAGGGAGCAACTCTCCATGGAATTCCAGGACAAGGTTCTCAAGTGTATTGACTGCGGCGCCGACTTCGTGTTCACAGCTGGGGAACAGCTGTTCTTCCACGACAAACAATTCAAGAACGAACCCAAACGTTGCAAAGCCTGCAAGGCCAAGCGGGCGTCCTCAGTGGGGAGCCACACCCGCGGGCAATTACCCCAAGGTGGAGACTCGGACCAATTGTTCGGGTTGTGGCAAGGAAACCACCGTCCCGTTCAAGCCCACGCAAGGACGGCCAGTCTTCTGTCGGGAGTGCTTCCAGCAGCGGCGCACTACTGCTGCCACTGCCTGACCTGCCAAATCCTCAGCCACCCATAGCGCCACCACGACGTGCCGTGAACGCTCGGGGATTTCTGTGTCTTGACAAGGCCCGGGCGATAGTTGTATGCCAACCGACAAGTCGCAACCTGTCTCGGCTGTCCCGTAATCGGTCGTCATCAATGGTGACGTAACGGAGTGTGATTTTCCCCAAGAACTGAAGAGTACATCTCGGCGCCAGACGCGGCCGCATGAGCCACACTTCAGAGCGGCAAAGCGCTACAGGGCCTTTTCACCCGCCGCCGCGGGACGCTCTTTCTTGGGAGTGTTAAGGCTGGCCGCCTTCATGGCACTGGCACTCACTCCCAGCGTCTTGTGGTCCTGATGAGTGATCAAAAGCGCTTCGATCTGGCGCAGCAGTTCGGCGGTGTTCACCGGCTTCACCAGCAACGACTGCGCCCCATGGTTCCGCCATTCATTGCCCAGGGAGGGATACGCGGTCAGAATCGCCGTGGCCGGATTGTAAGGCACTTGACGCGCCGCACGAATCACGTCGTAACCGGCGGTTTCCGTTTCCATGCGCATGTCGGTGATCACCATCTCGAAGACGCCATTCCTTAACTTCTGTGCAGCTTCCTTGGCGGAGGAGGCGGTGTCCACTTCAAAATCGTTCATTTCGAGAATTGCGCGCAGTGTGAGCAGAATTGCAAGTTCGTCATCGACTAACAGGATGCGACGTTTCATCATGAACTCCAGGGGAAAGCCTTGTCCTCTACGTGCGGCTGGTGTGATGCAAATTCCTGCCACGAAGTTGCTGAGAACCGAATTCTCATTCTCCGGCTGCTTCCATTCTGCGTGAGTCGATTTCCATCACGCCGAACGCGCAGCCAGCCTCACCAACTCTCCTCAGTATAATAGCTCCGTGGCGACTTATCATGTCGAGAACTTCGGATGCCGCGCGACCCAGGCCGATGGCGCCGCCATCGAGCGCCAATTGCTCGGCCGCGGGCTGCAGCGGGCCTCTGCCGCCACAGAAGCCGAAGTCGTCGTCCTGAATACCTGCACTGTCACCGCATCTGCCGATCAGGACGCGCGTGCCGCCATCCGCCGCATCCATCGGGAAAACCCCGATGCGCGAATTCTGGTCACCGGATGCTACGCCCAGCGCGCGCCGGAAGAATTGTCGGCCCTGCCCGGCGTCAGCCTGGTCGTCGGAAACTCGCACAAGCACGAACTGGCCAATTATGTTCGGCCACTCAACGGCGATTCGAATTTCGTGCCGCCGTCCCATATTACCGCTGGGTGCCCCACTCATCCGCAGTTTTCGGATGAGTGGGGAGATGCTAGTACAGTGGGCAATCGCGTCCCGAATTTTGTTCCCTTGGCACAGATTAGCGCGCGCGCCGCCACCGTGATCGTCGGCGACATCTTCGCTCACACCGAACTGATGGCCGCTCCCGTCTTCGAGGCCGGCTCCTTTGAAAAGACGCGTCCCAACCTCAAAGTGCAGGATGGCTGCAATAATCGCTGCTCGTTCTGCATCATCCCGTCGGTGCGCGGCCGCAGCCGGTCGTTGAAGTTGGACGAAGTACTCCGCGAAGTCGATGGACTGGTCGCCAATGGCTATCGCGAGATTGTGCTGTCGGGCATCAACCTCGGGCGCTGGGGACGCGAACTAACGCCGCGAATGAATTTCGCCGCCATGCTGCGCGCGATCCTCGAGCGGACCGCAATCGAGAAGCTCCGCATCAGCTCGGTCGAGCCCATGGACTGGACCAACGAAGTGATCGAACTTGGTCGCATCGTCGCCGCGAATCTGCAAGCACGCGCATGTGCCGCTGCAGTCGGGCAGTGATCGCATCCTGCGCAAGATGCACCGCAAGTATCGTCCCGTGGCATTATGCCGATCGCATCGAGCGCATACGACGGGCCATGCCCGATGCCGCCATCGGCGCCGATGTGATGGTCGGCTTCCCCGGCGAAACCGACGACGACTTCGAGCAGACGCGCGCGCTCATCGAGCGCCTGCCGTTCACCTATCTGCACGTCTTCACGTATTCGTCGCGGCCGGGAACGCCGTCCGCCGAAATGCCGGAGCAGGTTCCGGTGCATGTCGCGCGCGAACGCAATCGCGTACTGCGCGAGTTGGCGGCGCAGAAGAAGCGCGAGTTCATGCAGTCGTTCGTCGGGCGTGAATTGGAAGCGATCACGCTGACGCACTACGACGGCGAGTTCACAGAGGCTCTTACCGACAACTACCTGAAGCTTCGGCTTTGCGGTGAGCACCTAGCGAATCAGTGGGTGCGAGCAATCATTGAAGCCGTAGATTCCGATGCAATGATGGGCTCGGCGGCAATCCTCGCATTGGCACTTCCAGACGCCGTCCCAGCTTAGCCCCCATGCTATACTTTTGAAGAACAACAGTTACTGCGGAGGACTGTATCGATAAACGTTTTATCCGCACGAATGAACGCATTCGTGTCCGTGAAGTTCGCGTGATCGACGACGAAGGCAACCAGCTTGGCATCATGACCCCCTTCGACGCGCTCAAGATCGCCCGCGAGAAAACCCTGGACTTGGTAGAAGTCTCGCCCACCGCCCAACCTCCTGTTTGCCGCATCATGGATTACGGGAAATACCTGTACCAGCAGGAAAAGCGCGAGCGCGAAGCCAAGAAACATCAGCACCAGATCGTGGTCAAGGAAGTGAAGTTCCGCATCAATGTGGACGATCACGACTACGACACCAAGAAGAACCATGTGCTGCGCTTCCTGGCCGAAGGCGACAAGGTCAAGGCGACTATCTTCTTCCGTGGACGCGAAATGACGCGCCAGAGTTTGGGACGCGGAATTCTTGATCGCTCTGATCCAGGACCTGGGCGACAAAGCGATCGTGGAGTTTCGTCCCCGGCAGGAAGGCAACACGCTGCACCTGATTCTGGCCCCGCCGAAGGCGCAAGCACCCGTGAAGCCGCCCAAGGCGAAGCCGCACGCGCCCAAGCCAGACAAGGCTGCGCCTCCGCAGGCAGCGCCACCGCCGCAACAACAGCAGCCGCAGTAACAGTAAACCTGCCGGGCCCTCGAGGACCGGGGCATAACTTCTCTGGCCGCCCGGAGGAGGCACCACAATGAGAGTTCTTATTGCCGGCGCCACCGGTGCCATTGGTAGGCCGCTGGTTGCGCAGTTGATCCAGGCGGGGCATGTTGTGACCGGCCTGGCCCGTGACGAGAAATCTGCCAGGCAGCTGCGTGAGCAGAACGCGACGGCAGAAATTGCGGACGCATTGGACGCACCGGCGGTGCGCGACGCAGTCATCCGCAGCGCTCCCGATGTGGTGATCAACCAACTCACGGCTCTTCCCCAGCGCTATACCCCGGAGACCATGCAGGCCGCGACTGCGGTGGACCATCGGCTGCGCCAAGAGGGCGGCGCGAACCTGCTGACGGCAGCAGCTGCGGCAGGAACGAAACGCTATGTTCTGCAATCGTCCGCCTTCTGGTACGAGGCCGGCACCGGCTTGGCCGGCGAAAGCTCTGGTTTCGCAGTCAATGCTTCCCCTTATATCGCGACGGGCAGCCGTTTCTATCGCGATTTGGAACAGTCTGCCAAGGCAGTGCGCGGGCCCGAAGTCATGTTCCTGCGTTACGGTTTTTTGTACGGTCCGGGTACCTGGTACGCGCGCGAAGGCGACGCGGCTGAGCAGGTCCGCCAGCAACGAAGCCCAGTCGTTGGAGATGGGCAAGGGGTGTGGTCATGGATACATGTCGAGGATGCGGCTGCAGCCGCCGTGCTCGCTCTGGATCGAGGAAGCGCCGGCGCGTACAACATTGTCGACGACGATCCGTCGCCGATGCGCGTGTGGCTGCCGGCATTCGCGCACTGGTTGGGTGCTCCGTCGCCGCCGCACATCTCCGCTCAACAAGCCGGAGATGAGGACTCGATTTACTACGGGACCCGGTTACGCGGGGCATCGAACGCAAAGGCGAAACGTGAATTGGGATTTCAGCCTCGCCTCCTGGAGTGGTTAACGGCATCCAGCGAAACGCACCCGGTGTAATTCGAGGAAAGCGGCTCCCCGGATTACGCCAGGGGGCTGCTAAACAAGCCGGAGGCCCCGAACACTGGCCGAATGAGCGCATTGTATGTTGTAATAGAAAGACGTTATGCCAAAGATGAAGACCCATAGTGGAGCGGCGAAGCGCTTCAAGAAGACAGCAACCGGCAAGATCAAGCGTGGCCATTCGATGAAGCGCCACATCCTGACTTCCAAAGCGACCAAGCGCAAGCGCCAGCTCGATACCGATACCATGGTGGATAAGGCGGACCAGAAGCGCATTGCGCGCATGATCCCTTACGCCTGATCCCCAACTAGCCGCATGGTGCGGCACCCGGCGAGCGCCACCAAGCCTCGACGGGCAACAGCGTGTGAAGAGGCTATTCTGGGCCCCTCTGCCGATCAGGCGAGCGTGGTCGAAGTCCTTGCCTCCAGCCGCTTAGAAGCCATTGCGTTAATTGGTCTTGAAGGGGCACGGCTTCAGCCGTGCCGAAAAGAGTAGCCTTAGCGCCGGGCTTTTTAGCCCCTGAGGTGACTCGGTTCGAACCTTTCCGGTATTTGCGCGATTGGCTTCTAGCAACTCAGAAAAGGAGCAACATGCCTCGCGTTAAACGTGGAACCAAGCGCCGCGCGCGCCGCAAAAAGATACTTGAGCGCGCCAGTGGTTATTACCTAACAAAATCGAAACTGTACCGTTCGGCGAAAGAGTCGGTCGAACGCGGCCTGAAGTTCGCCTACAGCGGCCGCAAACAGAAGAAGCGCCAGTACCGCTCCATCTGGATCGTGCGTATCGGCGCCGCTGCCAAGTTGAACGGCACCAGCTACAGCCAGTTCATCAATGGCCTGAAGAAAGCCGGCATCGAGTTGGATCGCAAGATCCTCGCCGATCTGGCGGTCAACGATGCCGCCGGATTTGCGGCGCTGTGCAAACAGGCGCAAGCCGCCGTCGCATAGTCCGCCCATCCCAGAAACATAGCAGTGACTTCCGATGGGCGGCCGCGTGGCCGCCCGTTGTGCTTGAGCAAATAAATGTTTCACCACAGAGGCACGGAGAGCACAGAGAAACATAGAAGAATTTTCCTTTCGGCTCTTCTTGTCTTTGAGGTGAAACTCGGCGAAACAAGGTGGGGCCACTAGGGTATCTCGATCAGACAACTGGTTCAATGGGTCTGCTGCAGGCTCTCGTCAGGATTGCGGACTAGGTTTGGCGAACAGTCAGAGCCCGAAGGGCGAAACAAACTTAGCCCAGGACGTAAGTCCTGGGTAATGTGAACAAAGAATCCGAGCCCCTTCAGGGGCGGCACACAACGAGCGAGGCTTCGACATCGGGATAAATAACATGTACACCGTCCCCAAACTCGACGACTACTCGCCCGAGGCGCTCGACCGTGCCGTGGCCGACCTGTTGGCCGCGCTCGACGCCGAGAGCCGCGATCTCCATAGCGAATCCGACTGGAAGACTTTCCGCGACCGCTGGCTCGCTCGCAAGAACGGCGTCCTGACCCAGGTCAACGACACTTGGCTGAAAGCCGCGCCCGGTCCGGCAAAGCGCGAGGTTGGCCGCCGCGTCGAATGAACTCAAGGCTCGCGCCGAAGCTGCGATCGAAGACGCGCAAACCAAAATCCACGCTTCTTCCGTCGACGTCAAACTCGCCGCCGACCGCCTCGACATCTCTCTTCCCGGCATCCAGCGCCCCATCGGCGTCAAGCATCCCGTGCTGCGCGTGATGGACGAGATCGTCGCCGTCTTCAAGGCGATGGGCTACTCCGTCGGCGAAGGCCCCGAGGTCGAGACCGACTACTACAACTTCGAGTCGCTCAACTTTCCGCCGAACCATCCCGCGCGCGACACCCAGGACACGCTGTTCATCGCCGGCCAGGAGAGCAAGCCCGCGCGCGATCGCCTGCTGCTGCGCACGCATACCTCGCCGGTGCAGATTCGCACCATGGAGAAGCAGCCGCCGCCGGTGCGCATCGTCATCCCCGGCAAGGTGCATCGCAACGATCCGCTCGACGCCACGCACTCGCCGGTCTTCCACCAGGTCGAAGGGCTGGCGGTCGACACCAACATCACCTTCTGCGATCTGAAGGGCACGCTCGACCACGCCATGAAAGCGCTGTTTGGCTCGTCGGTGAAGACGCGCTTCTATCCATCGTTCTTCCCCTTCACCGAGCCCAGCGCCGACATGCAGGTGAGCTGCATCTTCTGCGGCGGCAAGGGCTGCCGCAAGTGCAAATTCAGCGGCTGGATCGAGTTGCTCGGCTGCGGCATGGTCGACCCCAACGTCTTCGATTTTGTGAAGCAGAACGGCTACGACTCGTCGAAGATCAGCGGCTTCGCCTTTGGCATGGGCGTGGAGCGCATCGCGATTCTGAAGTACGAGGTGGAAGAGATCCAGTTGTTCTATGAGGGCGACGTGAGGTTCCTGGAGCAGTTCGCATAGTCAGACATGGAGCAATTCAGCCGAGTAATACGATTGGTGACGTTAAGTGCGTTGAGCTGCGCTCTGGGAGCGTGCCGTCCTGGGCTGCCGCCAATCACATCCAACGTGCTCGCAGGGAGCTACAGCTACGTCTCTAAAGATCCTGCGAGCCGGGCGGCGGATCACAACCTAAACCACCTAGTTTTGCGGTCGGATGGAACCTACGACCTCGTGAGGGAGGAACGGCAAAGGAAATATCGGAGAGAAGGGCTTTGGAAGATCGTGCCGGGGAATCCATCCGATGCTCCTAGACCACGCCGGTTATCCGATTGAGATGAAGCGAAATGAAGTCCGGTTGTTAGTCGATTTGGACGTTGGATATGGTGGGCCAAGCCTAGATGAGCGAGGACAACCAACCCTGCTGCAAAGAACGGCACAGACTCGCTACTGTCGGGAGCGAGATGGCGAACCTGAAGACCTGATATAACCAGCGCCGAAGGCGCGGCATATCTTAGCCCAGCGCTTCAGCGCTGGGTAGGAGTGACTTAAGAAGCAGAGCCCCTTCAGGGGCGGCACAAAACTGTCGCTGGCTGAAGCCAGCTCGGAAAATTAGAAGGAAGCGATACCGGCGCGCCTGAAGGTGCGCCCCTTCAAAACAAAGCGCATGAGAATCCTTCCCGCATGGCTGCGTGAGTTCGTTAACGTTGCCGTCGACGACCGCCAACTCGCCGAGGACCTGACCTCGGCTGGCATCGCGGTGGAGTCTGTCCAGGAAGAAAACGGCGCGACCGTTTACGAGATGGACCTGACCACCAACCGCGTGGACGCTATGAACCATTACGGCGTGGCGCGCGAGGCGTCGGCGATCTACAACGTCGAGCTGAAGAAGGTCGAGCCGAAGCTGCACTCGTCTCCCACCCTTTCGCCAAATGCGGGCGAAAGGATGGGGCACCCGCCTCCGGTCCGGATGACAGACAACATTTTCCCGATCGTCATCGACGACGCCGCAGGGCTGCGCGCGTTACACCGCGCGCATCATTCGCAATGTGAAGATCGGGCCATCGCCGCAGCATATCGTCGATCGACTGGAACTGCTCGGCTCGCGCTCCATCAACAATGCCGCCGACGCGACGAACTATGCGATCAACGAGCTTGGCCATCCCACGCACGCCTTCGATCTCGACCTGCTGGAAGGCGGAACGATCATCGTCCGCCGTGCCCGTGAAGGCGAGGTGCTGAAGACCCTCGACGGCGTCGACCGCAAGCTCACGCCCGACGACCTCGTCATCGCAGACGGGAAGAAGCCGGTCGCGCTGGCTGGCGTCATGGGCGGCTTCGACACCATGATCACCGAGCAGACGAAGAACGTGCTCATCGAGTCGGCATGGTTCGATCCGGCGACGGTTCGCAGCATGGCCAAGCGCCATGGCATGCACACCGACGCCTCGCACCGCTTCGAGCGCGGCGCCGATTATGGCATTACGCCGCTGGCTTGCGATCGCGTCGCCGAGCTGATTCTCGCCAGCGCCGGCGGCGAGTTGCACGGCGCGCAGATTGATACTGTCGCCCGCAAGCCAGAGCGTCAGCCAATTCTGCTGCGTCGCTCGGAGGTAAGGCGCACATCTCGGAATCGAGATGAGCGAGACCGAAATCAGGCGGATTCTTCCCAGATTAGGCTTTGAGGTTGCCGCCAACAGCTCGGCAGATTTTCTTACTAATAAGACAGATGGCACTAATCTTACTAGTAAGACAAATGGTGGAAATCTTACTAGTAAAAAAATTGGAGGCGTTTTCGAGGTTCGAGTTCCCACGTGGCGTCTCGACGTGGAGCGCGAGATCGACCTGCTGGAAGAGCTGGCGCGCATCTACGGCTACAACAAATTTCCCAACACGCTGCCGGCGTTTGTCGGCGCAGTGGTCGCGCTGCCTGACGAGCCGAAGAACGCCAAGGTTCGCGACACCATGCTCGCGCTCGGTTACGACGAGAGCATCTCGATCACTTTCATCTCCGAGCAGGAAGCTAAGACATTCGCGACGTCCCACTCAAGCAAAAGAAGCTTGAGTGGGGCACCCGACGGTCTGGGTGGGGCATTCGGCTCAAGCAAAGTTGCGGCCCCCGCCGAGGTGCCCCAGGTTCGCGTCCCTCCGTTGGACGCTAACCTGTGTACAGCCGAGCCGCTTGCCATCGCCAATCCCCTCAGCGAGGAGGCGGGATACCTCCGCACCTCGCTTATTCCCGGCCTGCTGAACATGGTGGGCTACAACCTGAATCGCGGCACCTCGACCGTGCGGCTCTTCGAGGCGGGCGAGATCTTCGAAAAGCTAGGCGACCGCCACGACGAGCGCCGCCACCTGGGCTTTGTCGCCACCGGCGACGCCATCGCGAAGAACGTCCATTCGCCGGCGCAGCCGTACACGTTCTTTCACATGAAGGGCGACATCGAAGAGCTGCTTGCCGCCTTCGAGCATCAGAAGCTGCAGTTCGACGATCAGACGCCGCCGTACTTCCATCCCGGCCGATCGGCAAGCGCGCTGATGGATGGCGAGACCGTCGCATATTTTGGGCAGCTGCATCCTAACCTGGCGACGGCGCGCAAGTTCCGCCAGGAAGTTTACGTCGCAGAGTTGATGCTCGATCGCCTGTATCGCCATCCGTTGCGCGAGCCGCGTTATCAGCGCATCTCGAAGTTCCCGGCAGTCGAGCGCGATTTCTCGTTCATCTTCGATGAAGCCGTCACCTTTGAGCGCATTCGTTCGGCCGTCGATGAACTGGGGTTGAGCGACCTCCAGCAATTTCTTCCAGCAGAAATCTATCGCGGCGAGAAGGTTGGCGCCGGCAAATACTCGGTACTGCTCCACGCGGAATTCCAATCGAAGGAGCGCACGCTGCGTGACGACGAAGTAGCGCAATGGTCGGAGAAGATCATCGCGAAGCTGCAATCGCTGGGCGGCGCTGCTGCGCGCACAGTAGGAGGCCTCATGCCGCCAGACGCTCCCCGGCCTGACTGGTACGACGACATCGTCACCACCTACGACACCATTGCCGAACAGTATGCCGCCGACTACTTTGACGAGTTGGCGCGCAAGCCGTTCGATCGCGAGTTGCTGGCCAAATTTGCCGATCTCATGCCGCAAAGGTGCGCGAGTCTGCGACATGGGCTGCGGTCCGGGCCACGTGGCGCGCTATCTTGCCGGCCTCGGACTCGATCCTGCTCGGCGTGGATATCTCGCAGTCCATGGTGGCCGTGGCTCGAAAGCTGAATCCTTCCCTGCAATTCGAGCAGGGAGACATGCTTCGCCTGCAATTTGCTGACGAAAGCTTCGCCGGCATTGCCGCTTTCTATTCCTTGATCCACATCGATCGTCCGCGAGTGCCGCAGGCGTTGGCCAAGCTGTTCCGCGCGCTGACGAAAGGCGGCAGAATCCTGACCGCTTTTCACGCCGGCGAGGGCGAAGTTCATCGCGAGGACTTTCACGGCCATACGGTTTCGTTTCACGCAACGTTCTTCGGCATCGAAGAGCTGGAGAGCATTCCTCCAAGAGCGCGGGTTTTCTCGTGGAAGAAAGTGTCGATCGCGAGCCCTACGACTTCGAGTATCAAAGCCGGCGCGCCTACATTCTTGCGCGCAAGCCGGAATGAACCGCACCGCCCAAGAAAGCTACGGCTGCGACTGCGCCCAATAGCTGCTGCGCGCCAGGACGGTCGCGTCACCAGGCTCTTTGAGCCGCACGCTCAACCGGTGCAGTCCGGGATGCGGTTGCGACGGCTGAAAGCTCAGCAGATACCGGCTGTGCAGGTGGTTGTCGAAGTTCGTCATACGCGCGTCGAAGCCTTTGCCCGAATCGAACATTGCATACTCGCCGCCACTGAGGGAAGCAATCGTCTTGGCGGTGTTCTTGCGCATGGCCTGCGCCGCCAGCACAAAAGGCGCCAACAAGTCCGGGCCCTCATGGACCTCGGTCTGTTCGGGATGCAAGTCGGGATTGTTATTGCCTCGCAGGGTATCCAGGATGTTCGACTTCGACGGCGAAAACGCGAGCGTGTAAACCACCACATTGCTATTGCCGATCGCCTTGATAACGTCATCGATGCTGGCCGTGTGGCTGCCGTGATCGCGAGTTTCGCTGATCAGCAACAGCACTCGCTTGCGGTCCTTGGGCACTGAGTTAAGCAACCGCACCGAATAGTTCACCGCGTCCAGAATCGCAGCTCCATCATCGCCAGGCTGCAGGCTCCGCAGATCTCGCTCGACCGCATTCTGGTCGCCGGTGAAGTTCTCGAGCGCGTGCACCTGGCTATCGAAGGCGACGATTGCGACCTTGGTCTGCGGTTGCGCCATCAACGGCTGCAGCATTGAGCGCCAGACCCTGCATGCGCGGGAGTTCATAGTCGGCCCGCCGTCCACATTGGATGGCGACAACCATGGACACCGGTTCGGACTCGGCGGCTTCGTCCAGACTGAACGGCCTGGGCGACGCCGTCATCCTCGATGATGAAGTCCTTGGCCTGTAATCCATAAATAACCTCACCGCCTTGTCGCGAACCAGAGCCGGCACCAACACCACGTTCGACTGCGTGCGGAAGGTCGGTTGCTCCTGGCCATCTCGCAAGTCCGCCCGGCAGCAAGAGCAAGAAGGCGAGCACGACTCCAGAACGGACGATACGTTGTTCCAGCAACATGGCATCAATTTGCCTTCCAGCAAAACAAACCCCTAGAGCAGTTTAGTTGCATTCCCCTGGTCGAGCGGCCGCTGGACGCGCGACAGCCGAGCCTCGAATCAGCAAACTTGGGCCATCTGCACCTTCGACGTTGCACATTCAGGTTCGCCAACGACGAATCGCAACGGAATCGTACTTTGCACCGTCCCGCACCTAAATTTCTGCGATATACTGCGCTCGCGAGATCAAATTTTTTCGAGGTCCAGTCTTTATATGCCCGCGAATGCAGTCGAAACAGCCGCCCCGTCTAACGCCGATTTCAAGTCTCTGGAAGAAAAAATCCTGCGCACTATCGAGCTGTTGAAATCGGCCCGCGAAGCCAAGGCCGTCGCTGAGCGCGATGCCGCCCGCCTGCGCCAGCAGTTGAATGAGCGCGAAGAGGAAGTCGACACCATGCGCCACGAACTGGTCGGCCTGCGCCGCGAGCGCGAAGAGGTACGTACCCGAGTAGAAAAGATGCTCGACCAAATTGAGGCTTTGAACACGGAAGAATCGGCAGGATAATCAAAGGCAGTGGATTAGTGGATAGTGGCTAGAACGTGACTGGCAACGGGTTTTCTAACCACTATCCACTGACCACTAGCCACTGAACTAGGAGGCGGCGCTTGAGTCAGTCTAACGGTAACGGCAACGGTAACGGCGCGGGCAGCATCCGCGTTGAGATTTACGACCAGACCTATCATCTTCGGGGTTCCGATCCGGAATATATTGGCGAGCTGGCCGACTACGTGGACACCAAGATGCGACTGATCTCCAAGCAAGCCGCCACCGTCGATTCCCTGCGGGTCGCGGTGCTGGCCGCTCTGAACATCGCAGACGAGTTCCACATGCTGAAACGGAAGTACGACTCCATCGCCACCGACTACAACGAGCGAGCCGAACAACTGGCGGGCGCGCTGGACGAGGTGCTCGCTGAGCCGCGGCGAGCGGGATAAAGCTGCCCGGCGAGCTTCATGGGAGCGCACATCGGAGTTATGTCTTGCGACTGCTTAATTGCGGAAACTCGATGCTTACGCTAACCGCAATTCAAAAATGTTATCGCACGTAAATTTCCAACTATTTACCCCTAGCCTCTTGTCATCCATTCGACTTTTCCATAGCATCTGACCATAAAGCCGGCCTGCAAAGTTGGTGTTGGTGGCAACCGTTTTTTGAACCAATGCTCAATGAACAGGGGACTCTACTCGTATTCGGCTCGGTGTGCGACGTTCCGCCATGCGGAAATGCCTAAAGAGCTGCGGAGGGTTCCCACCGTATAGGACGGGTTCATTGACGGCCCACTGAACACGGCCCCGCGGGTCGGCTTTTTCTTAGCTCTCCGCTATTAGCTTTTCGCCCTTAGCCAAATCATGCCTCTGATTTGTCCAGCTTCAGGTCCAGCTACCTCTTTGCTCAAGTCGAGCCCCTTAAGGCAGCAGCTCGGCGAGAGGTGCTGGCGAATAGCGAAGCGGCGAGGAGCGAAAAGCGGCCTCTTTGCATCTAAAATAGAAACGTGTTTCCCCGTTTATTTCACATTGGCAACTTCGGCCTTCCCACCTATGGGTTGATGGCCGCCCTGGGCCTGATCTTTGGCCTCATGCTCATCGTCAAGCTTGGTCGCGAGCAAGGACTCGATCCCGACAAGCTCTGGAACCTCGGCATCATCGCCATCCTCTCCGGCATTGCCGGCGCCAAGATCCTGATGATCCTGGTGGACCTCGGCTACTACCGCGAGCATCCGGCGGAGATCTTCAGCCTGTCAACCTTTCAGGCCGGTGGCGTGTGGTCCGGCGGCTTCGTGCTGGCGCTCGATCATGTGCATCTGGTACATGCGCCGCAACAATCATGCCGGTGCTGCGGACCTGCGACGTGTTTGCCCCTGGACTGGCGCTGGGACACGCGTTCGGCCGCGTCGGCTGCTTCGCCGCCGGCTGCTGCTGGGGCCGCGAAACCCACGTGCCCTGGGCCGTGACCTTCCACAATCCTCTGGCCAATGAAATCGTCGGAACCCCGCTCAACGTGCCTCTGCATCCCACGCAGCTTTACGAGATGGTGGTCGAACTGGCCAACTGCCTGTTCCTGGTGTGGCTGCTCCGGCGCAAGAAGTTCGAAGGCGAGATCATCGGCACCTACATGATCATCTACGGCGTTGCCCGCTATTTCATCGAGTTCTTCCGCGGCGATCCCGGTCGCGGCGAGTTCTTGGGATTCATGACCGGCACCCAGGCGATTGCGTTGTGCCTGGTGATCTTCGGCGGCCTGCTGTGGATGCGGCGGGCGACGCTGGCTCCGCCAGTGGCGGTGAAAGCGACAAGGTAAGAGCTAGCGTTTCACCACAGAGACACAGAGGCACGGAGAAGACTGGATCTAAGGGCGGTCACGCTACTGACGTTCTCCTCACTTGACTGAATCATCGACTCTCAACTGTCGGACTAGGTCTGACGTCTGGGTGCGACTCGTCTCTCTCAAATCTTGTACCCTCGTGGCTCTGTGGTGAACTCGGCATGTTGTATTCTCGTCGCGAATGTCTTCTGAGCGCTTCCCTGTCACGATCTCCGTTCCCGCTCGATGCGGCCGGCCAGCGGCTCGATCAGTTCCTCACCGCACACATCCCCGACATCAGCCGGGCGCGCGTGCAGCAGTTGCTGGCAGAACAGAAAGCCCTGGTCAACGGCAGCGTTCCAAGCCGTCGCTTCGGCTGCGCGGCGGCGAACAGATCACCATCCTTGGCGACCCCGAGCCCCCGCCGTTGCGCGCCATCGCAGAGGACATCCCTCTCGACATCGTCTATGAAGATGACGACCTGGCTGTCATCAACAAGCCAGCGGGAATGATGGTGCACGCCGGAGCAGGCGCCACCGAGGACGAACGCAATCGCGGGACGCTGGTCAACGCGCTGCTGCATCGCTTCGGCAAACTGTCGGATGTGGGCGGCGAGCTGCGCCCGGGAATTGTGCACCGGCTCGACAAGGAAACCAGCGGGCTGATCATCGTCGCCAAGAATGACGTGACGCACCGCAAGCTGGGCGCAGCAATTCTCCGGGCGGCAGGTGAAGAAGCGCTACGTGGCGCTGGTGCATGGCTGGCCAGCGAAAGACCGCGGCACCATCAATGCCGAGATCAGCCGCGATGTGGTGCGGCGCGTTCGCATGACAACCCGCGGCAGCCGAGGCCGCGCAGCCATCACGCATTATGAAGTTCGCGAGCGCATAGCGTCGCCGTTCGGCAAGTTCGCGCTGGTGGACGTCCGCATCGAGACCGGCCGCACTCATCAGATCCGCGTACACATGTCGTCGATTGGCCATCCGGTGGTGGGCGACTCGCTCTACCGGGCGCCCGAAAGAACTGCGCCGGCCGACCGCACTCCGAAAGGCTTCAACCAAGGCGGGCTCTCGACGGACAAAGCAGCCGGATGCCGCAACGACGCCCAGCGTTCTCGCTCTCGATCGCAACTTCCTGCACGCGGCAGCCATCGAGTTCACCCATCCACGAAGCGGCCAGCCGCTTTCGTTCAGCGCACCCTGCCGCCGGAATTGACCCAGTTTCTGGAACAGCTTCGGGGATGAGGCGCGAGCTTTGATGTCAGTACTGAAGTCAGGCTCGACCCGAAGATTCCGTTTCACCACGGAGGACACGGAGATCACGGAAGAGATACTAATTGACACCCTGTGACCTCCGTGTGCTCCGTGGTGAAACGGAGTGTCCGTGGCGCACCTCGCTCAACAGCTATAATGGAATTTCGAATGAAAACTTGGTTGATCCTGGTTTTGTTGGCGGCACTGCCGTGGGGGCTGGCCGCCCAAGACTCCACGCAGCAGCAGCTTCCTACCGCGCCATCGGCGACGAAGTTTCCTCCCCAGCAATCCGCTCCGCCGCCATCCTCCGGGACCGGCCAATCCGGAGCTCCGACGCAGTCACCGGCTCCGGCACCGCCTGCTCTAACCAGAATGCTCCGCCACAACCGAATCCGACCCCTTCAGCGCAAGCGCTACGGCTCAGCCGGCTAGTCCTTCGCACAGCGCCGCCCGCGGATCGGATAAAGCCAGTAAGCCTCCCGCAGCCTCTGCCGAGCTCCGCTGGAGCGGCGACAATCCAGACGAGAATCTCACCGTCATCCGCAAGCGCGTGGACGAAGTCAACGTTGTCTTTACCGTCACCGACAAGCGTGGCCATTTCGTAAAAGACCTTACGCAGAACGATTTCAAAGTTCTTGACGACAGCAAGCCCGCGACGGTCCGCTTTTTTAGCAAAGAAACGAACCTGCCGCTGCGCGTCGGATTGCTGATCGACGCCAGCAACTCGGTGCGCGATCGCTTCAAGTTCGAGCAGGAAGCGGCCATCGAGTTCCTGAACCAGATCATCCGGACTAAATATGACGAGGCGTTCGTCATCGGCTTCGACACCACGCCCGAGGTGACGCAGGACTTCACCGACAATACCGAGGCGCTGTCGCACGGCGTGCGCATGTTGCGGCCGGGCGGCGGCACCGCGATGTACGACGCCATCTACTACGCCTGCCGCGACAAGCTGATGAAGGAAGACAAGAGCCAGATGGCCACCCGGCGCGCCATCATCTTGCTGAGCGATGGCGAGGACAACCAGAGCCGCGTCTCCCGCGAGGAAGCGGTGGAGATGGCGCAGCGCGCCGAGGTCATCATCTATACCATTTCCACCAACACCAGCGGATTGAAATTGCGCGGCGACAAAATCCTGGAACACTTCGCCGATGAAACCGGCGGCAAAGCGTTCTTCCCCTTCAAGATTCAGGATGTGGCCGACGCCTTCTCGCAGATTCAGGACGAGCTGCGCAGCCAGTACGCTGTTTCCTACAAGCCGGCGGATTTCATCGCAGATGGCAAATACCGCAAGATCGATATCCTCGCCGACAACAAGAAGTACAAAGTGCGCGCTCGCAAGGGATATTACGCACCAAGGCAGTAAGGCAGGGGCTACGGGCTAGAGTAGTTTCACCACAGGTATATTGGCCGTCGAGGCAACGGGTCGAGTACGCCTCACCGTGCACAACCGCAGTTAGCTTTAAGTCGTGCTTTAGCGCCTGAGGTAATGTTTGTCACCTCAGCGGCTGAAGCCGGTTCAATCCAAGTCCTAATCTGCACCGCTAAAAGCGATGCTCCACCCAATACGCCAACCCTGGAACGGCTCCAAAGGATTTCCTCCGTGTCTCGGTGCCTCTGTGGTGAACTGTTCCCGTTATCCCAAGTAACAATAACAAGGCCGGCATCCTCGTGGAATACCGGCCTGGTTTTACCTGTCTGGCTGCGTTCTACCAGATTGTCAGCGTCGAATTGTCGAACCACTCGTGATAGCCCTCTCCGCTGGCATTCACATCGAGTTGATATTGGACCCCGATGTTATCGCCCCAGTGGAGATTCTTTGCGGTCTGGGTTTGATTGATGTTGTGGGGCACACCATCCACCACCAGCGTGACGTAACGGTAAGTGTGATTACTATGATTGGTCTGCACGTACCACTGAATGTGATGCCAGGTATTGGGGCTGAAACCATGACAAGCAATGCTGGTGTGCCTCCAATGGCCGTTGTATTCATCCCAAGTGTCCCACAAACCTGCTGCCACGTTGCATTGGCTGCCAATCATGTAGTTGTAGCCGCCAACGAACTGGAAGGAATCGTATTCCAGAGCTTGCGCGCCGGAGGCGGCATTCGAGTCCAACTGAACGTAGAAATCCCACAGCAGATTGGTGACGCTGTCATGACTGCCCAGCTTTTTCCACCAGAGTGCATTGGCCCATACACCCGAGTTGAAGACTTCAGCGCTGGCGCCCGACAGTGAGGGTTGTCTCTGGTATTGCGCCATCCAGTAGCTTCCGTCGCCGCTGCCGCCCGCACAACCCGGATCGTGACACCATGACCATCCGGCCATCTGATTGATCTGATGAAAGACGACGGCGCCCGGCGGTGGAACGGGCAAATAACCTGTGGCTCCTTGTGCAAATGCAGTCGATACGGTGAATGCAATCGCAATCAGTAGAAAATTTTTCACATTGGCTTCCTTGGGGGGAGTCGCCGTGCCACCGCTTCTGGCTGCCACGTGACCGACGCTATTGGCACTATCGCCCAAGGACGGGCATCTCTCAATACGGACAACCCCCTAAGTGAGGCCGCTTAAATGCCATAGGACTGACCATCGAACCCTAGTACTACCCGGGCCACTCTTACGGCGCCATCAGTTCGTAGGAGACGATCTTCCATTGGCCATCCACCTTGCTCCACAGGAATGTAAGAGCGGCAGGATGGTCCCCCGGCGTTCGCAGCGCGAACAGCGTGGCGTAATATTGCCCGTAGCTTTTCGCCTGCGGACCGTCTGAGGCAGGTTTGTACGGTTCCTTGGCCGTCCATTTCTCGCACGAAAACGCTTCCTCCAGGTAATCCGGAACTGCGACTACCGTGTAGGCGTCCTGCGCCGGGTGCCGAACCACTTTCAGGTCGTCATGATCGGGGACGACTGGTTCGATCACGTCGCGAAGATGCTGCACCGGACCCACGTCTTTCCCGACGATCGAAAGACCTTTGCTAATCCGAGCAACATATTGCTCGGGCGTTTGCGGCGCTTCTTCTTCGACCGATAAATAAGGTGTGATACAGGGATAACAACGGGAGGAAAATACTGGGCTGCCTGGTCGAAGTCGTCGCTCACGAGCCAGGATTGCAGAAACTGGTTGGCTGAACGCAGAAAATCGGCGTCACCCTGAGTGCGCACCTCGGGAGCGGTGGCAACCGAGGAGCTCGGTCGCATGTCAGGAGCTGCATCGGGCTTTGCGTCATCCGGTTCAACATCCCAGGAAACGATCTTCCAGTACTTGCCTTCTTTGGTCCATAGCAGGGTGATGGTGTCGCCTTTTTCCTGTTTCGGCTTCAACTGAAAAACAGACGCAAAATAACGGCCGTACTTCCCTTTCGTTCCTGCAATTCGCGAACCGTCATAGTCCTCGAATGCGCGCTCGGGATCGCACTCAAAGTCGGCGGCTACCCCATCGGGCACCTGGTAGAGCGCAAAGCTAGTCCCGAAATTCTGCTTAACTGGCTTCAGATTGGAATCTGCGATAGGCGATGGCTTCACCGCATCCTGCAGGCTCGCGGGCTTACCCATCAACTGATTCGTAGCGGCCATGTCCCTTGCGGCAAGGTAAGGAGCGACGCCGGCATTGATTTCCGTGCCCGCTTGCGGCCCATACTCCTCCAGGCAAGCGAAAGACCGCTTCGACAGATAGGCGGCAGCCAGCTCGGGTTTTTGCTCTATCAACCACGAGGTCAGGTAGTCCGCGACGGCATCCTCAAGCTTTCCCGATCCCTTGGGTGGAATCGGAGGTACGCCCCCTGAGGCAGCTTCGACGGCAGTTGTTGTATCTTCCTCTGAGCTCGCCAGCCCGAACAGATTGCGCCACCAGTCGGTCAGGCCGTTCCACCGCTGCAAGTGCCTCTGCGTATTGTTGCCCGCCCGCACATCGGAATTCGCGGCCGTGAGATGCCCGTTGATAAGTGCCGTAGGAAACCTCGACGAGCGATAGTCCACGTCAATATCGGCATGTCTGCCATCTTTAGCGATCGAGACTTGAATCGACGGAACGCCGCCGTCTTGCCGGTAGTTCATCGGGTAGCCGTGGTGATAAATGGTATTGTCCCGGTCACGAAAGAATTCGCTGGAGTCCTTGAGTTTTTGCACAGCGTCCGGCTTCAACACCACGTACATGCGGAACTGCAAATCGCCTCGCGCCTTGGGCACCTTTCCGTTGATGGTTTCAATCGACTGCACCAGGTCTAACGCGTCGCCCTCGGGCTGGCCAGTTTTGCTGGTCATCTTGGTAGTCAGTAGGGCATGGGTAACTGCCTCAAACGTGGTGCGCGTGGAGAGCGACAACTGGTCGTAGTCGGCGGGATCGTCGTGGGTCTTCATCATCTTGTTGTATTCCGCGTACCAATCGTCGATCAGCTTCTTTTGCGCCGGTCGCAGATGTGCATACGTCCCGTAGAACTGCTGCGACGTAGTAGCGGGTTTCTCCTGTCCAAAGGAGCACAGCGCCCACAAGATAATTAGGCCCATTCCGATTCGCATTACCATTCCCCCGAGTCAACCATCCTTTCATCGAGGGGATAAGTATGCCTCAGCGCGTAGCGTTTTGCATGTCGTGTGCTCAGTCGGGTGTCTGGAAGAATCGCGGATCTCTTTCTGGTCAAGATCGCTGCCGGGGATGTGCTTTTAACAGGGGCGAGGAGCAACCTGGCAGTCCTAACTGCTCCTCGCGAATTCTCGTCGAAGCTAGCGGTCTAGTTCCTTCCGCCTTTCGCTTTACAAAAGGGCCGAGGGCCAACCCTTGCCATCCTGCGACAAGGATTGGCCGCACAGATATCCGCTCACTCTTCCGAGTCGTTGGCCTTGGAATACTTGACTATCAGTTTGGGCTGGTTGCCATCATGATCACGCGAGTAGTACGCGCGCATGGCGTTCTTGGTCACCGCCAGGGTGATTCCGACGTGTGTCCCTCCGCCACGGTAAACCGTGCTCACAAATGCTGTAATATCTTGTGGCGTTGAAAAAGGGCACCGGCCATCCGCGGGTCCGGCTATACGGTTGGTCTCATCCGTAAAGTTACCGGGCGCCTGAATTCTTCCCGTGCCCGCATAGCCATAGGCCACGATTCCGGCGTCATCGCCTCGCCCGCCCGCGCAAGTCAGCACGAAGGCGGCGCTGTCGATCTTCTGGCCCGCCGGAATTAATCCCAAAGAAAATTGCATGGTGCAACGTTCTTCCGGGAAGTTCTCACGGGGACCCATCGACGGCTGGTAACGGTCTCCTATCGGAGCAAAAGTCTGTCGATAGGGATTTACAGCACATGCGTCGGTGACGGGTATGACCTCGAGCTCTCCGGCAAACAGCATGCTGCCGAAAAACAATACGGTTAGAAAGGGTAGTAGGCGTGAGCAAATTCTCAGTGTCGATTTCATAGTGACCTCCTTTTGGTCGTGGGTTGTGGCGGCGGTGGATTTGAAGAGCGAGGGACAACGGCCGCGCAGTTGCCCCTCCTCCGGGAACGCGGCTTCGGCCAGCAAGTGGGGTCGCGTTCCCTAATTGGCGGCGCTCATCGCGAGACGTAGCGCGCCGCTAAGACCGCCCCGCGCGGCGTCGCTGAGCCCTGCCACCAATCGCGTTCGATCCACGAACTGCGGTTGTGCAAGGTCAGCAAGAGCGTTAGGAACGGTCCTAAGGTAATGGCATGTGTGGAGACATGGGGCGACATCCTGGCGCCCGGCTGTCTCTTAGTAGCTATGGAGGTGTTGAAGTGCGGCGCTTCGTCAGCTGGTCTTTGCATGTCCTGCGCCGCGTCTGCTTCGCACTCTAATGTCAGAGTCAGAATCAGTCTGAGGAATGGACCCAGTGTCGTAGGGATCCAATGAACCACTTTCGTTTTCATGGCGACCATCCTTCTGCTATCCGGAAGCGGGATTGTTTCCCCGCCTCCGGTAGCGTCCCCCTAAGAGCAGTGGTCGAGATCAACTCAACCTCCGCTCTTGAGCGCACAATGCGCCCGTTTGCGGTCAGCTTCAATGGTTAGGGTCTGATTTGCAGATGATTTGGGGATGATCGTCTAAGCTTCTGACAGCGCGGAAGTTACATTGGGAGGTGATCGAGTCTGTCAACCTTGGCTGATGACCGTCGGGATATAATCGCTAGCGCCCGCTCCTTTCTAAAGGTGGTTACGTTTGAGTGCCACGCAGAAACTGCTCCGTTTTGGGGTCTACGAGCTAAATCTCGCGACCGAAGAACTGCGTAAAGGGGGGACACCCCTTAAGCTGTCGCCGCAGCCCTTTCAGCTTCTTGCTTTGCTGGCTAGCCACGCCGGCCAAGTGGTGACGCGCGAGGAAATTCAGCAACAGCTCTGGGGCGAAGAGACCTACGTTGACTTTGAGCAGGGGATGAACCACTGCGTTAAGCAGATAAGAAGTGCTCTCAATGACAATCCGGATACGCCTCTCTACGTTGAGACCCTCCCCCGCCGCGGATATCGCTTTCTGGCTCCTGTCACGTCGAAGGAAGTCCCCGCGCCAGCACCGCGCGTAACGGAATCCAAGTCCGGCTTACAGAGCGGCGTTGCTGCCGTCGTGCTGGCGAGACAGGCGAACACGCAGCCAGCACCAACCACAACAGTGCCTGCCACTGATGCATCGGTGTCGGAAAAGGCTACCGTCACTCTTACACCTGAAGTCAGTGTGGCAACCCGCCCTCCGGAGGTAGCCCCTCCGATTCCGGAACGCCGGCAAGCTACTCCGCGAGTTTGGCTGATCTGGGCCGCGCTCGGCTTGATGGTTTTGCTCGGTGGTGGGCTAGGTTATAGATTGTGGCGCACCTCGACGATCAGCAGCCAACCATCTCGCCCATCCGTAATCAAGCAACGACCGACGGTGGCCGTCCTCGGTTTCCAGAATCTCTCTGGACGTCCCGAAGACGGCTGGCGCTCCAAGGCCCTTTCCACTTATCTCAATAGCGAACTCGCGGCCGGTGACCAGCTACGCACGCTGCCTGACGGAGACATCAACCAGATGAAGAGTGACCTGGGCTTGAAGGATGAGAACGGCTACACCCTGGCCACGCTGGGAAGGATTCGTAAGAACCTGAACGTTGACGATATTGTGATGGGTTCGTACAGCCCTTCGGAGGGAGGCGATCTGCGGCTGGACGTGACCCTTCAGGACGCCGCGACCGGAACCGTGACATCTTTCTCGGTCAAGGGCAGCGAAGGTCAGATGGATGAACTGGCGGTGCGCGCAGGGAAAACGCTGCGCGAAAGATTGGGGGTGAAAGCCGCCATGTCGGAGGAGGAAACCGCAGCGGTAAGCGCGTCGATGCCGGTCAACCCGGAGGTAGCGCGTCTTTATTCGGAAGGTCTGACGAAGCTGCAGATATTCGATGCGGCCGCCGCGCGAACTCTCTTAGAGAAAGCGGTGGCCGGGGAGCCTGACTATGCTCTGGCGCATTCGGCTCTGGCGGAAGCTCTAAATTTCCTCGGTTATGACAAGCAGGCGCAAGAGGAAGCCAGGAAAGCCGTCGATCTTTCGGACAAACTGTCGCCCCAGGACAAGCTCTCAGTGCAGGCCCGTTATCTCGAGATGTCGAACCAGTGGCCGGAGGCGATCAAGCTGTATCAAACTCTGTGGCAGGACTATCCCGACAACCTGGAATACGGGCTGCGGCTGGCGAATGCACAGAAAAATGCCGGCCAGGGGAACGAACGCGCTCGCTACCGTCGACCAGTTACACGCCCTACCACCGCCCAGCCGCGACGACCCGCGCATCGATTTGGCCGAAGCCGCGGCTTACAAATCTCTGGGCGAGTGGAAACTGCAGCAGGCAGCTGCAAGGAAAGCCGCGGAAAGAGCGACCGCCCAGTCACGGCAATTGTTACTAGCCGAAGCGCAGTCGGTGGAAGCGGGCTCTCTTCTTGAGCAACAGGACTTCTCTGCCGCCCTGCCTTTATACAAACAAGCGCTGGAGATCTACCAGCGAAGTGGTGATAAAGCCGCCGAAGCTTCCACCTTGAACAATATTGGAGACGTGTTCCAAGGACGCGGTGATTTGGATGCTGCGGAGACTAAATATCGAGACGCGATAGAAATGTACCGCGCAATCGGGGCCAACGGACTCGCGGCCAATACGCTAAGCAACCTGGGGGCCCAGCTACAACGGCAGAGAAAACTGGCTGGCGCTGAAAAGCTGTACGAACAGGCATTGGAGATGTTGCGCGAGGTGAAAGACAAGAACAACGAGGCCACCGTGCTCAACAACATGGGCGAGATCCTGCATGACAAGGGAGACTTGGCTGGCGCCGCAACCAAGTATCAGCAGGTTCTGCAGATGTATAGCGAACTTGGTGACAAGTCAGGTGCGGCGTACGCACGCTCTGATCTGGGAGAAGTTTTGGCCCAGCAGGGTGATCTTGCCGCCGCGCAAAAGATGCAGCAGGAGGCGCTATCGATCCGGGAAGGTATTGGCGAACCGACAGGGGAAAATCGGCTGGCGCTCGCGGTTTTGTCGCTGGACGAAGGAAGGCCGGCGGACAGCGAAATCAATGCGCGGATCGCGGCTGAGGAGTTTCGAAGCAAGGGCATCGTTGATAAGGAGGCGCGGGCCGAGACCGTTCTTGCCAGATCGCAACTGGCACAAAACCAGCTTCCCAAGGCAAGCGAGTCAATCGCGCATGCCAGTACCCTCGCTGGGCAAATCAAAGACCCTGCCCTTCGCCTCCCGGTTGAGATTGAAGTGGGCATCGCGGCAGCCCGCATACAAGCGGCCTCGGGCAAGCAACGTGATCAAGCTCAGGCCATGGACAGCCTGGCGCGACAACTCACGGAAGCGACCAAAAACCATCTAATCGGTCTCCAGTTCGAGGCCATGCTGGCTTTGGGTGAAACAGAGATCGAATCGACGAAGGCAAGCGCTGGACGCGCCCGTCTGCAGACACTGGAGCAGGATGCCACTGCGCGCGGCTACCTGCTGATTGCGCGAAAGGCCGCTGCGGCGAGACAGCAATCGGTAAAGACAACCTGAGGTGTCATCGCTTCCGATGCTTCAGAACCTCCTGAAGTATCTCTCCGCGCCAACAAAGGAGTCAGGCCGCTAAGGAAAAGCGCCAAGCTGCCAGGCTCGGGGACGGGATTCGCGAAGGCAAGGAATCGTTCATCCGGCTGCCAGCCGGAAGTTCCAAGATCGATGGAAAAGTCCTGTCCGTTGGGAAGTCCGCCACCGCCAAAGAAGTCGATGATGGTGAAGCCATCAACTGGTTGAGGCTGCACCAAACAAGTGGAGAAGAAGGTGCCGCCTCCACATAGAATCGTATTCTCGGGCGGAGTCCCGCGCGTCTCGATTTCGAGGAAGTGCCAATTATCGCCACTATCATTCGTGAAGCAGAATTTACCGCCGCCGGAAGCATCAGCGCTGAAACTGAAATCATTGCCCACCGGCATTGGCGTGCATACGCCGAGCGGATCGTGGGTGTTGTTGACGATGATGCGGGGATCGCCGGATTGAGTATCGCCAAATTGCGGAGTGGCGCGCGCCTGAAGAACGCAGGACATAACCAGGACAGTCAAGATCAGTACACGGAAACGCATCGTCCGAGCACCTCCTGGGCTGGATGCCAAAGGTAAGTGCTGGTCAGTATAACCTCATTTAACAAATCCCCACGAAATAAAACTTGTCAACAGCACTTGTCTCGTATTGTCGAGAAATGTTTGCGGCTCGACAAGCTTCATTGCCGTGTTAGCCCATTGATTTCTTGCACCGTCTCCCGCTTTCCCGGTACCATGACGGGTTTCACAACAACGGAGGTTCGTCTAATGCGTCGCCGGCTTGCGCTTTGCGCAATTATGCTCGTGTGTTTTGCAATGAATGGTCTCGCCCAGGTAAATCCGGTCATTGTGGGTGGCATGAAGTGGCGGCAGATCGGGCCGTTTCGTGGTGGACGGGTGCTGGCCGTTACGGGAGTGCCTGGCGATCCGAACACTTATTATTTCGGCGCAGTCGCGGGTGGAATCTTTAAGAGCACGAACGGCGGCCTAAGTTGGACTCCGGTCTTCGATCATGAGGACATCTCCTCCATCGGCGCTATCGCGGTGTCGGACTCCGATCACAACATCCTTTACGCGGGCAGCGGCGAAGCCTGTCTGCGCGGCAACATCTCTTATGGCGACGGAGTTTACAAGTCAACTGACGCCGGCCACACATGGAAGAACGTAGGTCTGAAAGACACGCGCCACATCGGAGCCGTGATCATCGATCCGCGCAATCCTGACATTGTCCTGGTCGCTGCCTTAGGACATGCCTGGGGACCGAACTGCGAACGAGGCATTTTCCGCACCGCCGACGGCGGCAAGACGTGGCGAGAAGGTCCTTTACAAGGACGACAATACAGGAGCGGTGGAAGTGGTATTCGATCCCAAGAATTCCAGCGTAGTTTACGCGGCGCTATGGCAGGTTCGGCGCCAGCCCTGGTACTTCAACAGTGGCGGACCGGGCAGCGGCCTGTACAAATCTGTCGACGGCGGACTCACCTGGAAGCAACTGACAGGACCATGGTCTGCCGGAAGGCGACCTCGGACGCATCGGCATTTCGGTTTCGGGAGCCGATTCCAATCGCGTGTACGCGCTCATCGAAGCCAAAGAAGGCGGACTTTATCGCTCCGACGATGCCGGCAATACCTGGACGCGGGTGAACGATGATGAACGCTACCGCCAGCGCGCCTGGTATTTCAATCACGTGTTTGCCGATCCGAGACAGGCCGATACGGTATATGTGTTGAACACCGGCGCATTCCGCTCCACCGACGGCGGCAAAACTTTCACGTTGCTGCCCGCGCCCCATGGCGACCATCACGACCTTTGGATCGATCCCACTAATCCGCAGCGTCTTATCAACAGTAATGACGGCGGAGCTACGATCTCGGTGGATGGCGGCAAGACTTGGACGCAGCAGAACAATCAACCGACCGCGCAGTTCTACCATGTCGCAGTCGATAACCACTGGCCTTATCGCGTGTATGGAGCGCAACAGGACAACAGCACGGTTGCCATCGCCAGCCAATCGGATGACGGGGTAATCGCTCGCCAGGATTGGTACGAAGTGGGCGGCGGCGAGAGCGGATATATCTCGCCCGATCCGCGCGATCCGGAGATCGTCTATGCCGGTTCGGACGGGTCCACTATTACCCGCTACGATCACCGCACCAACCAGATGCAGGATGTCTCGCCTTATCCGCTGGACACTTCGGGAAACGGCGCCGGCGAACTCAAGTACCGTTTTCAGTGGACGGAACCGGTGCTGGTGTCGGCCTACGACTCGAACGTGATCTACAGCGCATCGCAGTTCGTGCTCAAGAGTAGCGACCAGGGCCGCAGTTGGAATCCCATCAGCCCTGATCTGACGCGCAACGACAAGAGCAAGCAGAAACCTTCCGGCGGCAATATCACCTTGGACATCACCAGCGTCGAGTATTACGACACGGTGTTCGCCCTGGCCGAGTCGCCGTTGCAGAAGGGAATGCTATGGGCGGGAACTGATGACGGATTGATTCAGTTCACGCGCGATGACGGTAAGAGCTGGGAGAACGTCACTCCAAAAGATATGCCGGAGTGGAGCATGGTCAGCATCATCGAGGCTTCGCACCACGATGCCGGCACCGCGTATGCGGCGATTGATCGCCACAAGCTCGACGATTTCAATCCGCTGATCTACAAGACGCACGACTTCGGCAAGAGCTGGACTCGCATCACCGACGGCATACCGGCCGGCGCTTACGTGCGAGCGGTGCGTGAAGATCCCAAGATGAAGGGCTTGCTTTATGCAGGCACGGAGACGGGAGTTTATTTCTCCGCCGACGATGGCGCGGATTGGCAGTCGCTGCAGTTGAATCTGCCAACGACGCCGATCCACGACTTGGCCGTCAAAGATGATGACCTGATCGCCGCGACCCACGGCCGGGCCTTCTGGATACTTGATGACGTCAGCCCGCTGCGACAAGCGAAGCTCCGCGATTGCCGCCGACGACTTCCACCTCTATCAACCTTCGACGGCGATACGCCTGCACTTCCCTGACGAAGTCGATCGCAAACGTCCGGTGGGAGAGAACCCGCCCAAAGGCGCAATCCTTTATTACTATCTGAAGTCCAAGCCGGCACGAGAAAGAAGAGATCACGATCGAGATTTTCGACGCCCAAGGCAAGCGGGTACGCAGGCTCTCCAATCACAAGGAAAACGAACAGGAGCAGCCGCCCGAGTGGCCCGACCGCGAGCCGCCGGCGGACCTGCTTCCCGCCGCTGCGGGCATGAACCGCTTCGCCTGGGACTTCCGCTACGATTCCCCCGTCCAGATTCCAGGCGCCTTCTACACCGGCGAGCCGCCACGCGGTCCGCTGGTGATTGCCGGCACCTACCAGGTGAAGCTCACCGTCAAAGGCCGAAGCCAGACCGCGTCGTTAGAGGTGAAGCTCGATCCCCGGATACAGAATTCGGTGACCGCCGCCGACATGCAAAAGCAGCTCGATCTTGCGTTCAAAGTACAGCAGGACATCGACGCGCTGCATCGGGCGGTCAACCAGATACGCGAACTTGCGCACCAATTTGCAGACCCTGCAGAAATGGGCGGGAGCAGGCTCGTCCAGCAGCGAAGTTATTTCCGCCGCACATGCGCTCGATCAGAAGATGACCCCGGTCGAAGAGACCTTGATACAGGTCAAGATGAAGAGTTCGGAAGGCAACCTGCGCTATCCCAACGAGCTCAACGAACAGTACGCCAGCTTCAATGACCTGATACAAGGGGTCGATGGAGCACCGACCGCACAGCAGTTGCTGGTCTTCGACGAACTGCACTCTCGACTGAGCACGCAATTGGCAAGCTGGCAGGAGATTGTGCAGACAGATGTGCCGGCGCTAAACAATCAGATGCGCAAGAACGGAGTTCCCACTCTTGCGGTTGGCAGCGGGCAGGGAGAGTGAGGATACCGCAGTTCACGGTCGGGGTATCGGGAGGAGCGCCGCTATGGCTGGGCCGTTCATCTGTTTGCATGCTGAAGGCATGAATCTTTGAAAGGGCACGGCTTCAGCCGTGCCGTGACATAAGCGTAAAGTATTGGGCTTCAGCCCCTGAGGAAAACTTGCCCTTCGATTCATCACCAAAGTCCCTCAGTGGCTAAAGCGATCATCACTCAGAGCCAAGATTATGGCGTGGCTGAAGCCGCGCCCCCTTCAAAGAACCCACACTAAGCTATTGCCACATTGTGGGAGTCTTACATTGTCGCATAGCTAAGTGTCAGTGCTGCGACTCAGCGAGCAATTCCTGCAAATAGCCCTGCCAGATTGCCGGCAGCGTATGCGTTCCGTGCCCGCGAGACTGATCGGTGATCGGTAGCACCACGTATTTGCCTTTGGGAACGCGTTTGATTTGGACTTCCATGATGCCAAGCTCCGGCGGATTGATGAAATCGTCGGCGGAGTTGATGGCCATCACCGGCACCCGAACCTTCTCCAGATTAGGCGACGGATCGTAGTTGCGGGAGGCATTGAAAGCGTAGAGAAAGTCGTTGGCATCGGTCGCAGCAAAGCGGGTGCGAATAAAGTTGTCCAGAAACGCGTCGGCGGCGTCGCGTGTGGGATATTGCTTCTGCATCTGCAGCGGGCTGCTGCCCATGACCAGTAGCGCGTCGAGTGCGGTCTTCAGCCCGGGCGGAGGCGACTTATACTCGCCGTTCTCCCACGCCGGATCTTGGCGAATTGCATCCATGGCCATCTTGCGCATCATGCGGTTGCGCCCGGCAATCTGCACCGGCAAACATGCCAACGGCATCATCGCGTCCATGAAGTCCGGATACGTTTCGCCCCATACCCAGGCGTGCATGCAACCCATCGAGGTCCCGATGATCAGGCGCAGATGGTTGACCTTCAGCCCATCAACCAGCAGTTGATGCTGCGCCGCCACCATGTCGTCGTAGTCGTAATGAGGAAAGCCGGCATGCAGTCCGTCACTGGGTTTGCTGGACTTTCCATGCCCGATCCCATCCGGGAGGATGATGTAGTAGCGAGTGGCGTCGAGCAATTCCCCCGGCCCGAAGAGCACGCCTGCGAATTGTGGCGATACGAATTGCTTGCCTGACCCCGTGGTCCCGTGCAGGACCATCACAGCATTCGTCACCTTGCCACTGGCGTCACGTTGCGGTGTGCCGAACGTGGTGTAGTGCAAGCGCAGGCTTGGCATTACTTCGCCGGAGCGGAAATGAAAGTCTTGCGCGGTGTAGTCGCCTTCGGTGGCGACAGGCGCGTTCTGACCGGCTATGTTCAAAATGCAGCTGAGCAGACAAATCCAGAGATAAATGAGGAATTTAGACATAGAAAATCCTAAGTTGCGCGACAAAGCGCCCCATCGAGCAGCGGCTTGCCTGAAATGGCGCTAGACTTTGCTATTCCATCCGGCTCAATGACTCCACCAGCAAACGTCGGCGAGCGGTTAAGGTTTTTGCTCTGGACTCGGTGGGCTCTGGGCGGAAGCGTTCTGCGGTTGATCGAGATCGACCAGTTGCGACCCCGGCGGCTGCTGCAAGGCGAACTGATCATCCCTCAGCGGTTCATTGATGACCAGCTTCTCAACCGTGAGCCGGATTGAATACTCCTCGCGGGGACGATCAATCTCAATCACCGTGGGAAAGCTGACGCCGCTGTAGTCTCGATAGACCTGATAGGTGACATCGGTGGCGATCTCGCCCTCGGTGTCGTAGACAATCTGATGGTGCGGAACCAGATTCACGCGCTCGAAGATGATTTTGCGGTACAAGTACCAGCCAGTATCTGGATCGGAACGGCGGATGATGTCGATGACATAGTCGGGCTGCTGAACCAGCTTCTTGGTCTTTGCGTCCACGATAGTTTCAGTGTCGTTTTCCAACACGGCAATCTCGTCTTTACCGATCTCAGGCAACAACAGGGCGTTGTAGATAACCTGTGGCCGCAGGTTTTCCAGCGGATTGCTCGCCGGCCGAACCACTTCGGCGCTGCCGACATAGAACTTGTTCTTCGCCGGAATCGACAGTTTGAAGCGGTTTCCATCGCTCACCATGTCAAAAGCTTTGTTGCGTACAATGGGAAACAGACCGATCATGCGCAACATGTCTGGCTTGCGCACCAGGATGTAGCCGGTGATCTCCTGATAGTCGGTGACTTTGCCCTTCTTTTCTCCGCCCACAGAGGGAGCAATTTCCACGGTGGCGTTCAGGTTTTTGATTTGCGAGGCTTCCTGGTTGATGCGGTTCACCAATTCCTGCTTGGTGGCGACTTGCAATTTGGCCGTGCTCGTCCGCATCTCCACCACGCGGGTGCGGAACAGGCATCCCGTTTCTCCAGTCAGAAGCATGGCAAGGGAAATCGCAGCGAGGATTTGGGATCGTCTCATCGTGAGATCGTGGCGGACCGACCGACAGGAAACATCAGTATATAGCCCCGTTCAGATTTCAACAGGCTTTCGCCAAACAAGAGAGAGCTCTGAGCTTGAAATCTTCCTCGCCTCATTCAGTTCTCATCAATTGCTTGTCCGAATGCAAGCAGGTTCCCGTCCGGCGCAAGCACCAAGAGCTCACGCTGTCCGTAGCTCTGGTTCACCGGCCCGTAGACATGGCTCTTGGGCAGAGTATCGAGCTTCGGCTTTAACTCAGCGTAGAGCTGATCGACGTCGCGAACATCGATGTAGTAGGCGAAACGTCGATTGCCGGGCGGAGCCCCCTGGGGGCCCTTCTGTTCCAGGATACGAAAACCCGCGGTTTCACGATGCAAATAGGCATAGTCGGCGGCGCGCAAGCGCACTTCGAATCCCAGTATGTCAGTGAAGAAGGCAAGCGCCCGATCGATGTCGTCGACATGCATGAACGGCGTAATTTGGATGAAGTTCGACATCGGCATCCTCCGGGCGGGAGATTAACATAACCCGGCCTCCGCTCTTCGCCGTTGCACGTGTGCTCCTGCCAGTGGCACTACTGCGCGCTGGTCACCGCTCGGCGATATGCCGCCACATTGCGCGCATGTTCCTCCATAGTGCGGGCGAAACGGTGGTGACCGTTGTTGTCGCTGACGAAGTAGAGGAAATCACTCTGCGCCGGATGCATGGCGGCTTGCAACGAGGCGATGCCGGGATTCGCGATAGGGCCAGGTGGCAGACCAGGATATTTGTAGGTGTTATACGGCGAATCGAATTGCAGGTCTGACTGGTAGATGGTTCCGCGATAGCGTCCGGCCAGCAGGGCTGCATAAACCACACTGGGGTCGGCGCCCAGCGGCATGTTACGGGCGAGCCGGTTATAGTACACGCTGGCCACCAGCGGACGCTCTTCCGGCACCGCGGTTTCTTTCTCCACAATCGAGGCCATAGTCACGATTCGGTGCGTATCAACGTTGCCCAGCAGACCTATTTTTTGCGCCTCCTGACGAAAACGGTGCACCATCGCCGCCGCCATATCATGAGCGGTATCGATGCGCGTGAATTCGTACGTATCGGGGAAAAGATATCCCTCGAGCGACTGAGCAGCGGGATCGATTCCGCGAAGAAGGAATGTATCTCCCTTGACCGCAGTAAGGAAATCGGCTGCCGTGCCCAGACCCGCTTGCTCGACGGCCGCCGCAATGTCGAACATGTTGTAGCCTTCGGGAACGACAACGGTGCGCGCATAGACATCGCCGCGCACCAGGCGCCGCCACACCTCCAACGCACTGGCTGGTTCGTCGAACTTGTACTCGCCGGCCTTGAGGGTCTTCAATCCCTTGCCGTACTGCACCAGGAGAAATGCCGCGGAACTGCGAATGACGCCTTCGCGTTGCAGATCCTGGGCAATGTGACGCGTGCTCCAGCCGGGACGCAGCAGAACGAACTTCGTCTCCGAAGGTTTCAGGGGCAGCAAGGCCGCCCACGCAAACCAAACGACGAAGGCGAGTACCAGCGCCGCCACGAGTGTGAAAAACGTTCGCACGGAATACAGCAGTTTAGATGATGCAGGGCGGTTGTGCGCTGCTCTGACGCCGTTCCTCAGGATGCATCAGGGTTTAGGGACTATTCTTTCGGAATTCCAGGAACGATTGCAGAATGAGCACGGCTGCCAATTGGTCCACCACACCCGCGCGACCGCGAATGCTCATATCGGTTTCGCGTAATAGGCGGTTGGCTTCAACGGAAGTCAAGCGCTCGTCGAAGAGGTGGACGGGCAGCTTGAACTTGCGGCGCAATTCCCCGGCGAACGCCTGTACCTTCTCCGCCTGAATTCCTTCGCCGCCGGTCATACGCAGGGGCAGCCCCATCACCAATTCGGCAACGTGATATTGCTTGATCATTCGCCGCAAGTGGTCCAGATCGTTGCGCTTATTGCTGCGGCGTAGAGTAGGCAGTCCCTGGGCCGTGATGCCCAGTTCATCGCTTACGGCCAGACCTATATTGCGGGCACCGAAGTCCAACGCCAGGATGCGGCGTGGTTGATCAACCAACTCCCTCGTCGTAAAAGTATTTCCCATCTTCGGCACAGCAAAAGTATCATGTTCGGAATCCTAGAGTTATACGAGTACCATAGGCAAAATGGCAGAAAAGTTGCTCGAGAACGTGGAACCCGACCGCGCAAGCCATGACGATCCCGATGCGGACGCCAACGCGGCCGGCGGATCCGCACCCATCCCGCAGGTATCGATCAACCGCTCCACCGTTGCTGAACTGGAGCGCCGCCGAATTCTGCGGCTGCAGGCATCGGCGTTGCTCATCCTGGCGATCGCGGCCGTCTTGACCATGCTCTATGTCGGCAAGCTGATCCTCAGCGTCATACTGGTTGCCATCCTGATCGCATTTGTGTTGGCGCCGCTAGTCGACTTGCTAACCAAGTTTGGCGTACCCAATGCCTTGGCGTCGCTGGTCGCCGTGCTGCTGCTAGTGATCGCCATGGGAACAGCCACGTATCTCTCTTATAACCGGGCTTTGTCGTTCATGCAGGAGTTACCGCAATACAAGGCCAGGATCCAGCAGATGATGGGAGGGTTGCGCGAGGAAGCCGAACAGATCGAGCGCACCACCGAGACGGTGTTGCCGTCTAGCGAAGCCGACAAGAAGACGGTGACGGTTCGGCAGTCGAGCGACTGGACCGACATGGTCAGCCGGAACGCCAGTTCGGTATCGGAGATGGTACTGAGCATCACCTTCGTCCCGTTCCTGGTGTTCTTCATGTTGAGTTGGCAGGACCACGTGCGTTCCGCCTCGGTAATGCTGTTCAGCATGGAAAACCGGAACACCGCTTACGTGATGCTGGGTCTGATTGCGCGCATGATCCGGTCGTTCATCGTTGGCAACTTCATCATTGGCGTTTTCCTGAGCGCCTGCAGTATCGCCGTGTTCGGAATGCTGGGCCTGCCCTACTTCTACTTCCTGGGAGCAATCAGCGGATTTCTAAGTCTGATTCCCTATCTCGGCGTTCTGCTTGCCATCATTCCACCGCTCATCGCCGACTTGGGGCACCTGAACATGGCGGTGGCCCTGGTGATCATTCTCGTAGTGCTGGGGCTGCACCTCGTCGGCATGAACGTCCTCTATCCCAAGATTCTGGGCAAGCGGCTTCAACTGAATCCCCTGGCGGTCACCATCTCTCTGTTGTTCTGGGGATGGCTGTGGGGAGCAATGGGGCTGATCCTGGCTGTACCGATCATGGGAGCTTGCAAGATTATCTGCGACCACATCGAGCGGCTGCGGCCCTATGGCGCGTGGCTGGGAGAATAGGACATGGAGCGACGGCTCCTACGCTGGTAGCGCCGTGATGCTTAACTCGTCCTCAACGCCGTGCGCCGCGTTCGGAATTTTCCCGCTCAGTAGCGTGTCGAAGAATCGATCCACCGCGTCGAGGATCTCGATCTCGCTCTTCGACTCATACACCGACTTGCGCAACTGCGCGCCGTGCGGCACGCCGTGGGTGAACCATGCCGCGAACTGCTTCATCTTCCCTTCCGCGCCGCCGACCTTCTCTTCCACTAGCATGCTGAAGTAGGTGCGGATCATCGCATAGCGATCGGCATCGCCGGGAAAGTCGTACGAGCCGGTAAGCGTGTACTGCTCAATCTGGCGAAAGATCCACGGATTCGATGCTGCGCTGCGGCCGATCATTACCGCATCACATCGCGTCTGAGCCACCATCGCGGCGGCATCCTCAGGCGAGCGTACGTCGCCGTTGCCGATCACCGGAATCTTGACTGTGTCCTTCACGGCGGCAATCCACTCCCATTGCGCCTGCCCGCTATAACCCTGCTCGCGAGTGCGCGCGTGCAGCGCCACGGCGGCCAGGCCGCACTCCTCGGCCATCTTCGCCAGGTTGACGTGGACGATCTCTTTGTCGCTCCAGCCGGCGCGGAACTTCACCGTGAAGGGAATCTTTACTGCCGACCGCACCGACTCGAATATGTTCTTGATGAGTGGCAGATCGCGCAGCAGCCCGGAGCCGCCGTTGCACTTGACGACTTTCTTCGCCGGGCAACCGAGGTTGAGGTCCACGAGATCGAAGCCGAGGGCCTCGACCACCCGCGCCGCTTCGGCTAGGGTCGCCGGATCGCTGCCGAACAGTTGCGCCGAAATCGGGTGCTCGTTGCCGTAGAACGTGAGGTACTGCTTGGCCTTCTTGTCCTTGTGGCGAATGATGCCGTCGGCCGAGGTGAACTCGGTCATCATGAGGCCGCAGCCGCCCAGGTTGCGGATGAAGCGCCGAAACACGGTGTCGGTGATGCCGGCCATGGGCGCCAGCACGGTGGCAGGCCGGATTTCGACTCCGCCGAGGGACACTGACGGAGGCACGCGAGCGTCGGGCGGGGCGATACGTTCAGCCGGATTGGTGAAGTACTTGTGCACGGTAAGATTGTAATCGAACACCAAATTGCATAAGACTGCACAGCAAAAAGCCCCCGCCGCAGCGGAGGCTCTCGCCCAAACCCTTGCAGACGTTAGTTCTTGGCAGCTTCGACTTTCGCCGCCTCGTTCTTCGCGGCCTCGGCTTTGCCGGCATCGCTCTTGGCGTACTTGCGGCGGAAGCGCTCGACCCGGCCCGCAGTGTCCACCAGCTTCTGCTTGCCGGTGAAGAACGGGTGGCACGCGGAACAAATTTCCACGTTGATATCGCCCTTATGGGTCGAACGGGTCATAAATGTGTTGCCGCATGCGCAGTGCACGCGTACTTCGTCATAAGCCGGATGGATGGCTGCCTTCATAAGACTCCTAAGTGCTGATTGTGAAGCTCAATTCTACCGGATACCGCACACTTGCGGCAAACCGCCCGAGTTGCAGTCATCCTTATAGACTGCGCAAACTGCGGGAAAGATTCACACCCGTGATTATGCAAATGGGGTAGGCGCGGTGCTACATCTTCGTTGGCGCGCTGGCGCTGGCGATGCACTGCCATTTGCCGTTCGGCATCTTGACCCAGGTATCAACCCACCGCTCGCGCGAATCAACTGCCTTCCCATCGCCGGTGGTGCCTTTGCCTTGCCAAGCGCCGGTGGCAATTGCTGTGTTCCCAAAGGCGGTTACCTTCACATCGCTGATATCGTTCATCTCCCACTTGCTTCCCTTGATCATTGCCAACGCCTGGGACTCGTTTTGTGTGGTGCCATCGCTGTTCATGTCGATGAAGCCTTCGGCCAGCAGCGGTGCCACCTCTTCTGGATTGCCCATCTTTGCGGCTGACACCCACTGCTGTTCCATCTTCGCGATGGCCTTCTCGACGCCACCCCCCATGTTGTCGCTCATTTGCGCTTGCGCGGCCAGCGCCATCAGCACCACGACGAAACACAACACTGTCTTCTTCATGCCGGAGTTCTCCTGTGGAATTTGGAATTTAAGATTGGGACTAGGCGGCTACTCTACACGGGAAACCCTCAAATAACAATGCGGCAGAGCTTTCGTCCTGCCGCCAGATCGCAAACCTTAAGGTAGCCTGGGTGTCCGTTACTTCTTGTTGACGGCCTTCTTCAGATCGACGCCGGGAGTAAACTTGGCAACTTTCCGCGCCGCAATCTTAATGACGCCTCCGGTCTGTGGATTGCGTCCATTGCGCGCCTTGCGCTGGGAGACGGAGAAGGTGCCGAATCCCACCAGAGTCACACGGTCGCCTTTTTTCAGCGCCGCAGTCACCGCATCAATTATTGTGTCAATCGCGCCCCCCGAAGCGGTCTTGCTGATCCCCTGGGCAGCCGCGATTTTTTCGACCAGATCGCCTTTGTTCATGCTCGCTCCTCGCCAGGTGAGAACTGTGGAGCCTGTATTTACTTGCGAAATCGGGCGCGTGTCAAGAAAAACCGAAGAAAGCGCGCAGTTTTCGGTAGCTGAGGCCGCCCAACATTTGGAAAGTAGCGCGACTACGTAGCCGCACGCTCCCTCCATCCGTTCAACGTTCGAGGCCTCGCAGAGCCACCAAGGTAAGGTCGTCGCGCTGGTCGCTGGAGCCAAACCGGCAAACCTGTTGCACGCATTGTTGCAGGAACGCGGACAGCGGCCCGCTTTGCGCTTGTAATGTCGCCAGCAGTCGAGCCTCGCCAAACTCCTCGCCCGCGTCGTTCGTCGCCTCGGTGATGCCATCCGTGTATACCAGCAAAGTGTCCTCTGCCCTAAGCTGTATTTCGCCGATCGAGCCTTTCCAATCGCTGAACAGGCCCAAGACTTGCGAGGCCGTGTCCAGCCGAGAAACACCATTCTGACCGTAGAGCAGAGGCGCGGGATGTCCGCAATTTACGTAGCGAATCGTGCGCGAGGTCTCGTCGTACTCGGCGAGAAAAAGGGTGGCGTACATCGGCTCCGGCGTGCTTTCGAATAGCAGATGATTCACCAGCTCCAACGACTGTTCAAAGTCATCGACACCCAGCTTTGACACAGTTCTCAGGCTGGCCTGGAGGGTCGCTCTTACCAGCGCCGATGCCATCCCTTTGCCCGAGACATCGCCGATGGCGAAACCCAGTCGATGCGCGCCGCGGTCGAAGAAGTCGTAGAAATCTCCGCCAGCGTGGCGTGCCTCGACGCAGACGGCCGCGTACGTCAGACTCGCCAACTGTGGCAGGTTGCGGGGAAACAGCCGAGCACTCACGCGCCGAACCTCTTCCATCTCCTGGATTCCCCGCCCTCCGGCGGCAAATAAGAGTGTGTCAGCAGATTTCTGATCTGGACGGATTTGCGAATCATGGTACAGCTCAATCGCTGGAAGCATTTCGGGTCCGGCGATCGCCCACGCAGGGGTAAGGGCTCTGCTATTTGGTTCGTACATGGCTTCTCTCCGAGGGCCTGGCTGCATCGCCGTCACGGTCTCTGTGCCCTCACTGATATGTCGTTCGAAGGCGTGTGAAATCGACAGGCGGGAAGACAATTTAGCGGTACGCGTCAATTCGGCCGGGGTGATAACCCGTCCGAGCAAGCTCGGGCGCGATCCAGCAGCAGCGCGCGCTCGCGGGCATTACCAGTGAGCGAGGCAGCGCGCTCAAACTCAATGCGCGCCTCATCGAAGCGGCCGAGCTTGGCCAGCAAGTCGCCGCGCACGCTCGGCAAGAGATGGTACTTCTGCAGTGATGGCTCCGACGTCAGAGTGTCTACGATCTCGAGACCCGCTGCCGGACCGAACGCCATGGCGACTGCGACTGCGCGGTTTAATTCCACGATAGGAGACGGGGTGAGTTGGGCGAGTTCCGCATAAAGCATTGCGATACGCTGCCAGTCGGTTGCTTCCGGAACATGCGCGCGTGCGTGGCAAGCGGCCAGCTCGGCCTGCAACGCGTAAGGACCCAACTCTTTGCTGAGTTGCTCGGCACGCTCGAGCGCGGCAAGACCGCGACGAATGAGCAACTGGTCCCACAGCGCGCGGTTTTGATCGAGCAGCAAAACCGGCTCGCCCGACGGACCCATCCGCGCTCGTGAGCGCGACGCCTGGATTTCCATCAACGCGACCAGGCCGTGAACTTCAGGCTCCCCGGGAGCCAGCCCGGCCAGAATGCGTCCCAGACGCAGCGCATCTTCGCACAGCGCAGGCCGCATCCAGTCCTCACCGGCGGTTGCCGTGTAGCCCTCGTTAAAGATGAGATAGATGACCTCGAGCACCGACGATAGACGTGCGGCTCGGTCGGCCCCGCGCGGAACTTCGAACGGTACGCGCTCGGCCGCGAGTGTCCGCTTGGCCCGGACGATGCGTTGTGCGACCGTCGCCTCGGGAACAAGGAAGGCACGCGCAATCTCTGGCGTAGTCAGCCCTCCGAGCATCCGCAGCGTGAGCGCAACCCGCGCCTCGGTGGGTAGCACCGGATGGCACGCGGTGAACATCAGGCGCAGCATATCGTCGCCTATATCGTCGTCAAGGGCCGCATTGAAGTCGGGCACCGCCATTTCCCGTGCCTCAAGTTCGCGGCCGAGTTCCTCGTGCTTGCGCTCCAGCCGCGCGTTTCGACGGAAGAGATCAATCGCACGATGCTTCGCTGTAGTCATCAGCCAGGCGCCCGGGTTGTCTGGGATACCCGACTCGGGCCACTGTTGGAGTGCGGCGACCAGAGCATCCTGTGCGAGGTCCTCGGCCAGACCGATGTCGTGCACAATGTGCGCCAGGCCGGCGATCAGCCTGGCGGATTCGATCCTCCAGACTGCGTCGATGGCACGATGGGTATCGGTAGCCGTCATGGCTACCGATCACATCATGTTTCAAACCGGCAGCGCAAGCCGGGCCCATCGATTCCCACCCTTTAGCAAGAGAAGCGACATAACGCCTGTCACCCTGAGCGAGCGACCGATTTTGCCGCGAGCCGAAGGGCCCCTATTCCACCGATACATCTCGGCCGCTATAGGGGTGCTTCGACTCCGCCTGCCGAAAAGCGGGCAGGCCGCGCTCAGCATGACACCCAATTGGTTGCAGCCGAGGGGACCCCTTAAATCACGTACTCCACCCATCGCCTGTGCAGTCCTACGGTTGGCAAGGAAAGTCATCCGGCCCGAACATCTGACGAACTTCGGTCTCGCCCTCCCAGCCGGGCCAGTATTTCTTATGAAGTTCCATGAATTGCACCGCTGATTCGATCGCCTCTTGCTTCGAGTTCAACTCAAACTGCGCGTAACCACCGATGATCTCCTTGGCTTCAGAGAAAGGTCCGTCAACCACCTTGATCTGCCCACCGGAAAGCCGGACCCGGGCTCCCAGCGCGGTAGGGGCGAGCCCACCGCTCCCCAGCATCGTTCCGGACTTGGCCGCCTCTTCGCCGGCCTTCGTGATGGCATCGATCAACTCCTTGGGGGGCGGAGCCGAGTTCTCAGCGTGCTTGACTATCATCATGAATCGCATTGTCACATCTCCTTCTTAATTCTTAATTGGGGAGCCAAGTTCTGCCGGGTAGCTTTGGCTGAACTCAGTCTCTATTGAAGCGTCGAACGACGGGCGTGCGAAATCGACAGCGGTCCGACATTATTTCTTCCACCGTTTCGCAAAAGAGGCGGAAGGATCGGCATCCACTTATGGCTGTTGGTATGCATCTTGCAGGCGTTTGATGTCGATTTTGTCCATCTGCAGCATGGCTTTCATGACGCGACTTGATTTCGCGGAATCAGGGTCGCTCATCAGTTTCATTAATACAGTCGGAATGATTTGCCACGACAAGCCATACTTGTCTTGCAGCCAGCCACATCTGTCTTTTCGTCCGCCGACCAGGAGCTTATCCCACAGCTCATCCACTTCTTCCTGCGTCTCGCAGTCCACGATACAAGGATATGGCAGGTGTGAAGGTGAAATGTGGGCCGCCATTTAATGCGGCAAATTTCTGGCCCTCCAACTGGAAGGTCACGACCATGACCGATCCCTTGGGTCCGGGGCCGGCGTCTCCATAGCGGCTGATGGTGTCGATCTTTGAGTTCTTAAAAATGGAGACATAAAAGTTCGCTGCCTCCTCCGCTTGGTTGTCGAACCACAAGAATGGGGTGATTTTCTGCATAGTATTCATCTCCTCTGATTTGGGATTTGCCGATGATCTCCGGCGCCTTAAACGAAACGCTTGACACCCTGAGCGAGCGGCCGACTCTGCTGTGAGCCAAAGGGCACCTGTTTCACCCGTACATCGTGGCTGCAATAGAGGTGCTTCGACTCCGCCTGCCAACAACGGGCAGGCTGCGCCCAGCATGACATCCGATTGGTTGCAGCCGACGAAATCCTCTACGTCGCGACTTCATCGGTTCGGAGCTTCTCCGTGATCCCCGTGGTGAAAACAATCTCTTGCTTTCCATGCCACGCTCTCGTCACGGTTGCGAAAGAGAGCGAACCTCTACGACTTCCCCGTCTCCTCCTGCAGCTCGGGTGGGAAGTCGCAATTTTCAAATACCTGGCGAATCTCCATCAGGCCACCTTCGGGCAGCGGACATCGTTTGGCCCACTCCATCGCTTCCTCCAGCGACTTCGCTTGAATGATCCAGAAGCCGGCGATCACTTCCTTAGCCTCGGCAAATGGACCGTCGGTCACGACCGGCTTGCCTCCAGACACCTGCAGGCGCTTCCCTTTGGACGTTGGATGGAGTCCCTCGGCGAGAACGAACACGCCGGCCTCTTTCAGGTCCTGGTTGTACTTCCTCATCGCCATCACCAAGTCTTTGGTGGGAGGCCCCTGCTCCAAGGCGTACGCCGGTGCTGGCAGCAACATCATGAATCGCATTGTTTTGTCTCCTTAATTTATTTGTCCTATCCGTAGGAATAAAAAAATCACCACGGGGCAGGAAGATCACGGACAAAATTCGATAGAAACGGAATTTCGCGTCCTTGGTTTCTCCGCTGGTACATGGTCTTTGGCGGAGCCGACACGACGGAGCAACCCGCCTTGCCGCCACTATTTTTTGTTTGCGGCTGTGATCTCGCGAAAGCGGTCAACCGCATCGCTGGGAGCGAAATCATCCAGCTCGAACAGTTGACGAACCTCAATCTCCCCATCCGCATCGGCGAAGGGAGACGGGAATCGCTTGGTCCACTGCAGGGCCTCCTCCCTCGACTTCACCTGAATCAGGGTGTAGCCGGCGATGAGCTCCTTCGACTCGGTAAACGGCCCATCCACCACGGTGTGCTTCCCTCCCGAGTACTCGGATCCTCCAGCCCTTTGAGGTCGGCTGCAGGCCCGAGGCATCGAGCAGAACCCCGGCTTTGGCCAGTTCCTCGTGGTACTTCGCCATGGCGGCGATAAGCTTTTCTTCGGGCATGACACCGGCTTCCGAGTTCTTGTTGGCTTTGACCATAATCATGAATCGCATAATCTCTCCTCCTAGTTCGGAGCCGGACTTCCCCGGTAGCGACCGGCTAATCCTTGGCTCTCTACTTGGACGTCGAACGCGCGGCGGCGAAATCGACAAGTCCGACCGTTTTTCTGAGAAAAAAAATGTCTGGCGCTGGTCGGTGGGCAATATAGGGGTCCTTCGCTTCGCTACGCTCACTCAGGATGACAGGCGAAGAAGCTTTTCATTTGCGTAGGTGCCCCGCAGGGGCTGTCGGCTGGTTACGCTTGCCCCAGGAAGCGACGCAGCCGCTGTTTCACATCTGGCCACTCCGCCGCGACAATCGAAAAGCGCGCCGAGTCGCGAGCGATATAGTCAGCAGCCATGCGATGCGCGCGGAGAATGCCTTCGAACTTTCGCGCCGATGCGTTCGAGCGCTGCACGCGAGCGCTGATTACGCGCGTCGGTATGAAAGCAGACACGCAGCGCCTGCCAGCTTTCGAAGGCATGCGTCAGCATGAGCAGCTTGGCTTCGGTGTTGGCTGCCGTGCGAATTGCCGAGCGGGTAAACCACGTGTAGCCGATCTCACATGCGTCGAGTGGCGCAGCCGTGTCGCGGATGGGTCGGTGGCCACGACCATCGCTCGATATTCCAGAAGCGGCTCGACCCGATGACCTCACCATCATCTACGCGAATGATCGCAAACGGCACCGCGGTGCCGGCATCGCGCCAAGCCAAAGCAGTGTCGACATAGCTGGTGGCCTCAGCCTTGCCTTGCGGGACGGGGCTCCATTGGTAGAGCGAGGGGTCTATCGCCGAGGCGGCTACCAAGCCATCGACGTGACGATGGTCAAGCGGCTCGAGACGAACGTGTTTGCCCGACAATACAGGATCTTCGATGCGCACGCATTTAGTATGCAATGAGTCCTTCGCGGCGGCAATCCGTTGTGCCGCAAAGCCTGCATAGCCCGCAGCGATCGATTTTGCGGGCCATCTTGAATGGTGCCGACTTATAATGGACTCTCACACCCTGAAGGCTCTCTATTAGTCACGCCGCGACGCAGGGGTACTTGCCACTCAAGCATGCGCAGCTGGGATATAGTTCTTCCGCGTGGAAGCGGCCACCTATCCGATGAATTCTGTAGCGAGGTGAACCATGACGCCTTCCGAGGTTGCTGCCGCCGTAAGCGAGCTGAAACCCCGATTTCTGGACGGACTGGCGCCGCCTGAGGTCAAAACCGTTCTGGAAGCCGCAAAGCTGCGGCGCTACCTGGAGAATTCCGTGGTGACCAACCAGGACCATCCCGCCGAACACCTGTTTCTGCTGGTGAGCGGACGCGCGCGTTATTTCTACATCACCCCCGATGGCCAGAAAGACCTTGCTGCTTTGGCTACCGCCGGGCGAGACTTTCGGCGACGCCGCATTCTTGTCCAAGCCGCGTTCCGTATCTCGTCAGCACCGAAACGGTGAAGAATAGCTATGTGTTGGTTTGGGACCGCGCCTACGATTCGGAGACTTGCCACGCGATACCCAAGGCTAGTGGAGAACGCATTGTTAATTAACTTCGACTACCTGGTTGCCTATCGCGCTATGCACGTGTCGCTGACCTGCCATACCGCGCGCCAACGGCTTGCCTCCGTACTGGTCAATCTCGCCAGTGGTATTGGCGAGCAAGTTCCGGGAGGCATTGAACTCGATGTCAACAATGAAGAACTGGCCAATGAGGCCAACGTCACCCTGTTCACCGCGAGTCGCTTGTTGAGCGAGTGGCAACGCAATGGCATTGTGGTGAAGAATCGTGGTAAGGTCCTGCTGCGTTCGCCGGAACAGTTGTTGTCGCACAAAGCCTGACTCGCCGAACGTTTCCTCCCGCGTAATCTGCTTTCCTGTCATTGTTCCCGAGCAAACACGGGTTTGTTCTTGAACAACGACGGCATCGACCTCCCATGTGATCATTAATCAATCTGTAACAAAGCAGTTCAGCAGCGCCCGTCAGTGGCGTGGTTTTGAACTTCCACTGGCGGGAGGCTGTTCGTAAGTGGTATCAGTTCGGATTCTTATCGTGGATGATTGCGAGCCCTGGCGGCGCATGATCCTTAGCCTGCTCCAGGAGCATCCGCACTGGCAGGTCATCGGCGAGGCTTCGGATGGATGGGAAGCCGTTCAGAAAAGTAAAGAACTGCAACCTCACTTGATCTTGCTGGATATCGGGCTTCCCGGGCTCAATGGCATTGAAGCTGGCCGCCAGATCCACGAAGTCGCTCCCGCCTCAAAAATTTTGTTCTTAAGCGAGAACCTGTGTCCGGAGGTCGTGCAGGAAGCCTTATTTATAGGAGGCCAGGGCTACGTGCTGAAATCCGACGCCGGAGACGAACTAGTGGCGGCCGTGGAAGCAATCATTAAAGACCAGCAGTTCGTGAGCGCCAGGTTTACGGGCCGCAACCCGGCTGGCCCTTCGGACACCTAGGCCATCCGTGTAACCAATGTGTTATGCAACCTCGGGACCGGCAACAAGGCCGACATCCCGGGATATACGAGAGAGAGGGAGAGAAACTTCGTTGTCGAGTCCAACTGTCATCTTATGCATCAATGACGAACCAACCATACTGATGTTGCGTAAGGTCCTTCTGTCGATTGCCGGTTACACGGTCCTGACCGCAACCAATAGCGAATCGGCTCTCCAACTGTTCACACTTAATCACGTGGACCTCGTCATCACCGACCAATTGCTTTCCGGTGGTAGCGACGCCCAGGTCGTCACTGCAATGAAGCGGTTGAAGCCCGAAGTACCCATTCTTCTGTACGCAGGATTGCAAGAGCTTCCGGCCGGCGCCGAGCATGTTGACGCGATTCTCGTCAAAGGAATTACCCCGCCCGAGTTTCTTGCCGCAATTGCAAAGCTGGTAGCGAAATAGTCGCGCGCAGGCGCGGAAAAGCTTGCTTTGGGGAAGTGGTTTGGGAAATACCGTAGTATGCGCGGACGGCGCTTCAGTCAGATTATCGATAGCCGCCGGAGGTCCTTAGCACCAAGCTTGACCTTGGGACCGGGGGATAGATAGCATAATAACAAGTGTTACTAAGTAATTTTCGGATGGCTAGATGAGAACCACTGAAACCATGACCGTTTCTCTGCCACCGGCGATGGTTCGCCAATTTGAGGCGGTTCGGAAGGCGGAATCGCGCACGCGTTCGGAGCTGGTTCGCGAGGCGCTCCGAGCCTATTTCGAGAGCAGATATCCCACCGTCAAGCCGACGAAGGCGGAGTTGACCGCGCTGCGCCGAGGACGCGCTGCCTTCCGCCGGGGAGATACTGTATCTTTAGGCGAATTCCTCCATGACATGGAGTCTCCAACTCGCCGGCCCCGCGCAAAAAGACTTCCGAAGGCTGCCACCAAGAGACCAAGCCCGCGTTAGCTCCGCTCTTCTGACGATGCAAGATGATCCCTTCCAGGGTGACATCAAGCGCCTGCAGGGTCAGCCTACTGCCTGGAGACGGCGCGTGGGAAGCTATCGCATCCTTTACGACCTCTATTTCGAGCAGCGTCTGATCGTGGTCGCAGGAATTATCCGCCGTTCCTCGACGACATACTAACCAGGGCGGCGGGGCCATTGGCACCTTCGCTGCTCACGCCACCACGGCAACGAGCGGCTTCTGTTTGGCAATGACCTCGCCGATTTCGACGGCGCCGATTTCGGCATTCCGCAAGGCCGTAACCAGGCGCTCGGCATCTTTCGCTGCGACCGAGATCAGCAAACCTCCGGCTGTCTGGGGGTCGAAGAGCAGCGTGCGAATCTCTTCGGGCACGGCTTCGTGGAACTCGACGCAACCTTTGGTGAATTCGCGGTTCGCTTTCAGGCCGCCGGGAACATAGCCGGCGCGAACGCATTCGAGGGCGCCTTCCAGCAGAGACACGCGCGACGCGTAGAGCCGCAGGCTTACTTCCGAACCAATCGCCATCTCGCGTGCGTGACCAATCAAACCGAAGCCGGTGACGTCCGTCATGCCATGTATCTCGAATCCGGGCGACGAAGTCACGACCTCCGCTGCGGCTTTGTTCAGCGATGTCATCGAGCGCACTGCGTCGCGGATCCAGGCAATCTCTGCTTTTCCCTTCTTGATCGCCGTCGAGATGACGCCCGTACCGATCGCCTTAGTGAAGACAAGCCGGTCGCCGGATCTGCGCGCCAGTGTTGGCCAGGATCTGGCCCGGATGAATCGTCCCAGTCACGGCGTAGCCCAGCTTGATCTCATCATCACGAATGCTGTGCCCGCCGATCAGGGCGCAGTGGGCCTCGATCATCTTCGATAGTCCGCCGGCCAGCATCTCTTCCAGAACCTTGAGGTCGCCGCCGTCAGGGAAACAGACCAGCGCCAACGCGCTGATCGGCCACCCACCCATCGCGTACACATCGCTGAGCGCATTGGTGGCGGCAATCTGTCCGAAGACGTAGGGATCGTCAACGATCGGTGTGAAGAAATCGACGGTTTGAACTAGCGCCAGGTCAGGCGTGAGTTGATACACGCCGGCGTCGTCGGCGGTCTCGAAGCCGATGAGCACGTTAGGATCGTGTTGCCGGGCTAATTTCCCAAGCACCGAGTCCAGCACCGCCGGACTTAGCTTGCTGGCTCAACCCGCAGCTTTCACCATCTCTGTGAGGCGCGTTGTCTTGATTTCGGACATGCAGGATGATTGTAGCAACCGTGGAGGAGCAACTAGCGATTAGCAGCTAGCATTTAGCATTTAGCATTTAGCATTTAGCATTTAGCATTTAGCATTTAGCATTTAGCATTTAGCATTTAGCATTTGGCATTTGGCATTTGGCATTTGGCTTTGGCATTTTCGACTTTGGCTGATCGCAATGCGCCGCAAGGCTTACCTGGAATGACTCTGGCCCAACGGAATTGTCATTACGAGCGGAGCGAGGAATCTGCTTCTGCTCGCGCCTGGAACAAACGACGGAACGGCAGATCCCTCACGGCTGAAGCCGTTCGTGATGACAACTTAAAGTGCCTAGTCTTAAACGCTAAATGCCAATTGCCAAGTGCCAGCTGCCAACTGCTAACGACTGATTGCTATCTTCCTCTCCGTGAAATCCGCGGTTGCCTTTGCTCTTACTTCCCGTACAGGAAGAGTAGCGCATCCGGAAGACGCCGCGACCAGGCTCCCTCATTGTGGACGGCGTTCTGTTCCACCACGACCTTGAGTCGCGCTGGGCCCATGCCTTTTTTACGCAGCACCTGCTCCAACTCTTCCACGCTCTTAACGATTTCTTCGCTCGGTTGCTGATCAGTCGTCTCGCTGGTGCCGATGCCGACATACATCTTCGGCGGAAGCTGCTTTGGCCTTCTCGCAATCCTTGATCAGTTGGTCGTCGCCAATCCACAGCACGGGGCTCTCGACGAGCACGTGGCCGAAGATGCCCGGATGCTCGAAGCACGGTGTAGAGCGAGATGTCGCCGCCGTAGGACGAGCCGCCGATGCCGGTGTTGGCCGCGCCGCGCGAGATGCGATACTTCTTCTCGATGAAGGGCATGACCTCGGTGAGCAGAAACTTCACGTAATCGTTGCCGTGAACTTCGTTTGCATCCCGGGCGCGCGGTTGCTGGCTGTGAGGGTTCGGGTACGGCAAGTATTCGAAGCTGCGTTCCTCTCCGGCATAATCGATGCCCACGACGAACATCGGCGGAATCTTGAAGCTGCCGACCAGGTGCTCGACGGTCTCATCCACGTGCCACTCCCCGGAGTTGCTGGTCGCCTCGTCGAACAGGTTCTGGCCGTCCTGCATGTAGAGCACGGGATAACTGCGGTGCGCATTGTGCGGAGAGGCGTAGTTCGCCGGCACAAGCACACGCAGCATGCGCGTGTTGTGGAAGATCTTGCTCTCGAAGGGAATGATCTCCAGCCATCCGACGACGGTATGGTCCTTGTCGAAGGACGTAATCGTCGTGATTGCTCCGGCTGGGTTCGGGACGTTGGCTTTTGCTTTGCTCTTTTCCTGCGCCGACGCCGGCCCCGCAACCAGGCAGGACCAGGCGACCACGCAGGCAATCCAAAGTTTCAGCATGGCAGGCTTATTCCGCCTTCGGAATTCCTAAATCAGGAACTGAATTTGACCTCTGACGCATCGTTAATCCACGCGAGGACCCAAGGGTCGTCCAGAGGGGCGATCGTCGATCCCTCGGAGATCCTAGGGCCATTTAATGGCACTTACGGTGAGCTATCACATAGCTAAATAGTCTTATGCCGTAACGAACTGTATAGCACTTAAGTGTCCATAGACGGCTTTCGGCTCAATTCTACCTTCATTCCAAGTCTTATTTCAGCTGCAGATTCACCAGCTCAATTGCCGGGTAGCTTTGGTTCCAGTCGGCGGAGATGTGTTCCAGGGTGACGCGCACCGTTTTGGTCTGCCCCGGACCGATCGGCGAGCGACTCATGTCCACCAGGTCGGGATATCCGCCCATCTGGTTTTCCACCAGCACGTGCAAAGGCAGCGTCTCGGTTTGCACGACCTGGTCCATCGTGTTCTTGAACACGGCATGCATGTCGGCGCCAGCCAGTGCTTGGTCACCCGTGTTCGTGATGTCCACATCGAGATAGGTGACCGTTCCACCAACGTAATTCTCCGCAGCGCTCAGCTTGGGATTGGAAAGCTGCAGCTTGGCAGCATAAGGATTGACCTGGGGAGCAGTTGGTGCGTGGTGTCGCGTAAGGACAACGATGATCCCAATCACCACCAGCACCGCGATCAGGCCAACGATGATGGGCGTCCAGTTGCGCTGCTGCGCCGGCGGTTGCGCGGGAGTAAAAAGGTCGGCCATGGCTGTCAGAGATTTTACTCCGCCTGACGATCTTGCAGTAGCACCCGATGCCACACGCAAGCCGCTTTTTTGGCGATTGTGCACTCTTGCTGCGTTACAATGTTTCTGTTCTTAGAAGAGCAGCAATAGGGTCCTGTCCCTTAAGCGTGGAGGCTCTGATGAGACACCAAGTGCTCGATTCCCTTCTTGTCTTCCTGTTCGTCTTACCGTCTTTCACGGTAGCTCAGCAAGTACAGCAAGCCAGGGCGGTACGCGTCGGAGTCGTTCTTCAGCACTCTATCAACGGGCCGCTTGTAAATTCGACGTCCAATGCCCGCTGGCAACGCGATATGCTGGTCAGCTACCTGAATCAGCATAAGCTTGGCAAGAACATTCAGGTCAGGCTGGAGGCCGTCCCGCTGACTTCATTGTCTTCCCGCGAGATCTACTCCGAGGCGCGCGACAAGGGCTGCGAGTACGTCGTTATTATGTGGGACAACAGTCCTGCGTCTCATGGTCCAGAGAACTCATTTGAGCCGGAGACGAGCTTTCTGGAAGCGTATTCGCTGCGCAAAGTCAGCGATGGCGCGTGGCCCCCGGGCAGCGTAACCGGCGAGTGGATTCCGGACCGCCAGGCCCTGTACGACGCCATCGTGAAAGCGGCCACGCCGTAATGCGCTGCATTCGAGACTGAACCGCAACTTCCACATCGTTATCGCAGACCTCAGCCGCCTGCGCTGCGCTCGTCAGCGTATAACTGCCGCCGCTGATTTCACTACCGCAAACAGGGCCGAGGTCGCGATACAGTCTCTGAAGGCCCGCACTACCTGTACGTACGAACCTAGCTCTGCCCCGAGATCTTCAGCTTCAGGTCTTCGGGAATGCGGTCGCGAATCTCTTCCGGCAGTTTTTCCAGTCCACGGCGGGCGCCGATCATGGCGACATCTTTCACCACCAGCGGAGCCGGGGTCGCGACGGCGACCAGCAACCACAGCAGCATGGAGAGCAAGAACCCACCTAGCGCGCCGATTTCCAGCAGAAACGCGTGGCTGGGTTTGAAGTGGCGAATCACTCCATAGGCGAGTAGGAAGACGAACATGGATATGGAGGCGAGCGCCATGAGGCCGATGTCGATGCCACGATGCAATCGCTGACGGGAGCGGCAAAACTCACACTCGGCCAGGTGCGCCTCGTAGTCACCGCGCATTTCTGGAGCGATGCCAGAGATGTCGTAGCGCCATCCGGCAAGTATTTTGCCGATGACGCGGTCAGTACATTGTGTCATCAATGTCGCCGAACCCTGTTCGTTCCGAAGCGCCGGCTGGCAGGGCGGAAACTACAGTCGAACCGCAGGCAGCGGTTCATGCTGTGCCGCGAGCATCAAGCGGTTATGCAACAAGCTGCGCTGCTCGCCCAAGGCACGCTCAGCTGTCATCCGGGCAATCTCTGGATGATTATTCTTCTCCGAAAGATGCGCCAGAATTAGGAACTCGGCACCTCCATCATAGTCGCCGGTGAGGAATTCCGCGAGTTTACCGTTGGAGAGATGACCGACCTGGCTCATCACGCGCTGTTTGACGCTCCACGGGTACGGACCGCCGCGCAGCATCTCGAGATCGTGGTTCGATTCGATCATCAGAACGTGGCAACCGCGCAGGTGATGGCGAACGCTGGCCGGCATGTAACCGAGATCGGTGCAGATGCCGACTTTGATTCCGTCACAGCGGAAGGTGAACCCGACCGGGTCCACCGCATCGTGAGGAATGGTGAATGGACTCACCGTGATGTCGCCAATCTGGAAGGCGTGGCCGGAGCTGAATAGCTCCAGGCGATCGAGGCTGACGCGTTTGCCGTGGCAGTCGCGGGCAAATTTCTGGTACGCCTGATAGGTCGCGCCCGTGATGTAGACGGGCACCTTCAGCCGCTTGGCCAGCACGCGCAGTCCGCCGATGTGGTCGGTATGCTCGTGGGTGATGAGGATGGCATCGATCGCGGGCGAGTCTTCTCCGCACAGCAGCATGCGCCGCAAAAGCTCTTTACAGGAGAGACCGGCGTCCACCAGCAGCCGTGTGCGCGAGCTGGCGACGACGGTGCCGTTGCCTCCGCTACCGCTCGCCAGCACCGTAACCGACACAGCCATTCCGCGAGCATAACGTGAACCCGCAGTTCGCGATAGTAACAAAGTGGTTAACTGGGGCAGTTGTCAGTAGCCAGTTGTCAGTTGTCAGACCTAATCACAGCAAACTGTCATCTCGACCGAGCCCGCTGCGACGGGCGAGCGCAGGGACCTGCTGTATAGGGTGGGGAAAACTCTGCATAACGCTTTTGGTGGAAGCCCCCTGCTTCAGCAGGGGGAGCTGGACTTAAGTCCAGCGGAAGAAGGGACCGAATTCAGAGCGGGCTTTAGCCCTGGAACGCTTTCGACCCCAGCGCTAAAGCGCATGATCGAAGTCGAGCTTTTCCCGGAGCGCGGAAGCGCCCCTTCCCCGCATGAATGCGGGGGCTTCCACCAACAAAATGCGCTCGCAGGTTTTGCTCATTCCTGATTTTGCTCCCGATCGAACCTTTCTTGCACAGCGACTCACAGCTTTTCGAACGAAATCTGATCTGCGCGAAGCGCTGAACCTCCTTCGGCATTGCCAGCCTCCGCGACCGGTGACTAAATTGGATTAGCGAGAGATGGCAACCACCGACTACAGTCTGGAACGCGGCCTGCCCGTCAGCATGGAGGCCGAGCGCTCAATCCTGGGCGCGATCCTGCTTGACAACTCACTCTACGATCAAGCCGCCGAACATCTCACGCCCGATGACTTTTCCCTCGACGCGCATCGCCGCGTTTATTCGCGCATGCGCGACTTGCAGGAGTCAGGCCGCCCGGTGGACATGATCACGCTGGTCGAGGAACTTGATCGCCACAAAGAAGTGGAAGCCATCGGCGGCGTTGCGTATCTGTCGTCGCTGATCGATGGCGTGCCCGACCGGCCTTCGATCGAGCACTACGTTCGCATCGTGCGCAACAAGGCGCTGCTGCGCGGCCTGATCAACCTGGCGCAGAACGCCATAGCCGAAGCCATCGAGCACTCCGACGAAGCCGAGGAGGTGTTGGGGCGCGCCGAGCAGGCCATCTTCCAACTCTCCGAGAACCGCATTGGACAGGGATTCATGAATATCCCGTCCATCATCAAAGCTTCGTTCGGCTCGCTGGAAGAGTTGTACGCGCGCGGCCAGGAAATCACCGGCCTGGCGACGCACTACACGCAGCTCGACAAGCTGACCAGCGGCTTGCAGCCTTCGGACTTGATCATCATCGCCGCGCGTCCCTCCATGGGCAAGACCGCGCTGGCCATGAACATTGCCGAGAACGCGGCGGTGCTCGACGGCAAAGTTGTCGGCGTGTTCTCGCTGGAAATGTCGCGCGAAGCGTTGCTGATGCGCATGTTGGCCTCGCACGCGCAAGTGGACTCCAAAGATTTGCGGCAGGGATTCCTGACCAAGGAAGACATGCGCAAGCTGACCCGCGCCACCGAGCAGCTTTCCCAGTCCAAGCTGTTCATCGACGATTCACCCGGCATTTCCGTCAGCGAAATGCGGGCCAAGGCGCGCCGCCTGCGGCAGACCGAAGGTCTCGATCTGCTGATCGTGGATTATTTGCAACTCATGTCGGCGGTGCCCATTGGCGGCAAGCGATTCGAGAACCGGACGCAGGAAGTCTCGGCCATCTCGCGCGGTCTGAAGGCGCTGGCCAAGGAGTTGAAGGTCCCGGTGATTGCGTTGTCCCAGTTGAGCCGCGCCCCCGAGAGCCGCGGCGGCGATCATCGGCCGCAACTTTCCGATTTGCGCGAGTCCGGCTCCATCGAGCAGGACGCCGACGTGGTCGCCTTCATCTTCCGCGAAGAGGTGTACAAGAAAGACGATCCCGACCTCGACGGCATCGCCGAACTCATCGTCGCCAAACAACGCAACGGCCCCACCGACATGATCAAGATGGCGTTCATCAAGCGGTATACGCGGTTTGAGAACCTGGCGAAAGAGGGCGAGCTTGGGCAGTAAATCGTTAGCGTTGATGAACCGTTCCCATGCACCCGCCGGACCTGAAGGTCCGCTCTACCCAAATAGAAGCGGACCTTCACAAAATGACCGCTAATTGCCGCGCACCTCAGTTATTTCTTCGGCTGCGGCTGCGACTGCTGCTCGCTGCTGGGAGGCACGATGTTCTTCATCCGCATGTAGGTGACGAGGTTGCCGTAGTGTTCCATGTTGTGCATGTTGTTGACCGAGAGCACGCCTAGTTTCGGCGCATCATTGCCGAAGAGCTTCACCATCTGAGTAGCCGAGGCGTCGGTCATGCCGTCGTAGGCCTTGTCGCAATAGGCGAAGGCGTCCTTGAGGGCGGCGATGAGATCGGCTTTCGAAGTTTTGCTCTGCTCGATCTTCAGGCCGGGGTTTTTCTCGCCGAGTGCGATGGAACAGAACTGGTACTGCGCGTCGGCCACGTGTCCGATGATCTGGCCGTAGCTGCGGACCGTGTCGACCGGCTTAAAGGCGTAGTTCTCCTCGGGCATTTTTTCGGCCGAGCGCAGCAGGATATCCTTCAGGTGTCCGTAGACGTGCATATTGAATGTGCTGAGTGGATTGTCAGGGGACGAGGCGGCGGGCTTATTCTGGGATACGGCTACGCCGGCTGTCGCAAAAAGGCAAAGCAGAATTGTGAGCGTTCGCATGGGTTCTCTCCTCGACAAGCATTACGCATCGTTGGCAAAAAAAGTTCAACAGCCGGACGATAGACGAAATCCTGAATGTCTGCCCCGATTACCCGTCCGTCGGCAGCCTGGGCCGTGGCAGGACGCTCGCTGAAACCGCTTCTACGATGTTCCCGCTCACCCTTCCCCTGAGAGCCGTTCGGCGCACGGGGCCTAGCGTTCATTGGGTTGTGCCCGACCGCGCACTACTCAGCCGCGATAAAGCCTTTCACGCCGTTACTGCCGGCCGTGAAGCCCGATAAAGCTGCCACGCAAACGCTCCCAAACCTAGACAAACCACTCCAAAGCGGACGAATCCGCCAACATATGGAATGAACCCGACGATGGTGAGGATCAGCAACCCCAGCAGCAGCCCGAGCAGCCAATCGCTCCTCGTCGCCCCAGATGGCTTCAGAAGTGTCCGCCCCAGGAATGCTCCAACCCAGATCTTCGCCAGGCCGATCGCAGTCAGATATAACGCGAGCAACATCAGAGAGAGGGGAAGCCCAACCAGCGTTATGGCTGCCACGATAATAACCACGGGCACGCCCGCCAGTACCGCAACCCCCAGCCCCAAGCTGCGCCAGCCTGAGCCCACCGCTTGTGTGCTGGCCCGGAAGAAGCCGGGAAACAGGAGCAGGCCTAACCATCCCACCAGCATGGCGGCAGCCAGCCAGATAGCCTGGAAGAAATAGAACCCGGGATGTGTGAAATGGTTCTCCCGCACTCGCCGCTGGATGTCACGCGTACCCGTAATCGTCGCGCCGTCGGCGATGTGAACATTTTTCAGCTCGCGCACGCGAGCGCTCAGGTTGCCGCCGATTCGGGCCGTGTTCGTCACGTTAAGGCTATCTCCAGTCATGGTCAGTTCGCGGCCGATGCTGCCGCTCACATCAGTATTCCCGGCGAACATGGTTACACTGCGATGCACCTCGCCCTCCAGGCTGACGTCGCCGGCGGCAACCACGATACCCCCGCCCACGCGCCCCCGGTCATTCACGTGCAAGGATTGCGTCAGCCCGTAGAGGTTGTGGGCCAATTGCCCGTCCAGGTCCAGCGAATTCGAGAAGTTATAGATATTGCCTTCCACGGTTCCGCTCACCACAGTTCTCTTGGCAAAACTCACCAGGTCGCCTTTCACGGTGCCACGCACTTCCACCGACTGGCCAAAAGCTAGCAAATCCCCATTGATGACGCCTTCCACCCGCACCACGTTACCGGAGGCCAGAAGGGTGTCGTCTACCGTCTCGTTTGCCGCGACGGTAACAAAATCGCTGTGACGCAGCTGCAGAGAAAAGCCAGGCAGCGACAATGCAAGCATGACGATCAGCAGGCGCAGGCCAGGTTGACGTAGTCGCCATCGGCGTCCCAGCAGCAGTAAACCGCCACCCAACAGCAACACCAATAAGATTTTCCCGACGTCCGCAACATAATCAGCCACCATGGCAGTGCCTCCGTTTGAAAAGTAGTAAGAAAGGTTGAAGAACAAGTTTGTGCGGCCGTTTAAGCTGAAGGGATTCAGCCATTCCAGCGCGTCCGGAATGCTTACCTTGTCGATCCAGCCGGCAACGACCGAACCGAGCGCCAGCACCCCGGCCACGATCGTTACGTCACCCCACGACCACGGCAAGCGCGAGAAGTCCGCCGGGCTGTCTGCTTCTTCCGGAAGCTCTTGCAGGCTTTCGCTCAGAACAAGATTCTCAGCCCGTAAGGCATCCAATAGTTGTCGGCAACGCCGGCATGTGGCCAGATGGTCTCGCAGGCGCCGCGCCTCCTCCGCCGGAAGTTCACCGTCCACGAAGATGGAGACGATCTGTTCCGAATAACATTCCACGATTACTTGCTCCTATGGCTCAGTTTCCGGCGCAGCTCCTGCTTGGCCCGAAATAGCAGTGCCGCCACGTAATTCCTTTGCAGGCCCAACTGATGTGCGATTTCGTCATAACTCAATTCGCCGTAATAGCGCAGAACGAGAGGGATGCGGTAGTTCTCCGGCAGACCTGCAATGGCATCCCGCACCTGCGCCCTCTCTTCCGTGCTTAGGACTGCACTCAGCGGTGACGGCTCCGAACTGGCCGCCTCCAACGCGACTCCTTCCTCAACTTCCACAAACACCAGCCGTCCACGCTTTCGGCGCCGCAAAACGTCAATACACTGGTTGCTAGCCACTCGCAGCAGCCAATTGAGGAACGGTATGGACCCGTCATAGCTCTCGACTGAGCGCTGCAGCTTGAGGAAGACTTCACTGGTGGCATCTTCCGCGCTCTCCCTTGACTCCAGCATGTAACGGCACAAGCCGAACACGCGACGGCCATAGAGGCGATAGATCTCCCCCAGCGCCTCGGCATCGTGGCCTTGCGCTCGCTCAATTACGCTCTCCAGATCCGGCCCCTCCATGTGCGTGGCTTTGCCCTCGCGGGGCTGCGATCCTTTCGCATCGTTTCGCTTGGCGTCCATAAAGCAGTACGCTGCAGATCGAACAAAGTTACACAGATTTTAGGAACGAAGGGAACCCCAGCCTGGACCGTTCGCAGGGCGGGTTCAGCTGTTGCCAGCAGGCGATGCACGGCCGGGATATTGTGCGCGCCGTGCAGACTTGTCGGGGATGACTGAGTCCCAAGTGACCGGCAATCCGTAGCTTGCCCCCTCGGGGTAATTATCGCTCCCGCTCAACCTCCGCTGAACGCCGTTCGCCGCATCCTGCCGCATGTTCGTTGGGTTGCGCGCGACTGTCGACCCTTCGCCTCTGTATAGTTTTTACAGATGCGAGAAGCTTACCGCCGCTGGATGCACGACTGGGAAGATCGCATGACGACACGTGACAACAATCGCGTGGTGCGTCCCTTCGAGTGGGGTTCGGAGTGGACCCGCGGCTGGCCCACGCTGGAAGACTTCCCGCCGCCGCAGAACGAAAGCGACAAAACTGCGATGCTGGCGTACTGGTCAGCAGCCAATGACCACATTGTTGCCAACAGCGATCAGTTCTACGCCTACAAGGTCCCGTCCGATTTCCGGCTGGAAAAGCGCAAGGTCGAACTCTTCCACACCGGCAGCGACGCTCCCAAGAAACTCCCGAAAGACGAACTGGGTACCTTCCTGCGCTTCACCTCGCCGGTAGAGTCGCCCTATCCCGAGAACAATTGCATGAACGCGCGCTGGTTTCCGGCGCGCGGGCGGCGCGCGGTAATCGTCATTCCGCAATGGAACGCCGATGGCGTCAGCCAGAACGCGCTGTGCCGCATCTTTAATATGCTGGGGATTTCGGCGCTACGCATGAGCATGCCGTACCACGACATTCGCCGCCCGGCGGGAATTACGCGCGCCGACTACGCGGTGTCTGCCAACATAGGTCGCACCATTGACGCCACAAGGCAAGGCATCATCGACATTCGTTGCTGCCTGGACTGGCTGCAGCAGCGTGGCTACTCCCGCCTGGGATTGGTGGGGACCAGCCTCGGCTCTTGTTACGCGTTCATCGCGGCGGCCCACGATGCGCGCATCAGCGTGAATGTCTTCAACCACGCTTCAACGTCGTTCGGCGACGTGACCTGGACGGGACAATCGACACGCCACATCCGCCAGGGAATCGAGAGCGTGCTGACGCAGGACGAGCTTCGCCAGGTCTGGCTATCGATCAGCCCTATCGTGTACTTCGACAAGTTTGAGCGCTGGCCGAAGAAGTCGCTCATGATCTATGGCCGCTACGACCTGACCTTCCTGCCGGAATTTTCCGCGCAAACGGCGGGCGAATTCCTGCGCCGCGGGCTCGACACTACCATCAAGGCGCTGCCGTGCGGCCACTACTCCCTCGGCGAAACTCCCTACAAGTACATGGACGCGTGGCACATCTCGCGCTTCCTGGCCAAAGCATTTGCGGGGTAGGGTAGTTCTTCACCACGGAGAACACCGAGCGCACGGGAAAGACCGAGGTTTTTCTTTTATGCCTTCCTTTCTCTGTGTCTCGGTGCCTCTGTGGTTGAGTCCGACCGTGTCCTTCATTCCTGTCTCGTTTTCCCGTGCTCTCCGTGTACTCCGTGGGGAACAAGCCTCTCGCGTGTTCGAGTAACCCCCTGCGCGCTACAATGATTGCGATGAAGATTGCACTCGGATCAGACCACGCCGGCTTTGAGCTGAAAGAGAAAATCAAGCAAAAGCTCGCCGCCCAAGGTGTCGCCGTGGACGATCGCGGCACTGACTCTACCGCTTCGTGCGACTACCCCGACTTCGCGCGTGCGGTTGCCGAAGAGGTAGCCGCGCACGGCGCCGATCTCGGCATTCTGGTCTGCAGCACGGGCATTGGAATGTCGATTGCCGCCAACAAAGTTCCCGGAATCCGCGCGGCCAAAGTCGACACTGAGTTTGAAGCCTCGCGATCGCGCGAACACAACGACGCGAATGTCCTGGCGCTGGGAGCGTCGGTAATCGGCGATGACATAGCCTTCAAGATCGTGGACAAATGGCTGGCTACTTCGTTTGAGGGCGGACGCCACGAGCGGCGCGTGGAAAAGATTGCCGCCATCGAGCGCGAGGACGAGGGACAGTCGTCTCATGCCTGAAGCAACAGCCACCGTCGAGCACGTCCCCGTATCCATCCCGGAAGAGTATCGCGGCAACTTCATGGTCACCAGTGACCTCTCGCGCATGGACCTTAATGTGGTTCACGGTTATCTCTCTCGCGCGTACTGGTGCGAAGGACTTCCGCGAAAGACGCTTGAGCGTGCTATGCGAAACTCCATTTGCTTTGGGGTCTTCGAGGGCGAAAAGCAGGTCGGCTTTGCGCGAGTCGTCAGCGACCGCACCACGTTCGCCTACGTATGTGACGTGTTTGTGCTGGAGTCGCACCAAGGCAAGGGTCTGGGAACCTGGCTGATGCAGTGCGTTGTCAGGCATCCTGAACTGCAGGGATTGCGACGGTGGCACCTAACGACGCGCGATGCGCACTCTCTTTATCGCAAGGTAGGCTTCACGCTGTTGAGCAAGCCGGAGCGGCACATGGAAGTCTTCACTCCCGACATTTATAAGCAGCAAAAATCTTAGTAAAGGACGCAATCATGAAAGCAAATCCAATGGAACGCCCGCTGGCGGAAGTTGATCCCGAAATCGCGCAGGCGATCGAGAATGAAGAGCGCCGTCAGCATGAAGGCCTGGAGCTGATCGCCTCAGAAAACTTTGTGAGCGAGGCAGTGCTGGAAGCGGCCGGGTCGGTTTTCACCAACAAGTACGCGGAAGGCTATCCCGGCAAGCGCTATTACGGGGGATGCGAATTCACCGACGTAGTGGAGAACCTGGCGCGCGATCGGGCCAAGCAACTCTTCGGGGCCGAGCACGCCAATGTGCAGCCGCACTCGGGATCGACCGCCAACATGGCCGCCTACGCCGCGGTCATTAAGCCCGGCGATACGATTCTCGGATTGAATCTCGCGCACGGCGGGCACCTTACTCACGGCCATCCGCTGAACTTCTCCGGCAAGACCTACAAGATCGTTCCTTACGGCGTAACCAAGGAAACCGAAACGATCGATTACGACGACTTGGAGAAGATCGCCGAGCGTGAGCAGCCGAACCTCATCATCGGCGGCGGCAGCGCTTATCCGCGGTTCATTGACTTCGCGCGCATGCGCCAGATTGCCGACAAAGTTGGCGCGCTCTACCTGGTTGACATGGCGCACTTCGCCGGACTGGTTGCCGGAGGCGCGCATCCTTCGCCCGTGCCGCACGCGCACATCGTCACCACCACCACGCACAAGACGCTGCGCGGTCCACGCGCCGGATTGATTCTGTCGAGGGCAGAATATGCCGCGGCTATCGATAAAGTCGTGTTCCCCGGAATGCAAGGCGGGCCGCTGGTGCACATCGTTTCAGCCAAGGCAGTGTGCTTTCACGAGGCCATGCAGCCCAGCTTCAAAGATTATGCGCGGCAGGTCGTGGCTAATGCGAAGGTCCTGGCGCAAACCCTGGCCGACGAGGGCTTCCACATTATTTCGGGCGGCACCGACACTCACCTCATGCTGGTCGATGTCTTCGCCAAGGGCATGTTGGGCAGCGACGCGGAGAACGCGCTCCACGAAGCCGGCATCACGGTCAACAAGAACGCCATCCCGTTCGACACCAATCCTCCAATGAAGCCTAGCGGCATCCGCATTGGGAGCCCCGCCCTCACGACTCGTGGGATGAAAGAGCCCGAGATGCGGCAGGTGGGCAAGTGGATCTCGGAGGCGCTGCACAATCGTACCGACAAGAATATCTTGTCGCGGATTCGCCGCGAAGTGCTAGGGCTGGCAGAGGCGTTTCCGCTGTATGCCTCGCGCCGGGCAAAGCATGTGGAGGCGGTGAAGGCGTAAGGGTCGGAATCCTAGGGAGTCTTCACTCGTCCCGATATCTCCGGGCCGAGTCGCTTGAAGTCTTTCAGGTTCCAAGTGTAAAGACTTTCAGCTTCCGCCTTCAGGGCGCAGTGTCCCAGGAGGGCATCGTAGACCGCGCCGCCTGCTATCCCATTTGCCGAACAGGCCTCAACAGCCCTGAAATACTCATTGCTATTTAGCACCACAATGGTGAGCCTTTCACGGATATTCCCTAGGAACAGCAATGCTTCGTCACCGGTCACTCGGCGCGTCCCCGGCATTCCTGTAAGCGTGGAGTAGACTTCCGCCAAACTGTGGGCCGCACAACAAGCTTCTATCTTGTCAAAACGCAAGAATAGATTCTTACTTGGCTCGTGATGTTCGTGGTCCGCATAGAAGGTGGCGATCAAAACCGAAGTGTCCAGAAAAGCCCTCACAGCGAATCTCCGCGATTGCGTCGTTCGCGTTGCTGGCGAATGTCGCGAAGCACTTTGTCGGTGTCAGCAGTAGACAGCTTTTTCCCGGACCGAAATACCCACACCCCGCGTTCCTTTCTCAGCGGCGATGTGGTTCGTATGGGGCGCAGCAACATCCTCTCGCCTTGGGACTCCAACTCAAGCATGTCGCCTGCCTCAAGGTGGAGTTCATCGCGCAGGGTTTTTGGAATAACGACACGCCCAGCTCTGTCGAGAGTCACAGTTATGCTCATACTGGCAGGCTAAAATGGTTTGACCCATATGTCAAATGGTATTACCAGTCCCCACAACTAGAGGGAGGTTCTAGAAACGTGGGCGACCGCGCAATCCTCGGGGCAAGGCATTCGAGCGCACCATACCTTTCCCCTCGGTTTACACTACTCTTTGCGAATCGCCATCGACATCCGCCGCATTAACGAATTTGGCGTGGGGACTTACACCCGCAACGCCATCCGCACGCTCGCCCGTCTGGACCACGAAAACGAATACTTCCTGATCGGCATTCCCGGAAAGCTGCCTGGCACCGACGGATTGCCCGCGAACTTTAAGACCTTGCCGGCCCAGCCGAACGAGTTCTCTCTTTCCAGCTACTTCGAACTGCATCGCCTGCTGAAGCGCTTTCGCTGCAATCTGCTGCACGTGCCACACCTTTTCTGGAAGCCACAGGGTATTCCCTGCCCTTACGTGGTTACGGTGCATGACCTGTTCGATCATCTCTACCTCGTCAATCGGCATTCCACCATGAAGCGAAGCCTGCATTTTGAGTTCACCAAGCGCGTACTGCATCACGCGGCGCGCATCTTCGCGGTGTCGAACTTCTCCAAGAAAGACACTGAGCGGCTATTTCGCGTTCCCGGGGAGAAAATTGAGGTCATCTACAACGCCATCGACGAGCGTTTTCGTCTGGGACACGCCAGTACTGCCGAGCGCGAGTTCATCGCTGAACGCTATCAGGTAAACGATCCGTTCCTGCTCTACGCCGGACGCATCAGCCCGCACAAAAACGTGGTACGCATCATCGAGGCGTTTTCCGCGCTCAAGACCGAGTTGGCCAAGGAGAACCAGTTCGAAGACTTGAAACTGTTCATCATTGGCGATGAGGTCTCCAAGCATCCCGACCTCCGTCGCGCGGTGGTAAAAGGGCGGGTCCAGAACGATGTGCGGTTCCTGGGATTCGTGCCCATCGAGGTGCTGCGCATTTTCTACGATCAGGCGAAGATCTTTGTATTTCCGTCGCTGTATGAGGGATTCGGGCTGCCGCCGCTGGAAGCCATGGCGCACGGCACGCCGGTGGTTACGAGCAACACGTCGTCCATACCTGAAGTTGTGGGCAACGCTGCGGTCATGGTGAATCCCGAGAATGTGTTCGACATCATGAAGGCCTTGCATCGGGTACTGCTTGACCAGAGCGTGCGCGAGAAGCTCAAGGCGCGAGGGTTGCAGCAGTGCGAAAAGTTTTCCTGGGAAGAAAGCGTGCGTCGCATGCTGCAGGTTTATAGCGAAGTGGCACGGCCGGCGTAGCTGTCTCGAATGATTTTGGCGCCCCGATCGAAAGCAATTTGAGCTTTCTTAATGTCTGGACGAAAGTTAGCTTTTTCTCTCAGCATGCGGCGATCGACAGTAGCAGGCAAATTCTTTTGCACACTTGCGTTGCTGGCCGCGCTGGCATCAATGGGTGTCGCCCAGCCCACCAGCCCGTCGTCCAAAGACAAATTTTTAATCGCCTCCGACATCCACTTCAATCCCACGGCTGACGCGGCGCTGGTCTCAAAACTTCAGACCGCTGATCCCACACAGTGGGAGTCGATTCTGCAACACACAATGCCCACCAGCTTCAGCCCCTACGGGCAGGACACGAACTGGTGGCTGCTGCGGTCCGCTCTTGATCAGATGCGCAAGACATTGCCCCATCCTGCCTTCGTCATGTTCACCGGCGACATGCTGGCGCACCAGTTCCCCGGCAAATATCGAACCGCTACGCACGATGCGAATCCCCAGCACTATCGCACATTCGTGCTGAAGACGGTCGAGTTTCTTGCTCTCGAGTTGGGCAAGCGATTTCCCGGCACAAAAATTCTGGTCACGCCTGGCAATGACGACGATGATTGCGAAGACTATAGCGTTCAGGCCGGCGGAGCGTTTCTGAACGACACGGCAAGCGTGGCGCGTGCCCTGGTGCAGGCAGATGAATCGTTTCTCGGCGACTGGAAAGCGTTAGGGAGTTACGGCGTGCCGCATCCCACGATTTCCGGCGCTCGCATCCTTGCCCTGAATACCGTCTTCTTTTCCAACAACTATCACGCCGAGAGTTTCACGAAAGGATGTGCTTTGGTGTCATCCACTGCGGCCAGCGACCTTCTGCAGTGGTTGCAGTCGAACCTGGCGGCGGCCCGTCAGGCCAACCAGAAGGTCTGGTTGATGTTCCACATTCCGCCGGGCATCGATGGTTATGCCACCACGCACAAATTTGCCGGCCAACCGGAAGCCGGTGCATCTTCGGCGCGCACCTCGTGCGCCGATTCGATTGTGCCCATGTGGGTCCCCACCTGGACCGAACAGTTCGATCGTCTGCTCGATAGTTATCACGACATAGTGCTGGCCAGCTTCGCGGGCCACACCCACGTTGACGATTTCCGGTTGGTGAGCACGGCGGGCGTCAACCAGGCGTTCGTGCTCATCGATCCCGCGATCTCTCCAATCTTCGATCAGAATCCAGCCTTCCGGACCGTGAGCTTTCGAAGCGATGGCTCGCTCGCCGATCAGTCAACCTATTACCTGACAAACCTCCGGCAGGCGAGCAGCAAAGTACCTGGGCGGTGGAAGAAGGAATATACGTTTACGCGGAAATGGCGACAGCCGCGACTGGACTTGACCAGCTTAGCCGCGATCTACACCCAGACCTGGGCAACAGCCGAGAGCCGCGACTCAATGGTTGAAGCTGTACGAAGTCTCCAGCACTGCGGCGCACGTTCCCGCAGACAGCGTTCGTGGTCTCTACTGTGCGGTCGGCGCGCTCGATCCCATTGCGTACGAAAAATGTTATTGCCACTGAGAGAAATGCTCGCGCTTTCGATGAGCACTGCGACGCCCCACATCGGTACTCGAGTGCCATTCCGGAAGGCATTGCACGAAGATATTGCTCGCTAATGGTTCCTTTTGACCCAGGTCATGGTACCTTGGAACCCGATGTATCTGTGCAAGTCATTGAGTGTGCGATATTATCTATTTCAAATTCTGCGAGGCATCGACTGGAAATCAACTTGCTTCTAATTAGTTAACCGAGGAGTTAATACGATTCCGGTTGGCTACGATGCGGCTTGCACTCACAACTTGGGCGATCCTTTTTGTCTCATTTTGCATCGCGATACCCGCTGCTGCAAGAGCGCAATCAGGAACTCTGTCAGTGGACGAAATCGTCGCCAGGATGCAACAAAGGGAGGCCGCAGCGCGAGACCATTCCGTCCCCTATACGGTAACCAGGGAATATCAACTTTCCAGCGAGAACGCCCAGAAACCCAAGTCGCAGGTTCTGGCGCAAATTAACTTTGTGCCACCGTCGCAGAAAGACTACACCGTTCGCAAGGTCGAGGGCAGCGATCGTGGGACGGACATCGTGCGCCGGGTGCTGGAGCACGAGTCCGAGATGGCCACTCACGCCCAATCGCACGAAATCACCCCGCGCAACTACAAGTTCGCGCTGGTTGGTCAGGAGGCAGTCGACGGCCACAATTGCTATGTGCTGCAACTGACCCCAAATCGTCATGAATCCGACCTGGTGGACGGCGAGGCTTGGATCGATGCAACTAGTTTTCAGATAAGGCGCATTGAAGGCACTCCAGCGAAGAGCCCGTCATGGTGGATCCATAACCTTCACGTCACCATTAATTATGGCGCAGTCCAAGGTATCTGGACGCAATTGGCCACCAAGGCGGTGGCGGATGTTCGCTTGCTGGGCACTAACACCCTCACTTCTCGAGAAGTTAACCTGCAAACTGCGACCGTGGATGCCATGAATCGGCTACCGAACCGAACGGGAGAACGCCGCAGTCATACGTCGCGCCAGGCCATCACTGACAGCGCCGTCTGGGTCCCGCGCTAACCAGTCAGTCTCCACCTTCTTCATTAGCTTTCGCGCCGAGCATTTTCCCTTACTTCACATTTCATCAAATTCGCTCCCTTGCCGCTTGCCGGTCTTGGATTCCACGCCCATAGACGATAAACTTATCTGCCATTAAGGAAGCGAACTGCTTCCCATTCAATCCAGAACAGAAGTGCGCACCAGACCGTAAGGAGGGTTCTATGTTGCATTTGCTGTGGATGGCGATTTTCGGTTTGATTATCGGAGCGTTGGCGAAACTGGTTATGCCCGGAAAAGATCCTGGTGGGATCTGGATCACGATGCTGCTCGGTATTGCCGGATCCCTGCTGGCCACCTGGGTGTTACGGGCGGTAGGCCACTACGATGAAACCCAAAGCGCCGGATGGATTGCTTCTTTCGTGGGCGCTTTTGTGCTGTTGGGGATTTATCACCTGATCAGGCGCGCCAGAACGGCGTAGAGGCAAAGGCAAAATGCAGCACAGCATTCGCGGGCTGCGGGTCGGTAGATTCAGATAGCTGCCGGGCCTGTAAGCCGAATTTTGTGTGCCGCTCCTTCTCCTCGCAAGCTCCGAAACGCGCGAAGACAAAGAGCGGCACGACGGTCATTCCTCTGGGCCGCGCATTACTGCGCGGCTCTAGCGACCTACCCGGAAGTTGTGACGCACCGAGCCGGCACGTGCGCTCGCCGAACTGCCCAATTCGCGCAAAAGCAGCGCGAATCGGGGTCCCGCGGACGCTCCTCCCCTATTTGGTCTTGCTCCGTGTGGGGTTTTCCCTGCCACCGCCATTACTGACGGCGCGGTGCGCTCTTACCGCACCTTTTCACCCTTACCCCGCTTGCGCGAGGCGGTATATTTTCTGTGGCACTTTCCGTCAACGACGCTTGAACGCCGCCGCCCGGACGTTATCCGGCACACTGCTCTGTGGAGTTCGGACTTTCCTCTACCCGCCCGCGCAACCTGGTCTCCCGCCGAAGCGGGCCGCCGAAACGGACGACCAGTGTCCGCGGGCCGGCAGCGACCGTCCGGCCCAGCAGCTAACAGATCAATTATAGATGGCTGGACTCGCGTTGGAGCGCCGGGAGCGGTCCGGCCATCTCTGGCGCTTTTGATGGGAACGGAATAGCATCGGCACGCAGTCCTTAACGGCTCGACCGGAGCTATCGTTGTGCGACGGATTTCTTTCCTCTTCCCTTGTGACACGCAGAAACGTTTACGAAACTTTACTCTGCCCAGCACATTTTTCGAGTCGTAGTCGCTCTACCAGGGTTCCTAGTGACAGCCGATGCCCCCGTCGGAGACAAGAGGAAACAAAATGAACGCCACTCGGGGGACCATCGCAGCCACGTTTTTCGCCATCGCGCTCGCTGGCACAACCGCAACGGCGCAACAAACCGCGACTCCGCCGGCGCCAAGCTCAACGACAGGTACCACCTCTACGGCAACGCCACAATCTTCGCCGTCGAGCCCGCCCGCCGCGCAAAAGTCAAGGGACGCGAATGCGCCTGAAATCTCTTCGCAGGAAGAGACCTCGACCACCTTCAAGGTGAAGGTCAACCTGGTTGAAGTGCGGGTGGTGGTTCGCGATGCCTACGGAAAAGCCGTGGGCAACCTGAAGCAAGAGGATTTCCAGCTAACCGACAACGGCAAGCCTCAGATCATCTCGAAGTTCTCCGTGGAGCAGTCAGCAGCCAAACGTTCTGCGAAGCCGGCAGGTTCAGGAACACCAATCGAAGACGCCGGTCCCAAGATGCCCGAGCGTTACATCGCTTACCTTTTCGACGACATTCATCTGAAGTTTGGCGACCTGGCGCAGGTAAGAGATGCGGCGTGGCATAATCTGCAAACCTTGCAGCCCACAGACCGGGCTGCCATCTTTACCACCTCCGGCCAGACGCAACTCGACTTCACCGACGATCGCGACAAGCTGCACGACACCCTGAACCACCTGTTGCCTCGCCCCATCAGCGGCTCCGGAGTACAGGAGTGCCCCGACATCTCGTACTACATGGCAGACCAGATCATAAACAAGAATGACCAGATAGCCGCTGAGGTTCTAATGCAGGAGGCCGCCTCTTGCGGCCTCAACGTCAACAACAATGAGCTCCGAAACCTGGCGCAGCGGGCTCTGAATCTCGGCGACCACGAAACCCAGGTCTCCCTCTCCACCGTAAGGGATGTCGTGCGAAGGATAGCTGCCATGCCCGGCCAGCGCAGCATTATTCTGGTCTCGCCCGGTTTCTATAATCCCGACCAGCTGCAGGAGCAGATGGACATTGCGGATCGAGCGCTGCATTCGGGTGTGACTGTCAATGCGCTGGATGCTCGCGGCCTGTACACCACCATGCCCGACGCCAGCGCGCAAGCACCGAGCCATGACATTGCGGGACCCATGTTGAATTACATGCGTGATGAAGCATCAGCCGACGCCGACGTGCTGTCCGACCTGGCGTATGCGACCGGCGGCACCTTTATCCAGAACACCAACGACCTGGAAGGCGGTCTCCGGCGACTCGCCACGCCGCCGGAATATTCTTATTTGCTTGGCTTTTCTCCCCAGAATCTGAAATTCGATGGCCACTTTCACAGTCTGAAAGTTACGCTAAAGGGCCAAAAGCTGAGTGTCCAGGCCCGCAAGGGGTACTATGCTCCCAAGCAGGCCGCCGGCGAGGTCGAGCAGGCCAAACAGCAGATACAGGATGAGGTTTTTTCGCAGGAAGAATTGCACGATCTTCCCGTCGAGCTGCACACCCAATTCTTCAAGACCGGCGACGACGACGCGAAGCTCTCGGTCCTGGTCAGACTCGACGTCCAACACCTGCACTATCGCAAAGTAGATGGCCGGAACAACAACAGTCTGACCATAGTCTCGGCCGTGTTCGACCGCAACGGCAACTTCGTCACCGGCAATCAGAAGACGCTGCAGATGCATTGGAAAGATGAGACCTTGGGCACCAAGCTGGCTTCAGGGGTCACGTTGAAAAGCAGCTTCGACGTAAAGCCGGGCAGCTATCTGGTGCGGTTAGTTGTGCGTGATGATGAGGGACAATTAGCGGCGCAAAACGGCGCCATCGAGATTCCGTAAGCAATCGGCTCTGAGGTGTTGTATGAGAACCCGTCGCCCGTGGCTAGCAACGTTGGTAGTGGCCATCGCTTTCATCTGTGTGGCATTCGTGTGCGTCACGACCTTGGCGCAAGCCCAGCAGGCGCAGTCCCAGGCCCAGCCAGAACAGGAAAAGGGCCAAGCCCCACCGGCAGCGAGCGACATCTCGACACCGGTATTCAAAGCGGAGACGCGCCTGGTGCTGGTGGACACCGTCGTTACCGACAAGAAGGGCAACTACATCACCGGCCTCGACCGCCAAGGACTTCAAGGTTTGGGAAGATAACAAAGAGCAGCCGATCAAGAGTTTCTCGGCCGAGTCCGGTTCCGCTGCCCCGTCCGAGGACCATCGGCACTACCTGGTGCTGCTGTTTGACAACTCTACGATAAGCTTCTCCGACCAGGCGCAGGCGCGAGAGGCAGCTGCGAAGTTTGTCGAAGCCAACGCTGGGCCTGACCGGTACATAGCAATCATGAACTTCGGCGGCGGCCTTGAGCGTGGCGCAAAACTTCACGGCCGACGCCGAACGCCTGAAGCAAGTTGTCCGCAATGTGAAGTTTTCCAACGTGTCGCCGAACGCGCCACCAACCGAAGTTGCATCGCTGGGCGCGCCGCAGCTAGGCAACGCCGAGGCAAATTTCGGAATACGCGACCTGCTTCTGGCACTGCGCAGCGTCGCCAAGAGCCTGGCCTCGGTGCCGGGACGAAAGAGCCTGATCTCTGCTGACCGGGGGCTTCTCAATCACGCCTGGCTCTCCCTACTACTTTGAACAGCAGTCTGAACTGATGGCGGTGATTGACGCCAGTAACAAGGCCAACGTAGCAATTTATCCCATCGATGTCCGCGGCCTGGTCGCGCCGTTCTCCGCGGCGCCTGGGTCAGCACGCTCAGAGTCAAATCCCGGCTTCGGGGAGGCGCGCCTGGTGACCGCAACGCTTGACTATTCCGGCGATGACCAGCCCGCGCATCTGGTTTACGTGCAGCGCAGCGGAGGAGGCGCAGGTGGCGGCGGCGGGGGAGGGGGTCGCGGAGTTGGTGGAGGAACCGGCGTCGGTGGCGGCGGAGCCGGCGGAGGTGGCACGCACGGCGGCGGCACCACCGGAACTGGCGGAGGTGGAACACGGAGCGGAGGCAGTACCGGCACGGGGAGCACCGGGGGTCGCAGTGGCGGAGGGGGCGGCGTCCCCATGAATCCCGGCTTGTACGGCTACAACCCATACGATCAGTCGCATCAACTCATTCCGTCAATTCCAAATGTCGTCGATAACCAGCAGGTACTGTATCAACTCGCCCAAGGCACCGGCGGTTTCGTCATTGTGAATTCCAATGACCTGCTCGGCGGCATGCAGAAGATCGCGCAGCGAGCAGACCGAGTATTACGTCCTGGGATACGCGCCGCCTCCTTCCCAGGAAGGAACTTGCCACACGCTGAAAGTGAAAGTCGAACGCAGCGGAGTGATCACGCGCTGGCGCACCGGGTATTGCAATGTGAAGCCCACGGATATGCTCGCGGGAAAGCCCGAAGAAAAGCAGATGGAAAATCGGGTCGGCCGGTTCGCAGCCAGGAACCATTGCTGCCTCCATGCTGGCTCCGTACTTTTACACCTCGGTGAACACGGCGCGAGTGAACCTGGCGATCGAGATCCCTCCTAACAGCCATCAAGTTCGAAAAACAGAAAGGGAAGCTGCACGCCACGGTCAATGTATTTGGGCTGGCCTACAAGCTGGATGGAACGGTTGCAGCACGGTTCAGCGATAGCCTCGACCTGAACTTCGAAGACAAGAAGGAACTGGAGCAATTTAACTCGAAGCCGTTTCATTACGACACCCAGTTCGACATTGCTGCCGGCCATTACAACCTGAAGGTCGTCGTCAATCCACAGGACGCTGACACATTCGGAAAACTGGAAATGCCTCTGGTGATCGACCCGTACGATGGCAAGCAATTCACCTTGAGCGCGGTGGCGCTCAGCAAGGAGATCCGTCCGGTTTCGCAGATGGGCGCGAGTCTGGATGCGGCGCTGCTCGAAGATCGCACGCCGTTAGTGACCCAGGGTCTCGAGCTCATCCCGTCCGGGAGCGACCAGTTCAAGAAGACCGATCGTGCTGGCTTCTACGTAGAAATCTACGACTCGCTTCTCACCAGCGCCAACCCTCCCAAGGTCGGGATCAAGATGCTGGTCATCGATCGCAAGACTGGCGAAAAGAAGATCGACAGCGGCGGCGCGGCCCATGACGCGAAACCTGGCAACGCCCTGGTTCCCTTGGGATTGATACTGCCAGTGGATAAGCTTCCGCCGGGATCGTACCGCCTGGAGCTGAAGGCAGTGGATTCCGCCGGCAACGTCTCGCAGCCGCGGACCGCGGACTTCGAAGTCGAGTAGAGGCCAATCCTTGGTGGAACGGAGGCGCACCCCATTTTTAGTGCAATGAGGCCCGTAGCAGCAGTCATTTCTATGTTGACAGCGGCATTGGTATTTGCCACAGAACCTAAGCTTCCAGATTGCCAGAATCCGATTTGGAGCAGAGATGTCTTGGCGGAACTCAGCCCTCCCCAGAATGGCATCAGTCGTTTCGTAGACACCAACCGTGCCGGCGTCGCATTTCTGAGTGACGGTCAGTTGATTGTCTACGAGGTGGACCTCGATACCACTGAGCTTTCTTCACGCGTAAGCCCTGAAGTTTCAAGTCCTTTTCGTCTACGTCTCTCGTTGCTTGACTCTGCTTCGGGAAAACTGACATTCGCCAAGGAGCAAGGAACTAGGGTTCACGATTCAGCAGTTTTCGTAACGACAGGCGGAGTGCTGGTCAAGGCAGGCGACCTCCTAAAACTGTATTCATCAGACCTGACACGAGAGCGCGATTTGCCATTCACGATCGACCGAAATAGCAGGTTTAGGGTGAGTGTCTCTCCCAGCGGAAAGACGATCATGGTCAATCAGGTGATCCAAGATCCCTCAACGAACCGCCTCCACAGCCACTTCGATGTCCTCGACGCGGCGACGCTCAAAGTCAAGTATTCGTGGAACGAATCTCCGCCCTTATATCACCACTACTCGATCTCCGATAAAGGAATCGCCGCCGTAAACCTCGTCGGCAACTTCATTGAGGTGGCAGAGTTTGGAACCAGCAGGTGGACTAGGGTGGCTGAACCGCAGGGACGTTGCGCCAGTATGAACATGCCAACTCTATACGCGGACCAGCAGTTTGTATACGGCTGCGACAAGCTGATCGCAATGTCTGCCGACGGCCATGTTCTCATGACCGATCCTTTAGAGGGTGGACAGGTCTCATCGGACAAAACAACGCTCGCACGCGACGCGCGATTCGTAGCTGTATCCATAAACACTATCGAGACGAAGAACCGCATGTTTGCGGAACCAGACGTGAGAGTCGCTGCGACGCAGATTGTAGTGTACGACCTGGGTTCGAAGAGGCGGGTCCTAACGGTGGATGTTGACCCGTTGCCAAAGAATGACTACGACTTTGCCTTGTCTCCGGATGGATCGACGCTGGCTGTCCTGAACGACCGCAACGTCTCTGTTTACTCTGTGCCCGTCCAGCGCCCCGAGCTCGCGGATACTGCGGACTCAAAAGGCCGAACCGCCCGCTCACAGCTCCCTGTTATGCCGTGCCCCCACAGTAGCCTTAGCCCACCAGCGCACTAGCGGTACATGATCGGATACACTCCCGGCCGCTCATTACCGCTGTACGCCATCTTGGCGAGGTGGACAGTGTATTCCGGTTTCGAGACCAGCGAGGTCAAGCTGAACACCCGATAGCCGTCTCCGCTGATTTCGGTACGGCGGTAGAGACCCGGCTCCGTGTCCGTGACCTCACGATTGCCGTGAAGCTGGTCGAGAAACAACTGCGCCGACTTCTGATCGGCCTGGCCGCGTTCGCTCGCCGTCGTCAGCGAATCGGCGGCGTACGACCAGATGAGCTTCTGCCAGTACTTCTCCAGCAATTCCGTGCTGGCAAAAACATCAGCCCACATAATGCGCCCATTGATGGCCACCACCACGCCTTTCGCGCCTTCCTTCTTCAACTCTCGCAGCATCCCGTCGTAATCGGCGGCGACGGAAGCCACTCTCTTTTGCACGTCCGGATTCTCCATCGCCTTGGCGTACGAAGTGGACGCGCGCATGGTTGGGGCAGCTTGCGGAACCGCTCCGGCCATCCCTGCAAGCGCCGAGCCCACCTGTGCCCACACAGCCTGCTGATTGCGTTCGGCCATTGCAAGCGTCCGCACGCTGGGCTGCACCATCGCCGAACTCATGCTGCTGAACTGCTGTGACGAGGCCACCCAGCGTCCCGGCTCAACGCAGAACACCGACAGATCAATCGGCCCCGACTTCGGCGAGACAATTCGATCCACGCCGATCACCCGGTCCTGCTTGCCGCCAGTTACGATCTCCCCGGCCAGCAGCAGCAGAGGATGGTCGGAGTTGTTGATCAGCACCAGCCGGTTCACCTCCGCCCCGGACTGTCGCGGGATGGGCGAGCCGCGTCGTACTAATCCCTGAAGCGAGCCCGCCTCGGTTACCACTACCGAACCTGCGCGCAGTCCTTCATCTAGCGTCAGCAGGCGAGCGGTGTCGTTCTCCGCACCTCCGACAACTGGAAAGATACTGAGATTTCCTTTGGTAACAGGCGGCAAAACGTGCAGTTCGTGGGGATTTCCAGCGGCGGCGAAGGTTGCCGCCAGCATAGCCGATGCGAACGCCACCAGGATTCTGAAATTCACGGTTGACCTCCAGAGGCGCTGGAGCGTCTCTTCTAACCAGAGAACGCCGGACGGTGTTCTTCTTGCACCCGAATTGATACGATTCGCTTAATGGCCTCCTCTCCCGCTTCCGCTCCGCTCGACCCGCAGGTGGTGGCGACGATTGGGGAGTTCTGCACCCTCCACTACGAAGCAACTGGCGCGCGACAGTTTGATATGTCGCCGGACGATCTCGCCGAGATTCTCGCCGGTGTTGTGTGTCAATGGAATCGCGCCGCATCGGAGATCGCCGTGCGCAGCTTACTGGCGGTCTTGCACTCGGAAGAGTTGGTGCTGGCGCGCGCATGCGCCGCCGGTAACAATCGCGCTTGGGAAGTCTTCCTTACTCGTTACCGCGCTACGTTGTACGAGTCGGCCTACAAGATTGCGGAGGAAGAAAGCGCCGCGCGCAGCCTGGCGGACTCGCTATACGCGTCACTCTACGGTGTGGACGCCAAAGGCCAGCAACGTACCTCCAAGCTTCGTTCTTATCAGGGGCGAGGTTCTTTGCAGGGGTGGCTGCGCACGGTGGTCGCCCAGGAATATGTCAACCTCTACCGGGCTACCCGCCGCGAGACCAGCCTGGACGCGGCGTTGGACGAGGGGCAGCAATTTGAATTGGCCGATCCGGATGTCAGTGTCACCGATCCTCGCGCCGAGGTTGCGGCTGCGGAGGAGCTGACGGCCCTCTCGGCAGAAGAGCGTTTCCTGCTGGCGGCCTACTATCTTGACCGCCGGACGCTGGCGGAAATTGCCAAGCTGCAAGGCGTGCACGACTCCACCATCAGCCGCAAGCTGGAACGAGTAACCTCGGGTTTGCGCAAACGGATTCGCAAACGGATGATTGATTCTGGTATGTCTCCGCGACAGGCCGAAGAAGTCATGCAGGACGTCGATGTGCGTGACTTGCGCGTCCGGGTGAAGGAAACTCTAAGGCAAGGAACCGAAGATTTATCGTTCTATAAAGAGAAGAGCGGGAACGAAGGATGAACCAGGAAATTCCGAAGCCGTTGCGGAACGCGCTGGGCAGGCAAGTGGCCGGCGAGGTTCATCCTTCGCCCGACGTGCTCACCGCCTTCATGGAGCGCGCATTGACTCCCGTGGAGAGCGAAGTGGTTGTCCACCATCTGGCGCAGTGCGCGGAGTGCCGTGAGATCGTGTTCCTGGCGAGCAAGGCAGCGGAGGATGAAGTACTGGACGGGCGCGAGTTGGTGGCTGTGGCCGCCACCGCTCATCCGGCCCCGAAGCCTGCCTATGTCGCCGCTTCAATACCCGCCGCTTCTCGAACTGAGAAGTCTCGTCCCACGGGGACAACTCGAATGCGGTGGGCGGTGTCGATTGCAGCCGCTGCGGTGATCATTGCCGCAGGGCTGGTTCTGCGATTCTCGAGCGCCCGCAGCGAGCATGGCACAGCCCCTGTCACGGTTGCCAGCAATCGTCCGACATCTGCAATGCCGGAGGCGCCGTCGCCAGCCGTGACCGCCCCAAATTCGCAGCCAGCATCCGCGAAACCTTCTGCACCGCCGGCAGTCACAGAATCTTTGCCGCATAACGCAACGACACCTGCCGGAAAAACTTCCTCATCAACCATCGTTGCGCGTAACGCCGATCGTGCATTCAGCGCGGCTCCGAAAGCTACCGCGCCCGGCGCGGCCAGCGCGTCATCAACTCCAGCCGTAATTGGCGGAGCGGTTCCCTTCGCTGTTCCACCAGTCCGGATGCAAAATTCGTTTGCAGAGACTGAACCTTCGCAAGCGGTGCAGCAAACCGCTCCGTTGACCTTTGGCAAAGCACAGCCAGGAATGCTTTCGGTGCGCGTGGTAAGACCCCAATGGCGCATCGGCCCTCAGGGGCACCTGGAACGCTCGATGGCGCCGAACCAATGGACTCGCGTGCTCAACGATCAGCCCGTCACCTTTCGCGCCGTAGCAACCGTGGGAAACGATATTTGGGCCGGCGGCGATGACGGAGCGCTCTTCCATTCGCCTGATGGCGGCGAACATTGGAACAAAGTTCCAGTTGCCTGCAAATTCCAACGTTGAGACCGGAGCCGTCGTTTCCATTCGCTTCGATGATCCGCAACACGGAGTCGTCACCGCCAACGATGGAACTCACTGGGCAACGACCGACGGCGGACTCACGTGGACGACTCAGTGAGCGACGGGAGCGCCCAGTACCCGCGCCCTTCGACCATCTATAGAAATAGGATCTTCGTGCCCTCTGTGTCGGAGCCTGTCCTGAGCGTAGCCGAAGGGTGGTGAGTGATTTTCGAATGAATGACCGCGCAAGACGCCATCTCTCCCTCCTCGATATAATTCGACCGCCATGGACTTGGCCCCTGCGTCGTTCATTCGCCGATGGTTCGACTCCGAATACGGCGCAGCGGATCGCCTGCTTCCGCGCTGGATTTTTCTGCGCGCTCTGGGCCTGATTTATTTTTCCGCCTTCTTCTCGCTGGTATTTCAGATTCGCGGACTCATCGGCGCGCAGGGAATTCTTCCATCCAACGAATATCTCGAAGCCGTAGCGCGACAGTTCGGGATAGCCCGCTTCTGGTTTGCGCCGACGTTGCTGTGGTTCTCCACCAGCGGGCACATGCTCAGCGCAATCTGCTGGGTGGGGATGCTTGCTTCGCTGCTGGTCGTCTTCAATCTCTGGCCGCGCGGCACGCTGTTCGTCTGCTTTGTGTGCTTTCTTTCGTTTGTGGCCGCCGCGCAGGATTTTTCCGGCTATCAATCCGACGGCATGTTGCTGGAGGCAGGATTTATTTCCCTGTTTTTCGCGCCGCCAGGATTCTTCCCCGGCTTGGGCAGATCGCATCCACCGTCGCGTGCCAGCCTCTTCCTGCTGCAATGGGAGTGGTTCCGCATTTACTTCGAGTCGGGAATGGTGAAGCTGGCCAGCGGCGATGCCCAGTGGCGAAACTTCACTGCGATGGACGAGTACTACCAGAATGGCCCGCTGCCAACGTGGATTGGCTGGTACGCGCAGCACCTCCCACACTGGTTTCACGCCTTCGCCACCGGCGCAACGCTGGTACTCGAACTCGGCCTGGTGTTTATGTTGTTCCTGCCGCGACGCTGGCGCATCCTATGCTTCTTCATCGTCACCGCCTGGCAGATCCCCGTAATTCTCACGGCGAATTACACCTTCCTGAACTACTTGGTCCTCGTCCTGGGATTTCTCCTGCTCGACGACCGGTTTCTGGTGCGTGTCATGCCGAAGCGGTGGCGAGCGTACATCACCCCGCGGATTGAAGCCGAAGCAAAAAAAATGTGGAGCCGGGCGCCTCCGCAGATAATCCGTCACCACCTCAGCGGAAATCCTTACGTCCCCTACAGGCGCTGCGACTGTCCCTCACCAGCGTAATGCTGATCTGGATCTTCTACGCCACCACAGTGCAGATGATCTGGATTATTTCTCCCCGCTTCCCGCTGCCCACCTCGCCGGTTGCCGCGCTCGATCCTTTTCGTATCGCCAATCGCTACGGGCTGTTCGCGGTGATGACGCGGGGCCGCTGGGAGATCGAGTTCCAGGGCTCGAACGATGGACAGACGTGGACGGCGTATCCCTTCCGCTATAAGCCGCAGGATCCAAGTAAACGCCCGGGGATTTACGCGCCTTACCAGCCGCGTTTCGACTGGAATCTGTGGTTCGCCTCGCTAGGCTCCTGGCGAGAGAACATGATTGTGCCCAGCACCGAGGAACGTCTGCTGGCTGGTTCCCCTGATGTGCTGGCGCTGTTCGCCGGAAGTCCCTTCCCGCAGGCTCCGCCGCAGCAGGTGCGTGCCGTGCTTTGGCAATACTGGTTCACCACCATGGAAGACAAGCGCGTCACCGGAATGTGGTGGAAGCGGAAACTCATCGGACTCTACGCTCCGGTGCTGGAGCGGCTTCCCGACGGCAAAATTGGCGTGGTGCAATGGCCGGAACCACTGCCGCCGCGGCAGTAACGCCGGTTGGAAGGAGCGCATCTTACTGCAGAGAATCTTAATTTGAGATGAGGAGGTCGTCATGCCTGCCAAGAAAACAAATCGATGGGTAAAAACGGTAACCACGGACTCCACGCATCCTCCCAAGGACTTGTTCACCAAGAGCGCGGCCACCATTGCAAGATCTTTGGCCTCCAGGAAGGTGTCCCCCAAAGGACCGGGATCGGGGATGCGAATGCTGACTTATTACATCAACCGTGCCGGGCACAATTTGAGCGCATCGCGACGCGCCGAGTTGGAGAAAGCGAAGTCATTGCTCTCCAAACGCGTGGAGAAACACACGGCGGCGGATCAGCGGCGCAAGGCCGCCTGAAAATTCCGCGGCGAAAATCACTTGCGCTTAAACGCCATCAACGAGAGAATGCCCAAAGCCTCGCCGTGTAGCGTCAGTCCCCAAGATGTAAGACGTGGAGAGTTTTGTGCAGCCACAAGTGCAAGTAGAGGGTCAGCCGTTAATACCCGCCCCGTTGACCGAAGCAACTAGCGCAACCGTACCGCCACGCTGGAGCCTGGCAACGAAAGTCGCGTTTCGCTTTGCCTGTCTATTTTTTCTGCTCTTTAATCTTTGGATCCCGCTTCATTTCATTCCGATACCTTTCCTGGTCTCGGCAAATAGTTCCTTCTGGAGCATGCTGACGAGATGGACCGCAGCCCACGTGCTGCACGTGCGCCTGGTCTTCTCGCCCCTGAACAGCACCACCGGCAGCAAAGACACCACCGCCAGTTGGGTTCAGTTGCTTTGCTACCTCGTAGTTTCAGCCGTGGTCACTTTGATCTGGTCGGTCCTGGATCGCAAGCGACCCAACTACGAACGTTTGTATGCGTGGTTCCGGCTTTACCTGCGCATGGTTATGGCGGCGATGATGATTTCCTACGGCGCCGCAAAATTGTTTCCACAGCAGTTTCCGGCGCCGTCACTTTCGACCTTACTGGAGCCCTACGGCAAATCATCGCCCATGCACCTGCTCTGGACTTTCATGGGTGCGTCGCCAGTCTATACCTTCTTCGCTGGTGCCGTGGAACTACTGGGTGGGGTACTGCTCATCGTTCCTCAGTTGACCACGCTGGGAGCGCTGATCTCTGCCGCTGCCATGAGCAATGTGTTCATGCTCAACATTGGTTACGATGTGCCGGTCAAGATCTTCACCTTTAACCTCGTAATGATGGCGGTTGTTTTGGTCCTCCCAGACCTGCAGCGGCTAGCGGACTTTTTTGTCTTCAACCGGCAGCTTGAGCCTGCCGTAGATCGTCCGCTATTCAAACGCAAGCGATTGAACCAGATCGCGCTCGCTGTGCAAGTGCTGTTCGGAATTGTCCTGCTGAGCCAGGACCTCTATCATCGGCAACAAGACGTCGCGCGCGTAGCAGAAGCCCGTGCCCAAACACCACTCTATGGTATTTGGTCGGTGGAAGAATTCAGTGTTGACGGCCAGGTGCGTCCGCCGCTGCTCACAGACACGATGCGCTGGCAGCGCATCATTGTTCAATCCCCCGGCATTGTTGTGGTGCAGCCCATGAGCGGTTCAAAGCAGTACCTTGCGTTAAATGTCGATCCGGGAGGCAAGTCTTTTGGCCTGAGAAAGCCCAACGACTGGATGTGGAGCGCCGATTTCACCTACGAGAACCCCGAGCCCAATGTCCTCAATTTGAAGGGGGTCATGGAGGGACATCAGATCGAAGCGAGATTCCTCCGCAGCGACGAATCGCAATTTATCCTGGTAAATCGGGGATTCCACTGGATCAATGAGTACCCCTTCGATCAGTAACGACCAGAAAACGCAGTTTGAGCTGGGTAATCAAAGTCAGATATTAATCGTCGGCTTTACAATGCCTGTCATTTTGAAGTGGAGATCCGAGTGAGGCCCCAGATGCAAGTCGAAGCACAACCAACATCGATTGTTCCGCCAGGGGAAGACGCTCCCTCAACTGAACCGGTCCGTTGGCGGCTTGCAACGCGAATCGCGTTTCGATTCGCATTTGTATATTTTCTGCTGTTCACGCTATACATTCCCGTTCATTTCTTTCACATATGGCCCATACCGCAGCTATTTGAGAAGTACAGCTCGTTGTGGCGGATCATTGTTTCTTGGGCGGGCAGGCACTTACTGCACATTCCAGCGAGCGTCCCCGTGGTGACTGTGATGCCCAGTGCGAGCACCGATACCACGTATCACTATGTTGCGGTCCTCTGCTACCTGATTTTCGCCGCTGTTGCGACCATGGTCTGGTCGGTTTTGGACCGCAAACGACTCAATTACGAACAGCTAAACAATTGGTTCCGGCTCTATCTGCGCTTTGCGGCGGGATCGGTAATGATTCATTACGGAGCGGCCAAGGTATTTCCCTGGCAATTCGGAAGGCCGACCCTCGCTACCCTTCTGGAACCGTTTGGCAACTCTTCTCCTATGCACCTCTTATGGACTTTTATGGGCGCGTCCCCCGCCTACACCGTTTTCGGAGGATTGGCGGAGGTGCTTGGTGGTGCCTTGCTCATCATCCCCCGTACGGAGACCCTGGGTGCCCTCGTCTGCATTGGGGCCATGAGCAATGTGCTGATGCTCAATATGGGATACGACGTAATGGTGAAGCTGCTCTCGCTCCACCTGTTGCTGATTGCCATGGTGCTTGTCGTACCCGACCTAAAGCGGTTGGCGAACTTCTTCGTCTTCAACCGAAGGGTTGAGCCAGCTAAAGCCCATTGGCTCTTCCGCAGCAAGCGAATCAACCAGATCGCCATAGTGGCGCAAATTGCGTTGAGCATCGTTCTCGTTGCCTTCTATCTCAACCTACACGAGCACAACTTTAGGAGGGCCTTTCAACACCGATCGATAGCGCTGTATGGCGCTTGGTCAGTCGAAGATTTTACGGTTGACGGCCAAGTGCGCCCGCCGCTGCTCACCGACCCCATGCGCTGGCAACGCATCATTGTAGAATCCACGAATGCGGTGACGGTGCAATCTATGACCGATTCCAAGCAGTTCTTCGACTTGCATGTTGATGCGGGCAGCAAGTCGTTCAGCATAAGGAGCCCGGACAACTGGATGTCTAGGGCCGATTTCACTTACGAGAACCGACAACCCGACGTCCTCACTCTGAAGGGTGCTATGAATGGGCATCAGATCGAAGCGACACTTCGCCGGCTAGACGAGTCTCATTTTATCCTCGTGAATCGCGGCCTCCACTGGATCAATGAGTATCCGTTCGATCAATAGTTCGTCGGCCGGCATAACCGGGAAGCGCGTCTTCACCCAACCACGTTCGCCTGTTGGATTGGTGCAAGCCGCAAGCTAAACTATTGCCCTATGCCTGCGACGCCACGACGAGCCGCTGTGATCGGCGCAGGGCCCAATGGTCTGGCCGCCGCCATTGTTCTCGCTCAAGCAGGCTTGAACGTCGATGTATTCGAAGCTGAGGCGCTGCCCGGTGGCGCTGCGCGCAGCATGGAGCTCACCCTCCCCGGCTTCCTGCATGACTTCGGTTCCGCAGTGCATCCGATGGCGGCAGGCTCTCCTTTCTTCTCTTCCCTTCCCCTGCATGATCACGGCTTGGAATGGATTCACCCGTCGGCGCCGTTGGCGCATCCGCTCGACGATGGCACAGCGGTAATCTTGGAGCACGACCTTGGCGCGGCGGAAGCCGCCTTCGGGGAAGATGGCAAGCAGTGGCGCAGGTTGGTTGGTACCTTCGCCGAGCACTGGGCCGAGCTCGCACCCGAGGTACTGCGACCGGTCCACCTGTTTACCCGGCATCCCTTGCTCCTGGCGCATTTGGGGTTGGTTGGATTTCCCTCCGCCACGGCGATTGCGCAACACTGGTTTCGCAATGCCAGGACCAAGGCACTTTTCGCGGGTCTGGCAGCACATTCCATCCTCAGCCTCGACGAACCGCTGACTGCCTCCATGGGGGTTATGTTTGGCGTGACGGCACACGCGGTGGGATGGCCGATTCCACGCGGCGGCTCACAGTCCATCAGCAATGCGCTGTGCGGCTACCTGGCGAGCCTGGGAGGAGTGCTGCACACATCAACCCGCATTGACAGCCTCGACAAGATTGGCAAGTACGATGTCACGCTCTGCGATGTGACACCGCGCCAGTTGCTGAGAATTGCTGGTGATCGATTGTCACCGTCATATCGGCGTCAACTCGAGAAGTACCGCTATGGCCCCGGGGTCTTCAAGGTGGACTATGCTTTGTCGGATCCGATTCCGTGGCGGGCCTCGGAATGTCTGCGCGCCGCCACCGTGCACATCGGAGGCACCCTGGAAGAGATTGCGGCGTCAGAGGACGCAATGCGCCATGGACACCATGCCGAGCGGCCATTTGTCTTGCTGTCGCAACCCACACTGTTCGACCCCACGCGTGCCCCGCAAGGCAAGCATGTCGGGTGGGCTTACTGCCACGTGCCGAACGGCTCGCAATTCGACATGCTCGACCGCCTGGAGTCGCAGATTGAGCGCTTCGCACCGGGATTTCGGGATTGCATCCTGGGCCGCCGGGTGCTCAATGCAGCATCGCTGGAAAGCATGGACGCTAACCTGGTCGGAGGAGACATTGGTGGCGGAGCCATGAATCTTCGGCAATTCCTTTTCCGTCCCACGCATCGGCAATATGCCACTTCGGCAAACGATATCTATCTCTGCTCTTCCTCCACTCCACCGGGCGGCGGGGTGCACGGAATGTGTGGCTACAACGCCGCCAGATTGGCGCTCTCGCGACTGTGAGCGATACACGTGAACTCGGCGCCGCAGGCAAGGTGGGAACCGCGCTTACACTTACCTCGATTGGCGGCTTCGTCGATGCCGTGGGCTACATTGCTTTGTTCCAGGTATTCACCGCGAACATGAGCGGCAACAGCGTCCATGTCGGCATCTATATCGGGAAGCTGAATTTCCCTGAACTGCTGCGGCCGGCGTGTGCCATTGTTGCCTACGTGATGGCACTGTTGCTCACCCGGATTGCGCTTATGGCGGCCGCGCGGCAAGGCATACGCCGAGTTGCCACCTGGACCTTGGGTTTGGAAGCTTTGCTGTTGGTGCTGTTCGCGCGGGCAACTCCCGCCATGAAACTCGGCCAGATGGTCAACCTCCATTCGGCCGTTTACTTTTCCCTGGTGGCGCTGCTGGCATTTGCCATGGGGGTGCAGACAGCCACTCTGACTCACGTCGGTGCGCTGACCGTTTACACGACCTTCGTCACCGGCACCCTGACCAAATTCACCGAATCCCTTACCCGTGTCCTGTTCTGGAGCTACGATCAAGTGAAACAGGCCGGAACGACAATGTCTGACATTGTGAGACTATCACCAAAGCAACAGGACGTACGCGAAACCGCATTTCTGGCAGCGACCTGGATATGTTACGTAGTGGGAGCCGCAATCGGGACACTCAGCAAACGCAGGTGGGAGTTGCGGTCCCTGTATCTCCCCGTCGCGGTCTTGGTAGCCTTCATCGTGATCGATCAGTTTCGCCCCATCGGGGTTCAGGAAGAAAAACACCAACAGGGCTGATGAGGATTGCCACCCACCAACATCTCAGGAAGTGTGTCAGCCACCGCTAACGGCCGGGACGATGGAAATCTCGCATTTTGCGGGAAGGCGGCTTGCCAGGCCTCCTGTGTATCGGGCTATTTTCGTCGCCGATGAAAACGTTGATATGCTCGCGTACTTGTCCCTGCTCGGTTGCGATGCGGTCGCGCACGCCTGGGTAAAGTGTCCAGAGGATCGCCAACGCCTCGGCCAAAGTCGCCGGTGACTGTTCGATCTCGACCGTACGGCGTCCACCGGTAAATTCACGCAAGCGCGCCCGGAATGTGAAAAGTAATCGGCATGGATCATCGCTTCGTTCGACGCGACTTGGTCATGGTCCGCGATCTGGTTTTGCTCATGGGCCGGGATTTGGTTGGCGATGAAGTCGCCGCCGTCGCCTTAGGCAATCTTGGTTTTGCGCCGACGGAGCCGTCTCCAACGATCTGCACTCCGTACGCAGACCACCGACGGCAGCCCCTCAAGTATCTTTTGCCAGGTCTTTCCTTCATCGCGCGAGCCAAATAGCTGTCCGCTGCGCGTACCGAAGTAAATCCCAGCCGGGTCGAATGAATCCGCGGCCATGGCATCACGCAGAACAGTTTCGTAAGCGCGTTTTTGCGGCAGGCCACGCATCAAGGGCTCCCATGATGCACCCGCGTTGCGAGTTCGATAAACCCGCAGCCGGCCGTCGCACGCACAGCGAAATTCATCAGACTCCACTGGAACGATATACACGCAATCGGGATTTCTGGGATGCATGAGCGACGACAAAACCGAAATCCGACGGCACTCCGTTGGCGATGTCGATCCAGTTTTCCGCATGGTCGTCAGAGCGATACAGTCCCCAATGGTTTTGCAGGAAGAGGCGTTCGGGACGCTCAGGGTGCAGCGCGATTTTATGTACGCATTGCCCGAATTCGGGATATTTATCGGGCATGAACATGGCGCGGATGCCGCGGTTTTGCGCGGTCCAGCTACGTCCACCGTCGTCGGTTCTGTAAACCCCGCCGGATGAGATAGCCACGTACATTCGCTGATTGTCAGCGGGATCGAGCAAAATGGTGTGCAGAGCCAGACCTCCATTGCCCGGCATCCAACGGGGGCGATGGGGTGATCGAACAGGCCGCGCACCAGCGACCACGTTTCACCCGCATCATGGGTCTCGAAAAGCGCCGCTGGTTCTACGCCGCAATAAAGCACATTGGGTTCCTCAGGCCGGCCTAGCGTTATCTGCCAGATGTTTTTCAACGAAACGCCGGTATCGGAGGGAAATCGAATGTTCGCCTGCTGCGGATTGGTCCAGCTCTTGCCGAAATCGTCGCTCGATCGCAGCAGCGTACCCCAATAACTCTGCGTCGAGGCCCAGATGCGGTGTTGACCCGCGCGGCCGTCATAGGCCATCGCGTAAACATTGTGACCGTGAAAATAGGGACCACCGACCTCCCACCGGCTGCGCTGAGCGTTGGAGCGAAGGATGAACGCCCCTTTTGTCGTACCCACCAACAAAAGAAAGTCTCCTTTTTGAACGTGAGCGTGCCGCACACTGTGCAAGACCGTAGTCCTGGGCGGACTTATATCTGCGCCCGGATCAGTGGCAGCGATCGCACCGGACTGCACCGCCTCCAGGGCCGCCTGAATTTCACCCGCGCGCTGATAACGCTGCGCCGGTTCCTTGGCCAGGCAGCGTTGGATAATTGCCCAAAAGCCGGGAGGCACGGGAGGGCCAAGTGGATTCGGACGGTTCGCGCAAGATCGCCGAGCTGATCTCGAAGCCGGTGCGTCCTTCAAAGGGAAGGCGTCCGGAAGCCGCTTCATAGAGCACAACTCCCAGAGACCATAAATCGCTGCGGTAGTCAGCCGGCTCTCCGCGCAGGAGCTCTGGCGCCATATACGGCAACGTACCGCTTACGCTGGACGCGTCCTGCATGGTTGCAAAGGACCGGGTAGCGCGCTCGGATATTCCGCTTGCCTACCTGTTTAGCCAGGCCGAAATCCAGAACCTTAACCAGGCCGTCGGAGGTGACGACAATATTCGCCGTCTTTAAATCGCGATGGATGATGCCCCGGTCATGAGCGCGAACAAGTGCGCTGGCAATCTGCACCCCATATCGCACAACTGCCTCCGGCGCCAGTCCCGCGTCCGCGCTCATCGCGCGCAGAGACTTGCCCTCGACCAGTTCCATTGCGATGTAGAGTTCGCCGTCGGTCTCGCCAACTTCGTAGATGGTGCAAATGTTGGGATGAGCTAGGGCAGAAGAAGCGCGCGCCTCGTGGAGCAATCTCTGGCTAGCCGATGCGTCCAGGCCGGCGTCCTTCTTGACAACCTTTAATGCGACATCGCGGTGCAACACCTCGTCATAAGCGCGATAGACAACTCCCATGCCTCCTTCCCCAATCTTCGCCACGACGCGGCAATGACCTAGAACCTGGCCGATCACAGATCGCTCTCCTCCCTCCCAATCTAGGCCGCGCTTTGGATTCCCGTCAACGAAACCGGTCTATCCGAACAACTACCAATAAAGGCGCAGCGGCGCTAGTACTTTTGCCAGTAGACCTTAAGAGGGCGGCGCAGACTAGCATCCGTGCACCCAGAAAAGTTCCCTTTGAGTCCGCTTTCGATTTATCGCAGGTGGCTCTTACCTCTGAGTTGATCGTGGGGATGAACTCGGCCATTACCCTCCCTCGGCGGAGACTAACCCAACACGACTGCGAGGAGAACATCCAATGGACTTGGGAGCGGGTATCCGGAAACTAGCGCTGGGAGCGCTTGCTGTCTCGAGCTTTTTCGCAGGCGGAAGCGGCGCCTTCGCGCAGCAGGTCACGGGCACGTTGGGTCAGGCCGACGCCACCACGACCATCAACGGAAAACAACTTCCGCCACCGCCTCCGAAGTTCGGCGGCGTGATCAAGGAAACCGCCAAGGATTCCACGCCCTGGTGGCCGCCGCGCATCGTGCCGCCCAAGGGCGCGCCCAACGTGCTGCTCATCATGACCGATGACCAGGGCTATGGCGTGCCGAGCACCTTTGGCGGCGTCATCCCGACGCCGAACTTGGACCGCATTGCCAAGTCGGGGCTGCGCTACATTCAGTTCCACTCCACGGCGCTTTGCTCGCCGACGCGGGCGGCGCTGATCACCGGCCGCAACCACCATTCGGTCGGCTTCGGCGTCATCGGCGAATTGTCCACCGGCTACCCCGGCTATGACTCCGTCATCGGTCCGGAGAGCGCCACCATCGGCGAGATCCTGAAGGAAAACGGCTACGCTACCTCGTGGTTCGGCAAAGACCACAACACGCCGGGATTCACCTACAGCACCACGGCGGGGCCGTTCGACCAATGGCCGATCGGCATGGGATTCCAGTATTTCTATGGCTTCCTGGGTGGCGAAACCGACCAGTGGACGCCCTATCTGTTCCGCAACACGACGGCGGTCTATCCCTGGGTCGGCCATCCCGGCTACAACCTCACCACTGACCTGGCCGACGACGCCATCAAGTACCTGCGGGACCTGAACGCATCGGCGCCCGACAAGCCGTTCTTCCTCTATTACGTGCCCGGCGGCTCGCACTCGCCCCACCAGCCGACGCAGGAATGGATCGACAAGTTCAAGGGCAAGTTCGACATGGGCTGGGAAAAGCTGCGCGAGCAGATCTTCGAAAACCAGAAGCGGCTGGGCGTGATTCCGCCGAACACAATGCTGACGCCGTGGCCGGACGGACAGGCGGAGTATGGGGGAGCCAAGCTGCCGAAGTGGGACTCGCTGAGCGCAGCGGAAAAGAAGATGTATGCCCGCGAAGCGGAGGTCTTTGCCGCCTACACCGCCTACACCGACTATGAGATTGGCCGCGTGATTGACGAAGTCCAGAAGATGGGCAAGCTCGACAACACGCTGATTATCTACATCGACGGCGACAACGGCACCAGCGCGGAAGGCAGCATCTACGGCACGTTCAACCAGTACACCGCCTACAACGGCATCATCAATGAGCCGGATGGTCAAGCCCGTCCTGGCGATGAATGCATTGCACTATAACGACTGGGGCTCGGACAAGACCTACCCGCATATGTCGGTGGCCTGGTCCTGGGCATTTGATACGCCCTTCAAGTGGACCAAGCAGGTGGCGTCGCATTTCGGCGGTACCCGGCAAGGCCTGGCGATTTCCTGGCCCGGCCATATCAAAGACGTGGGCGGGATTCGCACCCAGTTCCACCACGTCATCGATATTGTTCCGACCATCCTCGAAGCCGCCGGCATTCAGGCGCCCGACGAGGTCAACGGAATCAAGCAGAAGCCGATCGAAGGCGTGAGCATGCTCTACACCTTCGACTCAGCCAATGCCAATGCGCCCTCGAAGCGCGATACGCAGTACTTCGAGATGGTCGGCAACCGCGCCATCTATCATGACGGCTGGGTTGCCGCCACCACGCCGCCCGCCCCGCCCTGGGAGCTGGGAACGGGCGGCCATGCCGCCCCTCGACCAATACAAGTGGGAGCTTTACCACATCGCCGAGGACTATTCGGAAGTCCAACGACCTGGCCGCGACAATGCCCGACAAGCTGAAGGAAATGCAGGCGCTGTTCCAGAAAGAGGCGGCGGAAATACCAGGTCTTCCCGCTGGATAACTCGGGCTTCGTGCGCGCGCTTACGGCGCGACCGAGCGCGATCGCCGGAAAAACCGTTTTCACCTACACCGGTGAGAATCCCAACATTCCCGATGGCAATGCTCCCAACATTCTGGGCAGGGACTACACCATCACTGCCGAGGTGACGATCCCGAGTGGCGGCGCGGAGGGAGTGATCGCAACCGAAGGCGGATCGATTCGGCGGCTACGGCCTCTATCTGACCCATAGCTTCAATTGGTTGCTCAACAGCCGACCTGTTCAAGACCATCGGTTGGGTATTGTTCATTCTGGGATTGCTTCTGCTCTGTCGGCAGTAGCCGGCGGTGGAGAAAACGCTTCGGCTACGCGTTGCTTGCTGATCGCCGGCACTGGGACTCGTTCGCCGTGTTCGCCACCGACATGTTCCACATTCGGCCGAGGCAGGCCGGTGTTCGTTTACAACATGCTGGACCTGGAGCGCTTCCGGTGGAGAGGCTCTGCGCTCGGCGAGGGCAAGCACACCATCGTCTTCGACTTCAAATACGACGGCCCCGGCCCCGGCAAGGGCGGTACCGGCGTGCTGAGCGTGGATGGCAAAGAGGTCGCCCGCAAGACGATCGAGCACACCATTCCGTTTCTGCTTGCCAGTCGACGAGAGCTTCGACGTCGGGCTCGATACCCGTACGCCGGTGGACTTCACCTACGATGTGCCGTTCCGCTTTACCGGAACCATCGACAAGCTGACGTTTAACCTCGGGCCGTCGCAGTTGTCGGCCGAGGACCAAAAGAAGGTGGACGACGCAATGGCCAGAGTCAACAACTAGGCGGCCAGGGAGTCAACTGCTGGGAATTCAAATCAACCGCGCTGCCAGCCGCGCGCTGGCAGCGTATCCAAAATACGAAAAGGATGACGATCATGAAAACGAAATTTGCGTTCTGCGCGATGCTGCTGTGCATCGCATCCACGATTGCCTTCGGGCAACAGGTTTCCGTCAACTACAACCACAGCGCCAGTTTCGCGCAATATCACACCTATGCCTGGGGCTGCAACAACGCCAACAGATCCAGAACTCCATCCTGGCGCAAGTAGCGCAACAGGACATCAACTCTGCAATGCAGAGCAAGGGTCTATCCATGGTGCAGGAATCGCAGAATCCTGACATCATCCTCACCGCAAACGGCGGCATGAGACAGCAGACCTCCTACAGCGCGTGGGGCATGCGCGGAATTGGCGGAGGCATGGGTGGCATCACTCCCGAGCAGAACGTGGAGGCAACCATGATTGTTGACCTCTACGACGCGAAGACGCAATCGTTGATCTGGCGCGGAATCGCGCAAGATACCCTGAACAACAATGGCAACAAGAACCAGCAGATGGTGGAGAAGGCCGTGCAGAAGATGTTCAAGCAATGGCCGAAGTGAGTGATAAGCGATGAGCAGTAAAGTTCCGCCGGGCAAGGCCTGAAGCACAAAGCCATCCACGATTTTGGGAGCTTGCCTGGATATTCTTGTATCTGGCGTTTTTCTTTTCCTCGCTGGAGATCTACAGCGCTCTCTTGCTGAAGGATTTCCATGTCAAGTATTTGAACTTTGGTTTCGCTGTGATTATCGCCCTGGTGATTGCCAAGGTCATCCTGCTGGGAGAATATGCGAGGGTTGGCAAGAGGTATGAGGACCGGCCACTGATGTTGTCGGCCGGCTACAAGGCTCTTCTATTTGTCTTGCTGGTGTTCGCCTTTCACATGGTGGAGGAATTTGTAAAACACATTCTGCATAAAGAGACCGTCGCAGGAGCAATAAATCAGGTGCGCGTCGACGATCGCTGGGCCGGATATCGTGGTATTTTGCACCTTCCTCCCGCTCTTTGCCTTCCGCGAACTTCGGCGCGTAATGGGCGAGGAGAGGTTTGCAGCTCTGTTTTTCCGCTCGGGAAAGATTGATGCATCGAGTCTTCCTGCCAAGAGCCTGACACCATCGGATCCGCCAGCGCGGTGAGGCCGAATTACACGCCGAGTTGCCACCGTCCACGGAGTAACGGATGACGACAAAAACTGTGATCATGCTCTCCTCGGCTATCGAATTGGCGACCGGAGTTGTTTTGATCGCCGCTCCTGACCTTGTTGCCCATGTGCTGTTAGGCGACGGCCTTTCCAACAGTGGGGTCGCGGTCGCCCGGCTGACCGGGGTTGCGCTGCTCTCTTTGGGACTGGCGTGTTGGCCCGGCAGAGATGGCGCGAGCGCGCGCAGCACTCGGGCACTGTTCGCCTACAATCTGCTGGCGGCTCTGTACCTTGGCTATCTCAGAGTCGGCGGAGGCTTCGCCGGTTACCTGTTATGGCCCGCATGTGCTCTTCACGCAGTGCTGACCATTCTGTTCTTGCGTCCTGCTTATGGGACAGTTTCCCCATCGCAGGCAGCCCCGACGAGCCGGCTCTAGGTTGACCGCAGAAGCCGAACCGGTCGGGGACGCCTTTTGATCTGATCTCTTGCATGAGGTCTCATGCCACCAGCTTAATTCCTTCCGTTGGCTGGGGTGAAGCTCGGCGAGAGCATAGTCGGCGGCGCATGTTTGTATCCGCGACCTCAACCGAGCGTCACCTGAGCTTTTGCTAAGTGGCTTTGAAATTCGTCGGTTACCCAGATCACCGATAGATCACCCACAAATCACCTCTGGTGCATTGTCTCCGCACGTGAAATAACGCACAATCGGCACCAATTTTGAACCGGACTATGATTCGGTGAGCGATTTGGCCGCAGAGCAACCGGCGATAGCCTCGGCTCGCTACTCGCCACAACCCGTGCCCCAATGAGGTCCCTATGAAAAGCCATATTGCGAATACGAAAACGATTACCCGGGCTGCCCAGACGCCCCCCGTGTGGGGAGCTAGCGCCGTCAAGAGATTCGTCACTACCGCATTGCTGGGAAGGATAATCGCGATCGCTGCTGTGATTGTTTGCGGCGTTTGTCTGGCGCAAAGCCAGGACGCTGTTGGCGACTGGCAGGGCACACTGAACGTCGGCACGACCCAGCTTCACGTTGTCCTGCATATCGCGAGAGAGGCTGATGGCAGTCTCATAGCCACCTTTGACAGCGTTGACGAGGGCCCTTTCGGTATACCCGTCAGCTCCGTTTCGCTCAAGAATTCGAAGGTGAAACTGACCCTAGACAGTATCCGCGCCTCTTATGACGGTAAGTTCAACTCGGATGGGACGAAGATTTACGGCACGTGGTCGCAGCCAGGTGGACTCTTGGACCTCGATTTCAAGCGCGCTAAGGCAGAGACTCAGGGCCGACTCATGCCCACCCCTGCCTCTGATCAAGCGAAGACCTACAAGCTCGCTACGCCTTCCGATATTGATGGCACCTGGCTGGGCACCGTCGAGGCTAGTGGCATAAAACTGCGCGTCTTGTTCCACATTCTCAACACAGCGGATGGCCTGACCGCGACCATGGATAGCCCCGATCAGGGAGTCAATGGAGTGCCAGCAACGGCGGTCAGGCGGAATGGCTCATCTCTCAAGATTGAGGTGAGGCAGATGAAGGGCGGCGCCTTCGAGGGCAAGATCAGTCCCGATCTGGCGAAGATTGACGGAACGTATTCATGGAACGGGGGCGCCCTGCCGCTAGTAGTCCAGCGCGTCAAGGACGCATCAGCATTAGAACGCCGTCGGCCGCAGAATCCGGTTAAGCCGTATCCATATCGCGAAGAGGAAGTCTCGTACGTCAACAAAAGTGCTCAGGGCGTGACACTCGCGGGCACACTCACTATACCACCGGGGAAGGGTCCTTTTCCCGCGGTGCTTCTGGTTCCCGGATCTGGACCGCACGACAGAGATGAAACCCTGCTCGGTCAAAAACCGTTTCTCGTTCTTGCGGATTACCTGACCCGTAAAGGCATTGTTGTGCTGCGGGTGGACGACCGTGGTGTGGGGAAGTCCACCGGAAGCCGTGTCGACGCCACCACAGCGGATTTCGCAACGGATGCTGAAGCGGGAGTCGCGTATCTCAAAACGCGCCCTGAAGTGGACTCTCATAAGATCGGACTGATTGGTCACAGCGAAGGAGGACTCATCGCTCCCATGGTGGCAGCCCGCAACCCCGACGTAGCTTTCATCGTGATGATGGCTGGTCCGGGCGTGCCGGGGGACGAAATCCTGCTCGAGCAGGGAGTGCTGATTTCCGAAGCCGCTGGCGCGAGCCCGGCGGCGGCGAGAAAGAGCTGCTGCGGCAAGGCGCGAACTCTTCATGCTCGATTAAGCAAGAGAAAGATAATGCCGTGCTTGGAGAAAGAGACTGCGGGACAAACTGGCGGGCGAGATTCCACGAGGCGCAAATCAATCCCACGATCAAGCATCTCACTTCGCCTTGGATCCACTATTTCATTGCCTATGACCCCGCCCCGGCGCTGCGCAACGTGAAATGTCCTGTGCTCGCCATCAATGGCGAAAAGGACCTGCAAGTCTCGCCAAAACAGAATCTACCTGCGATCCGGAAAGCTCTTGCGGAGGGCGGGAACCAACACGTTGAAGTTGACGAGTTGCCCAGGTTTGAATCATCTGTTCCAAACCGCCAAGACGGGAGCGCCGAGCGAATATGGTGAGATCGACGAAACCATGTCTCCGGGCGCCATGGAAAAAATTGCAAGCTGGATATTGATGGATCAGAAACCTGCGGGTGTGTTCAATGGCCCTGACACGGCTTATCCCGCTAACGGGGATCCAAAGACTGCGACCGAGTTCAATCGGCGTGGCTGGGAGTCCTTCGCGGCAGGCGATTACGACCACGCGATTCAGGACTACACCGACGTCATTCGCCTGAATCCGAAAGCTACACACGCGCTTCTGAACCGGGGGATGGCAAACCTTTACGCAGGTCGCTTCCCCGCCGCGCAGCAGGACCTCAGCCAGAATTTGCAGTTGGATCCTCAAGATCCATACAGCGCCATGTGGCTCTACCTGTCACGCGCCAAGGGGGGAACAGATGGCAAGGATGAGCTGAAAATGAACACTGCGGCACTGGACTTGTCCAAATGGCCAGGGCCAGTAATCCAACTTTACATTGGTCAAACCACGCCGGAAGATGTTTTGCGCGCAGCCGGTAGTGACAGCGATCAGAAGTGCGAATACAACTTCTACGTGGGAGAGTATCGGCTTCTCGGCGGCGATCGTGCTGAAGCGCTTGTTCTTTTTCGGAGTGCCGGTGACGGATGCCCCAAGGACTTCGTTGAATATATTCCGGCCCTCATAGAGGTGAAAGACTTGGAGAGGCAAAAGTAAACGGACCTGCTCTAGTGCCTGAAGGTTCAGGCACTGCCACTTTGTTTACCTTGCGCGCAAGACATCCGGCTGCATATACTTTGAAGGTTTGCCCGCCGATGCTGGATGCGCAGGTCTACAAGAGCGTCCACCGAATCGTGCCGCAAGACTCCCGCAATAATTCGGAGAAATCTTATGGCTACAGCACACACTCTTGAGCAGGAAAGCAATCCTTGGGAACAACAAGCGGCGCGCTTCAATCTGGCGGCGGAGAAACTGAAGCTCGAGGAAGGCCTGTGGCGGGTTTTGCAACAGCCCAACCGCGAGATCATCGTCCACATCCCGGTCAACATGGACAACGGGCAACTGGAAGTGTTCACCGGCTACCGGGTGCAGCACTCCATCGCGCGCGGGCCCGCCAAAGGTGGTGTGCGTTATTCGCCCGATGTGACGCTCGACGAAGTGCGCGCCTTGGCAAGCTGGATGACCTGGAAGTGCGCGGTGGTGAATATCCCGTTCGGCGGCGCCAAGGGCGGCATCATTTGCGATCCCAAGAACATGTCGCGCGGCGAATTGGAGCGCATGACCCGCCGCTACACCTCCGAGCTGATCGAGTTTATCGGCCCCGAGAAGGATGTTCCGGCGCCCGACGTCAACACCAATGAGCAGACCATGGCGTGGATGATGGATACCTACTCCATGCACATGCGCCAGACGGTAACGGCGGTGGTGACCGGCAAGCCGCTGAACATGGGCGGTTCGCGCGGCCGGCGCGAAGCCACCGGCCGCGGCGTGATGATCATCTGCGACGAATCCATCAAGAAGAACAACATGACGCGCGAAAACACTCGCGTGATCATCCAGGGCTTTGGCAATGTCGGCTCCAATGCCGCCGTGCTCATGCATCAGGCCGGATATAAGGTGGTCGGCATCGGCGAATGGGACGGCGGCTTGTACAACAGCAAAGGCATTGATGTTGCGGCACTGTGGGAATATCGCCAGAAGGAAGGCACCATCCACGGCTTCAAGGGCGCAGAGCGGGCCGACACCGAAGAGCTGCTGATCACCGATTGCGAAATCCTGATTCCGGCGGCCACGGAGAATGTCATCAACTCGGGGAACGCCCACAAGGTAAAAGCGAAGATCCTGGTCGAAGGCGCCAACGGGCCCACCACGGCGGCCGCCGATGACGTGCTTAGCGATAAGCATGTCTTCGTGATGCCCGACATTCTGGCCAATGCCGGCGGCGTCACCGCATCGTATTTCGAGTGGGTGCAGGACCGGCAGGGCTACTTCTGGAAAGAGTCGGTGGTCAACGAACAGCTGGAACACATCATGGTTTCGTCGTTCGAGGATGTGGTCCGTTATGCCGAGACGCACAAGGTAAACAACCGTATTGCGGCGTACATGCTGGCCATTGATCGGGTGGCATACACCATCCGGCAACGCGGGATTTACGCGTAGGAACTCATGCGATTACCGCGGTCAGGACCTGCCCCGCCCTAGCCAAACCCGGGCTAGAACGCGGCACCAAGTTCCGGAGAATCTCACTCGAAAGGGCCTATCAGACGTTAGCTTTGAAGGGATTGAATACCGGAACGTTCAATTGCTTGAAGTCATCCTCGTTGCGTGTGGCCACAATTAGACCGTGAGTGTGAGCGGTGGCTGCAATCATTCCATCCTCAAGCAGATGGTCTGATTTGCCATGCACCAATCGGCCCCATTCGCGAAAGGAAGCTGTATCCATAGGCAAAATCTGATACGAGGCTTCGAGTTGGTCGACCCACAGTTCGATCTCCATGGCTTTTTCGGGATTCTGACGTCGCGTCAGTTCAATTCCTGCCTGCAGTTCGCCCATCGTCACTGCCGACAGGAATACCTGGTCATCGCGCAAATCGGCAAGCCAGGCGACCACAGCTCCGTGCGGCTTATGCTTTCGCGCCTCTGAAACAACGTTCGTGTCCAGCAAGTATTTTTTCACTTAAAATTCACCGGCTTCCGCCTCCGAAGGTTACCCCTGGCTGGAACAATATCTTCGAACCGGGGACCATCGGATAGCAGCAATTCCTTCAAGCCGGGCCGAGCGGACCTCTGCAGGCGACGCCACTCGTCGATGGGGACCAGTACCGCAGCTTCAACTCCGCGCCGGGTTACAATCTGGGGTCCCTTTTTGAGAGCTACTTCCAATAGCTCGCTGAATCGAGCTTTGGCATCCTGTACCTGCCAAACCGCCAAATGGCACCTCCACTGCCTAGGTTACGACTAGTCAGCTGACTAGTCAAACTCCGTAGATCAAACACGAGGGTCCGCCGTTCCTCAAAAAACCGCTCGCCCTCGACTCCAGCGAGTTGGGCAGTCTGTTGCTGTTCCCGTTCTGAAACAAAATAAATTTCTGTAACACCGCCAATTCATCCCCCAAATTGGGGCATAATATCGCCCAAGCTGTACTGCCCGTGGGGAACGCCTCCTGTAGGGTTATCATGCAAAGCCTGTATTTTTGTCTGCGCTTGTTGGCGGTAGCGGTGGCCTTCCCGGTCATCCTGATGTACATCGTCATTCTCCTTGCGGTTCACCCAATCGCCAGCGTCCGAGGCGGTTTTCGTCCGGCTTTGCGTGTCTGGATGGGCGCATTGGACTGGGCGAAGGGGATTCCCGTGGGTTACAGCTACTGGGAGCAATACCAGGCGCCATCCATGCTGGACGAAATCGCCGTTCACCACGACGAATAGGTTTGCCGATGGCAACGCCTCGTCTGTCCTTGAAATCCCATAAAAGCAACTTGAGCGCCGCTGCAACGTTTCTCTAATTGCATTCAATCGAAGCGGTGGAGGATAATCGGCTGTTGCAGCCGCAGCCTGCGCTGTGGTGTGCACTCTCTCTTTTTTGTGAACCTCCCGACCTACATCACGCTCACCCGGATCTTCAGTATTCCAGTATTGATTTGGATATTGTCCAGCAGTCGCTTCAACTCCACCAACGGCGACCGTGAACTGCTGGCTTCGTTCGTCTTCATTGCGGCTTCCCTGACCGATGCCATTGACGGCTACCTCGCGCGTAAACGCGCCCAGGTAACCACCATGGGGATGCTGCTTGACCCGGTAGCCGACAAGCTTCTGATCGCCGCAGCCTTCATTACCCTGGTGCAATTCAATCCGCGTACGGTGCCCGCGTGGATGGCCGTCATCATCATTGGGCGAGAGTTTCTAGTGAGCGGGTTACGGTCCATCGCGGCCTCGGAAGGCTTCACCATTCAGGCCAGCGAGCTGGGCAAAACCAAGATGCTGGTGCAGATCGTATCGGTGGTGGCGGCGATTATCGATCACCATTGGACCCATCTTCCCTGGTATTTCCTGAGCCTGCCGGTGCACCCCATCGCGCTCGTATCGATCTGGCTGATGGTGGCCTTGTCGCTGCTTTCGGCCATCGACTACTTCGTGGGATTCTGGCGAAAAATTGATCGCCACGCCGAGAAGCGCCGCAAGCGGCGTTCGTTTGTGCTGAGCCGCCGTAGGAAGCGCAACGATGTCCCCGTCCTCTAAAGAACCCGCGACCATAGCGCTGCCGTGCGAGTATTCAAAACAGGAGCGAGAGCTGCTCCTGCGGCTGGCTCATCGCTCGATAGAATTGGCCGTGGAAGGGCGCAGCGTCGATGTGCTCGCGCCAACCCCGCATCTAGAGGAGCCTCGGGGAGCCTTCACGACTCTGCACCTGGAGGGCAAACTGCGCGGGTGTATCGGATATGTGGTGCCCAGCCGGTCGCTGTATGCGACAGTTGCCGACTCAGCCCGTGCTGCGGCTCTGGACGACCCGCGTTTCCCGCCGGTAACACCGGACGAGGCGCCGTACCTGAAGATTGAGATCAGTGTGCTCTCACCTTTGCAGCCCATTCGATCCGAAGATGTCATCGTCGGCCGACACGGGCTCGTCATCAGCGAAGGCAGTCGCCGTGGATTGCTGTTGCCGCAAGTTCCCCTTGAGTGGGAATGGGACCGCGAGACATTCCTGGCACAAACCTGCCTGAAGGCCGGGTTATCGGCCAATGCATGGCGCCACGGCGCCCAACTGCAGGGTTTCACCGCCGAAGTGTTTAGTGAGCTCCTAACTAGCAGATTCCATTAAGTTTTTTATGGCTAGTAGCACACCTGATTCGTGCCTCCCAATGAACCTTTCTGGCCGTAACTGCAACATTTTGTGAGAAGATGGTTGCAACTATTCTTGTGCATCTGTAACATCGTCCAGCTACATGCGCGCATCTGCAAGCAGTTACGCATCTCGAATCCATCGCTTCCGGCTGCCTCGGGTTTGTGTGCCCGTTGTGGGCTCCGACGCCTCCACCATGATCGAACGGGCCGAGACGGTGGTCCGCGATAACCCATTTATTGAGTTGAGATTAGACTACCTTTCGCAACCCGCGGCTGCCCTCCCAAAGCTAAAGAATTTTCTCGAAATGCATCCCGAGGCAACAGCCATTGCGACCTGTCGGCGAGCAGTAAACGGGGGCAAATTCAAGGGCTCGGTTGCGGCCGAATTGGCCGTTTTGCTTAAGGCGGCCGACGTCGGCTTCCCTTTGGTAGACATCGAGTTGCAGAGTGCCAAAAGCCTAAAAGCCTGATCAGCTGCGCGGGATTACCGACAGGGTCGGCTTGATTATCTCCTACCACGACTTTCGTGCCACCAAGAAGCTGGACGAGCAGTTTGCCGAGATGAGCAAGTATCCCGCTGACTTCTACAAGGTGGTATCGACGGCGACCAATCTCTCCGACAACGTGACAATGATGAAATTCCTCGAGGCTAACTCCGCCAAGCACGAAATGGTGGGCTTGTGCATGGGGGAACAGGGAATCATCAGCCGTGTATTGGGAGTCAGGGCTGGCAGCATCTTTACCTTCGGAGCAGCGAAGAGCGGCGAAGAGACCGCTCCCGGGCAAGTACCCTTCAATGAACTGAGGGACATCTATCGCATCGACAATGTGGATGCGGCCACCCAGGTTTACGGAGTGGCAGGTGACCCGGTGGAACATTCGCTGTCACCCATTATGATGAACGCGGCGTTTCGACGCGAATCCGTGAACGCCGTCTATTTGTCGCTGCATGCCAAGAGTCTGAAGGATCTGCTCGCATGCGTCCGCGACATTCCCATTCGCGGTCTCAGTATTACCATGCCGTACAAGCAGGCGATTGTGGACGAACTGGAGAATTCGGATCCGCTGACTCGTCAAATCGGCGCCTGCAATACGCTGGTTCGCAGCCTCGACGGCAAGCTATATGGTTTCAACACCGATGTCGGTGGCATCGTGGCCCCGCTGGAGCAACGTCTTCATTTGGCAGGCGCACGCATCCTGGTATTGGGCGCGGGCGGGGCGGCACGGGCCGCAGCTTTCGGATTGAAGGCCAAAGGCGCCGAGGTCTTCATTACCAACCGTACGCCGGAGAAAGCGCAGATTCTGGCACGGCAAGCGAAGGCGAAATACCTGAAACGTGCCGACGTCGCCAAGAATACGTTTGAGGTGATCATCAACGCAACGCCTGTAGGGATGAGCAACGGCAAGCAGTCTCCGCTGGAAGAAAAAGAGCTAAACACCAAGTACGTCTTCGATTTGGTTTACATTCCGGCCGAAACCAAGCTCATCAAGATGGCGCGAGCCAAGAACCTGCAAGTCATACCTGGGTTGGAAATGTTCGTGCAGCAGGGTGCCCGCCAGTTTGAGATCTGGTCCGGCAAACCTGCCCCTATCGCTGAAATGGGTTACGTGGTCACCAAAGCGCTCGAACGCCGCGCCGCCCAGGAAGAAGCCGAAGAGGCGAAGCCTGCGACGAAAAGCGCACCTCGCAAAGCCGCCAAACGGTCTCGCAAATAACCGTCGCGAGTGTCTAAAGTGCGAACTGACACATCACAATAACAGGCGCTCATCAAAAGCTTGCACGGGGCCTGCACAGATACGCGATGCTGGTTAACAGCCGGTTTGCTCAGACGCAGAGCTTTGCCAGCAATTCTGCCGGATGGACGGGCTTCGTCAATAATTCAAAATCGTATCCACTTTTCCGGGCTTCCTCGAGAAGATTGGCCGTGGCAGCCTGCCCTGAGAACAGCAAAATCTTGCAGGCCGGGTAACACAGCCTCACTTGGATGGCCATTTCAACGCCAGTCATTCCCGGCATTACAACGTCAGTTATGACCAAGTCCGGACGGAAAGATTCGCATTGCGCCAATGCACTGAATCCATCATAGGCGGCGACGGCTTCGTAGCCCGCATTACGGAATATCGCCGTCAGCGTGTCGGCAATAGGCGTTTCATCGTCCACCACCAATATTCGCTTAGGCGTTGCTTTCGCGTTCATAGCACTTCCGGATCAAAGTTCGGAGGACTCATCCTCCGAACCGCATTTTCAATGACTGGGATTACTCTCATCGGTGCTCGCTCAGTGCATGGACGCTGACAGCTTTGGGAACCGAGTAAGGCTCATCCTTCTTGATCGTTTTCTCAACCTTCTGGTGGCCGTTCACTTCAACCGCCTTCTCAAACACTTCCGCGAGTGGAACCGTTTCAAATCGCCGCATAGCTTTTCTCACTAGAGACCTCTATAGAGAAAACTAGCCCACAAGAATCGATACGGGGACTTTTTGTTAGCGGGAGAATCAAGGAAAGCTCAGCGGCAGAACAACTTATGGGCAGAAAAATTTTAGCTTGCCTACTTGCTGAGGTTTGTGTAATTTTAGTATGTCGTTAGCGATACTTTAGCGCGAGGATTACGATGCCAAACAGCGACAAGCGGACTCCGCACCGTAAGTTCAAAGTTTCGGATCGCGCCAACATCCCCACCGGGCGCAACGGGAAGCACAAGGAAATCGTTACGCAAATCCTGAGTGACTTAGAAGGGCTGGATAGCGGCCAGTGCTTGAAGATTCCTCTCTCGCAGCTGCCCGACTCAAAAGTCAACATCCGGTCCGCCCTTAACCGCGCTACACGCAAATTGCATCACACGGTGGCAACGGCGGCTGATGAGGAGTTCCTGTACGTCTGGACTTCGTAAGCCCGCAAGGGCTTAGAGTCGCCTCAGGCCCTGTGGGCAGAGCGAGCTACTCTAAGCCACAATCTCTTAAGGCCGACACGCCTCGCGAACATCACGTTCCTGCTGACTCCCTACCCCAATCGGGAGTCAACAGGGACCCAAGATCAGTGCGTAGTCCCGGTTTCGGTCAGGCTTAGGCGTTGTTGTGATAGCCCGTTCGCCTTAGTGCCGCAGAATTGTCCCTGAGGGAGAATGCCGGCGTACAGGCACGAACCTGGGTTCTGCGTGGGGTTCGAAAACTCCACGTTCCAATTCTGGTCTTTGGGGAAACAACCGACCCGCGGCGGAGCAACAACTGGGTTTCCCGCCACAAAGTCCGTGGGCAAAGTGATCGCGAAGCCGTAGCACCCTCCTTGGGGACAGTCCACGTCCTTGGTTGACCAATTGGCGCAGGCGTTCTGACACTCCGCCGCGGAGGCGCTCGTCTGACTGGGATTGCATCCGCACGAACTGGTCTGACTGTTCCAGCTACAGAAGGTCGCCGGAGCACACTCGTCTTGTTTGGCCGCGTTGTAGTTGGCCTTGAAATAGCTGAACAGCGACATGTCTAGAGGAACGGTCAGTATTCCCGTGCTGCTGTTAAAGCATCCTCCGGATGGGCAAGGGTAGCTCCCGGGTGGGCCGGGTGTGAAGGTCGGCGGATTGGTGAGCTGATTCACTCGCAGGGGCGCCAGTTGCGTGCTGGGGTCGAAGTCCTTGCCCACGTAAATCTGATAGATCACACTGGTATCCGGTTTGGCGAATAATTGGAACAAATAGTATGTCTGACCGCCTACAAAAACATTCGTGTTGGCACCCTGTTGACTCTGGATGGCATTGGAGACGGTAGTGTCGATGTAGAAGAGTCCGTGGTTGACGGTGAGATTACTGCGCTGATAGGTCGAGTCGGCCATCATGCGAATCTGGGTTGGGCCGCTTTCCCCGGGGTTCGTATCTTCGCGATAGAGCGGCACGCCATAACAACTCTGGTCCTCGCAATCCACGCCCCAATTCCCGCCGCTCGAAGTGCAAGTGCCGGTTACGCCGCAGTCCGGAAAAATGACGGTAGTTACATACTCGTAGGGACTGGTGTTGGCAGTCGCGCACAGATTGGGATAACCGTCATTCGCGTATGGACAACTGCTGCCCTGCGGCATCAGATCAGGAATGTCGGAGGCGCACTGCGCCGCCTCCACCGGGACATTGAAGAAGGTGTCTTTGTTGACGGAGATGGAAGGGGAATTACTGCTGTTCAGATTTTTTGGGCCGAGTAGCCCGGTAAGCGAACCGTCGTCATCGCTGAGCTCGGTCTGGCGGTCGATGTCGGTGAAATTGGAAAACATGTCGCTCTGGTAGATGCAGTAGCGCGCCATGGACTGCGCCAGATCGGTGGTAAAGGTACCAGTCTCGAACAGCGGCTCGATCACAAAGTGGCGTATGTCCACGTTATTGAAGTACAGCTTGTTGGAATGGAAGGCTGGGGGGTAGTAAAAACCGTTCGATTGCTTCCAGGCAATCCCGGCATTAGGCAGGTAGCACTGACTTCCCGATGCAGCCGTTGGGTCGAGAGGCACGCCGAGGGTCCGCCAGAACATCCAGTTGCTGCAGCTTCCGCCACCTGAGCCACTGCCGGGGGTGCAGCCGGTCAGGACAGTTTTGTTGATGTCCAGGTAGGCATTGGCCGATTGATAGGCGGGACCGTCGTAGATGTTGAACAGCCGCTGGTTCACGCCGAAATTGGCGAGCGGTATGGCAACGCCTTGGGACTTGTTAGTACAGACGGCGGCGGGCTGACCGGTGTCGCACGTCAGCCCTGAGTTGGGATTGAAAGGCCCCGCGGGCGAAGTAAATGGGTTGGAGGGCTGGGTGTTGCCGATGAACACGTTCTTGTGCGCCAGCGCCCAGTATCCCGGGATGTGGTCGGAGCCAGTGTAGCCGCCGCCGGAGACAAAAGTCAGCCCGGCGTTGATCACATCGGTGACGGCGCTGTTCGTGAACAGGTACCACTGCGAACGCAGCCAGATGGCACCGTAGTTGGTCTGCGCCCAGTTGAAGGATGTGGTGTAGTGGTCGATGTCGGTGATCATGCAGTTGGGCGGCGCCGTGTCCAAAGTACTGTCATAAGAGCAGGGATTGACCGTGGCGCAACTGCCGCTGGCAGGACATTGCGTGGCTTGACGGAAGCCTGCGCCCGCCACCTTTGGATAGTAGGCGTCGGCTTGCGGGCTGAACGCCTGGGAGGTTGGATCCGATGGAAAAGCCGGTGACAGCGGATTGATGATGGGCTGAATGTCTCCGTTGCCGCCGGGAGCAAGCGCGCAAAATGTTGAGTCGCCAATGGTGTTGAACGAATTCTGTGCGGTGCTACAAGAGTTGCCGACGAACTTGTACAGCGGGGTGATGCCGGCCTGGTTCAAGTTGTCCACACCGGTGGTCGGGTTCTTCAGATACTGCTGCTCCCCGGCGTACGAATCCCAGTACTCGTAACGCGAATCGCCGCTGTTAGTGTTGGGCAGGAACCAATAGCACATGCCGCAAGTCCCGGCGCCGGCGGCCATGTTGTATTCGAAATCGTTATAGCCATTGGTGATCCAGAACGCAGTGGGATGATCGTAGTCGGTGTGGAATGGGACCTCATCTGCGCTGGTGTTAATATGCGCGGCGGCGAAGATTCCGGGCACATTGCGCGGATTCTGTGGACCCTGAACGCCGGCGCGGACCAGGACTCCCAAGTTGGCGTAGAGCTTGTTGCCGGTCTCGCTGCCGTCTTCCAGGTAATAACCATGACCGATAGAGAGATAGCCCACATTACGCGCCAGGGTCACGCCTTGGGTGGCGTGGATGGTGTACCAGCGCGTCATGGAGTCGTGTACGGTGGAGTCGGCAACATAGGTGTTGGCCGGGGTCTGGCGCGCCATATGGAAGTGCACGGGATAGTGCATGATGCGCCCACCTTGTCCCATCTGGTAGAACTCGACGCCTTGTACCTGGACCGAGAGGAAGCCCTGGCGCGCGATCATATGCCCGCCGAAGATGTAGCTGATACCCAAGTGGGTGTCAGGCGGGGGAAATGGGTCGTAACAGTGGTCACCGCCGGAAACAATGCGAACGCTGCGGGTCAACAGCCCCACTGCGGCACGCGTCTCCACACAGCGGGTTTGGCCCGCCGAACAGGTAACGTTAGGGTCCGGATCAGGGCCGATGTCGGTTGGGACCTGTTTGAGGCCGTAGTCGTACGTACGTCCGTTATGGGTATAGGCTACTGGCGTAGTAGTGAGCGTAGTAACGCCGTTGAAGATGCTGACCCCAAGGATGGTCAGCTGCTCGGAGTGAGCCGGCAAGTAGTCGGTGGTACTAAGGACAATCTCGTCTCCCGCCTGCCAGTCCACAGCGCGGTCCAAGACAAGCATCCTGGCGCCAGGCTTCACCGACTGATTCAGCCGCGCCCAACTGGTGCCCGACTTGGCCGGCGGAAGGGTCGAATAGGTGGCACCCTTTTTGCCGTAGAGTTGCAAGCTCCCGCCATAGGAAACCCCGAGCACCTTATATCCAAAATATCCGGGAGGGTTGCCCCCGTCGTCATAGTCGAGCGGCATGTAGGTGTAAAAGCAATCGTTCACGTTGCCCGGCAGGTTTTGATTGAATCCCGGCACATTAGCGGCCAGCACGCACGAGGTGGGATTCAATCCCATCGACGGGTTGGAATTCCACAGCGCAGTCGGCACCCCACATTGATTCATTGTGTCTGACAGGCATGTGATGCCGACGCCACCGTCGCCATGGCCGGTTCCGGTAGTCTGAGCCGGCCCCCACAGATGAATGGTGAGTATGCCGTTAACCCCGTAAGGCGCGGTCGGAGTGCCAGCAACCAGCGAGCTGTTGTTTTCCACCAGGATGTTGGCGGCCCAAAGGTCGATGTTGCCGCTGTCCATAAACTGCAGCGTTCCGCCATTGTAGACATTGATGTTGTGGTAGCCGTACGTACCCGGACCGACGGTGCAAATGCCCGGCCCAACTACTTGCACGTCCTGCATGCCATCACCGCCGGTCGGTAGTGATCCGCTGTTGCATACCAGAGGAGCCGGGGTCTGGCGGTCGGCGGCCGAGCACATGTTTCCCGCCAGCAGCATCGAGCAGAGCAATACGGCGAACATCACGGTTCGGACGATGGTTGTGAAGTGGCCGACAATCGTGGCGGATTCCTGACGAAAAGACATGTGGCGCTCCTGGGCCTTAGGCACTGCGCGCGGCGCGCTGCCCTATAGCCGATTGGTCGTGTGGAAGGTCCCGACTAAAGTTGTGCCCGCGCTTGCACAGCGTGAACGTGGCGCCGCTGGCATCAGTGAACAGGCTGAAGATGGGACGAGGGAAATACTATCGACAAACCACGCGGTGTCAAGTGTCCACTAAGACAATACAAACGCGGTAACCACGAACTTGGCTATAAAGAGGAAATGCGCCAATACCCCTCCAGTGGCGGTCTTTGAGACAGAGCGCGTCGCTCCAATTTGAAATTAATTAGAGAAAAATGCAGTCTAAGGCAAGATGTTGGTTGCAGTTTCCGGCTTCCAAGGCTTAGGATAAAGAAGTGGAAGATGGTTCCCGGCCATCTTCTTCGATTGAGCCAGACCCTTTAGTCCCACGTTCGCAAGTCAGCATTCCCTCATACACAGCGGTCGTGAAACTGTGTGCGAGCACTCCCAGGAGAGACTGAGATGGCGTGGTACGCGTACTGTATTACCGAGCAACAGAGCCTTCAAGGTAGTATTCGAGCCCGGCGTCCGGTGGCGATTGAAAATCTCCGAGGCGTGAACGACGCTCCGGTGTTCGCCTGTCCCAGTGGAGAGTTCGCGGTTATTGTAAGCGAACATTCCGCCTCCAAACCTCTCACCCAACAAGCCGTTCTGGAGCATGCTCACGTAGTTAGTGAGTGCTTCCGAACTCTAACCGTACTTCCCTTTCGCTTTGGCACCATCTTCGATTCCGATGAAGCCTTGCGCCGGGCGGTAAGGGCAAACCGCAAGACCTTTCTGGAATCGGTCGATCGTCTGCGAGGAAAAGCTGAAATGCATTTCAAGCTCATCCTCAAGGATGGGACACTGCAGGAGGCGATTGCCGAGCTTCCCAATGGCGTAGGTGGCGAATACCTTCGCAAATTGCGGGAGCGAGCCACGCGCGATCGCGAACGGCAGACCAAGGCCCGTGCACTCTCCATGCAAGTGCACAAGCTGTTCTCGCCCTTGGAAGAAGACATAATCTGCAAACGTACCGACTCCGGCGGCATGCTGATTGACTTTGCCCACCTTATCGATTCTGACTCCATCGCTAAATATCAGAACCGCTACAGTGCCGCTACCAGGCATTTCAAGGATTGCCATGTAACCATCACGGGACCGTGGCCACCCTATCACTTCATGCCTGGAAAACTGCGGACGGTGAACGGCGGAAATTGAGCGTGTAAGAGCTACAGCGGTTTGGTACGGGGCGGCCATTGGGCCGCCTTTACCGTTTGCGGACTGGCCTGACGCGTAATACTGCGCTACCAAAAAATCTCCCACGGGCTTTCGTATTGGGGCCGTCCAGAGTTACAATCGCCTCACCAATCAAGGCAATTCAAGGGGCGATACCTCCGGCGAGGTGCACCAGAGCCGCATTTTGAGGATGCGACACACATAAGGTGCAACCTTGAAGTGGTATCGCGATTCTCATAGTGGTACGCCGGTTTCTCTGGGTGGGGCCAAAGGAACCTACATTCATTTCCTGGAGCTCAATGATTCCAGAAAAAAAGGTGCGCGCGCTGGTTGTTGACGACGACGTCGACATGAATCGATTCTTGAGCTCCCACTTGATGCGCCGGGGCTTCGACGTCGGCAATGCCTCTACCGGGGAAGAGGCCATCCGGGTACTTCGGGTTTACGATCCCCTGGTGGTTCTGCTTGACCTGTCAGCGCCCGGCATGGGTTCCCTGGACATCTTGGAGAGAATCAAGCAAATTAAGCCCAACGCTGGAGTGCTAATGCTGTCCGCACACCACGATCCGGAGATGATCTTTAAGGCTTCCAAGCTCGGCGCCGACGACTACTTGAGAAAACCCTTCGAGCCCAGAGAACTCGACCTCCGGATCAACAAGATCCTGGAAAAGCAGCGAGTCTCGACTGAGGTCCCACAGCTCCGCGACCAGGTACGGCGTAATAGCGACTTCATGGACCTCTTCGGCACCAGTCCGAGGATGGAAGAGGTCAAGCACACTATCGAGCAAGTGGCGGACACGACGGCCACGGTGCTTATCCGCGGCGAAAGTGGCACCGGCAAGGAAGTTGTGGCGCGCATGATCTATGCGCAATCGGGGCGGGGCGAGAAGCCGTTCGTCAAGGTGAATTGCGCTGCGATACCGCACGAACTTCTGGAAAGTGAGCTTTTTGGCTATGAGCCTGGGGCCTTCACCGGGGCCAACCGCCAGAAGCTGGGAAAATTCGACTTAGCCAATGCCGGCACTATCTTCCTGGATGAAGTTAGCGAAATGCATCCGGCGCTGCAGGCCAAGCTGCTGCACGTGCTGCAAGGTGGAGAATTCTCGCGGCTGGGCGGCAAGCGGGATATCTCGGTCGATGTAAGGGTGCTCGCCGCCACCAACAAGCCCCTGGAGCGGGCCGTGGAAGAAGGCCTTTTCCGGGAAGATCTCTTCTACCGCCTGAACGTGATCACCGTCCACATTCCTCCGTTGCGCGAACGCCGCGAAGAGATCCTCGTTTTTCTGGAGTACTTCCTGAAGAAGTACAGCGAGTTCTACGGTAAGCAGCCGGCTCCCTTCGGAGACTACGCCATCGGCCGCATGCTGGAATATACCTGGCCGGGTAATATCCGCGAGTTAGAGAATCTGGTGAAGCGCTATGTGATCGTTGGCAACGAAGCGCAAATTATTCGCGAGCTTTCCACCCACAAGCCAATCATGAGTTCATCCTCCGGCAGCAGCCCGCTTTGGGGCCTGAAGGATAACAAGTCCAATGGGAACCAACCGGCGGGGAGTGTGCCGGCGCATGCTGCCATCCCCATTGATGCGGCAAAAACGAATGCCGGGGAAACGGACACACCATCCCTACTGGAAATTGGCCGGCGCGCAGCCATGTCGGCCGAGCGCGAAGCCATAGAACGGGTGCTGACCCAGACCCGCTGGAACCGCCGTCAAGCCGCTAAGATCCTGAAGATCAGCTACAAGGCCCTGCTTAACAAATTGAAGATCATCGAAGAGGACAAGGCAGCGCACAATGAGAATCTGACCGCCTAGGTTTGGTATCAAAGTGCCACTAGTACAGGCTTGGCAGGTGCAAATTTTGGGTAAAATTGCCAAAGCTGACCAGGAAAATATCACTCCTGTTATTAAATACTTCGACCGTATTTCCACAGGCGAATGTGGGGGTGAAAGGCGTTCTGGCGTTAAAAGTGCAGTGTCAGATTCAACTAAAGAGGCACAAGACATTGACTTCAATTCTCTTCCATCAATCCCGACATCTCTCTGCTGATCTCTTGCAACGAGACAGCATCTTGCGGTTCCTTCCCTGAAGCTTCCTCCTTCGCCTCTTTTGAAAAGAGCGGCCCATGTGGGGCCGCTTTTTTACGTCGCGCGAAATCAATCATAAGTCGCGCTGCGGGCATCCAACCCCTGAATGCCGGGATTTCACAGACCGTGCGGGAGCGCCAGTTGACGTGGGTGCCGCCCACGCATATCATTCCGGTTTCGCGCACCCAATTTTCCCTCGGGGATTTTTGGAGCCTCGGCGGAGGGATCGGTTAGGGTACGAACCTATGGACAAGAAAAAGCTGGATGTTTTCAAGAAGCGATTGGAGGAACGTCAGCGCGAATTGCGCCAGACCATGACCCGCACTGCACAGGATGGGCGCGAAGCCGACGTGGAGTCGGCCCAGGACATCGCCGATCGCGCGGCCAACTCGTACAACAAGGAATTCTTATTTCATCAGAGCAACAACGAACGACAGCTTTTGCAGATGGTGGAGACCGCTCTTGACCGTATGCGGGAGGGCACATTTGGCGAGTGCATCTCGTGTGGTGCCGAGATTAACCCTAAGCGCCTGGAGGCAGTTCCGTGGACACGGCACTGCATCGAGTGCCAGGAGAAGCTGGAAAAGGGATTGCTGGAGCAAGCCAGCACTTAGCAGCAAGGTCGTTTTCCGCGAAATTAAGCCGCCCATCGCGGGCGGCTTTTTGCTGCGAGTAATCTCCTAGATTACTTCTTTTTGGGACCTAGCAACTGGTTGAGCGCGTCTCCAAGCGGGTTGGCTTGCTGTTTTTGCTGGGCAGGCTGACCAGGTTTTGCCGGTTGCTGCTGCCCGCCCAATAACCCACCCACGAGGCCTCCCAGATTGTTCCCTCCACTGCCGTTCAGCAGTCCACCCGCGGTCGGCAGCAGGTTCTTCAACTTCATCTGCGCGATCTGTTGCACGTCGGGAGCGACAATCGGATGATTCATGTTGCCGGTGATGATGACGGGCAGTACCAGTTCCCCATTCTTATTCGCCAGCGCCGTATTCAGATAGCCGCCAACCCCGGTGCCGCCCACCGACTGGCTGAAGCTCTTGTTGAGCACGGCAGTGACGTGCATATTCAGGTCTTGATTGACCAGATTTACGATGCCGTTAGCCGCCATAGTACCCACATCCAGTGCGGCTTTCAGATCGTTGGTCTGGGCGACGCCACTGTGGACGTTAAACGTTCCGCTCAT
>CAVWLY010000018.1:0-251198 GCA_963755865.1 uncultured Acidobacteriaceae bacterium | reverse complement strand
GTGTACTGCGAATTCGGTTGTGGCCATCAATACCCCTTACTACAGAAGGATGTTGCGGAGGCAGAACTTTTTATTATAAGGCAGGGCGCAAGGGGCGTGAAATGGCGCTCTGCCGTGCCTTCCCTTACAACCCAAACAACTCACGCAACCGTTTGGTCTGGGCACGACTGACCGGGACCTCTGTCTGCTTCTTGTCTTCCATGCGGATCTGATACGAACTCTTGAACCAGGGCACGACTTCTTTGATGCGATTGATATTCACCAGATACGAACGATGCGCCCGCCAGAACATGTTGGGATCGAGTGAATCGAGCAGTTCTTCCAAGGTGCGGCAGTTGGATTGGCCTTCCATCGCGGTGGCTACAACTGTAATTACTCCATCCTCGATCGAGGCGTAGCAAATGTCTTTCTGGTCGACGAGAAAGAGCCTGCCGCCCGACTTGAGCAGTACCTTCGCCGCAGGTGAGCGCTGCTGCTGCTCCAGCATTTTGACGATGGTGCCGATCTGGTCTCCAGGTGAGCCGGCCGCCTCCAGCTTTTGCCGGGCCCTCTCCACTGCCTTCGCCACTCGCTTCTTATCGAACGGCTTGAGCACATAATCAACCGCGTTCACTTCGAAAGCCTTCACCGCGTATTGGTCGAACGCGGTGGCGAATACGATTTGCGGCAACGGGACCTTCTTGTCGATCAGCTTTTTGATAGCGCCGAAGCCGTCCAATCCCGGCATCTGCACGTCGAGGAAGACGAGGTCCGGCGAGAACTCCTTGATCAAGTTAACCGCGTCCATGCCGTTCTTGCCTTGCGCCACCACATCTACATCAAGCTCTTTCAACAGATAGGCAAGCTCGTCACGTGCAAGCTGCTCGTCATCCACAATGATTGCGGAAAGGGACATTCAGGCTCCTGGAACTAGGGAAAACTAGACATCAAAGTATAACGCGGCAAAACGAAGCGTCTCAGCAGGCGTCAAAATGACCGATCGAAAACTAGCTCAGTAGGGCCTCGGCAAGCCGCAAAAGCTCGGCTTGTTACTTGGTTTCCGAGCCGTCGGCCGCCAGTGGCGTAGCGGTGCCGATCCACAATTCGTAAATGCCTGGGGGTGGGCATCCAGGTTTCAGATATTTTGGACTCAGGTTCACCGGATCCACCTTGTCGAACCCGTGTTGCTGCAGTTTGCTGGTGATGGCCGCCGCCTGTGAGCTGTTGGCATCGCTGAAATAGTAACGAAGCTGGGTGCTCTTGGGCGCCACATCGACACGCTGCACACCCTGGACCGTGAATCCAGCATTCCGAAGGAAGGTCGCCAGTTGCTGACCACTGGCCAGCTGTTCGGTACTGTTGGCAACGTGGACGTAAATCCCGTTGGGATTAAATTTGCATTCGCTGGCCATTTGGACCTTGGTCGCCTCGACCGCTGCTTGCACCTGACCCGCCAGCTTCGGGTCCGCATTGCCAATGCGCCGGATGGTGTCCTCCAGATCCACAGGAGCGTGCCCTGCACTGGCTTCCGAGGTATAGATAGAAATTCCAGTAGAGACCATCGAAGGGTTTTCGCTGGTCAGTAGCGGCACCAGGGAGGTCAGATTGGAATACTGCTGTTGGGTTTTGTCCCATTCCCGTTGATAGTCATCGCGAGCTTGCTGCTGTGCGCGAGTGAGGCTATCGTTGTGGTCTTTCTGGAGTGTGTATAAGCCGCCAACAAGCGCCACCACAAAGGGCAGCAAAATACCTGCTATCTTTTCCAATCGCTCAATCTTCGCGTCGAACTTTGAAGATGACTCGTCGGGCATGACGAGGCCAAGTTATCACAGCCCGAATCGCGCAGGAAGACCCGAGCAGCAGGCCGAGCTCGTTCACGGGAATGCGATCAAGGCCGACGCTGCAAATCCCAGCGCTCTCATGCACTCCTTGAGTGCGGACGACGAAGAAACGCTGTGCCTTGTCGTAAACTGATGACACATGGTCGTCATCTACGGCATTCATTCGGTCAGCGAGGCTCTGAAGTCGGGAGCGCGCAGCTTTGAATACGTCGGCATCGCACGTGAGCGACATGACCAGCGAGTGCAGCGCATCATTGACGACTGCCGTGCCAGCGGCGTGCAGGTGCGTTTCCTGCCGCGCGAGCAACTTGACCGCACCGCTAACACCAACACTCATCAGGGCGTCATAGCAGTCACCAGCAGCAAGCAATATGCGGACGTTGACACTTTGCTGGAGCAGCGTCACGGTGAGCACAGTTTCCTGGTGGTGCTCGACAGCGTGGAGGATCCGCACAATCTGGGAGCGCTCATACGCACTGCCGACGCGGCCGGCGCGGACGGCGTCATCATTCCTGAGCGCCGCGCTGCTGGGTTGACGGGCACCGCGGTCAAGGCTTCGGCCGGAGCGTCAGAGCACCTGCCGATTGCGCGGGTGACCAACATCTCACGCACACTGGATGAGCTGAAAGAGCGCAATGTCTGGACGGTTGGGCTCGACGAACGCGGAACCCAGAGCTACGACGAAGTGGATTACAACATGCATTGCGCGATCGTACTTGGCGCCGAGGGCAAAGGGCTGCATGATTTGGTCCGCAGGCGCTGCGACTTTCTGGTCTCGATTCCTATGCTCGGCCATGTGCCCTCGCTGAATGTGTCGGTGGCGGGCGGGGTGGTGATGTACGAGTTGGCGAGACAGCGCCGTCGGATCAAATCACATTAACGATCCGATTGTAATCCTGGGCTGCGTGGATAACACGCACAATTTCAACGTCGCTGTCTTTGGGTTCGTAGAAGATTAAGTACTTTTCGAATTCACGAACTCGCCACATCCTTATGTTGGGAAAGTTCTTCACCTTCCTGGGAGCGCCCATTCCCGGTGTTTGTGCGAGTTCCGCAAATGTCGCACGGGCCGCCCCTTGGAAACGACGCGCCGTGGCAAGACCGCTGTTCTCGCCGATGTAAGCAAAGTGCTGAACGAGGTCGCGCCGAGCGGCGGGTCTTACGATAGCCCGGCCCATTGGGGTTCAGGTTTTCTTTCGGGCGCGGATGAGGGCGGTTCCCTGGCGTTCTACTTCTTGCCAGTCACGCTCGGTCATTTCGGTCGCCTCTCCACCCGCTTGGGACTCTTTAACGAGAGCTTCAACACGCCCATCCCAGCCCTCATCCATGGGAATTGGCGAGCCGTCACCGTGCCGGACGTCTAATAGAAGTTCTGCGGCTTGTTTGAAAAACTCATCCGGGTTGGCAAACTCGCCCTTGTCAAGACTTTCATGGACGCGCTTCTCTAGTTCGGGCGGCAGGGCGACATTCATGCGGTTCTGCTTCTCCAAGGTGATTATCTTATCATTCAGATAGTTCTCCGAAGGCAATGTTTTCTCATGCGGCTCTTGATAGCACTCGTTTTCCTATTGTCCACAGGACTGCCAGCGTCCGCGATTGACCGCGAGGCGTTCACGATCTCGCGGTATCAGCTTGAAGTGCAAGTGGACCGCACCGCACATGTGATCGCGGTCACCGGCAAGCTCACGTTGCGCAATGATTCCAACAAGCCACAGAAGCTCGCGACGCTGCAGGTGTCGTCTTCGCTGGCATGGAACGCCATCGCGCTGGATGACAAGCCGGTGCAGTGGCTCGGCGATAACTACACCTCCGACATCGATCACACGGGAAGCCTGTCGGAGGCGATCGTCACCCTGCCGAAGGAAATTGCTCCGGCGGCCACGGTCACGCTCGATGTGCAATACGGCGGAACCATCACGCCAGATGCAACACGCCTTACGCGCATGGGCGCTCCCGCCGATGTGGCGGCGCGCAATGATTGGGACGAAATCAGCGATTCCTTCACCGCCGTGCGCGGACTGGGCTATGTCGCCTGGTATCCCGTGGCGATCGAAGCCGCGAGCCTGAGTGACGGCAATGCCGTCTTCGACGCGATCGCGCGCTGGAAGCATCGCCACGACCGCAGCGAGTTCGATGCTGCCTTTGCGATCGACGCTGGGGATGGCAAGCAGCCGTTGCGGATTGTGACCAATATGTCTAGCCCGGGTGAAGGCAAGCTGGTGCCGGAAGTCCACGGCGACGAGACTTCTTACCATCTGGTGGACAAAGCCAGTGTGGTTGGGCTGGGCGAGACGGTCCCGACTTTTGCCATCGCCAACTACGTCGAACTGGCGAGGCCTACGGTTACGCTCTTGCATATTGCCGATCACACCTCGCTGGCGCGCGACTATGCCGTCGCCGCCGAAGCCAACGATCCCCTGCTGCACGACTGGCTCGGCGAGCCAACTCAGCCGGCGCGAATCATCGAGTTGACGGACCCGAACGCCAATCCCTGGCAAAACGGCCCGGTGCTTGTTCACGCCGCTTCGCGAGGCGCCGGCCGCAACCCTGCAGCTTCTGCTGCTGCCTGCACAGGTCGCGGCGCGGTTTCATTCTCCACACCCCTGGATCCAGGATGGACTGGAGCGATTCCTGCAAACGCTCGAGGTGGAGCGCCGCAGCGGACGACATGCAGCCTTGGAGTTTCTCGACCAATATCGCGGGCCTCTGGTGCAAGCGGAAGCGCAGCGCATCCGAAGACGGCAGCGGCCGCGAAATCCTCTGCCGACAGCAACGCCGCCAACAACACTCTGCTCAACACGAATGACGAGCTCTATCTGCGCGGCAAAGGCGGCTTCGTGTTCTGGATGCTGCGCGACATGACCGGCGAGGATACCATGCAACGCGCCATTGCGGCCTATCGAGGCGGCGCCGATAAAGACCCCAGCTACTTTCAGCATTTGGTGCAAACCAGCTCTAAACGTGATCTGGAATGGTTCTTCGATGACTGGGTTTATCGCGATCGTGGTTTGCCGGAGTTTCACGTCGAGTCCGCGTACACTCGTCCTCTTCTCAGCGAAGCGAACAAGAGCTTCCTGGTGACCGCGACGATCGAGAACCGAGGCGGCGCCGGAGCAGAGGTGCCGGTGCTGATTCAGACTCCTTCTGGCGAGAAGAGTGTCCGGGTGGTGGTCAAGGCGGGAGAAAAGGGTACGGGCCGCATTGAGGTGCCGGTCGCGCCCGACAAAATCACGGTCAACGATGGAAGCGTTCCGGAAGCCAACCTGGGTAACGATGTGTATGAGATTCCGGCCAAGCAACCGTGAAGAAAAAGTTTCCACCACAGAGACACCGAGGACACAGAGAAGAAAAAAGGCAAATCAACCGCGGATCGACACGGATTTACACGGATAATTTTTGGTCTTTGTCACAAATTGATCCGCGTTCATCCGTGAAAATCCGTGGTTCATTTGTTTTTTTCTTCTCTGTGGCCTCTGTGTCTCTGTGGTGAATCGCTTTTCCCGAGGCTGTTATGATCTTGGGTCGCGATTGAGTGACCAATGAGGACGGCTTGAGCTACATCCAGTTTCTCGGCGCGGCCGGAGTGGTTACCGGCTCGAAGCATTTGATCCACGTGGACAACGACGGCACGCGAGGATTGCAGGTGCTGGTGGATTGCGGACTCTTCCAGGGGCAAAAAGAATGGCGTGAGCGAAACTGGAAAGATCTGCCGGTACCGGCAAACTCGATTGACGCCGTCATCCTCACGCATGCTCATCTCGACCATTCGGGATGGATTCCTCGCCTGGTGAAGCAAGGTTTTCACGGCCCCATCTATGCGACCCAGGCAACGATTGATCTGTGCGGCATCCTCCTGCCTGACTCCGGCCATCTGCAAGAAGAAGATGCGGCGTATTACAACAAGACGCGTGCCAGCAAGCACGTACCGGCGTTACCGCTCTATACCATGGAAGAAGCGCAGCAATGCATGACCCTCTTCCGTCCGGTTAACTTCGAAGAAGCCAAGCAACTGACTAATGCATTGTCGTTCCGATTTGTTCGAGCTGCCCACATCCTGGGCTCAGCAATGACTGAGATCACGATCACCTCCAACGGCAGGTCATCCAAGCTGCTCTTCACCGGCGACATCGGCCGAGTCCGTGACAATCATGTAGCACCAGGCAAGGTTGTGCACTTGGGTCCAACCGAGGGCGAAGAGTGCGATGTGCTGGTGATGGAAAGCACCTACGGCAATCGTTTGCATCCCCACACCGATCCGCGTCCGGAGCTGGCGGCGCTCATCCGCGCCACGCTCCAGCGTGGCGGCAGCGTGATTGTCCCGTCCTTCGCCGTCGAGCGAACACAGAAGTTTTTGTTCCTGCTCAAGGAGTTGATGGAGACAGGACAGATGCCGCGCGTGCCCGTGCACGCCGACAGCCCCATGGCCATCAAGGCGGTACAAATCTTCCTGAAACACACGGAAGAGTTCACTCCCGAGACGAGGGCGTTGATCGCGAAATACGGCTCGCCACTGGAGTGGCCAAACTTCCACTTCGATGTCACGCAGGACGATTCCAAGAAGATCAACCAATCGCGCTATCCGGCAATCATCGTGTCATCGAGCGGCATGGTCACCGGCGGACGGATTTTGCATCACCTGATGCAGAGACTACCTGATCCAAAGAACCTGGTGCTCTTCATCGGCTTCCAGGCACCGGGGACGCGAGGATTCACCATCAAGAGCGGCGCCACCGAGGTGAAGATGTTTGGTCAGGTGATTCCGATTCGCGCGCAGGTGGCGGCGCTGGAACAATTCAGCGATCATGCCGATACTCCGGAGTTGCTGGAATGGCTGCACACGTTCCGACATGCACCGAAAGAGACGTACCTGGTTCACGGAGAACCACCGGCAGCTGCGCAGTTACGCGACACGATGGTGAAGGCGCTGGGATGGAACGTACACGTTGCAGCCTATCGCGAGAAAGTGCAGGTTGGATGAGCGTCAGGCACTTCGCGCTTGTCGCGGCGGTGGTCAATCCGGTTGCCCGTTTCGTTCATGCTGCTTGCGTCGGCGAGCCGGAAGCCTTCGGCTCAGCTTCACCGACAGATCGCGGATGGGCGCGCGCCTCGCGGTGGGTACCGCCTTCATAAGCTACCCGCGCAAAGCTGATGTCGAGTACCAGTCCGCTGAAGGTGTGGCACAAAGCCTCATTGATGTGCACCACGGAGGCCACCTGCTCGTCGCTGAGTCCGGCGTCAAGCAATTGCGTAAGCCCGGTTTCTATCCGTGCGGGAATTTCGCCCACAAGTCCCCACGCGCTCTCGTTGATGCGATGCTGACAGTCAGTGAACAGCGGCGATCGCATTAACTCCTGGAGTGCGCGCGAGTACCCATCATAAAAGCCAGGCCAGCGCGCCATGGCGCGATGTTCGTCTGATATGAAGGCCAACTCCATCGCGCGGCGGCGGTCGTCCCAAATGCGCTGCAGTTTGGGGGGCGCTGCAGTGACGTCGAGCAAACACGGCGACACCGGGAAGTCAGGATGCTGCGCCGGCTCGGGCGCAATCCGCTCTGAACCCACGGGCCCCTCGAATGCCTGCAGCTGCGCGCTGGCAATCAGCAATAGCAGCGGATCGAGATATTGGTAATAGTCAAGGACCTGTGCCAGTGAAAGCTCAGGCGCCTGATTGGAGTGCAATTCCCGCGAGGCCAGGCTGCCCACGTCAAAGTAATTATGGATCCTGGTGTAGGACTCAGCGGCCAGCCGCGCGCCCAGCAAAAAGAACTGGCGGCAGTCCAGCGTTGGCCGAAAAGTCCGCCAATGAATTTCCAGGAAATCGGGATAGGCGGCATAGGCCTGATACAGAATAGGAACCAGCGGCAAGCCGAGTTTATGCCGAACCTCATCGAAAATCTCGCGAGTGCGGGGCGGAGCCTCGGCTTCGCCTACCAGCTTCAGACGATGACCTCGTCTCCACCTCATGAACAGTTGGATGAGACTGCCTGCCACACCGATGTAAGGTGAATACCGGAATTCTTGTTTCCGTAGCGTTAACTACAGGCGTTGTTTCACTACGGTTACTTCTGATTGTCAGTCGGTTACTCCTGCTGCATACAGGCCATCTGTCTTTCCGAAGCTCGGATAGAATCAGCTCTGGAATCGTAGCGATGGAAAAGCCCAGTCAGAGCCGCCCCTTCGAAGTTCTATTCGACCACGCCGAACCGAGCCTGATTGCCGATGATGCTTATGCGCCCTACGGCAATTTTGGTTTTCCCCCGCCCCCTGCTGACCGCCCGTGGATTTACTCCAACTTCGTACAATCGCTCGACGGCATCACTACGTTGCTCGGGGAGCACGCCTCCGGCGGAGAGATCTCGCAGTCGCCTGAAGACCGCTGGTTGATGGACCTGTTGCGCGCTCATGCCGATGGCCTCGTGATGGGCATGACCACTCTGCGGGAGGAGCAGCGTATCCGAGGTCCGCAGAGTCGAGGCATTGTCTTCCAGGTCGCCGACCCGAAGCTGCGCGCGCTGCGTGGTCGTCTCGGAAAAGGACGGCAACGCAACATCTTCGTGACGCGCGCGGTGGACCTCGATATCTCCCGACACAAAGTCTTCGATGGTGACGTGGTGGACGCCGTGATTCTTACCTCTCCATCAGGTGCGGAACGATTGCGCGCGCAAGGCGCGCAGGCTCATGTTGCGGTAATTGCCGCCGGTGAAGGCGAAACCTTCGATTTGCTACGCGCCATTGGCAGGCTGCGGGAAGAGCTAGGCGTGAAGTATCTGCTGTGCGAGGGTGGACCAACCCTCTACGGCAGTCTTGCGCGGGCCGATCTGGTGGACGAGAAGTTCGTGACCGTCTCGCCGATTGAAGTAGGGCAGGTGGTTCCCGCAGAACAGAAGCGCATCGCCAGTGAGCAAACTACTCAGCTTTTGCTGCGCCCCACTGTCTTCGGCGGCCCGGGATATACCCGAGAGAACTTGACGCGATGGACGTGGATGAGCTGCCGCAAGGCGGGCGACCATCAGTTCAGTCGCTACCGGAGGGAAGGCAGGGGCTAGAGGCTAGAGGTCAGGGGCTAGTGGTTAGAGGTTAGCTGCGGCATACAGTGGATGGTCTGTAGCGCTCGCTTTCGGGCTTCTACTTCGCCCTCTCCAGCAACTCCGCGGCGCGATTGACGGCGTCGGTCAGGAGTTGCAACTGCTGCTGCGTCGTCGCCAAATCTTTTTTGTCGATGGCCTCATTGACGCCAGGAATTACCACGGCGGCGTATCCGGTGTACTCGCCCGGCGCGTAGATTGAATGCTTGTACCATGGCCGGTCAGGCAAACCGTCGATAAGAAACGCACGCTCGGTATTGCGAAGGATGAAGTTCATACCCCCTGGATCACCCAGGGTTGCGCTCTGCAATTGCAACGCGCTGGCGCCGGCTTTCTCCAAGCGCGCCGCCGCTTTCGTGGCCTCGGCGAACGACGGCGCCTGTTCGCCGAAGGTCTTCTTTGCTTTTGGCTCGGCCGCCTTTATGTACTCGCCAATCTCTTTGCCGTAGTCCTGAAAATTAAACGGGAGAACGTCTGTCGAGGCCAGGCGGATGGCTTCCAAGCCATAGAAACGCGCCATCTCCTGCTCATAGACAAACGTCGGATCGCCGAACTTGGTAAACCAGGCGAAGTTGTCAAAAACCGAGTGATAGACGCCGTAAGGCCCACGCGAGCCGATATCGGCGGAGGGAACACCCAAGTGCTGCAGGAATGCGGTGTAGTCGGAACCGCTGCCGAGATCGCCGACATGAACATCGGCTTGCACCTCAGCCGTTGGTTTGGATTCGGAGGCGCTCGAGGACTCCGGTTCATGCGGCTTGGCGCGCTCCTGCTCTTTCTTCTCGGCAGTGGCTTTCCACTGGTCGTAAACGCTACCGCCCTTCGGACTGGGCACTGACTTCGCGACGTCACGCAGGTACTGCTTCAAACTCGGCACCGACGACGCGCTGAAGTCAGGACCAGAAACAGCGGCGTCCATGTTGAAGTAAGCGACGGCCCGGCCGAGCTCTTTAGCGTGCTGCTCAGCAAATTCGGTCGAGCCGATCAGGCCTTCCTCCTCTGCGTCCCAACTGGCGAAGACGATGGTGCGCTTAGGCTGCCATCCAGTTTTCAGCAACTCTCCCACGCCGTGCACCGCCTCCAGTTGGGCGGCAGTGCCGCTGTTTGGGTCCACCGCGCCATACACCCAGGCATCGCGATGATTGCCGGTAATCACCCATTCATCGGGCAGCTGCGATCCGCGCACCATACCGATCACGTCGTAGATGGTGACGAACTGATAGTTCTGCTTCAGGGCCATGTGCACCTTCACCGGCCCGGGACCGACGTGGTAGGTGAAAGGCAACGCGCCTTGCCACTCGCGAGGTGACTCCGGCCCACCTAGATTGGCCATCATGGGAGTGGCGTCGGCGTAAGAGAGCGGAGTGGTTGGAATCTTGGGCATATCGGTGGCGCGGTCAGGCGAGATGCGCTTGCTGTCGGGTAGATCGGGCAGAGAGGCGATTCCCGGCGTGGTGGGATCGCCGGGATAGCGGAACAGGTATTGGATGGAACCGCGCTGTACTCCGGTGTCGGGACGCCACGGCCCCTTGGGATATTTGTCGCCTTTGAAATAGCCGTCATCCCATGGATCGGAATAGATAATGACGCCTGCTGCTCCGAATTGTTGCGCAACAAACGCCTTGACGCCGCGAAAGTTTTCGCCATAGCGGACGATGACGATCTTGCCCGTCACATCAATGCCCATCTCCTGCAGCTTCTTGAAATCTTCGAGGCGGCCATAGTTCGCGTACACTACGTCGGCGGTGACATCACCTGACGGAGAGAATTCGTTGAAGGCTGGCAGAATTCGAGGGTCGTTTTGGTAGGGATCGTCGCTGACATGCTCAGGAGACGGACCGGTCATGTTGACCCCCTTGGGCGCAACCACCTCTACCTTGATGTCGAGCGGCAAGTTCATCCAGACCTTGTATTGCTGGATGTAGGCATCGAGACCCGCGGCCTTGTACTTCTCTAAAACGTACTCGGCCGTCTTCAGGTCTTCGGGCGATCCGGCGACGTGAGGTGCGGAGGTCAGGAATTGCAGATGCTCCTTGGCCAATTGCGGATCGGGTACGGCGAGAAAAGTCTTCTCTGCCTTCAACTCGGCGCCGGGGTTACGGTATCCGAATATCTTGTCCGGCGGGGTGAATGGTGCAGGCTGGGTCTGGGATTTCTGTTGACCGGAAGTTAGAGGCGAACAGAAAAGAGCACAAGCGAGTACAGTAACGAAGAAGCGAATCAAAGCGATACTCCTCGGGTGAATGAGAACGAGCTCACAGCAAGCACAGATACGAGAAATAGCAGCTTACATCAGACGCGAAGGCATCGGTAAGGCCGGGTGCCCCACTCATTCCGGGTTTTGGAATGAGTGAAGCGGGTTCGTATCCGCGTATCACGTCTGACCTGAATCGATTGTTCTCTCCCACACATTCGAACACCGCGAATGTGTGCGGCACCCGCCTCTCAGTGGGTCTCTTGGCCTGAAGCTTTCCTAAGATTGTCGTACATGGCAGCGTCAGTATCATCGCCAAGCTCCCGCGAGACATTCGCCAAAGATTCGTATATGTCGCTTAGGAGATCGGTATTCCAGTGCTTCGCCTGAGCTAAAGCATTCAAGAGGTACTTCTTGGCGGTTCTGAAGTCTGCCTGCTTAGCAATTACGCTGGCGAGCCAGAAACTATTGCTCGCTAAATAGCTTTGGGGCAGTTGCAAAGATTGTGCTTTGAGCAAATGGTGGGCACCCTCACGGAGTTCGCCAAGGGTACCGTAGCTGACACCTAGGGTGTGATGGATTGTCGCAATTTCGGGCTCTTCAAGTCCTGGTGCCTCTAACAACAGGCCTAGAATTGGGATCGCCTCCGCCTCCTGTCCCTGCCTCGTCAGAATGTCGGCCCTCCTTCGTAGCTGCTCATTCTGGTTGACAGTAGGATAACGTCTCAAGGATGCCTCGATGACGCTTTGGGCATCCGCAAGCCGATTCTCGTCAACGAGGACGTCGGTCTTCACAATCCAGGCATTGACCGTGTCTTCATCGTTGCCGTGTGAGAGGTGAAGCGCTCGGTCGCAGCACATGTGTGCTTTTTCAAAAAATCCCAGCATCCGGTAGCACTGCGCCTCGTTGAGCAAAATCGCGGCGAGTTCCCTCGAACTGGCAGTATGGCACTCAAGCGAGCAGAACGCCGCCAATGCCTGCTCAAACTCGCCTCGGCTAACCTTCGCCACAGCTGTATCCATCAATGCCCAATCTTCCTGACTTAGCTTTTGCACCATAGAAATCATGAGCCACATCCATTCCTTGTCTTTCCAATGGCCGGGTGCCCCTCATTCCTGGTTTTGGAATGAGTGGGAGGTGAGCCGTATCCGCGCATCACGTCTGGCCTGAATCGATTGTTCTCTCCCACACATTCGAACACCGCGAATGTGGCGGCACCCGGCGCAGATACGAGAAATAGCAGCTTACATCAGACGCGAAGGCATCGCTAAGGCGTGTCGAGACGAGAACCGGTTCTAGCCGGCCGTGACGTGACGCGCTTGCGGCAGCGCGGCACGGTGTTCCCGAGCGTGCCGCACCAGCACCTTGCCGCGACTGGTCAAGAAACGCGCCAACATGGTCGCAACGCCTTCCAGTAGAATGCGGTCTGCACTGCCGAAATTGCTGGCGCGATCGCTTTCGACATCAATCACCCCTAGTGTGCGTCCCCCAATGCGGATGGGCACAACAATCTCCGATTTCACTTCCAGGAAACACATGCTGTAGGTTGCGTCCGCGGTGACGTCGGGGATGACTTTCGTTAGTCCGCTCTGACCGGTGGTGCCTACGTTCCCCTTGCCAAACTCAAAAACGTGGCACGGTGGCACGGGGCCCTGCATTGCCTGACGCACGACCTTATCGCCGAGTACGAAGTAAATACCAATCCAGAAGTACCCGCGTTGGTCGTAGAGCAGCTTGAGCAGTTGGCCGAACGGCGAGGCATCGGCAGGCGAGAAAGTGGCCAACAATTCTTCGCATGACTGCAATAGTTCTTTGACAGAGTAATAGCGCTGTGACAAGAAATGTTCCCAGGGAAATGTCCACTACCAGTGTAGTCGCGGGCAGGGCGAGACTCCAATTACGCTCAGGCGAGCACACGGCTGGAGCGATTCCACAGTGGCTGGATCCGCTTTGAAAGGGCATGCCTTCAGGCGTGCGAAAAGATAGCGGGAGGTGACCGGCTTTACAGTTTGCTGAAAAAGTCAGAAGAGCAGATCCCTCGCGGGCTGAAGCCCGCTCGTGATGACAAAAATAAACGACTTATCCCTACGACTGAAGTCGCGCCCTGACACAAACCAAGTGGCAATCGCGTTTTTCAGCAAACTGTAAAGCCGCGCCCTTTCAAGGCGGTTACAGAAAATCAGAAATTGCTCTAGACCACTGGACTGGAGGGAGGTTGCGCAGGGCCGACGGACAGCTCAGGAATGAACGCAAGGTCAACGTTCGGAGTCTCCTTCGCGGCCTGAGGCAAGTCGAGCAGAGCCTGCAATGCAGGTAAAGCCGCCCGCATGGAGGCCTCCCCAAGGGCAATCAATTCAGGAGTGCGGTCGAAGCAATCGAACGCGAAACCGGTAACGTCGGGATCAAGCACCAGGTCGGCATCTTTCTTCCAGGTGTCGCACATCTTGGCTTGAGCAATGGAGAAACATTGGCCGATCACCTCGAACAGGTGACGCGGTTCGCGTTCCTGGCTCACATGAGCACTCAAGTGCACACCGAGCACGCACTCGGCGCCCATCTCGCGCAACGGAGTCGTGGGGACGGAATAGGCCAGCATCCCGTCAACATAGGAATGGCCATCGATCTCCACCGGGGGAAACATTCCCGGATAGGCGCAACTGGCGCGAATGGCATCGACCAGCGAACCTTTGGTAAAGACAACCGCCTCGCCAGTCCGAATTTCAGTAGCGATAACGGCGAAAGGAATTTTCAGCTCTTCGAAGCTCTTGATCTTCACGACCCGCTCGCAGAAACGGTTGATGCGGTCTGTGCTGCAAAAACCGTACCGCGACAGCGTCCACCGAGCGAAGTCGTTGAAGCGTGCCATGCGGGCAACTTCTTCCATTTCGTGAGCGCTCAACCCTGCGCAATAGAAGGAGCCAACGAGCGCTCCTACGCTGGTTCCGGCGACGAAACCCACCGGGATCCTGGCCTCTTCCAGTACCTTGAGGACTCCGATGTGCAATATCCCCCGCGCGAATCCGCCGCCCAGGGCCAGTCCGAGCCTGGGACGGTGCTTAGCAGGAGAAAACGCGCCGGTCGTAGTCTCGGAGGATGGACGGGACAGCTCGCGCGAGAATGCGCGCAGCGATCGAGTCAAGCGATGGATGTTGCTCATGGCCGTAATCCTATTGCTGTCAGCCATTTCCCATACTCAGGGAGTTGTTCATTAGGATGCCGAGCCGGTGAGGAATGATGCCGCAAAAAATGCCCAAAGGAGCGCGGTCCCACGCGGTAGAACTTGGGCTTTTGATTCGAGGCGTCCTTAGAAGGTCAGCGTGGCGTTCGTTTGTGCCGGTTCACTAATCCTAATCCCGAACCTTCAGCCCCTGCCGTCGGTCACTTTTCGAACTTCATCTCCACCGTCACCTGCACGGGCACGGCCTTGCCTTCTTTCTCCGCGGGGCGAAACTTCCACTTCTTCACCGTGTCCACGGCCGTGGTTTCAAAGGCATGTTCGTCGCTGCGAAGCACGCGGACCGCCTCGACATGGCCTTTGGCGTTGATGCCCACCAGCATGACGACCGTACCACGCTGTTCCGCGTCGGGAGGCAGATCGGGAAACTTTGGATCAGGCGCATGGGTGGCCTTCGGCGGCGTCATGCCTTTGGTGACACGCAGAAACTGCGAGAAAGTCTGGTCGCCGGAAAAGTCGGCTGAGGAAGTAGAGAGCGTCGATGACGACTCGGGCCGTGCATTGCCGGACTGCGCCTGAGCGGTGGCAGCCGGAAGTGACAGACAGATCGACAGAGCGATCAGCGTGAGAAGGCGCATCAAGGTCCCTGAGAATATCGAACGGCTGGTTCGATTCTAAATCAATAAAGTCTGAAGCCCATTTCGACATTTTCCTGCACGGCCACGGGTTTGCCGTTCTTGAGTGCGGGCGAGAACACCCATTGTTTGGCAGTATCAATCGCATTCTGCTCGAATAACGGGTTCGAGGAGCTAACGATTTTGACGTCGTCCACATGGCCTTTGTCATCGATGGCCAACGCCAGCACTACCGTTCCGTTGAGTTTGGCCTTCCGCGCAGCCTCGGGGTAGCTGGGACTAGGCGCGCTGACAAATTTGGGAGGACGCATGCCAGGTCCGTACGGTGGGTACTTGCACGTATCGAACGGGTTCTTAGCCGTGGCCGCCTGAGGCTTGCATGGCGCGCTCTGCGACTCGGAGTTGAAGAACGCCTGAGGCGGTTGATTCTCGTCTGTGGCGGCGTTCTGCCGCCCGGCCGCAGTGCCGAGCAACAGCAACACGGATGCCAACGAAACAGCAACCCTCGATATGCTCATCTCTGTCACGGCATTTCTCCTCCGTGCTCTCTGTGCCCTCCGTGGTGGGTAGGTTCTACGGCGGGTATTGTAAACTGAATACACCGGTTCCGGACCCCTCCGTTTGCCTTGTCGCACGCGGTTTTTCCCAATAGGAAGGACGTTAGTTTGAGTAAGAGTCTTCGCAACATCGCCATCATCGCGCACGTGGACCACGGAAAGACCACCCTGGTTGACGCCATGCTGAACCAGAGCGGTACCTTCCGCGCCAATGAGACCCACGTCGAACGCGTGATGGACTCCAACGAGTTGGAGCGCGAGCGCGGCATCACCATCCTGGCCAAGAACACCGCCATCTTCTATCACGACATCAAGATCAACATCGTGGACACTCCGGGCCACAGCGATTTCGGTGGCGAGGTGGAGCGCGCCCTCAAGATGGTGGACGGCGTGATGTTGCTGGTGGACGCCAGCGAAGGTCCCTTGCCCCAGACGCGTTATGTTCTGAGCAAAGCGCTGGAAGCCAAGCTGCCGCCGATCCTGGTGATCAACAAAATTGACCGTCCCGACGCGCGTGCGCAGGAAGTACTGAATGAGGTGTACGACCTGTTCATCGATCTCGACGCCGCGGAAGACCAACTCGACTTTCCCGTGCTCTACACAAACGCCAGAGTTGGCACGGCGACCACCGACATCGACCAACCGGGCGAAAATCTCCGGCCGCTGTTCGACGCTATCGTGGACACCATTCCCTTGCCAACTGGCGACGCCGACGGCCCGCTGCAAGTACTAGTGGCGAACCTGGATTACAGCGACTACCTTGGCCGCCTGGCCATCGCGCGCGTATTCAATGGCACGCTGCGCACCGGCGAAGACGTCGCCATCGCCAAACGTGATGGCTCGATGGAGAAGATCAAGATTACCAAGCTGTTCTCCTTCTCCGGACTAAAGCGGACGGACATTGTCGCCACCGAGTTGGGCGACATCGTGGCAGTTGCCGGGGTGACCGGCATCAACATCGGCGAGACCATCACCGACATCGAGAACCCTGCGCCGTTGCCGGTGACGACCATCGACGAGCCAACGATCGCGATCCAGTTTATGGTGAACACTTCGCCGTTCGCCGGGCGCGAAGGGCAGTACGTTACCTCCCGCAACCTGCGCGATCGCCTGGAAAAAGAGCTGCTGACCAATGTTTCGCTTCGGGTGGAAGACTCCGATAGCACGGATTCGTTCAAGGTGATGGGCCGCGGCGAACTGCAACTGGCGATTCTGATCGAGATGATGCGGCGTGAAGGCTTCGAACTTGCGGTCGGGAAGCCCGAGATCGTAACCAAGCATGTGGACGGCAAGCTGATGGAGCCGGTGGAGCGGCTGACCATCGATGTGCCTGAATCGTTCGTCGGCGTGGTGATCGAGAAGCTGGGCGCGCGCAAAGCGCAGATGCAGAAGATGCACAACCACGGCTATGGCCGGGTACGCATGGAGTTTGTGATTCCCAGTCGCGGGCTGATTGGCCTGCGCAGTGAGTTGCTGACCGACACGCGCGGCACCATCGTGATGAACTCGCTGTTCGACGGCTACACCGAGTGGCAAGGCGATATCCCACATCGTGTGACCGGGGCTCTGGTCGCCGACCGTGGTGGACACACCACGGCATATGCGCTGTGGGGTCTGCAGGAGCGCGGCGAAATGTTCGTTGGCCCCGGCGTAGAAGTTTATGAAGGCATGATCGTGGGCGAGAACTCGCGCGACAACGATCTGGTGGTAAATATTGTCCGCGAAAAGAAGCTGACCAACATGCGATCTTCGACTGCTGACGATGCCATCCGTCTGGTGCCGTTCAAGAACCTGAATCTGGAGCAGGCGATCGAGTTCATCGCCGACGATGAACTGGTCGAGATCACGCCGAAATCGTTGCGCCTGCGCAAGAAGATTCTTCAGGAGAACCGGCGTCCGCGACGCAATGCGCAGCCGGCGGGAGTGGAAGCGTAATGCAGATTCGACTGCCCAGCCGTGCGGCGACCTCGTCGGCTCCGGGTGACACTCCAAGAAACTACGTCCGCTTGAATAACGCAGTGTCAGGGCACGGCTTCACAGGTTGCTGAAAAACGCGATTGGCACTTGGTTTGTGTCAGGGCACGACTTCAGTCGTGCCGATAAGTCGTTTATTTTTGTCATCCCGAGCGGGCGAACAGGGGTCGCCAACGAGCGCCGTTTTTGCGCTTGTTGGGGTAAGGTTCAGCCCGCGAGAGATCTGCTTTTCTGACTTTTTCAGCAAACTGTAAAGCCGAACTCAGGGGCAGCGGTCAAATGCACTGCTCAAGCGGTGCTCCACACGAACTCAGTACTGCTGCTAAGGTACCGTTTTCGAGCTCAGCGGGTCGCGTACTCCAGCGCTCCTTTGACCGCCTGAACGGGTGAACCCGAACGCCGCATTGATCAGAGCAATATGGGAGAGCGCCTGCGGGAAGTTCCCCACCTGCCGCTTGGCCCTCGGATCGTACTCCTCTGCGAGTAGGCCAACGTCGTTGCGCAGGTTCAGCAGACGCTCAAACAGGCGCCGGGCATCATCGTCCCGCCCCAGCATGCTCAGGGCGGTCACCATCCAGAAGCTACAGGCAAGAAAGGCGCCTTCCCCGGCCGGCAGCCCGTCATCCACTTGCTCGGTGCGGTAACGCAGAACAAAGCCGTCGGACATCAGATGTTTCTCGATGGCCTCAATCGTGCCGCGGACACGTGGGTCCGTGCAGGGCAGGAAGCCAACCTGCGGAATCAGCAACGAGAGACGCGTCGAGTTCCTTGGAACCGTATGCCTGAGTAAAGCAGCCGAGTTCGGGGTCGTAGGATTTCTGGCATACCTCCGCATGGATCTTGTCGCGTACCGCGCTCCACCGCTTCCACCTACGCCTTGCAGGCCGAATCTTTCCGCCGACCTTGACTGCCGCGGTCGAAGGCCACCCAGGCCATGACCTTGGAATAAGTGAAGTGCTTGCGGCTCGCCACGCACCTCCCAGATTCCTTCGATCGGGCTGCTCCCAGATCGTTGCCAGATGATCGGTCAAGGATGTCTGCAACTCCATGTCGGTGTCGCTGGGTGGTATGCCGCCCAGGTGGCGTGCAGCAGGGCGTCGGCCACCTCGCCATACACGTCCAACTGGAGTTGTTCGGAGGCGGCGTTGCCCACACGCACCGGCTTGGAGCCCTCGTATCCGCCCAGCCAACCGATTTCCCACTCCATTCAAATTACGCTCGCCCCGAATGCCATACATGATCTGCACTTGATCGGGGCTTCCCGCCACCGCCCGCAGCAGCCAGTCGCGCCAGGCTTGGGCTTCCTCGTAATAGCCCGCATTCATAAGTGCGAGCAGGGTAAACGTGGCATCGCGAAGCCAGCAATAGCGATAGTCCCAGTTTCGCTCTCCGCCGAGCTGTTCCGGCAAGGAGGTGGTCGGAGCAGCGACGATTCCTCCCGTGTGACGGTAAGTGAGCGCCTTGAGCGTGATCAACGATCGTTCGACGGCATCGGCGTAGCTCGCCGTGCAACTTGGCCCGGCCGGCCCACTCTTCCCAAAAGCTGATGGTCTCCTGCAGCGCCTTTTCGGGATCGATGGGCTCGGGAAGGCCGTCGTACGAAGGCCCGTAGGTGAGCACGAAGGTCACCGACTCTCCCGCGCCAATCGCGAATTCGCTGAGGGTCTTAAGATTCTCGCCGCGCAACTGTGCGGTGGTATTCAGGACGGCCATATCGGGGCCGGCAATCGCCCGGAGCCTGCCATCCTGCAAACGAGTTACCCACGGAACAGAGCGTCCGTAATCGAAGCGCAGAACCAACTCCACGGACATTGCAAGGGCGCCGCGAACGCCGCGCACAATGCGTACCAGATGGGGACTCCCGTTTCGGAGCGGCATGAAGTCGAGCAAAACAGCGCTACCCCCGTCGGTCTCGAAGGTGGTTTCAACGACCAGGGTGTGGTCGAGATAGCGCCGTGTGCAGCGCGCCTTGTCCTTCGGGGCAATTGACCAATGGCCGTTCTCTTCGGTTCCAACCAGGGCGGCGAAACATGCCGGCGAAGCGAAGTTGGGCAGGCAGAGCCAATCGATGGAGCCGTGGCGGCTCACCAGTGCCGCGCTTTCGCAGTCTCCGATTAGGGCATAGTCCTCGATGAGAGCAGACATACGAATTCAGGATACGACGAAAAGGAACGGAGTTGTCTCCCCGTGCAATTGGTCTTCGATCGATTCCAACGGGGGCCGTCTCCGGCCGCATATGACGCTTGCGTAGCCTTGGGCGGCCAAATTCCTATCGCGACGTCTTAGCTCACCTGTGAGGTATGCGCAGAAAGTTTGACGCTATTACTTCGCGGCGGGATACTGCTGAAACATCTTTTCGACCGCGGTGTTGACCTGCTTAATCAGCTTCTGTTTGTTGTCGCTGAGCTTCTCAGTGGCCATGCCGCGCCACGCCAGCTTCTTCTGGTTGGCATCGATGACGTCAACCACGAGCTGACCTTTATGAACGGTCACCGCGGTGGTTCCTCCCGGCATGTAGCCCCACATCACAAAGGCAGAGCCAAATGGAGGGATACCGCCCATACCCATATACAGCGGGTCGCTGTAGGCTGACGTTCATGTCGGAATCAACGGCACCATACATCTGGATGAAAAGATCGGGATTGCTGTCCACTTTGTGCAGCCCCCGCTTGGTCAGTTCCTCTTCGATGGCGCCTGCGATGGCGAGCGCCAATGTGGGGCGTGAGACTGCATCGTGATGGCCCCACGCGAACGTCTTGAATTTGGAGAAGTCGAGGTCCTTGTTGTATTCAACCTTGATTTTTTGCGCCTGTGCGGAGGCGGCAAGGAGGCAAAGCAACATAAGCGATTGCACGAATCGCGAGAACATTGCGGATGATGGTTTCATGGGACTCCGTGGTCAAGGGGTATTAGATCACGGAAGGCGGGGTCGCATCGGAATGGACTCGATAGAGTTGGGTGTGCCGTCCCTGAAGGGACTCGTTGCTGCTTCAGAACTTTACCCAGGACTTCCGTCCTGGGCTATGACTATGCCGCCCTGCGGGCTGCGAGATGCGCGAATGTTTCAGCATCGCGAAGGCGCCACCTCTCCCTAAACAATCCGTGAAAATCCGCGAAATCCGTGGTTGCGCTTTTTGCTTCGAGTTGCCCACTACTCGTACCGCAACGCCTCGACGGGATCGAGACGCGACGCCTTCACGGCGGGATAGATCCCGAAGAACAATCCCACGCTCATTGCCATCAACACCGCGGCCACCACCGCCCAGATGGGAACCGAGGTCGGCAGGGAAGGAAAAAGTAACGGCAGGACTGCAGACGCAGCGATGCCGAACAAGACTCCCACCAACCCACCCAATCCGGTCAACACCACGGCTTCCGTCAGGAACTGACGGATCACGTCGCCTCGGCGCGCGCCGATCGCTTTACGGATGCCGATCTCGTGCGTACGTTCGGTTACCGACATCAGCATGATGTTCATCACGCCGACGCCGCCCACCAGCAAGCCGATCGAGCTGACGACAATCGTCATCAGCGCTACCGTGCTCATGATCTGGCGAAAGTTGTCGGCGATGGCTTCGGCGCTGCTCAGGCCGAAATTGTCCGGCTTGTCGAAGGGCACGTTGCGCCGCCGTCGCAGCAGGCCACGAACCTCGTCCTCCGCTTCGTCTTTGTGGCCGGTGTAGGCTTCGGCCCCGATGAAATGTTCGTCGGCTGCGGGGTAATGTTTCTTATAGGCGTTGTAAGGAACTTTGACTACGCGATCGGCGGTCTCATCCTTGAAGAGCTGTCCCTTGCGCTTCTCCAGCACGCCGACCACCTTGTAAGGAATGCCTTCCACCAAAATGGTTTTGCCGAGGCCATCGTGAGCAGGGAAAAAGTTCTTGTCGATTTCGTCGCCGATGACCGCGACGTCCATGCTGTGGGAGTCTTCAAACTCGGTAAAGAAGCGGCCTTGCGTCACGTGCGCGTTGTACACATCGGGGTAGGAAGGGGTGGCGCCGCTGTAATCGAGGTTGGAGATTTCCTTCGATCCGTAGCGCGCAACTTGCAGAGTTCCTGGCCCTCCCCGTTGGTCGGGATCGATGCGGGGAAAAACTTCCGCGGTCACGTATTTGACATGCGGACACTCTCGCTGGATGGCGTTGGCGTCTTCCAGAGTCAGCGGCTTGCGCATGCGCTGTTCCGCGCTCAGACGGCCGAAAGAAATGCCCATGTCCCAGCGAAAGATGAAAAGCGTGTTGGTGCCGTAGTCGTCGAGGTAGCCCGACACGTCGCGGCTGACGCCCACCAGAATGGAGGCGACGAAGATCATAGCGGCGACACCGATCACCACGCCCAGCACCGTCAACAGCGAGCGAGTCTTGTGCTCGCGCACCGTCTCCAGGGCCATCCGCGAATTTTCGCCAAAGTGCAACATGGGAAACCAGTGGCTAGTGGATAGTGGTCAGTGGATAGTCAACCTTGCCGTCGACAGTCCAAAAATACATTGTCAATCTTCATTATCCAGTCGCCATTTCGCTATTTGCCGTTCCTGCTCCGAGAAAAGGGAAAGATACTTTTCCTTGACAACGTAAGATTCCATCGCCAGATCACGCCTATTGACTCTTCTTAAATACCCAAAGGTATCTGGTGGCAATTCACGATCAGCTTCGAGCAAAAGGTGTGCCGTCTTTAGACCGCCGTACCTTTCGATCATTTGCCGAAACCGTGTCGAATGCAGGCCGACCTCCGCCTCATGTTCCAGTATCCAAAGCATGTCATTGTGAAAGTCGGTTTCTAACGGCTTCATGTCATGCATGATATGTGCTTCTCTCCGTCTCCTGCCGTCTATCCACTATCCACTAATCCCTATCCCCTAGTTCTCATACCGCAACGCTTCAATCGGATCCAGTCGCGCCGCTTTGCGTGCGGGATAGACGCCGAAAAATATTCCCACCGCCGATGAGATCACGAGCGCCGCGATCACCGCCGTGATGGGCACCGCCATCGGCACCGGAGTTGTACTGCGCACGATGGCCGACAGCACCCAGGCAATCAGCACGCCGATGGCGCCGCCCACCACCGCCATCACCGTGGATTCAACCAGGAACTGCAGCAGAATGTCGCGCTTCTTCGCTCCCAGCGACTTGCGTATGCCGATCTCGCGGGTGCGTTCGGTGACCGACGCCAGCATCACGTTCATGATCACCACCCCGCCGATCACGAGGAAGATGGAGACCAGCCCTACCATGCCGGAAGCCAGCGTGCCCGTGAGACTCTGCCATAGGCCCATCAAACTGTCGCTGGCCAGGATGCCGAAATTGTCTTCATCATTCGGGGCCAGATGACGCCGGGCCCGCATCAACACCCGGGCTTCTTCTTTGGTGCGTGCCATCCACTCCGGCCCGCGAGCTTGCACGTTAACGCTCAAGGTATTATTGCGTCCGTACATCTTCAGCCAGGTCTCGATGGGTATATAGACGAAGTTGTCCTGCGATTGTCCGAAGGTATTGCCGATTTTTTTGGCGACCCCGACCACCTGGAACTCTTCCCCATCGACGGCAATGGTCTTGCCTATGGGATCGGTATTGGCAAAGAGCTTGTCGGCCACGTCGGCGCCGATCATGCAAACCATATCGCGATGTTCATTATCGCTGTCGATAATATAGCGGCCGGTCGCGACCTCTTCCACGTCCATGTCGCCGATGTTGGCCGTCACTCCGCGGATATCGACATCCTCAAGATTTTGCCGCTCGGCACGGACCTTTGCCGTGCGACGCACTTCCACGCCAACGGCCTGTGCGAGCTTGAGATTATCGCGCAGTGCCTCGTAGTCTTCCCATGTGATGTCGCGATTGCGCCGGGTCGCTTTCAGCAGTTCCTTGGAATCGCTGATGATGGGGAATTTGTGAATGAGGAAGACGTTGGACCCCAGATTGGCGACGCGGCTGGCGAAATAGCCGTTCATCCCACTGATGAGGGCGACCACCAGAATCAGCGTGGAGACCGAGAGGATAATCCCGAGCAACATGAGGAACGACCGCAGCTTGTGCGCGCGCATGGTTTGCAGTGCGATTAGCGTCGGCTCGCGAAAGAAGCTGCCGTGACGAAGCGTGCGCTTAGATGTTGAAGAGTCCATGCACAAGACCGCTGGATTTGGCCATCGTTACACTGCCCGCCAAAGCAGGCACCTCTAAGTACGTAGAACAGCGCCAACTTGTTTCAGTGGAAACAGTTTAATCTTTAGACCGCGCAGAGGGACAATCGATAGCCGCAAGCGTGCCCTGGGGACGCAGCCAGCCTAGCTTCGTCCGGCTCCGCCCATGTGGGCCTCCATTGCGGGGGCCGCTAGCGCATCGTGCCGTCCAACCTCCAGTTTTCTTCCCTCGGGGCTGAACCGGGGAAGACGCATCAGCCCCCACTTATTGAAGGCGAACTGCAAGGTCGTGCCCATCACGCCCAGTCCATAGGTCAAACTGCGGCGAAAATTGATGGAGGATGCCTCTTCAAAATATTTCGTTGGACACGAGACCTCGCCGATGCGAAATCCGAAGTGCACGCATTGCGCCAGCATCTGGTTATCGAAGACAAAGTCCGCAGAATTTTCCAGCAATGGCAGCTCGGTCAAGACTTTGCGGCTGAAGGCGCGGTAGCCAGTGTGGTACTCGGAGAGCTTGACGCGCAGAAAGAGGTTTTCAAATGCGGTCAGAAAACGGTTGGAGATGTATTTGTAGAGGGGCATGCCGCCGTGCAACGCCTGGCCTCCAATGATTCGCGAACCGAGCACCACGTCGTACACATCGTAAGCCACCATACTTGCCATCGCCGTGGTGAGCAACGGAGTGTACTGGTAATCGGGGTGCACCATAATGACGACATCGGCGCCAGCGGCAAGCGCCTCGCGATAACAGGTCTGCTGGTTGCGGCCATAGCCGTAGTTCCGGTCATGCACGAATACCTGCAGCCCCAAGCGATGCGCCAGCTCAACGGTTTTGTCTTTGCTGTAATCGTCCACCAGGATGCGGATGTCCACCAGGTCGGGAATCTCCCGCACCGTGGCCTCCAACGTCTGTTCGGCGTTGTAGGCAGGCATCACGACGGCTACGCGTTTACCGTTGATCATTGGATGTCTCTTGAAGGGGTTGCTGGGCAGCCCTTGTACATCATACCGCGACCGCGCCGGAGGACTAACCTGATCGCGGCCGTTCGGCTCGCTTGACGATTCCGCTTTGATGGGGCGTGGCTTCAGCCGAGTCAATCGCGCGCCTGGCTTCCCGCCTTAGCCACTTGGAAAAATCGAATCTTGCTGCTGCAAAAACGAGTTCCCTCAGCGGCAAAAGGCGATTGGTTCCGACGGCTTTACGGCGTCGCCTAAAGGCGCGGCCCTTCAAAACCGACAGCCACTAGAGCCGTGTCAACAGGCGCGCCCTTCAACGGGAATGTCAACACTCGGGAACCTCTGCGCTTCTGCTAATCTGAAAAGCTCTCCCATGCACCCTGCGCTCACTGCCGTTGCCGTGCTGTGCGATTTGTTGGCTCTGGCTGGCGCCGCTTATTTCACCCTGTGCATGGTCGCAGCCAAACGCTACCAGCGCGAAATATCCCACCCCCACGAATCTCGCTTCACGCCTCCGGTCAGCATCCTCAGGTCTCTCAAGGGGCTCGATCCCCACATGTACGCTGCTTTTCGCAGCCATTGCCTGTTCGACTATCCCGAATACGAAGTGTTGTTCGGCGTGAGTGGCCCTGACGAGCCGGCATTGGCTCTGGTCGCGAAACTGCGCGAGGAATTTCCGCAAGCCAGGCTGCGCGTTGTGCATTGTCCGGATGTGCTCGGCCTCAATGGCAAGGTCAGCAATCTTGCGCAGATGCTGCCGCAGGCCAGCTACGAGCACATCATCATCAACGACAGTGACATTCTGGCCCCGCGTGACTATCTACTGCGCGTGCTTGCGCCGTTGGCGCAGCCGAAAGTTGGCATGGTCACGACGCTCTATCGTGGACTGGCTGGCAAGACGCTCGGCTCGAAGCTGGAAGCGCTCGGGCTCAGTACCGACTTCAGCGGCGGTGTACTGGTGGCTCGCCTCATGGAAGGTGGCATTCGATTCGGGCTGGGAGCAACCATCGCGACCACCAAGACGGTGCTACGCGAGATCGGTGGGCTAGAGCCACTAGTCGACTACCTCGGCGACGACTACGAACTGGGCGCGCGTACCGCGGCTGCAGGATACAAAGTAGAGTTGGCTGACATCATCGTTGAGACGGCTCTACCCGACTACAGCTTTCGCGACTTCTGGGTGCACCAGTTGCGCTGGGCACGTAATGTCAAAGATCGCCGCGGAGCGCAATATTTTGGCTTGATCGTCAGCTTCGGCCTGGTTTGGGCGGTGTTCGCAGCCATGGCGGCGCCAGGTGCATGGTGGACGTGGCTGGTCCTCGCGGTTATGGCGACGCTGCGTTTTACGTCGGCCATAGTAATAGGCGGAGGAGTGCTGGCGGATCCTCAACTTTTCCGGGAACTATGGCTGCTGCCGTTGCGTGACTCGATCGCGCTGGCAACCTGGGTGGCCAGCTACTTCGGCAGCGAGGTGGAGTGGCGAGGCCTGCGGTTCAGATTGCGCGACGGGAAACTGGAGCGGCTGCTGCGGACAAAAGTCCAAAAAACGGATTCCTCGCTTAGCTGACTAGGCCGTGATAGCGTTCCATATCGGGAAGTCGCAGCCTTTGCGTTTGCAGGCCGCTGGAAGCATCCCGGCGATTCAGACGCCCCTTGGTATGTCCCAATCAGTTTACGCCTCACTGAGGGCTTCCCATGCGCAGGAAAGGCCATCCCGCGATGACGCATAGGGCAAAAACGCGTTACCAATATTTAGCATGTAGGTGCCAATTTGGGAATTACGCTCAAGCCAGTACCAATATCCAAGCCAAGCCTGAGCAATGGTTAGAGTTACTACGGGTTGGCCTAATCTCTGCGGCTCCACAGGAGCAAGACTGCTAGTCGTGACCTTGCGGCAAGCTGTGACTCAGCAAGCTAATGGAGCGCTGTTCGGGAGTAATTCTGCCTTCATCGCCAAATTGGTAGGTTTCGCCGCGCCAGAAGAATGTCTTGCCGGAAAAGCTGGCGGCCCACACCCCGAATCCCAGCAGATCGCGCAGCGGGTATAACCAGCAAAGCCAGAGCGCACGGCGGTCGCGCATGATGCCCCATCCCACGGCCAGCGCCAGCACAATGCGATTCAGCCATGCTAAAAGTAGCAGCTCGAAGCCGACGTGCAGACGATGGCTGTTACTCAAGCCCAACAGCAGGGCCAGCAGCCCAAACGGAACCGCGTAGGTGAGGCCCGACCCGACATGTCCCAGCGGGCGCGAGAAGCGGGTGCTTTTCATCCAGCGAAGTTGATCGCCGAAAGTTCGCGCCAACGAGCGGTTTGGCAGCACGTGCCCCACTTTGTAATGCGACAACACGACTTCATATCCGGCCTCCGCGATGCGGTTACCGAGTACGAAATCGTCAGAATAAAAGTGCGCAGTCTCGCGGATGCCACCCACAGCTTCTATCGCGTCGCGCCGCACCGCCATCACCGCGCCCAAGGCGAACTTCATGCCATCCACCATCTCCGCCACGAGAACCCCGGAAGGCATTTCGATCGACATTCCCAGCGCGTCGAGCCGCGACCACAAACCGCTGGCGGGAACGCCTTGATAGAGACAGGTTACCAAGCCTACCTTCCGGCTCAGCAAGGGCGGAATCACGTTGCGCAGGAAGTCGGGGCGGACCAGGACGTCGCTGTCGCTGATCACAAAAAAATCATCGGGAGACGAAGCGATCATCTTGCTGAGCGAGTATACCTTGGCGTTCGGCCATGACGGCTCACCGGAAATCACGATTCGAGTCTGCACCCGCGGGTACTTGGCTTGCAGCTTATCGACCACGGTGAGCGCCTGGTCCTCGCAATCGCGAACCCCGAAGACAATCGCAAAATCGGGGTAATCCTGCCGGAAGAAGCTCTCCAGGTTCTCTTCCAACTCGGGTTCCATGCCGTGCAGCGGTTTCAGAATCGTTACGGGCGGCAAGTGTTTGGAGGCGACGTCAAGCACTCGCTGCCGTGGCGTTCGACAGCTCCGGATATAGCGAATGGCGGCAAATAGGACCATTCCCAGAAAGACCGTCGAGGTCAGCGATCCTAGCAGGGCGACGGACCACAGCAATTCTCGCAACAGGTGCCACGTTGGAGCGGCACTCACCATGGCAAGCAAGACTGGGTCTACAGGTATCAAGTGTGATTTCTCAGACTACTCTCGGCTTCCAAAAAGGCCCAAAGGGGCGAAAGCCCATACCTGCCCGGCTCGACTCCCAGGCGGCGTTTGGCCAAAACATTGTTGTGACGTATGCCTGCCAGTATCTCTCAATTTGCCGCTCAAGGCTACTGATTCTTTGGCGAGGTTCGGTTCATGAGAATTTGCTTTCCGCCGCTGCGCGCGAGGTGATAACTGCCGCTTTGCTTGATGAATGGCGGAATGTTACCTTCCTCCACCCACAGGAAAACGCGCTTAGGCCCTTTCCACAGGGCCTGTAGCGAAGCGTCGTCTTCAAAGATGGCCGGCGCGTCCGGAAAGAGCGCTCCGTAATACATATTGCCTTCATCGCGCGAGTTCACAATGTGAATCGGCTGGCGTAGGTAAAAGTTTAGCGTGGAAGCGTCTTCGTACGTCCCATTCACCACCAGCACGTCGCCGGGGAGATACTCCTGTTCAATCGCATCCGCAAGTTTCTTCGACGAGAGAATAGGCGAGAACATCACCAGCCCCTGGTGCACCGCGAAGAGCACAAACACCATCATGATGGTCAACGCCCAGTTGCCGGCCTGAGCGAAGTTGCGCCGCCGGTAGAACACGTTCAGCAGGGTGCCTACCAGCAATGCAATCGAAAATATTGCCAGCGGTTCCCGAAAGAGGCCCAGCGCCCGTGGAGTGAGATCGAAGATATGCCCGAGCGCCAAGGCGTATTCGTTCGGATTCTTCTTGAGGAGGTCGGCCAAGTCGCTATCCGCCGGGATGCTCTTGCTCTGGATCAGCAGAAACATCGCGATTGCGAAGACGGCAGCCGAGAGGACGAGCAACACCGTCGATGCGATTCGGCCACCGCGCCGCAAGCTGGAAGTTCCGGGCGACGCATCCTCCTTTTGCAGCCAGCCACCGATCAGTAATGCAAGCGCCGGCAGCGCCGGGACGGCGTAATATTCCTGCCGAGTCGAGAAGCTGAAGAACACCAGGATCACCGCCGCCCAGGTCGCGTAGAGCAGCATCGCTCGTTGCCGCCGATTCATGCCGTTGCGCCATTCTCTCCAGCGGCGTGGGACCTGTGCGAATGATTGAATAACGAAGGCCGACCAGGGAAATAGCCAGACCAGCATCAGCCCCCAGAAAACTATCAGCGGGACGGTGTCGTAATCGGGCGGGATGCGCTTGTTCAGGTACCGGAGAAACTGCTCATTGACGAAGTAGAACCACAGAAAGCCTCGCGACTGTCCCGCAGGTGGGTTTGCCAATGCCGCCGCAATGTGCCACGGAGCAGCAATTACTAGCAGGACGGCCAGGCTCGAGAGCAGCCGCATGCGCAGCAAGTGTTTGAGATTCCCGGTCAGGATCAGATACAGGCCAATAATGGCCGCCGGAAATACCAGGCCGATCAACCCCTTGGTAAGAACATTCAGCGCGATGGTCGCCGCCAATCCCCAGCACGAAAAAATCGAGGGAGGTTCTTCATCCAAGGTTCGCAGGAAAAAATCCAGACCAAGCGTAAGCCACAAACCCACGAGCAGATCGGGAATGATGAAGCGGGTAAAGATGTATGGCCCAATCGAAACCGTGAGCACCACTGCCGCCCAGAAGCCGGCACGTTCTCCCATCGTCCGTTTGCCAAGCGAATACGTAACCAACAGCAGCGCCAGGACGCCAACCGCGAGGGGTAATCTCGCCGCCCAATCCTTGGCTCCGAAAATCGAGTAGCTGGACGCCATCCCCCAATACATCAGCGGCGCCTTTTCCAGGTAGCGCACGCCGTCAATGTAGAGCGTCGTCCAATCGTGGCGGACGATCATCTCGCGCGCGGCCTCAGCGTGGATTGAGTCTGCATCGTCCAGCAGCGGCGGCGAAAACAGACCGGGGATGTACACGATGGCCCAAAGCAGCACGATCCATATCCAGGAGTGCGGTGACGAGGGCGAGTATGTGGCGGCTTCGTTTACACCGGGATCGGCAACTGCTTTTCGAGCCACAGGAGAGTGCATTCTTCTTTACGAAAGAACTCCATTATAAGAGAGCCTGTCGTTTGAAGAGGCTGTGGCAAGTGAGGTCGTGGTTGGCTTGCTTCCCTCTGGCCTAGTTTTGACTTGAAAGTTGTAACTCGAAACCTGAAACTCGGGGCTTGAGCACCCAAACCTTCGACGTGATCGTTCTTGGCGGCGGCGCTGCAGGCTTGATGTGTGCCATCGAAGCCGGCAAACGCGGACGCCGGGTCGCGGTGCTCGAGCATGCCGAACGCGTCGGCAAGAAGATCCTCATCTCCGGTGGCGGGCGCTGCAATTTCACCAACCTGTATTGCAGGCCGGACAACTTCCTGTCGGAGAACCCGCACTTCTGCAAATCGGCGCTGGCGCAATACACGCCCGCAGATTTCATCGCACTCGTCGAGAAGCACGGAATTCCGTATCACGAGAAAAAGTTGGGTCAACTCTTCTGCGATCGGTCTGCAGACGAGATCGTGGTGATGCTGGAAGCCGAATGCCGCGCTGCCGGTGTACAGATTTTCGTAAAGACCCGGCCGCTTGAAGTTCAGGGCGGGAGCGATAAGGGATTTGTAGTGCGAACCGAAGCTGGCGAATTGCAGGCGGCTGCTGTGGTAGTCGCGACTGGAGGCTTGTCGATCCCGAAGATCGGCGCAACTTCTTTCGGATACGAAATCGCGCGGCAATTCAGGATCAACATTCGGGAATGCCGGCCGGCCTTGGTTCCCTTCGTCCTCAATGCTCAAGACAAGCAGAACTATTGCGACTTGGCGGGAGTCGCAACCGAGGTGATCGCATCGACCGGACGCCAGCAGTTTCGCGAGAAGTTGTTAATCACGCATCGCGGATTGAGTGGGCCTGCCATCCTGCAAATCTCGTCGTACTGGAAGCGATCGGAGCCGATCGAGATTGACTTGGCCCCCGGCCTCAATGTTATGGCTGGACTGCGGCAAGAGGGTGCCCGCCGCGACCTTGCGACCGCGAAATCCGCATTACACGCTGCGTTGCCCATTCGACTCGCGGAGCGCTGGCTCGAACTGCATCCGCCGCAGCGATGGACCAATTCTGTTCTCGACGAAATGGAACGCCAAATTCATCATTGGGAAGTTCTGCCGGACACAACCGAAGGCTATGAAAAAGCCGAGGTCACGGCCGGGGGGATCGACACCGATGAGCTCTCGGCAAGAACAATGGAGAGCCGCAACGTACCCGGATTGTTCTTCATCGGCGAGGTGGTCGATGTAACCGGCCATCTCGGTGGTCACAACTTCCAATGGGCGTGGGCCTCGGGATTCTGTGCCGGACAGGCAGTGTAGATGGTTAAAGGGCTGGTGTATCCGCTCGTACGGGTAGTGCGGGCCTTCAGGCCCGCGTCCAAGTGCGAGAAGAGAAATCGCTTCAGCCCCTGAGGTCGGTGACCCCAGCGGCTGAAGCGGGAAACCGTTTGTCCTCGGTACGCGCGGCGCTAAAGCGCCGCACTACCCCTTCCTTGTCGCATCGCGACTTCACACGTTTATTTCTTGCCGTCCCCCGAGGATTGATAAACTGTTCCAACACTTTGTGGATCCATAACCTCACTCAATAGCGGAGAGCCGTGAGCACGCCAGCAGACCTGATTGTCAACATTCGAGGCCTCGTCAAGACGTATCCCGGCAAGACGCCGGTAGAGGCGGTGAAAGGCATCGATCTCTCCGTCGTTCGCGGAGAGCTGTTCGGATTGCTCGGCCCGAATGGCGCCGGCAAGACCACGACCATCAGCGTTTGCACCACCCGCGCGCTTCCCACCAGCGGTCAGGTGATGATCGCGGGCGTGAACGTAGTTGCGCATCCTGCTGAAGCTCGCCGCTTCATGGGGGTCGTGACGCAGTTCAACACCTTGGATCGCCAATGTACGGTCTGGGAGAACCTGTACTTCCATTGCCGCTATTTCGGCTTCAGCCATTCGCAGGCTTCACAGAAGACATCGGAACTTCTGGAGCTGTTCAAGCTGACCGAACGCAGCAAAGCGTTCCCCCGCGAACTGTCGGGAGGCCTGGCACAGCGCGTACAAATCGCTCGCGCCATCGCGCACGATCCCCAGGTTCTCTTTCTGGATGAGCCCAGCGCCGGCCTCGACCCGCAGACCCGTCTGGCATTGTGGGACATCATTCGTGTGCTTCGGGAGAAGGGCATCACCATTGTCTTGACTACACATTACATGGAAGAAGCCGACGAGCTGTGCGAGCGTGTCGCCGTTATTGACCATGGCAACATCCTGGTGTGCGACACCCCTGACCGGCTGAAAAGTAGCGTGGGCGCGCAGAAGATTTTCGAGCTGCACCTTCAGGATGCCCAAGCCGACGGTTTGCGCGCTCGTCTGGGCGAGCTGGCTGGCGTGACGGCGGTGGAAGGCCAGGCGTCGGGACTGCGTGTGTTCACCGACGGAAGAAGCGGTCTGCTGCCCGAAATCGTCGCGCTGGCTGGCGATAATCTGCGCGATATGTCGGTCAGCGAGACCAGCCTGGAAACGGTGTTCATCAAGCTGACGGGAAGGGAGCTGCGTGACTAATTCTGTCCTCTATTGGCGCGCCTTCTTTGGATTGTTCCTGCGCGACATCAGCGTATTGCGCCGCGAGTTCATCGCCTTTCTGGTCCGCACGGTAATGAATCCGCTATTTTTTGTCTTCGTCTTTACTTATCTCTTCCCCAAGGTCGGGCAGGGCTTTCAAAGTACTGCCGGCGCCAGCTTCGGCACGCTGGTGCTGCCGGGGCTGTTGGCTGTCGGCATCTTCATTCAGGGAATCATGGCGACGGCCCTGCCTCTGTCGATGGAGATCGGCGCCACCCGCGAGATCCACGACCGCGTCATGTCGCCGCTTCCTGTCACCTGGGTTGCGATCGAGAAGATTTGCTTCAGCGCCTTGCAGAGCATCCTGGCCGCGCTGGTTATTTTTCCGATGGTTTACTTCATTCCCGCCTCACCGGTACAGGTCCACGTTTCCAGCTGGCCCACGCTCATCGGCATCCTGGTGTTGGCTAGTCTGGTCTCGGGGGCGGGTGGTCTTACCATCGGGACGGTCGTGCGCCCCGAACAGATTGCTCTGATGTTCGGCATCGTGGTTGTGCCCATCACGTTCCTGGGCTGTGTCTATTATCCGTGGGCGATGCTGTCGCATGTGCGCTGGCTGCAGATACTGATCCTGATCAATCCGCTGGTTTATATGAGCGAAGGGCTGCGCTCCACGCTGACACCCGAGCTGCCGCACATGCCCGCATGGACATCATTTCTCGCTCTAACCGTCGGCCTCGTGATTCTAGGCTGGGTTGGCATGCGAGGATTCCTGCGGCGGGTTCTGACCTAGCGACCCGAAAAGCTGCGGGTTTGTTCCCTATCCAAACTGCACTAATATCGGCAGGTTCGACTACTACCTGAAGAGTCGCTTTTTGCGTACACTTACTAAACGGCGGCACCTTGCACCTCGCTGACTTCCAGGCGCCACGGACTAGTCTCAATGTTTCGCGCCGGTGTGACCATGACGTTTTGCGAATGCATTTGAGCAGCCCTGATTCGGAATCTCCCGCCTTAATCAAATGAAACTGAGACCTCAACTGTTACGACTGCTGCTTGTTCTGGCTTGTTGCGCCCAGGCTTGGGCCGGCAATGGGATGCATCCGGTGCATGCGCCCAAGGCCATGGTAGCTACGCTGCAACCCGACGCATCCGAGGCCGGCGTTGCGATCATGCGACAGGGCGGCAACGCCGTAGACTCGGCAGTCGCAGTCGGCTTCGCCCTTGCCGTAGTGCTTCCCCAGGCCGGCAACATCGGCGGAGGCGGCTTCCTGCTCTTTCGCCGGGCCGACGGCGAGGTCCACTTCCTCGACTATCGCGAGAAAGCCCCCGCCAAGGCCACCGCCAACATGTATCTTGACGCCCAGGGCAACGTGATTCCGGGCATGAGCCTTTTCGGCTACAAAGCGATCGGAGTGCCCGGCTCGGTAGCGGGCCTGGTGTACGCGCAGAAGCATTGGGGCAAGCTGACGCTCAAGCAGGTGATGGAGCCGGCGATCCGGCTGGCGCGTGACGGCTACGTCCTCGACTACGACGCGGCGAGATCGTTCCACGATCACAACCTGGCGAAGTTTCCCGAGTCGCATCGCATCTTTCAGCGCAACGGCGAGTATTACCAGCAGGGCGACGTTTTCAAGCAACCGGAGCTGGCGAAAACGCTGGAGCGTATCGCCGAAAATCCTGACGACTTCTACCATGGCGCGATGGCGCGCGAACTGGCTGCGGACATCGAGAAGGGCGGAGGCCTCATCACCGCGGAGGACCTTGCCCAATATCGAAGTGAAGGAGCGGCAGCCGATTCGCGGCACCTATCGCGGATACGAGGTCATCAGCGCTCCGCCGCCGTCGTCTGGCGGCATCACTCTGGTCGAGAGCCTCAACATCCTCGAAGGCTACGACCTGGCGAAGCAGGGGGAGGGCTCGGCGCAGGCTATTCATCTCACCGCCGAAGCTTATCAGCGCGCGTTCTTCGATCGCGCTGAGTTTCTTGGCGATCCGGATTTCTCGAAGATTCCGGTGGCGCAATTGATTGACAAGCGTTACGCCGACGCCTGGCGCGAGACGATTCCCCTGCGTCGCGCGACACCCAGCGCTGAGTTGCGGCGGCCTGCTGTGTTCTCACAACTCGACAGCTACGCCAGCGCGCACCCGCAGCCGAAGTCTCTGCTCGAACCGGTCCACACCACCCACTATTCGGTCGTCGATCCCGAAGGCAACGCGGTGTCGGTCACGACCACGCTGAACGAGAGCTTTGGCTCGCACGTCACCGCCGAAGGCCTGGGCTTTCTGCTCAACGATGAGATGGACGACTTCTCCTCCAAGCCCGGCGTGCCTAACCTCTTCGGGCTGATCCAGGGTCCGGCGAATGCTATCGGTCCCGGCAAACGGCCGCTGTCTGCCATGGCACCGACCATCGTGCTCAAAGACGGCAAGCTTTTCCTGGTTCTCGGCGCAGAGGGCGGTCCCACCATCATCACTACGGTCGCCAATGTGCTGATGGGCGTCGTGGATTACGGATTGAACATCCAGCAGGCGGTCAATGCGCCTCGCTTCCATGATCAGTGGCTACCCGACGAGATCAAGCTGGAGAAGGTCGGCTTCTCGCCCGATACGATCCACATCCTCGAGCACATGGGACACAAGGTCTCTACCGACGCCAGCTTGGATTCGGTGCCGGGACAGCCGAAGACCTCGACGCACGAATATTGGGGCGATGCGCAGTGCATCGCGATTGACCCCGAAACTGGCGAGCGTCTCGGCGGCAGCGACGGTCGCAACAACGGAAAGGCGATGGGATTCTGATGCGCCGCGCCATGTCCACTCTGATTTACGCGAAGCGCGAGCGGCTGCATCCCGGGCCTGCTCGACCAGATGGTTTCCGGCGGCGCGGAGGCCATTGAGATCTTCGCCGCGCGCGGCCACTTCAACTACACCGACCGCCAGCACATCCGGCAGATCGCCAACTGGTTTCGCAGCACCGGCGTGACCTTCCACTCCATGCATTCGCCGATGTACGCCGATGACGATTGGGGACGCAGCGGCGCGCCCGTCAACATTGCATCGGTCGAGAAGCTGCAGCGTGTCGCCGCGACCGATGAAATCAAGCGCGCCATCGAGGTAGCCGAGCAGGCGCCATTTCAGTTCCTGGTGCAACATGTCGGCATCGGCAACGAAGAGGCCGACGAGCACAAACTCGATGCCGCGATAGGTTCCCTCGAGCACCTGCACGCTTTCGCCAAACCGCTGGGCGTGCAACTGCTGGTAGAGAACATTACCAACGAGCTTTCCACGCCGGAGAAGCTGTTGGAACTGCTGCATGCCGGGCGCTTCGACGATATCGGCGTGTGCTTCGACGTCGGTCACGCGCACATCATGTCGAGCGTGCCGCAAGCGTTCGAGAGTGTTGAAAGACCGAATCCGCTCGACGCACGTGCACGACAACAACAAAGATCGCGATTCGCATCTCTGGCCGGGAGCAGGCACGATCGATTGGAAGCAGACGATGGAGCTATTGCGAAACTGCGCCGCACGTGCCGCCGGTACTGCTGGAGATCGAGGTGTGGAAGGCGAGAAGATCGCGGAGAAGATGGCGGAGGCATTCGGGAGACTGGAGAAGGCGGAGGGATCTAGGGTATGATCACAAAGAAATCCGTGCTCCGAAGTCTTCAATCAGGTATTTCTACCTCGGTATAACTGCCCGGCGTGGCTGCGTTCACCGAAGATAAAACCAGCCCAACGTGCAATCGCAGTATTGGCCATAGCGGATTCCCGAGGACAACAATTGCAATTCTTCGTCCCTTGAGGTTCTGCTGGTAACGCATGTTCTTGTCGGTGGTAACCAGCACATCGAACCCGGCGGCTTCAGCTTGCGCCAGTAAGTCGCCGTTGCTTAAGGTGTCCCATCCTTGAGCTCTTGCTTCGCTGATCGTGTGGCCGGCGAGCGAGCGCCGTAGCCCACGCGGGGTTCCGTGGTCGAAGAGCACAAGCATCTTAGGGAATGTAAACAGGCTCCTTGCTGCAGGCTACGCGTGACGAACTCCAGCACTGCATGGACCTGTTCGCGAGTGACGTCGAACTGCTCCATTACTTCCTCGATCGTCATACCCGCGTCGAGGTTCTCGAAAATGATGGACACGGGCATGCGCGTTCCACGCAGAACCCATGCCCCACTCAGCCTCCCGGGTACGCTTTCCACGGCGGGACATTGTGACCAGTCAAGCGGCATAGTAAGCTCCTAGAGTCATTCTAACGCGGCTCGGAACTAGGCACTCATGGACTCATCAACGAAAATGGAAACCACGGAAACACCTGTCACCACCATTCGCGAAGTCGGCCAGCACGAAGGCCAGACCGTCACCATTCGCGGCTGGCTCTACAACTTGCGCGAAAGCGGGAAGCTACTCTTCCCCATCTTTCGCGATGGCAGCGGCATCATCCAGGGCGTTGTCGCGAAGAACGCCGTCTCGCCTGAGCTGTTCGATTCGATCAAGGGTCTGACCCAGGAGTCCAGCGTGATCGTTACCGGCAAGGTGCGCGCCGACAAGCGCGCTCCCGGCGGCTACGAGATGGACGTGACCGACGCGCAGGTGGTACAGCGCGTCAATCCGGACGACCCTTATCCCATCTCGCCCAAGGAGCATGGTGTTGACTTCCTGATGGAGCATCGACATCTTTGGCTGCGCTCGCCCCGTCAGGCGGCGATCTTACGAGTTCGAGCCGAGATCATCAAGGCCGCGCGCGATTATTTTGACGACCGCGGATTCACCCTTACCGATCCGCCGATTCTTACGCCCGCAGCGTGCGAAGGCACCACCACCCTCTTTCCCGTGGACTACTTTGACGAGCAGGCATTCCTGACGCAGTCAGGCCAGCTCTACATCGAAGCGACAGCGATGGCTCTCGGCAAGGTTTACAGCTTTGGACCGACGTTTCGCGCGGAGAAATCCAAGACGCGCCGCCATCTGACGGAGTTCTGGATGGTCGAACCGGAAGTTGCCTACGCCACGCTCGACGACCTGATGATCCTGGCGGAAGAGTTCATTACCTTCATCGTCAAGCGCTGTCTGGAGAAGCGGCGTCCCGAACTGGAGACGATTGGCCGCGACCTCAGCAAGCTGGAGAAGATTGCCACGCCTTTCCCGCGCATCTCGTACGACGAAGCGGTGAAGATGTTGCAGGAAGGACACGCCAAAGGACTGGTGGAAAATAAGTTCGAGTGGGGCGGGGACTTCGGCTCGCCCGATGAAACCTACATCTCGTCGCAATTCGACCGGCCGGTGATGGTGCATCGCTATCCGGCGGCCATCAAGGCGTTCTACATGGAGCCCGATCCGCAGCGTCCGGAGTTTGCCCTCTGCGTGGATGTGCTGGCGCCGGAAGGCTATGGCGAAATCATCGGCGGCTCGCAGCGTATCGGGTCCTACGATCTGCTGCTCAGCGCATTCACGAGCACGAACTGCCGGAAGAGGCGTTCAAGTGGTATCTCGACTTGCGCAAGTTTGGTGGCGTGCCGCACGCGGGGTTCGGTATGGGCATAGAGCGCGCCGTGGCCTGGATATGCGGCTTGGAGCATGTGCGCGAGACCATTCCCTTCGCGCGCACGCTGCATAGGCTGTATCCGTAGGGGTTGAACCTAGCGTGGTTTGTCGCGGAAATTTGTTGGCTAAGAATTCAGCGCCGTAGGCACGAAAGAGTCTAGCCCAGTACGGAGCCGCAGGCGGAGTGCTGGGTCAGCAGGAAATAGATTCGAGTCCCTTCAGGGACGACACAGGTTTTTGGACGCACTTTGGCCCGAGGCACATTACGGGGTTTGCCATGACTCGCGCATTTCCACGAGGTTCGGCATAACTTCGGGTGCCACAATGCACGTTGATTGCGCCACCTGTCTCTAGTTAGGAACCCTTATGGCAACCAGCCCGATCACCAAGCCATTACAGAATGTCGAAACCAAACACATCCGCATCATTGGCGTACCGCTGGATCTCGGCCAGTCACGGCGCGGCGTTGACATGGGTCCGTCGGCGATGCGTGTCGCAGGACTTGAATCCAAACTCGAGGCCCTCGGCTACGATGTCGAGGATGGCGGCAACGTGCCCGTCGCCCTGGCCGAAACCGAGAATGAAGGCGATCCCAACGCCAAGTACCTGAAGGAAATCACCGAGACCTGCTCCAAAGAAGCCGAGCTGGTGGTGAAGACTTTGGAGGCCGGAAAGATTCCCGTTGTTCTTGGAGGCGATCATTCCATCGCCGCCGGAACGGTGTCGGGCGTGGCCGAGTTTTATCGCCGCAAGAACCAGCGCATCGGCTTGCTCTGGATCGACGCGCACACCGACATCAACACCCCCGGCAGCTCGCCCAGCGGCAATGTGCACGGCATGCCGCTCGGCGCGATCATGGGACTGTTCGAGTCACCGCTCACCGACCTCTATGGCTTCAGTCCGAAAGTACAGCCACAGAATTGCGTTCTGGTGGGCATTCGCGATGTTGATAATCACGAGCGCGAAAACATCAGGAAGTCAGGCGTGCACGTCTTCACCATGCGCGACATCGACGAACGCGGCATGCGCTCGGTGATGGAAGAGGCCCTGCGCATTGCCGGACGCGGTACCGTCGGCTATCACGTCTCGCTCGACCTGGATTGGATCGATCCCGAAGATGCTCCGGGCGTCGGCACCCCGGTCTGGGGCGGCGCCACCTATCGCGAAGGCCACCTGGCGATGGAGATCATCGCCGACCACGGACGCATGCTCAGCTTCGAACTGGTGGAAGTGAATCCGGTGCTCGACGAGCGCAACCAGACGGCGGAGCTGGCGGTGGAGCTGGCGCTGTCGGCGTTTGGAAAGAAAATTCTGTAGCCGTCAGCACTTGCCGGGATTGTTAAACGTGTTTAGCATTCTTATATCGGCAGGAGCAGCGTCATGTTAGGAATCCGACTCGATCCAGAACTAGAAAAGCGCTTGGAACGACTGGCTAAGGAAACCGGACGTAGCAAGAGCTACTATGCGAAGCTCGCCATACGGCAGTATTTGGAGGATCGAGAGGACTACTTGCTAGGCATTGCCGCGCTCGAACGCAATGAGCCAAGGATTTCGCTGGAGGACTTGGAGCGCGAACTTGGCTTGGACCGTTGAGTTTCAACTGACCGCCCAGAAACAGATTCGAGAGCTGGACCGTCCCATCCAAAGCGCGTCTTAAGCTATTTCCGCACCCGCGTTTTGACGGCAGAAGATCCCCGACAATTAGGCAAAGCGCTTACCGGTGATAAAGGCGGTTTGTGGAGATATCGCATTGGCGATTACCGCGCCATCTGCAAAATCGAAGACGATCGCTTGGTGGTGCTGGTATTGGCGGTCGGGCATCGTCGAGATATTTACCGCTGATGTGCACTCGCGGCCGTAAAACCGTGCTATAGTTCGCTGCAGATTTGCGCCAGCCGCGTCCTCGAACAACCTTCAATCTGTCCAAGACGGTTAGGGGATTTCCGCTGCACACCGCCCCTCGGGGCCTCAGGAGAAAACCATGCCCAAGAAAATCATCTTCTGTTCGGATGGAACCTGGAACGACGCCGCCACCAATACCAATGTTTACAAGATTTTCAAAGCAATGAACTTTTCTGCCACGCAGTGTCCCGTCTATGACGATGGAGTTGGCTCCGACGGAAACACATTGCTCAGGCTGTTAGGCGGTGCGTTTGGCGATGGTCTCGACAAGAAGATCAAAGATGGCTACACCCGCATCTCTCACCTCTACGAAAAGGGTGACCAGGTATTTCTGTTCGGCTTCAGCCGGGGAGCCTACACCGCACGCAGTCTGGCGGGCATGATCGCGGCTTGCGGGCTGCCTACGCAAAACGTTGACGACAACCTCACCACCCTGGCCTTTCAGGCTTATCGCCAACACGACATGGTACAGCGCCAAAAAATGCTCGACTCCCTGAACCAAACGTATGCCCTGGATGAGGCGCAGATCACCATGGTTGGTGTTTGGGACACGGTGGGCGCCCTGGGTATCCCCGCAATCTTCGGCGGGATTGATCCGCAGCGCTATGGCTTTCTGGATACCAAACTCCATCCCGACGTCAAGAACGCCTACCACGCGGTTTCCATCGACGAGCGCCGCCGGCAGTTCCCAGCTACGCTCTGGTCGGTCCCCGGCGCTCCTGGCCAGACCATTGAGCAGGTTTACTTCGCCGGCGTGCATTGCGATGTAGGCGGCGGCTATCCCGAGGCCGGGCTTTCGGACATCACGTTGTCGTGGATGATGGGCAAGGCTGCGGCGCTGGGAGTGGAATTCGATCCCACGGTGTATCAGCAATACTCGAACATTGATGCCAAGCACTCTCTGGATCAGAAGCATGAGTCCTGGTCGGCAACCTGGGGTTTCCCGTGCGCGCGCGTCATCGCGAACAATGCTGCTATCAGCAACAGTGTGCAGATACGCCTGCAGCATGACGCATCGTACAAACCGGCCAACTTGAAGCAGAATGCTGGAGTGCTGGCGTCGTCGTATTCGATTATTTCCACGGTCTCGCTGGCCGCAGCCGCGGGAGCGGGCGCAGGCGGAGCAATAACCCCACCCGGCCCAGGTGGCGCGAAGTAGTCGGCTCCGGTGTGGCGGCGATAGAATCGATTCTGACTTAATCGCCAGCCATGTCGAGGTGCGCACCATGAGCGCGGGCCCGTCGTCAGCTCCGCAATCGGTCTTGCCAGCAGTTCCTCAATTGCGGAGCACGGCGTTCTTCGGGCAGAAACTTTGCTATTACGACATCGGCCGTGGACCAACCCTGGTGCTTGTCCACAGCCTCGGCGGTGATGCCGATCAGTGGGCCTACTGCTTCGACGCGCTTTCCGAAACCCATCGCGTACTCGGCAGCAAAACTGCCTGCGTGTCCCAGTCCGTGGCGGGCCTTTAACTCCGCCGCGGCGGTGGCGTGTTCTCGATCGGCGGGTAGAATTGTCAGCGGTAGGTGGGCGATGCCCTTTTCCACTCGCCGCGCCTCTGCCTCGCCACCCTGTTTCCAAATGGAGTACACGACCTCTCCCCAATTGACAGCCGACATCAGGAGAGGACCGTTATTGCGTAGAGATTCGTTGAGAAGAGCTTGGACTCGGACTGCGCCTTGTCGATCGCCTAAATAAATTAGGAGCGCGTTTGCGTCAAGTACATAACGTCTCACCGCCCCTGCTCCCGGTCGCGTTTTCGCTCCTCTGCCAGATAGTCGAGAGCCGCGCCGGCACACGCAATGGAGCCCCTCAACTCTTGAATGAGTTGCGGGGTCATGGGTTGCACGATCAGGCGGTCGCCGCCACCCTCCGCACAAGAAATGTTGACGTGCATGCCTTTCCTCAAACCCAGCCGTTTTCGCACGGGCGCCGGCAGGACCATCTGCCCCTTGGAACTGATCGTAGCGGTGAATGTAGTGGCGTGACCCGCTGTCTTCTTCATATCGATATCTTACTACTGTGTAAGCCAGGCGTAATTGCGAAGCAGTTCTGTTTATGTCCTAGAAATGGCGAAGTCAAAGGCTGGAGCGGTACTTACCAAGTCCTCCTGCAGACTTTTCGCGTAGGCCAAAGAATCATTGGCTCAGGCGAACCGCCATCTCCGAGTTAAGATGCACTTATGCGGAAACTCCGGGTAGGCGTCCTGTTTGGCGGGCGCAGCGGCGAGCACGAAGTCTCGCTGCTGTCGGCGGCCTCGGTCCTGAACGCAATCGATAAGAACAAGTACGAGGTTGTTCCCATCGGTATCACCAAAGACGGCCGATGGGTGACCGCTGCTCACGCTGAGCGCCTGTTGCGAGGCAGGGTACCGGAGTCGCCCGAGCCGCGTCACCTGCGCGCCGGCGATCCCGAGACCACCTCCGCCGCCGCGGTTCTGGCCAAAGGCGAAGCCGTGGTAGTGCCACCAATGCCGGGCGAAAACCATTCCGCGCTAATGCCCTTTGAAACCCACTCTCGCGAGCTCCAGTCGGCGCCTAACTCGATCGACGTGGACATCATCTTCCCCGTTCTGCACGGTACCTTCGGCGAAGACGGCACCATCCAAGGTCTGCTGGAACTCGCGGACATTGCCTATGTCGGTGCGGGCGTGCTCGGCTCCGCCGCCGGCATGGACAAGGACGTAATGAAACGCCTCTTTCGCGATGCTGGTCTGCCCATCGTGAAGCACGTCACCGTGCTGCGCAGCACCTGGCGGGAACAGCCAAAGAAGGTACGCAAACAAATAGAAACTGCCCTCAAGTATCCCGTCTTCGTGAAGCCGGCGAACCTGGGCTCGTCGGTCGGGATCAGCAAAGCGCACAACGCCGGGGAACTGGCCGCCGCCATGGACGAGGCGGCCCGCTACGATCGCAAGCTGGTGATCGAGCAGGGTGTCGGCGGCGCCAAAGGCAAAGCGCGTGAGATCGAATGTTCTGTGCTCGGCAATGACAACCCCATCGCCTCTCTACCGGGAGAGATCGTTCCCATCAAGGAGTTCTACGACTACGACGCCAAGTACCTGGTAGAAGGATCGGAGTCGATCATCCCCGCCAAGTTGCCGAAAACCAAACAAAAGGAAGTGCAGCAACTGGCGATAGCGGCCTTCAAGGCGGTGGATTGCGCCGGTATGGCGCGCGTGGACTTCTTGATGGATCCGCGCCAGGGCAAGCTTTACGTCAACGAGGTCAATACCATTCCCGGGTTCACCTCGATCAGCATGTATCCCAAGATGTGGGCCGCCACCGGGATTGACTATCCCGAGCTGATGGACCGCCTGATCCAGTTGGGGCTGGAGCGCCACACGGAGAAAAAGCAAAATCAGTACAGCCGATAAACGGCAGCGACTGCCAAGATCAGCACACACGCTCGGGTGATATTAAGGGGCTGCTGATCGCAGCGGTCATCCCACAACCGACACTTCGCCGTGCTCTTTATTTGTGGGCTTGACCTTAATTTCTACGTCTTGTCCAAGCGCCGTGAGAAAGTCCATAAGTCGTTCAACGGAGAAGGTACCCGAGCGGTTGCGCATCAATGCTGACACGTGCGGTTGCTTGATACCGAGGATTTTTCCAGCTTCGGCTTGCGTGAGGCCTCGTCCTTTGATGAGCCGATAAATCTGCAGTGTCAGCTTTGCCTTCAATAATTCCTGTTCGGGATGGGGCAAGCCAAGATCAGCAAAAACATTCCCACTGCTTCTTTCAATCGCCACTGACCGCTTCGTTTTCGTAATCACTAGTTCAGCCTCTCTCCATGGAGTCGCTCGACCTCGGATAAACGATGGCGGATAAGGTCGATGTCCCTTTTCGGTGTAGCGATACCCCGCTTCGATTTCTTCTGAAAGGCATGCAAAACGTATATTGCCCCGGCGTAACGGACGGTATAAACAGCACGCCACGCATTACCATCATGATCCTCGACGATCTCCAGAATGGCTCGGCCACCAAAACCTCGCAGTGGTTTCACTGCTGGATCGGTCTCGCCTTGCTGGGCCGCATAGAGGGCGAGACCTATATTGCGTCGAACCTCTCTGGGAAAAGCCGCGCAGATCTTTTCGGCTCGAGCCCATCCAGACCAGCGGACGTGCTGGCGGCGTCATTTATACATAAATATGTCTATTGGTATAGGTTGTCAAGTAGACCGTTAGAAAAAGCCACCTTCTGTGAATCAAAATTAAAACATCCTACGCTAACCCTTTTTCCGCAGCCGCGTCTATTTCAGCAAGCAGGGAGCGATGCTCGTGAGGGGCGTGCGTGAAGTTCACTCCGCTAAGTAGCGCATGCCCCGGGCACCGCAAACTGCCGATCCGACTCTCCTGATACGCAACCACGGAACAAAAGCAGGGTCCTCCTCGTAACAATCAACGAGGAGGAGTTCTGTGCGTAAAACCTTCCTAATTGCACTGTTATGCCTGACCGTCCTCGGTGCTTCCGCCTTCGCCGAGGAATGGACCAAAACTTACCAGGTTGGCGACAAGCCCAGCCTGCGTGTGGACACCAACGACGCCGCGGTGGAAGTTACGCGCGGGGTCAGCCACACCGTCTCAGTGCGCATCGTCGCCACCGATTACAGCATCGGCAGCAGCGGTGTGCGCGTCACCGAGCGCCAGGACGCTGACAAGGTTGACCTGCAAGTCCACGTGCCTAACGGTTGGGGCATCCACTTCGGCATGCATCAGGGAGTACGCATCGAAGTGCAGGTCCCGCCCGAGACCGCCCTCGATCTCCACTCGGGTGACGGGCACATTGCCATCGACGGCACCTCTGGAGATGCCCGCCTCGATACCGGCGACGGACACATTCAGGTGCGCAACTTCAATGGCGGGCTGCATGCCCACACCGGGGATGGACACATGACGATTGACGGCGTGCTGACTGACGTTGACCTGCGCACCGGCGACGGACACATCGATGTAACGGTGCGACCCGGTTCGAAGATGAATAATGGCTGGCTAATTCACACCAGCGACGGTGGGGTAGAAGCCAGGTTGCCACAGGACTTTGCTGCGGACCTTTACGCCCACACCAGTGATGGACACATCCAACTCGACATGCCGGTCACGGTGAACGGTTCCATCGAACGGTCGCGCATTCGCGGCAAGCTGAACGGCGGCGGCCCGCTGCTGGAGATTGCTACCGGCGACGGCAGCATCCACATCGGCAAGTTCTGAGCAGGCTGCATTTCAAGAGGCGCGCGCTTTCGCCGATAGGAATATAGGAGACCTCCCGGGTCGCCGGCAGGTGAGCACCTTGGAAAGAGCCCCGTGCTGCACATCGACCCTCAAGAGCAAGCTGTTCCTGTTTTGCGATCATCCGCTGGCGCGGGAACAGTTTACCCATCTACTGAAGGGCAGCGAGTTTGATATCGTCACGCCCAGCGAACTGCGGCTGCCTGACATGGGAGTCGAGGGTTCGAGTGCTTCCCCACGTTTGGCGATAGTGGATGCCAGCAATGCCGCCGCCGCGCTTGAATTTATTCGCACTGTTCGCGCCCAACATCATCCAGTGAACCTCTTGGTGCTGCTGCCCTCGTTTGATGACTCGGTCACCTTTTCGCTGCTGCGGCTGGGGGTGAAAGGCCTGCTCACTTACGCGCAGACGCAGGAAGAGCTATGCCGGGCGGCACGGCAGGTTTTTGCCGGAGGCTATTGGGTGCCTCGTGAGTTACTGACGCGCTTCGTTGAGTCCATTCTTCCCGAACTGCACGGGTGCAAGTCGCTCGAAACCCAAGCCGATATCAGTCGTCGCGAACGCGAAGTGCTCGACCTGCTGCTCGACAACCTGTCTAACAAAGAAATTGCCGGCAAGCTCTTTGTGTGCGAACGCACCGTGAAATTCCACGTCTCCAACCTGCTCAGCAAGTTCGGAGTACAACGCCGCGCTGACCTTATCGTCCTGTGGATGCAGCGTACCAGCGCCTTTCCCCACTCATCGCGAGACCTCGCAAAAAGCACGCCGGCGCGGATAAATTAACGCACCGCGACAAGCCGCTCGAAAGTCGCAGCCTTGGGCCTGAAATCAAAGTCATCGTCAGGCGCTTTTCCGGCTGTCTTCCGTTAGAATCCTGCTTTATTTTCGCCGTCTCGCATAACTTTTGCGGAAGGCCTACTATCGGCTTCTTTGGAGTCATTTCGAATGAATCGCAATGGTTACTGTCTCTTCCTGCTTTTCGTGTCGACCTTTGCCCTCGGCCAGTCGCCCACTGCTCCTCCTGACCCTTACAAGCCTGCCCTCGACCGCTTGCAATCGATCACGACCATTCCCTTGCCAAGCTGGCAAACGCACGCCGCCGATCTCGCGCATGGAGAAGATCCCACGTTGAATGCGTCCGACTGGCAGCCCGTGAAGGTAAAGGAAGATTGGCAGGGCTCCCGCTGGCTGCGGCAGGCCTTCGAGGTGCCAGCGCAACTGAATGGCTGCAGCCTGCAAGGTGCGACCATCTCTCTCGATCTCCACGTCAGTAGCGATGACGCCATCCAGATCAGCGTCTTCGCCAACGGCAATATGGTTGCGCGTACCGACGAAGATGGGCAAGTCCCAATCGCGCTCATCGAAAACGCTCAACCGGGGCAGAAGCTTGTGGCGGCTGTCCGTGTGCTCGATTCCGGCGGAGGCGGCTGCTGTGGAGGGAACTCTACCCGCATCGAACATGCTGAACTACTCATTCAGCCTCCGCCCGGCCGACCCGATCCCGCGCTGATGCGGCTGCAGATTCTCTCGGCTGAGCCGGTTATCGCCGCCTATCCCGACGGCAAAGCCGAACGTCAGCAGCAATTAGACGCAGCCGTGAAGACCATAAATATTGCTGCGCTCGACCACGGTGACCAGCAGGCATTCGACGCATCCCTCCGCGAGGCCCAAGCCAGGCTCGACGTGCTGCGTCCGTACATAAAGCAGTTCAGCATCGCCGCCGTAGGCAACAGCCACATTGACATGGCGTGGCTGTGGCCGTGGACGGAAACCGTCGAAGTCGTCCGCAACACCTTCGGCACCGCGCTGCAGCTCATGCGTGAGTATCCCGACTTCAAGTTCACGGCCAGCACCGCGCAGGCGTATGAGTGGATTGAAGAAAAATACCCCGCAATGTTCCAGGAGATTCAGCAGCGGGTGAAAGAAGGCCGCTGGGAGGTGATCGGCGGCATGTGGGTCGAGCCCGACCTCAACATGCCCGACGGTGAATCGCTGGTGCGTCAGATTCTCTACGGCAAGCGTTACTTTCAGCAGAAGTTCGGCGTTGACATCAACATTGGCTGGAATCCTGACTCGTTCGGCTACAACTGGCAACTGCCGCAAATTTACAAGCGCTCTGGCATTGACTACTTCGTCACCCAAAAGCTGTTGTGGGCACACGAGTTCACCAAGTTTCCTTACCGCCTCTTCTGGTGGGAGGCCCCCGATGGCAGTCGCCTGCTGACGTACTTCCCCAGCGACTACGCCAACGCGATCGATCCGCAAAAAATGGCCCGCGACGCTTCGATCTACGGTCCCATGATGTGGAAGTACAACGGGGGAACGGATTCGGCGCCGCCTGGCGGTCTGGATACGATGTACCTGTACGGCGTGGGAGACCACGGCGGAGGCCCGACGCGCGTCGATCTCGACACCGCGCTGCGCTGGCAGAAGGGTGACCTCGTCTATCCGCAAATCAATTTCTCCACCGCCGCGCAGTATTTTGCCGACCTGGAGAAGAACAAGAGCGAGCTGAAAATTCCTACGTGGGATGGCGAGCTGTATTTCCAATACCATCGCGGCGTGCAGACCACTCAGTCGGAGGAGAAGCGCGGCAATCGCCTGAACGAAGAGTTGGTGCTGGACGCGGAGAAGGTCGCCTCGATCGACATGCTGTTCGGCACGACATGGCCGCAGCAAAACCTTGATACCGCATGGAAAGATATCCTCTTCAACCAGTTTCACGACATCCTGCCGGGCTCGGGCATTCACATCAACTACGTGGACGCGGCGCGGAAGTACGCCATTGCTTCGCGCATTGATCGCGACATCATCGACTCCGGCTTGTCCGACATCGCCTCGCACGTGCAGTCGGATGGCGTGAGCGTGCTGGTCTTCAATCCGCTGTCATGGACGAGGACGGAGGAAGTCGAGTTCGACGTGCAGTTCCCGACGCCGGTGAAACAGCTCAGCGCAATTGGGCCTGACAGCAAAGGCATGCCGCTGGAAGTGCTGAGCACCGATCCACAGACCGGCCGCATGAGACTGCGTCTGCTGGCGAAGGACATCCCTGCGACCGGGTACAAACTGGTAAAACTTATACCGGTGAAGCCGCAATCCCGCCTACTGGGCACCCTTGTGCCCCCAGGTCAGGAGTTAATCGGTACTGTGGAATTCAGACTGAATGAGTTCATTCGCCTTGAGAACAGCTTCATGCGTGTTGAAGTCGATCCCAAGACCGGCTGCATCACCAGTCTCTACGACAAGCGCAGCAACACCGAAGCACTGGCGCTCCCAGTGCAAAGTGAAGGCTCGCCCGCGGCATCGTCGGATGGGCTGCCGTGCGGTAACCTGCTGCAAACCTTTGTTGACAAGCCAAAGAAATGGGACGCATGGAACGTCGACGCCGACTTCGTCAAGCAGCATTGGGACCTGATGCAGGCGGACGAGGTGAAGCTGCTGGAGAACACTCCTCTCCGCGCCGTGATTCGAGTGCGCCATCACTTCCAGAAATCGAGCTTCGTGCAGGACATTACGATGTACCCCGGCGTCCCCCGGGTCGATGTTCACATGCAAGCTGACTGGCACGAGCAACACATCCTGCTGAAAGTCGCATTTCCGGTAAGTGCGCACAGTGATAAGGCGACGTTCGAAATTCCCTACGGCACAGTCGAGCGGCCCACCACGCGTAACACTCCAGCCGAGCAAGCTCAGTTTGAGGTTCCGGCGCTGCGCTGGGCCGATATCTCCGATGCAACTCATGGTTTCAGCCTTCTCAATGACAGCAAGTATGGATACGACGCCAAGGACAACGTGCTGCGCCTTTCATTGCTGCGGTCGCCGACCTGGCCTGACCCTGAAACCGATCAGGGACTGCACGAGTTCACCTACTCGCTCTATCCGCACGGCGGGACCTGGCGCGAAGCGATGACTGTGCATCAAGGCTACGAGCTGAACTATCCGTTGATGGCGGTCACGACTACGCAACATCCCGGCACGCTGCCCGCGGAGAAATCATTCTTCAGCACCACTGAGGACAACGTGGTGATAACCGCGATCAAAAAACAGGCTCCGCAGGCGCCGGTGCAGGCTGTCTATGATGGCCAACCTCGAACTGTGCATCCCGAGGAAGGCGGGCTCATCATTCGCTTCTACGAATGGGCGGGAAAGAAAGGCGACATCCATCTCAACCTGCCTCAGCCCGGTGTAGCAGCGTGGGAGATGAACCTGATGGAGGTCGCGCAGCGTCCTCTGTCTCTGGCCGCCGATCCCAACGTCCTAATCGTGCCCACGAACCCGTATGAGATCAAGACGGTGAAGGTGCAATTCGGAGAGTAGCGAAGATGGGCATAGCATCAGCAGCAAGCAGCCTTCTCGGGTCAATCCTGCGGTACTCGATTTTTGCTGTCGTCATATGTGCCTTTGCTGTGTTGAGACTGTCATGGGGCCACCGCCCTTGGCGTTCGGGTGAAACCTACTCACTACGGGAAACAGCGTCGATTATGTTTCCCATCCTCGTGAGCATCATTGCTGTTGCGGTCGCGATTTTTGCGGCACAAGAAGCACACGACATTCTAGCCGTGGCACACACAACCCCGGATGGGCATTGTATGGCGCGGCAGTTTCTGTTCTAGGACTAGCAGGTCTTGCATTTGCTGTTCTGTCACACGTGCGTGAATCCCGGCGGCCTTACGATATTCTGGATACGACCGCAAACACGCTAAACGCCTCTCAGAACTACTCGCGCCTCTTGTTGGTGCAGGCAAAGGCGGCGGTTGTTTGGTTGTGTGCGTTTCGTATCGGAATTTGGTGGCTGCGGGGTATCGCGAACGGCCGCTGAAGCACTCGTCCGAGAACACCCATAACCACGATTGATTATCTGTCCAGAGTGCCTCAGCCGTGGCACAACGCCGACTGTCGGGCTATGGCGCCGTCCCCGAGGGACTAAGTTTTGTGATCCATATTCCCACCCCTGAAGAGTCTGCGTGAGAACTTATTTTAAAGTTAGCTCGATGGAATGAGCGCGCCAAATCCGGCCCCGCAAGGGCGAAAGAGTCTAGCCCAGCATGGAGCCGCAGGCGGAATGCTGGGTAAATTGGTAAATTGACCGGAGTCCCTTCAGGGACGACACAGTTATTCACGTACCCTCTGCGGTGGGCTACCTTAATTCCGTCCTGCGAGCGGAACTGGGTTGAATTGCCCCAGATGATTGACAGGCGAGACTATCCCCTATCCACTAACCCCTATCCCCTGGCTTCTGTCACTTCGACAACCAGCCATGAAGGTCTAGAATTCACCTAGGCCAAAAAAACGGGGAGAGCTTTCACTCTCCCCAGGTGCGACAGAGGCGATATCGATTTCTAGGATTCTCTGACCGAACCAATTGGTTGCACGACATGGCAGAACTAGAAACAGCCGAGCAGGTTGCAGCGATTCCGGAAGTCGCCAGAATTCCTGGAACCGAAGAGTGCAGTGTGACCCTCGACGGTGTCAGGTGGCGCTATCTGCATGCCGGTTCCGGTCCGCCGCTGCTGCTGATCCACGGATTCATGGCCTATTCGTTTTCATGGCGCTTCAATATGCAGGCGCTGGCCCAACACTTCTCGGTCTATGCTATCGATCTGCCGGGGTGCGGTTTCTCTCAACGCCCCGAGCGACCCGAATGCTCGCTGGCCAGCGACGCCGAAGGTGTTCTGCGCTTCATGGAACATGTCGGAATGGAGCAGGCGGACGTTCTGGGCACCTCTCGCGGCGGCGGGTTGGCAATTGTCCTGGCTGCTCTGGCCGCCCAGCGATCGAAGCAAAACCTCATCCGCCGGCTGATACTTAATTCCGCGATCAATCCGTGGTCCAGCTACGGCCGCTTTTTGACTCGCTTGCTCTCCATGGCGGCGTGCGGCGTGTTGGTCACTTATGTCCTTCCTAGGCAGCGCTGGCTGATGCAGCGATATCTTCGCAAGCTGTACGGCGATCAACAGCGTATCCGGCCGGGCACTATCGCAGGCTATGCCGCGGGTCTGGACGTGCCAGGAAGCTTCGAGCATGTCCTGCGCATTGTGCGCTCGTGGCATTGCGACCTGGCGCTAATTGAGAAGTCTTTGCCGGCGATCAACGACTTGCCCACATTGCTGCTGTGGGGTTCCCGCGATAGGGCAGTGTATCCGTCGTCAGCCTATGAACTGCAGCGCCGCCTCAAAAACAGCGCGCTCGTCATGCTCGATGGCGTCGGCCATGTTCCTTACGAAGAGGTGCCGGACGAGTTCAATCGCGTAATTTGCGATTTTCTTTTACACGACACGCCCTCGACCCCACTGGAAGCTGCGGCGGCCTCGGGCACCCCTACACAGATTCAATCGGTGCGGCTCCCGTGAAGGGTCAGCGGGTAGGCCGCGTTGGATCTAAAATCACTAGAGTGTGGCGACGAAGCGTTGACTTAAAATATAGTTAGGAACGTGATGGCTACTCAAGAAATCTCCAGAGTGTTGGCTGCCAGCCGCATGGCCAATGTGCGCTATGCGATTCGTGATCTTGGCCGTCGTCGCCGACGAAGTCGCCCGCGAAGGCCACAAGCTCCTCTACCTCAACATCGGCGATCCCTGTAAGTTCGACTTCCCCACCCCGCCCCACATGATCGAGGCGGTGGTGAAAGCCATGGTGGACGGCCACAACGGATATGCCGACTCGCTTGGTATCAAGCCGGCGGTGGAGGCCATTCACCGCGAGGCCGAGCGCAATGGCTTTCGCGACATCCAGAGCATCTTCGTCGGCTATGGCAGCGGAGAGGTCATTGACACTTGCATTACCGCGCTGCTCAATCCGGGCGACAACGTGCTGACGCCCAGTTCCGGAATATCCGCTGTACGGCGCCATCATGGCCAAGCTCGATTGCCCGGTCAACGCCTACGATCTCGACGAGAACAATGGCTGGGAGCCCGATGTGGCTGACATGGAGCGCAAGATCAACTCGCGCACCAAGGCCATCCTGCTGATTAATCCCAACAATCCGACGGGCGCGGTGTATTCGAAGCGTACGCTGGAGAGAGTTCTCGAGCTTGCCCGCAGGCACGGCCTGGTTGTTTTCGCCGACGAGATTTACGACAAGCTGATCTTCGATCCCAGCGCGAAACACATCTCGATTGCGACGCTGGCGCACGACGTTCCGATCGTCACCTTTAACGGACTTTCGAAGGCGTATCTGGTTCCCGGCTGGCGCATCGGATGGGCAATCGCAACCGGACCGCGCGAGGTGCTGCATCCTTACATGGAGGCTGTGCACCGCTTGCTGCGGGCGCGCTTGTCGGCGCCGCATCCCTTCCAGCACGCCATTCGCGCAGCGCTGGAAGGTCCGCAGGACCACCTGATTGAAGTTCTCGCCAAATTGAAGCGGCGCGCCGACCTCACCGTCGAGTGGGCGAAACGCACGCCGCGGGTGAAGCTGGTGGCTCCCAAAGGTGCGTTTTACGCGCATCCGTCGCTCGACATTCCCGAGGAGGATCTTACCTTCGTCACCGATCTGCTAAAGCAGAAGCATGTGTTGGTGGTACACGGCTCCGGCTTCGGCGAAAAGCCCGGCACGCGGCACATTCGCATTGTGTTCCTGCCGCAGGAACCGGTGCTGAGCGCGGCCTATGACGCGATGACAGAGTTCATGCGCGAGCGCTACGGAGAAGGCTGAACCACGGATTGTCACCGATTCACACGGATAAATCTTCTTGAGATCCGTGTCGATCCGCGTAAATCCGTGGTTTTTCTTTTTTCTGAACATGGTTGACATCCATTGCCACATTCTCCCCGGTATCGACGATGGTCCCAAGTCCTGGGATTTGACGGCCGAAATGTGTCGTGTAGCCATTGGCGATGGCATCACCCACATTGTGGCCACGCCGCATTGCAATGATGTGTTCACCTACGACCGCGATCGCTACACCGACATGCTGGGCCAGCTCAGCGACGCGGCTGACGGAAAATTGGCCTTCAGCCTGGGCTGCGATTTCCATTTTTCCTACGACAACATTCAAGATGCTCTAGCCCATCCACGCCGCTATACCATTGGCGATTCGCAATATCTGTTGGTTGAGTTCAGTGACTTCGGCCTCCCGCCCGAGGTAAAGCAGAACCTGATGTCCATCTCCTGCAGTGGCATGCTTCCTATCATCACCCACCCAGAGCGCAACCGGCCGCTGCTGAACAAGCCTGAGATGGTTCTGGAATTCGTGGAGCAAGGCTGCCTGGTGCAGGTCACAGCCAATTCCTTCACCGGACACTGGGGAAGCCGCTCACAGAAGATGGCCGAATGGCTGCTTAAGCGTCAAGCCATTCACGTGATCGCCAGCGATGCGCACGACCCTGCCCGCCGTCGGCCGGTATTGTCGGAAGCTCGTAAGGTAATCACCGAACTCGCGGGACCCAGTGTCGCCGACGCGCTGTTCGTACAAAATCCGGCGGCCATCGTGGACGGCATAAGCTTGCCGAAGCGGGCCGGAGGTTGAAACGGTCTTAGAGTCGATGTATCCCGGATTTGAAAGGGGACGGCTTCACAGTTTGCTGAAAAACGCGATTGGCACTTGGTTGTGGGCACGACTTCAGTCGTGCCGATAAGTCATTTATTTTTGTCATCACGAGCGGGCTTCAGCCCGCGAGAGATCTGCTTTTCTGACTTTTTCAGTAGCCTGTTCAGTCGTGCCGCGCGGATCTCTTATGATCTCGTCTTTAGCCGCTTGAGGTAATCCCTCTGGGCCTAAAGACCGCACCCCTTCGTTGCCGTCTTTCGGCATGGCTGAAGCCAAAGCAACCGCTGGGATACACCGACCATGAAACTGCTCTAAGTTGGACAACGGCGCACGGTTTTTGGGTAATCGGCAATGCCATCACCACGCAGCGTGATTCAGGTCACGGTCATCCTGTCCGCCGCTCTGCTTTAATGGTGTAACTCTCAGGAACCGGTAGGTGGGAGTTTTAATGCCACCTTACAGGGTCCTATTCCTTTGTGATGATTGCGTCGCGAGCGCTCCTGTGCTGGAAGCACTGCGTATCGGTGGATTTCGGCTGCGCATTGCCCACAGCCTTCATCAAGTCAGTGCACATCGCGATGAGCGAGCCGACGTCATTGTCATCCTCAGCCCGCACCACGCCAACGGGTGGATTGCGCGGCTGAAGTTGCTGCCTGGGGTTCCCGCGCCTGTCATTCTGCTATGCAGCGGAACTGATTCGCTGACATCCATGCCGCCTCCGGTGGATGCCGTCTGCCACATCGAGTCGCTCAAGTCCGTCCTCAGCGCGGTGCAGTTGGCGGCCGCGTCATCCTCGGCGCCAATTCAAATGCTCTACCCGCCTGCCGTCACAGGGTACCAGCCCGGTTGAGCAGCTAGTCCTGTTTCAGAAACACGTGGTCAATCATGTGGCGCATGAAGTGGCCCCCAAAGCCGCCTGCACTGGCTGCCAGCAGTTGCACAAATGCCCCATAAGCCTGGCCGCGATCGTGCGGCCACTTCACAATAAACTGATAATAGGCAAGCACAATGGGGACGCCCACCCATACCAGCAGCACCCAGCGCCACGGCCGCCGCGACTTCCACACTCCCAGAATCATGGTGGACGCGAGCACACAAAGCGCGGTGAGCAGAGCGTCGTCGACGGTCTGATTGACCCAGCCGGAGAATAGGCCGAGCAGGATGGCGACGGCATACGCTACAAAATTCGAGCGCGGGTGGACAGCAGACTCAGCCAGTCTATCCAAAGCATTCGAGTGTAGCAGATTAGACATTAGTGCCCAGCTCTAGTCCCCGAACTCTTTACTCCGCAACTTCCTGATTTACAATGTGTTTTCTGCTTACAAGGTTTGCGTTGCTCCGGAGGGGCGTTTGCCACTTCCACGGGGTGCGGCAGAGGAGTACGGCTCGGCAGTGAAAGCCCGGGGAACCCACTACCGACTTCACTCCAAAGGCCTTGCATTTTAGATTTGAGTCTTATGCGTCCACCGCACTTCTGGATCATCATCCTGGCAGCTTTGGCTTGCCTGCTGCTTGCGCCCGCCGTTGAGGGACAAACCCCTACGCTCATCACGCTTGATCAGGCAATTAACTTGGCGCTTGCGCATAACCACTCGCTTAAGGCCACCCGTACGTTGATTCTTCAAAACCAGGCTCAGGAAATCACCGCCAATCTTCGTCCCAATCCGACGTTTCTGTTTGATTCCCAGTTCGTTCCCATTTTTGACCCCAGTTACTTCAGTGCCGACAACCTCAACCAGGTTCAGCAATTCGACCTTGGCATCGGATACTTGTTCGAGCGCGGTCATAAACGTCAACGCCGCTTGCAAGCGGCCCAGGACCAGACCGCCGTCACCCGCGCCCAAGTCACCGATGCGGAACGCACTTTGACATTTAATGTGGCGCAGCAGTTCATCGCGGTCCTATTGGCGGAATCGACACTGCAGTTTGCCCTGCAGGACTTGAAGAGCTTTCCAGCAGACGGTAGATATCGGCCAGGCTCAGTATCAGTCGGGCTACATCAGCGAAGGCGATTATCTGAAGATCAAACTGCAGTTGCTGCAGTTTCAAACGGACGTTTCTTCTGCCCGCCTGGCAAGAGTGCAGGCGCTGATCGCACTTGCGGGGATTGCTTGGCTATGACGCAGTCCCCTGCCAATTATGATGTGGTTGGCGATTTATCCTACGAAGGCATTAAAGCGAAGCTGGAGGACTTGCAAATCAAGGCGCTGCAGGAACGTCCAGATTATCGCGCCGCCGAATTGGGGGTGACCGCCGCTGCAAAGCCAGATTTTGCTGGCGAAAGCCAATGGCAAACAAGACGTGAGCGGCACCGCCGACTATACGCACGTTTCGGGCGAGAATACCGCTTCCTTCTTCGTGAATTTCGCGTTACCCATCTTCAATCGAAATCAGGGCGAGATCGCGCGCACCCGCTATGCTCTTACCCAAGCCCAGGAACTTCAGGCCTCGGGCAGTGATACGGTTCTCTCCGACGTCAGCGACGCATACGAAGCGCTGCGAAGTAACGAAGAAGTGGTCCAACTTTATGCTTCGGGATATTTGAAGGAGGCGCAGGATTCGCGCGATATCAGTGAGTACGCTTACAAGCGTGGAGCGGCTAGTCTGCTCGATTTCCTCGATGCGGAGCGTAGCTACCGCGCTACTCAGTTGGCCTATCGCCAGGCATTGTCTTCTTATATGACCGCGCTCGAACAATTGAAGGAAGCTGTGGGAACGAGGAACCTGCCGTGAAGATATCCAAAGATTGCTCGGCATGGCATAGCGGCATTGGCAGTTGCCTGTTTGATCACGCTGGGCTTGATTGGGTGCCATGGCGCAGGCTCTGAAGCCGGCGAAGAGAACCACTCCGCGAACAATGCAAACACCGCGGAGCTGTTCACCATCCCGCAGGACCAGATGTCGCATGTCCAGGTGCTGACGGTCGAGCCCACCACTCTGAAACGGACCCTGCGCCTGACTGGCTCGGTAGCCTACAACAGCTTCCACACGACCCCAGTGATTACGCAGGTCAGCGGGCCGGTGAGCCGGATCGTGGTCGTTCCCGGTCAGAGAGTAACCCCGGCCGAGCCGATGTTATATGTGGCGAGTCCCGATTTTTCCCAGCTTCGCACCAATTATCTTAAGGCAAAAGACGCGTATGCCCTCGCGGTGAAGGCGGCCGCTCGAGCCCGTGATTTATATCAGCACCACGCTCTGGCCGAACAGAATCTGGAGCAGGCGGAATCGGCCGAGGTGCAGGCGGGCGGGGACTTGGCTGCGGCAGAGGCGGCGCTGAAGGTGCTCGGAATTACCAATCCGGATGCACTGGTAAAGTCTCCGCCATCATTTGAGGTTCCGGTGAGGGCGCCCATTGGGGGCCAAGTTGTCGAACAGAACGTAGCTGTGGGGCAGTTGATCCAGACCGGGGCCACGCAGTGCTTCATGATTTCCGATACCAGCAACGTGTGGGTGCTGGTGAATGTTTACCAAAAGGATTTGCCGAACGTGCGCGTGGGCGATCCGGTCACCATCCAGACAGAGTCGTATCCCGACATTTTTCACGGACGCATCTCCTACGTGGCCGCTTCGCTGGATCCGAATACCCGAACTTTGCAGGCACGCATTGAGACCAGCAACCCGGGCGACAAGCTGAAGAAGGACATGTACGTGGTGACCACGGTGGATGCAGGCAGCATTCAAAATGCGATTGCACTGCCGGACGCCGCCGTTCTGCGCGACAGTGAGAACCAGCCGTTCGTGTATGTCGAGGCGGCCCCGCAGAAGTTCGGACGACGCAGTGTAACGATTGGCGACAGCCTGAACGGACAAACCCAAATCACCAGCGGGCTAAACGCTGGTGATCACGTTGTAGGGAACGGCAGCTTGTTTCTGCAGTTTGCGAACTCGCTGCAACGCTAGCCGTGACAAGTATCGGAAGAGGAACCGTGAGCTGGACGGTGGCGTCCACAACTGAATGATTCATCGAATCGTACAAGCATCGCTGCGTCAGCGCTTCCTGGTGTTGATGCTGACCGTCTTCATGATGGTCGCCGGCATCATCTCGTTTCAACGCATGCCGGTGGATGCTTACCCTGACCTTTCTCCTCCGCAAGTTGAGCTCATCACCCAATGGCCCGGCCACGCCGCCGAGGAAGTGGAACGCCTGGTAACGCTTCCTCTCGAATTGGCAATGAATGGTGTGCCGCACATGGTAGTGATGCGGTCGATCTCGCTGTATGGTCTTTCGGATGTCATCCTGACCTTCGAAGACAACACCAACGATTACTTCGCGCGGCAGATTGTCTTTCAGCGCATCTCCGACGCCAGCCTGCCTACTGGAGTTACCCCGTCCATGGCTCCGCTCTTCAGCCCGAGCGGCCTGGTCTATCGCTATGTGCTCGAAAGTCCCGACCGCAGTCCGCAAGATCTGAAGACCATTGAAGATTGGGTGGTAGAGCGGGCTTATCGTTCTGTCCGCGGAGTTGCCGACGACTCCGGATTTGGCGGGACGACGATGCAGTACCAAGTGCTGCTCGACCCCGCGCGAATTTACGGATATCACCTGACCGTGCCACAAGTGATGGCAGCTCTGGCCGCGAATAATTCCAACGCCGGTGGGGGATTCTACTCGCAGGGCGGCCAGTTTTATTACGTGCGCGGCATTGGGCTGGTGCGCAACACGGATGATATCGGCAATATCGTTCTCGGCAGCAACAACGGTGCGCCTATCCGGGTAAAGGATGTGGGCGATGTGGTGATCGGCCACGCGCCCCGATTGGGCGAATTCGGTTATCAGAAAAATGACGATGCGGTGGAAGGCGTCATTCTCATGCTCCGCGGAGAGCAGACGCAAAATGTTCTTAAGGCCGTGGAAGCTCAAACTGAGAAACTGAACCAGAGCATCCTCCCGCCCGACGTCAAGATTCATCCCTTTTACGATCGCAGCGACCTGGTAAAGCTGACCACCGATACCGTGGAGGGCAACCTGCTCCGCGGCATGGTCCTGGTGCTGATCGTTCTGATTTTCTTCCTGATCAATCTGCGTGCGGCCATCATCGTGGCGCTCACGATTCCTCTGTCTCTGCTGTTTGCCTTTATCGTGTTGCATGCCCACGATGGCGCCGCCAATCTGCTATCGATTGGCGCGATTGATTTCGGCATCATCATCGACGGCACGGTAGTGATGGTGGAAAACATCTTCCGTGAACTCGCGCTTCGACAGGGCCAGGAATACAGCCTGCATGAAGTTATTCTGGCAGCGGCGAAAGACGTTGACCGGCCAATCTTTTACTCGGTAGCCGTCATCCTGGCGGGTTATCTACCTATCTACGCGCTCAGCGGGCCTTCTGGGAAACTGTTTCACCCCATGGCCGAGACCATGTCGTTCGCGTTGGTGGGCGCGCTGATCCTCACACTCACATTGGTTCCAGTCCTGGCCTCGTCGTGGTTCAAGAGCGGAGTTCGCGAGCATCGTAACCGCGCCTATGAGTGGATGAAGAATCAGTACGCAAAACAGTTGGATTGGGCCCTGGCACGGCCCAAACTGATCCTGGTTATCGCGACAGTGATTTTCGGTTTGACGCTGTTATTAGTTCCGTACATTGGCGGAGAATTCATGCCGCATCTGGACGAGGGCGCTCTTTGGGTGCGGGCCACTATGCCTTACACCATCTCGTTCGAGGAGGCGAGCAGCATTGCTCCGCAGATTCGCAAGATCCTGATGTCGTATCCGCAAGTCACGGTGGTGGGCTCGGAGTTGGGACGCCCCGACGATGGCACTGACCCGACCGGCTTCTTCAATTGCGAGTTCTACGTTGGACTGAGACCCTACGACGATAGGGCCTGGAGCGGCGATCTCAATACCAAAGAAAAATTGATCGCATCAATCAACAAGAAACTGACCGCATTTCCCGGAATCATCTTCAACTACACGCAACCGGCCGAGGATGCCGTCGATGAAGCCTTGACCGGACTCAAAAGTTCTCTGGCCGTCAAAATCTACGGCGAGGACTTAACCGTTCTTCAGGACAAGGCAGTTCAGATCAAGAACACGCTATCCAAAACTCCAGGATTTACCGACTTGACCGTCGTTCGTGAGCTTGGACAACCCAGTCTCTTGATCGATGTGGACCGCGACAAAATTGCGCGCTATGGAATCAACGTTGCCGACGTTGAAGCCGTGATTTCGGCGGCCGTCGGCGGACAAGCCGTGACCCAAGTCATCCAGGGAGAAAAAGTGTTCGACTTGGTGGTCCGCATGCAGCCCCAGTTCCGCAGCAGCGCGCATGAGATCGGCGGATTGCTGGTTGGTACCCCCGATGGCAAGCAGATTCCGGTCAGTCAGCTCGCCGATATTCGCCAAGGTAACGGCGCATCCTTCATCTATCGCGAGAACAACTCCCGCTACATCGGAGTGCAATACAGCATCGAGGGGCGCGATTTGGAACGGGCGGTGAGAGATGGACAAAAAGCCGTCAGTAAAGCCGTCTCTCTGCCGCAAGGCTATTGGCTATCCTGGGGCGGCGAATACAGTCAGCTTCTCGACGCGAAAGCGCAACTTATCATCATCGGGCCGCTGGCCGTCGTTCTCATTTTCATGATTTTGTTCGCGCTGTACGGCAACTTCAAGTTCCCTGTCACTATCGCGCTGGGCGTGATCATGACCGAGCCGGTTGGTGCGTTGGTGGCTCTGAAGCTCACTCATACCCCCTTCAGCGTGTCCTCGGTCCTGGGGCTGGTGGCGTTGCTGGGCGTTTCCGTCGAGACGGCGGTCATTCTGGTGTCCTACATCAACAAGTTGCGGCTGGAGGGCATGGACATCGCCACGGCAACGCGAGAGGCCTCACTTCTGCGGCTTCGTCCCATCATGATGACGGCCCTGGTCGCGTGCCTGGGACTACTTCCGGCTGCCCTTTCCACTGGCATTGGCTCGGCCACGCAGAAACCCTTCGCGATCGTCATCGTGGCTGGCCTTATCTCCCGCCTCTTCATCGGATTCTTCGTCAACCCCGTGCTGTACCAAATGGTCGCGCGCGAAGGGGACGTCCTGCAGGTATAGCGCGATTAGTAGAACCGCCCGGCGGAAGCCAGGCTTGCACTGCAGATCGAGGCTTTCCGTGTTAGCGGCAGCGGCCTGCGATGAGTAGAATGCAAGGGGTGACCACACAATGGTGTTCACGAATGCGACGCGCCGGCGAAGAAATATCTGGTTCTTGCTGTCGGGCTGCCTCCTCTCCCTTATATGCTTTGCGATAGGGGTTGCGGCGCAGAGTCAGTCAACTCATACACCTCGGTCATCCTCGGAAAAGGCTCCGCTCCAGTCCCCCGACACTGGCCTGCCCGTGAACTTCGCGCGCCGTACAGGCGACTTGGATGCCATGGTGAAAGCCCAAAATATTCGGGCCCTGGTCCTCTACAGCCACTCCAGTTTTTTCTACGTGGATGGCAAGCCGGAAGGCATCTTTTACGAGGCGCTGCAAAACTTCCAACAGTTTGTGAATCAGAAGCTGCACACCCGGCAACAGGTACAGGTCACGTTTATTCCCGTTCGCCCCGATCAACTTGAAGCCTACTTGAACGAAGGTATTGGCGACCTGATCGCATACCCTTTGGCCGTGACTCCCGAGCGCGAACAACAAGTTGCGTTTTCGGTCCCGATCCAAACCGGCGTAAAACAGATCCTCGTAACCGGAAAGGACTTCGGTCCGGTTTCATCGTTGCAAGACCTGGGCGGAAAAAAGGTCTTCGTTAATCCTCTCAGTTCTTATTACGAAAGTTTGGAAAAGGTAAACGATTCGCTGCGCAGCCAAGGCAAGCCGGCCATCCTTATCGAAGGTGCTGGCAAGAACCTGGTCGATGAAGACCTGATGGAAATGGTGAACGCTGGCATACTTCCAGCAACCGTTACCCTCGACGAGCGCGCCAAATTGTGGGCCAGTGTCTTTCCCAACATCACCCCTCAACCCAACATCGTCATCGCCAATCAGCAGAACTTGGCATGGGCGATGCGCAAGAACAACCCCAAGTTAAAGGCGTTAGTGGATGAGTGGGTCAAGACCCACGCCGCCGGAACGTCCTTTGGCAATACCCTAATGCGGCGGTACTTGCAAAGTACTCAGTGGATCAAGAATCCGACCAGCGAAGAAGAGATAAAGAAATTCGATGAGAACGCTGATTTCTTCAAGAAGTATTCCTCGCAATATGGCTTTGACTACCTGATGGTCGTGGCCCAGGGCTATCAGGAGTCCATGTTGGAGCAATCGGCGAGAAGTCCCGGCGGCGCAGTTGGAATCATGCAAGTCAAACCGTCAACCGCGGCGGCGCCACCCATCAGCATCCCCAATGTAATGACCGCCGGGAACAACATTCATGCAGGGGTCAAGGTGCTCAAAACCATCGCAGACAAATATTTTAGCGATCCGAACATCGACCCGGAGAACCGTTTGCTCCTCACCTTTGCCGCGTACAACGCTGGCCCCAATCGCATCGCGGAGCTTCGCAAGCTGGCTCCCGCCCAAGGGCTCGATCCCAACAAATGGTTCGGCAACGTTGAGTTGCTAGTGGCGCAGAGGGTCGGACAGACGACCGTCCAGTACGTCAGCAATATTTATAAGTACTACATCGCATACAAGCTGGTGGTCGAGCAAGGACAGTCATTGCAGTAAGGGTCAGCAGGCCCGTGTTGGAATCTGCACCACGCGCCAAGCCCGCCAACACCGCCATACTCCGAAGCAGTGGCCGCCCGAGTCAGCTTCTACCTCTGCACCGCAACTGGTGAAAGGCTGGTCAACGTTGTCTTGGCCTGTTCTGAGCCCAGACTATTCAGGTCGGCAATTTCTCTCAGGTAATGTGCCGCCGCTATCTTGTCCCCAGCCTTTAGAGAGATTTCGCCGGCCACGGCCATAATCGAGCACGACGGGTTCCCTGTACATGGAAACAGCACGCTATAACGTCCCTGCATATTCCTCGCCCTTATGGCTTCGTTTCATCCCGCGGCTTGTGCGCCCGAATAAACGCGCTCATGAATTTGCCGTCAACCTGCGGGGCGATGGCATCCACGTCAACCCCCTGGTCGTGCAGAAAGACGCGAGCATCTTCAATGTTGTGGACCCGCGTCGGTTCGATCTCGACGGCTTCGAAGCCAGCGGTTGCGAGCTTCGACGTGTACTCCGTATCCTGCAGCGCACCGGCAATGCAGCCCACCCACAAAAGAACGTTTTGCCGCACCTCTGCAGGCACGTCGCCATGTACCACAACGTCGGACACAGCAAAGCGGCCGCCCGGCTTCAGCACGCGAAAGGCTTCCCGTAGCACCCGATCTTTGTCCGCAGAGAGGTTAATGACGCAATTGGAGATGATCACATCGACGGAGTTGTCGGGCAGCGGAATGTTTTCAATTTCCCCGCGCAGAAACTCGACGTTCTCCACGCCCGCCTTGCTCTGATTTTCCCGCGCCAGTGCCAGCATTTCATCGGTCATGTCCAGTCCGTACGCCTTGCCGGTTGGCCCCACACGCCGGGCCGAGAGCAGCACATCAATTCCACCGCCCGAACCCAGGTCCAGCACGGTCTCGCCAGGCTTCAGCTCGGCCAGGGCCGTCGGGTTGCCGCATCCCAGCGAGGCTTTCAGCGCGCCTTCCGGGATCTGGTTCGCCTGCGCTTCGTCGTACAGGTTTGCCGTGATCGGATCGCAGCAACTCTCTGTCGCCGCAGACGCGCCACAGCAGGAACTGCCTCCCGCATGAACGCGGAGCGCCGCCTGACCGTATTTCTCTTTCACCACTTCCTTGATATCAGTGCTCATGATGATCTCCTATTTGCACAAAGTGATGATATTTTCGAGCTTCACTGCTTTGTTACGCGTGCAACATTCGGCATAGAGAAATCCGAGGAGCTCTTGCAGGGCGTCCGTGTTGGCCGTGTACCAGAGGAAGGTTCCTTCGCGGCGCACTTTCACCAGGTCTTCGTTCTTTAGCTTGTCAAGATGGTGTGACAGCGTCGAACTCGGGATGTCTAACTCCTCGCCGATGTCGCCGACTATCAGTCCCTCGGGATGCGCTGCCAACAACAATTGCATGATGCGCAGCCGCGGCTCGGTTCCCATCGCCGAGAGCATGTCAGCATAACGGATAACCTGATCGCTATCCTGCTTCCGTCTTACTTTCTCCATACTTCCACTATTATCGAAATATATTGAAGATGTCAAGCTCCAAGGTGGGAAAGTTGGCTCGGACAATCCTGTCGAGTTCCAGTAACAACGGAAAGCTCACTGGCGACAGATTTGGCTTAGGGCTGATAGCTAATTCACTCCCGAATTTGGCTGCGCGGAGGGCGTGGTATTCGTCACCGGAGGCTTCATCAAACCGAAGTTCTGCAGGTAAGCCACCGTGCGCTGAGCGGCGCCATCGAAGGTGAGTTGGCAGTTAACGAATTGGGTATTCTCCCAGGTCACATCTCCACCGCCATAAACCAGTTTGCAGTCGGTCAGGACACATTTCACGAAGCGCTTGTCGTCCATATAAACGGTAATGCCCTGGGGATTCCAGTTTTCCAATACTTGCACAATAGGTTCCTCTCTGCTGATCGGATTAGGCTACTGCTAGAAGTTATCCGGCCATCTCATTAAATCGGTTTTGAAGGGGCATGGCTTCAGCCGTGTCGTAAACGGCTCGTTAAAGACTGGGCTTTAGCCCCTCAGGCCCCACGCTTTGCACCGGTTTTCATGAGAGGACCTCTAGCAGCATAACTGATTAGGTTCATGGAGATCTCTGCGTTGGAAGAGATTTGCCGATTTCGAGGGGCTGCACTCCGGGCCGAAAATCGCATGTTGGAAATGCAAGAAAAAAGCAGACGATGCGGTCGTCTGCCTGTGAAATTCTTGGGGATAACTTGGAACAATTCAGACGCCGCTAGGCGAGTGGCTCTCCGTGCCTGTGGGATAAGTTACGTCGTTGGTGGCGGACCGCACCTTACCCATGGCACGCTCGGCGGTGCCGCGGATGGATTGCACTCCGCGCTGCACGCGATCGCGGTTCTGTTCGTAGGTCTCGCGGGCCGAACTCGCCAGATCGTTGGCCCGGTCGCTCAAATTGTTACGTGTCTCTTCGCCGCTCATGGGAGCAAATAGAATGCCGAGGCCAACTCCCAACCCCAAGCCAATCAGAAAACTCTTCATGCCGTCCTCCTAAGATGGAAATCGTTATTTTGAATGATACCGACCCCGCGCGTGACAGGAAATCGATTCATTACTCAAGATGCCTTTCGCGGACGAGAGTTTGCCGCGGCCCCAGAATGTTTTTTGGCGACGCTCGGTGCGCAACTCCGACGGGCTACAGCGTCCGCTTGAACAGCATGGTGGCGGCGGTAATCATAATGGCTGCGGCCACGGTCAAATACAGAAGGTCAGTGCGGATGGCCCCAAATCCTGCATCTTTTAGCAGAATTGCCTTGAACCCGTGTACTGAGTAGGTGAAGGGATCAACGTAAGCGATTCCACGGAGCCACGCAGGAAATGCCTTAATTGGATAGATCGCACCGCTGGGGAAAAATAGCAGCGTGTTCAGGATTCCAAACATGGCGCGCGGCACCAGAGGGTCTTCTACCCGGACCATCAGCAGAAACATCATGGTGTTGAACGTCAGCGAGGTGGCTACCACCATCAGGAGAATGTAGAGCATGTTTTGCGGCGTGAATATGCTACCCAAGCCAGCCAGCAACGACCCCAGAACGGTAATCACAATGCCTGCCAGGATGGCCTTGATTGCGCCTGCGACATTTAGCCCAGCCACCAGTTCGAACTTGGTTATCGGTGTAACCAAGTAACCTTCGTGCACCCCGCGCGCCTTATCGTCGATGTACAACATGCCGCCGCCGATCATGACCGAGACGAACATGGCCAGTGCGATGGAGCCGGGCAGCAGATATTTCATGTATTCGATGTAGGGATACAGCTCAACCGTGTCGAGCGTAATCTGCTGCACGATGCGCGAGGGTTCGACGTCAGGATTATTCAACGCCTTGGTCAGGTCGCTGAATTCCTGTTCCAACGTCGAGCTCATGAAGTTGTCAGTGTTGTCCACCACCAGGGCAATCCGCGGATGGTTCTGCTCATAGACGCGTCGTGAGTATTCCGGCGGGATGATAATGGCGCCGTCCAGCTTTCCGGTGCGCACGTCCTCCATGGCCTGCTTGTCGCTGTCGTAGGGCACTGGAACGAAGGTCCGGGCATTGGACTCCACCGCGGTCAACGCCTCCATCACCTTCACTGCCTGCGTACCGTGGTCTTGATCGACCACACCTAGCCGCGCGTCTTTGATCTTTCCACCGAATGCATTGCCCAACACGATGAGCTGCACCAGGGGAAAGACCATGGCCACCAGCATGAGCGCTGGCGAGCGGAAGAACTTCCGCAGCTCGCGTTCGACAATAGCCCACATCCTGTTCATGGCCGCATCCCCGGGCGATCGGGCATTACAAAGTTGTAGGCTTTCACCTGCTCATCACGCAGTTGCCTGCCGGTGTAGTGCACGAATACATCGTCCAACGTCGTGTTCTGGACGGAGAGCGACTTGACCTGCACGTTGGACTTCACTGCGAGCTCCACTAGTTCAGTAGTGGTCTTTGAACCATTGCTGCTGAGAATGCGATACATGTCCGCACCCACCGGCTGCACCGAGGTAACGTCTTCGAGCTTGTTTAATTCTTCGTGCCAATCCGGCGGTGCGTTGAGGAACTGAGCTTCAATCACGTTGGTTCCCGGAACGCTGGCCTTAAGCGCCATCGGAGAATCCAGCGCCACTAGCTTGCCGTGGTCCACGATTGCCAGTCGGTCGCAAAGCCGGTCAGCTTCGTCCATATAGTGCGTCGTGATGAGGATCGTCAATGCGCGCCGGTTCTTGATCTCGGTCAGCATCTCCCACACGGCCACGCGCGACACGGGATCGAGTCCGGTGGTCGGCTCATCGAGAAAGAATATTTTCGGGCTATGCACGAGACCTCGCGCGATCTCCAGCCGCCGGCGCATACCGCCGGACAGGGTCTTGGTCTGCGCATTGCGCCACTTCGTCAGGTCCACCGTTTGCAGCAGATCGTCGATGTTGTGCCTGCGTTGCTCCGCAGGAACACCATACAGCTTGGCGTATATGCTGAGGTTTTCTTCGACGGTAAGATCGATATCGCTGGTCAGCGCCTGCGGAATAACGCCCATGCAGTGGCGTGCTGAGTCAGGATCCTTGGCAACATCGAAACCGTTAATCAGCGCCCGGCCGCTGGTTAGCGGCAGCAGCGTCGTCATCATGCGGATCAGCGTGGATTTGCCGGCGCCATTCGGTCCCAAGAGCCCAAAGATCTCACCCTGATGCACGCTGAAGGAAACGTCGTCCACGGCAGTGAAGTCGCCATATTTCTTTGTGACGTGGTCCACCACGATGGCATCGCCGTTGGCTGGCGCATCGCATCCGGCCGGTTTAGATTTTGGAGCGAACCAGTTCATCGTGTGCCTTTCGTCAGTTGTTGCGGAAGCAAAACTTCGGCGGTCATACCTGGGACGAGAGAGCCGTCAGGATTGTCAACTTTCAGCTTGAGGCCGATGGTCTTGATGTCGCGCTTGCGACGGCTGACGTCCCGCTGGGTTGCGAAATCACTCTCCACCGCCTTGAAGATCACCGTACCTTCAATCGGCTTCCCCGCGGGCAAGCGGACTTGCAGCTTGTCGCCATCCGATATGAAGCGCGCCTCCGTTTCCGGAGCCTCGGCCCGGACCCAGGTGTCGCCAAAGTCGATGATGGTTACAATCGGCGTCCCCGGATTCACCACTTCGCCCTGCCGTGTGGCCCGCACCGAAACCGTGCCACTGACAGGAGCGTAGATTTTCGTATAGCCAAGACGGGTTTCGGCCTCCGCCAGTTGTGCGCGCGCATTGGCGACCTGCGCCTGGTTGGCGGCTACATTGCTCGCCGCGGCGCCCTGCTGGTGGGTCCGTGCGATGGCAGTATTCAGGTCAGCCTGGGCCGCATCGACATTTTTCTGCGCACTCACAACCGCCGCTTGTTGCGCTTTCAGTTGCTCATCGGCACGCACCCGGTCCTGTTCAGATTCGACGCCAACTTTGGCCAGCGCAATCATGCGCTGCGAGTCGCTTTCAATCCTTGCCAGGTCCGCTTGCGCCTGCACCAGCGTGGCTTTAGCCGCCGCCAGTCGAGCCTGCGCGTTCACCACACCGCTGTTCGTTTCGCCCATGGTCTGTGCCTCGGTAGCGCGCAGCGACGACACTTGCGAGTCATAGGAGCGGATGGTAGCTTCCGCCGCATTCTTCTGCGCCTCAAGTTCGGCGGAGTCGATCTCAGCGATCAAATCTCCCGCCTTGACCTTCGATCCTTCGTCCACGTTTAGTTTCTCGATCCGGCCCATGACCTTCGAGCTCACGATCACTTGGTTGGCATCCACAATCCCGATCAACACCGTGTCAGTGGTGCGATCGGTGGAGTAAAAGTAATACCCAGTGGCGATCACCAGCAGAACCAGTAGAAAAATAAAAAACTTGTTCGGCTTCATTTGCGTTTCCCTTGCATACTCAACCGGCGCCTCGATGTCTTCGCAATCTTCGATACGGTGCTGCTTCGCACGTCGGCCCGGACTGCCACTTCCGCGGCCAGTTTCACCCCTGCGGATTGACTCGCGAACAGCGCTGCTGCGATGAAATCCAGGACCGCCGCGCGACGTTGCTGCAAAGCTTCCGGCGAGAACGGATCTCTCCCGAAAAGCTTGCGTGCAACCGGTGCAACCACAAAGTAATGAACAATCATTCCCGCGATCGAGGGCGCAAATTGTGCGGCATCCACGGGGCGGAATTCTCCGCTAGCAATGCCCTCCTGCAACACCGCAACCAGACGTACCGAGATTGGCCGAATGTATCGCTCCACCACCCGCGTCAGGTGCGACGGCTTACCTCTGCCGGCGCTCATCAGCTCTCCCTGAAAGAGCCTGGCGTAATGAAAGGATTCGGCGATGCAATCAAAGTGGGCACGGGCATAAGTCAGCAAACGCTCGCCCGCCGAACCTTGTCCGTCTAAAGCCTGGGTGACACGCCCGAGCAGCCGGACGAAAAAGTCATCGAGTACCGCGCCGTAGAGCGCTTCCTTGTCGCGGAAGTAGTAATACAGCAACGCCTTGTTGACGCCCGCGGCAGCAGCGATAGCATCCACGCGCGCGCCTGCAATGCCTTCCTGGGCGAATTCAACCAAGGCAGCCTGCAGAATCGCGCGCCGGCTGGCCTCGGGTTGGCGCCGGGTCCCACGCCGCCTTGTAACACTGTGCATCATTTAATTAACCAGTTAGTTAGATTAACAGGTGAGCTTGTGTGATTCAAGTTTTCGAGGGACGGCTACGGTTGCGACAGGACTACAAATCAATCCGCGTATCTACGAAAGCCAGACAAGCCGCAGCAGCTGCACCCGCATCAGCACTGGCATATCGACGTTTCCTACATCAATCTGTGCGGTACTTTTTTTACTTGTGCAGCGTTTTGGATGGGTTCAGTCGTTTCCTCGTGCACTGGAATCTGCGTGAGTCCGATGGGAGCTTAGATAGGGTTGGTAATGGTACTGAGGTCACACCAGCGATTGACCCCCGGCCCCGGATCAAGATGGTTTCTTTCCAACACGAAATCTCACGTCCATAAAGTGCTTGGGAACCCCATTCTCAGCCGGGGTCCTTGCAAGAAACGCCTTCGCTGAAGCGTCATGTTTCAGGTAGGCGTCGAGGAACTCCAGAGTATAGAGCGCAACCCAGGCGTAACTAATGTTGGCGTCTTCCCGTCCGTAATCGGCGACCTGGTTTTCCGCAAAGCGTTGCGCACTCTCCTTGCGTTGAAACATCGAACTGAACTCCGGGTGTGCCATGCCCAGCATATTCACTGTAAGAAGATCGCCGTGTATCCAGGCGTTCAGAACATCTGGACCATTTTTTTCCGCGGGAAGAACGTCGTCCTTTTCCAAATCTTCAAGGCTCACATTTCGCGTGAAGAAAAGAAGAGGTATGCTCATTCGCTCCGGATGCACGTCCCCGGAGCTTTTCACAAGACCGGGGTAATAGCGCATGCTGCCGTCCAGGGATACCAGGGCATCGATGCGAGGATCTCGTGCCGCTGCAAACAGGCTCGAAATCCCTCCCCAACTCCAACTGACCACAGCTACCTCGGAGAAATCCGTATCGGAAAGCGACTTGGCATAACTGATAAGAAAAGAGATGTCTCGAGCCTGCGCATTGATCCCAACCAGATCGTCCGTCATATCGCGCTTTGACGGCCCCGTTGACGGGCTTGCGAGAACCAAATAGCCATGACTGGCAAGATATTCACACAAATCGGCATTCTCCCACGAAACGGAGGAATCGCTGGGGGCGTAGATAATAACCGGATAATGCCCCTTTGCCAGCTTCGCGTCCCGCACCGCCCACAACGGGATATCAAAGGATTTTTTCAATAGCGAACGCCATCGATTCTGTTCAGGACGGGGCGCGTCAAAGTGGATCTCCGTGTCGGCAAGCTGGGCGTAGTCGCCGACCGTCATCGGTTTACCTGTGCTTCTCAGTGACGGATACCAGATCAGCGTCTGCAGCGGACGGGCATCGTCGCCCTCAGAGGGCTTTGACAAGTTCTTGGGAGAAGCGGGGTAAGTGCGTGAGCGATCGTACTGATCGACGACCTTCAAACCCACCGGATACGGCCCACGCTTTTGCAGGAATTGAAATGGTGATGCTTGGGAAGCTGCAGATGAAGAACTAGGCCATATGCACAACGCGATGACAATAAAAATCCTCGCTGTCAAGATCTCGGTTCTCCCAGCTCTACGCGTGAAGAGCCTTCAGGCCAGCTTAACCATTTTCCCGCGTCGGCTTGCGTCCAATAGCGACGTAACTCCCGGCATAGTCGATTGCATAGAACGAAGAGTGAATACGCCAGTAGATCTTCTTCAGCCAGAGCCAGCGGGATGGCCAGATGATTCGGAAAATCTCAACTCCCTCGAAGCCGTGCGCTCGAAGCACCGCGTACATATCCCTCGGTGGCCACGCGACGATATGGGTGTAATCAGACCACATCCAGGGTGACCAGGGATTGGGCGTACTGAGAACCACGACGCCTCCAGGACTGAGAACGTCATAGATCTTGCGGATGTATTCGAAGAACAAATCGCGGGGGACGTGTTCAGCCACCTCGCGCATGACCACTCCGTCAAATGTGCCGGCAATCTCTGCGATGGAGTAGAAGTCGTGTTTCTGGGCTGGATCAACGTCCATCGTCCTATAGGTACCGGTGAACCCGGCCAATTCACTTCGGAAAGGGCGCTCCCCTGCCCCAATTTCGAGTAGGCGGTCTCTTCCGCGCAAACGACTGGCCATCAATTCATCGCGACCGCATACGACGGGAAATCCAAGAAAACCGTCAGGCGCTTCGCTACGATAGCGGCAGACATCAGCGTAGGACACGTCGCATTTTGAAGTGGGGACCGGCAAAGGCTTCCTCGCTATCAGCAATTCTCACTTCGTGAAAGGCCTATTAGGGTTTGGACTTTCCTGATTTCTGCGCATACGGTGCCAAGTCGCGTGCCAGCCATTCCTGGGTTGCAAAGTTCGTATTTCGGACGCTCGAAAGAAAATCGCCGTAGTCCTGATCTTCTCCTCCGGTCGGATATCCCCAAGGGTCTTTGCCGGCGGCACGGACAGCCTCTTTTCCGTCGTAGGCATTGTCCTTGCGTGACACCAGCCCCCAGTTGGTCTTCTCGCTGCGATTGTCCAGTAGCTCCCAGAAATCGATTCCCATCACGTAGTAATCCCCATTTTTCCCGCGAGCGTTGTAGAAATCTGTCACCTCGCGGGCGTAAGCCTCCCCCCGTTCCTGCTGCGTGGGAAAATCGGGAGCTCCGTAGATGGGTTGGAGACCATGCATTCCCGAGTCGCGATTCGCAATGACTCCGTACCAGATGATCGCCGGTTTGCCGGTAATATCATAGGTCTCGTTATCGCCGGTGAGATCGGGGCGCACCGCATCGAAGGAAACAAACAGGGCGTCGAATCCACCATCCGCCAGACCGCGCAGAACTGGCTCGCGTGCCCGTGCGCCCCAGGAGTTCAAGGCGTTCGGACAGAATATGAGGTGATGATGGTCCAACTCGTGAATTGAGTTGACCGCGGTCTCGGCATAATGACGCGCAAATTCATAGAGGAACGCATCCATGTCAGCCTTTACCGCAGGCTTGGTGTCGGTTAGACCGAAGAAGTCGGTGCCGATCCATGCAGTGTGCCGACCGTCTTCATCCAGCAGTCCCTTGCCGTCGCCGTAACCACCATCGTCGTCAAAGGTCGTGTAGTCGCTGCCCCAAGCGGAGTTCAAAGCCTGAATGGTGCCGTACTTTTTCTTCAGAAAGGCCACCCAAGCGTACTTGCTATAGAGCTTAGGATCCTGGAAGTCGCGTTTCTGCGGATTTTCCTCGCTGGTGTACGAGAACTTCGCAATTGCGATAAGGAACACTGGTTGGGAATACCTGTTCACTTTTCCGTTGGGGCCGCCTTTCAGCAGGAACAGAACATCCATATCGTCGGGAGTGATACCAATCGCCCAACTCTGCCCCTCGAAGCCTCCGGTGTAAGCCTTGTCTTGCTGCGCCACTGCAGCACGATAAACCTGCGGCAGGTGCGGGTCGTAAACGTCCACCATCCGGCCGCGCCACGCGTTGTAATACTTCGGAGATGTACCGGCAACAATATTCTTTATTGAGTCGTGCAAACCAAAACGTTCGGGTGTGTTGTATGCCTGCAATAGAACATTGGGGAATACGATAAACGGCAGTTTGACTGGATTTCCCGCAGCGCTCCCGTACATGCCGACCGGCAGGCCCCTACCTTCATGATATTCACCCAGGACATTAAAGCCCCACGACAGAAGCCGACGATTACGCTGGGTCGCCCACATATTAACGTTTCCGTACTTTTGCTGGAGAACTCCAGGCTCGAGGAATGACTCGCTGGCGTGCTGCACTCCACGCATCCAGAAAGCATTGCCATCGGGAGTAACTAACGTCCACCGGTTGCCGACTTTAGCGATGGTGAAATATCCGGTTCCCTTTTGCAGATGTACTGGAGCTCCACCGTAGGGATCGGCGGGAGGTGTGGGTTGTACCGGTTTGGCTTCCTGCTTCTCGCCCAGCAAGGCATGAAGGAATGGAAATCGCTCGGCCGATAAGCCTTTGCCAATTAGCATCAGCGGCAGCGCTATAAGCAACAACAGCACCACAGACGTCGCCAACATCGGAGCCGCCGTCACGATCCGAAGAATCCAGCGGCGCGATCGCATCACCATGTTTTGAAGGATCCTTCGCCGGCGCGTTATGCCCCGCGCCGGCAGTCGTAAGGTCAGTTCACGCGTTATGACGTTGGCCGTCGGAGCAGCATTGCAGCGTAAGCCGCCCGACGAGTGCCGTTATTGCAGTGACGCCAGGGTCTTCTGGGCTTCCTGCGCGTCAGTACCCTTCAGGTTCAACTGCAGCGCCTTCTGCAACTCTGTCTTCGCGCGATCTCGTTCGCCAGCGCCACTGAGGGCCATTCCCAGGTGGTAACGATAGTCAGCCTTCTGTGGATCCTTTTTCACCGCGTCCTCGGCAAGAGAAACGGAAACGCGATAGTTCCCCTTCTTATATTGAATCCATGCCAGGGTATCGCTGACCGCTGTCATATCGGGCGCCATTTGCTTTGCCTGGGTAGCAAGGCTGAGAGCCATGTCAAGATTTTCGCCTTGAACAGCGTAAACCCACGCCAGGTTATTGGCCGCGACTGGATTATGAGAATCCTGCGCCAAAGCTGCCTGGAAGTACTTGCCAGCCGATTTCAAATCGTCTTTGCTGAGATACAGATTTCCAATCGCGTTATTCACGACAGGTGAAGTGGGCTGCAGCGCAAGTGCTTTCTGGTAGGAGTCCAGGGCGGCATCGGTCTGTCCCATAAACTGGTGAACCTGGGCCAAGCGGAAGTACGCCATCATCGACTTGGGATCAATTTCAAGAACTTTCTGGAACTCCGCGATAGCTTGATCGTACTTCTTGACCGTGGCCAAAGCCGAGGCGTAGATAAAGTGCGCGGAAGCACGATTCGGGTTGGCGGTAACGTACTGGTTCGCCAGGGCGAGTGCCTTGGGTGCCTGGTTGGTGCCAAACATCATTGAGATGTAATCAGCCCAGGCGCCATCAAAGGTCGGATATATCTTTATGGTGGTTTGGAACTCACGCTCCGCCTCAGCATATTTTTTCAACCCGGCGTAGGCGAAAGCCATGTTGAGATGGACCATTGGGTCGTTGGGCGCCGTCTTCTGCACTTCCTGCAGCTCATTGAGGGCAGCAGGGTAATCCTTCGCGCCAATATCGATTGTGGCATTCAGGAAGCGGGCCTCGGGATTATTTTCATTCAACTTTTGCAAGCGCGCCGCGTATTCCCGGGCAGTATCGTAATCTCCGGAGTCACGATAGGTTTCAGCCAGGGCCTTGAGCACCATCGGGCTCTCCGGCTGGCCGCGAAATGCCTGCTGCTTCACGGCCTCTTGTAATTCGCTCTTAGCTCCCGCCAAATCACCGGTCTGACGGAGCACCTGTCCGAGAATATAGTGGGCCTGAGGACTATCGGGCGCATCGTGGATGACGTCACGCAAGGTGGTGATGGCTTCCGCGCTATTTCCCTTAATGGCCAATAAGCGGGCGTGAGTAATTCGCGCCGTAACGTCGCCCGGCTTGTCCTTCAGCATGCGATCGGTTACCTTCGTGGCGTCGTCGATCTTGCCGGTGTTAAGCAAGGTCTCCACCAAACGAAGTTGCAACTCTTCGTTCTTTGGCTCGTAGGTCAAACCACGCTGGTACTCTTTGATAGCGGCGTCGGGATTCCTTGCCGCCAGATAGTAATCTCCAATCGCCATCGCCACGTCCGCGGATGTCCCCTGCTTATCGCGCAACTGCTGAATGACCTGTTCACCTTCGGCTTTGCGGTCCTCATGCAGCATCAGGCCGGCGAGACGCAGATAGGGGATGGGAGAGTCAGGATTGTTCTGGATGGCTAAACGGTAGACCTCTTCCGCCTTCTTGGGATCCTTCTGGTAGAGGTAAAAGCCCGCGAGGTTAGCATAGGCAGCCATTTTGTGCGGATCAAGACTGATGGCCTTACGCATGTCCGCTTCGGCGAAGGCGTCCTGCTTCATGTAGGCATACAGCACAGATCGATTGAGGTAGGCGTCCACATTTCTTGGATCCAGAGAGATGGCCTTGGTGAACGCGTCTACCGCCTCCTGCTGATGCTTCTGGCCGAGCAGAGAATTACCCAGCAGGACATATCCCTCCGCATCGTTGGGATCGTGCAGAATGATGTAGTTGGCCTGCTCTTCCGCCTTACTAAACTGATGGCCGGCCATCAACAAGCTACCCAGCGCCAGCCGGGCCTTGAAGTGGTTGGGATCCAGTTCGACTGTCTGGTTGAGCTCTTTGTAACCCTCGGGAAAGTGCTTCAAATCCATCTCGGCGTTGGCCAGTTGAAAATGCGCTTCGGCAAAACGCGGATCAATTTGCAAGGCTTTCTTGAATTGAATCACGGCAGAATCGTACTTCTTCTGGTCCATGTACTTCATGCCGCTTTCCAAGTACTTACGCTTGGCGACTTCCGGGTTCCGAGTGCAACCAACGAAAATGATTGCCAATAAAGCTGTTACAACAAAGACGATGTAGCGGTTACGCATACCTTCTCCTGGGTCACCGAGGGATGATCTGATCGACGTCACTTGTAATTTGTTTCGCGAATGCGACTGCCCGCGTACGCGCGCCCTGCTCATCACCGTTGTAGATCGGAGTGGTGATGCGAACCAGAGCAGCGTCAGTACGGTTCAAGCGCAGCGCGTCATATACCAAATAGAATTTTCCCCAGAACTCACTGGCCACTACACGGCCATGCGCCTGGTACCAATACAACACGAGCTGTTCATCCAAATCCTTGCGAATCACATAAAGGTTGATGGGAACTTTCCGGCCATCATCGAGCGGAAGTTGATAGATGGTTTCGGTCATCGGCGTCCACCCTGCTCCCGGCAAGCAATTCTTGGGAGAGTGAATGCTCTTGCCGGTACGCTGACTCCGGAAATACCCGATGTATAAGGTCACGAGGCCTTCTGACTTCGACACATAACCGCGGTTGAGATAGTCCGTGACTCCGAGCAGATCAATGGTTTTTTGATCCAGGGGCCAGTTGGCGCCTACCGTGTATCCCGCTATCTGAGATGGAAAATCGGAAAGCGGTTTGGCAGGCGGGGTAGCTTCCCCATGGGATAAGTAGGCCATTCCCGTGGTTGCACCCACCAGTACCGCAATCATGAGCCAGTAGCGGCCGCCGGATTTCATCGACTCACCTTCACTGTTGCAGGCTGGCTTTCATCTTTCGGCATCCATCCGAACCACTTGCGCACCACAATCGTCAAACTGTGCAATGCCAGGAACAGGGCCGTGGCCACTACAAAAATCACCCAGCCGGAGAATTCATGCATGAATCCTTCGGCTGCCTGAGGACCGATGTAGTTCGCCATCAAAGCCGTTATCATCACCCTGGTTCCGTTGCTGATGATGGCCAATGGCACCATGGCCAGGAATAGGATCCAACGAACCACCGTGCTGCGCTCCGCCAGATATCCGTATCCCGCCGCTAACGCCAGAAGAGACATCAGCGATCGAATACCGCTGCAGGCCTCCACTACTTCCAGAGACATGTTCGGCAGGATCAGGACATTACCTTCGCGCATGATGGGAAACAGATTCAGCATCTCCAGAGTCGAAGTGGCGAATTTCGATGCCAGGAACTGCAGTGGGAAAACAATTTCGTTGTAGATCAGAGCAGGTATCGGAATCGCAAACAGCAGGAAGACCAGGGGAAAGGCCAGCGCCCGAAGCAGAGCGGCACCGCAAAAATACACGATCAACCCGCAGATCGTGCCAATAATCGAGATACGTGCCAAAAAGAGTTCTGCGCCCAAGCTTCCCAGGAAGAGCAGCCCGATCGAAAACAATACAACCAACATCCCCCATGGCGACGGACGCCGCACCACCTGGCGCAATTTCTCCCGTCGCTGCCAGATCAGATAAAGCGACAACAACGGTACCAGGAATCCGTGAGAATAGTCGGCGTCGATGTACCACTGATAAACCAAGTGCCTGAGAACAGGTGCGTACAGCGCAATCAAAACTCCGACTAAAAGCAATCCCTCCCAGCCAAAAGGCTTAAGCGTCTGCCACAGAGACGACTTGAAGGCACCACTCTTCCCCGGCGAGTCTTGGTCGTCCGCCGGATGGGTCAAAACAGGACTTGTCGGTTTGGTGCCGGCCAGCGCCACGGTTGTTAACTCCCTCTTTGTTTCTATTGCGATCCCGCCGTAGAGTATGTGCAATTATTTGGCCGAGAATGCAAGATAGCATACTCGCCAACCGACCTACAATCAAGCAGTTCTAGCTAGTGCTTTGTGGAAACGCAAAACTTTGGATACAAGTAGTGCAAGAGTTTGCACATCTGGTCCAGCCGAGTTCACTCCCCTTATCGGTCCCGCCAGGCAAAACGATTTCGAGACACACCTAGGGACGTTGTTGCCTGCGCCGCCAGCCTAGGCAAAACCGTCCAAATCGACACGCGTGCCAGATGGCCCCAGAAGTAATCCTCAACGTGGTTACTTTAGTTTCTACTCACCCGGAATAATTAGCACCAAAGATTTAAGCACCAAATTATAGTGCTATTACTTGCTTAAACGTTAGTGCCAAAGCATAGCCGGTAACGGGCTTTGATTCGCCTAGCTGCCGATTCTCACCGGAGGTAGTACCTAATGCAAACCAACTCCCCTAAACGGTACACGTTCATCCTATTGAGCATTCTGATCTTATTGCTCTCTCTGACGACCGCAAGCGTTGCGGGCGGTAATGGCATCAAGGGCCCCAGTAACGCATTTTTCATGCAGCCCTATTCATACACACTGCAATCTTCATTCGGAACCCCGCCTTACACATACCAACTTACTTCTGGCTCTTTGCCGCCCGGCCTCAGTTTAGGTCGATCCGGCACCATTACCGGAACACCGACTTCGGTAGGGCAGTTCCCCTTCCAGGTTACGGCCACCGATTCCGCTCAACCGCCGAGACACCAAGTATACCCCTATACGATTACGGTAGTGATAGGCACCGACCTTTATGGGGGTTTGACCGCATTGCCATCCCCGGGAGGGGCCTCGGGATTCTTTCGCCAGGAGAAAGTGGGCGGGCGATGGAGCCTGGTCAGCCCACTGGGAAACGTCTTTTATATGACGTCGGTTTTCAATGCAACGCCAGGCTTTATCGAACCGGGCGTCATGCAGTCTCGTTATAACAACAACACTAGTCTATGGGCCGTTCACGCCGCCGAGCGGATGCTGGTCTGGGGATTTAACGCTTTAGACATCTACACGGCGCAGACCGGACTGCCGGTGGGAACGTGGGGTAGTACGACCAACGGAAATCCGGTGAAGCTTCCGTTCGTTCAGATGTTTTCTGCCGCCTCCGACCTGTATCTGAATCCGCAGCGCATCCCGGGGCAGGTTGACCCGATCAAGAACATCACCGCCGGCGTCCCGCCCGCTACTTACAACGGATACGAGGGCGAGTTGCTCGACGTGTTCTCTCCTCAGTGGCAGGCTGGCTACAGCTATGAACTTTCAGAGAACAACATTGCCATCACGGGCGGCTTCGGCCCCGTGCCCTGGATCGTGGGCATTACTCTGGAAGACGCCGACTACTTCTGGGCTATCAAAGGTGTCGGCACTTGTCCGAACGGAGCCACCTATCCGCATCCGGTGTTTCTGATCGCGACGACCATGTTCAATTACACTGCGGCCCAGAACAACCTCGGCGGGCCGTACCACGATCCCAAGCTGTATTCTAAGTATGCCTGGGTGGCTTACCTGCAGAACAGATACGGCAGCATCAGTGCGCTGAACGCGGCCTGGGGCAGCAACTATACCGCCTTCGGTGATGCTGGCGGTTATGGAGTTGGTACCGGCGTTCTGGACGAAGATGGACGTCACAGCTGGATGGGACACGACTGGAACAACCTGAGCGATGAACCCGTCCCGCTGCAGAATGATATGAATGGGTTCTTATATCAGTACATCTATCAAGGCTGGAGCACTGCGGTAAACACGATCCGCAGCTATGACCGCAACCATCTGATCATCGGTCCGTCCGCCGTTGGCGGGATTGGAAATTGTGGCGTTCGGCCTCCCGTGTTGCAGGCACTGAAGGACGCCGGCGTCCAGGTCCTGCCGATGAACTACGACCCGCGCAATCCCTCGACCATCGCCACCAACAATGCGATTTACGACCAGACGGGACTGCCACAGTTAATCTGGTATACCGTTTCGGCGCAAGCCGATTCCTACTGGCATGGCTACCCTGGCGACTGGAACCTTGAGGATTCTCCCACCCAGCCACAACGTGGCCAGCATTACACCAGTGACAAGCAGGTGTTTTACAATGCGGCCGGTTCCAATGGCGATAACTTTATTATTGGCATGGAATGGTGGTCGCTTACCGACAGCGGAACGGCGGAAACCAGCAACTTCGGCATAATCTCAGACAAGGACAATGCTTATGATGGCAGGTGCGCGGTGATAGCGCCGAGCACCGACCAGTTCGGCTTCCCCTGCGGAGGTGAGACCGCGAACTATGGCGATTTCATCGACACCGTCACCCAAGCCAATTCCACCATCGTCCAACAGCTCATTCTTCAGGAGCTGCCAACCCATTAGCTCGAAAGCATCGAGGTGGTGAAAACTGGATGACGGGTCCATTTCTCAGGCCCCTCATCCATTTTCTTTTTGGCGATGGATTCGTCGGACAGCTGACTGCTCCCGAGGATAAGGGCAGAGCCGCCAACTGTTCGATCCCGACATTTCTGATTTGCTGTAACTGCCTTGAAAGGGCGCGGCTTCAGGCGCGCCGGTCTGCGCTACCAACAACTCGGCCTTTAGGCCCTGAGGCACACCCCTCAGCGGTTTAAAGCCGGCCGCGTCACGGTATCTTTTCGGCACGCCTGAAGGCGTGCCCTTTCAAAGAGAATACGGCCACTGTGAAATCTCTACTTCACGATCCTTCAGTGGAGATGCACCAGTCGATCGAGCACAAAAAGTGCAGCCACTCCGATGAACACAACCAGGGCCATCTTGACTCCAGGTTCACGATTTACCTCGGGAATCAGATCGGAAGCCGCGACATAGATGGTCACTCCTGCAGCTACCGGCAATCCGTAGCTGACCGCGTGTTTGCCGATGGCCATGGTGAGCACCCCCGCGATAGTCGCCAGGGCCAACATCACCGAAGCGAACCACGACCGCGTCTTGCTCAGTCCGCTGGCGAGCATCACCGACGTTACCGTGAAGCCCTCCGGTATTTTGTGGAGAAAAATCGCCAGGAAGATTATCCAGCCGAGCCACGCTGAAATGAGAAATCCGGCAGTGATGGCAATGCCGTCGAAAAAAGCGTGGATCATCAACCCAAACAGCACGGAAACGCGACGGTGCGAGTGGAGATACTCATCGGAGTGCGTTTCTTCTCCATAATGAAAGTGCGGCGTGATGGTGTGCTCGAAAAAGTGCACCAGCAGATAGCCGCCCAGCAACAGCAATGCCCCGTTGTGTCCGGCGAGCGCCAGGCTTTCGGGCACCATCTCCACCAGCGCAGTTGCCAGCATGAAGCCCGCGCCCAGCGCGACAAAATAACGCAGATAGCTGCGGTCCCAGTTCTTCTGCACGATAACCGCGCCGCCGAAAACATTGGCAGCGGCAGCCGTCAGGCCCAGCAAAATGCTGATGAGAATGGGGGACATCGGCAGCGAGCAGGATAACAGACTAGTGGATGGTGTCCGGTGATGGTGGCTAGTAAAATCCAAAAGGCTTTACGCCCGGCAGCTAACACCCGATTCAGCACTAGACACTATGCACTACCCCAGGTGACCCACACTGCAACGGTACCGGCAGTACAATCAGTGAAAATATGCGGTTGGAGGGTCTCTGATGGACGCCGCAGTCTTACATTCGCTTGGAAAGCCGCCGCGATGTGAATCATTCCCAGAGCCTGCTCCCCTAGATGGCGAGGTGCTTGTACACGTTCACGCGGCGGCGCTGAAGCCTGTCGATAAACAATTGGCCAGCGGTTCTCACTATGCGAGTACGCAGGCCCTCCCGTTCGTCTGCGGTATCGACGGGGTAGGCCATCTCGACGACGGACAGCGTGTGTTTTTCGGCGGAACTCGTCCGCCCTTCGGTGCGATGGCTGAACGCACGGTGGTGCACAAAGCGTTCACGTTTCCCGTACCGGATAGCGTCAGCGACGAAGTCGCCGCTGCTCTGCCGAACCCGGGCGTCTCAGCTTGGCTTTCGCTGGCATTTCGCGCCAAGCTGGCGGCTGGCGACAATGTCCTTATTCTTGGTGCGACCGGAGTAACCGGCAAGCTAGCGACAAGGATCGCCAAGCTTCTCGGCGCGGCTCGCGTGGTTGCGGCGGGACGCAATCGGGAGGTCCTGAGCACGCTACCTAAGCTCGGTGCTGACGCGACCCTCAACCTTGACGCGCCCGACAACGAACTGACCGAGGCCTTGGTGCGCGAAGCCGGTGAGAAGGGCTTTCAAGTGGTAATTGATTATGTGTGGGGCCGGCCCGCGGAGGCGTTCCTGAATGCGGTCACGCGTAAGGAATTTGCCGCGATTGGATCCGAGACTCGCTATGTCCAGGTTGGGGAGAGCGCCGGTGCGACGATCTCGCTTCCGGCCGCTGTGCTGCGTAGCGTGCCGCTGACGATCATGGGGACTGCAGGAATTCCGCCTCGCGAGATCCTGTTTGACGCTTTGCAACAAGTCATGGCACGTGCCGCAAACGGCGAACTTCAGATCGATACGGTGCGCGTCCCGCTTGCCGAAATTGAGGGCGCTTGGCAACGCGACCAACGCGGTCGTCGGTTCGTTGTCATCCCCTAGCCTCGAGACCAGTGTCTGGTGCCTCGGTTCAGCTCTTTTTTGGGTGTAGCGGGACCGAGTCCTTTTCCTGTCCCACTTGTTGGACTTGAAAACTCGAAATCACGAAACCAAAATATCCACTATCCACTATGCCGAATATGCATTACGTCTCCGTCCTTCACGATGTACTCCTTACCCTCCAGGCGCAGCGTCCCGCGAGCGCGTCCTTCAGCTTCAGAGCCCGCATCGAGTAGCTGGTCCCAATGGATCGTCTCGGCACGGATGAAATGATGTTCAAGGTCGGTATGGATGGCTCCGGCGGCGTGCACCGCTTTGGATCCGCGCTCCACGGTCCACGCGCGGCACTCGTCTTCGCCGACTGTGAAGAAAGAAATCAGCCCTAGCAACTCGTAACTCTTGCGGATGAGCCGCACCAACCCGCTCTCCTTTAGTCCATAGCTTGAGAGAAACTCGGCCGCATCCTCGTCGCTCATCTCCGCAAGCTCGGCCTCGACTTTCGCACACACCGCGAGCGCACCCGTATTGGGGCGCGCAGCCACTTCTGTCACTCCATATTTCGCGACCGCGTCCTCCAGATCCTTGCCCAGCGTCGGACTTTCGCTAATATTGAGCACATACAGGATCGGCTTTTCGCTCAGGAACATGAACCCGCGCACCCGCTTTTTGTCCTCGGGCGTCATCTCCATCTCGCGCAGCGGCCGTTCGGTTTCAAGGTGTACCTTGGCGCGCTTCAGCAAGTCGTGCTCGCGCTCAAGCTCCGCCGTCTTCATCTTCTTCAAGTCTTTCTCAACGCGCTCTAATCGCTTCTCCACCTGCCCGAGATCGTTGACGATCAGGTCAAAATCAATGTTCTTGATATCGCGCAGCGGATCGACAGGGCCAACATGAGCGATGGAGTCATCTTCAAAGGCGCGCACCACGTGGGCCAGAGCGTCCACATTGCGCAGATTCGCGGCGAAGGCGGTTTCATTCAACGCCTCCTGGCTGAGCGCCGCCACGTCGGCGAACTCAACGCTGGCATGCACCAGCTTCTTGGGGTTGTAAAGCGCGGCCAGGCGGTCGAGGCGGTCGTCGGGGACCTTGGTCACGCCGAGATGCGCCTCGCGGGGATTTCCGCTGCGCTGTGCTACTTGTTGCTTGGTCAACATCACGAACAGCGACGTCTTGCCCACCTGTGGCAGGCCAATGATTCCGGTTTTCATGATTGCTTGCTTTCAGCCGTCAGCCATCAGCTCTCAGCCCGAGCTACTAGTGAAGGCCGCTCCTTTGTATAAAACGAAATGAAGACTCAGTTCACCTGCGTCAGGCTGTCAACGCCGTCCGATTACCGGATTCTAAGTTGAAAGCCGATAGCTGAGAGCTGACGCCTGACGGCTCTTACGCCATCCGTCGCGCGGTCAGATACAGGAGCGCCAGCCCGAGTACCAGCACCGATCCCTCAATACGTGTCGACCACACGTGCAGGCGGTTGAACTCGACGCGGCGGGCATCATCTTGCGGCACGTCGTCGATGACACCCATCTGCTGACGCAGCACCAGCATCCGCGACGCGATGCCAAACATGCCGACCAGCGTCAGGATGATCATGGCGTATATGAGCAGATTTCTGGCGGCGAACGGGTCGACAACGCCATTCACGATCCGCGAATCGAGCATAGACGTCACGGCGAAAACGACCCCGCACGAAATGGCCATCCAGTGCATGATGCCCAAGCTGCGGTTGACCACGTTGCCGGCTAATTGCCGCGTGGGCAAGACGGCAAAGACCGTAGGCGCCAGCACAAACGCAAAGAAGATCAGGCCGCCGATCCAGATCACCAGCGACAAAAGCATGAGATATCGAAGGAATGACATCGTTACCATTGTAAATGGCCAGCGGGAACGGTTTCTGTGACGGAGATAGGGCGCGCGCGGAGGCAGGCTTCGATTTTGCAATCGCTCCGAGGCATCTCCGCAATTACCCACCCCATCGGAATAGAAGCGACCATTTCGATTTCTAAGTACGGGGTGAGGAACATGAAGTGGAGATTACTTCTCTTGGCTAGCACTATCCTGCTGTGCGGCTGCTGGGTTTATGCGCAGTCGAGCACCGGCACATCCACAAGTCCATCTAATAGCCCCAGCTCGCAGAGTACGATGGGGTCACACAGCTCGCAGAGCACGGCTCCGGGGACGACGAACCCCCCGGCTGCAACCAATCCTAACTCTTCCACAATGCCAAGCGAGCCGGGAGCGACTCCCGACGTAACCCCAAGCACGCCCGGCAACAGCCCTAGCGCGGCACCCAACACGCCCAGCGCGGCGCCCAACACACCAAGCGCGCCACCAAACACGCCCGGCACTCTCCCCAATTCGGGCACAAACCCCAACTCGACGATGACGCCACCGTCTAACAATCCATCAACTACGACTCCGGATTCGGGGACAAATTCGACTCCGCCGCCCAGCAGCGCGACACCGCCCCAGTTGTGAGAGTGACGGCTAGTGATAGCAATACAGGGGCCCGGACGGCCCCTTTGCTATTTTCGGCAGGGACACCACCAGCGAAGTTTGTGTATTCAACGTGGTGGTACTCGCTATAGGCTTTTGCGGAAACCAGTGAACCGCGCCTTCGGTGGGACGCCCAAACACCCACTACTCTGCGTCGAATCGCAAGAGCCGCTACTGCGATCTCGCCCCGTGTAAACGCTATTACAGGCTTTTCTCCAGTGCCTTCTCGATGACCTCACGCGAAACATACCCGACGATCTGTTCGCGCACCTGGCCACCCTTGAACACCAGCAAGGTGGGAATGCCGCGCACGCCATAGCGCTGCGGAGTCGAAGCGTTCTTGTCCACGTCCATCTTGCCAACCTTGACCCGTCCGTTGTAGCTCTGTGCCACTTCATCCACGATGGGCGCCAGGGCCCGGCAGGGACCGCACCAAGCCGCCCAGAAATCCACCATAACCGGCTGCTCTGATTTCAGGACCAATTGGTCAAAATTGGCGTCCGTTACCTCTACAATTGCATCGCTTGCCATTTATCCTCCTGAGGGGTCGTCGGGTCGTCCGCCTGGCAGCTGCGGCCAAACCGGAAGTTTATCGTAACATCCCGACAGAGGTTAGATGCTGGCGCGCCCTCTGGGACGCATTCCTGGCTAACGACGGGTGTGGGAGGGCAGAAATGCCGGCAAAACCTTACAGTTGCACCGGAAATTCGAAGGCGCTCGACGTCTTGAACGCCGAGCGCCAGGAAGGCAGCCCTCCCCCAGAACTGCCTAACTACAGACAAGATTGTGCCGCTAAAATCTCGATTTGTAAATAGATCTAAGGTAATTAATTCTAATGACAAACGTAACCGATAGTAGTCGCGGATCCCCGTCCGCCAAGGCTTTTCGAGGATAGGGGTGTAGCGCCACACGTCAAGCGATGGTGCTGGCCAGCAATTCAGCAGGATGAAAAATCTTGCGCCCCAATCCTGCCCACAACTGCTCGTGGCACGACGTTCCACTAGCGACCAGAATTCTCGGTCCGCTCTCCTGTTCGGCGCGTCGCACCTGCGCAAACAGGTCCTCGCCGACAGCCATGCTCAGCTCGTAATATTCGCGCTTGTATCCGAAGCTTCCCGCCATGCCACAACACTCCACCGACGAAGTAACCACGTCGAAGCCCGCCGCGCGCAGCACCTCGATCGTTTGGGTTGCGGAGTTGCATGTCTTTTGCTGGCAATGCGAGTGATAGAAGATCTTCATGCCCTGCGGACACTTGCTTGCGGGAAATACCTGTGCGAGATTGAGGCGCAGTTCCTGTGCGACTCCCCACAGCAGTTCCAGGGGCTCAAAGCTGTTCTGCGCCAGCAACGCTTCCGTGTTCGGATCGTTGAGCAGATGCTTAAAGTCGAACCGCAGCATGGCCAGCACGCTGGGTTCCAGCACCGCGATCTTCTTGCCCTGGTCAACATAGCGCTTGAGGACCGGCGCCAGCGCACGCGCTTGCCGTTGCGCTGTTTCCATCATTCCTTGCGACATCGCGGCGCGACCATCCGCCATAGCTGAGCTAAGGACAACGTCAAGCCCAACCGCTCGCAACACGCGAATCGCCGCCATGCCTCGTTCCGGCGCGCCATAGTTGGTGAACACGTCCGCCAGCATAACCACGCCAGGTTCGATGGAACCCGGCTTCATAACCCGTTCTTCGCGGAACAACTGCTCCCAGGTTTTCTTGGGAAACGGCGGCAGCTTGCGCCGGTGATCAACCCCGAGAGCGCTTTCCATCAGGCCACGCACTCCCGGCAGTCCCACAGATGCGTTCGCCAAGGACGCAAAGCGAGTACCCCACTTGCCGAAATTGTGATAATTCCCGAAGAACTGCTTCTGCAGCGGCGCAACGCGGTCCTGCTCGGCACTGCCGGTCATCGCGCCGAATGCCGACTTCACGGCCGAGGGCGGTTGCTCCTGATTCATGCGCTGGCGCAGGTTTTCGTTGAGCCACGGAATATCGATGCGCACCGGACATTGCGGCACGCAACGCGAGCACGCGGTGCAGAGTTCGCTGAAGCGCGCATTCATCAGGGTGCCGGTGCCTGCTTCCCACGAGCCTCCGATACCGCCGGAATACGTCTCACCGCCAAAAGCATGGCCGCCCACGGTTTCAAAGTTGGCGCAAGAATTCAGACAGGCGCTGCAGCGGATGCAACGCAGGGCTTCTTTCAGCACCGGATCTTCCCGCATGCGGCTGCGCCCGTTATCGATCAGCACCAGATGAAACTCGCGTGGCTTGGCTGTCCTGCCCGGAGCGACGAATGGTAGCGCCTGCAACGGCGGATGCAGAATGCTGACGTAGGAAGTCAGCGGCTGTCCCGTACCGCTGGCCGGCAGCAGTTCGAGAAATGGGCCAAAGTCGGTGCGCGAGGGCACCACCTTTTCGATGCCGGCAAGCGCGATGTGCAGTGGCGGCAACGTCATCGTCATGCGGATGTTGCCTTCGCTCTCCACCAGCATCAGCGAGCCGCTGTCGGCGGCGATCAGGTTCGCGCCTGAGATGCCTGCGTCGGCAGCGATGAACTGCTCGCGCAATTTTTCGCGCGCGAACTTCGTCAGCTCCTCGCCGGTATCGAGCGGCAGGTCGGTGGTGAACTTGCGCTTGAACAAGGCGGTGATGCGCTCGCGAGAGTAGTGCAAAGCCGGAGCAATGATGTGCGAAGGTTGTTCATCCGCAACCTGCAGAATGAATTCCGCCAAGTCGGTCTCCGCCACGGAAATGCCGGCCTCCTCGATGGCGTGGTTCAGCTTAATCTCTTCCGAGGTGATGCTCTTGCCCTTCACCACCCGCTTGACCTGGTGTCGCACCAGCACGTCACGAATGTATTGGTTGGCATCGGCAGCGGTCTTCGCCAGATAGAAATGGCCGCCGTTGGCATGGACGCTTTCTTCCAGCCGCTGCAGCAGTTGGGGAAGATTCGCGATCGCGTCCTCTTTGATCTGGCGAGCGCGGTCTTTCAGTTCGTCGTAATCGGCAATCAGCGCCGTAGCGACGTAGCGGTTGCGATTGAAGGTCTGCGTGTTGTGCCGCACGGCGGCGCTCTGCACATCCAGCGTCATACGGATGGCGTCGAGCAACGCCTTCTTGTTGCTCTTGTTCGCCACCTGCCGCGGTTGGATGTCTGCTGAATGAACGGGCGTGGCCATGCTTCACCTCACCACAATGATGTGCAGTTTGTGCGGCCCATGTACGCCGCGCACCAGCGGCCCCATGTCGGCGGTGGCACTGGGGCCGGTGACGAAAACGAAGTCGCGCTTCAGCCCTTTACCGTCCAGAATGCCGGCGCGAAACAGGTCACGCGGTTTGGGCACGATGTTCTCAGCCGCGACCACCGCGATTTGCAGCGGGGCCAGCAAGCTCACCATCCCGGTACGCTGGTAGCTGACATCGATGCAGACCGACCCTGTGCTGGCCACACCAGCGAAGGCTTCCGTCACCCCTGCAGCCGAGTGCACCATCTGGTCAGGAGTTGGATCTGCCAACCACTCGTGGATCCGCCGCGAATTCGCTGAACAGTGCAATGGGAAGGTCGTGTGGTGGAGCAAAGAGGATGCATGCCGCGTCACCTGCCGCGCGCAGGATGGCAATGCGCAAGGCAGCTGGAGAGCGTTCGATGATTTCGACGGTGGCCACCGCTTTGACGGCCGCTTCGGCGAACTGCAGGACGGTGGGTTCCAGGGCCATAATCTGTTGCATAGGAAACTCGGAGCTTATACCGAATACCGCTCAAAAGCACGGAATTCGTCAAAATTGTCGTGGTTTACTTTCTCAGGCAGGCGCTATTTCGTTGAAAAATAGCCGCTCGTGCGAGCGGCCTGCTCATGGTCCGATGTGCTGCCTGCAATGCCAATCGAATTTTCGGAAATCAATAGACTTAAAGCACCACCCCTACGGCCAGATGCCACGTTCGACGACTGCCTTAGCCACACGGCTGATGGCGACAATGTACGCGGCGGCGCGATAGTCGCAGCCGTACTTCCTGGTCGTGTCGTGTACTTCGTGATACGTCTTCACCATCGCCTGCTCGAGCCTTCGGTTCACTTCGGTCTCATCCCAGAAGAGTTGTTGCAGGTCTTGCACCCACTCAAAATAGGAGGCGGTCACACCGCCAGCATTGGCGAGGATGTCGGGCAGTACCATCACCTCTTTGCGGCCAAGCATGAGGTCGGCCTCTGGTGTGCTTGGGCTGTTGGCGGCTTCGGCGACAATCTTAGCCCGGACGTATCCGGCATTCTCCATCGTGATCTGGTTTTCCAGCGCAGCGGGAATCACGATGTCGCACTGCATCTTCAGCACGTCATTGCTCGGAATTGGGCTGCACCCGGGAAACGCCTCTACGCTGCCTGTTTTCGATTTGAAGAGCGACAGCGCAGGAATGTCGATACCGTCCTTGTTCAAGACGCCGCCTTTTGAATCGCTGACGGCAATCACTCTAGCGCCTTCGTCCCAAAGCAGCCGCGCCATCGCGCTGCCCACATTGCCGAAGCCTTGGATGGCGACGGTCGCGGTCTTCAGGTCAAGACCCCTCATCTTGCAGGCTTCGCGCAAGATGAATAAACATCCCCGCGCGCTGGCTTCGAAGCGGCCCACCGAAGCGCCAGGAAACGCCGGCTTGCCGCTGACCGCAGCATGAGTACCATGATGCGCAGTCATGCTGTAGGTGTCCATGATCCACGACATGGTTTGCGCGTCCGTGTTTACGTCGGGCGCGGGGATGTCCTGATCAGGACCGATCAGCGCCGAGATCTCGTAGGTATAGCGGCGAGTGAGGTGCTCTAGTTCACTCCGAGACAGACGCTCGGGATCGCACGCAATACCGCCCTTAGCGCCGCCAAAGGGCACGTCCATCAGAGCGCATTTCCACGTCATCCCCGCCGCCAGGGCACAGACTTCGTCGAAGGTGACATGCGGGTGGTAACGAATTCCGCCCTTGCACGGCCCCCTGACATTGCTGTGTTGCACGCGGTAGGCATCGAAGACGCGGATGGTACCGTCGTCCATCTTGATGGGCAGCGTGAGCAAGATTGAGCGGCGGGGACGGCGCAATACCTCGCGCATTCCATTCTCAAGCTTCAGATAGTCCGCTGCAGTTTCGAACTGCTGGGCCGCGACATTTAGCGGGTTAAGGTCTTCTACGATCCTTGGGGCAGAAGCAGAGGCGGGCATGATAGCTGGCCTTTCCGGTGGTATCCACCGCGATCGGGCTCAGGCGGACTGTAAGGTCGGTCCGGTTGCGACTGGCCAGAGGCCGTTTCCGGCGCCCGCTGCAACGGACACCGGGGGGCGGCTAGTCAGACTCGTTGCTGTAAACGGGCTCTTCAATCTCAAACGGACTGTCGAGACCGCCGGTGGTTCCGAACGCCGCTTCGTCGGCGATGGTCTGCAGCGCGAGTTCGAACTCGCGGCTACGCCAACGCACAACTAAAAGCTCTTTACGTTCTCGGCCATGACCATGGCACAGTGGACAGAGGATTTCGTCTTTTTCAACTTGCATGATTTTTGCAACCTCCCGGCATATTGCCGAGTGTGAGAAATGCTTGAACGGCCATACACAATCTTCTGCAACCAGCAATCACAATCTGTCAATCCGTGTCATTGGCCGCAGACAAACCCCGCGAGTAAGCTTGCCGTGCAGGGACCGCCTTTCTCAAAGGCACATTGCGGGCGCCGTTGAGGAACGCGAATCCTGCTCCAGCCGGCATCTGTATTGCAACGCGAATTGCTCGGCGACGCAGTGAGCCAGGTCACGCGCGACTGTGAGAGGGGCTGATAGAGAATTCACAAATGGGCACGAACCTGCCCACGCGTGTACCATGCTGATGTCATTGCACGTGCATCTGACCTACTATGTCGATTCAATCGGAACGCGAACTCGCACTGCTGCGGATTGTAGGAAGAATTGTCCGTCTGGCACTGAACGCGATGGCCGCGGCGCTGGCGCCTGGCATAACGACGGCTGAGCTGGATGCTGTTTGCGCCCGCGTATTGGCCGAGCACGGTGCGGCCTCGGCGCCGAAGTTGGTGTACGGCTTCCCTGGCACTTCGTGTATCAGTGTGAACGACGAAGTAGTGCATGGCATTCCGCGCGACCGCGTCCTGCGCGCAGGCGACCTGGTCAAACTGGACGTCACCGCCGAGAAGGATGGATTTTTCGCCGATGCCGCTGTAACGGTGGTCGTGGGCGAGGTTTCCGCGGCAGGGCACTCACTGGCGCGTTGCGCCGAAACCGCCTTTCGGCAGGCTATGCGCGTGGCCCGGTCCGGTGCGCGGGTGCATGAAATCGGCAGGGTTGTCGAGCGCACAGTGCGCGGCGATGGCTTCAGCGTTGTGCGCGAGTTGTGCGGCCATGGAGTTGGGCGGACCATCCACGAAGCACCCACGGTGCCTAATTACTTCGACCCGCGTAATCGTGCGCGATTGACCGAGGGCTTGGTCATTGCCGTGGAACCGATCATCGCCGCCGGCAGCGGGCGCAGCTTATTGGACGCTGACGGGTGGACAGTGCGCACTGCCGATCACAGCCTGGCGGCGCACTACGAACAGACCGTGGTGGTCACCAGAGGCGAGCCTCTGCTGATAACCGCGTAGAACTACATTTCGATCACACCAAAACTTGCGCATCTCCGCCAGCCAAGATTTGTAGTTAGATCACGAAATGGGGCCGGCTCGCGCCAATGCTGGCTCGCTTGCCAGTTCACCAATCACCTGACCAACCTGCCTTTCGAAACAACGTGCACTTTCTTCTGGATTGGTCAGGCTCGCTGCTAATGAACGGGCTGTTTCCAGAGATGGAGCGGTATGCGATTTTGTCTCCTCAAGGGCCCTAATGACATTTGTCGCGAGTGCGTCCACATCATTGGCTGGCACCAGATAACCGGTCTCTCCCGGCTTTACCACCTCAGACACGCCACCCACGTCTGTCGCGACTACCGGTTTGCGCAACAACATCGCCTCGACAACGGCGATGGGAAGACCTTCCCACCTGGAAGATGAAACGAACAAGTCTAATGCGGAGACGAAATCCGATATATCGGTGCGAAATCCGCACAGATGAACGACGTCGGAGAGATCGAGTTCCCGGATCAGTTGCTCCAACATGGGCCTCATCGGCCCTTCTCCGGCGATTGCGAGGTGAACATTGGGATACTTGTTCTTGATTATGCGTTGCGCACGGATGAGGTGGTCGTAACCTTTTTGCTCATCCAATCGGCCCACGGAGCCAATAAGGATTGCGTCGTCAGGCACCAGCGATCTGCGGATGTCAGCGGCGCGCGAGACAACTGGATCAGGCGCGATTACTCCGTCGTGACAGGTGTACACCGGAACGTTCAAGTTCCAGCCGGCTAATTGCCGCTCATAGTTTTGGCTAACCGTGACCACTCTGGCCAGTTGACGCATTAACACGCGATTGACCCACGTATCAGGGACGGGGTTTCGCACGTGAGAAATCACAGGAATTCCAGCTCGCCGCGATGCGGTCACGGTGCCTACCTGATAGGTGAACGTGTTGTTCACGTGAACCAGGTCGTAGGAATTGCGTTTTAGATGTCGATATAACTGCTTGATGGTGTGTATATCCTGCGAGGACCTCAGTCCGGCGGGCCATTGACCGAGCAGCTTTCCCACCGGAGATTTCTTAACAAAGCGAATCAGTGAGCCGTTGTCTGACGTGGCGCCGCCAAATGCCGGCGGAACCGTTTGGTAGAGGACGTCGAGATTCCGCACTAGAGGACCAAGTTGATCCGCCCCAGGCGTGGGGTAATACAGCAGCATGTCGTGTTCGAAGTGCTCTCGATCGGCAAACTGCAAATACAGCTCCAGAGCGCGCAGCGACCCGCCGTATGTGCCACCTACTTCCGTGTGCAGAACTCGGATCTTCCTGGGCATGGCTTCTATCCTAATCTCTGTCGCATTCTACGTTGGGTTTAATGTAGCCGGGGGAAGGCACCAAGAATCACGAGGCGACTGTTGGCAAAACGCGCCACCCAAGCAGACGGTGTCGCAATCGGACGTCGTGCGAGCTTGGGGTAAGCCCGCCCGAGCTAGTGAATACCGGCGGATCAAGATGCGCTCATTGCGACGGCGTATTGTTGGAGGGCAGACCGTGCGGCCCCACCGGAGACTCTCCCGGCTTCAGTTTGCGGCAGCAGCCGCTCACCATGTCCCCCTGGGGCAGGTTGACTTGCGCTGAATAGGGGAAGGTTTCCTTGCGCACCGGATCGGTGCACGAGGTCTTCTGGATGGTCGCCGACAGCGCGTATCCGCCATTCATCGTTCCAAGACCGTTTTTCCGTTGCCACGCCCACACCTTTTGGTCCGGTACCCAGAAGAATCCGCCAAGATAGTCCTGGTCCGGCTGATTGATGCCGAGATATCTTGCTCCCCACGAAACAAATTGAATGCTCCATTTGGGACCCTCGCCGAAACAAACCATGTCAGGCGGCTTCGGCGGAGGAACCTGGTTTGCCGGCTTCGCTGCCGGAGTTTGCTCCAAGGGGTTGGTCGTGTATTGCGCTTGGGCCGAAATCACCATGAAAAAAAAGAGAGGAACTGCGATGCAGGCGAGAAAAATGCGCGACATTAAAACCTCCGGAAAGGTGAATGGTCTCCGCAAGACCGGCATGGCGTCAACTGATATTTTGCGAGACTGCCCGAAGGCCTTTGCGAACGACTCGTTCGATCGAGTCGCGCAAGCCCATGGCCGCCAACTCCTGTTCTTGTACCCATCGGACCGCGCTGACGTCGCTCCCGGCCTTGGCTTCTCCGGAGATGAAACGGCACAGATAGTCGATTAAAACGTAGTGGTACTGCGTACGCCCTTGCTGATCCTGGAAAATGTTGTCGAAGACATCCAGAACATCTCCCGGTTCAACATGGACTCCGGTCTCTTCCAGCACCTCGCGGCGCACGCCATCGCGAAGCTTCTCGCCGAGTTCCAACATGCCGCCGGGAATTGACCACTCTCCTTTGAGCGGCTCAGTCGCCCGGCGCACAAGGAGTACACGATCCCGATGCACGATCACCCCGCCAACTCCGATGATGGGCAGTTCGGGATAATCGCGTTTCATCGAGAGTCTCGCCGGCTGGGAGGAGCAATCCTTTGCTCTGACCTCATTGGGCAAAGAAATCGGCGGGAGAGAATCCCACCAGCCTCCAGCCCTTGGGGCCAAGGTTCATGCGGAGGCGCATTTGAGTCTCACGCCGCAGTGTCATCTGCGACGGGTCCGCAGGCGTAGCATCCATCTGGACCTCGGCGACGGCCGACGCATGGTCCTTATCGGATGTAACCTGCAGCAACTGATAACGAAAGCGGATTTCGTCATACCCGTAAAAAAATGCCCGCAACTGGTCGCGTACCTGGGCATAGTCGGGAGTCCCCTGCTGATCAAAGATGGCCAGAACCTGATAAAGATTGTGGCCCTGCATTCCGCGTTGCAGGGGCCCGAAGACATCGCGTATGACCTGATCGTTGAGATCCAGTTCCTCTTCGGCCGGAGGTTGTGACTTGTCGGGCGCAGCAGCCGGAGGTGGCTGATTCTGCGCCAGCAACTGGTTCAGGCCCGTCGAATCGCTCGCAGCGTTGCAACCAGGCGCACGACTGTCACCGCCTGATTGACTCGGTCCCGCGGGCTGATCTTGCCCGATCTTGGCCGCGGGGCTGGAAGCCCGTGCAGGCCCGACGGCCAATGCCACAATCAGAAGAACCCCCGGCAGAAGCCTGGAAAGCCAACTACCAGGCGACATGTATTCTTGCATCAAATGACTGGCTGGATGCCTGAATTTGGCCATTCATGCATAATACTGTTAACCCCGCTGGGATGCAGCAGGTTGCGACATGGCGATGGACAGGCCGAAACGCGAATCGGGGATTCCGGATCCTTCCGATCGCGACTCCGAACGGCCCCCTTCCAAGTTGAAACCAGGCTGGGCCCATCTCGCGCAACTTTCTGGAGGCAGAAGGGTTACGTCCTATGTGGGCAGTACCGTACTAGATCGAGTCATGCTGGCTGGAGCGGCCGCTCAGGGGGCGGCGGAACTACCAGCTACGCTGCGGGGCGAATTGGCGGAATCTGCCGTATTGGAGATGTTGAGCGACGCCGAGGTCATGCTACGGGTGGCCGCGGGAGACGATATCGCTTTCGATTATCTGGTGGAGAAATATCGCCGCCAGATGGTCAGCTTTATGCACCGCATGACCCACAATCAGGCGGTAGCCGAGGAATTGGCGCAGGAGGTTTTCCTGCGCGTCTATCGTTCCCGGGAAAACTACGCAGCCAGCGCTAAGTTCACTACCTGGCTGTATCGTATTGCGACTAATCTGGCGGTCAATCACGCCCGCGATACTAAGCACGAGCGTCCGGAAAACATCGTCAACCTCGATGAACCCAATGCCGATACGGGTTTGACGATGGATGTGGCCGACGGAAGCCTGAACGCTGAGCAGACTATCCTTCGCACAGAAAGGCTGCTGGCCATTCGCCGGCAGGTGGAGGCGTTGCCCGAACGCCAACGTACCGCAGTCATCATGCACAAGTACCAGAACATGGATTACAAGCAGATTGCAGCGGTACTGAAATTGAGTGAGTCGGCTACCAAGTCATTGCTATTCCGGGCGTATGAAACACTTCGCGAGACATTGAAACAGTTTTTATAAGTAGGAAGTAGGGTGCGGTTATGATGTGCGAGAAACTTCGCGATGATTTGATGGAAGCAGTACTTAGCGGGCCGCAAGCGGCTTCGCCGCAGTTGCAGCAGCACCTGCGGAGTTGTGCGTCCTGCGCGGGTGAATTGGCTTCGTTCCGGCATGCTATGTCCGTTCTGGACGAATGGCAGGTCCCCGAGCCTTCTCCGTATTTCACTACCCGATTGCGCGCGCAGATGCGCGAGTCGGCGGCGATGCAACCTAGCGGATGGCTATCATGGCTACGCAGGCCGGTAGCCATGGCAGCGGCTGTCGTATTAGTTGCGGCCGGCGCCGGGATGCTGGAAATGGGCCATGTCAACCACGACCGCAATACCCTGGCCACCAATGACCAATCCGGCGTGGTACGCATAGGCAATAACCCCGGAAACGCGGTCAGCGACCTGCAGTACCTGGACAAGAACGCCGACCTGTTTTCTGAGTTTGACGCTCTTGACGGGCAATCCTCAACGGAGTAAGTAGAAAGTCGTGCGCGCCGCCAAATCCATCCTCGCAAGCCTGGTGCTGGTTTTCAGCTCGGTTCCAGCGCTGGCGCTTTCTCCCGGCTGGCAGCGCCACGCTGCACCCTCCGAGGCCAGCGCCGCAGACGGCCCCACCAAATTCTCCAGCAACGAACAGTTCACCGTCGCCTTCGGCGCCGAGCTCCAACGTACCTGAGCTTCATCTAAACGGTCCCGGCCCGCATCGCGGCGACTGGCTGCGCAAATATATGGCACTGCCGCCGGAGCAGCAGGAGAATCAACTCCGGCAAGATCCAAGTTTCCAGAATCTTCCGCCGGAAAAACAGAACCATCTGCTTAATCGTCTGCGAACTTTAACAGCCAGCCTCCGGAGAAGAAAGCCATGATCCTCAATAGGATGGAGACCTTCGAGCACATGACTCCAGAGCAGCAGACGGCTGCGCGCAACTTGTTTGATCGCTACAGCAATCTGCCCGACGATCAGAGGACTAAGGTAACGCAGGCCTACCGGCGATTGCGCGGCATGCCACCGCAGGCGCGGAATCAACTGTTAAGTTCTGACGAGTTTCGTAATAGTTTCACAGACGATGAGCGGGACCTGCTACGCGGAATGACTGATTTGAACGTGGAACCGTCGCATTAAGCCAAACGCAATTCATATTGCCCGCCTATTTTCCCCTATGCCTGAAGCACCGCTTGGCAGAATAATTTAACATCAAGCAGGCCCATTGCCGCGCTGCTTTGGCAGCACCATGGGCGAATCTATTCTATGACTGAACTCATTCGCGAAAGTTATCGCTACCGGGAGCTGATTTGGGCCCTGGCCATGAAAGAGCTCAAGGTCCGCTACAAGCGGTCAGTCCTGGGCTTTATGTGGGCGCTGCTGAATCCCGCTCTGCTTATGGTTGTGCTGACGTTGGTGTTTTCCACAGTCATGCGCTTCAACATACCCCATTACGCGGTTTTTCTACTCAGCGTACTGCTGCCCTGGACCTTCTTCTCGCAATCGCTATCCTATGCCGTGGAGTCAATCGTATCCAATGGCGACTTGATCAAGAAGATCGCGGTACCCAAGCTGGTATTTCCCATGGCAGCCGTGGTCTCCAACATCATCAACCTCCTGCTTTCACTGATTCCGCTGGCATTGCTGGTTCCGCTCCTGCGGCACCCGTTCTATTGGACGTGGGTGTACCTGCCGGTTCCACTGCTTGCCTTGGCGATCTTCACCCTGGGGATGACCTTCTTCTTCGCGGCCGCCAATGTGTATTACCGCGACGTGGCGCACATTCTGCAGATCGTACTTTCGGCATGGTTTTACCTGACTCCAATCATCTATCCCCTTGAGGCCATACCGGCGAAGTATCAATGGATTTTCAAGCTAAACCCAATTATTTACGTGATCAACGGATTCCGCTTGTCTGTGTACTACGGCATGTTGCCCAAGGCGCCATCAATCGTGGCGTCGTTTGTTTGCGCATTCTTGAGCTTGTTCATTGGGTTTGCCATCTTCCGCAAATACCAGGACAATTTTGTTTTCTATGTCTAAGTTGCCCATGTCATCGAGTTCAGTCGCAATTCGGTTGCAGAACGTTACCCAGCGCTTCCGCGTGATTCAGGAGCGTCCAGACACGCTGCGCGAACTGTTCTCCACGTTTTTCCGCCGCCAAACCAGCTATCACGACTTCGAGGCGGTTAAGAACGCTTCCTTTGAAGTTCCGCGACGGGCAGATGCTGGGATTGATCGGACGTAACGGATCGGGCAAGAGCACGCTTTTGAAGATCGTTTCCGGGGTATATCAGCCCTCTGCCGGGACCGTACACGTGGAAGGCTCGTTGGCGCCGCTGATTGAATTGGGAGCTGGATTCCACCATGAGCTTGACCGGCCGGGAGAATATCCTGCTCAATGGCCTCCTGATGGGCTACTCCAAACGCGAGATGCTGGAACGCCAACAGCGCATTATTGACTTTGCCGAAATCGGAGACTTCATCGACTCGCCGGTAAAACAGTACTCATCCGGAATGTATATGCGGCTGGCGTTTTCAGTAGCGACCGAGGTGGACCCGCAGATTCTTGTGATCGACGAGATCCTTTCCGTCGGGGACGTCGGATTTCAGGACAAATGCTTCGAGCGCATCAGGAACTTCCGTCAAGCGGGTAAGACAATCCTCATGGTCAGCTCATAACTATGGACCAGGTTTCGCGGCACTGCGACCGCGTCAATTCTTCTGGACAAAGGCTCCATCCTGGCGGACGGGCTGCCGGAGGACGTCATCGAGGTTTACAAGAGTTTACTGACGCCAGAGGCCATCGGGGCGCATTGATCGGCGCCTATGCGTGCCAGTTCCCGGTATGAGGTCTCCCATAACCGTCGCGACAAGAACGTGAGGACGCATACAGCTACTGTCTTCGCCCTGGTGCGCCAACTTCGCGCGTCGGCAACCTGTCGCCCCCAGTCTCGCTGCATTCGTGTTATATTTGCGCCAATCTATGCTGCACGCATTCGCCGGCTGGCTTCACGAACACGCTTTGTTCTTTGAGGCGCTTTTGGTCATTTTGAGCGCCTTGGTAGCGCTGTATGCCGATACGATTCGGCACTTTGTCTCTTTGCCTCCGCAAAAATTGTCCACCTGGATACTGAAAGCCAGACTGCTGTCTGTCAATTCCAAGCTCTTCAACCTTTGCGAATGTCAAAATAACGCATTTTCCACCCTCGTCTATATTTCCCGTTCCTTGGTTTTTATATTGCTGCTCACTAGTCTTATTCATAGGCGGAATTTTCCTCGAAGTGGTATCGATCCGGCTGGAAAGTCGGGCAGACGCCGCCATCTATAGTCGCTTCCACGCGAATATCGACATCTCTTTGGCCTTGCTGTTTGTGGTGGTAGTCTGCTCGCGATTGCTGCTGCTTGGGGAATTTCTATTTCGCCTGCGAAACTTCAAGGGATACGACCATCGGCTGATGGAGCGCGTAGCGGAATTCGAGAGCAAACTTGGGATTTCCGACAACACCCCGGCGAACTCAATCACTGATTAGGAACCGGACACCATCATGCCGGCGCGGTAGCGTGACCGCCGTTCCGCCCATTTCTCGTAGAGGGTGAATACCGCGTTGATTGGCACCATCAGCGAGAGATACACCAAGGGCATCACGTACACCTCGGTTCCCGGAAACCAATAGCGGGCTAGATAAAAACAGATCACGATGCTGCGCATGCTGGTGTTGGTGGCCAGCACGCGGCGCGATTCGCGGTCTGGGCCTCCCAGGAAGCCACCCTGTCGCCATGGCTAGCACGATAAGCAGTACGATAGCAGCCAACGGATTGAGGGACAGCGATTTCATGGCTTGACGCCGAAACTCTCGGGTTTCCAACATCAACGCCAGAAACGTCACGGTGGCAAATATATTCAAGGGCATCACCAGCCTCGAAGTGAGCCGTGGAGCCCGATGCGATAGCGTAAGGCCTACCCATAGCGGCAGAGCGAGGTAGAGCAGTAGCGTCTCCAGCAACCGGAGCAACGGTCTTGGATGGTGCGCTACGGCAGCTTGGGGCATGACCTCCAGCGCCAGGGGCGTGATTGCCAGGCTCACCAGCGTGAGAAGAAATATCAAGCCTGCCGCAACAGCAAGACCGCTCTTCGCTTTGCGGGTAAACTGCAGCGCCACAGGCGTCCCTGGGATCACCGCAAGGAACAGTAACCCCAGTTTCTGGTCGGGCTCCATGGGTAACAGCGCCGCCAGCAGAAATCCAAGAGCGGGCACGATCACGCAGTTTGCTAACAGAGCGCGCAGTAACAGCCTGCGGTTGCGCAATGCGCTTATCAAATCGCTGCGGCTCACCCGGAGACCGATGGCGAGCATCACTGTGACCACAAACATGTCCAGCAGCAAGAATGGGGAAACTAGCACGCACTCCTCGCTCGATGGAGATCCAGTCGCAACCAAAAATATCGCTTTATCGAAAGGTATACCAGAGACCTGATGGCGGGCCCACGCCATCGGACTTTTCTTCGCCGAATTGCACAAACAGTTAAGGGTTGATAGGCTTTTGAAAGCCCATGCCCGCCACAGTAAGCGCTTCGAATTCCCTCGCACCAGAAGGATTACGGGCCAGATTTCTCAGTGCCGAATATTTGGGATCGCCCTTGCATAGCCTGACGAAAAACATCCAGCGGCAGAAGAAACGCCTTCGCACACTAATCAGGGCATTTCGCCCCGAGAATGTGGAGGAGCGCTACCGGGTCGTCCAAGGTGTGTGCACCCGCTTGCCGCTGCCGGCCCGTGCCAAGCGGCGAGTATGGTCCTGGTGCTTGGACCACATCGTGGGACGAAGATGGAGCGCACGGCCTGCAGACGTCCGGCCCGCCCAGAAGGCCTGGGAGAAGCAGGGACGCGCGCGACTGCTCCAGCTTCTAAAGGGAGATAAACAACTGGTCTGTCCGGCGGCCGGCAATCCGACGGTATCTTTCATCGTAGTTTTGTATAACAGTGCGCATCTGTCGCTGCTCAGTTTAGAGTCGCTGATTTCGGATTCGGACACCAGTTATGAATTGATTGTCGTTGACAATGCTTCCAGCGACGAGACGGCGCAGATGCTGGACCGGCTGCGGGGCGCGAAAATAATCCGCAACCAAACTAATGCGGGATTCGGCCCGGCGTGTATGCAGGCTGCTGCTGCCGCTACCGGAAAGTACCTCTGTTTTTTCAATAATGACGCGTTGCTGAGCCCCTCCGCGATGAGCGCGGCGCTTGCCAATTTCGCGGAGGCCACCGTCGGCGCAGTGGGTGGAAAGATATTGCTTGCCAATGGCACGCTCCAAGAAGCCGGCGACATCCTATGGTCTGATGGAAGCGCCTTGGGTTACGGACGCGGTGACGACCCACGGTCTCCCAAGTACGAGTTTCGCCGGCCGGTTGATTACTGTTCGGGAGTTTTCTTGCTCACCCCGCGGCAGCTATTTAACGATCTCGGCGGATTCAGTACCGAATTTGCTCCTGCCTATTACGAAGACGCCGACTATTGCATGACCCTCTGGCAGCGGGGCTTTCAAGTTATCTATGAGCCTCTGGCAGTCATTCGGCATTATGAATCCGCAGCCTCGGGAGGGAATGAACTGGCGCAGGCGCGGATGGCGGAGCACCAGAAAAAGTTTTGGCATAAGTGGGGCGCCGTGCTGCAACGGCATTATGCTCCAGATCTGTCTCACGTTCACTCTGCGCGCATAGCCCGCGCTTCCGGCGGCTTGCGCATCCTCTACATCGATGACCGGGTTCCGCATCGAACGCTGGGCGCCGGTTTTCCCAGAAGCAATGACGTCCTCTCGCAGTTGGTCGCTCTCGGCCATCATGTCACCTGTTCGACCTTCACCTTTCCTTTGTTAGGCGATGAATACTCGGACATAGTCAGGGAGGTGGAACTGATTGACGGTCTTCGCGATCGGGCTGCGCTGATTAGCGATTATTTTCCTTCGAGCGACGTGGTGTGGGTTAGCCGGCCACACAACTTGCATGTCCTGCTCACCGAATGCCTGCCCCGGGAAGCCTCTCGTCCCTACAAACTGGTCTATGATGCGGAGGCGATTTTCTCCGACAGAATCCGGCAAGAATCGGAACTTGAGAAACCTAGGACGGAACCGGCTCTACCTTTTGATGAATTCGCCCTGGCTCGATCGGCAGACACCGTGGTAGTGGTTTGCGAGAAGGACAAAGCAGCGATGCTGCAGTCCGGTGTCGGTTCGGCGCAGGTGATTGGATTTCGGCTGGCTCCATCGCCCACAGCCGCTGGTTTCGCGGAACGCCGTACCTTTCTCTTCATCGGAGGGGTACACGGTTCCGACAATCCCAATGCCGACTCGATTCGGTACTTCTGCCGCGCCATGTGGCCGGCTGTGCAGCAGGCGACTGGAGCAATGTTCATCGTCGCAGGCTACGGAACCGACGAGGTCCTGGGGGACCTCGCTGATTCCACCGTACGTGTGCTGGGACCGCAGGAAGACTTGCGGCCGCTTTACGAACAAGCCCGGGTGTTTGTGGTTCCCACCCGCTATGCCGCCGGCTTGCCGTTCAAAGCCTATGAGGCCGCGGCGTTCGGCGTGCCACTGGTGGTCTCGGGAATCATCGCGGGACAAATGAACTGGCGTGACGGAATCGACTATCTGGTTGCCGACAGCGCCGCCGCTTTCGCAGAACAATGTAGCCGGCTATATCATGACGCAGCGCTTTGGGAAGCTCTTCGCACCAACGCTTTGCAGCGCGTAGTTGATGAGCTCAGTCCGGGTGCGTTCGAGAAGAGCGTTGGCTCGGTGTTGGATGCGGTTGCCGCTCACGGTCACACACTAAAGATAGGGTTGAACAGATTGAGTTAGGCTAGTCTGCTCCCACTCATGACAGATTCGTCAACAGTACGTTTTCTCAGGGTCTTTCTCGGACTGCTGACTGTTACCACCTTTGCCATTAGCCAGTCGGTCTATCAGGCAATCGTTGGCAATCCGGAATTCGTCCAGCTCAACCGGGTCACGCATGGCGATTTACTGCTGATCGTGCTGATATTCAACGTTGTTCCCGCAGCGGTCTTTGCATTGCTATGGGCGTTCATGCAGCGCCGGGACGGCCGGTTGGCTGCCGGCTTTCTTAGCTTGTCGTTTTTCTTGCTGCTCACGCCTTTTCTCTTCGAACTGCACAAGAGGTACATATCGCCATTACTGCCTTTCCAGCACAATACGGTACTGCTGCTCATTCCTTTAGCAGTTGCGGCCATCATCGTGTTTCGCTGGCGGGCGGAGTTCCAGCGTTTTCTGCTGGTGCTGTCGCCAGTTATCATCCTCTTCCCAGCTCTGTTTCTGTGGCGCGCATGGCAAGAGGTGTCACCCGTAATTGCTCCCCCAACCGCAACCACGCCAACCGTGACCGAGGCGACGCAACCCGCGCCACCAGTCTTCATCCTTGTGCTGGACGAGTTCGCGCGGGCGGCGCTATTAGACCCTGGCGGCAACATTGATGCATCGCGGTTTCCCAATTTCGCCAGGCTGGCGCGGGAGAGCACATGGTTCGACAACGCGACCGCCAACGCGGAGGCTACGACTCGGGCGATTCCGGTCATCGTGACCGGTAATTTTCCGCAAGGTTATGACCCTTCGGATGCCGCTTATCCTCACAATCTTTTTCGCCTGCTCGCACCCAAGTACGACATCACAATCCATGAAGAGGAGACGCGCTTCTGCACCAGCCCCGAATATCACTGCCCCGATGCAGCACGGGTAAGCAATAAGGAACATCTGTTGCGAGCTGTTACTAATCTCTATCTGCTTCGTATCGCTCCTTTGTCGATCGTTCTTCGACTTCAGGCCGACCAGTTGCAAGAAGAGCGGCAGCGCTTCCGCGATTTCCTGGCCGAAATCAGACCGGCGTCCGGGGGAAAGCCGGTGCTGGAGTTCATGCATCACGAACTGCCCCATTCTCCCTATATGCTGACTCCTGATGGCGCAATCCGCCTCCGAAGCCCAAGTAGCTTCTACCCATCCTTGGCCGGAAATGCTGAGGTGATCGAGAGTCTGCGAAGCGCCTACGAGATGCAGGTTGAGTTCGTAGATCGCGAGTTGGGAGAATTTCTCGAGAGGTTGAAAGCGGCAGGGGTTTATGACCAGGCGCTCGTGATCGTGACCGCAGACCACGGTGTGAGCTGGAAGGTGAACGCCCCCGGACGCGTGTTGAGCGATGCCAACGCTGACATGATCTTTGCGATACCGCTCTTCATCAAGCTGCCAGGCCAGACCAAGCCAGCGATTTCAAATGCGGATGTCCAATCGATTGATTTGCTGCCAACCATCGCGGCACTGGTGGGGGTCAAGGTTCCATGGACGGTTGCGGGCCGGGATATCTACGGAACAAACTCAGCGCCGCGACAGAAAGTTATGATCGATGCAAATGGGCGCCGCTTCGAATATCCGCCAACCTTCGCCGCCAGTATCCCAAAGCCCCAAGCCCCCTGAAGGACCGAATTGTCTGACCTGATGGATCCAATGGCCCTGGCCTAAAGCAGTTTCACACCGGGTGTATAGATCTCGGGTGGGTACGCCTTCAGGCGTACATAATTGTGCTGAGTTGTTGGATCGCGCTTTAGCGCCTGCGGTAATGTTTTCCGTCACCTCCGCGGCTAAAGCGGTTTAAGAGTCGATGTATCCGGATTTGAAAGGGCACGGCGTCAGCCGTGCCGCGCAGATCTCTTATGATCTCGGCTTTAAGCCGCTGGGGTAATCCCTCTGGGCCTAAAGGCCGCACTCCTTCGTTGCCGTCTTTCGGCATGGCTGAAGCCATGCTCTTTCAAAGCAACCGCTGGGATACACCGACCATGAAACTGCTCTAAAGCCGTCATTTCCGAAGCTCACTTGCACCGCTGAAGCGGTGCTCCACCCTATACACCGAGTGTGAAAATGCTCTAGAACTCCGCTTTAAGCCGGACAGCATAGCTGCGCGGAGGCGCAATGGAATTACCCGAGAACAGTCCAGCAAAATTTATGAGATTGAGGCCGTTGTTCATGTTCTGAACGTCGAATTGCATTCGCATAACGAGGTTGTCTTTTTTCCAGATATCGGCCCCGATCGACGCATCCAGCGAGAACCAAGGCTTAACTCGGTCACGTTCGAAATTCACGCGATCAATCACTTGCTGACCATATTGCGCGAGTGCCTGTTCGTAGGTGCCGTCGAAATCGACCGGCAGGCCGCTGCCGTATTCCCCGCCAAATGCGCCCCACAACCGCGGCAGGAACTGGTAGCGAAAGCGCGTCCGCACGGTGTTGCGCTGGTCCTGCGAGACCCAGAAACGGCCGGCCAGATTCGGTCAGCGCATTGGTCGCCGACTTGCCCGAGAAAGAGGCCTCCGTTCACCGGAAAATAGGCCGATCCCACCATGTAGGAGTAGCTCACAAATCCTGACAAATGCCCCCAGACCGGAAGGTTAATTTTTCCTTCGGTTCCATAAATCTGGGCTTTGCGGAAAGGCAATCGGGAAAGCTGACCGGAGTGTTCAGCAGCAGGTCGTCATCGGCGAAGTTGTTCACGTCGCGGAAATAGGAATTCACGTCCAGGCTGAACTTCCCCAAGAATCCCTTTCGTCAGCCCAAGCTCGTAGTAGTTGCCGTGCGACGGCTCGACCGGGAGGCGCAGCACGTTGGGATTCAGCACCACGACCGTCGGGAGAACTGGACAGCAGGATGTTTTCAAAGGCGGGAGTTTGGAAGACCCGGTCATAAGCGGCATGCAGCAGTAGCTCGACTCTTGGCGAAGTAGCGCGAAACTCCCAGCCGGGGACTCACCGCATTTTGATTCACGATAAGCTGATAGTGGTCCCAGCGAATCGCCCGCGCTGACTGTCCAATTGCCGAGGCGGATCAGGTCCTGAACGAAAGCCGATTGTTCCAGGTCAGGCCGGTTGCCCATGAAGCTGAACGTGGTCGGCGTGCCCGGATCGAACTGCGAGGGGTCGGTGATGACATCGGCGAATGTTCGTGCAGGAAGGTGTTGTCCGATTCGACGCCGGCCTTCCACTCCTGGTTGCCGTGATGAATGGAAATCGTTCCTTTGAAATATGCCTCCGTAAAGTGGTTACGTTGGAAGGCAATAATCGGCGTGGACAGCAGATTCGATGACAGGCCATTCGAGTTGTCGCGCACCATGCCTCCGAAATTGGCCACGACGTTCGACGAAAAAATATGCTGATAAGAGACGATCCCCATGTTCTCGAAGTTGTCGCCATCCTGCCGTTGGCCGGCGGCTTGCTGCACCTGCTCGTTGGGTATGTCGTAACGCGCCAACTCGTGGCGGAACATCAAGGTCAGGCGGTCGCTCGGCGTGAAGTCGCGCTCGTATCTGCCGGCGAAATCGCCCGGTGGTTCCAGTGTTGGTGAAGTTCTGCGGAACCGGAGGATTGAGATAGTAGCTCGTCATCGCGCCGCTGGCGCTGACCCCGAACAGGTTTTTCCCAGCGAGATATTGCAGCATGGTGTAGCGCGCCGGCAGTGTCGAAGCTGCCTCCCGACAAGACGACTTGCCCGTGAAAACCTTCGCGGCTGTCTCTGGCGGTGTTGACCTCGACAATGCCGCCCATCTTCCGTCCGTATTCGGCCGGAATTCCTGCGGTATAAACGCTCATCGATTCGACACTGTCCGCTTCAATCTCAGGCCGAAGCCAGGAGAACGATTGTCGGTAAGCGGAATTCCGTTGACCACGAATTGCGTCTGGTATTCCGACCCGCGCGGATGCAGCACCGCGTTGCCTTCATAGAGCCATCCCGGCTGCGAGTTCACCAGGTCCTGCAATGAGCGCCCCGGCAGGGATGTTGACCCGATCCGCAATCGCCTGCGAGCCAATCTGATTGACGGCTCCCACGCGCTCAGGGTCGATAAGCGTGTCCTGGTCGCTGACGTTCGACCGACGTATTCACACCGGCGACGCTCAGCGTGAGTTTGAGCTCCCGCGGGATGGCAGAACGGATTTCCAGCGATTGCGAAACCGGAGCGAACCCTTCGCATTTCACTTCCAGACGGTACACTCCGAAGGGCAGGTGCTGAGCGTCGAGCGCTCCGGTATCGTCGGTGCGAAACGTCTGCCGAAACTGATTGGACTCGCTCACCAGTTCGACCGAACTTTTCAAACCAAGTCCGGCAGGGTCCGTCACGCGCAGGCGCAGTTCGCCTCTTTGGCTCTGGGCAAAAAGCGGTAGCGAACACAGGAGAACGATGAAGAGTCTCTTCATGCAATGGTGCGGGACCATCGGCTCAAAGCCGACCAGATGATCGATGAAAGTCATTGTACGGGACGAGGGAGTACTACCGATTAACTTGCGGCCAAAGCAAAAGGGCCGTCCGCATGGACAGCCCTTGTTTGCGCTGCGTGGGTCCTGCACACAGCGATCAGGTTCGATACGCTGGACGCTGAGCCTCAGCTTTATCCGACCGGAACCGTACTCAGCACCTGCTCGCGAACTTCCTCGTCCTGCTTGACCTCCGCGCGACTGGTGGGCAGACGCAATGTCCAGCAGCTCCTGAATGGTCTTCACGTAATGCATATTCAGGCCCTGGAGCTGTTCCGGCGTCAGGTCCTCGTCAACGTTCTGGCGATTATCCGCGGGCAGGATGATATCCGTCACCCCTGCGCGTTTTGCCGCCAGCGTCTTCTCCTTGATTCCGCCGATCGGCAGAACGTTTCCGCTCAGCGTGATCTCGCCGGTCATCGCGGTCAGCGGACGGACCGCGACGATCGGTGAGCAACGAGACCAAAGCAGTAGCCATCGTCACGCCAGCCGAAGGTCCATCCTTGGGAATCGCGCCCGCCGGCACGTGAATGTGAATGTCGTGATCGGCGAAGAACGCTTCGTCAATGCCGAGCTCCTTCGCATTCGACCGCACCCACGTCAACGCCGCCTGCATGGACTCCTGCATCACCTGACCGAGCTGACCGGTCATGGTGAATCCACCTTTGCCCTTCATCTTGTTGGCCTCGATGAAGAGGATGTCGCCACCGGTCGGCGTCCACGCCAGACCTACAGCAACGCCCGAGCGCTTGGTGCGCTCGGCAATTTCGCCTTCGGTACGGATCTTCATCCCACCGAGCATGTCGTGATGCTGCACCAGCTCCGGCGTTACTACCAGTTTGTCGTGCTTGCCTTCGGCGATGCGGCGCGCCTGCTTGCGGCAGATCGTTCCGATGGTGCGCTCCAGGCTGCGGACACCGGCTTCGCGGGTATAGTGGCGAATGATGAAGCGGATCGTTTCCTCGGGAAATTCGATCTGGTCGCCGGTAATTCCGTTCTCCTCGATCTGGCGCGGAATCAGGTACTGAAATGCGATGTGTACCTTTTCCTCTTCCGTGTAGCCCTGCAGCTCGATGATCTCCATGCGATCGCGCAGCGGATCGGCTATGGGATCGAGCATGTTCGCCGTGGTGATAAACAGCACCTTCGACAAATCGAACGGCACGTCGAGGTAGTTATCGCGGAAGCTGAAGTTCTGCTCCGGATCGAGCGCCTCCAGCAGCGCCGACGCCGGATCGCCGCGAAAATCGCGTCCCACCTTGTCGATTTCGTCGAGCATGAAAACCGGATCGTTGGTTTCCGCACGACGAATGCCCTGCATGATCTGGCCAGGCAGAGCGCCGATGTAGGTGCGGCGATGTCCGCGAATCTCGGCCTCGTCGTGCACGCCGCCCAGCGACAGGCGCACGAACTTGCGTCCCAGCGCGCGGGCGATCGACTTGCCCAGCGACGTCTTGCCCACGCCCGGAGGTCCCACGAAGCACAGGATTGGGCCCTTCATATTGGGCTTCAGACGGCGAACCGACAGGTAATCCAGAATCCGGTTCTTCACCTTCTCCAAATCGTAATGGTCGGAGTCGAGGATTTCCTTGGCCTTCAGAATATCCACTTCCACGCCTGACGATTTCTGCCACGGCAGCACCGCCAGCCACTCGATGTAATTCCGGGTAAGCCCATAGTCGGCGGCCATCGGCGACATGCGAGCCAGCCGGCCCAGTTCCTTCAGCGCTTCTTTCTTCACATCGTCGGGCATGCCGGCCGATTCGATCTTCTGCCGCAGCTCTTCGGCGTCGCGGGTGGTTTCGTCCTGCTCGCCAAGCTCCTTCTGGATGGCCTTCATTTGCTCGCGCAGGTAGTACTCGCGTTGCGTCTGCTGCACGCGGTCCTGCACTTCGCTCTGGATCTTGTTGCGCAGTTGCTGAACTTCCAGTTCCTTGGCCAGATGCTGGTTGATCTTTTCCAGACGCACATTCACGTCGGGTGTTTCCAGCACGTCCTGCTTGTCGCGCGTCGATAGCGACGGCAGCGAGGAAGCGATGAAATCGACCATGCGGCCGGCGTCGTCAATGTTGGCCGCCACCGTGGAAAGTTCATCCGACAGTGTCGGCGAGCCCGGCAACGATCTGCTGAAACAGCGTCAACACATTTCGCTGCAAAGCCTCGATTCCAGCACTTTTCGGAGCCGGTATCTCGGGAATCGTCTCGACCGTCGCGTGCATGAACGGAGTCAATTGCGTGTACTCAGTCACCTTCACGCGCTCCAGGCCCTCGGCGAAAACAAACAGGCTCTGGTTGGGCATGCGCACTACTTTATGCACCACGGCCAGAGCTTCCCACCGCGAACAGATCGGTAGGCTGCGGCGAATCGACGCGCGCTTCGCGCTGCGCCACCACAACAATCGTCTTGTCCTCACCCAGGGAGTTGATCAACTGAACCGAACTTTCCCGGCCAACCGTCAGCGGCAACACCGCATGCGGAAACAGCACGGTGTCACGCACGGGCAGAACCGGGCAGCGTCCGGGCAGACGATGCGTCATCGCGCAATTCGGGATCGGTTACTTTTAAATCTTTTATTTCGTTAGACATATGACTCCTTGAGTCAATTACACTCAAGCTTTAGATGAAGCCGCCCCCGCAAAAGATGCAGACCGCATCAGTCGGGCGAAGCTCTATGTGGCCCCGGAAACACAGTACGAGTACTGCACCAGCACATCGCCTCGCCCAAGAGGTACATCGGCCATAATGCTGAGTTTCCTGAGGTCTTACACGTCGCTCGCAGCCTCATTTCTCAGGCGCACTGGATTGTAACCAAGCGGCAAACAGCCTACAACCGTACAACTCACTTTCAGAATGGTGGACGATTGTGCGCAACCATGTTACGCCCTATTCTGCTTTGCGGTTCGCGGAAGGGTAAACGCCCAGGATTTTCACGAATTCCGCAATTTCTCCCAAATGCCGCAGCGCATTGCGCGCGGCTTCGTCATCGCCGCGCAGAATATCCACGAAAAAAACGTACTCCCAAGGATGGCCACGCAAGGGACGCGACTCGATCTTGCTGAGGTTGATATCGCGCAGCGCAAAGACGCTGAGCGCCTTGAACAGGACACCCGGTACATTCTTCAGGGCAAAGCCAATCGACGTCTTATTGGCGTTCCTTGCGATTTGTTTCGACTTACTGATCTGCAGAAACCGCGTGTAATTCTGCCGGTCATCTTCAATTCCGGCCAACAGCACGCGTCCTCCGTACTGCCCAGCTGCTTGTTTGGGAGCGATCGCCGCTGCGTCCTTTAGCTTTTGCCCGACAATGTGGCAAACGCTGCCCGCAGTATCGTAGAACGGCACCGCTTGGATTTGAGGATGCGAGCGAAAAAACTTCCGGCATTGGTCCAGCGCCACCGGATGCGAGAATACTTGCCGTATCGCATTCTGCTTCACACCTGGCATGGCAATCAGGTTGTGACGGATCCGCAGATAAAACTCGCGATGAATAAACACCTCACGCGTGAGCAGCAGGTCGAAGTGTTCGGCCACCGATCCAGCAAGCGAATTCTCGATGGGGATGACGGCAGCCTGCACTGAGCGTCGCTCAAGCTGGTCAAACACCTCCGCCGACCGCGCGCATGGAACCACGGTCGCGCCTGGCAGCATGTTGCCTAAGGCCTCGTGACTGAACGAACCGAGTTCTCCCTGGATCGCAACTTTCATGGGTGATGCGCAGAGGATAACAGACTGGCAGCCTGGCAACGATTTAAGGTTGCCTTGCCGCCCGAAATTTAGATCTCATATCTACACCGGAATTTAACTTGACCTAACAACCATCCGACAAGGGATTGCCTTCCAACTACTAGCTCAAGTGAGTGAGCGTTCGCAAGAGACGAAGGGGTGAACATATGCTTTGGACGATATTCGTAGTCCTGTTAGTGCTGTGGCTACTAGGAGTAGTAACCAGCTACACATTGGGAGGATTCATTCACATTCTGCTCGTTCTAGCCGTTATAGCACTGATTTTCCAGCTGATTTCGGGGCGGAGAACAGCAGTTTAGAAGCGCATCGACTGCGCAGCGAATGTTGCACGTCTGAGGCGCCGTCGGAAATTGTCGCTTCAGTTAGGGTGTTAGGATTTCTCAACCACGGAGGTGAAGGGATGGACAAGGACCGCGTGAAAGGAAAGATTGATGACGCCGCAGGACGCGCCAAGCGTCAGGTCGGTGAATGGACTGGTGACAGCAAGACCCAGGCGGAAGGCGCCGCGCAACAGGTCAAGGGCAAAGCCGAGAACGCATGGGGCAAAGTGAAGGATGCTGCTCGCGACGCGACCGACAACGCCAAAACCAAAAGCGAAGACCAGCGGCGCAGGGATGTCGAACGAGACGAACTTGAGACTGACGAAGATCGCAACGTCGCTTAACCTACAACCGAGTGCACAACCCGTTAACCAGGCGCCTGCTGAGGCGCCTGTTCTATTTGGTGCTTTGGGTCACGAAGATTTCCCCATCTTCTTCGGTGAACGGAGAAAAGCTTTTTTCGCCGTGTGTTCGGCGAGCCCTTACAGGGCTTTGCCCATAAGGAATGCATCCAGCGAATGGCTGGAATAATAGTCGGGCAGGGTGCGCAATATCTGATAGCCGTGCTTGCGATAGAGCCGCAGGGCCGCCTCGTTGTTGACGGCCGTTTCCAGATAGATTTCCTTGCAACCGATGGAGCGCAACCGGCGCTCACACTCTTTCATCAGCAATGACGCCAGCCCTCGCTGTCGCGCGGTTGGAATGATGTCGAGCGTCAGAATACGTCCTGCCTTTCCCCGAACTGGGTGGGCGATGATGAAGCCCGCAATTTTCTCGGTGCTTGCCACAGTTCCGGAGATCTCAGTGTGAGGAGCTTGGAATCGCGAGCCGTTGCCCGCTTGAACTCCGGAAGCCGGGAGCTTGCCCTGGGCAGAATGTAGGTCAATATCAGCTACCAGCGTAATCGCATTGCGCCGGGTAATGAACCCGCTCAGTTCCATCTGCGTGTAGGAGATTCCTTCCGGAAAGCAGAGCTGGTCTATCTGCCATAAGGGTTCGAAGTCGGCGGCACGATAGTCACGGAGGATAAACTGCACGTCAGCAGTTTGCCGCCTGCCGGGAGGTCGCGCAAGGCTTGTTTGTTGAGCCATGGTCGGACAAGCGGGAAAGTTGAAATTGCGCTCCCGGCGATAGCCCCGGGAGCGCACAGGAATGATCAATCACGCAACTTTGCGGGACTTCTGCCGGCTTTCAGAGAATAGTTCAATCATGTTCTTATTGAACTGCGGAATGTCCTCGGGCTGGCGGCTGCTCACCCAATTGCGATCGCGCACACTTACCTTATCCTCCCAAGTGGCGCCGGCGTTCTTCAGGTCGTCCTGAATCGTGTAATAGCTGGTTATGTGCCGCCCCTTAACCAGCCCAGACGAAACCAGCAACCAGGGCCCATGACAGATAACCGCGATTGGCTTGCCTTCGCGGTCGAGTGATTTGACGAACTCCTGCGCCTTCTTTTCCATGCGCAAGGCGTCGGCGTTCATGGCACCACCGGGAAGCAGAACCGCGTCGAACTCCTCCGGTTTGGCATGATCCAGAGTCATGTCAACTTTCACTTTTTGGGTTTTCTTGTCGTGCTGCACCGCCTGAATTTCGCCCGATTTCGGTGCGATGACGAAAGTCCGCGCGCCAGCCTCCTGCAGTGCCTTGCGGGTTTCTACCAGTTCAGCTTCCTCGAATAAGTCGGTCGCCAGAATAGCGACGCGCAAGCCCTCGAGCTTATGCTCTGACATTTGTTTCCTCCTAAAATTGCGGTTGATTGTTTGCTACGGAGTTGAGGTGATAACGACTCAGTTAGTGCGATGCACAAGCTTGCGCCTGAGTGGGAGCGATTCTGTCCAAATGATGGGATAGTTTTTACACATAAGCATGAAGCCGTGGCTCTACCAGTCAGCGGCCGTGTGACTTCGGAACACGTCAAAATGCTGCGTTCATTTACTGCCGGTAGTGCGCACCGCCGTGGCGGACGTCGGCTCCGCGCACCCAGAAAATCACATCCTCCGCGATATTGGTGGCATGGTCCGCGATGCGCTCCAGGTTTCGCGAAATAAGCAGCACATTGAGCGCCGGGCGCGTTATGGAAGGATCGTTGTGCATTTTCTGCACCAGCACGATGAAGGCTTCGTCCTTCATGCGGTCGACGATGCCGTCCATCTGAAGAACCGCCTCGGCAACCTCAGCCTTGCCGTCTAGAAAGGCCTCGAGCGCGCGTTGCACCATGGTGCTCACGCTGTCGGCCATGCGCGGAATATCCACCGGTAACTGCACCTCGGGCTCGCTGATCAGGTCGAGAACCCGCTGCGCAATGTTCACCGCCTGGTCGCCCACGCGTTCCAGATCAGCGTTGATCTTCAGTACGGCCAGGATGAAGCGCAGATCGACCGCCATCGGCTGCTGCATCGCCAGCAGGTCGAGCGACAGCTCATCGATTTCCCGCTCGGCTTCGTTGATGGCGTTCTCGCCGGTGAGCACCATCTGGCAATACTTACTGTCGCGCGTGCGATATGCTTCAGTCGCACGATCGATGGCCTGCTCGGCAAGGCCTCCCATCCGCAACAGTTTTTCTTTCAGTTCGTCCAGTCCCTGCTGGAAGCGGCTGCGCATTATCCAAACCTGCCTGTAATGTAGTCTTCCGTCCGCTTATCGGCCGGGGTGGTAAAGATCTTCTCGGTCTTGTCGTACTCGATGAGACTCCCCATCAGAAAAAACGCGGTGAATTCAGCCACGCGAGCGGCTTGCTGCATATTGTGGGTCACGATGACCACAGTATAGTGCTGCTTCAACTGGAATATGAGCTCCTCAATCTTACTGGTCGATATGGGGTCCAACGCAGAGGCCGGCTCGTCCATCAAAAGTACTTCGGGTTCGACCGCCAGCGCGCGCGCGATGCACAACCGCTGCTGTTGCCCACCCGACAGGCTGGCGCCAGACTTCTTGTGCAACGAATCCTTTACCTCTTCCCACAAGGCCGCGAGCTTCAGCGAACGCTCGACTAGTTCGTTCATCTGCTTGCGGTTTCGGAAGCCGTTGAGCTTCAGACCCGCCGCGACATTGTCGTAGATCGACATAGTAGGAAACGGATTGGGCTTTTGGAACACCATGCCAATGCGTCGGCGCACCTCGACCGGGTCGGAGCCACTACCGTAAACATCCATCTCACCGACTTTCACTGAGCCCTCGGCGCGTGCCTCAGGAATGGTCTCGTGCATGCGATTGAGACAGCGCACGTAAGTACTTTTGCCGCATCCCGAGGGTCCTATGACCGCAGTTACGTGATTTGGCGGCCACAGTCATGTCGATGGACTTGAGCGACTGGTTCTTGCCGTACCAGGCGTTCAGTCCACGCACTTCGATTCCGACACCCATAAGGGCTCTTATGCCCCCTTCATCATTCCGCGGCTGGTGGTGATGCGAACTGCCGCAACCGCGCCCACGATCAAGACGATCAGGATAAGCGATCCTGCCCAGGCTTGCTTATGCCAATCGTTATACGGCGAAATGGCGTAAGTATAAACCTGCAACGATAGTGCCGCCGTGGGCTGGTTCAATTTCAAGTTCCAAAACTGATTGCCGAAAGCGGTGAACAGCAGAGGAGCGGTTTCCCCCGCCACGCGGGCGAAGGCCAGCATGCAACCGGTGATCACGCCTGCAGAAGCGGTACGCAGCGAGATGGAAAGCGTCGTCCTCCACTTGGGAATGCCCAGCCCGTAGGCGGCCTCGCGGATCACGTTGGGCACCATCAGGAGCATCTCCTCGGTGGCGCGCGTCACTGTGGGTACCATCATGATCCCCAGTGCCACGCCGCCGGAGAGCGCTGAAAAGTGCTTTTGCGGCACCACGATCAGTGAATAGGCGGCTATGCCCATCACGATCGAGGGTACGCCGTTCAAAACATCGGCCGTGAAACGTATCAAGTCGCCGAAGCGGTTGCGCCCATATTCAGCCAGATAAATACCTGATCCGATGCCCAGCGGCACACCGATGGCGCTGGCTACCGCAAGGATGATGCCTGTGCCAACGATGGCATTCGCCATACCACCGCCCAGCTCACCCGGCGGTTTCGGTGTTTGGGTAAGGAAAGTCAGGTTAACCGAGCCAATTCCTTTAATCACCAAGTACACAAAGATCGCGAGTAGAGGAACGAGCACGAGAATGGCGGCTAGGACGGCAAACGTAGTCGCTCCCTGGTTTGCGATGCGACGCCAAAGACTGACCTCCTGGGGCGCGGAGGTGACATGGAATCAGGCACGTACCCTCGCAGTTCCGCCAGTGATGCTCCAGACCAGGAGCCTCGCTAGCGCATTGACGATGAGGGTCACAATGAACAACGCCAGCCCGATCTCCACGAGAGCACTGAGATACAGATCACCCGTGGCTTCGGTGAACTCGTTAGCAATCACGCTTGCCATGGTGTAACCCGGCGCAAATAGCGATTTCACGATCTGTGGCGTGTTGCCAATAACCATGGTCACGGCCATGGTTTCGCCCAGCGCGCGTCCCAGTCCGAGGATGATGCCGCCCACGATGCCGATGCGCGCATTGCGCAGAACCCCCATGCGGATCATCTCCCAGCGCGTGGCGCCCAGGGCCAGCACTGCTTCCCGCTGGTTCTGAGGAACGGCGGTCATCACCTCGCGGGTGATGGAGGCGATAACCGGCACTACCATGATCGCCATGATGATGCCTGCCGCCAGCATGCCGATGCCATACATCGGGCCGCCAAAGAATCCTGTCCATCCCAGGGTCTTCGCCAGAAAGGGCTCGACGTATTCGCGCAGCAGCGGGGCCAGTACGAAGATGCCCCACAGTCCGTAAATCACACTGGGAATGGCAGCCAGCAATTCCACCAGGAACGAGATGATGGCCCGCAGCCGCTGCGGGCACATCTCGGTGACGAACACAGCCACTCCAATCGACAACGGCACTGCCATCAGCAGGGCCAGGAACGACGAAACCAGCGTGCCGTAGATGAACGGCCACGCACCGAAGTTACCCGCCACCGGGTCCCAGTCGTGCCCGTAGAAGAAGGCAATACCGAATTGGTGAAGCGACAAGCGCGACTTGTCGATCAACTCCCATGCCACTAACACGACAATCGCAAATACCGAAATTGCGGTGAGAAGAATAATCACGCCAAACGCGGCGTCAGGAATGCGGCTGGCGCGGGGATGGCTGGTGCGAATCTTTTGCAGGACGGTAGAGGCTGCTGACTTCCGCTCCCTGCTCACCTTCGCCATAGATGGGATCGCGGTCGCGGGCTTCGGCAGCTGTCCAGGCGGTTCAGGCGGTTCAGTCGGATTCATTCGGTTGACGGTATCAGACATGTGTTACACGAGCGTTACAGAGCGAGCAAACTAGCAGCCAGCCGCTAGCGATTAGATCGAGGCATTCGCGTTCGCCGGCACGTTGTACCCAGTCATTCAGTAACTATCTCGAAGCCCGGATTTACGAGGCGCCTTCTAATTTGCTAGTTGCTGGTGTTAAGGCTTCACCTGTTTGGTGATGGCGGCCTTCTCCATCTCCACTACCGATTTGGGCAGCGGAGCGTAAGACAGCGCTTCGGTCATGGTCTGTCCCTTGTCCAGCATCCAGAAGAGAAATTCTTTCAGGATCTTTCCTTTGTTGGCATCCGTCGGATTGGTCGGAATCAACAGCCACGTAAAGCTGGAGATCGGGTAGGCGGTCTTAGAAGGAGAATTGGTGATCGAGACACGAAAATCAGGCGGCATCTTCACCCCCGCCGCGGCGGCGGTGATGCTTGCAAGGTCGGCTTTGATGAACTGGCCGGACGAGTTTTTCACAACGCCGTACAGAATCTTGTTTTGCACCGCATAAATCAGTTCGATGTAACCCAGGGAACCCGGCAACTGACGGATGTTCCCGGCCACGCCTTCGTTGCCTTTGCCGCCGATGCCCACCGGCCACTTTACGGAAGTGCCTGTCCCCACAGTCGATTTCCACTCCGGGCTTATTTTCGAAAGATAATCGGTCCAAACGTAGGTCGTGCCGCTGCCATCGGAGCGGTGCACCACGGTGATGGTCTGATCAGGGAAATTGACCCCGGGGTTAATGGAAGTGATCGCCTTGTCGTTCCACTTGGTGATCTTCCCAAGGAAAATTCCGGCGAGAACTTCAGGGGTGAATTTCAACTCCGCCGCTCACGCCTGGGATGTTATAGGCCGGCACATCAGCGCCGAGAACGGTGGGAACGTGCAGCACTTTGACCTTGGATTCGGCTATCTGCTGATCGCGTCATCGGACCATCGCTGGCGCCGAAGTCCACGGTCCCGGCCTGCACCTGGCGTATGCCGCCGCCGCTGCCGATGGACTGGTAATTGATCTCTATGTCCGGATGTTCTTTGTGATATTCGTTGAACCATTTGGCATACATGGGGTAAGGAAAGGTGGCGCCAGCCCCATTAAGCTTCGTCTGCGCAAAGCGCGCAGCTCAGCAAGCACAGCGATGCAGAGGAGCACCCTGAGAGAGCGAATCACGTAGTTTCCTCCTGAAATTGGCCACAGATGAGTTCCTTACTGGTTTTACCTCGGAATTGTTACAGTTCCGTTACACGCGAGTGAATTTCGCATGAACCCACAGCTCCGTACACGACAGCATGCGCTGCCTTGCTGAAGCCTTGAACGAGCTCATCAATCGCAGCGCCGATGCTCCATTACGCTTAACACTTCAGCAATGAGGACCTGCCTCCAGATTTGCAGCCATGCCACGATGCCGTTCTCAGGTGGCTGAGGCGGAGGAGCCGGCGCGGCCGCGTCGCTCACTTTGCGGTGCTTGGCGCTGGCTTCAGACATATGGGTCTCCGTGGATAGGCTATTTAGTAATTAGGTGCACGGGCAAATTACGGCACGATGAAATTCGGATGAATTCGTGCCTATGAAGCATTTCTGCTGGCGAATTTACTTCGTGGTCTTCTGCCGCCGCTTCAGGTCTTCGATGAACATCTGCTCCATCGGCTTATCGTAGGTGCGCAAAATATGGCGAACGCTGTGGCCGCTCACCAGATGGCATACTTCCTCGGCAAGGTTTTTGGCATGGTCGCCGGCGCGTTCGAGGGACTGCGTCATGAAGAGCACATGGAAACTCTCCTGGCGGGGAGCGCCATCGTGGTTTTCAATGTGCCGCAGAAAAATAAGGTTGCGCAGGCGATCGAGCTCGGCATCGGAACGCAGCACCGCCAGCGCACGATTGAGATCGCGCTGGCTAAAAGCATCGTGCACATCGGCGAGCATTTTCTCCAATCGCGACGCCATCATCGTTAGATCGCGGATGTCTTGCAACTCGATGCGGCTGCCAACAGCGGCGGCGCGATTGCTACAGTTCAGCAGCAGGTCGCCGATACGCTCCAGGTCAATGATGAACTTGAGGCACGCCAGCAGCTCGCGGGCATGTTCCTCGTCCACTTTGGTGATAATCGAGGTCACCCCCTGGTCGATGAGGCGATCGAGGGTGTCGAGTTCCTTCTCGCGCTCGCGGACCCCATCCGACAAAGAAGGCACGCCGGTAGCGATCCCCTCGGCAACAATTCCAGCTGCAATTCGGGCCAAACGACAGGCCTGGAGGGTCTGCTCCCGCAACTCTGCGCAGACCGTATCCGGGTTGGGCGGGACAAATTCGCCTGCACTCATTGGTGTCTCGAAACTACCGCCCTAACCGACACGTCCGCACCGGCCCGGACACCTGGACCATGGGCGGATGAATACGCGAGCGATATAGACCAGAGTAAATAGCGATTGTGAATTCTTCATGAAATCCACATGAAGTTCGCTTGAATTCACAGGAAGGCGTATTCGAATTGCAAGCGCCAGCATCGCTAAGCGGTGACTGCCGCAGGCTGGCGAGGCAGAGTGAAGTAGAAGGTTGACCCGTGATTCAGTTCACTTTCCACGCGAATTGTTCCGGAGTGGGCGCGCACAACGTGCTTGGCAATGGCCAAGCCCAGCCCGGTGCCTCCCGATTCACGCGAACGCGCTTTGTCTACGCGGTAGAAACGTTCGAACAGCCGCGGCAGATGTTCGCTGGAAATGCCGGAACCAAAATCGCGGACATAAAACTGCACGCCCTCTTCACTCTCGCACGCTCCGACCAGAATCTTTCCGCCCGTGTCGCCGTACTTAAGCGCATTGTCAATCAGGTTAGAAAGCACCTGATGAATGGCATCACGGTCGACCGCGACGGTGGAAGTGGCGGTGCTCATCAACGACAACTCGATACCGCGGCTGGTGGCCAGTTCATGAAAGGTCTGTACGGCATCCTCGAGCAATTCGCGCGGCGTGGCCGGTTGAAAATTGAAGTTCTGCTCGCCCGACTCGACGCGCGCCAGGACCAGCAAGTCCTCGGTGAGGCGCGCCATACGCATGGCATTCTTGCGGATAATCTCCACAAATTCGCGACCGCTCTCCCGCAAATCATGGTTGTCGAGCAAAGTTTCAGAATAACCCTGGATTGAGGTCAGCGGGGTGCGCAGCTCGTGCGAGACGTTGGCAATGAAATCGCGCCGAGTTTTCTCCACCCTCTCGATTTCAGTCTGATCATGCAGCACCGCGACCGCGCCGCCTCCCGGCATGGGCGCAGCGGTAACATCGAAAATCCGCCCCGAAAAAATCTTCGCGGCGTTCGCCACCGTTACGTCACGCTTCTCTAGCGCGTACTGCACCGCCATCAAGATTTCGGGATCGCGCAACGACTGCACCAGCGGCGCTCCCAATCGCACTCCACCCGGCAGCAGACGTTCCATGCGCTGGTTGGCCCACAGCACGCGACCATCCTGGGCCACTGCAATCACGGCTTCCTGCATGGAGTTCAGCAGGGCTTCCAGCGTCTGGCGGCTGTTCTCCAGAGCGCGAAATCCGTCCTCCAACTTGCGCGCTGTCTTGTCGAGCGCGGAGGCAACGTGCGCGATTTCGTCAGTCGACGCCTCCTGAATGCGCGCCGAAAGGTCGCCGGCCGCAACCCGTTCGGCGAAGTCGGTGATCCGAACCAGCCTGCCGGCTGATGGAATAGGTCGCAACGATCGCGAGCAACATGGCGATAAGCGCCGCGACAAGTCCCGCTTCCAGCAGATCACGGCCGATGCGGCGATTGGCCTCCCGGATCGCTGACAGCGGATAAGCCAGTCGCACGGCTCCGCCAGGAACCGGCGCCGCCACATAAAGCAACTCCACTCCGATGGTGTGGCTCAAGCGCGTGGAGCTTCCCATCTGGCCATGCAAGGCAGCGATGAACTCCGGGCGCGTGGCATGGTTCTCCATCTCGGCGGGATTAGCCTCGGAGTCGGCCAGCACCTTGCCGGAGGAATCAATGATGGTCACTCGCGCGTCCGCTGCTGCCGCGGCCTGCTGGGTAGTTTGGTTCAACGCCGCCGGAGGAGCTTCCTCGACGCGGGAAGCAACCATCCGGGTCTTTTGGCGTAAGGAGGTCTCGATCTCACCGCGCAGCATTCCTACCCACGCATGGCGTACGAGCACAGCCATGGTGAGGGTGCAAGCGACGATGACCAACAGCGCCGCGAGGTACAACTTCAGGAAAATCCTGCTCTTCACGAGTGGCTCGTCACGATTTCGGAATCTCGAAGCGGTAGCCCGCTCCCCGTACCGTCCTAAGATAGCGTGGCTCGTCCGGATTCTCTTCTATTTTCTCGCGAATGCGGCGTACATACACGTCCACCGAGCGCGGGGTAACGTAGTGGGTGTCGCGCCACACGGCGTCGAGCAGCTGATCGCGGGTGAATACTCGTCCCGGATGGCGGGCCAGGTACTCGAGCAGCCGGAACTCGGTCGCCGTGGTCTGCGTCAGCTGCCCACGCACTGTTAGGGTCATGCCGCCGCTATCAATTTCAATATCCCCGGCTTTTACGATTGCGGGCGCCAGGGGACGTTCAAATCGCCGCAGCACCGCTCGCACTCGTGCCACCAGTTCGCGTGGGCTGAAGGGCTTGGGAATATAGTCGTCGGCGCCGAGTTCGAGCCCCATAACGCGGTCGGCCTCGCTGGTCTTTGCGGTCAGGAAGATCACCGGGATCATGGCCAATGACGAGTTCTGTCGAATGCGCCGGCAAAGCTCCAGTCCGTCTCCTCCGGGGACCATGATGTCCAAAAGAAAAAGCGCCGGGGCTTGCTTCTCCGCTTCCGCAATCACGCCCGCGGTTGCAGCAAACGTCCGGACACCGTATCCGGCAGCCTCCAGGTGGTGAGCGACCAACCGTGAAATATCCGTGTCGTCTTCCACGGCAAAGATGGTTTGCTTCACGGCTGTATTGTAGCCGAGGGTAGGCGATGGACTGTCATGTGTAGGTATCACAACAATACAGTACACATACCTCTGTTACAGGATGATGAACTGCGAGCAGCAAATTCTTAACCGTATCTGCATTGGCAAGGCCACCCGTGATCTTCGCCGTTCCCCAACGCCAGCAAACAAAGGCCAAACCGCATTCACTGCAGTCAATGGCCGCTTATGTAGGTGGGCCACCCGCGGGTCAGGTAGTCGGTCATGGTGAGCGAAAGCAACAGGAAAAGCCAGAACACGGCAGCGACGACGGTCACCATGGTCAACTTCGGGCTGTAACGAAGATGCATGAAGAACAGGACCACCAGGCTTCCTTTGAAGGTCGCAATCACCAGCGCCACAACCACGTTGAATGGCCCGATATCGACAAACGATACCAGCACGGTAGTAAGCGTCATCACCATCAAAACGGCCCAAATCCCAATGTAGAGCTTCGCCGGTGCAATATGTCCCACTGAGTCCGTGTGCGTCTGTTCTGCCATATGCTTCCTCGTTAGCCGTGTTTCTTGCTGATCAGGTAGAGCAGCGGTAAAAGATAAATCCAGACCAAGTCAACAAAATGCCAGTACAACCCGACATTTTCGACCGGGTTGTAATAGTGAGGCGTGAAAGCGCCCTTCAAGCCCGTAATAACCAGCCAGCCTATCAGGCCCAGACCGATCACCATGTGCAAGGCGTGCAGCCCAGTCATCGCCCAGTACAGGGAGAAATAGATCTCCGTGTGCTGAGGATCAGTCGCTGGATGTGCCGATCATACGTCTCGAAGTGGAAGTTCGGGCCCGGGAATTCATGATTATCCCAGTGCTCGTGGTACTCCATTCCCTTGATCCCAAGAAACCCAAACCCGAAGAGGATAGTGATCAACAGGAAGAACGACCATGAGCTTGGTTTTGCCCGTCTGCGCGGCCCGTACCCCCAGCGCCATGGTCAGCGAGCTGCAAATGAGCACCGCCGTGTTGGCCGCGCCCCAAGACAGAATATTCATCTTCTGGCTGCCCTCGACGAAAGCCTGGTAGTACGAAGCGCGATACACCAGATACGCACAGAACAGCCCGCCGAAAAACATGATTTCGGTCAGCAGGAACATCCACATCCCGAAGGAAGAGGTGTCCCGCTGCTGCTCCATGTCGGCGAAGTGATGTTGCAGCGCGCGTTCAGCGACTTGGACATCGCCTATATCGCTAGTGGCCAACGGTGACCTCCTCCTGCGGCTGATGTTCGTAGTCGTAAGCCTCCCAAGTCACAATTGGGGTCTCGTCGAAGTTGTGAGTCGGCGGTGGCGAGGGCGTCATCCACTCCAGTCCGACGGCGTTCCACGGATTGGGACCAGCGTCCTCTCCGTAGCGCAGCGACCAGACGAAATAGATCATCGGCAAGACATAGCCGACAGCCAGGATGGACGCGCCCGCGGTGGCGAGCACGTTGAGCACCTGGAATTCCGGGGGATAGGCATGATAGCGGCGCGGCAATCCCATGTAGCCGGCAATGAACAGCGGGAAAAACGTGGTGTTGAAACCGACAAAAACCAGCAGCGCCGACAACTTCGCCCAAGCCTCGGGATACATTTTGCCGGTCATCTTGGGCCACCAGAAGTGCAGCCCGGCCATGTAGGCCATCACCATGCCGCCCACCATCACGTAATGGAAGTGCGCCACTACAAAGTAGGTATCGTGGACGTGTACGTCGACGCCCAACGAAGCCAGGAAATATTCCGGTCAGCCGCCAACGGTGAACAAGCCGATGAAGCCGAACGCATAAAGCATCGGCGTGTTGTAGCTGATCGATCCCTTGTACATGGTCGCGGTCCAGTTAAAGACCTTGACCGCCGACGGAATGGCCACCAGGTAGCTCAAAAGCGAAAACACCAGAGCGGCGTAAACCGAAATTCCGGCGACGAACATGTGGTGCGCCCAGACCAGGAAGCCCAGCACGGCAATGGCGATCGAGGCCAGGGCGACGAACTCATACCCGAAGGCGCGCTTGCGCGAGAAGCAGGTGACGATCTCGCTGATGACGCCCATGCCGGGAAGAATCATGATGTACACGGCGGGATGCGAATAGAACCAGAACAGAGTGCTGGAACAGCAGTGGATCGCCGCCAAGTTGCGGGTTGAATACTCCGATATGGAAAGCACGTTCCAGCGCCACCAGCAGCAGGGTGATGGCGATGACGGGAGTACCCAGTACCATAATGATAGCGGCTGAGTAATTCGACCAGCAGAAAAGTGGCAGGCGGCGCCACGTCAAGCCTGGCGCACGCATGCGATGGATGGTGACGATAAAGTTCAGCCCGGTCAGGATAGAAGAAAATCCCGCGATGAAGATACCAATGGCCGCTCCAATCACATGTGTATTGGAGTAAGTGGTACTGAAAGGCGTGTAAAAGGTCCAACCGGTGTCCACGCCACCAGTGACCATGGCGGTCAGCGCCGTGATGGCGCCCGCCATATAGAGATACCAGCTCAACAGGTTCACTCGCGGAAACGCCAGATCTTTGGCGCCGACCATCAGCGGTATTACGAAGTTGCCAATCACTGCCGGCACCGACGGAATCAGGAAGAAGAAAACCATGATGATCCCGTGCATAGTGAACAGCTTGTTATAGGTGTCGGACGATACCAGGTCACCAGCGGGCGTCAGCAGTTCCAGGCGAATCATCATGGCGAAGAATCCGCCAAGCCAGAACATCAGCGGTGATCGAGATGAGATACAGGATCGCGATCCGCTTATGGTCCGTGGTCAACAGCCACGACTTGATGCCATAGTTCGAATTCAGGTAGTTTTCGCGCTCGACGGTTTGTACTGCGGTTGCCATGTCACACCTTTTGGGTCTGATGCCTCATTGCACGTTCGACGTAGCGGGAACGGGCGAAGCATTGCTCGCCGTTCCGTTCTGTTGCGTTTGCGACAGCGACTTGACGTAGGCCACCAATGCCATCAGGTTCTCTTCCGAAACCTGTCCTTGGAAAGTGGGCATGATGGGCTTGAAACCCGAAACAATCTTGGCTCCGGGATTGAGAATGGACTCGCGAATGTAGTTCTCGTCGGCTATGACCGTTCGTCCATCATCCAACAGCACCGGCTTACCGAAGATGCCAACCAGGTCGGGACCGCGCCCTTGTGTATCGGAACGATGGCAGGTCGCGCACCCCAGTTGCTGGAAAAGCTGCCGGCCGTTGGACGGCCAGCGAACCTAGAGCCACCGCCGCTCATCCAGGCCTGATAGGCGTCGGGAGCCATCACAATCACCTCGCCGATCATGGCGGAGTGATTCGTGCCGCAATATTGCGAGCAGAACAGGTGATAAGTTCCCAACTTGGTCGGACGGAACCAGGTCGTGGTAAAGCGTCCGGGAAGCACGTCAGCCTTGACACGAAATGCCGGCACGAAGAAGCTGTGAATCACGTCTTGCGAACTCATGACCATCTTGACGTCGCGCCCCAGGGGCACATGAAGCTGGTTAATGTCGCGCTGCCCGTTTTCATACTCGAACTTCCACATCCACTGCTTGGCTACGACGTAGACCTCCATCGCTCCCTTCGGCGGCCGGGCCTCCTGGAAGTAGATCAGAGAACCCCAGGCGAAAAAGATCATGCAGATTCCCAGAGGAATCAGTGTCCATGCCAGCTCCAGCGGCAGCGAACCTTCAATCTGCACGGCATGCGGATGGACCGACCGGCGGTACTTGACGCAGAAGAAGAAGATCGCTGCAAAAATCAGCAGCATAAAAAACGCTGATACCGCGATCAGCAGGAAATAAAGTCCGTCCACCTGCCACGCCAGTGCTGAAGCACGCTCGGGAAAGAGTGGGAAGTTCTTCCACATAACTATCGGGCCCGTCCTGTTCCGTTCTTCCTGCCGTGGGAGTCACGCTTGAACATGACGATGAGAAAGCCTCCCAAGATCAGCATGGTTGCGGCCCCGGCCAGCCGCATAATGTTGGTGACCACCGCGCCGTATCGGCCGGTCTTGGGATCGTAGTGATAGCAATACAACGTCACCTGGTCGACCAGGGTGCCAATCTTATCGCGCGAAGCCTCGATCAAGCCGAGGCGAATGTCTTTCGGAGAGAATTCAACCCCGTAGTAGTACTGAGCGATCTTCCCAGTCGGAGTCACGATCATGATCCCGGTGGCGTGAATGAACTGTCCGGTACTTGGATCGCGGCGATAGTGGAAGCCAACTGCATCCGCCAGTTGTTTGATCTCCGCCTGCTGCCCCGTCAGGAAATGCCACCCATCGCCATTGGTCTTGTGCTCCAGATGCTCATTCATGCGCGAGATGTAAACCTGTTTTTTCTCAGCCGCATCTTTGGGAGTCTCATCCGGATTGAAGCTGACCGACACCACTTCGTATTCATTGCCTGGGGTAAATCGCAACTCCGCCAGCGCACTCGCCTCGCCCGCTAATTCCTCGCCACACAGCATCGGGCAGGTGTAGTACACGAGATTCAGAAGAACCGGCCGCCCTGACTTGAAGTAATCGCCGAGCTGCACTGTTTTCCCCGTCTCATCTTTGAACGTCAGATCGAGCGGTACTTGCTGGTCAAGGCGCTGCTCGATGCCCACGTTCGACAGGTCCGCCGGAGTCACCTGGGACGCTGCGCCCGAGCCTTCTCCTCGAAAAGAAGAAGGCGGCTGGGCAACGGCAAAAGCTCCGGCTACCACCACAATGGCCAATCCTTTCGCGATTTCCAACCAAAAACGTTTCACAGCTTTAAATCCAATTCCTGCGCACAGCGCATGTTACGAGACGGCTCTTAGCAATTAGCAACTAGCAATTAGCTCTTAGCAATCAGTACGAACAGCATGAACTGGTCCTGCACAAATGTCGTATGCATAAGTTCATCCACTTTTTCCGCTATCTTCCCGCACAATTTCATGGCTGATTGCCCTCGGTTTTCTGGTTCTTCGGGCCGGACTCGCCTCCGGCGTAAGCGGTTTAACTTGCACATCTAACATCTTCGGATTGCCGGCTTCGGTTTGCGTGTTGATATCCGGTGGCGGCGCATTCGGACGCACCGGCAAACCCCGCTCCGCGATAAGCTTCATAGCTTGCGAAATGGGGATGTGAACTGCCCCGGTCGAGTCCATGAATGGCTGCTGCGGATCGAGAGTGTGCTCCTCCGAAGTCAAGAACTTTTCCATGTCAACGGCGTCGCCCACTTGCAGTCGCGGCTCCGGGAAAATCGCGACATCCACCGCCGGATCGTTCTGCAGCACAGAGCGCGCATTCGGTGCAGGCGGAAGCGTTTGCGCGTTCGCCATCGGGCTGGCCTGGGATGGGGCAAACAAGACATCGCTCTTCGCCATGAATCGGAACATTCCCCAGAGCACCAGCTCGATAAAGACTCCGGCCACCAACAGTCCGAGCAGGAACAGAACGATTCCGCGCGCGCTCAGGTCTGCGCGTTCGTAATCGACTTCGGGATTCCGCAAGGGATCGTATTTAGGGTTCTCAGTGGCCATGGGACCTCTGGTGCAACAGGGTTGGTATCTGTGGCTCGTAGACGGGCAACAGGGTTCGCTGCCTCAGGTTGTAGAAGAAGTACGCTCAGCCAAAGTCCGCCCACCCCGATGGGCGCGACGATGTACCAAATGCTGAGGTAGAAGTGTCCTTGTTCATGGGCGAAGTTCGGTACCACATACCAGTAGATATCCACTACCCGCATGAACATGAGGAAGATGGCGAGCCCAATCAAGCGGCTGCCAGCGCGTTTGCGCTCGCGCGACAGCAACAGTGCGAAGGGCAACGCAAAGTGAAACAGAATGATGATCAGCGCAACTATCACCCCATCCGCCTCGGATGCGATGCAGATACCAGCCGATTTCGTCCGGCAGATTACCCGACCAGATGATGAGCCACTGGGAGAACGAAAAATAGGCGAACAGCATTACGAACGCCAGCATCAATTTGCCGATATCGTGAAACTGCATCGGCTTGATGATCTCGCGATACGGGCTATAGCGCGTAAACACGGTCAGCATCACGATGCCAAACGCCAGCGCTGACAAACCCTGCCCGGCGATGAAGATGAGGCCGTAAATGGTCGAGCCCCAGTGGGGATCGAGCGACATGATCCAGTCCACCACTAGCGAATGACACAGTCAAGGCATACAGCACCAGCCCCAGGCCGCTAATTCCCTGGAAGCGCGGCCACGCGCCCGCCACCAGTGGATGGTCCTGCTTGTCGCCGCGGCGAATCAGTGTGAAGGCCAGCCTCCCCAAATCGCGAAGTAGATAATCCATCGAGCAATCCAGCCCCCGATGCCCGATGTGTGCAGGTACCAACTATTGCGCGCCGTCAGCGCCGGATCGGTCATCCACGCGTAGAGGTGGTGGCGCCCGAACAGGATGGGCAGAAACAGCACGAACATCAGCGGAAGACACTTGCTGGCGGCTTCAAATACGCGGCGCAGCACCAACCCCCACAGCCCGCCGGAAAGATATTGCACCATCAGCAAAGCCAGACAACCGAGGCTAAGTCCCAGCCAGAAGATGTAGGCGATCAAGTAGCCGCGCAGGAACTGGTCGAGCGAGGTGACCGCGCCGACGACGCACAAGGCAGCGCCAACCACACCCACTATCAGCCAGCGCTTCTGCCACTGCGACGCCGGGGCGGGAACCGCGTAATCGATCTGTCCTGCTTGTGGAATCTCTCTGCTCATGGTTTCGCTTCGCCTCCGTTGGCCGGAGCCGGCGAGGGCGTCGGAGGAGCGGACGCGGCAGTTGTGGGCCCTTGCGTATCGTAGGGAGGCGAAACAATAACGCCCGGTGGCGGCTGTTTGGCAATCTGCTCACCAGGAGAAACATCCGCCTGGGTGGCGTGCTGGCTCAACTGCAAAGCACGAATATAAGCAGCGATCGCCCAGCGGTCTTCTGGTGGAACCTGTTCCGCGTAGTCGGACATGGCTCCGTAGCCATTGGTCATAACATCGAAGAAATAGCCGATCGGCGCCCTCCGCAGACGTTCGATGTTGTAAGAGGGCGGGTGCTTAAAACCTCGTTGTACGACCATGCCATTACCGTCGCCGAGTTCTGAGTGGCATGGCGAACAGTAGATATTGAAGCGCTGCTGTCCGCGCGCCATCACCTCGGGCGTCACCGGAAAGGGCATGTAGTCGCCATCGTTACTGCCGATCTTGCCCGGTATAGAAGTAGGTGTCGGATTCCAAATGCCCACGGGCTACCGTCCCTGTAATAATGGGTCGCGCCGAACGTTTATCGGCATAAAAATCGTTTTCGCGCAACGGGCGATAGTATGGCTGGTCCTGCATGTCTTCGCGACAACCCGAGAGCAACAGCAACGCCGATGCCAGCAGGATGTAAACCACCGCTTTGCGGGCCCGATATTCGCCGTTGCCCGATCGCCGGATTGCCATCAATGCCCGACTGTCGAATTTCGCAAACCAATTAATGGGGCACCTCCGAAATCGACAGCGGCTTCAGGCTTTCCATGAATCGCATGCGTGTCCACCAGATCGAACTTGGGATCGGCGGCTTCCACGCACAAGAAAAATTTGTCGCGGGTGACAGCGGAAAAGCGATCAACATTGAACAGCGGATGATATGGCGTGGGCAGGCCGTTCAAGGCAAACATCCCAAACATGCCGCAAACGTCCGGCGAACAGGATGGTCAATTCGAAAGTCGGAACAATAAATGCCGGCCAGGAGTCATACGGCCTTCCCCCAATGTTCAACGGATAGGAAATCACGTTGATCCAATACTGCAAGCCGAACCCCGAAAGCCCACCCAGCAATCCTCCCAGCAACACGATCAGCGGCACGCGGGTCTTGTGGAACCCGAGTGCCTCGCTGGCTTCCTCGATGGGAAACGGACTATAGGCATCCATCTTGCGATAACCTGCGGCATAAGCGGCTTTGGTCGCATGCACAATTCTGTGGACGAATCGAACTCGGCAAGAATGCCGTAGATTGCCGGTGAGAGCTGGGCGTGGCTCACTTTGCCTTCACCTCCGACTCCGGCAGCAGTGTACGCATTTCGAAGATCGAAATGGATGGCATGATGCGAATGAAAATAAACATCGCCGTAGCGAAGAAGCCAATCGTGCCCGCCAGTACCGCATAGTCCCAGCGCGTCGGCGTGTAAATGACCCCACTGCGAGGGCAGAAAGTCGCGACTGAGGCTGGTGACGATGATAATGAAGCGCTCCAGCCACATGCCCACCAGGATCATCCAACGAGATCAGGAACAAGCCATCTAGTATTGGCGCGAATCTTGGGCACCCAAAGCATTTGCGGTATAGACCAGGTTGAAGAGAATCAGCGACCAGTAAAAACCGCATAGGAACCGAACCAGCGGTTCTGCATCATGAACCGTTCGTAGGTCGAACCGCTGTAGAACGCGATGAATGCCTCGAAGAAAGTAACCGTAGGCTACGATCAATCCGGTCGCCAGCATGATCTTGGCCGAGTTCTGCAGGTGGCGCATGGTGATCATGGACTCGAGATGATAAAAGTGCCGGATGGGGATCGCCAACACCAGCACCATAGCGAAGCCCGAATAAATTGCTCCTGCGACAAAGTAGGGCGGGAAGATGGTGGTATGCCAGCCAGGAAGGATGGCGATCGCGAAATCGAAGCTGACGACGGTATGAACCGACAGCACCAGCGGAGTCGCAATGCCAGCCAGCAGAATATACAAGGCCTCGTAACGCTTCCAATGACGTGCTGAACCACGCCAGCCTAATCCCAGAATCCCGTAGATCTTCTTGGTCAAAGGGTGATGGGCCTTTTCGCGCATGGTGGCAAAATCCGGAACCAGACCCACGTACCAGAAAACCGCTGAGATAGTGGCATAGGTCGAAACGGCAAAAACGTCCCACACCAGCGGACTACGGAACTGAGGCCACACGCCCATGCTGCTGGGATAGGGGAACATCCAGTAAGCCAGCCAGGGACGGCCCATGTGCAACAGCGGGAACATGCCGGCACAAGCCACGGCAAACAGCGTCATGGCTTCGGCGAAACGGTTGATGGAGTTGCGCCAGGTTTGCTTCAACAGACAGCAGAATGGCCGAGATCAGCGTACCGGCGTGGCCGATACCAATCCACCAAACGAAATTGATGATGGCGAAGCCCCAAGCCACGGGAATTTCAATGCCCCAGATGCCGACGCCTACAAGAAACAAGTAAGTAACCGCCGCCATCAGGAGCGCCACCAGGCCCATGCCGATAGCCAGACCTCCCAGCCATCCCAACCCAATTGGCCGGGTCAGGACCGCATCGGCAATCGTATCGGTCATCGAACCGAAGGTTTGCCCGGGTCACTATTACCGGTGGCTCATCTGGCCAGGGTACGTCCTGCAAAACCGTTTTTTCCTCTGGTCCCTGCTGCATCGCTAACTGGACTCCGACTGCTCAAGTTCAGGGTTCGGGTTCTGCACCACCGCCATATACGAGGTGCGAGGACGTGTGTTCAGGTCTTCCAACAGGTTGTAATTACGCTGCTGCGCTTTGATCTTTGACACGCGGCTGTTCGGATCGTTCAAATCGCCGAAAACGATAGCGCCTGCCGGACAAGCCTGCTGGCACGCTGTTATTACTTCGCCATCGCGCACCTTTCGGTTTTCTTTCTCCGCAGTGATACGACCGTGGCTTATGCGCTGCACGCAGTACGTACACTTTTCCATGACGCCGCGACTGCGCACGCTGACTTCGGGATTGCGCATCATCTTGAACTGCGGAGTCTCAAAATCCTGGAAGAGCAGGAAATTGAACCGACGTACCTTGTACGGACAGTTGTTTGAACAATAGCGGGTGCCGACGCAGCGGTTGTACACCATGTCGTTTAGGCCTTCGGTGCTGTGCACCGTCGCGCCAACTGGGCAAACTACTTCGCAAGGCGCGTTCTCGCACTGTTGGCACGGGACCGGCTGATAGTAAACCGACGGATTTTCGGTTCCCCCCTCGTAGTACACATCCACACGCAACCACTGCATTTGCCGGCCACGCATCGTCTCTATCTTGCCTACGACCGGAATATTGTTCTCCGCCTGACAGGCTACGATGCAGGTCTTGCAACCAATGCAGGAGTTCATGTCGATGGTCATGCCCCACTTCAACTCTGTGTACTGGTAGTTGTAGTAAAGCGTCATCTCCGGCGCAGGCGACTCGATTCCTTCGTGCGCGAAGTCGGGGTTCTTGATGAAATCCTGCAAGGTCGCTTTGCGGATGATGTGACGGTTACTTCAGCGGCTCGGTACCCTTGGGAAGATCGGAATAGTCGATGTACTGGAATCCTTGCGGGTGAGCTAACCCGTAGCCTTCGCCGACTTTGCTGATTTTGGCAGTCGCCATCCACGCCGCGTCGCTGGTACGAATTTGATAGAAGTCGAATCCGACGTTATTACCAACCCGACCGACCTTGGTCCGCCCATACCCCAGAAAAACCGTAATGGAATTATCGGGATGCCCGGGCTGCGGCCAGATTGGACCTTTCTGCTTGCGTCCATTGACGTCGATCTCGATGATGTCGCCGGTGTCGAGCCCCTGTTTCTTTGCAGTATTGGGGCTCATGAGGACCGCATTGTCCCAGCAAAGATTAGTGATCGGCTTTGGTGTCTCCTGCAGCCATCCATTGTTGGCCTTGCTGCCGTCGTAGATTAGCGGGTCGCGACGGAAGATGACCTCCATGGCGTCGCCATTGCCACCGTTGTTCGCTCGCTGGAATATTGCCGCCCTTGGCGGAGACGTTCTTCGCCGGCAATACGGTGTTGGCGATAAAACCATCGTTCAGCGCCTTGCGCCACTGGGTCTCGAAGTCGCCGCCCTGCATCTTGCCCTGCCAGTACTTGCGCACGATGTCGTAGCCCGCAGTCTCCGAAGAACCAATCAGAGAAGAGATGAATTCGTATTCGCTCTTGCCGTTGTACAGCGGAGCAATCAGCGGCTGCACGATGCTGTAGGTTCCGTCGAACGCCCGCGCGTCTCCCCACTCTTCCAGATAATGAGTGGCATTGATGTGCCAGTGGACGTGATCGCTGGTCTCATCTTGATACAGGCTGTGCTGCACCCGCAGCGGAACCTTGTTCATCGCTGCAGCGAAGTCGAAATCAGCCGGCGCATCATAGACCGGATTCGTGCCCATGATGATCAGCAGGTCAACTTTGCCGGCGTTCATCTCGCCGACCAGGTCTTTCAATGCAGCCGTCTGCTCCTGCGGCTTGGCTTCGACCGGATCGGTGTAGATCACGGTATTGCCGGTGGCACCCAGCGCCTGATTCATGGCGTGCGCCAGAGCATGCACCGCAGGCGGCTGATTGTCGCCGGGAATTACCACGGCAGCGCCCTGGTGCGCCTGCAGATCTTTGACCACTGCAGCGACGAACTTCTGATGCTCGGGCTTTGCCGAAGCACCGCCGCCGCGCACCAACTCCCGCGGCAACGGCCCGCGCTAACTGCTCCACTTCTGACGCTCGCACCGGCAGCCGATGATCGGCTTTGCCGGCGGTATTGGTCGGCGTGCTCTCAATGGCATAGAAGCGCGCCATCTTTTCTTTCAGGTCGGGATTGCGCCGCGCGGCGAAAGACCGCGCATAGTAAAGAAATCCGGGAAAGCCGCTGGAAAGGAAGTCGCCATCAAGAGTCAAAATGATGTCGGCCTTTTCCAGGTTGTAGCGTGTTTCCACGTACTGCCCGAACGCCAGCTTCGCCCCGGCTCGAACGTTGTCACGGTTCAACGGCTCATACTGCACCCATTTCGATTCCGGATAAGCTGCCTGCACCTGGTCCATCAGTGAGGCCATGGTCGGCGAACCGATGGTGTGGCTGAGAATCCGCAGCCCGCTTCCCTTCACCGCCTTCTGCGAATTCAGCGCTCCCTTGAGAGCAGTGCTGAATTCGCTCCAGGTGCTCAATTGGCCCAGGTAGGTGAGCGTCTGCGAGCGGTCGGGATCGTACATGTCGAGGATGGAAGCCTGCACGAAAACATCGCTTCCCCCAAGACCTGCCGGATGTTCCGGATTTCCGTCCACCTTCGTCGGACGGCCTTCGTGGCTCTCCACCAGCACCGGCGCCGCATAGGCGCCAAACGGCATGGCGCTGGCAAAGAAAAGCGGCTTGCCCAGAACGATTTCGTCTGGCTGCCGCACGTAAGGGACGATCGGTTCGAGCGGCTGCTTCACGCAAGCCGATAACCCGGCCAAAGCGAGTGAGGCGCTCATCAGCTTCATGAAGTCGCGACGCGAAGTACCCTCGGGCAATACCGATGCCTGCCGCGGGAACTCCCGATGCAACATCTCATAGAAGCCGTCGGTCTGGGCCAACTCCTCCAGGCAGCGCCAATACTGCGGACCGCTTTTGGCGCGGGCCAGCTTGTCTTGAATTTGGACAAGCTCCAATTTGCTGGGACAGACTGCCTCAGACTTGTTCGGGTTATCTTTTTCCATCTTCTCGTCAGTTCCGGAAAGAATCACTCGTCAAACTACTGCAAGTCACTGCACGCAACTTAGCGGTGACAGGTACTGCAACTGGTAATGCCTTGAATACTGCGAATGTTGTAACGGTGCTTCAACTCGTTGCCCAATGCGATCTGGTCGGTGAATACACTGCCATCTGCCAGCTTCACGGGATTATCTGAGCTAGGTTGTCGATAGCTCATGTTAAATACCTGATCGCGCGGGCGAAGGAACTTCTCCGGTGCGCGATGGCAGTTCAAACACCATTCCATCTGCAACGAGTTGGCCGCGCGCATCAGCGGCATCTGGTCCACCGGTCCGTGGCAACTGGCACAGCCAACGCCCTTGTTCACATGAATGCTGTGATCGAAATAAACGAAGTCAGGCAGATCGTCCACCCTCGTCCATATCAGCGATTGTCCCGTGCGATAACTTTCGCGCACCGGCTCCAGCATGGGAGCGTTCGTCCAGATCTGTGAATGACAATTCATGCAGGTCTTGGTGGGAGGAATGCCCGCGAAACTTGATTTCTCGACCGAGGTATGACAGTAGCGGCAATCGATGCCGTCGCCACCCACGTGGTGTTGGTGGCTGAACGGCACAGGCTGCGCCTCGTTCACATCCTGGTAGGTGGCATAGGGCGAGCGCTGCACCTCGAGGGCTGCCCATAGCAACACCGACACGACTATCACGACCCCGATAATCGACGCCCGTGCAATTGTGTTCGCACTACGATGGAAGACTTGGGCCATTTATGAAGCTTTCCAGTTTTGCGGGTTCGGGAGCCGATTACCCCATCGGCGCCCAGGTTAGAGCGGTACTACGAAGTGCGCGTCTCAGCTTGGTGTGACGTGCATCACCCAAGCGAGTGATTATAACAAGGTGGGTTGCTTGTTATGCAAGTGGCAGGCGAGAGTCGGCGAAGAATTTTTCTCGCGAAGCAAATCATGAAACTTCGTTGCGGGCCAGGGAAGTGTTGAAAGCCGCATAAAAGCTGGACTGCGCGCATTCACGCCCAGATCGGGAATCTTGGGATCGCGACTTGCAAGAAACGAAGGGTGAGTCGGGAACGCGAGCCGAAACCGCGCAAGAGTAATCCGGAGGCGCGTGACGGCGAAAAGAGTATTGGCTAACGGCCCGTTGCCAGTTGCCTCTTGAAGGTGCGAAGCAACAACATGGCGAGCACATACGCCACCGCACCGCAGCCCAGCGTCACGTTCAAGCCAAACTGAATGGCAATCACCATCGCCAACACCGAACCCAACACGCTCGATGCTGCGTTCATGGCCCACGCCCATTCCACTGCGCCGTGTTGGGCCGGGGCGTTTCCTGGGAGAGAATTCTGTGACGACAACGCCCGCAATCCACTCGGAAACGGCATGCCCATCGCAAAGCCCGGCGGAATAAGCAGCAGGGCGCTGAGCAACAGCTTCACTATGAACGGGAGGCCCACCAATGCCTCCAGCAGATGCGGTAAAGCGAGAACGTAGATCACTAGGGCCGCCGCGATGAACGCCATCGCGGAAGCGACTCGAGTGGGCTCGTTGAACCATCGGCGCGAAAACACGCTCCCCAATCCGCTGGAAAGCAGCATGAGAAATATCACGACCGTGAGAGCATAAGTCGGATTTCCCAGAAACAGCACAAAGCGCTGAATGAGGGCGATCTCCACCAGGATGTAGCCCAATCCGATGGCAATGAAATACAGCAGGCGAACGCTGCGGCCAGATCGGGCCTCGGACGAGAGCAGCATGGGAACCACGAGAAAAACGAGGACGGCGACGACCGAGATTACCAGCACCAGTCCCAGAATCGCGATCCCCAGGTTCACCTTCCAATCGATGCCGCCTCGGTCCAGTCCGCGGAACACCTGCTCCGGCTTTAGCGTGAAGAAGAAGAAAGGCGCGTTATCGGTGACTGGTGAAACATTAAATGCGTAATGCGCGGAAAAAGCACGCGCATCCTGGCTGCGAATTAAATCGGCGAACGCAGGATGCGCCATTCCGGGCGTGGCGGCGGTAACCGGTAAATAGAGAACGTGGAGGTTGAGGTTCGACTCTGCGGGCGTTGCACCCTGGATATGGTTCAGCACAGCCTTCTGCTCTTCCAAAGTGAAGGGCGACTTCTTTGCCAACACCAGGACGGGGCGCCCGTCCACATTCAGGGCGCCATCGCTGATCACGATGAAATTCTGCGTGCTGTCCGGCACGCCGAGTTCGCGCAGCGCTTCCATGGCCTGCGAGACCACCCGCAAAGCCTCACGGGGTTGGCTAAACTCCCAGCGTGTAATAGCAATCATGCCATCCGGTTTGAGGTGCTCGAAGTACTCGCGGAAGGCCTCGACGGTGTAGAGATTGTTTTCGCTGAGGGCGAATGCTCCAGCCGCGGTCGATGCCCAGGTGTCCACCAGGGTCATCTGCACCACGTCATACAGATCGTGGCTGTTGCGCACGAACGAGCGTCCATCGCTGACGTGCATATGCACCTCGGGAATCTGGTAGAGGTGATGAGCGTAGTCGGCGTAGGCCCCGCGCATGATGTCGGTAGCGATGATGGGATTGATCTCGATGCCCGTGACATTCGGGCTGCCGTTGGCGACGGCTCGCAGCACATCCACCCCGCCACCCGGACCGATGATGGCGAAATCACCATGAGGACGCAGCACGTTGGCAATCGAAGACGCCGCCGACATGAGATTGCGGCGGTAGGCCTCATCCCAATGATAGGGGTCGGAGTTCATGATGTAGGTGCTGGCGTCGGCATCGATGACGATTGCCCTCGCATCTCCCCACTTGTCCACTTCCACTCGCGAGAGCGCATTCCACTTGGCATAGAGCGGTGCCTGGCGCTTCATACCTTTGGCATAGACGATGTCAATCAGCTTGCCGCGAAAGTTCGCCACGATCAGAACGAGCAAGGCCAGCGCGAGGATCGTGGGAACGCGGCGAGTACGTGTAGTCCCCCACGCTACGCCTGCCAATGCCACTGCAGCCGCGGCAAACAGGATGGTGTTCGGCCCGCCGATAAAGTTCAGTAGTGGCACCAGCGCCAGGCAGGCCAGCGATCCGCCGAGCAGATCGGCTCCGTAAAGCTGGGTCACGGTTGCAGGGTGGCGCGCGAATACAACGGAAAACAATAGGCCAGTGATGAAGAACGGCACGGCCGAAGCAAGATAGAGCACAGAAAGATGGCGAAAGTTCGACCAGTCGAGGTGCAGCGACACCGAGGTGCGGACAACGATCTCCAGGGCGACGAAGATGACCACTGCATTCGCGGCGCACAACCACGCGCCCAACTGTCCAACGTTCCAGCGCTGCAGCCACTCCCGGCGCAGATACGCGAAGACGGCCCCCGCACCCAATCCCAGCAGTGCAATGGAAATCGCCAGGAAAGCGAAGTGATAGAACAGGACCACGGAGAAGAGCCGGGTGAGCCCCAGTTCGAGCAACAAAGCCGAGAAGCTCATCAGCCCGATCGCCACAGTGGCGCCACGCGGCGAAACCGGTGCCACTACTGCGACCGGGGTAGTTTGTTCAGTCGTTTCAATCATCAAGAATTGAGATTACTACGAAAGGCCTTCGAATTAGTCGGGCAAGAGGACTTCTTCGAAGAGCCAGGCAACACGGCGGGGGTATCGGTTTGCGCCTCATCTGCCTAGGGTGCCAATCGCGGCCTCATCGTCCGGACACCCTGGCAATCCAGAAGCTACAGTTTGTCACAATCGTTAGGCTTTCTCCGCTTCCTCAGATTCCAGGATCACCTGGGCCATTGCCTGCTGCTCGGTGTGGGTGATCGAAAGATGGGCGCGGACCGCCCCAAGTTTCGTGGCGAATTCGGCTGCCTTACCATGAAAGACCATGGTCGGCCGACCACCCGGGAAGCGCTTGACTTCGACGTCTTGCCAGGTAACGCCCCGACTCCATCCGGTTCCGATGGCCTTCATGGCAGCTTCCTTGGCAGCAAACCGCCCGGCGTAGCGCTCTGCCTTGTTGGCTTTGGATTCGCAGTAGCGGATCTCGTCCGGTGTAAACACCCGTTCTAGAAATCGCCGGCCAAAGCGCTCGATGGTCGCCTTAATGCGACCAACCTCCGCGATGTCGATGCCAGTACCTATAATCATGACCGTGCAAGCGTCCTCAACTCCGTTGGACTACTGGATGACCTGCAGCTCTCACAAGGTAACATATTGAGAATACTAGGAGTTTTCCCCGATCGGCACGAAACTGCTTTGGCTTTCCGCGACTGGCTGGTATGATGATTCTGCTCGATTGATCGACGTTGTAAGCAGCAGTTTCCTGTCTAACAGCAATCCCTGCCTGCATCACATCCCGATCGAATTGCGCTATATCAACATTGAAGGAACTTGCATCACCATGGAACAAGGAACGGTTAAGTGGTTCAATGACGCGAAGGGCTACGGCTTTATCAGCCGTCAGAATGGAGAAGACGTATTCGTCCACTATTCTGCGATTCAGACCAACGGTTTCCGCAGCTTGCAGGAAGGCCAGGCTGTCTCGTTCAGCGTAGTCAAAGGGCCCAAGGGCTGGCAGGCTGAGAACGTACAAGTTCTCTAAGATCCCGAGCGGAGAGTTTGGAAGAGGGCGGCCAAGTGGCCGCCTTTCTTAGTTTTGTACGATCGCTCGAGGTTTCAGTTTTCGGCACCTGATTGTTTTGCGATTGGTTTCCACCCTTTCATTCCTGTTTTCGCCTCGCAAGATGTCTCGACTCGAATTTGGTCTCTGCGATACATTCCTCTATAGCTATTACCACCTGCCCTTGGAGGCCATCAGATGCGGAGAGCACTGTTATTCGCCATTGTTACCGGTTTACTTAGTGCGGCGATTGCCCAAAACCAATCGCCCTCACCGAATGGGGTGCCGGGAGCGCAGGCTGGCAAAGTCAGCCGTGCTGACGTGTGGCAAATGCCGCCAACCTTCCTCGCCGCGGCCCACAAAGCTTGCGACAACGCTCCGCAGCCGCCCAGCTTTGCCCAGTGCTTTATCGCCCAGATGTCGAAGGCGGGAGCTCCAGCCGGAGCCATCGCCTTCACCAAGATGCTCTATCAGAAGAGCGATGGTGACGTTGGCATTCTGAGTGGATTTCATCCGGTAGGCCCGGTGGACGTCGCCTGGATCGTCTACCCTTTGCGCGCGAATACCAACAATGGTTTGCTGTTCGTGAACGGATCGCCCAGCATTGTGAATGCCGAAGATCTTAAGCTGCTTGACCAGCAGGGTATGGAGCAGAGCTTTCAATTTCAGGACCTGCAGAATCAGTTCCCCAAAGTCGGCGTGTGGCCCGGTGATCGCGACGGAACCACCTGGCCCAATACGCAGCAAGGCCCGAATAACGGAACGCAGTTTATCCTTGGCTATCCCCTGATAAACGGCTGCCACGCCTGTGCCCACGCGGGAATCGCATTGTTCACCTGGAACTTTGACGCACAGGGTAAGTTTTTGGGAACGACGTTTCTGGGACTCACTCCGGCTCCGCTGCCAAAGTAACGCCGCCACGCCCTTCACACCCCTGCTGCAGCTACGCCTTCGTAATGCCGTTGCGTACGCGGTAGCTTCGCGGCGTAGCCCAGCAGAAGGAAAAGCGCCGTTGACAGGAGGCAGATCGCCAACCGCAGCCGGGCCAGCGGCAGAGGCGCTAAATCCATGAACCTGCCAAAACGCCAAGCCCCCCAATTAATGACCTGCGTGGGAACCACTGTCCAGATCGCGATATAGAACCAGGCTCGCTCGGCACCCTCGCCAACAGTGTCTCGGCGAGCCCGTGGTGTCCAGTCAAAGACCGTCGCAAGAACGACCGCCAGCGCCAGCGGATAGTAACCGTAACGGTAAAGATCGTGTAGCAGCCAGCGGCCGTTGATGGAAGCCACGGCCAGCCCAATCAGGTTTAGCGCGTAGGGAACGATGATGTCGATCCACGCGGCCGTGTAACACACCACGCGATACGCCAAGTTGGGCTGGTGCACGCCATAGTGCGTAATGTACGGCGCCGGCTCACAACCGGGAATGCGCCCCTTGAAGCCGCGCCAAGCCACGAACGCGACCACGATGGCGAGCCAGATCCAGTGGCGGCGGTCCGGGCCGTGAGTATAGAGGTCGTAGGTGAGGGGATATCCGGGCAGAACCCAGAAGACCCAGAACCAGATGGGAGAATGCAGAACGCGATAGTACCCCTTGTTGCGTTCGCGGAAGACGGCTTGTTTCATAGGCGAGTCTTTAGGGTAGCGGCAATCGAGCGATGTGCGCAAGAAAGGCAGGCCGCTCGCTGTTCGCCATTCGCTATTCGCTTTTCGGGAAGCCGCATCGGTGCGCTGAGAAGAGCAATTTCATCCGCTTGAAGTTTTAATGTTCAGAGCGAATTGCGAATTGCGAAAAGCGAAGAGCGCAAGGCGAAGAGCGCAATTCAGAACAACTGGTGCGCGTCATAAGTCAATCGCCCGTTCACAAACCGCGCTTCAGACATCAGCTTGTGCTGGCGCAATGGGCGTTTGTCGTCGTCGATATGTAGCACGATGTGACCATGCGCCGTGAGGTAGTCGCTCACCAGCATACGGTGGCATTGGAAGTACACACGCTCAGCGCACATGATGGCGGTGCTGCCTTGATCTGCGATCTCGAGCAAACGCTCGATCCCCTGCGCGAATTCACGCGTCAGCATGTAGTCGGCATAGTTACGGAATGAGTCATTGCGCAGACCGGTATTCGGCGAATCGTTGCGGATTTTCTTGCGCCGTCCGCCAAGTTCTTTCATCCAGACATACGCGATGCCATGTGCAGGCAGCTCGACTTCGAGCGATTCGCGATTGAAATGTGGCATTCGGCGTGACATGGGAAACGAACGGATGTCCACCAGCGTAAGTATGCCGTGCGCCTTGAGCGCTGCCACGAGCGCGTCGAGCGTTCGTGTCGAGTGCCCGATGGTGTAAACCGTGGCCACTTACTTCGAGATGCTCATAAGGGCGGCGACGATAGCCTCTTCTTGTTCTGGCTCCACCGTTCGAAGGTCGAGCAGCACCCGTTCGTCCTCCACGCGCGCGATGATCGGCGTCTCCCACCGACGCAGCCCGGCGCACAGTTCATCGGCACTTATGACGTCGCTCGTCACCGCAATCACGCGCGTCGGTAAAGTTGATCCAGGCGCCGAACCACCACCCAAAACCGAGCGCGATTTGACAACTTCAACTCGCAAGCCTGGGCAGCTCGTCCGCAATTGCTCGGCTATCTGCTTTGCGCGTTGCTCGACAACGTCTTCGGAAATGCGCATCATGCGCAACGCCGGAATCGAATCGTAGTCCTCACGCAGATACGCGAGCAACGTCGCTTCGAGAGCGGCATAAAATATCTTGTCCACGCGTAGTGCCCGGAACAAGGCATTGGCGCGGACTTTCGCCACCAAAATGGGATCGCCGCTGATCATGCCCGCCTGCGGCCCCCCTAGCAGCTTGTCTCCGCTGTAGCTCACGACGTCCACACCGGCGCGCAGACTATCGGCGATCATCGGCTCTCCACGAACACCCACACTTCGCAGGTCGAAGATTTCTCCGCTGCCCAGATCTTCCATCACCGGAATCTTGTGCTTGCGCCCGAGAGCGACCAATTCCTCCAACAACGGCTGCTCGGTGAAGCCGACCATCTGAAAGTTGGAGCGATGGACGCGCAACAGCAGCTTGGTGCGCTCTGAGATCGCGCCCTCGTAGTCGGAGATGCGCGTGCGGTTGGTGGTTCCCACTTCGCGCAATACCGCTCCCGATTTTGCCATGACATCTGGGATGCGGAACGAGCCACCAATCTCCACCAGTTCGCCGCGCGAGACCAGCACCTCTCCGCCATCGGCAAGTGAGTTCAGCGCCAGCATCACGGCGGCGGCGTTGTTGTTCACGACGATGGTCGAAACTTCACGATCGGCGGTGTTCAACAGCTTCGCAAAGAGACGATCGACATGGACGTCGCGCTTGCCACGTTCGCCAGTTTCGAGGTTGAATTCGAGGTTCGAGTAGCCCTGCGAAACTTCGGCGACACGTTGCAGCGCTACGAAGCTGAGGGGCGCGCGTCCGAGGTTGGTATGCAGGATTACGCCGGTCGCGTTAATCACCCGTCGCAGGGAGTAGGCCAGCGACTGTCGCAGCTTCTGCTCCACTTCGCGCGGAAGGTCATCTAGCCTGGACTTGATCTGTGCCTCGTCCAGCTGGCATGCAGCGATATCGGTGCGCAATTGTCCCAGCGCCGCGCGGGCTGCGTCGATAGTCGCAGTGCGGCCTTCGCGCTGTACCAGCACCTCCACCAGCGGAATGCGGAGCAGTTCGTCGATGGACGGTAAGAGTCGAAAAAGGTCGGATTTGCTGACGGCTTTCACGACTGAGACAGTTTGCGGGTTTTGGAGGGCCTATGCAAGTCAACCGAGATTTGCGGCAAAGGTGGGCCTTTGCAAATATCGAGCCTCTACCGCATCGGCCAATATAAGATGCTGATCGAAATTACTAGAGATAGAAGGGCGACAAACAGGAGGTTGGCGCCCCACCTTGCCAGCAAAACTTTCTTGTCATTGGACTTCTGATTCTCTCGAATCGCGCTTACATACGCGTCGAGGGCTTTCGATTGCATGTCGTGCAAGGCGAACACAGTGTCCTTGGAAAAGTCATCCAAGCTGGGACCGTATTCGAAAGTCTTGGGTAACAGAGATGCCAGCCCACATCCGGCCGATATAGCAATCGCAAGAACACCCAGGCCGAAGAAGAATGCGAATAGATGGGGATGGGCGAAGCCGGGAACGCCGGTGTGAGGGTTGGGATTACTTGTCCAGAGCTGAAACAAAGCCGCAAGAACTTGAACGACAGCCACCAAGGCAAAGCCCAGAAGAACTCCGGTTTTCGCGTCCAGTTGGTCAAAATTGTTTCCTTGGGAATCCACCTTCTTCGTGGCGATCTGCAACAAGTAATTGACGGCTTCAGGTGTGCATGATGCGAATCGCGAAGGAGAAACATGCCGTCCAGCTTCGGGCGCAGAGGCAGTTCCATAACCAGAGCTCATATGAGGATTACCTCAGCTTTGCTTGCAGGTGCACTGTGCAAGCTTAAACCTGCGGTCACAAAGAAGTCACCCCACTTCGACCAGCCCATACCTCCGGTTCCAATGTCCGCGCAGGTGCTGCACAGCGCGGGCGATCTCCTCTTTGGTCAGATCGGCGTTGGGACCGGCGAGCACGAACTTCGCCTCGCGGCGCGCGGCCTCCAGCAGTTCGCGGTCGCGCAGCAAGTTGGCAACACGAAAGTTCGGCATGCCTGCCTGGCGAGTGCCGAAGAACTCGCCGGGACCGCGCTGCTGCAAGTCGAGTTCGGCAATCTCGAATCCGTTCTGGGTGCGCACCATGGCTTCGAGCCGCTGCTCGGCTTCCATCGAAACTTTGCCGCCGGTCATCAGCACGCAATACGACTTCGCGCTGCCGCGCCCGATGCGCCCCCGCAGTTGATGCATCTGCGAAAGGCCAAAACGTTCGGCGTGCTCGACGACCATGATATTGGCGTTGGCCACATCCACGCCAACCTCGATGACGGTAGTCGAGACCAGCACATCGATCTCGCCTCGCTGAAAGCTGGCCATGGTCGCATCTTTTTCGTCGGCGCTCATGCGTCCGTGCAGCAGGCCAACGCGCAGGCTGGCAGAATTCGCGCTTGCGAAGCTGCTCGTACATCTTGATGGCAGCCTTCAGTTCGCCTTCCATCGGCGCCTTCTTCGATCACCGGATACACGATGTAGGCTTGCCGGCCCGCGGCGACTTGTTTGCGCACGAACTCCCACACTTCTTCCGAGCGCTCGTCGCCGACACGCCGCGTGGTGATTGGCGTGCGCCCGGGCGGAAGCTCATCGAGGACACTGGTGTCGAGATCGCCGTACAGGGTGAGCGCGAGGGTGCGCGGGATCGGCGTTGCCGTCATCACCAGCACGTCGGGCTCAGCCTCGTTCGTTTTCTTCATCAGGCGGAAGCGCTGCAGCACCCCGAAGCGATGCTGCTCGTCCACGATGACCAGCCCGAGTTTGTCGAATTCGACAGTCTCCTGGATGAGCGCATGGGTGCCGATCACCAGTTGTGCGTTCCCCTGTGCGATATGATGGCGCGCCTGTTTCTTGCGGCCTGACTCTTGCGAGCCAGTGAGCAGCACAATGCGATAGCCGGCGGGCTCGAGGATGCGCCGGGCGGAAAGGTAATGCTGCGTGGCCAGAATCTCGGTGGGCGCCATCAGTGCGGCCTGGTAGCCGTTTTCCATCGCGATGACCGCAGCTTCCAGCGCCACGATGGTTTTGCCCGAGCCGACATCGCCTTGCAGCAAGCGCCGCATGGGAACAGGCTCGGCCATATCATCGGCAATTTCTTTGAGCACACGCTTCTGCGCCGCAGTCGGATGGAACGGCAGGATTTGCTTCACCGCAACGCGCACGCGGTCGCTAATCTGAAACGCAATCCCCGTCTGGGCGCGCATCTTGCGGCGCTTGAGTTCCAGCCCGAGCTCGAGGAAGAACAGTTCTTCGAAGATGAGACGGATGTGCGCTGGGGTGCGGGCCGCCTGCAAATTGGCCAGGCTCTCACCGACTTCCGGCCAGTGGGCTTGCCAGAACGCACGGCGACGATCGATGAGGCCCATGCGCCCGCGGACTGGAGCGGGGATAGCGTCGGGCAAGTCTTGGTCAAGGCTCTCCAGCATCCCGTGGATCACCCGCCGGAACCAGCGCGCAGTCAGTCGGCCATTGCCTGCAGTTTCGTAAATGGGGACGATGCGGCCGACCTCGAGTGATTGCCACTTGGTTTCGTCGTTGCTGCCGTTGCCGTGGGTGGTAGTCGGATCGTGCAAGAGTTCGAATTGAGGCTGGACAATTTCGAACCGGTGGCCTCCACGATCACCCGCTTCCACCTTGCCGTAAAGCGCGAGCAACATGCCGGCGCGAAACTTGTCTTGCAGATAGGTGGCGTTAAACCACACGCACTTCAGCGTGTCACGTCCCTGGCCCACGGTCATCTCGAAGATGGGCATGCGGCGCGTACGGAATAATCCGAACGTCCGCACTTCGGCGATGATGCTGGCCATCTCGCCGACACGGAGCTCGCCAATGCCGCGGGGATTCAGCCGGTCTTCGTAGCGGAACGGCAGGTAATAGAGTAGGTCCTCGACGGTGCTAATGCCCTTCTCAAGCAGAATTTGGGCGATCTTCGGCCCAATGCCTTTGACGAACTGAACGTTGGTGGAGAGGTCGAGCACAACAAGGATGGTAAATGAAGGGGCTGTCAGCTATCAGCCGTCAGCCTTCAGCGCAGCTCCAATCGCTTTTCGCTTTTGGCTCTTCGCTTTTCGCCGTTCGCGAATCCAGCAAGGCCGACACCAACAGATGGCGCCCACATTGGAATGAGATAACCTACATATGGGAAGGCGTAGAGTTGGTTGGCCAAGAGCGAAGAGCGGAAAGCGAAGAGCGAATGGCGATTCGTAGCTTTTCAAGCATCGATTCGGCCCCTTGCGGTGTCCAACAAGTGCGTGCTTCGAAGACTGCTCAAACAGTTGATCGCAGTAGTGGTGGGGAATCTGCTCTACTTCTTTGTGATAATGCCACACCTGCCGCCGGCGGGACGTCATCAGCCGTTCCGAGTCGATATCGGGTTGCTGGTTGACGCTTGGGTGTGCCTCGTCTTCTATGGAGCTATCGAGTGGATCGATCGAAAGTGGCACGGCAAGAACAATCTTTCGAACAATCAAAAACCGTGACGCAGTTCAGTCGTGCTTAGAATTCGCGCTCTGTACCGAAGCCATTCATCATCTGTTGCAGGTCGAGTTTCTGCTGCTCCATCTGCTTCTGCAGTTCCTGCATTTGCTGCTGAAGCTGCGGCGTCCAGTTCTTCATTGACTCCTGGATATCATGGCGCATCTGATCGAGCTGTTCCTGGTTCAATCGCGCCGACTTCGAGATATCGGCGGTCATTTTATCGAGCTGCTTCTGAGTCGGCTTCGCAGACTTTCCAAGCTCGCGAGTCATCTTTTCGATGTCTTCCTGTTTTACTTTCATTGACTTTTCAATCTCGCGGCGCATCTGTTCCAGCTCTTGCTGGTTGGGCTGCAATTCTGCCAGCATTTCCTTCTGGCCAGCCTCAATCTCTGGGCGCAGGCTCTCCATTTCCTGCCCTAAGGCCTGCACCTGGTTGTCAAAATCTCCCCAGTCTGGACCAAGCAATCTCGAGGAATCGCGCGGCGTCGGAAGATGCATCACCACGGTCTGTTCGTGCTTCTCGCGGACCACAGTCACGGATATCTGGCTTGCCTGAACGCCCATAGCGCGCCGCCAGTCGGCCAGATCGTGTACGGCTTCGTTGTTTAACTTGACGATCACGTCGCCGGCCTTCAGCCCAGCCGCATCAGCAGGACTGCCCTTTTCAACCGAGCGCACCAGAACGCCTCTGCCCGGCGGAACGTTGAAGAAGTCGGCCAGTTGGGGACAGAGACTCTCCACCACCAAACCATGACGTGAGGAAAGGACGGTAATAGATGGAACATCCATACCGTTGATCACCCCGGGGGCCGGCGGAGCCACCCAACGCGGTGCGCTGGCTACGAAGCTCTGGCCATGAGGCGTGACGCGCGGCCACGTTCCCAGAGCTACTTTGACATCTTTCTTTTCTCCGCCGCGGACCACCGTAAACACTACCGTCTTGCCGGGGGACATCGCGTGGATCATGCTTCCCAGCTGCTCCGGGGACTCCACCTTTGAACCGTTGAACGCCACGATGACATCGTTCTCTTTCAATCCAGCCCGGCATGCTGGACCATCCTGGTCGAGATCGGTGATAACTGCGCCGTTAGGGCTGGCTAATTTGAATGCGGACATCTGCTGCGGCGTGACCTGATCAATGTGAACACCGAGATAGGCAGAGCTTTGCGGATCGGGCCATGCCGCGTTACCCGATGGAGGTTCCGCCAAGGCCGGCGCCGTCATGACAGTCGCCAAAAGAATTGCGATCAGACCATGCATCGGTATCGTAATATTACGCATAATATCCACCCTTAACGTGACTGCCGGAAATCGATCTGTCCAATAATCGTGCGGACCTTCAACACTGGGCCGCCACCATTCAATACCCCTTCAGCGTACATGGAACGAGGAATGAAGTTACTGCCTTCCTTAGTGATTCGCAATCCAGAAAACTCGGAAGAGATGCCATGTCCGGTCGCCATATCGGACGAGGCGTGCACCGTGACCGGCAAGTCGGCCGGCAAATAGACGAGCACGTCGCCGGATGCAGTATGCAAGGACGAGGCGCTGAAACTACCGCGCTTGCCCACAAACTCAGCCGTAATGCCGCCCGCTCCCGTCTCTACCTGCACACCTTCACTTAAGTTAAACAACTCAACGCTGCCACCCCCGGTTGAGACCCGTACCAGTCCCTTGGCGCTGTCGAGGCGCACGCTTCCGGCCGTAGTCTCGGCCTGTACCGCGCCGTTCACATCGCCCAAACTGAGGTTGCCGCCACCGGAGCTTACTCCCAAATCGCCGTTACACTTGCGTACCTCAATGCTGCCCGCACCGGTTTGGATACTGGCTCCCTTCGCGGAACCGAGATAAACCCTGCCACCACCGATATTCACGCGCGCTTGTCCGGCAACGTTCTTAATGCGCACATCCCCGCCTCCGGTGGTCAGTGAGAAATCCGCGCCCAAGCGTCCGGCGTCCACATTTCCTCCGCCACTGGTAATCTTCACGGTCCCGTCGAGATCGTCTAGCTTCACCCAACCGCCGCCCGTGGCGCCCACAACGGTAGCAGCGATCGAACTGAAGTTAAGCGAGCCGCCGCGTGTTTCCACTTTCACCGACTCCAATTGCCGCGGTATCTGCACCAAGAAGTCAGCATTGAATCGGTCCAGGTTCCGGTTCATCAACCGGCCTTCAATGAAGGCGCCATCGGCATTTTTGATGGCCGAAATTCGCATCTGTTCAAATTGGCGTCGCGCCGCTTCTTCACTGGGGGCATACGAACGCTTGCGGATAACATACGTTACCCGTGGCGAACTCCCCTGCACCTGCACCGACCCCAAGTCAGTCGTAATGCGGACCTGGCGGGAAGCCGGTAGCGTCCCGGTGATTTCTTCTACCCACGAATTGCCGTCGCGATAAACCCGCGATTGCTGCGCCCACAGTGGAATCGCAATCGCCATCGCTAATAACGCGGCGACCGCCGTCCATTTACGGCTTCGCGCGGCACGCCGTGTGTCCAAGTCCTTGCGCCCCACCTTTCTCATCGCAACTCTAGATCGCCAACCCTGCGTCAACCAATCCTCTTTCCGGGAGCGGACATGCCGTGATATGAAACATCGTCTTGCCTAATAAATGCTGGGCATCGAGGCCAGCACGCGCTTGGACTCGGTGCGAATGTACTCACTGGGATCTTCCTTCGACAACTGTTGCAAAGCCATGCGCACGCTGCTGTCGGCGCGTACCGGTTCCAGGGCATGCAGAGCGCCGCTGCGCACACCCAAATTGCTATCGTTCAGCAGGGCTTCCAGCACGGCATTGCGCACACGGATGTCCTGTTTCACGTAGGAACCCAGCCCGTCCAGCGCCATTAGGCGTACTCCGGGATTGCTGTCGTAGCGCAGCGCGTAGGTCAGGGTCTCACGTACGCGAGGATCGTCAGCCTTGCTGGTCAACACATCCACGGAATTCAAACGCACCCCGGAATTCTCGTTGCTCTTGGCGGCATAAAGCAAAAGGTCCTGCACTTTGGGATCGGAAACCGAGCCCTGGACTGAGGCAGGCATACGCTTGTCGTATTGAACTTTGACGTTGTCGGTGCCGGGTTGTTTTTCGATGGAGGTAATGCCGCCAATGGAAGCCTCTACTGCAGGCGCGGCCGGAGTGGCTGCGCCCTTCATGCTGTACATGGCGCCCAACCCGCCGCCGAAGCCCACCAGGAGGATGACCATGGCCAACGCGGGCGAGAACCGCACCTGGCGCATCCAAGCCATGGGATCGAAGGCGAGCCGATGGTACCAGGCGCGATTCTGCTGAGCTGTCTCCAGCGACTCCTGCAGACGCATCCGCGCCGCGGCCAGAAAGCTCGCAGAAGGCTCTTCCACCGGAAGCAGGTTCATCTGCTCCTGGAATTCCTGCTGCGCCGCAAGCTCGGCCGCGCAGTCGGGGCAGCGCCGTATGTGCTGCTCCAACTCGTGCCGCGCGTCGTCGGCCAGCTCGTCGTACAGATAGAGTGCCACGTTCTGTTGTACCCATTCGCAATTCATGACCACTACCTCTATCAATTCTTTCCTGGGCAGAGAGTCTTCAAAATCCGCACTCGGCAATAACATCTAGCATTCAGCACTGAGCATTTGGCATTTAGCCAAGTCCTGGCTGGCAGGACCTGATCAAGTTCTACTTGCCAAACTCCTCATCCCTTCACGCTCTTCAGCGCGGCCCGCAGTTTCTGCGTTCCGCGAAACAGCGTGTTCTTCGCCGTCTCTTCCGTGGTATTCAAAATCTCGCCGATGGTACGCAGCTTCAAACCCTGGTAGTGCTTCATCTCAAATACCATGCGCTCGCGCGGCGTCAACTTCTGCAATGCCTTGGCGATGTTCGCCGCCAACTCACGCCGCATCAGATCGCGCTCCGGACTGGCCCCTGATCGCTGGTCGGCGACCTGGTCGAGCAAGTCGTAGGTGCCACCTTCCGAGTCGGTCGTAACCCCTGAATCTTCTTTGCGCACCTGCCGCTTGCGCAGAAGATCGAGACACAGATTGGTCACGATGCGGTAGATCCAGGTATAAAACGAGCACTCAAAGCGAAAATTGCCGATATTGCGGTAGGCCTTGAGAAAGGCTTCCTGGTAGATGTCCTGGGCGTCCTGCTCGGAGCGGGTCAGGTGATAGGCCAGGCGCAGCACGGCGCCGTCGTACTGGCGCACCAGTTCCTCGAACGCGGCGTGATTGCCACGTTGTGCTTCCCGGATCAGCTCCGTGTCATTCATGCGGCTCTGGGCCTGCCCCACCTTGGACCCTCGATCAGAGGGACGTAGAGGACGTTTTGTCCGCCTCCCGCCACGCTACGGAAGGACGGAGCCCCGGGCCAACCGTGAGAGGAACTGCTACCGCTTCGGCCGGCATGCTGGTTTCTACCTAGTCTGCAATTAGCAAGCCCAATTCGAGTGCCTGCAATTACATAGACGGGAGCGGGAGGAAACCGTGAGCGGTCATTATAGACGCCTCACTTAATAGATACGTAGCAGGAGGGCAACGGTTCACGGGGGCAGCGAATCGCGCGCTTCTTGACGAGGTTTTGCTTAGCTAAGTAAACTTAGCTAATGAGCTACACCGTACATCAGGCAAAGACCAATCTCTCGCGGCTGATCAAAGAAGCTGAAAACGGCAAGGAAGTGATCATTACGCGCGGCAAGAAGCCGGTCGCGAAGATCGTTCCTATCCCCAGCGCTGGCAAGAAGCGAATTCCGGGTATGCTCAAGGGCCAAATATGGTCCGCTCCGGATGCGTTCGATCCGCTCACCGACGAGGAAATGCGGGAGTTGGGATTCGAATGATTGCGCTACTTGATACACATACACTGCGGTGGTGGTTGGACGGATCCATCCGATTGTCGCCTGCGGCGCGAAGCGCGATCGGTGCTACAGCCAACTCGATGGTCATATCCGCTGTGGTGCCATGGGAGCTTGCGATCAAGACGAATACTGGCAAATTCAATTCCCAAGTCGTGTTGTCACAATGGCAGGAAATTCTCGACGCACAAGGCTTTTCCGAATTGCCTATCGAATCCAGCCATGCAATCAGGGCAGGTCTTCTGCCTCGGCATCACAATGACCCCTTCGATCGGGTTCTGGCCGCCCAGGCTCAGGCCACGGGCTGGCCGATCATCAGCGCAGATCCTGTGTTCGATCATTACGGTGTCCGCCGGATCTGGTAGGCAGACTTGGCAGAACCGCAATCTAGCCTTCCGCCGTAGCTTCTTCCGCCGGAGCAGCTTCGGCAGCCGCTTCCTTGCTGATGATCACCTTCAACTGCACGGTCACGTCCTTGTGCAGCTTCACCGGCACATTGAACTCGCCGACATGCTTCAGCGGCTCATCAAGCTGGATCTTGCGGCGATCAATCTGGACGCCCTTGTGCTCGAGCTCGTGCGCGATGTCAGCCGAGGTCACCGAGCCAAAGAGTTGGTCGTGCTCGCCCGACTTGCGGGTGAAGCTCAAGGTCACGCCCTCGACCTGCTGCGCCAAGGCCTGGGCATCGCCCTTCTCGCGGGCAGCGCGCCGCACCGCCGAGGCCTTCATCTGCTCGATGACGGCGCGATTGGCGGCTGTGGCTTCAATCGCCAGCTTCTTGGGGATGAGATAGTTGCGGCCATAGCCCTCAGCGACCTTCACCACTTCGCCGCGAGAGCCCAGCTTGGTTACGTCTTCTTTCAGTATGACTTCCATGGATAAAACTCCGTCGAATCTTGATTTGACTGAGCCTCCAGGCTAAAAGCCCTTCGGTTCTACAGTGCCGTCCTGCGGGACCCGGATCTATTTCCTGCTTTAGCCAGCACTGAAGCGCTGGGTTAAACTCTTTCGCCTCGTCGGGCTGGACTCTAAAATCATCGGTCCATTAGTGGCATCAGGCGTCGTCCTCAGTCGCTTAAACACGAGAACTGGTTACCGACTACTGGCCACTGACAACTGGTTTACCTTCCGCCGAACGGCAGCAGCGCAATGTTGCGCGCCTGCTTGATGGCGTCAGCCAGGCGCCGTTGGTGCGGCGGGCACACGCCGGTCAGACGGCGAGGCACGATCTTCCCAGCCTCCGAAACAAATCCTGACAGAAGTCGAACGTCTTTGTAGTTGATGCCGTCGATTTTCTCGACACAGAACTTGCAAACCTTCTTGCGGCGGAAGAACTTTCGTCCGCCTCCGCCGCCGCCGCCGGGACCTCCAGGACCGCCGCCGGGACGTCCGCCGCCGGACGAGGCCCGCGAGGCGCGCCATAGCCACCGCCGCCGCCTTCGCGAGGAGCACCGCCATCCGGACGCGCACTGGGTGCGTCAGTCGTCGCGGCGCCAGCTCCGGGAGCCGCATTCTTATTGGATTCGTCTGCCATGATTCTCCTTTTTTGATTCTGCTGACCTCACGGGTTTTACCGTAAGGACACAGTCCCTACCGGACTGTGGTTTGATCTTCACTGAGTGCGCGCGGCAATCTCCGCGCACAAAAGTTACGCGCTAACCGGCTCTGATTCTGTGCCCGCGGGAGATGCCGGCTCAGGCGCCGCTTCGGGCTCTGCCGGTACGGCCGCGTCCGCCGCGGCTTCGGCTGCAGCAGCAGCCGCCGCTGCCTGGCGTCCTTTGCCGCGGACCTTGGTGTCGCGGATCGCCTTGATCTTGGCCAGCCGCTTCTGCTCCTCATCGATGCGCACGGTGATGAACTTGATCACCGGCTCGGTCACGCGCAGACGGCGCTCCACTTCCTTCACCATGGCGCCTTCGCCTTCCAGCACCATCAGCATGTAAATGCCATCCTGGAATTTGCGCACGGTGTAGGCCAGCCGGCGCTTGCCCATGCGCTCCATGCTTTTCACCGAGCCGCCGGCGCCGCCGACCTGCGTCTCCAGGCTCGATATCAGTTTGTCCTGGTCCTCTTCGAGCATGTCGGGACGGACAATGAACATCAATTCATAAGTACGTTGCATTCTGTTCTCTCTCCTGAGCGCCAGCTATCAGCTCTCGGCTGTCAGCATTTAGCTCTCACCGAATCGTTCTACTGTCATCCTGAGCGCGGCGGCTCGTCGTCGGCCGCAGGAGTCAAAGGACCCATCTCGCGTGAATGACATTTCAAAACCACTGCCGTCCCTACGGGACTCAATTCTTTCCACTCGTCTCCCAGCCCTGAAGCACTGGGCTAAGCTCCTCAATTCCGCAAAAAGCGGGACTGGGTTATTCGCGCTGCGGGCCTGCTAACGGCTCTTAGCTAGTCACTAACCCCTGACCCCTGTCACTGGCCTCTTCCGCCTTGCGATTAAAGCGGTTCATCGCCGCCTGCACGCCTTCGCCGAGAATGACTCGCACCGCCTCCGCCGCCGAATCCAAAACCTCGTCAACCACCGGAAGCTGCGACTTCTTGAACTGCGACAACACATATCGCGCGCCATCGCCCACCGGATGGTCGGGCGCAATCCCCATCCGGACGCGCATGATTTCCTGCGTGCCCAGCGCGTCAATCACCGATTCCACGCCGTTGTGTCCCGCCGAACGGCCCCGTGGCCGCACCCGCAAAGTCCCAAACGGCAAGTCCATCTCGTCGTACAGCAGCACCAGGTCCTGCTCCGGCTGCAGCTTCGTACTCGCGTACCAGTTCGCGCACTGAAGCGCCGCTCAGGTTCATAAAGGTTTCCGGCTTGGCCAGCACCACTTCGTGGCCGGCGATGCGCGTCCGCGCCGGTTTGCGCGCGGCAATTGCGATTGTTCACGCGCACGCCGCATTGTTCGGCAATGCGGTCCACCGCCAGAAAACCCATGTTGTGCGGTGTGAACTGGTATTCGATGCCCGGATTGCCGAGCCCGACGATCAGCTTCACAGCGCTTACTTCTTCTTCTCGGACTTCTCGGATTTCTCCGTCTTGGCTGCCTTGTCGCCACCCTCGGCAGCTTCGCCTTCGGTCTCCTGCTTGCCCTTCTTGATGACCTCGGGCTCGGCCGCCGTCGCTTCAGCTTCCACCGCACCTTCGGCTGGCGCAGCTTCCACCACTTCCTTCACCGCGGTAACGTGGGCAACTGCCTGGTTCTCGTCGGTGATGAACTTCACTTTGGCATCATGCGCCAGATCCGAGACGCGAATCGTCTGACCGAACTCCAGCTTGCTGACGTCGGCATCCAGGTGCCCCGGAATGTCGCCCGGCAAACACTCGATCTCGACCTCGCGCAACATCTGCTCCAGAATGCCACCCTGCAACTTGACGCCGGGAGCTTCGCCCTTGAGCACAATGGGAACGCTCACGCGCAAAACCTTGTCCATGGCGATGCGCTTCAGGTCCACGTGCAGCAGCGCACTCTTGATGGGCTCAAACTGCCAGTCCACGATCATCACCTTGGCGGCCTGCCCGTCCAGGCTGAGATCGAAGATCGAGTTGTGTCCCGTCTCGGAATTCAGGATCCGTCTCATCTGCTTGGGATCGACAGCGATGGCCTGAGCCGGCTGGCCGGCGCCGTATACGACCGCCGGAATCATGCCGCTGGCGCGCAGCCGGCGCGCGTCGTTCTTGCCGCCACCCTGCCGCGGCTTGGCTTCTACGTTTTTGTCTGCGGTTGCTGTAGCCATAATCTTGTCCTTTATAAAAACAATCTGCTGACCGAAGTCTCCTCGTGAATCGACTGAATGGCGCGCCCGATTAATCCCGCGATCGACAGCACTTTGATCTTGGGCTCGTTGCGCCCCGCTTCCGTCAGCGGGATGGTGTTGGTCACCACCACTTCGGCCAACCCCGATTGCGAAATCCGTTCGACTGCCGGCCCGGAAAGTACCGGATGGGTAGCGCAGGCATAAACCTCGCGCGCCCCCGCGTCCAGCAATGCCTGGCACGTTTTCACCAGCGTACCGGCGGTATCGATAATGTCGTCGAGGATGAGACAGGTGCGATTGGTCACGTCGCCGATGACGTGCATCACCTCGGTCACATCCTTTTCCACGCGGCGCTTGTCGACGATGGCCAGCGCCGATTCCATCTTCTTGGCGAAGAAGCGCGCGCGCTCCACGCCACCCGCATCCGGCGAAACCACGGTCAAATCCGGGAACTGCTTCTTCCGGAAGTAATCCACCAGCACCGGCGACGCGAACACATGGTCCACCGGGATATTGAAAAATCCCTGGATCTGCGGCGCGTGCAGATCAACCACCAGCGCCCGATCGGCCCCCGCCGTAGTCAACAGGTCGGCAACCAGCTTCGACGAAATCGGCACCCGCGGCTTGTCTTTACGGTCCTGCCGCGCGTAACCGTAATACGGAATCACCACCGTGATGCGGCGCGCCGACGCGCGCTTCAGCGCATCAATCAGCAACAGCAACTGCATCAGGTGCAGGTCAACCGGATCGCACGTCGGCTGCACCATGAAAACGTCGGCCCCGCGCACGTTCTCCTCGATCTGCACATAGGTCTCGCCGTCGGAGAACTTGGAGATGCACGCCTGCCCAAGCGGCAATCCCAGGAACGCGCAAATGTCCCTGGCCAGCGCATCGTTAGCGGTGCCGGAAAAAATCTTCCACTTGTCATCCTGGCGCGCCCGCACCGGTTTTGGCTTGGGATCAGCCGCAGGATGAGTCTGCTTGTCCGACTGCTGTGCGACCGTTGCCGTGCCTTCCCCAGCTACGCCCGCCGTATGCACTGCGCTTGGTTTTGCCGCCGTTTCCATCGAATCAAATACCCCCGCTTAACCTGGTTGAGTTACACGCTGGGTCTTGAATTAGCCTTCAGCTATCAGCCGTCAGCTTTCAGCTACTGCAATCTTCGCGATTGGCTACTAGCTTTAGCTCTTAGCCTTTAGCTTTTAGCCTACAAACCTTGAAACCTGATTCTCTACTGACAACTGGTTACTGGCCACTGACAACTGTTTTTTGGCTGGGCGGCTAGGATTCGAACCTAGACAAAGTGCTCCAAAGGCACTTGACCTACCATTAGTCGACCGCCCAGTGAAGCAAGCTGTCAGCTATCAGCCGTCAGCTTTCAGTTGCAAACCTGAAGCTGGTTGCCCCATCCTTCGCCCACTTTTAACCTACCTCTATACGAACATCTGCCTCCAATACTCTTCGCGGGTCAGCGTTGTCGTCGCAACCGCTGCATGTCCCGAGGCGCTCATCCGCGCGGCCGCCGCCTGTGCTTCTTCCTCGGAACCGAACAAACCATACAACGTTGACCCGGAGCCGGACAGTGACGCATAACGCGCACCTTCGCGCTCCAAGACACGTTTTACCTCACGCAAATCGGGATACTCTGGAAAGACGACGCGTTCGAAGTCGTTCTCGATCCCGGCTCGGACGAGGTCGAGAAGCGGTGTCTCGGCCCGGTCCCCGCCTACCGCGGGAACACCGGATGCAGTTTCCCTCGCGGATACCGCTTGCGAGGAAACACTCTCGCTCAGCCAGGCATAAACCGCCTGACCGAACTCGTCAATTGTACCTGCGGCTTCAGCGCGGGTCAATGCAGCTTCGCGTGCGACCAGCGCGTCCCACTGGGCGAACGCCTTTGGGGTCGAAACCCTGATCGGCGGCGTGACCACCACCACGTGCATGGTCGGCAGATCCTGCAGCGGATAAACTTCTTCGCCGCGGCCGACGCCCAGCACCGTTCCACCGATCAGGAAGAGCGGCACGTCGCTGCCCACCTCGGCAGCGATCCGCATCTTGTCCTGAGCGGAAATTTTCACTTGGAGAGCGCGCTCCAACCCGAGCAGGATTGCGACCGCGTTGGATGAACCCCCGCCCATGCCACCTTGCACCGGCAATCCCTTGTCAATGTCGATGACGATCTTGCCAATGTCAGGGATCTCGCGATTGTAGCCTTGAAGGGGCACGGCTTTAGCCGTGCCGCCATGAGCCTCCTCCCGACTGGGCTTTAGCCCCTGAGGTACCTCGGTCTGCGCATTTATGAGATGGCTTCCGTCTTGGACGATCTTCAACATTCGCTCGGCAGCCTTGTAGCAGGTATTGGACTCGTCCAGCGGAACCCGCGGGTTGTTGCAGCGAATCTCGATGCCGGCGCCGGGCCGCACATCTACCCGAATGACGTCATGCAGCGCCAGCGTCTGATAAATCGTACGCAGCTCGTGAAATCCGTCGGGGCGCACCTGCCCGATCTTTAGTCCGAGATTGATCTTCGCGAAGGAGCGGATGGCAATGGGCATGGAAGTCAGGGGTTAGGGGATAGTAGTCAGCGGCTAGTGTAGCAAGGCTCATCGACGGAAGTTTGGAGCAAGAACTCAATAATTCGAGCGCCCACCGTTCACTGCACCTTGCCGCCCGACACACTTGATCGCTCCTACCACGTCGCTCAACAACGAATTCGTCGTCTGTCCCCGCAACTCCGCCTGGAGTGACTTGAACTTCGACAAAGCCTCCGCAGTATTTCCCGCCATCTCTGCCAGGAAGGCGACGATGAATTCCCGTTCCCGACGCACATCTTGATCGCCAGCGGTCTGGGCGGCCAGCCAGTCGTAAGTCGCCAGTATCTCGTCGCGCTTTAATCCAGAGCCGGTGATAACCTCGGCCAGTCCCCCGAGATCGCTGGTCCTGAAATAAAAGACGCGGTTATAAATGTTGTTGGCATACGCGCCTTTGATCGGCTCCTGGTTTGCTCGCATTTCGTTTGCGATGCGGAGCAGTTGCGCATCTTCGGTATCAGAATGTTCGTTATTGAAGGCGCTTAGTTGAAGCTCCCGGACAAACGTGCGCTCACGCCCGCTCGCGAGAGCCGCTGAGAACTCCCGGTTGGCATCTTCCACCTTGCCGTTATTCCATAGGATCCAGTGCCCGGCCATGGCGTGAGCGTAGGGATTCTGTGGATCGATCTTCAACGCATCCTGATAGCTTCGGGCGACCAAGTCGCGGTCAGCCGGATTTTCACGGTAGCGCAGAAAATTTGCCCAGCCAATATGAGCGAGAATGTCGGCCGCTGCTGGACCCTTGGCATCGGTCAAGGCCTTGTCGAGCACCGGCACCAGTTGATTGGCGAGATCGGTAAAGCTCTTGTCTCTGGAGGAGTGTGCCGTCTCCAGCCAGAGCATGGCGGCCCGGCCCTCGCGCTGCTGCGCCTGGCGATCGATGGGATCTAGTTCCGTCGCGCGCTTAAAGCTGTCAAAAGCGGCCGGATAATCTCCGCGCTCTTGCTGCTGCTCGCCCGCCTTCATCGCCTCGGAAAATTCTTTGTGATGAATCCGGAAGTTCTGCAACAGACCGGTGATTTGGTTTAGGGCCAGCAGCAGGGAGACTACCGCAGCCGCGCCCCCAACCCACTTCAGCGCGGTTGCCACCGGAGTGCTCTTCCGGGGAGGCTGTTCGCTCTCGTTGGATCCGCTGGATCCCGGCTGCGTGGTTGCCGCCATAGCGCTGGTCTCCTAGCCAACCATTCGCTGCAGCATCAGTTCCTGCTGCGAAATTTGGACAACAGCCGCAGAATCTCGAAGTAGAGCCAGATCAGCGTGATCATCAGGGCGAACGCGCCGTACCACTCCATGTACTTAGGAGCGCCCATGCGCGCGCCGTTCTCGATCAAATCGAAGTCGAGGACAAGGTTCAGCGCCGCGATCACGACCACGATCAAGCTGAAGCCGATGCCAATCGGGCTTGAACTGTTTATCGTCGTGAAGTGCACGCCGAAGAATCCCAAGATGAATTGGAGGAAATAGAAGACAACAATGCCGCCGGTGGCCGCCACAATGCCCATCCGCAGCTTGTCCGTTACCTTGATAAGGCCGGAACGATAGGCAAGCAACATGACCAACAACGTACCAAAGGTCAGCGACACCGCCTGGATGGCGATGCCGTGATATTTCACCTCGAACATGGCTGAGATTCCGCCCAGCACCAGACCCTCAAGCAGCGCGTAAATCGGCGCGGTAATTCCGGCCCATTGCTTCTTGAAGATGGTAACCATCGCGACGATGAAACCGCCGATACCCCCGATGGCGAGCGCCGGCCCCATCGTCTGCATCGCCTCCTCGGGAGGCGCATTGAAGAAGCGGTTCCAGGTCCAGGCCGCAGTGGCGACACAGAGGATGAGCAGGATACCCGTCTTGTTGACCGTGCCCGAGACGGTCATGCTCTCGCCGAATGTCGCTTCGCCGGTGCGGAAGGCGTCAGAGCCTAATGCCGGGTTCGAGGTTCTCATCAATTGGGCCATGGGATTCTCCTTACTGGACTAGCTTACCTGCTGGGAAGGTGGGCGCGCCAGCGCGGGAGCATTGGCCATCAAGGTGTGCCTTTGCTGTGCGCCGTTTCAGGCCGGATAGTCGATCCATGGGTTAAACAAGGGCACTCGTGTCCTTGCGACATCCTTGGTGTTGCGGGTTACCAGGGTGAGGTTGTGCTGTAGTGCGGTTGCGGCAAGCAGCCCGTCAATGACAGGTAGACGGCGATTTTGCCGCGGCTGCCTCCGCAGCGAGACGTCCCCAGCGGTCGGCGACCGCCTGATCAATCGGCAAAATACGGTGGACGAATCGCAACGCAAGAACGCTATCGAGCCATGCCTCCAGGGCGACCCGCCGCGAACTATCGAGAAGAGACATGATTCCCTTGCGAATCTCGCCCATGGTAAGCACACTAAGGTAAAGCAGGCTTTCGTCCGTGGCGTCGATCCAGGCCGGCAACTCTTGGTTCGGGTCTCGGCTTCACCAGTTCCGAAATAACGTTGGTGTCGAGCAGAAACCACTCATAGCTCAATCTCGCGACCGTAGTCCGCCTTTCGCTCAAGGTCAATGTTCGCCTTCGCCAGAGGCGAGCGGGCAAAAAACTCGACTAGACTCTTTGGTTGTCGAGATCGGGCCGAGAGTCTCTCAAATTCCTCCGCCGGCAAAATAACCACCGCTTCCTTATCTTGCCGAGTGACCCACTGCGGATCCCTCCGTGCGGGCACGGCGAAAGACCTCACTGAATTGGGCCTTGGCAGTCTGTAGTTGCCAGCGGCCCCCCCTTCCCACGCTATCAGCCGGCGGCCTTTGGAAATCTTGGAAGCTGTCTTCATCCTGCACACCCATGAACTAGTCTGACTAGTCAGTATAAAAATAGCAACAGCTCGCAAGAAAGTAAAGGCCTGGCTGGATGGTACCTCCACTAGAACAACGTCTCCTGCCCGGTCGCATTCGTCCGCGGCCGCTTGATGCCGAAGTGTTCGTAGGCCAGATGCGTCGCGACGCGCCCGCGCGGGGTGCGATCGAGGAAGCCAATCTGGATGAGAAACGGTTCGTAGATCTCCTCGATCGCGTCGGCCTCCTCGGCGAGCGAAGCCGCCAGCGTGTTCACGCCTACCGGGCCGCCCTGGTATTTCTCGATGATGGTCAGCAGCAGCTTGCGGTCGATCTCGTCGAAGCCGTGACGATCGACCTCGAGCATTGTCAGCGCCTTTTGCGCGGTGTCCTTGTCGATCTTGCCGGTGCCGCGCACCTGGGCGTAATCACGCACCCGGCGCAGCAGGCGATTGGCGATGCGCGGTGTGCCGCGGCAGCGGGTAGCGATTTCGACCGCACCGGCCTCGTCGATCTCGACGCCGAGAATTTCCGCCGAGCGCTGCAGGATGATCTTCAGGTCGTCGTGGGTGTAGAACTCCAGCCGCAGCACGATGCCGAAGCGCGAGCGCAGCGGCGACGACAGCAATCCCGCGCGCGTGGTGGCTCCGATGAAGGTGAACGGCCGCACCTCGATGGTGTGGGTGCGCGCCGACGGCCCCTGCCCGATGATGATGTCGAGCTTGTAGTCCTCCAGCGCCGAGTAGAGCAGCTCTTCCAGCGCGGGCTGCAGGCGGTGGACTTCGTCGATGAACAGCACCTGCTTCTCGCGCAGGTTGGTGAGGATGGCCGTCAGGTCGCCCTTGATTTGCAGCGTCGGGCCCGAGGTCTGCTGGAACGCCGCGTCCATTTCGTTGGCGATGATGTTGGCCAGCGTCGTCTTGCCCAGCCCCGGCGGCCCGTAGAGCAGCACGTGGTCGAGCGGCTCGCCGCGCGAGCGCGCCGCCTGGATGGCGACCTCGAGGTTGTCCTTGACCTTGTTCTGTCCGATGAACTCGCGCAGCCGCTGCGGACGCAGCTTCAGTTCGAACGACGAGTCGTCATCGACCGGCACGGCCGAGACGATGCGGTCGGGATGAGGTTTGTCGCTGGGCAAAGGCACGCAGGGCGATAGTAAAGCGAACAGAGGGGGCGGCGCAAACACATGCTTTTAAAAATTGGATAGTCAAATACGGCGACCAATCCATTACTGCCACGGATTGAGCAGCCGAATACCGCAGCCTTCAAAATCCGCAACATTGCGTGTTGCCAGCGTGGCCCCATGCAATTCGACGGTCGCCGCAATCTGGGCATCCGACTGAGTGATGGGATGGCCAGAGGCGCGCCGGCGAGCATAGATCCGCGAAAAAATCCTGGCGGCCTCAGCATTAAACGCAAGTGCGCGATCAAGAAATTCGCGGTTGAAGATTGCCTCAGCCGCGGCCAGTAAACTGTTCCGGCGCTTGCCCCTGGGCAGGAGCTCAATTCCGTAATAGATTTCAGCGACGGTGATTGCCGTGGTGAACAATTCATCACCGGACTGGCTGTCGATCCATTGAAGGACCTCGCGAGACGGATTCGGTCGCATCACTTCCGACAACACGTTGGTATCAAGGACGATCATCCGAAATCCGGGGGCTTGCGCATCGGCAGACGCTTAGGCAATTCCAGATCTACGCCGCCGAGGGCGGAGAACCTGCGTCGAACTGCCTGCGCCAGGTTCTCCCTCTTGGTTTCACCTTCCGCAAGGGTGGAGCGGAGGATCTCGCGTGCCTCCTCCTCCATCGAACGCCCGTGATGTGCGGCTTGCACGCGCAAACGGGACTTCGTTCGGTCATCCATTTTCCGGATTACAAGACTAGCCATCTATCAATGATATCATTGATAACAAATCTATGAAGAACCTCGGCATCCTTCTCTCTGGGCGCGGCTCCAATTTTGAGGCTATCGCCGACAACGTCGCTGCGGGCAAACTTGACGCGAGCATTGCGGTCGTCATCTCCAACCGAGCGGACGCTGGCGGGATCGAGTCGGCACGGCGGCGCGGACTGAAGGCGCTGGTGATTCCGTCGAAGGGCAAGCAACGCGAGGAACACGACCGCGAAGTGGTGGCCGCGTTGCGCGAGCACGAGGTTGATCTGGTCTGTCTGGCCGGATACATGCGCCTGCTGTCGCCGTGGTTCGTGCAGCAGTTTCCCAACCGCATTCTCAACATTCATCCGGCGCTGCTGCCGGCATTTCCCGGACTCGAGGCGCAGAAGCAGGCGTTCGACTACGGCGTGAAGGTGTCGGGCTGCACCGTGCACTTCGTGGACGCCGACCTCGACCACGGCGCAATCATTCTGCAGAAGACCGTGCCGGTGCTGGATACCGACGACGAGCACACGCTGGCTGCACGCATCCTGGAGCAGGAGCACATCGCGTATACCGAGGCAATCCGATCGTGCTGGAAGGCAAGTACCACATTGTGGGACGAAGAGTAGTTGGCGGTAAGGTTTAAGCTCGAACACAGCTATTACGCCTGGAAGCACGGTAATTTCGTGCACTTCCGGCGGGAATGACATAATTCGTTGCAATGGAGGATCGCATGGATCCCTACGGCAACGCTCCAATTGCGGGCAAGTCTGATCGGCCACTACCGCGGAATCTTCAGATTGTTCGTGAGTTTTTGACCGCTATTGAAAATGGGGCGACAGGCGATGCCCTGGGGCATTTCTTCGCGCCCGAAGTGCGGCAACAGGAGTTTCCGAACCGGCTGAACCCCAAAGGGTCGATCAGCGGACTGGGCGAGATCCTCGACGCGGCCGAGCGGGGCAGGCAAGCCGTCGCTAACCAACGCTTCGAAATACGCAATGCGGTGGTGGAGGGCGAGCGGGTTTCTGTGGAAGTGTTCTGGACGGGCCGACTGAAGAAGGAGTTGGGGACCTTGCCTATCGGTGGCGAGATCAGTGCGCACTTCGCCGTTTTTCTGGAGTTTCGTGACGGCAAGATCATTGCCCAGAACAATTACGACTGCTTCGAGGAGTTCTGACAACTGGCCCCTGACAACTGGCAACTACCTCTAGTAGTGCAGAAGCGAGTACACGTCGTGGCCCTTTAGTTTGTCACGACCTTTGAGGCCATCGAGTTCGACCACAAATCCCAAGCCACAGATCTCAGCACCCAATGACTTCGCCATTTCGGCGGTCGCTCTCGCGGTGCCCCCAGTGGCCAGTAGGTCGTCGCAGATGACGATGCGCTGCCCCGGCTTGATCGAGTCTTTGTGCACCTCCAACGTGTCGTGGCCGTACTCCAACTCGTACTTCCACTGCAGAACTTCGGCGGGCAACTTCTTGGGTTTGCGCACCGGAACAAAACCAGCGTTCAGGCGGTACGCCAATGCGGGCCCGAAGATAAATCCGCGCGCCTCGATGCCCAGAACCAAATCGATGTCCTTGTCGATGTAGTGCTCTGTGAGCGCATCGATCAGGCGAGCAAAGCCCAGCTTGTCTTTGAGCAGCGTGGTGATGTCGTAGAACAGAATGCCCGGTTTAGGGAAATCCGGAATTTCGCGAATCAGCTTCTTAAGGTCATCGCAGTTATGCGAGGTGCTGGGCGGCATGAGTTACCAGACTCCTTCGATGCGAAATGATGACGCTTGCAACAACGGCGCGGCCGATTCGCTAACGTGGTCAACACGCGCGGCGCGCGGGCCCTTCTGCAAACTGAGGCGCAACGCGATGTGCTGTTCTCGGGTACCGGTCGCCATCACTTCAACGTCGCCGTTTTCGCAGTTGCGCACCCATCCGGTGATGCCGGTCTGTGCCGCTTCTCGTTCCACGAACCAGCGGAAGCCGACGCCCTGAACGCGTCCCGAGATAACGTAGCGGCGAGTTTGCAGATCAGACATGTTTAGCAACTAACAGCTAGCAATTAGCTCTTAGCAATCGACAACCTCAAGCGACTAGGCCCGCGACAGATACGCGCCTTCCGAGGTATCCACGCGAATCTTCTCGCCTTCGTTGATGAATGGCGGCACCTGCACCACCAGGCCAGTCTCGGTCTTGGCCGCTTTGGTGACGCTGCTGGCGGTCGCCGACTTCAAGCCCGGCTCGGTTTCCACGACCGTGAGTTCCACGGTCTGCGGCAACTCGACACCTACGGCCTTGCCATCGAAAAACTCAATCTTGATCTGCAGATTGGGGATCAGGTACTCGACCGCATCGCCCAGGATGTCTCGGTTCAAGTGCAGCTGCTCATAGTTCTCGGTGTTCATGAAGTGATATCGTCGCCGTCGGAGTAAAGGAACTCCATCTGCACTTCGTCAACCGTGATCTTCTCGATGGCATCGCCGGAGCGGAATCGGTGCTCGAACATCGCGCCGGTGCGCAGGTTCCGCAGTTTGGCCTGGATGAAGGCGCGCAAGTTTCCGGGAGTGCGGTGCTCCACGCTAAAAACCGAGTGCAGGTCGTTGTTGTGCTTGATGACCATGCCCGGACGCATTTGTGTGGCTGGAATTGCCATTCGTGTAACTCCTTGTTTCCTGGGAGAGCCGCCGGTCGGAAGAGCACCCATCATGCCGCGAGCGCGGGTATGTTGGAAGCCCCGCAAAAAACGCGCGGCTCGAAGGACAGACACTCTAGATTTTAACGTGGGCCAACAAAATTGGGAAATGGCGCGACGGGCTCATCGGCGCTCCAAGGCCGCAGGCAAATATTCTTTTTTGACTTTTTTCACCAAGTTGCTCATGAACTTGGGCAACGAGAGCGATAGTCGAGGTTTCCAACCAGGCTAAGGTTGAGAGCGAACACTCCGCGGGCGGATCTGCGGATGTCAAAGGCGGCGAAGGCAAGCGGCGCGACAATGCGAATCGCGGTAGAATTTCCCCGAGGACACACCCAATGAATGATGAAGTCAGGGATTTTGAACCAAACGGAGAGTACCAAGAGTCAGAAGGCAGCAACGTCGCGCTGGGCCTGACCATGCTGTTCGTTGGACTGGCCGCTGGCGCCCTGGTGGCCTTGCTGCTGGCTCCGAAGACCGGCAAGCAGATGCGTCGCACGCTCCGCCGAAAATACGAGGATGCGCGCGAATTGATGGAAGATATCGGCGATCAGGCGGGCGATTGGATTGACAAGGGTTCCGAGTGGGCCGACAAGGCGAAAAGTAAAATGCCGCCCCTCAAAAGACCTTTCGGGCGATAACAGCTTAGGCCACCTATAGTCGAGACGATCAGTACAGCCGAAAGTTCACTTCCACGTTGATCATGACCGGGACTGCCTGCCCATCTTTCCTGGCAGGCTCAAAGCGCCATTGCCTGACGGCTTCGACTGCCTTCTCGTCAAGCCCCATACCGAGCGGGCGCTGCACTCGGATCTGTTGCGGCTTTCCGTCGGCACTCACTACCAGCCACAACACGACCGTACCCTGATACTTGGCCTTGCGGGCTTCTTCTGAGTACTCCGGATCAGGCGCGTACAACGCCTTAGGTGCGCTGACGCCGCCGCCGACGCGATAAGCTCCGCCACCGTATCCGCCGCCGTGGCCGGGGCCAACGCCTGGGCCAGTCCCCGATCCCACGCCTCCACCGCTGCCACTGCCGATTCCAGCACCAGATCCTGTTCCGTTGGAAGGAGGTCCAATTACCTTCGACAGAGGATCGCCGAGAGCGCCAACCGTCGGCAGCTTCAGTTGCGGCGGCACTACCACCGTAGGCGGCACTGGCAACTTAGGATTGTCATTGCGAACCACGATCGCCGGAGGAGTGATCTGCTCCTTCGACAGCTTGGGCAACGCGCCTTTAGGAGCGTTGAGTTTGTCGCGGTCGCCGCCGCCACCGCCGCCGCCGGCACGCGTCTTGGAAACCGGCATCGGCAAGTAGGGGCTGATATCGGTCGCCAGGCCAATCACTTGTTGCTTGATCTCGTCCTTATGCTGGAACGCCCAGTGGCCGGACCAGATCAGCAGGCCCACAGCCAACATGTGGACGATAAAGGAGTAAACAAACGTATCTTTGCGCTGAGGATACAGCCCCTCCCCTTCGCCGAACAGCGCGGGGATAACCTGATCCTGTAGCGGAACGTTTGGAACCTCTTCGCTCGCCGGTTTGGACACTAAGGGGGTAGACATTTCCTTGTACTACAGTATAGACCCAGCCGCCCACGATAAGTTCCAGAAAAATGACGGGGCCTCCGGTCCGTATTTCAGTTGCCGCAATTCGTCCCGCGCAGCTTAGCGCCAGCCAGCACGGTAACTTTCTCTGATGTTACGTCAACCGCCTACAATCACCCGCAGCGCGTTCCGGCGCACCCCAATCTCCACTGGACTTTGGCAAATGTACTCCCCGTCAGCGAAGATTTCGGTCACTGGATCGGTCTTGATGCGTACACGCCAGCCGCGAAAGTATTCCACCTCTTTCATATCGACGTGCGCACCACTATAGACGCTCCGGAAGAGCCGTAGTAAGCGAGGTTTGCTTAATGTCCGCACAAAACAAATGTCGAGCAGGCCGTCGTCCATACGCGCCTCGTGAGTTAACCGCATGCCGTGTCCATATTGCGGCGCGTTACCGGCGGCAATCAGGAATCCGGCCTCGTCCACCCGCGTTTCCCAGTGGCCATCGACTTTCGACGGACAGCGTGATGTGTGGCGGATGAAAGCCTCCCAACACTTGAAGCAGCCCGACCACGTATCCGCCGTGCGCGCGTAACCATGGCGGCTGCTTCAAAGTTCGGCGGTTGACGGCGGCATCCAGCCCGGTGCCGGCGATGCAGCCAAAGAACGTAGTCCGTGCAACTTCGCCTTCGGCTTCGGCCATACGGCGCAATTGCGATTGCATAATGCGCGCGCCCAGTTCTTCCTTCGCTCCCGATACCGGATCGCGCCGCGGACCATCGGGCACAAAGTGCAACGACTCCAACGACTCACCCTGCCATGGAATGCGATCCACGTGGCCAGACTGGTTACGCGCGTCGAGTGGCTCGATAGTTCCCAAATCAATAAAGCGCATGTTTTCGCCCGAGGCGCAGAAACGCCGCCAGACGGCAAGCGATTCATCTAGGGTCTCGATGCCGATGGAATGCGCGAAATCGTTAGCGCTGCCGAGCGGCACAATCAGCGTGGTAATCTGCTTGAGCGCCAAGCCGCCCAAATGACGATGGATGGTGCCGTCGCCGCCAAAGATCAGTACGGCATCGGGCTTGTCGGTGGGATCGAGTTCATTACCTGTAAACAGGTTGACCCCCGGCACTTCGAATTGCCGGACGTGGTGCTCTTTAGCGACAGGTCCAAGAAGGGCAACGGCGCGCACGGCGCTACTTTCGCACATAGCAGCGTAAATGCAAAATGTTCTTGCTGACTGCATTGCTCGGCGGTTAGGCTACGTTTCAGCAGCCTCTGAAGTCGTGCCCTGACCCGATAACTCTGACGCGGTACTGACCCGATAAGCGAGTCCGGTGGTGCACTAAAGATAACGTCGCAATTCACGCCGCCCCACTGCCCTTCGGCGCAACACGCAGAATTTGCGCCAGCGTTTCTGGCCAGCGCTCTAATAGTTGTTGTCCGAGGCGGCTGCCGGTCTTATGAATATGTTGTTGCAGCAGGTCACGAACCAACGCTTGTTCTCTGCCCGTACAATCCTCCAGCAGATTGGTTTCGACAAACTCCGGATGAAACTTGCGTTCCGCTTCGAAGGTGTGATCGAGGTCCCAGACGTAAGCCACTCCACCCGTCATGCCTGCTCCGAAATTTCTGCCAGTCGAGCCGAGGATGACAACGATGCCGCCGGTCATGTACTCGCAGGCGTGTTCGCCTACCCCCTCGACGACAGCCGTAGCCCCGGAGTTGCGAATCGCAAAGCGCTCGCCCGCGCTTCCAGCAGCGAACAGGGATCCAGCGGTTGCACCGTAAAGAGCCACGTTCCCCAGGATGACTTGCGCCTCGCTGGCTTGATCCAGCTTGCCCACCGGACGAAGAACTAGCTCGCCGCCAGAGAGGCCTTTGCCGACGTAGTCGTTCGCCGAGCCCTCAAGGGTCAAAGCCATGCCTGCCACTGCAAAGGCGCCGAACGATTGGCCTGCGGTACCGCGCAGGTGCAACTGGACATCCGGATTCACTTCAGGCTGGTGCCGCAGCAGCAGTGCCAACTCGCCCGCCATTCGCGCACCAAGAGTGCGATCTTCGTTCTTTACTGTCGCGTCATGCTCGAACGGCTTGCCAGCGACGGCCGCCGCAAGTGCAGGTTGTACCCACGCGTCATCGACTGGAGGATGATCTTCTGGACGTGAGTTCCGTTGGCCTTCCCAATGCAGCGGACCGTCGCCCATACGCCCGAGCACGGGCCCGAGTTCGAGATTTCCGTCGAATCGAACCTGTCGCAGCAGCTCGGTGCGTCCAATGGCGGACTCCAGCGAAGGCAGCCCCAACGCAGCCAGCAGGCGCTGCAGGTCTTCGGCAATGTTAAGGAAGAAGCGGACGACGTTCTCTGGCTTGCCGCGGAACTTCGCCCGCAGGTCAGGGCGCTGCGTCGCAATTCCCGTAGGACAGGTGTTGAGATGACACTGCCGCGCCATGTCGCATCCGATTGCAACAAGGACTGCCGTGCCGAAGGAAAATTCATCAGCGCCCAGCAGCGCGGCCATCAAAATGTCACGCGCGGTGGACAACCCACCATCGACCCGTAACCGTACCCGCCCTCGCAGACCGTTGTATCGGAGAACTTGCTGCGCCTCCGCCAAGCCCAGCTCCCACGGACTGCCGGCGTGCTTGATGCTGCTCAAGGGAGACGCGCCGGTGCCACCGCTGTGTCCGGCGATCACGATGTAGTCTGCGTAGGCTTTGGCGACGCCGGCGGCGACCGTACCCACGCCCAGTTGCGAGACTAGCTTTACGCCCACAGCGGCACGTGGATTGACGCGCTTCAGGTCATAAATCAGTTGCGCGAGATCTTCAATGCTGTAGATGTCGTGATGCGGCGGCGGGCTGATCAGCGAGATCCCCGGCTGCGCGTGCCGCAAACGCGCGATGAGTTCACTAACTTTGTGGCCGGGAAGTTGGCCTCCTTCTCCCGGCTTCGACCCCTGGGCGATCTTGATTTCCAGTTCCTCGGCATGTGCCAGGTACTCCGCGGTGACGCCGAATCGGCCCGAGGCAACCTGCTTGATTTTGTTGTTGCGCGGCAGAAATCCGGGTGGACTGTCAGGTTCGCTGCAGTACGCGTTGGGATCTTCGCCGCCCTCACCTGTGTTGGAGCGGCCACCCAACTGATTCATGGCAAGTGTGATGGTTTCATGCGCCTCGGGGCTGATGGAGCCGAGCGACATTGCACTGGAGACGAAACGCCGCGCCAAGCTCGATTTCTGTTCGACTTGATACACGGACAACGGCGGACCAGCGGGGCGGAAGTCTAGTAGGTCTCGCAACACGGTCGGCTGGCGTTCGCTTCCCGAGCCCGCGAAGTTAGACCATGCTTCAGCATGGGAGGGCCCAGTTGCCGTGGTTTGGGTTGCCGTCTTCGCAGCCCCCACAGCGACTTGGAGTTGGCGAGTCCGTTGCGGCTCCCAGGCATGTACTTCGGCGCCTTCATCGCGGCGGAATCGCACCCAGCCGTAATCGGGGAGTTCGGAGTTATTAAGTTCGCCCGCCCATGAGGCACGAATTGATGCTTCGATCTCGGCAAACCCGCGGCCTCCCAGCGGCGACGGAGTTCCCGGGAAGCAACGGCCCACCACCGCAGGATCGAGTCCGAGAATGTCGAACAGTTGAGCGGCCCGATAGCTGTCGAGAACGGAGATTCCCATCTTCGACATCACCTTGGCCAAACCGGATCGCAAAGCCTTGAGCAGACCGGCTTCGCCATCTTCTCCGGCCAGTGAACGGGCAGTTTGCAACGCCAGCCACGGACAAACCGCGCCAGCACCATAGCCAATAAGCACCGCAGCGTGATGCAGGTCGCGACAGTCGCCCGCATCCAACGCCAGGCCAACTTTGGTCCGCAAGCCGGCCTGAACCAGCGCGTGATGTACGGCTCCGGTGGCCATCGCCATGGGAATAGGCAACGCCTGGGCAGAGGCACCGCGATCAGTCATGAGGAGGATACGGACTCCGTCGCGCACCAAGCTAATGGCGGTGCGACCCAAGTCAGCAACCGCCCCTTCGAGGTTGCGGACCGGTGAGAACGTGCAATACATGCGAGCTAAAGGTAATTCTTCGCGCAACGGATAAGTTCCCTCGCGCAGCGCTTCCATCTGACCGAGCGAGAGAAACGGTGATGGCAGCACCAGTCCCGGAAGAGGCGCGTGCTTGTCGAGCAGATGCGGCCATGGCCCAAGCCGCGTGCGCAGCGAAACCACGCACGACTCGCGCAGAGAATCGATGGCGGGGTTCGTGACTTGCGCAAACCTCTGGCGGAAGAATCCATATAACGGCCGCGGCGTGCGTGCCAGCGGTGCGATGGGTGTGTCATCGCCCATGGACCAGGTGGCATCCTTGCTGTCCAGGGCCATGGGTGCCACCACCATCTTGACTTCTTCCCGGCTGTAGCCGAAGCCTCGCTGCAATCCGGTGATTTCGTCTTTGGACAAAACTGGTACCGGCCGAGGCGCCGGCTCCAGTTGAATGTTGTAGATGAGCCCACCGTAAGCCGACAGTCTGTCGATGTAGTGATCTAGAGGCTCGCCTTCCAGCAACGTTCCGCGCTCGAGATCGAGCAGAAGCATCTGACCGGGCCCGAGGCGTCCGCTGCGAACGATCGACTCCGAGCGAACATCGGCAAGACCGACCTCCGAGCCAGCAACGATCAAGCCCGAATCGGTAATGACGTAGCGACATGGCCGGAGACCGTTGCGATCGAGCGCCGCTCCCAGTAGGCGGCCATCGGTGAACACCAGCGCCGACGGTCCATCCCAAGGCTCCATGCAGTCGGCGTGATAGCGGTGGAAGGCGGTCTCGTTGCCATCGGTGGCGGGCGGCAGAAGCATGCGAATCGCCTCCGCCACGTTGCGCCCGTGATTTGCCAGCAGCTCGGCAACTTCGTCGAGACTCATCGAATCGGAGGCATCGCCGTTAGGATAGGCTCGCATTCGCGCGGCAGCGTAGCGCGCCGGGCTTCCATGTGCGCGCGATTGCCCCAGATGGTGTTGATCTCGCCGTTGTGCGCCAGCATGCGCAGCGGCTGCGCACGATGCCACGAAGGCAGCACATTGGTTGCGTATCGCTGATGGAAGATGGCGAAAGGCGTGACGAAGTTTGCATCTTGCAGATCGGGATAGAACTCGTGCAGCAACCGCCCTGCGCACATCGCTTTGTACACGAGGGTCCGCGTGGAGAGCGAGCAGACATAGCTGTCCGTAGATTGGCGCTCGAATGCCTTGCGCGCCAGATAGAGACGGTGCTCGACTTCGGGCTCGGTCCACTTTGCTGAATCGGGAACCGTAATCAGCGCCTGCCGGATGACGGGTAGCGAGTCAAGGGCAAGCTCACCCAGCACATCACGCCGGATGGGGACTTCGCGCCAGGCCAGCCATCGCAAGCCCTGGGCCGAAATGCACTCCTCGAAGCGCAGAGCGTCGCGGCTGGTCACTCCCTCCGGCGGCAGGAACAACATTCCCACGGCAAGCGGCTGTTCCGCCGGCAACACGATGGCGGTCTGGTCGAGCAGAAAGCGGCGAGGAACGGCTGTGAGGACACCAACGCCATCACTGCTCTTACGGTCAGCGGCGACGGCACCACGGTGGGCCAGGCGCGCCAGCGCAGTGAGGGTCAACCGCAAGATGTCAAGACTGGACGCGCCGTGCAGGGTCGCAACAAAGCCTACACCGCACGACTCATGATCAAAGCGGGAATTGAGAAGGGTTCGGCCTCGGGAGCCCATCGACTTAGGTCCCATATCCGAATATAGAGCACTGCGCGGCAGATGGGACGGTGGAAGCGGACTAATTTCGCAGCCGATACCGAAAGGGGAAAAGTGAAGGTAACGATGGTGGAATTTTGTGATCGAGAGCGGCGAATAACCCTGGCGCATTCAGTGACATGAGCGCGTTGGCAACTACCGTGTGTGACAGCTCCTAGACGTAAGCGTGTCTCTGAATGCTCCTTTTGAGTTTGCTCGGCAACACGAATTGTGCATAAAGCTCTTCAGCAGCGGCACAACGCCGTCACAAACCTTCAGGCCGCAAGAGCTGACTGGTATTCCTCGTAGGCGCCCTTGAAATCGGTCACGTAGTGATCGCCCTCGAAATGCCAGATGCGGTTCGCAACTTCGTCGATGAGGTCGTGATCGTGCGTCACCAGCAACACAGTGCCCTGATACCGTTGCAGCGCAATGTTCAGTGCGTTAATGGCTTCCAGGTCTAGGTGGTTGGTAGGCTCATCGAGCACCAGCACGTTCGGCTTTTGCAACATGAGCTTGCAGAACAGCAGGCGAGCTGCTTCACCACCCGAGAGAACTTCAGTACGCTTGTTACCGTCATCGCGCGCGAACAACATCTGGCCCAGCAGGCCTCTGATTTCTTCGTTCGCCGCGCCCGGGTCCCAGCGATGCAGCCACTCAAAGGCAGTCATTCCTTTTTCGATGAGTGCCCGGTGGTCCTGCGCAAAATATCCCACTTGTGCTTCGTGTCCCCAAACAACTTCGCCGTCGCTCAAGAAAGGGCCATCGTAACCGCTGGTTTGACGCAGCTCTGATTCCGGAATCGTCGGCGAATTGGCCAGCAGTGCGTTCAGCAGCGTAGTCTTGCCGGCGCCATTGCGTCCCATCAATGCGATCTTCTCGCCCCGCGTCACGCTGGCCGTGAAGCTACGAATGATTTCGCTGTCGCCGTACGACTTGCGCACGCCCTCCAATTCCAGGATGTGTTTGCCTGACGGGCGCTTCTGTTCGAACTTGAGGTATGGGCGCTGGATGTTCGACTTCGCGAGTTCCGTAACCTGCAGCCGCTCCACTTCTTTGCGCCGCGACTGCACCTGGCTGGAGCGAGTGCCGGCTGAGAATCGCGCGATGAACTCGTTCAGTTGCGCGATCTTCTTTTCGCGCTGCGCGTTCTGGCCTTCGATCTGCGAACGAATTTGCGTCTTCGCCATCACCATCTCGTCGTAGCTGCCGGTATAGGTAATGATGGTTTCGTAATCAATGTCGGCGATGTGGGTGCAAACACTATTCAGAAAATGGCGATCGTGCGAGATGACGATCACAACGCCGTCGTAGCTCTTCAGGAAGCTCTGCAGCCAGTGGATCGAGTCCAAGTCGAGGTGGTTCGTCGGCTCGTCCAGCAGCAATGCCTGCGGATGTCCGAACAGTGCCTGCGCCAATAACACTCGCACTTTCTGCCCGCCCTGCAGCTCACTCATCGGACGCTGATGCATCTCGTCGGGAATATCCAGGCCTTGCAGCAGGAGAGCGGCATCGGTCTCGGCGGAGTAGCCATCTTCTTCGCCGACGATGCCTTCCAGCTCGCCCAGCCTCATGCCGTCGTCGTTGGTGATCTCGTGCTTCTCGTAGATGCGGTCACGCTCTTCCATGGCCGCCCATAGCCGCTTGTTACCCATGATGACCGTATCGAGCACGCGATAGGCGTCGAAGGCGAACTGGTCCTGCCGCAACACACCCAGCTTGCGCGGACGCACGACGGTGCCCTTCTGCGGCTCTAGTTCACCGGTCAACAGATTCATGAAGGTGGACTTCCCCGCTCCGTTGGGACCGGTGAGGCCGTAGCGTTTGCCGGGCGTGAACGCGGTGGAGACTTCGTCGAACAGGACTTTAGCGCCGTAGCGCATGGATACATTGCTGACTGAGATCATGATTGTTGTAGAGGAACTGCGGGAAATTTGCCTACAAGGAGGGTCGCAGCTATCGTTACAAGAATATCACGAGCGCGCGGAGTCGCGGCCCATCAGAAATGATCAAAGCGAGCGCTGCCCCCACCCTTGTCGCCCACCTTAGGCTGAAGGGTGGAATAGAGATTTGGCTGCCGGTGTTTGCCGGCTGTCGTCTGATCTCAGCCCTCGCCGCGCTTACGCAGGAAGGCCGGAATCTCCAGGTCATCCGTGTCGTAGCTGATGTTAATGCTGCTGCTCACAGTTTCAATTGTGGGCGGCTGGTCTCGACCGGCGGCGGCAGCTCGCGCTTGAATTTGGGCCTCGTCCATCGGTTCGGCGTGACGGACAATCTCGGAGTCGATGTCGTCGAGATGGTCGGGGATGTATGGAATCGTGCGCGGCCGTTCCGTTCCACGCGATGACTCAGTTTCCGACGGCTTGACCGCGTCGAAGCGCGAAGGCACAGGCTTCTCCGGCGCCGCTTGCGGCTCCTCCACCCCATCACGCGCAAAAGCGGCGCGTGTTGGGGACCCCGGCTCGTGCATGGACGGCACTTCGTAAGTCGCGTGGACGCTAGCTGCGGAAACACGCGCGTGTTGCACCACATCGGCCACTGGGTTCGAGTGCTCACGCCGGCGGGAAACATCTTTGAAGCCGGTTGCGATCACGGTGATCTTGACTTCGTCCTTCATTTTCTCGTCGAGCACGGCGCCGAAGATGATGTTGGCGTCTTCATGCGCGGCGCTCTGAATGATGGTGGAGGCCTCGTTCACCTCGGCCAGCCGCAGCGAGCTGGAGCCGGTGATGTTGATGAGGATGCCGCGTGCGCCGTCGATAGCTCCGGCCTCGAGCAGAGGAGACGCAATTGCGGCCTGCGCTGCCAGCGTGGCGCGACCTTCACCCTTCGCGGTTGCAGTGCCCATCACGGCGTAGCCCATGCCGGCCATGATGGTCTTCACATCGGCGAAGTCGCGGTTGATGATGCCGGGAATGGTGATGATGTCGGAGATGCCTTGCACCGCTTGCCGCAGAATGTCGTCGGCGACGCGGAACGATTCGAAGAAGCCGGCGTCCTTGGCGACAGCGAGCAGCTTTTCGTTGGGGATGACGACGGTGGTGTCAACGGAGTCGATCAGCTCTTGCAAGCCGCGCTCGGCCTGGTTCTGGCGGCGCTTGCCTTCGAAGGCAAAGGGTTTGGTCACGACGGCCACAGTGAGCGCGCCCATTTCGCTGGCCAGCGAGGCGATGATGGGCGCCGCGCCCGTGCCGGTTCCACCCCCGAGACCGGTGGTGACGAACACCATGTCCGCACCTTCGAGCGCTTCGATGATTTTGTCGGCGTCTTCGAGCGCGGCCTTGCGACCGACGTCGGGATTAGCGCCCGCGCCCAAACCGTTAGTCAGCTTGACGCCAAGCTGGATCTTCACCGGAGCATTCGACAGCTTGAGGGCCTGGAGATCGGTATTGGCAACGACGAATTCTACGCCTTCCAGGTGCGACTCGATCATGCGATTGACTGCGTTACCGCCACCGCCGCCGACGCCGATGACTTTGATCTTCGCGGAGTTGAGGAGCTCTTCGTTGAAGTGAATGCGAATGTCGTTTTCGGGCTGGCTCTTGTCGTTGAAATCTTCGATCATCTCGACTCCGATGAGCGCCGTCGCGCGGCGCGGGTTAGCTCTGCAAAATTGTTTACGCGTTCTGCCGGGCGAACAAGCCTCTCAGCTTTGCTCGCAGTCCTCGATCAATGTTCATGCGCGCCTGGCGCGCGCGATGTCCGTAAAGCACCATACCGATTGCCGTCGCGAACTCCGGCTCCAACAAGTTCGATGGCAACTTGGCGATCGGCACTGGATAGCCAAGTCGCACTTGCCGGCGCAGAATGTCGTCGGCAACCTCAAGCAGCGAGTTGAGCCGCGATCCGCCACCAGTGAAAACCAATCCTGCGCCCAGCAGATCGTAAATACCCGCTTGACGGAGGTGATCGCGAAGCAGTTCCATTAGCTCGCGCGCACGCGGCTCCAGAATTTCGCCCAGCATACGCTGCTGCATGAGACGCGACGGGCGATCACCGACTGAAGGCACCTCGATCTCGTTGCCCTCAGGAATGCGCGTGACGATGGCGCAGCCAAACATCTTCTTGATGTTCTCAGCGTCAGGAATCGGTGTGCGAAAACCTACTCCTACGTCGTTGGTGAAGTGATCCCCGCCAATTGGGATTGCGCCAGTATGAATCACGACTCCTTCGTAGTACACAATGAGACTTGTCGACCCGGCTCCAATGTCTACCAGGCAGACGCCGAGCTCGCGCTCGTCGGTCTGCAGCACCGAGTCGGCACAAGCGAGCGCTTCAAACACGGTGTCGTCAACGTGAATTCCAGCGCGGTTCATGGCGGAAACCACATTTTGCGTCGCGGTGGTTCCCGCGGTCACCACGTGCACGCGGACCTCAAGCTTTCTGCCCATCAGTCCCGCCGGATCGTGAACTCCACCTTGTCCGTCGAGAATGAACTCCTGCGGCAGCAAGTGCAGAGCTTCGCGGTCATCGGGCATGGCGATGCTGCGCGCCTTCTCTACGGCCTGACGCACATCTTCGCGACTGATCTCGCGCGAACGCGATCCCAGCGAGATTCCGCCGTGACTATTCACGCCGCGGATGTGCGAACCAGCCACTCCGACCACGGCATGCTCCGCCGGAGCTTGCGCTACGTTCTCGGCGTCTTCGACTGCCTTCCTGATCGAGTCGACGGCTTTGTCGAGATCGGCGATGACGCCCTTGCGCATACCGCGCGAATCGGAGATGCCATGACCGCGATAACGCAAGGCGTAGTCATTCACCTCGGCGACGATAACGCACGTCTTGGCGCTACCAACGTCAATCACTGTAAGCAGGTTCTCTGTTTGACTTCCCATGGTTTACGCGTGCTTCTTCTTGTGCTTCACCGCTCGCTTATTTTGGACAGCTGCGGGCAGTGCTGCTGCGTCCGCGTTGCTTGCCCCGTTACCCGGCGCACCATTGGCCTTGGGGTTAACGCTCGCGGAATCGGGATTCACAATTACCTGGTGTTCGTAGCGCAAATCCACCGACTCCAATCTTTGGAACTGGGCTCTCCACTCCTGGACATGGGCCACGTAGATCTTGAAGCGCTCCAGAAAATTCGACGATCCCAAATGCACTAGGACGGCGCCCTTCGCGTCGGTGACGGTCGCCTTCACGTCGTCAGGATCGGAAAGATCGACATCGCTCAGGTCACGCGAGTAATGCGCTCCGCCAGAGTCGAGGTCCTTCATCAGTTGGGTGTAGATCTTCATCCGTGCGGCGCGAGTAGAGACCGGTTCGGTGTCCGGCATTCCAACCACCACCGGGAAGGAATACTTCGCCATCTGACCCGCGGGAAGATCCATGACCACGCCGTGGGCGTCAATCAGTTCGATATGAGAATTGACTTCTAGAAACGCAACCGGTGTGCGCTCCTTAACGACGATGTTCAGCCGGTCGGGGAGCAGGCGCATCACCGTGGCGGATTGCACCCAAGGAATTTGTTCCAGTTGTTGCTTGCGAAGGTCCAGCGGAACAAAAAAGACGTTGCGATTCAGGTCACTCGCCATCACGTCCATCAGCTGCGAGCGGCTGACATTGCTGTTTCCCGAAACCTGGATGTTGTCGCTGGAATCGATGCGAAAGCGCCAGGAGCGGGCAGCGTATTGATGGAGCGTAATCCAAATAAAAGCAACGCTCCCCAGGACCAGGAGCATGATGAGCGCGAGTTTGAGGCGACCGGCAGCCTTGCGTGGCAGCGCTCCGCGACGCACCGGAACGCGCTTCTGTCCGCGCAGGAATGGCGATTCGGCCTCGTCATCGAGGTCAAGCATGCGGGCATCAAGCGGCGATTCGTCGAAGCCGCGGGGACGCAGAGCAGCATCGCTAACCCGTGCTTCGAGTTCCTCTTCCTGCGTTGCTGATGAGCTTTTTCGAGCCATGAAAACCGGGTGAAACCCCCAGGACTTCGGTCATTCGCCTCACTATAACCGTTTTTGTTGAGATTGCGGAGACGCTTTTGACGCTAGATGAGTGCGTGAGAGTGCAGGAACCACAAAGGTAAACTTGCAAGCTGCACTTAGGGGCAAAATGAACTGGCTGCAGCGATCTGCGCAGAAGACAGCGATTGCGTTATGATTTGATGGCTATGGTTGGCCTAATTGAGGATCGCCGAGAGGAACTCGGGCACCTCTGTGCGCAATTTAATGTGGTTAGCCTCGGGCTATTCGGCTCGGCGACTCGCGAGGACTTCCGCGCTGAAACCAGCGACCTCGATTTCGTAGTCGAGTTTGCTCCCATGTCGCCCGACGAGCACGCTTGTTCTTATTTTGGCCTTCTTAAGAAGTTAGAGCAGTTGTTCCGGCGCGACGTCGATCTGGTTGAGGTGTCCGCGGTTCGCAATCCTTACATTCGTCGCAATATCGAGTCCTCACAGGTGTCGCTCTATGCAGCGTGACCAGAGAGCATATCTCTGGGACATGTGCAACTCGGCGGACTTGATCCGGAGATTCGTCACGAATCGAACAGTCGCCGACTATCGGCAAGATCCGATGCTTCGCTCTGCCGTCGAACGACAATTAGAAATTATTGGCGAAGCGTTGGCGAAGCTCGTACGGCGATTTCCAGAGAGTGCAACCCACATTAGTCAACATCTCGAAATTATCTCGTTCTGGAATTTGCTTTCACGGGTACAGTTTCATTAACGACGAGATCGTTTGGAGCGTCATCCATACCGACCTGCCCGTCCTCCGGGATGAAGTCAGCAGTCTCTTATCGAGTCTTGAAGGCCGGTCTTTGTGACAGTTATCGCAACGTCGTGGTCGTGCGGCTCTCCAGCTGCTCCAAGACTTGCGGCCCGAGTTGCCAAACATTTCCCGCGCCCAGGGTAAGGATCGCGTCGCCCGACTTGGCTGCAGTCGTGGCCAGCTTCACAGCTTTGGCGAACGAAGAGACGTAGAGGGCTTCCTGTCCGCCCACTTCTGTGATGCGCCTCGCCAGCATCTCGCCGGTGATTCCCGGGATTGGTTGCTCACTGGCCGCATAGATATCGAGCACGATGACGGAATCGGCGTCGCGGAATGCAGTCGAGAACTCCTCAAGCAGAAGCTGCGTTCGGGTGTAGCGATGCGGTTGAAAGATCACATGTACCCTGCCGAATCCGCACTGTCGCGCCGCCGCCAGAGTGGCGCGGATTTCGGTGGGATGATGTCCGTAGTCGTCAACCACAGTGACCCCAGCAACATTGCCGATGACCTGAAAGCGACGATCGACTCCATCGAAATCCTGCAGCGCACCCCGAATTGCCTCCACAGGCACATCGAGACCAATTCCCACCGCAATGGCTGCCGTGGCGTTCTTTATGTTGTGTTCCCCGGGAACACGCAACGCGAATTCGCCAACAGGACTTCCCCGGTAGCTGACCTGAAAGCTACTCAGCGCCGGAGAGTTCTTGCGAGGACCGCAACCCACGCTCGAAATGAGGAAGTCCGACTGCTCGTGCGTACCGTAGGTCAGGATCCGTCGCTGTACCGCCGGAAGTAGCCGGCGTAGATCATCGTTATCATTGCAGGCCACAACCATCCCGTAGAAAGGCACCAAGTCCATGAACTTCAGGAAGGTCTGTTCCACGTCTTCCATGTTGCGATAGCAGTCCATGTGCTCGCGATCAATGTTAGTGACGACAGCGAGAATGGGTGACAGTTTCAGGAAGGAGCGATCGCTCTCGTCGGCTTCCGCAACCAGGTATTGCGATTTTCCCAGACGCGCATTGGAACCCATCGCGTCTACGCGGCCTCCCACGACAACGGTAGGATCGAGACCGCCGGCAGCCAGCACTGCCGCTATCATCGAGGTCGTAGTCGTCTTGCCGTGCATACCGCCAACGGCAATTCCGTATTTCAGGCGCATTAATTCCGCCAGCATTTCGGCGCGCTGGATAACCGGAATGTGCTGCTGGCGGGCGGCATCAACCTCAGGATTGCCGCGTGTGATGGCCGAACTGGTGATCACTACTTCCGCCCCCATCACGTTTTCCGGGCGATGCCCGGCACAGATGACAGCCCCCATGCGGGCGAGCCGTTGCGTGACGGGCGAGGTCTTCAGGTCGGAGCCGGAGACTTTATAACCCAGATTGAGCAGCACCTCGGCGATACCACTCATGCCGATGCCACCGATACCGACAAAATGAACGTGCTGGATTTTTGCAAACATGCGGGAGACGAGTCTCTAGGCTACAGCGTGACGGCTTCGGACGCCAGCGGCGCGCACCGCCAGCGAAGCGATTCTAGCGGCCGCTCCGGGATGAGCAAAACCGTGTGCCGCCTCCGACATCTTCCCCAGTTGCGTGCGATCACGTAGCAGAGCAGCGACCTCGTCCACCAGGCGATCCCCGGAAAGTTCAGACTGCGGCAACAAGCGAGCAGCGCCGCCTTCGGCGAGCGCCGCGGCATTTTGCGTCTGATGGTCGTCGGCAGCGGTCGGCAACGGAATGAAGATCGCAGGCTTCCCTGCCGCAGTGATCTCGGCGACCGTGCTGGCGCCGGAGCGGCAAACTAACAGGTCGGCGCGAGCGAAGGCGCTTGGCATGTCGTCGATGAAAGGCGACACCTCTGCCGAAATCATGGTGCGCAAATAAACTGCTTGGGCATTAACGTAATCCTTTTCGCCAGTCTGGTGGATGACATGAATTCCAGGCACGGTGTCCATCAGGTTCGGCAGTGCGTCCAGCACGACCTGGTTGATAGCGTGAGCGCCTTGACTGCCTCCGAAGACCAGCAGCGTTAGGCGAGCATCACGCGGACGCGCCGGAACATGGAAGAACTCCTGCCGAACCGGGACGCCGGTCACATGGCAGTTACGAAAATAGTGGCACGTCGCCTCGAAGTGCACCGCCGCCACACTCACCATCGGAGCAACAATTCGATTGGCGACGCCCGGAATTACGTTCGGTTCGAAGGCAAGGGTAGGCACGCTCATCATGGCCGCCGTCAGCATCGCAGGGCCTGAGGCATAACCGCCGACGCCGATCATGACATCGGGTCGAAATTCGCGGATCAACTGGGCCGCCGCGATGAAGGCACGAGGGAGATCCAGCAACGTCTTGAGCCGTGTCGCAAGATCTACACGGTTCAGCGCACCCACTTGGATGATATGCAGTTCGAATCCTGCCGCCGGAACCATCCGGGTCTCAATGCCGCGCTGCGTACCGACGAACATGACCTGCGCGTTGTAACGCGAACGCAACTCTTGGGCGATGGCCAGCGCAGGAATAACATGTCCGCCGGTGCCGCCTCCCGCCACGATCACGCGCATGGCTAGTCCGTCTGTTGAGTGATGTTGAGCAAGACTCCGACACTTGCCAGAGTGATGAAGAGCGAAGAACCGCCGTAGGAGATGAACGGCAGCGGAATTCCCTTGGCGGGCATCATGGCCAGCACTACGCTGATGTTGAACAGCGCCTGCACCACCACCATCGCAGTGAAGCCGGTAGCTAGGAATTTTCCGAACATGTCATCCGTACGCACGGCAGTTCGGATGCCCCGGTAGAGGAAGATGCCGAAGAGCGTAACCACCAGCAACGAGCCCCACAATCCCATTTCCTCAGCGGTAACGGCGAAGATGAAGTCGGTATGTGGCTCCGGTAAGTAGAAGAGCTTTTGCTTGCCTTCCATCAGGCCCAGGCCGGTCAAACCCCCGGTGCTCACGGCGATCATCGACTGGATAATGTGGAAGCCTTTGCCCTGGGGATCTTTGAACGGATCGAGAAAGGCCTGCACTCGTCCCCAGCGCCAAGGCACGCGCACAACCAGAAAGTAGAGCGGCAATAATGACGCGCCGAGTGCGTACCACAGATACTTCATGTTCATACCGGCGACGAACAACACGGCGGCGGAGATGGCCAGGCACGCAATGGCAGTACCGAGGTCTGGCTCCTTCACGATCAGCAGTGCGAACAATACAACTGGGGCGGCGGCGGGAAGCAGTACATTCTTCCAGTCGGTGATTTGTTGCCAGCGTGATTCCAGGAAGTAGGCGAGATAAAAGATGATGGCAGGCTTCGCCAACTCCGAAGGTTGCAATGAGAACCCGCCAAGCTTGATCCAGCGATGCGTGTTGTGGGAATCACGAAACAGGAAGACGGCGATCAGCAGCAGCGAAGTAAATCCCAGAAAGGTGAAGACCACCGACGCCCGCCGGTATTTCCGGTAATCGATGTTCATGATGACGAGCATGGCCGCGATGCCGGCGCCGGCCCACGCCATTTGCCGCACCAGGAAACCGTAAGGCGAGCCGAAGCGCTCTTTCGCCATCACCGCCGAGGCGCTGAAAACCATCACCAGCCCAATAAAGACCAGTAACAGCGTAACCGTGAACAGCCACTTATCAACGCTGACCCGCTTGGCCATTATTGCTTGCCTCCGCGACTGCCACTGCCAACATGCTCTCGCTGCTGTTCTTTCGACGCGAGTTGGCGAATTAGATCTTTGAAGGTCTGCCCGCGATGTTCGTAGCTGTCAAACTGATCGAAGCTGGCGCAGGCTGGAGCCAGCAACACAATATCGCCCGGCGTGGCGGATTCACTAGCGCGCCTGACCGCGGCCTCCAGCGTCCTTACGCTTGCGATCTCGGCTCCCTGCACTTGCGATTCGATCTTGGCGGCCGCCGCGCCGATGGTGTACACGCGCTTCACTCGTCCCTTCAAGAGCGGATTGAGCACGCTGTAGTCACTGCCTTTGTCTTTGCCGCCCAGGATGAGGTGAATACCACCGGGAAAGGACTCCAATGCCTTGATGGTTGCGTCAACGTTGGTGGCTTTTGAATCGTTGTAATAGTCGACACCGCGAATCGTAGCCACGAACTCCAGCCGATGCTCCACGGCTTTGAATTCGGAGACTGCCCTACGAATTTGTTTCGGCTCGACTCCGGCCAGCATCCCGACGCAGACCGCTGCCAGTACGTTTTCGAGATTGTGCGCGCCCTTCAGAGAGATCTCGGTGACGGGCATAATCTCGCCTTCGCCGCTGCCATCGCGCCAAACGATGTTCCCGCCGCGAACAAACGCCCCGCTCGAGGTCTCCTTCAGCCGGCTGAACCAGCGAACGGAAGCTTTCGTGGCCGCGGCCATTTCACGGCAGGGCCCGTCGTCGGCATTCAATACGGCGAAATCGTTAGCGCTCTGGTTCTCGAAGATGCGGGCCTTGGCGGCGGCGTATTTCTCAAAGGAATGGTGACGGTCAAGGTGATCGGGAGTCACATTCAACACTACCGCGATGTGGGGGTGAAAGCTCTCGATGGTTTCCAGTTGGAAGCTGCTGATCTCCAACACGACCCAACTGTCGTCGCTGGAAGTCTCGACAAACGTGATGGCCGGAGTGCCAATGTTTCCGCCGACGAGGACCTTGCGGCTGGCGGTTGCAATGATCTGGCCTGCCAGGGTCGTGGTGGTGGTCTTCCCATTGGAACCCGTGAAGGCGACGATCTTTCCTTGGAGGAAGCGCGCAGCGAGTTCCACCTCGCCGATGACCGGAATGCCTAACGCGCGAGCCTGCATCAGCTGCGGCACATCGAAGGGCACGCCCGGACTAATCACGATCAAGTCCTGATCGCGGAAGGTGCGCTCGCCATGCTGCCCAGTTTCGACGGTGATGCCATGATCGAGCAGCACCGGAATTTCGTGACGCAATTGCTCTTGCGACTTAGCGTCGGATACCGCAACCCGCGCCCCACGCTTCTCCAGGAACAAAGCGCTGGCCACGCCGGACTTTCCCAGTCCAACTACCAGCACGCGTTTGCCTTTGATATCCATCAGGAATTCAGCTCGCGTCGCCATTGTGCCACGTTTGCCGCGCCTCTAGCGCAACTTCAAGGTGGTGAGAGCAAAGAGTGCAAACACCAGCGAGGCAATCCAGAAGCGAACAATCACTTTCGACTCGCTCCAACCCATCAGTTCGAAGTGATGGTGGATGGGGGCCATCTTGAAAATGCGCTTCTTGCGCAGCTTGTAGGAACCCACCTGAAGAATGACCGAAAGCGCCTCGATGACGAAGATGCCGCCGATAAATGGAAGCAGCAGTTCCTGCTTGATGATGACGGCAACGGTGCCAATCGCGCCGCCCAGCGCCAGTGATCCGACGTCGCCCATGAAGATTTCCGCAGGATGCGCGTTGTACCAGAGAAAACCGATTGCAGAGCCGACCATCGAGCCACAGAAAATGGTCACCTCCGAAACCTGGGGCATATGCGAAAGCTCAAGGTAATCCGCAAAGACGGCGTGGCCGCTGACATAGGTGAGGACGGTCAGCGCTCCCGCAGCGATCACGGTACAGCCAATCGCCAATCCATCGAGACCGTCTGTGAGATTAACGGCATTGCTGGAGCCGACAATAATGATGGCTACAAACGCGAGGAACGGCAGAAACGCTAGCGGAGAAAGATAGCCATGGTGCAATCGGTCGATCACCAGGTCTGGCCGGAAATGCTTAAGGAAGGGAACGATCAATCGCGTGGAATAGAGCCCATGCGTCTCCAGGGCGCTCAAGATTGCACCGATTACAAAAGCTGCTAGAAACTGATAGCCCAGCTTAGCGCGCGCGGTAAGACCGAGGTTGCGGCGGTGTACCACCTTCAAATAATCGTCAGCGAAGCCGATCGCCCCGAATGACAGCGTCGCCAATACGGCAATCCACACGAAGCGGTTACTGAGATCGGCCCACAACAGTGTTGGGACAATCATGCCCACCACAATCAGCAAGCCGCCCATGGTCGGTGTGCCGGCCTTCTTCAGGTGGTCCTTGGGGCCATCTTCGCGGATGTACTGGCCAATCTGGAATTCACGCAAGCGGCGAACCACTGCCGGGCCAATGATGAGGCCTATGAACAACGCGGTCAGGCTGGCGAACACCGTACGGAAGGTCAAATAGCGAAAGATTCGGAACGGGCCGATATGAAAGACGAGAAAACCCTTCTGGTACAGCAACCAATAGAGCAAATTCTTCCCCGTTCTGAAAGTTATGCGGGAGCTGCAATGCTAATGTGCAGCGTCCCGCATCTTGCCGACCCAACCTTCCAGCGCGCGCTCCAGGCGCACGCCGCGTGACGCCTTGAGCAAAACCACATCGCCGGTTTTGACTTCGCGCCGCAGCCAATCCGCGGCCTCTTGCGGCGTATTGACGAACTCCGCGTTCATCCCCGCGCGAGCTGCAGCTTCCACCATCGACTTCGCCAACCCCCGCACCCCCAGCAGCCTGTCGATTCCGTAGCTTGCCATGTGCTGTCCGCAATCGCGGTGCATGGCGTCAGCCGCAGGACCGAGTTCCAGCATCTCGCCGGCGACAACAATCCGGCGCCGGGCCGGAATCTGGGCCAGCGACCGGACCATGTTGTCGAGGGCCTTCGGATTGGAATTGTAGCAATCGTTGATAATAGTCGCGCCCGCGTAATTGAGGATCTCTCCCCGCTTGTCTCCGGGCGCCAGGGTGGCAAGCGATTCGGCGGCGGGGCGGAGCCCAACTCCATATTGCAATCCAACGGCAACCGCCGCAAGCGCGTTATAGATGCTGTGCTCGCCCAACAACGGCAGCGCGACGGGAACGTGCCCGTCATCCGCCACAATTTCGAACACCGAGCCTAGCGGGCCACGCGATTCGATCTTGCGCGCCGATACGTCAGTCGGCTTGTGAAGTCCGAAGGTAACGACCTTTCCGTGGAAGTCTCGCCCGAACTGCGAAACGTACTCGTCGTCGGCATTCAACACCGCGATACCGCCGGCGTGAAGAGACTGTATCAGTTCGTACTTGGCGCGCGCGATGGCCGCGATCGACTCAAAAAACTCCAGGTGGACGGGCGCTACCATGGTCACTACGCCGCAATCCGGCTGCGCCAGCTTTGCCAGAGCCGTAATCTCACCGGCATGCGACATCCCCATCTCGACCACCGCGATGTCATGCTCCGGTTCCAGCTTGAGCAATTGCAACGGCATACCAAAATGATTGTTCAGGTTGCCCTGCGACTTCAGTACGCAGTGCTGTGTGCTCAAGACATGAGCGATGGCTTCCTTGGTCGTCGTCTTACCAGCCGAACCAGTCACCGCGATGAGCGGTTTTCCCCATAGTCGGCGAACGGCAGCCGCGATGCGCTGCAATGCCACTAATGGATCATCCACCACCAGCAGCTGGCTCTTCTGCGCGAATCGTGCGCTCTGCTCCCTGGCAATGACCGCGCCGACTGCGCCTTTCGCGAGAGCTGCTTCGACAAAGTCATGCCCGTCCAGCCGCTCACCGCGAACCGCGAAGAACAGATCGCCCGGCTGCACAGTGCGCGAATCAATGGAATAGCCGTTGGCGACCGAGGCTGGGGCAAACTCGCCAGCAGCCTGCATAAATTCGGCAGCGCGCGACAGGCTCAGCTTCATGATTTTGCCGAATGCGTCGGTGGCGAGGTTGAATAACCAGCGTTCTGCAACGCATTTCGCGCCATCTCGATATCGTCGAATGGGATCGTGCCTGCAGCTGTGACCTGAACCTTCTCGTGGCCCTTTCCGGCAATGAGAACAATATCGCCGGCCTCGAGCCTCGTGAATCGCCAGCGTGATGGCCTTGCGGCGATCTGGTTCCAATGTGTAATGCGTGCCGGACCGCTGCAACCCTGGCAGCGCATCGTTCATGATGTCGAGGGGATTCTCGCTTCGTGGGTTGTCGCTGGTCAGCACCACGAAATCGCTGCCGGCTCCAGCCGCCGCGCCCATCAGCGGACGCTTGCTGCGGTCGCGGTCCCCGCCGCATCCGAATACGAGTGATGACTCGCCCCGATCCTCCACGCTGCGCCAGGAATTCACGCGCGACGGCGGTCAGATTACGCAGCGCATCGTCGGTGTGGGCATAGTCCACGATCAACGGTGAACGGTTGGCCGACATCCACGCGCTCGAAGCGCCCGGGCACTTGGGCCAGTTCGACCGGCCGCCATGAACGACGGCGCTGGGTTCAACATCGCGCGCATAAGCAGCGGCGGACGCAGCAATAAGGTTCAGTACGTTCACCCGCCCTAGCAGTGGGCTCCAAATCGCGATATTGTCCCGTCGGTGTCACCAGTGTGAACTTGGTCCCACTCTTCTCGATGCTGACATCCTTCGCGCGAAAATCACCGGCATCGAAGCCGTAGGTAATCAACTCCTGTTGCTTCTTGAGCAGCTTAACAATTCGTTGACCGTACTCGTCTTCAATGTTAATCACAGCAACTCGCGGCGGCTCGGTACCTGAACCCGTGAAGAGGAGCGTCTTCGAAGCGAAATACTGCTCCATGGTTCCGTGGTAGTCGAGATGGTCGCGGGTGAGGTTGGTGAACACGGCCACGTCGAACGGCACGCCGTAAACCCGCTGCTGCTCCAAGGCATGGGAGGAAACCTCCATCACCGCTTCGGTGCAGCCAGCGTCCAATGCCCGCGCAAAGAGCTGATTCAGTTCCAGCGCCTCGGGTGTGGTATGAGGAGCGGGCAGGACTTCTTCGCCAATGCGATATTCGACGGTGCCCACCAGGGCAGCTTTACGCCCAGCCACGCGAAACATCGCATCGAGGATGAACGCCGTTGTCGTCTTGCCATTCGTTCCGGTGATTCCCGTGATAGAGAGCCGCTCGGCGGGACGACCATAGAAGTTTGCGCTGAGCCGCGCTAACGCTCGCCGCCCATGTGGGACCTGCGCCCAGGCAACGTCCGGACGTGGCGCTAATGAATCACTGACGACAGCGACTGCCCCAGCATGAAGAGCGGTATCGATGTATTGATTACCGTCTGTGCTTTCGCCGCGGATAGCTACGAAACACCAGCCCGGCTGCACCCGCCGGCTGTCGTAATCGAGACCGGCGATCTGCGGATTGCCTTGCTGCGCGAGATACCCGGCACCATCCAGCAGCTCAAGGAAGTCCATTCTACCCGCATTATAGCTATGCTTTGCCCAGGTGAGGGCACCGGAGTCAGCGACGTGCCCAGTAAGGAACTAGGCACAGAAGGCTATATTGACTCCACCGAGAGACGGTATTACATTTGTATAAATGTAATGGAGGCACCGTGGAGTCCGCGATCACCAGCAAGGGTCAGGCAACTATTCCGAAAGCCATCCGAGAACATCTCCATCTCAAGCCAGGGGACCGGGTCAAATTCTTCGTCCATCCTAACGGTACCGTGTTTCTGTTGCCGAAGTTACCGGTTTTGGCCTTGCGCGGCATCGTTAAGAGCTCGCGGCGGGCAACTCTTGAGGAGATGGACCGGGCCATCGCTGCGGGTATTACGGAAAGGTATAGGGCCGCCAAGCGAAAATGATTGGCCTCGATACCAACGTTCTGGTTCGGTACTTGACGCTCGATGATCCGGTGCAGTCACACAAGGCTACCGTCCTCCTGGAACAGCGCCTCTCGGAGCAAAGCCCGGGGTTCGTGAGTATTGTTGCACTGGCGGAGACGGTGTGGGTACTGGAACGCTTCTATCGCCTTAAAAGGCAAGACATTGCCATTGTTATCGAGCGAATACTTGGGGCCGACGCGCTGTTGGTGGAACACGAAGCGGAGGTTGCAACCGCTTTGACTGCAGTATGGGAAGGCCACGGCTCATTTGCCGATGCACTCATCGGCGCGATCAACGCCCAAGCTGGCTGCCCACGAACGCTCACTTTCGATCGAAAGGCGGCGCGGCTGCCAGGATTCGAGCTTCTGTAACCCACCGCTAATGTGTGAATCGCACCGTGATCTTCTGCCCGGAAGGCAAGTGACTGCCAGGTGCGGGCCATTGCTGGCGTGCGACTCCGCTTCCAATTGCGTTAATTTCCAATCCAGATTGCTCGGCGGTCTCCACCGCCGAACGTAGGGGCTTACCCAGGAAAGACGGCACCACCACTCCACTGTCCACGTCGAGAACGACCGTACCTTGTGCCGCAGCCTGTTCGGCTGGACTTGGCGGCCTCGCTGGCGTGGCCGCTTGCGCTTGCTCGGCACCAGTCGGAGATTGAGGTTGCTGTACCGGCATGGCCGCAGCCGAGGGAACAACGCTCGCATCGATTCCTGCCGACGCTTTCGAAGCCGCGACGGGCGAGTTCGCCTGAGGCTTTGCATTGCCGGCCGCTTGCTCATCAGCTAACTGCAGCGGAGGACTAAGCCGATCCGATGATTCATCGGCTAGATCATCATCCTTCACCGAGGCCTGCAGGTTCTGCCGCACCGGATTCTTAACATCCGCATCGTGTGACACGTGCAGGTATTCGAGCACCTGCTCCGCAATGCGCTTAAAAACTGGAGCACAAACCTGTCCGCCCTGGTGTAGTCCCACTGGCGAGTCAAGAATCACGGCTATAGTTATCGCGGGGGTATTAACCGGGGCAAATCCAATAAAGGACGCGACATATTTCGTCTTGGAATAACCGCCCGTCGCCGGGTCAACTTTCTGCGCTGTTCCGGTCTTGCCGGCAACAGTGTAGCCATTCAAAATTGCGCGCCTGGCGGTGCCGAAGAGCACCACGCCTTCCATCATCTTCTTCATCTGGGCGGCCGTCATCGTCGAAACCACACGGTGTTGCTGTGCGGAGTGGAAGACCACGGGTTTGGGAGCTCCATCAGGGGGTAGCTCTCCCGCCACGATTCGTGGAGGCGTATAAACTCCGTCGTTCGCGATCGTCGACACTAGTGACACTGTTTGCAGCGGTGTCACGCCAATCTCCTGCCCCATGGAAATCGCGCCGATCGAGACCTTCGACCAGCGGCTTACCGGTCTGGCGAGTCCCCGCGTTTCACCGGGAAGTTCAATGCCGGTTTGCTGGCCGAAACCGTAATCGTGAATGTAATGATAGAGCCGCTCGTCACCCAGCTTCATGCCGACCTTGATCGCAGCGACATCGCTGGAATGCGCCAGCGCCTCGGCGATGGTGATCACGCCCAGGCTTTCGTGGTCGTGAATCTTCATCCCAAACACGTCAATTGAGCCGTGCTGGCAGTCGACCTTGTCTTCCGGCGTCACCACATGTTGGTCGATGGCGGCCGAATACGTGACGATCTTGAATACCGAACCGGGTTCATAAATATCGCTAACAGCGCGGTTTTTCAGCGCCTCCGCAGGAACACTGTTGAACACATTGGGGTTGAAGGTCGGTCGGCTGGCCAGTGCGAGGATTTCGCCGGTTCTAGGGTTCTCCACGACTACCGTTCCGGCAATTGCCTTGGTGTCCTCCATCCCTTGCGCTAATTCGCGCTCGACAATGTACTGGATGGTTTGATCGATGGTCAGAACCAAGTTCTGGCCCGGATCGGGCGGCTTATCTACCCGGCTGAACCACTTGCCACGTGCATCGACGGAGACTAGCTCTTTGCCGGGAATGCCTCGCAAGTCGTCGTCGAATTCTCTCTCAAGGCCTCCGAGACCTTCGCCGTCCATGCCGACATAACCGAGGACTTGGGCAGCCAGTTCGCGTTTGGGGTAGAAGCGCTTGGGTTCTTTGCGAAAGCCAATTCCACGCAGGTTCAGTTCGCGAATGCGAGCGGCGGTTTCAGCGTCGATCCGGCGTGCGATGAAGACGAAGGGACGTGCCATCTTCAGTCGCGCCAGAACATCCTGGGAATCGAGATTCAACACCTTGCCGAGCATGACCGCCGTGGTTTCCTTGTCTTGGACTTCGCTGGGCACGGCGAACACTGAATCGACGTCAATGGACATGGCCAGCGGATGGCCATAGCGGTCGTAGATGTTTCCGCGGCGCGGTTCTACAGGAATGGTCCGGGTACGCTGCCGTTCGGCGAGGTCTTCGAAGAAGCCGAATTTCACCACCTGCAATCGGAACAGGCGAAAGCAGATGGCAAATATCCAAATGAAAAGCAGCACGGCGAAGATGTAAAGCCTTCGGCTTGGCGTCTTGGGAGCGCTCGCCCGCATTCCCTCTTCACTCCGTTCCGCTTGGCTTCGGCGTGCGCCGAAGCTAAATAATGGCGTCGTACTGCCGGCGCTTTACATGGAGAAGGCGGTCCGTTACTTGCGGACCGCCGCTTTGCTTCCACCTAGCCTGATTCAACCGGTTCCGTTCGGTGCCTGGAGCGGCCTCATCCTAAGGCAGCGCCGAGACCACCATGATTCCGTTCGCCTGCGCCATTACCGGGGTGGAGGGATCGGCAGTCGCGCTATCCATGGGTTGCATTTGCCCACCAGCCGGACGCTGCATTCCCATTTGCTTGGCCAACCTGTCGATTCGCGCCGGATCTTTCAATGAGGCTTCTTCCAGACTCAACGCGCGATTCGACTCGGCGATAGCATTGCGCTGTGCCGCCAGCTGCTCGATGCGATAGCCGTACTCGATCGCGCTGAAGTGTTGCCATAAATACACCATCACGAACAGGAAGAGCACGCTCAAGGTGATGCCGAATGAAATCATCTCGCGGCGGCGCTTGGGGTCAGTCACTTTGGCCACTCGCGAGTTGTCGATGCGCTTGGCGAAATAAATCTCCGGCGTGCCAATGAACATGCCACGCGGTTGCTCCGCGGGCGGCTCATTCCACTGCGCCATTGTCGGGTAAAGAATTCCGGCTGCTGCCATTGCTTTCTCCTGCGAACCGCCTGATATTGTCGGCGTCTGTTCGACTTGCATCTTCGGGCGAACGGGCCGAATTTCAAGACCCGCCGTTATTCACATTCCGCACAGCTTTTTCCGCAGCAATGTTGCATTCCGCCGCAGATATTGTTCAATAGTTTCAAAACTGTCAAACAAACGAGAACCTGCCGTCCCTGAAGGGACTCAAGTCTATTTACCTGCTTACCCAGCACTCCGCCTTCGGCTCCGTGCTGGGCTAAACTGTTCCGCACCTACGGCGCTGTATCTTTCGGCCGGCAGGCCCACTGGCAACTTCGAGTTCGGTTCTAAATCCTCTCCGCTGCCCGCAGCTTCGCGCTGCGCGACCGAGGATTGCGATCGATTTCTTGCTGGTCCGCCGTCGCCGGCTTCTTGGTCAGCACGCGATACACGCCGTCGCGCGCCCAATCCCGCAACGCATCTTTCACAATGCGGTCTTCCAGCGAATGGAAGCTGATGACCACCAACCTGCCGCCTGACTTAAGCACTTGCGGCGCCGCGCCTTTACTCAGCAGCTTCCGCAAGTCGTCGAGTTCACGGTTCACCAGAATTCGGAGTGCCTGGAAAGTTTTCGTCGCCGGATGGATTCGCCTCTCAGCCTGGTTCATTGGCCGGGCCGCGGCCGAAATCACCTCCGCAAGTTGTGCGGTAGTGTGAATCGGCCGCGCCCGAACAATGGCTCTGGCGATTCTCCGCGACCTCCTTTCCTCACCGAATTCGTAAATCGCGTCGGCAAGCTCGCGCTCGTCGAAGCGGTTTACCGCTTGTTCGGCAGTCTGCCCGGAATGCGTATTCATTCGCATGTCCAACGGACCGTCTGCCTGAAAACTGAATCCACGCGCGGCGTTTTCCAATTGCATGGAGCTGACACCCAAGTCGGCCAGCAGCCCATCCGCGCTCGCCGGCGCCACATGCTCCGCAACATCTGCAAACGAGGCATGCACCAATTCGATCTTGGGCCAGTCGGAGGCCAATTCTGCTGGCGGGTTTGTCAACCACTCCCGCGCCCGTTCCAATGCTGCCGGATCTTTATCAACGCCAATCAAATGACCCTTTGCGCCCAGGCGTCTTGCGATTTCCCAACTGTGTCCGCCTAAGCCGAGGGTTGCATCGATATAGGTCCCGCCGCGCCGTACGGCCAGGAATTCGATCGCTAGTTTTAAAAGAACCGGTACATGGCCAAACTCTTTGCTCTCGCCATGTCCGCGCCCAGGGGCGCTGTTCGCTTCTGAAAACCCCTTGTCCATCCACTCCCATTCCGAGATCGCGAATGGAACCCCTAATCCTGTGTCTTGCTAAATCCCCAAACCGCTGAGGCTGGCGTCATCGTCCTCGGTGAACGGCTCCGCCGCGATTTCCTTGCGAAGCTCCTCGGCATTGCGCACCAACAGATGCTTCAGGCTCCCCATCACCGCAACCTCGCCTTTGAGATTGGCCGATTCGCGTAACGCGGACGGGAGCAGCAAGCGGCCTTGCCCATCCATCTCCACCACCTGCCCGTAAAAGTTGGTGTACTTCAAGAATTTCTTCTTGACCGGATGCGAGTCCGGGGCGGCAGCCAGCTTGCGCTCGATCTCCTCCCATTCCTGCATGGGATACACTTCGGCAACAGTCCCGGTGCGACTGGTGATATAAAATTGGGCACCATAGTTCTCGTCGATCTGGCGCTTGAAGTCCGCCGGCACCTTGAGGCGCCCTTTTTCGTCCAGTCGAGTTGTGTGCGTGCCGCGAAACATAATGTTCAGCCCCGTATGGGGCTTTCACCTCGGAGGTGACCATCAACAACGACTCCATGGAGCAAGAACGATCTGGAAATGCGCCGTTTTTGGCGATGAAGTCATTTCGCGTAAATTTCCGTTTGTAGGACGAAGCTTTGTACCACTACATCCCACTTCGTACCACTTTGGACGTATCCTACTCCTAAACCGTTGTATGTCAAGAGGAATTTGGGGTTTTTTGCGACCCGCCTGATTCAAAGTGACCCAACACAACCTCTGGGGGAGATCGGGTCCGTGTTACCCAACAATTTGCGTTTACTCTGAGGATTCCGTTTCGGCGATTTCCGGAGAAACAGGTACTAGGGCATGAGCCAGCGGTTTGAAACCGAACAGTGGATCGCGGCGCCTTTGCCGCAGATCTTCGCGTTCTTTGCGGATCCCCACAATCTTGCACGGATCATGCCACCTAGCCTGGGCGCCCGCGTGCTCAAGTTGAATCTGGTTCGGCCGCACCTCGCTGCCGGCGCAACCACTTTCGGTGCCGAGCCTATGGCCGGAGTTGGCACGGAGATCATCTTCAAATTTCGCGCCATTCCTTATCTCCCCTTCCACGAAAAATGGACAGGGCTCATTACCGATTTCTCGCTCAACCGATCCTTTCGTGACACTCAGAAACAGGGACCATTCCGCCGCTGGATCCACACTCATTCCTTCGAAGCAGCGATTCTGGGAGGCAGCAGTGGCACCCTCATACGCGACGTGGTGGAGTATGAAGTCGGCTTTGGAGTGATCGGGACTTTTCTGGAGAAGGTGATGTTCCAGCGCATGCTGCGTTCAACGTTCGAGTATAGAAAGCGCGCGCTGCAGAGGATCTTTCAGGCGGAATAGTGTTTCGTCGGCATTACCGGTAGTGTCCTAAAAGTTGCGTCGCTCACAAATTTGGGTTGTGCCAAAATTCCTTCAGTATGGCGACCATGAACTGGAACAGCCGGGTCATAGGGTACAGCAACAGCACCACGAACAGCGCACAAACGTATTTCATTGGCGAGATGAATCGGAAAGAACAATAGAGGCAAAGCCACACGAAACCGGACAGCACCAGGAACGCCATCCCTGCCAGCGTGAGCATAAGAGAGCGCTTCGTCATTGCAGCAACTTTCGTCCTATGAGCCAGACCGTAGCACCGCTGACATGCGATTGCAACCGCTTGCTGTTTTCTAGCAACCCAACTTTAGGACACTACCGCATTACCTCGATGCAGTATCGAGCAACTGGAAATATCCTATAATCAGGTTCACAACGGACCCAGGCGGGGGATGCCATGCAGACGTTGACTGCGCGCCGTCAAAGAGTCACTGTCATGACGGTCAATACCTTGCGCGCCCATTTAGAGAGCATCAGCAGTCGAGCACGCCGGTTCACGATACACAAGGTGCATCGCGATCGGGTGTCGGTTCGAGGCGAATATCTTTTGGCTGGCAAGAAAAAGCACTCGTACGTTCTTCTACCGGCATATCCAACCGGATATCCGGACGATGCCCATTGCAACAATTTGAACGTAGTCCTCGATCCCATGGGTTTTGAAGAGGTTGACAGTTGCACCGAACGGGAAGAATTCGCGCCACTGCTCGGCGACGAAACGCTGGCAAATTACGAGAGAACGCACCCGCATGCCGGCATGCCTTTCTCGCGCTGCTGCTAGGCGGTTGGTAAAGGTCAAATTTTCTTGGATTCCGAAGCAAGTTCAGCATACCCTTGTGGGTCGCGGTTCATCCGCAGCAGTCTGATCCTGTTCGGAGGATAATCTTTGTGTCGGTCGGCGCTGTGACTTCTTCCGATAAAGTTGTGACAGCTCCCCAGAAACTGCCTCATCGTTTTCTCTTGCTTTTAATCACCGAGCTGGTGCTCATTCTTGGCTATCCCTTTACCGATGGGACCGCGATACGCGCGGAGATGTTTCGCCTTTTCGCGGTGCTGGTGTTCTCCGCCGCACTATATGCGGTGCTAGGACGTGGACGCGTCACCATCGTTGCCTTTCTGCTGGGCGTCCCGCTCAATCGTGATCCATGTCGCGAACGCCATGCACTACTGGTTGCCACTGCAGGTTGCCGCGCTCACTTTGGGCCTCTTGTTCCTGGCATTTGTCACCGCAATATTCATCTGGACAGTCGTTTCTGCACCCAGCGTCACCGGCGATACCTTGGCGGGCGCCGTTGCCGCCTACTTGCTCCTTGGCATTACCTATGGTTTGACTTATGGGCTGATCGCGGTCGTGAGCCCCAGTTCCTTTCGCGACACCGTGGAACCGAGCAGGGTATTGCATCCGTCAGAATTTATCTTCTTCAGCTTTGTGACGTTAACCACCGTGGGATATGGCGACATTGTTCCCTGGGGTGCGCATGCCCGCTCATTAGTCATATTGGAATCAGTCACCGGAATCATGTATCCCGCGGTATTGATTGGTCGGCTTATTGGACTGCACAGCAGTGCGCGGCTCCAGCTCATCGTCCAAGCGACCATCTAGCGTGGCATAATAACCCTTCATCCATTTTTCGGTACTACTGACTCAGCCACCCGAGCAGGAGGAATGGCAATTGCATCGACGCGCTTCCTAAGCCAAGAATGTCGATTCTTTTGGCCGTCATCTTACTAACCGGCCTCTCCCACCTGGCCTGGGCCCACGCCATCTTGATGGAATCGACTCCCACACTGACATGCCACGGTCACCGGTCCTGACGTTTCTATCACGTTGCGGTTCAACGTGCGCGTCGACGGCAGTCGATCACGTCTGCATTTGCTTGCGTCCGACGGCTCTTTGCACACCCTTCCTCCGGCCAAACAATCCGCTCCCAACGATACTGCAGTCGCAAGCCAACGGACTCAAGCCGGGCGCTTACAAACTGAAGTGGAGCGTGCTTGCCTCTGATGGCCATATGAGCAGTGGCGAAGTTCCCTTCACGGTGAAATAGTCCAGCCGAATGCAGCAACTAGTTGATCTCTTCGGATTCTTGTCCGTTGTCCTGCGAGCCGGAACGCTCATCTTCCAATCGTTGTTGCTGGGCGGCATCGTGTTCATTCTGTGGACCGCGCGCGGCGTGCCGGGCAATCCCGAATCCATCCAGAAGATGCAATCCGGTTCGTGGACGCTGCTGCGCCTCAGCACAATCGGGCTAATCGTCATGCAGGTACTGTACCTGTACGTGAACTCGGCTGTGTTGATGACCACGGCAGAGATCGGCTTCCGCGACGTGATCGGAGCGAACTTCTTTCTCTCGGGAAGCATTGTGCTGGTGGCAGCGGTGGCGACCTATTTGGTGGCACGCCAGCAGTGGAAGTTCGCACGCTGGCTGATACTCCTACTGGCGATGGTCGTACTGGGCGCCTCGGTCATGACGAACCATGCCGCTTCTCGCCTTGACGGCCGTCCGCTGCTCATTACCTTGACCACGATCCACGAAGCGGCCACGGCGGTCTGGATTGGCGGTCTGCCATTTCTGGTGCTTGCGCTATTTCGCGACAAAGAAGAAGAGGCCCGTTGGCACATAACCGAGCGCTTCTCGCGGATGGCGCTGATAAGCGTTGGCGCGATTGTGTTCAGCGGCGTGGGCATGAGCATTCGCTACATCGCTTCATGGCGAGCCGTTCTGGGCACCGCCTATGGCGTGATGGTAACGGCGAAGGCGTTGATGCTCGCAGTGCTGATGCTGCTCGGGCGGCATCAACTTTTGGCTGCTGCGCAACACCAGCAAAGATCGGGTGATGCCCCGCTTGCGCCGACTCATCGAAGCGGAAGTTGGGATAGGGATCACGGTGATTTTGACGGCGGCCTCGCTCACCTCGCAACCGCCCGCGGTTGACCAGCCCAACGACACCGTCACCTTTCACCAGATCGTGCAGCGGATGAAGCCGACCTTGCCTCGCCTTACGTACCCGCAGGTGGCGGATGCAATCATCTCCTCTTCCGGACAGCAAGCTACCGTCAGCGACGTTCCGAATAAGCTTCCGGTTGCCTACAACGCCGACGGCGAGCCGCTCTCGCAACTGAAGATCGCATGGGCGATGGAGTCAGAGTCGAACCATCACTGGATGGGGCTAGTCGTGCTCGCCATGGGATTGCTGGCGCTGCTGGCACGCACCGGCAAGGCAGCCGTGGGCGGAATACTGGCCGCTGCTGCTGGTCGGCATCGCCATCTTCATCTTCGTCCAAGCTGATACCGAGTGCTGGCCGGTGGGCTACAAGGGCTTCTGGGAGTGCTGGGCCAATCCCGAGGCGTTTCAACACCGGCTGGCCGCACTGGTGTGCATTGCTTTTGCGATCTTTGAATTACGAGTCCGCAAGCGCAAATGGGAAAACGATCGCATGGCACTCATCTTCCCTCTTATGGTCGCTGCCGGTGGAGTGGTATTGCTGACCCACACCCATGCCATTACCAACGTGAAGGAAAACCTGCTGGTGGAGTTGACCCACGTACCCATGGGCCTGTTGGCAGTGTTTGCCGGATGGTCGCGCTGGCTGGAGCTGCGCCTGCCTCCGAAGGACCGCAAAATTCCCTCTTGGATCTGGCCTGTCTGTTTTGTGTTGATCGGAGTCGGCCTGCTGAACTATCACGAGCTATAGAGGTGCCCGACCGCATGCATTACAGGTAGCTATAGGGGTCCTTCGACTCGTCGCTCGCTCCTCGCTCAGGATGACAGACAGGAAAGCGCATCACTCGCTGCGCAAGGCCTGCATAGGCTCAATCGAGGCGGCGCGGAAGGCAGGGATATAAGCGGCGGTCAAGCCCGCCAATGCGACTGCGATGCATACCAGCGTCAACACCAGCGGGTTGCGCGATCCAGTTCCGTACAACATGCTTTGCAGCAGCGAGGCTGAAATCATCGCTGCCGTCACGCCCTACCGCGATTCCGATTGCAAGCAGTATCGCCGCGTCCCGCAACACCATCTTCAGCACGATGCCCCGCCGTGCTCCCAGGGCCATACGAACACCGATCTCGCGAGTGCGCCCGGCCACGGAATACATCATTACGCCATAGAGGCCAACCACGGTGAGGACGATGGCGAGTCCAGCGAAGGTACCCAGCAATGCCATGGCAAACCGCGGCTGCGACAGCCCAGCTGAAAATCAGCTCCTGCATAGTATGGACCTGGGTCACTGGCAGGTCTGGGTCAAGCGACGAAACCAGTTGGCGCATGGTGGGCTCCAGGCTGCGAGGTTCGACCGAAGTGCGCACTACGGTGTATAGGCAGCACCAGTCGCCCAGTTGCGCAGCCGGCAAGTACATGGCCGGCCTCATCTCACGCTGCGTCGCCGACGAGCCGGATGTTTCCCACCACTCCCACGATTTCGCGCCACGGCGGGCCGTCCTTCGCGCCGGTCCCTGCTCCCGGCTTAAGCTTCTTGCCGATCACATTTTCTCCGGGGAAGAACTTGTCGGCGAAAGCGCGATTCACCATCATGACTTGCGGGGCATCTTTGTCGTCGCGATCAGTGAAGTCGCGCCCTGCCAACAGAGGAATTTGCATGGTGGCAAAGTAACCCGGGCGAGACCGGGCGTGAGGTCCGCGAAGGGTTGTTGGGCTTCGGGCACGGGATGCTCTGGGTCCTCGAAAGTAATGATTATGTGATCATCGGTCATGGGTAGAATCATGACGCCGCCGGCTGATTGCACCCCCGGGATGTGCGCGAACTTTCTCGAAGTAGTCGCGATAAAACTCGGTCCGTTTCTGCTTGTATTGTGAATCGGGCAATTCGAAGGAGAAGGTCAGCAGATGGTTCGGGATTGAAGCCTTCCTGGGTGTGCAGCAGATTCATAAAGCTCGTGATCAGCAGGCCTGCTCGCGGCAGTCAACACCAGGCCGAGTGCGACTTGCGCGACGATGAGCGAGGAACGCAACCAATCACGACCCGAGGTTTCGGTCCTTCCACCCTCTTTGAAGGCCGTCACCAGATTAGTTTTCGAAGCCGTGATGGCCGGCACGGTCCCGAAGATAAGGCCTGCCAGGAACGACAGCACAACGGCAAAACCGAGCACGCGCATATCGACTCCGGCGTCAGCGGCGCGCGGAACGCTGTCTCCGATCAGCGACAACATGGCCGGCGTTGCCGCGAAGGCCACGCCGCACCCCGCCAGACCACCAATCGTACTCAGCACAAGGCTCTCGACCAGCAGTTGGCGGATGATCCGTTTGCGGCCTGCGCCCAGGGCGGCCCGCACCGCGATCTCGCGTTGACGCTCGCGCATGCGCGCCAGCAGGAGATTGGCGATATTGGCACAAGCGATCAGCAGCACCAGGACAACCGCCCCCAGCACAACGTTGAGCGCTGTTTGCGTATCGCCAACCAGCGCCGACAACTCCGTCTCAACCACAGCGGAATCGTGACGCGAGTTGGAATTGGGGTACTGTTTTGCCAAGTTGCCTGCGATGTGTTTTAGGTCCTGACCAACCTGTGCGACGGTGACGCCCGGCTTCATCCTGCCGATTGTGTCGAGGAGATGCTCGCCTCGGTTTTTTATCAAGGAATGCGGATCGGTGGGGTCGTTATCGACCGCAAGGGTTGTCCAAACGCCGTTTTGCGGGGCATTGACCGGAAAGCGAAATGAAGCCGGCATGATGCCGATAACGGTGTACGAATTGCCGCTCAGCTTAATGCTGCGGCCAAGGATGGATGGATCTGCGCCAAAATGTTCAACCCACAGCGCGTGACTGATGAGCACTACCTTAGTGCCCTGCTTTTCCTCGTCTGCGGAAAAACCGCGGCCCAGCTCAGGATTCACCCCCAAGGCAGGCAGAAGGTCCCAGGAGACAACTTCGCCATCGACATGCGTGGGACGCGTTACCCCGGTCAAGGTAAAGGAGTTGTCATGGTATGACACCAAGTGCTCAAGCGTGCGATTCTGCTCCCGCCAGTCGAAGAAGTCGGGGTAGGAGAGTGATTTTCCCCGTGGGTCTTGTGTGCTCGCCGACTGTGCACTGATCAGCCGCTCCGGCTTGTCATAAGGCAGAGGACGCAGTATGACGGCGTCGATCACGCTAAATACAGCTGTATTGGCGCCAATTCCCAGAGCCAGCGTAATTATCGCGACTGCGGCGAACCCCGGCGACTTGAGCATCTGGCGAATGGCGTATCGGAGATCATCGACAAAGCTGCGCATCCCGACTCCTTCACGTTCCAGTTAAAACAGGTGCAATACTGCCACCAGACCACCATGTCTGTAAGCTCCTGATTCTTACACCTATTGGTTTGGTGATCGGGCGGGAAGGTCTGAACCCCTGTTCGTAATCGGACGGCTATGATCGGACATGAACAAGCCATTCAGGCACAAGCGAAGCGCGATCCTCGGCATGTGAGACGCACGCTTTTGATCGCTGCCGACCCAACTCCGCAGCCCTATTTCTCATCCAATTACTGAAGCAGGAACGCCCATTCATATCAAATCAAACGCACGCTGACCAAGGACCACACAACAGAATGCCTAACGCAGAAAAGATCGGCTCGGCGGAGATCCGCGCCCTTTCGCAATTGACGCTTGCTCCACAAAACTCAGAAGAAGCCGTCGCCTTCGTCGCCGGTCTCAATGACGTGCAACGTGACCGACTAGTCGCCCTGGCTGATGCTAATCATGTCGTCATTCGGGCTTTCAGCGTGGTCGCGCAGAAGGCGGGCGCGAACTCGACATTGAAGGATTGGGCAACCGGCGTGGTCGCCAAAGAAACCCAGCGCATCCAGAACGCGCTCACTTTCCTGCACCACATCTGCAGCGAGTTGGAGAATGGCGCCTGTCCGACGACAGTAATGAAGTCGCTCGAGCATTGGCCCGATCTGGGTAACGACCTCGATCTGTATACCACGGCGGACGAACGCCGGGTGATCGATGTAATGCTTAACCGAATGGGAGCGCACATTGAACCGCGCAGTTGGGGCGATCGCCTGGCAAACAAGTGGAATTTTGCCATCCCGGGATTGCCCGAATCGGTTGAGGTGCACGCGAAGCGATTGGGGCAGACTGGCGAACACACCGCGATGGCGAAGCGGTTTGTCTCGCGCCGAGTCCCCAGGACGCTATTGGGGCTTACCTTCTTGGTTCCCGCTCCAGAAGAGAGTCTCATTGTTGCCACGTTGCAGCGCATGTATCGGCATTTCTATTTTCGTATTTGCGACATCGCAAATACGGCAGCCTTGCTGGAATCAGGCGAGCTGGATTTCGACGAATTGAAGCGCGCCGCCGACTTGGGAGGAATCTGGTCCGGCGTCGCAACCTACCTGAAGATCGTCTGCGACTACGTGCGTGAGTATCGCGGCTCTGCGCCCGCACTGCCGGCTGAAGTGATCTCTGCTGCCCGTTTCGGCGGAGAGGTGATCCACGTTCGTGGCAAGTTCCTTGCGCGTTCCTATCCTGCCCAACGGCGCCGATCTTTACACCCGTCAGGTCACTCAGGTCGCTTTGCGCGGCGATGTTGCGGCTACGCTGCGTCTTTCCTTGCTTCCGTACCTGGCTTCCGCCGCCGCAGTGGCGTTTAGAATTACCGGTAGCGATAAAGGCATTTGGTAGATTCTGCCTGGTCTGTCGGGAACCGCAATCGGCTACATGGAGACCGACGCACCTCGACTGGCGGCGGGTGATCTAGGTAATGTCTGGCTTCAGACATTAATATCAACGCCGCGGTTACTAGCAAATTAATTGCCAACAATTTTCCCATTCCGCTTGAATCTTCGCCTTTAGTTGCATAATCTTGAGTCCATTGGGGAGAGCGGCAGCGCAAGTCTCTTGTCGCTCATCGGTGTTCGCAGCACAGTAAGTCCGATTTTGCAAAGATAGTTTTTTGCCGTGAGAGTTTTCACCTACTTCGGCCGTCTCTGCAATCCTCATGCCCCCCGTCTGTCCTGTTGGCCGCAAGCCGCGAAGAATACAATCAAAGGCCAAGGAAACCGAGACTCATTCCGTCACAACAGAGGAAGGTTACTATGCCCGTGACTCGCATCGATTTCCCCGTAGACGAATTGACCCGTTCTCAATCCTCCGAAGAGGAGATTCAACGGAAGCTGGCGCAGGAACGTGCACGACTGGCCAGCATGATGGGCCTGGATAGCGGTCCGGTGCGCCACTTTCAAGCGCCCCGTCGAACGGCCCTTCGGCGCCGAAGAGCGCGGCAAGGTGACCATCCTCTTCGGCGGCCTGACCTGGAAGCACGAACGCGTCATCCAGGCCGTGTTCGAAGGCTGCGGCTATCGCTGCGAGATCATGCCCGTGCCCAATGTCTCGGCATTTCAACTGGGCAAGGAATACGGCAACAACGGGCAGTGTAATCCCACGTATTTCACAGTGGGAAACCTGGTGCAACATCTGCAGAGCTTGGAGGCGCAGGGCCTGACCAAGTCGGAGATCATCAACAACTACATCTTCTTTACCGCCGGCTCGTGTGGTCCATGCCGCTTCGGCATGTATGAGTCGGAGTATCGCCTCGCCTTGCAAAATGCCGGCTTTGACGGCTTCCGCGTATTGCTGTTCCAGCAGAATGACGGCGTGAAGGCCGGCTCGGGTGAAGCCGGACTAAAGTTTACGGTTGATTTTGGGCTCGGCATGTTCAACGCCCTCAATCTCGGCGACATCATGAACGAGATGATCTACCGCGTCCGGCCCTACGAGGTCGAAAAGGGCAAGACTGACGAAGTCTTCCAGGCATCCGTGGACACTTTGTGCACGATGCTGCGCGAACGCAAGCCGTTCGAAGATCACGAAGATCTGCCGGAGTGGATGGCGAAAAAGATTCGTGCCAACAAGGGCAAGAAGTGGGAGCTCTGGGTCAACTCGCTGGGCAAGGTCCGCGAGCAGCTTTATGGCAACCCCTACAAAGAGGCGCTGGGTGCGGTCCGCGAGCAGCTCGCAAGCATTGAGGTTGACCGCCTGCGGGTGAAGCCGGTGGTCAAGATCATCGGCGAATTCTGGGCGCAAATCACCGAGGGCGATGGCAACTTCCACATGTTCGAGTTCCTGGAGCGCGAAGGCGCGCAGGTGCTGGTCGAGCCGATTGGAACCTGGGTGATGTACATGATGTACCAGGCCAAGGCACGTGCCGCCGCTCGCCGGTCGCTCGACGCTCCTTACAAGAAAGTGCAGTGGTACGAGTTGCACAAACGGGCGGTGAACGAGCTGAAGTTCCGCCAGAAGCAGTGGATGTGGGGTGTGGGCGAGCGTATCTACGCGCGCCAATACCATCGCGTCGTCGAGGGCTTGGGCGACATCGCTCACCACCTCATCGACCAGAAAGAAATGGCCGCCATGGCCAATCCCGTTCTATAACGAATTCGCCCGCGGTGGCGAGGGACATCTCGAGGTCGGTAAGAACGTCTGGTACACCAAGAATCGTCTCTGCCACATGGTGCTGGCGCTGAAGCCCTTCGGTTGCATGCCGTCGTCGCAGTCGGATGGCGTACAGTCGGCTGTGGCCAACCACTTCAAGGAGATGATCTTCCTGCCCATCGAGACCTCGGGTGAGGGCGAGATCAATGCGCACAGCCGCGTGCAGATGGCGCTCGGCGAGGCCAAGGTCAAAGCCCGCATGGAGTTCGAACAGGCGCTGAAGTCCACCGGCAAACGGCTGGAGGACGTCAAGGGCTACGTTGCGGAACATCCGGAGCTGCGCAACCTGTTTTACCCGGTGCCGCATGTTCACGGATACGCTGGTGTGGCCGCGAATTTCGTGCTGCATGTCAATGATCTGATGAACGGCAAGAAACGCCTGGCACGCGTGCCAGTGCACGCCGCCGCAGAAGTTGGAGGTGGCCGCGGCTTTCGGAGATTAGTAGGCAGGTTGATTCTTTCGCTTGAACATTCATCAGGAAGGAAGGTCACAGGCCCTATGCCGGAAGTGCAGGTACCGGAAGGTACGCAAGCTGCCCCGACGTATCGTCTAGATGTTCAGCTGCACGAATTGCTGATGAAGCCGCCCGAGCAGCCGCGGCTATTGCCACCGCCTGCCAGTGGCAAAGAGCAGAAGCTGCCTATCCCTGTGTTCCCGCAACATCCCGAGTTGATGTCGGCGCGGGACGAGGACTTCTTCCCTAAGAATGGCCGCCGCAAATACAAGGCAAGATACGTTTACCGGCAGCCGAAGGGCTGGGCTTTCCCATTCTTCCGCTCGCGGATTATGCCGGGCGAGTTTCATCCCATCATTGCGTATCTGTTCAATGAGTGGAAGTGCAACCTCGACTGCCATTACTGTTGGGCGTTCGACAACAGCGTACGCGGCATGACCGAGGACGTGGCCAAACGCTCGATCGACTGGCTGCACGACACCGGATGCCGGGTGCTGGCGCTGATGGGCGGCGAGCCGCTTCTCCGCCCCGACTTCGCACACAAGATCTGCTACTACGCGGCCAAGAAAGACTTCTGGATCTACCTGCCAACCAATGGCCGCCTGATGCGCGACGGACGTAATCGACAAGTTGGCCGACGCAGGCGTCGCCACCTTCAACATCGCGGTGGATGCCTGGGACATCAAGCCCGGCCTGCCGAAGGCGATGGTTCCCATCCGCTCGTACTTCGATTACCTGGTCAAGAAGCAGTACAAGTACGGTTACAGCGTCTTCCTCAACATCAACATCTGTCATAACAACATGGACGATGTGCGCCAGCTAACCGAACTGGCGCACGACAGCGGCATCGCCACCGACTATCACATCTGCGAGTCGCCGATGACCGAGCAGCCGCACTTTAAGCACCTGTACTCCAACCCGACGTTCATCCGCGAGGAAGACCATCCCATGGTATGCGAGTTGGTTGACTGGCTGATCGCGAAGCAGAATTCGGGATATCACATGGTGAATTCGGTGGAACGGCTGGCGCAGATGAAGCAATTCATCCAAGGCGAACTGGAAGACTGGAATTGCCGCGCCGGCCACAATTCGCTGATTGTTCGCGTGGATGGCACCCTCGCGCCCTGTTTCCCCATGTACTCGGCGGGTTATGATTGGGGCACGATCGAGAACCATAAGTTCGAAAGCAAGCAGTTGAAAGACATGAAGAAAGAGTGCCAGAAGAGCTGCTTCTCGACCCTGAACCATATCCTGGCGTTTTGCTACAACGATCAGCGCGTGATTCGCTGGCTGTTCACGCAGGCCAAGAATGGTTTTCAGGGGGTTAGCGGGAATTTCGGCGACTGATGTTTTCCAGCGCCGGTTCGTTTTTTCGGGAGGACTAGTGAGTTCGCATTCTCACCAACACGGCTCCTGCGACAACGCTCCGGACAAGGTTGACGTTCAACTGGACACTCTGCTGAATCCTGCGCCCGTTGCAGAGTCGCTTCCGGCGCGCATTCTCGCCAAATCGCGCGAAGTCGCCGCGCAGTCGGGCTTCAAGGCCGTGTATACGGTCGGCATGGATGTTGGCTCAACCACGGTGAAGGCGGTCATCGTCAACGCCGAAACCGACGAGATGATCTGGCAGGACTACCAGCGGCACGAAACCAAGCAGCCCGAGAAGCTGCTGGAATTCCTCAAGCGCATGGAGGAGGAAGTCGGCATTGCTCCGCACAATTGCCGCATCTTCATCACCGGCTCAGGCGGAGGCGCGCTGGCTAACCTGGTCGGCGCCAAGTTTGTGCAGGAAGTCACCGCAGTCTCGCTTGCGGTCGAAAAGATGCATCCCGAAGTGAACTCCGTTATTGAACTGGGCGGACAGGATGCCAAGATCATCGTCTTCAAGGAGGACGAGAATACCGGCCGCAAGAAAAAAATCCCTTCGATGAACGATAAGTGCGCCGGCGGTACCGGCGCCGTCATCGACAAGATCAATGCGAAGCTCAAGATTCCAGCGGCGGAGCTTTGCGACCAGGGCTACATTGGCATCAAGTTGCATCCTGTGGCAGGCAAGTGCGGTGTGTTTGCCGAAACTGATATCAATGGCCTGCAAAAGCAAGGCATCCCGCCCGACCAATTGATGGCTTCGCTGTTTGACGCAATTGTTCTGCAAAATCTCACAGTGCTCACCCGCGGGCATACCCTGCGTCCGCACGTACTGCTGCTCGGGGGGCCGAACAGCTTCATCCGCGGCATGAAAGAGGCGTGGCAGCAAAACATTCCTCGCACTTGGGAGGAGCGCAAGGTCCAGCTTCCCGAAGGCGTCAAGCCTGAAGAACTGATCAAGGTTCCGGAGAACGCACAGTATTTCGCAGCGCTCGGCGCGGTGGAATTCGGCAAAGATGAAGAGTCCGAGGTCGGTATCTACATGGGCACTGAGTGCCTCGAGGACTACATCTCGGTTGGCCGTCAGGCCGAGAAGGCGAAATCGGGCGCCGCCGGTCTCAGTACCTCCGAAGAGGAGCTCGCAGGCTTCAAGCAGAAGTACACGATTCCGAAATTTATCGGCGCGAAGTTTGGGGTTGGCGAAACGATACGGGGATTCGTCGGCCTTGACGGTGGTTCGACTTCCACCAAAGCCGTGCTGCTCTCGGAAGCAGGAGACGTGCTTTGCAAGGCTTACCAGCTGTCGGGCGGTAATCCCATCCAGGACACCATTGACATGTTCGTAGCCCTGCGGCAGCAGGTGGAGTCGCAGGGAGCGGCTTTGGAAGTTCTCGGCGTCGGCACCACCGGATATGCCAAGGACGTTTTGAAAGACGTGCTCAAGGCCGATGTCGCGCTGGTGGAAACCGTCGCGCACACCGAATCGGCGATGAAGTTCTACAAGAATCCCCATGTCATCGTGGATGTCGGCGGACAGGACATCAAGCTGATCGTGCTGAAAGACGGTCGCGTCAAAGACTTCAAACTGAATACGCAATGCTCGGCCGGGAACGGTTACTTCCTGCAAGGCACCGCCGAGTCGCTCGGATACAAGGTGGAAGAGTACGCCGACATCGCGTTCTCCGCCAACACCATGCCGGTCTTTGGTTACGGCTGTGCCGTGTTCATGCAGTCTGACATTGTGAACTTTCAGCGGCAGGGCTGGCGCGGCGAAGAAATCCTCGCCGGACTGGCGAACGTTCTGCCGAAAAATATCTTCCTGTACGTCGCCGGAATCCCGAATCTTGCGAAGTTGGGATCGCGCTTCATCCTACAAGGCGGGACACAAAAGAACCTGGCTGCGGTGAAGTCCGAGGTGGACTTCATTCACTCGCACTTCCACGGAGCCGGACACGAGCCGGAAGTCATCGTCCACGAGCACTGCGGCGAGTCGGGCGCGATCGGCGCTGGCGTCGAGGCCATTCGTCTCTATAAGAACGGCCACCACACCACGTTCATCGGACTCGATGCGGTCCAGAACATTGGCTACCGCACCACCCGCAACGAAGAAACGCGTTGCTATTTCTGCAAGAACAATTGCCTGCGCACGTTCATTGATGTGACCGTAGGCGAGGTCGAAACCCCGTCGCCGTTGCCGGTCTTCAAGTCGAAGGTTCCGCTGCAGGCCGGCGAACGGCGTTTGATCATCTCAACCTGCGAAAAAGGACAGGTCGAGGACGTCGGCGCGATGCGTGGCATTAAAGCGGGCTTGGACGCGATCAAGAACGCTAATCCGAATTTTGTAGACATCGCCGCTCACGAGGTATGGCGCTCGCGCAATCCGCAAAAGATTGCCGATCCACTGCCGACACGCGCGTGGACGTCGGCTGCCAAGCAGCGAATCGCGCTGATGAAGAAACGTTCCAGCTTGCGCATCGGAATGCCGCGCGTCCTGAATATGTACCTCTACGCGCCCATGTTTAGCGCGTATCTGGAGAGCTTGGGGCTTGAGCCGGAAAACCTGGTGTACTCCGAGTTCACCGGCCAGGACATGTATCGCGCAGGAGCGGGCCGCGGCGCCATCGATCCCTGCTTCCCGTCGAAGATCGGCATCCCGCATGTGTACAACCTGATCTTCCAGAAGCACGAGAAGAAGCCGCTGGATGCCATCTTCTTCCCCATGATCGACACCATGACTCAGCCGCTGAAGAACTGCAGCGGCAGCAATGCGTGCCCCACCGTGACGGCCACGCCAAACGCGGTGAAAGCAGCGTTCATTAAAGAGAACGATGTCTTCAAGGAAAACGGCATTCAGTATCTCGACCCCATCCTGAACCTCGACGACAAGAAGATGTTCACCTTGCAGATGTTCCAGACATGGGCGCCGATCCTCGGGCTCTCTGAAGAAGAGAACGAACGTGCAGTGCAGGCCGGATTTAAGGCATTCGAGGATTTCGACGCGCGGATTGCGTAAACGCGCCCGCGAAGTGCTCGACACACTGGAGCGGGAAAACCGTCTCGGCATCGTCATGTTGGGCCGCGTCTATCATCATGATCCCGGCCTAAACCACGAAATCATGGAAGAATTCCAGAAGCTTGGTTATCCGGTGTTCTCGCAAAGTCTTCTGCCGATGGACGAAGACCTGCTTGATCGGCTATTTGGCGACGAGGTTCGGTCGGGTGCTATCACCGATCCACTGGACATCCGCGACGTGTGGAAGAACGCCTATTCCGGCAGCACCAACATCAAGATCTGGGCGGCGAAATTTACCGCGCGCCATCCGAACCTGGTGGCGCTGGAGATCAGCAACTTCAAGTGCGGACACGACGCGCCCATCTACAGTGTGATTGAGGACATCATCGAGAATTCGGGCACGCCCTATTTCTCCTTCAAGGACCTCGACGAGAATAAGCCGACGGGTTCGATCAAGATCCGTGTCGAAACCATCGACTACTTCTTGAAGCGCTATCAGGAAAATCTATCTGAAAAAGGCGGAAGCCGCCACGGAACTCGACCGCCAACTCGCCGAGTACGAGCGCTCTTTGCGAATGCCGTTGACCGCAAATCGCGGATGCAGGAAAATATTGTCGATTCCCTCGACCCAGCACTGGTCGAACCGCAACCTGCTAGCGCGGCCGGAGACGACTAGCTACCAGACTGCGGTCCGTACCGCATAAGAGAAGACCATGCCCCTGACGACCGACACCAAGAAGGTGATGTTCGAGATCTATCGTGAAGCCAATTACGGCGGCCGCTACAAAGTGGTGTACTTCACGGAACTCGGAGAGCACGACAAGGAAACCGAGATCCAGGATGCCATGCGTGGCGAGCATGTGTACGACGGCTTTCTGCTGCACCGCGAACGCAATCAGGCCAAGCAGGTTGTGGATGAGATTCTCGACCGCTTGAATCGTGGGGAGTCGGTGGACGAAAACACGATCGAGCAGCAGCTGCAGCCGTATCTCGCCTGAGGTCGTATTCCGATTGTCTGTCGACGGACGTCAAGCGCATCTAGCGCGTCTTCATAGTGCAACTCGCTTCTGGGGTGGTTGGTCCGGTCGCCGGTGAGACAGAAAGTCTTTCGGCATGGCCGCGAGTGCGGCAAACGCGCGGCCCAGATTGCGCCTGGGTTCCCTCAGAACGATCTCGTCGCCGCGGCGAAGGATTTCCACCTCATCAACATGAAAACGAAATTGCTTTGGTAGACGCACTGCTTGGCTATTGCCAGATTTAGAGATACGAGCTGTGCTTATCACGATCACGATCCTATCCTAAAGCGTCGAGAATTGGACAGGTAGGACGCCGGTATCACGTCAAGAGTTTCGGTGCCGATTGTGTCGTGCCCGGGGCACTCGGATCACCTTACATCGCCTACCCAGCGCTGAAGCGCTGGGCTATCTTAATTCCGTCCCGCAAATCGGGACTGCTCTAGCGGGCACAATAAATGCTATCGACACCAGACATAGCAGATCGCGAAAGTGACCTAGGAATCTTGTATCTGAGCTTGGGTAGCATGTCTCGGAAGTCCGCACGGAATACATTCGTCCTCGGAACCAAACCGTTCGCCGCATCGCGGGCAGCGGATTGCACGGACTTTTATCACCAGCCAAAAGGTGTAAACAAGAACAAGAAAGATCCAGATGAAGGACAGATACATGGGAACCGATGCAAACCATGCCCTCGACATCGGGAAGAATCTGGAGGTGATTAGCGCGGCAACACCGAACGGTACCAGGATCAGGAGCCGATAATACTTCTGCATGAATGCCTTCCGCTTTGCGAGACGCGAATAGGTCTCCCAATCGTCGAGGCACCTTAAGGTGGTCGTGGTGCCGTCAGCGTTAGGAACTGACAGAGGGGATGGATCGCGTTGGAGGTTTAACGACTCTGCTTCGAGGCCACGTCGGGTTATTTCTTTCTTGAGGGTCGCCCGCGCGTCATTCGTGAGTGAGGCTGACTCGCCACGCAGGTTCAGCAATTCGTCGGTCGTGAAATGAGAGTACTCTTCAGCGAATCTTTCGACCGCCGACTGCGCCCGAGAATCACTCGACAATGACATGCTACCGCTCGACGATTACTCGCCGCGCCCTCAGCAAATAGGCAAGACGCCGCAGACACGATGTAATAAAATGCACCCTATCTCTTCTTAGCCGTTTTCTTTGCGTGTGCCTTTTTAGCTGCCGGCTTTTTCGCAGATGTTTTCTTCGCCGGGACTTTCTTAGCTGGCGCACTCTTCTTTGCCGGTTTCGCTGGCTTCTTCGCCGCCGCCTTCTTCGCCACAACCTGTTTGGTTGATCCAGCCTTCTTGGCCGCAGGTTTAATGGCCGGAGGTGCTGCCACCTTCTTAGGTTCAGAAGCCGCCACAGCTTTCTTGGCGCCTGAAGGCGGCTTCGACTCGGCGATTGGCGCCACTACGGCGGGTGCAACGGCTGCAACCGCCGGCCCTTCCGTACCCTTCGCTTTGCGACCTCGCTTTGCGGGAACCGGTGCCTCGCCCTCGGATGCAACTGCTTTCGCGGCCGCTTTACCACGTCCACGCTTGGGTGCTGGTGGAGGCGGTGGGGGAGGTGGTTCATACGGCTTCAGGAAATTCATGATCTCCGTATGCGACCGCAACTTTCCGTCGAGCAGCAAAAGAAAAGCTTCGTCCATCAGCTTGGGATATTCCGCGAGCAGGGGAGTGATTCGCAGCTCCGCCATTTCGGGGAACGGCAACTTCTCTTTCACCTGTCTCCATTTGGTGAAGAAGTTCTTCAGCTTCTGATCCACTGCCTGCTGTTTGGTGGTAAGGCTCAGGAAAAGAATATTCTCCGGCGAGGCCTGCGACAGAATCTTCCACGATCTCGATGGCGTGCCTGCCTCTTTGCTGGTCAACTTCTTCGCCAGGTCGTGCGCACCGTTTTCCACATGCTTCCACTTGTCCACGAAATCGCGGCGGGGAATCATCCGCTGAATGTCGGATGTGTCCTTGTCGCTCATGCGGCGGGTCAGGAAGTACATCACGATCGGCCCGGTTTCCACCGAATAGCCGAGGTCGTTCATCATCTGGCGCGTCTTCACCACCTGTCCCAGTTCGCTGGAATCAACCTTGGCCATGCTCCAGTGGGGATGCAGAATCTTCAACCAGCCTTCTTTATCGAGCACGCGCATGATGTGCAGCGGATCATCTTCGTGGGCGAGCTGCTCCAACTCGTAACCCACGGCCCGCTTGCCGATATTCTCGATGTAGTTGCCCTCTTTGGCCGACTCGTAGCGCGCCTGCGTCCGTTCTTCCAGCGGCCAGTGGAAACGTGCACTCAGCCGGGTCGCACGAATCAGCCGCACCGGCTCCTCGAGAAATGCGTAATTATGCAAAACTCGAAGCACTTTGGCTTCGATGTCGGCCACGCCATTGAAGGGATCGAGCAATAATCCACGCGAGCCAGGATTCAGCGACAAAGCCATGGCGTTGACCGTGAAGTCGCGACGCCGAAGATCTTCATTGATGGTCGCCGAGGCGACCGTAGGTGGCTTGCCAGGCTTGTCGTACGTCTCCGAGCGAGTCATGTTCAACTCGGCCCGAACATTCCCCGGCATCAGCAGGTGCAGGCTTCGCAGTTCCTCGTCGACACCCTGAACCGAGATACCCGCTTTCTCCAACTCCTTCTGAAGCTTGAGCGGATTACCCTGGATACTGAGGTCGATGTCCCGAATCGGGAAGCCGGTAATGAGGTCGCGGATGGTTCCGCCAGTAAGATAGAGGTTCAAGCCCGCGTGACGGGCAATTTCCTGAACCAGGTTCACACCACTTTGTTGATCCGGTGTGAGCCGGGTTTCCATGCTATAGATGTAGTCTGCCATCTAAGTGTATGTTTCTAAAAGGATAACCAACGACTGAGGGAGCCCAAAACGGACGGCACTCATGCAAATAGGCCGTTAAACCAATTCTTCCGTCCGGGCTGTAGCGCGAGCGCTCAACCCGCCGTATTACCCGAAAAGTGGTTGCTATACCTGCAACTCGCTCTTTTGACAGAACTTAACGGCCATCTGCGGACACTTCACCGCAAAGCGAACAATAACACAAGGTTGAAGATTTGGCTACAGAGCACCTTCTGTAGGGCAGATTTCTAACAAAAGTGCGACAATCGGCTGAGCGATTCGATTCGCTTCTATGTCGACCACGCACAAGAAAGTGATCGTCCGCAAGATAGACCGCGATAGCGTAACCGGGTACGTTGGTTCTGCATTTATTGCTGAGGGGAAACTGGAGTTACTCAATACGGCCGGGAATGTGGTTTCCATCGAATTGCGAGAGGTCAAAGGCGTTTACTTCGTTCGGGAGTTCGGCGATTCAGAGGCGCTCACTCGCAAGACATTTACTTCGCGTCCTCGGATGGAAGGCCTATGGGTCCGTTTGCGCTTCCGCGACAACGAAGTGATCGAAGGCATGATGCCGAACGACCTGCTGCACGAAGGAACCGACGGCTTTTCCATCATCCCGCCGGACACCCGGTCCAACACGCAACGGATTTTTGTTCCCCGCTCAGCACTGGCTGAAATGACGGTCATAGGTGTTATTGGCGACAAGAAGTCGCAGCGGCGCGGTCGACGTCCGGAAGACACTCGTCAGGTGCCGTTGTTTGGCTAAGATGCCGGCCAGTCGCGAAGGGTCGCGATTGCGAGACATACCGATTATGAAGCTTGCTGAAATCGCCTCCGCGCTGCGCGCTACGTTGGAGAACGGCAACCCCGACGCCGAGATTACTGGCGTTGCCGGAATCGAAGAAGCCGGCCCCGGCCAGATTACCTTTGTCGCCAATCCAAAGTACGCCGCTGCTGCCAAGACTACGGCTGCTTCCGCTGTGATTGTTGCCGAAGACTTTTCTGCTATCTCGACCGGCATGTTGCGCAGCAAGAATCCTTACCTGGCGTTCGCCAAGGCAATCGACCTGTTCTATCAGTCGCCGCAGTATACAGCCGGCGCGCATCCTACAGCCGTGATTGCACCCACGGCCCGCATCGGTAAAAACGCGCACATCGCTCCCTATGTAGTGATCGATGAGGACGTTGAAATTGGCGACGATGCCGTGCTGCTGCCGCATGTTGTCATTTATCGCGGAGCACGCATCGGCAACTGTTTCTTCGCGCACGCCCATGCTGTCGTGCGCGAGTACTGCACCCTGGGGGACAATGTCATGCTGCAAAACGGCGCTATTGTCGGATGCGACGGCTTCGGCTTTGCTCGCAACGGAGATCGCTGGCAGAAAATTACCCAATCGGGTCCGGCGGTGCTGGAAAGCGACGTGGAAGTACAAGCTAACTCCTGTATCGACCGCGCCAGCATTGGCGAAACCCACATTGGACGCGGCGTCAAAATCGACAACCTGGTGCAGGTTGGACACGGCTCCGCGGTCGCAGAGCACACCCTTTTATGCGCTCAGGTGGGATTGGCAGGGTCAACCGCGGTCGGCAAGAACGTCATTCTCGCTGGCCAGGTGGGAGTTGCTGGACACTGCAACATCGGCGACGGCGTCATCGTGACCGCACAAAGCGGGACCCATGGAGATATTCCGGCAGGCGCCATGGTCAGCGGATCTCCTGCCTTCGATCACAAAGAATGGTTGCGATCGGTCGGCGTATTCAATAAACTCCCAGAACTTGCGAAAGCCGTACGGTCGCTGATGGCTAGCCGAAAAGGCGCCTCCGATTCAGGAAAAAACGAACCGTAATTTCGTTCCACTGCGCACTTGTCTCGGGCCCTTTATTAGCATCAAATATCCCAGGGTTACCGGCATCCTCCGGCCTGCTTCTAAGCATATAGCCATGAATGAAGACATCTCGAATCCGGTATTGTCGCAGACGGCTGGGCCACAGGCGGTTGCTCCCACGCCGATCCGCGTGTTGTTGTTGGACGACCGCGAAGACAATCTTGTACTCCGCTCGGCCATACTTCGGCAGAAGGGCTATCAAGTAGTGACTTCGAGCTCGATTGAAGAAGCTGAAGCTAAACTGCACGGTATCGATATCGCGGTTCTCGATTACCACTTGGGAGCCGGCAAGTTTGGAACCGACGTCGCCGAAACGCTTCGCCGCAAACGTCCGCACGTGCCGATCATCATTTTGTCGGCAACGCTGGAGCGCAAGTTCGGCGGCATCGCCGACATGCACCTGCTCAAAGGATACAGTTCCGTTGACGACCTGGTTTCCGCGCTGCGTTCCTTCGAAGCCAAGAAGCGCGGCCGCCCGGTGGTGGTGGATGCACGGGATTTCTACTATTCCCGTATCTCGATGGCCATGGGCGACGACATCGTCCTCGAGATCCTCGACCGGGAAGGAACCTGGCAGTATGTGAACGATTACTTCGCCGCGATGAATAATCACAAACGCGCTTGGTTTGTCGGCAAGAGCCTGTTCGAGCAGTTTCCGCAGCTAGGCGACGAATGGCGCGACATTGTCCGCACGGTGGCCGATACACGCGAGACCTACATTGACCGGCGCGGATTTCAGGGAGCCTCCCATCTGCCCACGCAGAGCCCGCATTGGACCTGGAACGTTCTTATCTTTCCTATCAAGCTGCATGACGACCGCGATGGAGTCGTGCTCACGGCGCGATTGATTGAGAAGAAATAATCGCGGCGCTTCACCTGGATGATTTATGGACGCGAAGGAAGCCGGAGCGGATAGGAATGCCGCTGCGGGATCAGCAGGGAAACACGAGATACCCTGTCACGAACGCCAAAGGACTGCCCTGCCCCCAGCCAGCCGAAAAGAGTTTCTCTCGAAGAACCCGCATGTTTATTTTGATCACATTCTCGACCCATTCAAGGTAAAATTCATCCTCGCAGAACTGCACAAGATGGTGAGGAACCGTGGAAGCAGCGCTTTGCTTGCACAGAAATGCAGCGGAGATTAGCGCGCAGATTCCATGGCGAAGGACCAATTGAAACGATCAGCAGAGAAAACGAGCGACACCCAGGCGCACGAAGGAGCTGTGTCTACGGCAGTCAGTTTTAAGACGCGCGTTCTGCTAGTTGACGATGAGCTTGCCATCCTGCTCACCCTGCGCGCCATTTTGGAAATGAACGACTTTGAAGTTGATACCGCCGAGTCGGCCCGCGAAGCCGAGAAAAAACTGAAGCAGGGCGTCTTTGAAATCGTCGTTACTGATATGCGCATGGAGACGGAGACCGCGGGCTACGATGTGATCCGCGTCGCGCGGCAGCAAGACTACCACCCGGCAACGGCAATTCTAACCGCATACCCATCCCTGGGTTGTGAATGGCGGAACCATGGAGCGAAGGGGTTATGGATAAAGCCTATTAGTACGAATGAGCTCCTGCGTGGCATTGAGATGCTGCTCATTACGGCCCAAGATGAAAAAAACCGTGGGGTACAAAGGCAGAAAACAGTCGCACAGTCCCGCAACTCGCCCGCCGGATCCAGGGTGAGCTCCGATTCTGAGAACAAGATTGGGAGCGCAAATAGCCATAATTCGATCCTCACGTGGATACACCTTTCAGACCTTCACATGGAGAGTGCCGACTCCTTCAACAGGCGAGTGGTCCTTGATGCCCTGTGGAGGGATATAAAGAAACTGGTGGATGGGGGGTTGCGGCCAGACTTCATTGCGTTTACCGGAGATACAGCATTCCACGGTCTACCCGAAGAGTACACACTAGCGCAGGAGTTGTTTTTCCAGCCGCTGCTGGCGACGACAGCACTTCCGAAAGATCGCCTCTTCGCTGTTCCAGGAAATCATGATGTGAACCGCAGACGTACGGAACTTTTAGGCAACCCTCTGCCATCGCTCCGAAGCGAGGATGATATCCGCAAGGTGCTCGAAAACGACGACAAGCGGGAGGTTTTGACGTCTTCGCTGGCTGGCTATCGTTCGTTCGAAGCCTCATATCTCGGCTCGAATGTTGAGAAGAGTTCCTTAGCCGCGCCCTCGTCAACGCGAATCGCGGTGGGCGAATGGAAAATAGCAATCGTGACTTTAAATTCCACATGGCTAAGCGGCTTCAACCGTAACGCCGCTGGTGAAATCGACGATTGTGCCCACCTCGCAATAGGTGAACTCCAAGCCCACAACGCTTTCGCCTCAGACTCGGAAGCGCATTTCCGGATAGTCTTAGTACACCATCCATTCGATTGGCTTCTCGAATTCGACCGGTTCGTAGTTCAGGAACTCATCGCTCGCGCACGTTCACTTGTACTCCACGGCCACCTTCATAGACCCGACGCTCAGTTGACGAGTAGTTTAGCCGGCGATCTTATCACTATTCCATCTGGCTCGGTTTTCGATAACCGCTGTTTGCCTAATGCATACAACGTCGTCCAGTTAGATTTGAGTACCGGGTTGGGGACGATTTATTTTCGGCGCTACAACAACCGCAGAGGAGAGTGGCAGAAGGACCTGGATTCAACCGGCGAAATTCTCGACGGTCGAGTGCAGTTCAAGCTTCCTGCTTCGTGGCGGCTCTGGCAATCGGGCGAGGTCCGTCTGGAGAAAGACACACGCCGAGTCACCGATTACTCATGCGTCTTTACAACGGACTGCAAACAGGACATGAAAACACTCGGCCTGAGTGAATCTGACGTGCTTGAGCTCGTCCAAAGTGAATTCAGGAGTCATCTGAATTACTTCCTATTTGATCTTGAAGATTATCCGCTCCCCCTTAAGAGCAATTACATTCTCTATCTCGACAAGGTAAATCTGGGAATCGAGTTCCGGAAGATAGTGCGGTGCACGGCCGACCAAGCCAAGCTGGCAGCATGGAACGATGTTCTCACTTTGTATAGACGCGCCACCCGCCTGGCGTACCGTGATGAACCGGACAAGCTATTATTCGTGCGAGGACTGGCTGAGAGGACTTGTGAATTGCACAGGGAGCTCCTTCAGCGCCTGCAAAAGTATTTTGAAGATTATGAGGGTGTTGCGTCGCTAGCGATGGCGCAATTTACGGCAGATAAGAAGGTGTCGGCAACTCGCAAGTCGAAGAAGACAGCGGTTGACCCGGCGCAAGTGATTTTTAGAATTCGTTCCGCTAAGCGCTCGTGCGAAGAGGCGTCGCACACAAGCCAGCTACTCGAGGTCGGCGACATTACTCAGGAGAGAGGCATTGGATTGATCGTGTTATCCCTGGAGCAGTCGTTGCAACACGTTCATAAGCTCATTGTGCAATATCCACCGGCTACTGGAAACGAGACAGCATAATTCTGAATCGAGAGACGAAGTGTCTGACTATCGAGGCAAAGCGCGTGTCTTGATTGTAGATGATGAGCCAAATGTGGTGCTTACCTATGGAGCGCTTCTTCAGGCTGATGGTTTCGAGGTCAGCGCGGCGTTAGGTTTCGTGGAAGCGGTTAAGCTAGTTGGCTGGTGGCGGCCGGATCTCGTGATTACCGATTTGATGCTGGCGCCTCTAGAAAATGGGCTCGAACTTATCAAATGGCTGCGTGAGACTGCGCCTGCTACGAAAAGCATGATCTTAACTGGCTACGGCACTATGGTTGTCGACCAGTGCAGAGAGCTGGGGATCCTCCTGCTGGATAAACCGATAGACAGTAATGAATTTCTTTCGGTCGTGAGAGCAGTAATTGACGGAGAGGAAGTGCCTTATAGCAAGGCACAGCTTGAGCTATTGCTATCTCGTAATGTAAGTTCTGACCCGATTTCCTGGAAGCTCCTAGAAGAGGCCAGAAGGATCGCCGAGTCTGGTTCGGGAATAATTCGTGGTAATCATAACGCTGCAATAGGCTGGCATGAATACTTGAATTTAGGGATAGCCGCCAAACTGATTCACGCCTTGAGTCCTCGTGCGAGTGAACAGTTTATTGATGTGGATGCGTCGGCGTACGAGAGTGGGGAGTTCCAGAGAGTTTTATTTGGCAATCGGCAATCCTCGAATCAGCATTGGATTGGTTGCTCAGGTGCTCTGGAATTAGCCGAGAAAGGCACATTCTTTCTGCGGAACGTGGAGAAGGTCTCGTGTGAGTTGCAACAAAGGCTGTGCCGGGCAGTTTTTGAAAGGGGCGATGGTCGCCATTTTGATGTGCGGCTGCTCGCCTCGACGAGTCTCCCAGTCAGTACTTTAGGGAATACCTTACTTCTAAGTGGTCTGGGTAGCTACTTGTCAGGCTGGTCGCTCGAAGTGCCAGCTACCATCGAGAACGTATTTTCAGTTATTGGGACGGTAGTAGATGGTTATTTAGATCGAGTCAAGCGCGTACGAGCGCGATGAGATCCTAACTCTCCGAAGCCCGGTGCCCCTCGCATCTTTTGCACCGGCCGTCTGGACGCGAGTTCCCGCGTGACCTGAGCCGAGCCATCCATTTTGGGAATCGGCGGTTACCTCCGTGCTCCGGAGTGCGTTTTCCTTTGACCTGCCCCCATTTTCCGCACGGTGATTTTACAACTTAGCTAGTAGCCGAAGCTGTGGGAAAGTGGGAAACGCCAGCGGCGTTTTCCAAGCGGACGCAGTCCGCGTCTTTTCCATAGCTTGCCTTCTTCGCCCACATGGCGAACTCACACGGCGTGCGATACCCCAGGCTACTGTGGGGCCGCTGCTGGTTGTAGTCTGTGCGCCAATCGCCAATCTTTCTCCGCGCGTCAAACAGGTTCTGAAACCAACTCACCCGCAAGCATTCCTCTCGCAGTTTTCCATGAAAGCTCTCTACCTGCGCATTCTGCGTCGGCTTGCCAGGCTGAATATGCACCAACTCAATCTGCTGCTCCACACACCAGGCCAGAAAATGCCGGCTCGTCAGCTCCGGCCCGTTGTCACAGCGAATCGATTGCGGCCTGCCTCGCCGCATTACAATTTCCTCCAGCACCCGCGTCACCCGTCGACTGGCAAAGCTGGTATCTACCTCCAGGGCCAGACACTCTCGCGTAAACGCGTCCACCACACTCAGCACCCGAATCGTCCGCCCTGCCGCCAGCACATCATGCACAAAATCTAAAGCCCATTCCTGGTTGGCTGCGCTGTACTGCCGCAGGGGCGCACCCGCCCGCACACAGTGCTTTCGCTTCTTCCGGCGCAAGCATAGCCCGGTCTCGCGATAGATCCGGTACACCCGCTTGTGGTTTGTTGCCTTACCGCTTCTCCGCAACAGAACCTGCAGCCGGCGATAACCGAAGCGTGGCTTCTCCCGCGCCAGCTGCACTAGCCGATCACGCAGCTCGTCATCGTTCTGCCGCGACTCATAGCGACAGCTACTGACCGCCAGCGACAGCAGCCCGCAAACCCGGCGCTCACTGACTGCGTACTGCTTCCGCAACCAGCCCGCGTCCGTCCTCCGGTCTACGAGCTCAGCCCGTTTTTTGCAATCACCGCTTTCAGCATCTCCCGGTCCAGGCTCAGATCCGCCACCAGTTTTTTCAACCGCCCATTCTCGTCTTCCAGTTGCCGCAGACGCTGCGCTTCGCTCACTTCCAGCCCCCCGTACTTGGCCTTCCAGCCATAGAAGGTGTGCTTGCTGACCCCCACTTCTCGCGCCACATCCTCCACCTTGCGCCCAGCTTCCACTTGCTTGAGCGCAGCGATCATCTCCGCCTCGCTGTGCTTGCCTCGTGACATAGCTCTGCCCCTTTCCTAAATCCGAAATCATACTTACTGGTGTGCGGATTTAGGGGAGCAGGTCACCTTCCGGTCCAACTCACCTCGGCAACATACACTTGCAGCGCAGGAGCCAGTCTCCCGCACCGCCAGTCCACTGTTCGGGCGGCGGCAGCCGATCTTTCAAAAATTGTTGGGTGTCGGTGGAGGGTAAGTCCGCAGTCCGCAGCAGGTAAGTCCTTATCCCGTAATATTTTACCTGTAACCCCTTTGCACGGAATACTTTGCGAGGAATCTGTAAAGTATTGAAAAGCCATGGGTTATTACGGCGTGTAAGTCAAATGCACACAATATTTTGCGGGTAAAGTATTGAAAACAAGGATTCCAAAATAAGGGGGGGTAGGCTCGCCCGCTGAACACAGTTAGAGCAGATATGGGTCTAGGTCGAAGTGTAGTCGGGTGCCGCCGGCTGGAAGCCGGCTCGGATATGGAGAATCAGCGAAACGCGGCGCTGAAGCGCCGCACTACCCGTACTCGATTGACTGACACGAACCGACTTATCAGATGGGTTATAGAAACTGAGATGGGTTGTAGAAACGATCTAACTGTCTTGGCGCCGCTCGGCCGGTAGGGCGCACTCTATCGTTGCGGCGACGGCCTTCATCAGCTCATCACGATCAGGGTAGCTTCGCGGATCGATTGGCTTATGAAATACCACGGTCGCGGTTCCCGGCCACAACGCAAAACGGGTCTTCGGCCACAGCTCGAACGTTCCCAGGATCGTCACTGGAACCACGAATACGCCGGAATCGAGCGCGAGATGAAATGGTCCCTTCTTGAATGGAAGCAGCCGGCCATCGCTGGAACGCGTGCCTTCAGGAAAAACCAGCATGTGCAATCCCTGGCGCAAGACGGCGACTGCCGCGTTCACGCTTTCGATGGCAGAACCTCGATCGCTGCGGTCAACGGGTACAAGATTCGCCATCGTCATACCAACGCCGAGAATGGGGATGCGGAAAAGCTCCTTCTTCACCAGCACGGAACAGCGGCCAGGAATGGTGGGAAGCAGAACGGGAGGATCCAGGTTGGAAGTGTGGTTCGCCATGAAAATGTAGTTGTGGCCCGGTTGCAAGTTCTCCATGCCCCGAACTTCAACCTTCACGCCAACCAAGCGAACCCCAAAGATTGCGAGCCTGGCCGATATGTTGTACAGCGGGTTGATGTCGCCACTGATGAGCGCATACAACAACAACGCCGGGCCGACAATGAGAATGGACACACCCCAGAAAGCCAGGAGCGAGATGGCGCGAATCAAGGTGTTCCTCGGCTCTCGTCGTCGCCATGGATCCATGCCGTCCGATGAGCACGTTGCTCCGGAGTGACCGACGGCAAATCCTGAAGTTTATAGGTCTGCTGCTCACGAAGACTCAGTTGGAGCTTCACCTCATGTTGGCCCTTTCGATTTTCGAGGCGAAGGTGAACGGTTGTTCCCGGCCGCATCTGTGCGAGTTGGTCGTCGAGAGCGGCGTTGGCAGGCTGGCCGTCGAGGGCAACCACACGGTCTCCCTTGGCGATTCCGGCGCGGTGAGCCTCGCTGTCGGGATCGACCTCGATGACTTCCGGTTGACCTCCGAGGTTCGACGTGGTGGTGAAGCCAGCCCATGCTATCGGCACGGTTTCATTCGCGACATGCAAACCCACAAGATGGAAAAAGTCGTCGTACGGAATCTCCCGCACGCCGGAAACATAGTCGCGGAAGAACTCGGCAAAGCTCTGACCGGCAATCGCCTCCGCGGCCTGCTCGACACCTTGGGAATCGGGAAAGTAGCGATGCTGCTTGGCGTAGTGTTCATTCATCCACTGCAGCAAGTCACGCAGCGATTTTTCCCCGTGGGTTATCTGCCGGATTTTCAGATCCAACAGAACGCCCAGAATTTCTCCCTTGTTGTAGTAGCTGATACTCCGCTGCGGCGAGCGATAGTATGGATAGCCCTCGAACCAGGCGTCGAGGCTTGAGTCTTCAGCCGATTGCCAACGGTGCGCAGGACGCCGTTGCAATTCGGTAATTTCATCTGAGAGCGACTGCAAATATGCTTTCTCGTCGATCAGTCCAGCGCGCGCCAGCAACATGTTTCCCACCGTGCTGGTGACACCTTCACTAAACCAGAGAGCGCGAGTTTCGTTCTCGCGCTGATAGTCGATAGGCTCCAACGACTGAGGACGAATGCGCTTCACGTTCCACAGGTGGAAGAACTCATGCGCGCTGACGCTCTCCAGAGGCAGAAGTGATTCGCGTAGACGTTTGGCGCGCACTTCAATGGCTGTACCATATGCGTGCTCCATTCCTCCGCCACCAGGTCCTTGCGGCAGATGATAGAGAAAAGTGTATTCGTCATAGGGACGATCCTGCATCCAATCCACCGCTGCGTGTGTAATCCGCGCCAGGACCTCGTCAAGCTTTGCCATGTCGTAGTCAGCGGGATTGCCATCTACCACAACGTGGTACGCCGCGCCGTCCTCCTTGAACTCAGACTGCCGGAAACGTACCGACCTCTGCCGGACTATCGACAAGCTCGTCATAATTATGGGCAACTCCGACTGACTGTTCGACCTTACCCGGCTCCGCAGCTCCCAGCACATGGAGATCGCGCAAGACCCAAGTAGCAGGAACATCGAGAAGCCGAAGGCTCACAGGTTCCGAGCGCAGGGAAGGAGCGTACATCAGCACCATTGCCCAATTGAAGAAGCCGCGGTCCGCGCTCAGCTCGCCGCCGAAAGGACCAGGAACATCGAGGTAAATGTCGTAGCTCACCACGACGCAACCCGGCGGTGCAGTAATTTCCCACTCGCTGGTCTTGGCATTCCGGACCACCGCTGCGGCGCCGCTACTATCCTGAGCGCGGACATCTTCCACGTTCGCGGCAAAATCGCGAACCTGGTACAAGGCATTCCAGACCGGCATAGCAAGCGTGCGCACTTGTTCACCATTTCGCAGTCTGATGCTTACGTGTGCCAGGTGTTCTGCAGGATCAGCCAGGGAGACGAAATACTCTGTGGGTTCAGGTTGAACGCTAGCAGGCGAGGTGCAAGTGACCGGCGTAACCGCCCAAGCACGGGCGCTGCCTGAAAATAGAAGTCCGCAACCCAGCCAAGCCGCCGTGAGCAACGAAACGCAGTCGGATCACGCTGGTGTCGAGACCTCATGAAGCGTTCTTAGTCTCGCGGGCAACTTCTCATAGATTCCGGCGAATCCTCCGTTGGAGAGTGATGACAACCACGTCTCCCGCACGTAGCTCAGGCCCGATCGCATCAACGATCGCGTCTGCGGTATCGAGCAGGCAGGCCGGCTTGCCTGACATATGCAATGTCGCGATAACAGCGGCAGCATCCAACCGCTCGTGTTCAGGAATGGCCTCCGACTTAAAAATTGCCGCCACGATCACTTGGTCGGCCACAGCGAGACTCCGCGCCAGTTCATCCTGAAAGACCTTGCGCCGAAGCGTGTTGGATCGGGGCTCCAGGATCGCCCACAAACGCCGGCCAGGATAGCGAGTGCGCAACGCCTTCAGGGTTTCCGCAATGGCGGTGGGATGGTGAGCAAAGTCGTCGATGATCGTGATCCCATGGATCTCGGCTTTGACTTCGAGACGCCGCTTCACACTGCGGAAACTGCGTAGCCCTTCGGCAATGGACTCCTTTGCTATTCCATAGTTCGCCGCTAGCGCCGCAGCGGCAGTGGCGTTCAAGACGTTGTATTCGCCCGCCAGCGGGAAAGCGAATTCGCCCCACGGCTCACCGTCGCGCAGAACGTTCCAGCTTGTCACATCAGGTGCGTATTTGACAGCGGCAACTCGCCACTTCGATCGCTCATTAAATCCGTAGCGCTCGACCCGGCAGAATACGCGGCTCACACATTCGTCAACATTCGGATGTCCGTCCCATGCGATCAGCAGTCCCCGCCGCGGAATCAGGTTCACCAAGCGCGCGAAGGCTGTCTTAACTTCATCGAGGTTCTTGTAAATATCGGCATGGTCGAATTCCACCGAGGTGAGAATGACGGCATCGGGAAAATAGTGCAGAAACTTCGGCCCCTTGTCGAAGAATGCTGTATCGTATTCGTCGCCTTCCAGGATGAACTCATTGCCTGAGCCCAGACCAAACGAGCTGCCGAAATTCTCCGGTATTCCCCCGATGAGAAAGCTAGGCGCACGCCCGGCTTGGTGAAACAGCCACGCTAGCAGCGACGAGGTCGTAGTCTTGCCGTGAGTACCGACCACCACCAGCCTCTCCCGGCCAATCAAGAATTCGTCGTGCAACACTCTCGACATGGATTCGAACGGAATCCGCTGATCCAGTACGTACTCCAATTCAACATTGCCGCGCGAAATGGCATTGCCGACGACCACCAAGTCAGGGTGAGGTTGCAGATTGCTCTCGCTAAACGGCTGGGAGACCGGAATGTTCAGCGATGCCAGAAAGTCCGACATTGGGGGATATGCCGCGTGGTCGGATCCGGTGACTTGAAAGCCGCGCTGTTTCAGCATCCCGGCCAGCGATGCCATAGCGGTTCCACAAATCCCAATCAGGTGGACATGTTTATGGGTCATGAATGCGACACCCGGACGGATGCAGCTTCAAGCTGCACAGCCGCGTCAATATTTAATACGACGTTGTGAGCCACACTGAGGGAGGCCCTAACGCCGATGGGCAATGTAAAACTCTTACTGGAAACGTGGCCGGACTTCAGTCCAAATGCGATTGGTATTCCAAGGCCTCCAAGAATGCGCACGATAACACCTTGCACCGACTTGTCTTCGGGCGCCCGTTGGCCACAATCGAGCATCTCGCCAAAGATAATTCCTGTGACTCCTTCGAACTTGCCGGCGAGTTTTAACTGCATCAGCATGCGATCGATCTGGTATGGCTTTTCTCCCCGGTCCTCCAGGAAGAGGATCGAGCCCTCGGTATGGATCTCATACGGTGTACGGAGCGAAGAGCAGAGTAACGACAAGCAGCCTCCGTAAAGTACGCCATTGGCCACGCCTTCCACGAGAGCTTGGACCTCGCCCTGGCTAAATGTTCGCGAGTAGGTCTTTCCCGAGGAGACCGCCGCCAACCAAGCATCCACGTCGATGCCGTCGGGCCGGGAAAAATCTCCCGCGACCATGGGCGCATGAAAAGTGGCCAGCCCAGCGTGATCGCATAGATAGGTGAGCAATGTCGTCACATCGCTGCAGCCCGCAAAGATCTTTGGGTTTGCACGGATGAGTTCCAGGTCGAGGTGCGGCAGCAGATAGTTGCAGCCATAACCGCCGCGGGCACAGACGATGGCGCGCACTTCGGTTCTGCTAAACATGTCATGCAATTCATGAATGCGCCGCTCAATGGAACCCGCAAAATAAAGGTCGCGTTCAAAGATCGATGGCAGGTAGTAGGGCTGATATCCCAACTGCCGCAGGCGGTCGCACCCAGCATCGAAACCCTCTCGCCGAAACCCGCTCGCCGGAGCAACAATGCCAACGGTATCTCCCAGCTGCAAGGCTGGAGGACGTCGGCGTTCAGACTGTTGGGAAGAAATCATCCGGATGGCTTATCTTAAATGAAAAACACACCTCGGCAGAGGATCGTAGCCGGACCGTTGAGAAACACTTCCTGGTCCCATTCGACTGTTTGTGTGCCGCCCGGCGCATGCACGCTCACGGGCGACTTCACCTTGCCGGTATGAATGGAAGCCACTGCGGCGGCGCAGGAACCGGTTCCGGATGACATGGTCTCGCCCACACCGCGTTCGCAGAAACGAACTTCAATTTCGCTGCCGCTCAGGACCTTCACCAACTCGACGTTCATACCGTGCTTGAAGTCATGATGGGTTGAGATTTGTCCCGCCACCGCCTGCCAGCCCAACTCAAACTCCGGCACATATACCACGAAATGCGGGTTGCCCATGGAAACCGGTATTCCGGAAAATTCTCCATAGGTGAACTTGATGGAAAACTCATCGCCAACCTCCGGCTCGCCCATTGAGCTGCGAAACTCGACGGTGCTCCCGTCGCGTGCGGTCAAGGTGCAAGTCTTCAAGCCGGCTCCGGTACGAATGACGACTGAGCCTCTATGATTCTCGGCGCAATACCATGCTGCCACGCACCGGGTTCCATTGCCCGAAATCTCAGCCTCGGAACCGTCGGCATTCAGCAGCCGCACCCGCAGGTCCGCATCGGTGGCAGGCAGAACCCATTCGACACCATCGGCGCCCACACCATTATGGCGATCGCAGATACGTCGGCTAAAAGAATAGATATCGCTGGGCGCGTGGGCAAAGTCAATGATCAGAAAGTCATTGCCACAAGCGGTCGCCTTCACGAAGGGAATGTCCGCCATATCAGTCGCGCTCGGCAATCGTGCTCTTGGCGATAGTCATCACCAGCGGAAGCTGTTTAACCTCTCTCGCCAGAACTTCCTGTTGAGAAAGATAGGCCTCAACCGTGAATTGCAAGCGGCAATGGCTGTCGTCAGTCCTTCCTATGTGGATGCTCTGCATCGACAACCCTGTCTGGTCAAGGAGGTGATTTAGCGCCGTAACCACCGGATCCGCGCTCTCGCAGCTCCTAGTGATTACGTCGTAGGCCACGGTGATCGGCTTAAGATTGAAGCGCGTTTCTACCTGTCCCAGGACCAACAGACAAATGAGTGCCAGGATGGTCGAAAAAATCGCCGTTTGAAACAGCCCAGCCCCTGCGGCCATTCCTATCCCGGCTGCGAGTTCTTGATAAGCGTGCATGACCGATGCGCGGATTGTAACAAACGCTGAGGGCCGGGCTGTTAACTGCAAGTGTGCGGACTCTTATTGGCCACCTGAAGGGGAACGTTGGTCATCCATAAATTGCTTCGGCTTGTAGAGCGTGCAGCGCGATTGGCCGGGAACGTTGATGGCCAACAGCTCCGTCAATTCTGCACGCCGGGGCCGCACCCCCGCCCATACCGGATCGCCCTGGCAGGCAACTATGTAGTCCGCCCGCCGTGCTGGATCGAGCAGCGCCCAATCCCAGTCGGGATGCTCGCCTTCGGAAATCACCCGGCGCCACGGAATCCCAGCCTGCTGCAGCGCTCCCGCGTGCTCGGCTCCGTACATCAGCAACGTAGCAGAGCGCGGCAATCCCTCGAGAGCATTGGCCAGCGCTCGCTCCATAATGACGCGCTCGCGGGAATTCACCTCTGCCTCCCGCAGCGTGATAGGAGTCTCGTGGTATACCGATACGTAGCTGGCAAAAACGACAACGATTACGACCGTCCACGACACAACCTGGCCAGACTTTCCCCTCAAACGCCCCGCCGCGAAACCGGCCAATATCGCCGGAAACACCGCGAACACGGGCAGCAGTTCAAGTCCGTACCGCACGTTGTAGTAAGAGAAGGGGTACCAGACCGGCAAATAGATGGGCACGCTGCTGTATGCGATGGAAAGCGCATAGAATGGCAGCGGAAGCCAAATAGCAGGAAGAGTCCGTATGTGCGAAACCTCCACACTGCTACAACTGCTCCAGCCACTGCCAGCACAAAAAGCACCTGTCCCCAGACCCCGGCTCCCACATTTAACTTAGCTGATTTCAGAAAGTAGAGGGCGGCTATGAACAGGTCATGCTGTCCGGGATAGGGATGTGCGCCGTGAGCTGTCGTCCGTAGCGCGATCGATTTAGCGGAGTAAGGACCATTTAGAAAATCGAGTCCGTATCCCGAGACACCGTAGGTGTAAACAAACCAGTAAACCGGAACCAGTGCATTGAGCACCAGCACCTCGAGTAGCGACTTCGCCATCGCACGTCGCCGCGCCTTGTCCTCCCCTCGCCGCCACCAGCGTGCGAAGATAAGCAGAATCACGACCATCACGGCGACCGCGACAAACCATCCGTCGTATCGCGTGTACGCCCCACCTGCCAAGACCATGCCACATGCTTCCAGTGCGCCTTCAGGCTTCATTGGCATGGAGGTCGGCATCAGGCGCTGGCCGCTCGTTTGCGGCGAAGTCACGCGCAGAAACTCGTCGAGATAAACCATCGTCCAGATGAAGAAGGCCAGGAAGATAGGCTCATTCATCGCCGTGGTCTGGATGTAGAGCAGATTGGGATTGAGCGCGTAGATGGCTGAGGCGAGGTAGGCGGCCAACACGGAGGCACGCGCTTTCAACAGCCGGAAGATTCCCAGCGCACCCACAATGTAGGCCACCATGCTGGGGATGGATCCGGCAATTCCGCTGCGCCAGAGCGCGTCAATCCACACAAACGGCAGCATGGCAATGTGTTGAAGTGGAAGCCAGACGGTGCCTAATTGTCCATAGGACTGCAGCGGATGCCGGTTATCCAGGACACGACGCGCAATGTTGATGTGCGCAACGGCGTCGCCGTAGAGCAGTAGTTGTTGGTGGGTGTAGTAGAAGAAAAGTGCTGCTATCGAAACCGCTCCGATCAGCAATGTGAATCGGGCGTCATTGCGCTGTTGGCGGTAGCGATCGGTCAGGACTGCACGATTAGAATCCTTCACAGAAATTTGGCGTCTTACCGTTCGTTTTATGCATCTTCGCCGTTACGGCCATCTCTGTGCTCCATGCACAACGTTGAGAATCAAGATCCGCTCCTCAAGAAATCTGTAAACCACAATGTAGGGAAGACGTGGAACCAGCAACTCACGCGTGTCTTTGACACGCCCTTCGCGCCCTCTCGACGTGGCATTGTTCGTAAGCTTTGCACCGCATCGTAGATCGTTCGCGTGATCCGGTTCGCGGTTTCCAGACTGCGGTCGTGCTCAATATATTCAGAAATTGCTTTCAGATCGGAGACTGCGCTCGTCGACCATTCGACTCGCATTCAGAAACGTTCTCGCTGTTCAATCCACGCACGAACCTCTTTGTCCGGAACCGTCTCGCCCCGTTGCGCTGCCGCTAAGCTGTTCTTTACTTTGCTCTCGAACCACTCGTTATAGGCGATGAGGTGATTCACTGCTTCGTCCAGCAGTTCCTCTTTGCCCCTGTGAGTGCGCTCTGCCAGTTCGTTCTGCTTGGCTTCGGTCTCGGGAGTCATATGAAGTTCCATGAACGCAAGTTTACGCCAGGCAGCGTAGCGATGCCCAGCGATGAAAGCCGGCTTGGTGCGGCAACGTTGGCTGCCCGCGATCGAGGCAATCGGTACAGCCGGAATTGCGATCGACAGTTCCCTAACCTAGTCCAGGTGCGTCAACTCGCGAAAGACCTGGAACCGCTCGTCAATCTTTTCGCGCGTGAGTGATTGCAGGCGCTCCGTACCAAACTTCTCCACCGAAAATGATCCCATCACGCTCCCATAGAACATCGCATGTTTCAGCACCTGGCGGCTCACCTCGCCTTGCGATGCAATGTAGCCCATGAAACCACCGGCGAAGCTGTCCCCAGCGCCAGTAGGATCGCGGACCTCATCCAGCGGCAATGCAGGAGCACGAAATGGATGATGCCCACCGGCGAATTCCCCGTCACGAAAGAAAATTGTCGCGCCGTACTCACCATGTTTGATGACCAACGCGCGCGGGCCCAGTTCCAGCACCTTTCGCGCCGCACGCGGCAAGCTGCTATCGCCAGCCAGCATCTTGGCTTCGGTATCATTGATCAGGAGCACGTCCACTCGCTTCAACATCTCGCCCAGCTTCTCCCGATGTCCGCTGATCCAGAAGTTCATGGTGTCGCCGCCCACTAGCTTTACGTTCTGCATGGCATCGCGCACCCTCGTCTGCAGCACGGGATCGATATTCGCGAGAAACAGGAAGTCCGAGTCGTTGTACTGGGTCGGAATCTGGGGCTCAAATTTCTCGAACACGTTTAACTCTGTGTTTAGAGTCTTCGCTTCGTTGACGTTCTCTCCGTATTCGCCGGACCAGTGAAAGGTCTTCCCTTTGGCATGTTGAATGCCGCGCGTATCGACGCCGCGACTGATCATCACAGCTTCGTTTTCGGGGGTAAAGTCTTCTCCCACGACCGCGATCACGCGGACATCCGTGAAGTAGCTGGCGGAAAGTGAAAAGTAGGTTGCGGCGCCACCCAGAATCTTCTGGCGTTCACCGTAGGGAGTTTTTAGGGTATCGAATGCGACGGAACCGACGACAAGAATGGACAAATCCTATGTTCCCGCTTTCTCTTCAGAGTTGAAATACTTACCAACCAGCAGCTTCAGGCGCTCGAGCGTCGCCGGTGGTACAACGTTCTTCTGAGTGATAATGGCATGCTTCAACGCGGAGCCGCATTTGCAGCTTCGCGTTTTCGGCATCGCCGTCACTGCCTCCCGTACCACATTACACGCGTGCTCGGCGTTCTTCAGCAGCACTGCAACAATCTGGTCTACGGTGACATGGCCGTGTTCCTCATGCCAGCAGTCGTAGTCTGTAACCATCGCGACGGTGACGTAGCACAACTCAGCTTCACGGGCCAGCCTCGCCTCGGTCAGGTTGGTCATGCCGATAACATCCATACCCCAACTGCGATATAGATTGGACTCGGCTTTCGTCGAGAACTGCGGCCCTTCCATATTCAGGTACGTGCCGCCCTTCTTGACATTCACGCCCGCACGCCGGCAACCCTCCGCGACCACCTCGGCCTGTTCCTCGCAAATGGGATGTCCAAGTCCAACATGGACGACCAGCCCATCACCGAAGAAGGTGTCAACACGGTGGCGAGTTCGATCGACAAATTGATCAGGGATGACGAAATCCAGCGGCCGGTGTTCTTCCTTCAGCGAGCCGACGGCAGACAGCGAAATGATCCGCTCGACACCGAGTTGCTTCAACCCATGAATGTTGGCCCGGTAGTTCAGTTCCGTCGGCATGAAGCGATGTCCACGCCCATGGCGAGCCAGAAAAGCCACGTTTCGACCAGCCAGGGCGCCAAGGACGTAGGCATCGGAGGGCGCCCCAAACGGTGTCTCCAGCGAAACCTCTCGCACTTCGCTCAGGCCCGGCATGGAGTAAAGCCCACTCCCACCGATAATGCCAATCTCCGCCTGCGGCACAGGTTCTCCTCCAGCATGGTGCACAAACCAACGATTATACAAAACGAGGTTGGATCGCCCGGCTAGTGACTAGTCCCTCTCGCCCGGCTCGAATCGATATCCCACCCACGGCTCAGTGAGGATGTACTTCGGCGAACTGGCGTCGGGCTCGAGCTTTTTCCGCAACTGACCCACGAAGACTCGCAGATATTCGTTTTGCTCGACGCTGTTGCTACCCCATACGGCATTCAGGATTGCGCGATGAGTCATGACTTTCGATGGATGTTGTGCCATGTACACCAGCACATCAAACTCCTTGGGCGTAAGCCGCACTTCCCTGCCGGCCACAGCGATGGCATGCGCGTCAAGATCGATGTGGAAATCGCCAAGGTCTATCTTGGTCTGCGGGGCGCTAGTAGTTGGCGGGGAACGCCGAAGGGCCGCGCGAATTCTCGCTAGCAGTTCACCCGTGCTGAATGGCTTGGTTACGTAGTCATCGGCGCCTGAGTCGAGCGCCTCAATCTTGCTGCGCTCTTCGCCACGCACCGAAAGTATCAGGATGGGGACCTGCGACATTTTGCGTAATCGGCGGCATAGCTCGATGCCATTCATATTGGGCATCGCCAGATCGGTGATAACCAGGTCGGGGGCGAAATCCTTCACAATCTCCAGCGCGGTTTCACCATCGTTGGCCACGCGGATTTCGTAGCCTTGCGCGTCGAGACTGGTACGTAACACGCGAGTAATTTGCGGCTCGTCGTCTACAACCAGGATGTGCGGGCGGGTATGCATCGTGAGCGCAGGTTCTAGTTTCGCGTTTTTAAGTTTCAAGCTCTCGCACCAAAGACCCCATTAACCCGTTCAACATTCGCAGTAACCCCTCAGTCTCACTAATCAGTTGCTGCGCGTTATTGGCGTTAAGAAACCCCGAGATCCGCCGCAATCTGCAGTTGGGTTTCAAGCTCCAGGACCGAGCCGCGGGATACCGCGAGGAACTGCCTGAATTCCTTCTTTGACATTCGGCCCTGCCCTTCCGCGATATTACACGGCACCGACACTGCAGCGCGCCGCATCTGCGAGGATAAGCCATAGATCTCGTCCTTCGGGAATGAACGCGTCTCTTCACAGATCGCTTTCACTAATGCCATGCTTTTTTGCCACACCAGCAAATCTCGATACGAACTGGACATAGGAAATCCGCCATCGCCAGAACTCGAAAATTCGGACTTTGGAAACTCGAAACTTGAAACCTAAAACTTCAGTTAGGCCCTTGCTTCACAATGTGAACATCCACTGCCGGCGCGTCGCGCAGGAAGCGATGCACGGCGGACATGAATAGATACTTTCGCCAGCCGCTGGTTGCCGAATGCCCGAAAATCATCTGCGTGATGTGCTTCTCACGGACGAACTCGGCCATGGCTTTGGCGACATCCTTGCCCTTGAGCCGCACAATCTTGGCACCGAGGTTTTCCGCGAAATGAAGATTCGCCTGGAGCGATCGCTGCCTCTCGGGATCGTCAGCATCGACTCCGGTATCGATGTAAACGACGAACAGTTCACCATTGATTGCCTGCGCCATACGAGAAGCCCGTGCCACCAGATACTGCGCGGCCGGATTGGAGCTGACACCTACCCCAATGCGCTCCGCGACGTTCAAGTCGCGGCCCGGGGCCGATTCGGTTTCGAGGTATGGCTCCAGGCTGCGATCTACCACTTGCGCCACGTGGCGTAGCGCAACTTCGCGCAAGGCGATCAAATTGCTGGAGCGAAAGAAATTGCCAAGGGCGCGATCCACGCGCTCCATGGGATAAATATCGCCACGGCGCATGCGGGTTTGTAGCGCCTCGGGCGTGACGTCCGACATCACGATTTCATCGACCCGCTTCAAGACCCAGTCGGGCACTGTCTCGCGCACCAGAACGCCGGTAATCTTGTGCACCATGGGGGTGACACTCTCCAGGTGCTGCACGTTCATGGTCGAAACCACGTCGACCTTGTTGTCGAGCAACTCAAAAACGTCCTCATAGCGCTTATGGTGCTTGCTGCCTTCAATGTTGGTGTGCGCCAACTCATCGACCAGCACGACTTGCGGCTTCCGCGCCAGAATGGCGTCGACGTCCATCTCTTCAAAGAGGGTACCTTTGTAATCGATCTTCTTTCGCGGCACTGTCTCCAGGCGCGAAGCGATTTCCTGCGTCGCTTTGCGGCCATGTGTCTCGACTACTCCAATCACTACATCTTCGCCGCGACTTTGCCGGCGAATAGCTTCGCTCAGCATGGCATAGGTCTTGCCGACCCCCGGCGCATACCCGAGAAAAAGCTTAAAGACCCCGCTCTTCTTTGAGGGGGCTGTTTCTTCCAGCCATTGCTCCGGGGTCTTTTGCATGGCCACACTATTCTGCGGCAGGGACACGTAAAAGTCGATTCGATACAATCATGGCGTGACTCCGCCACAACCGGAAGACCAGCAGACCGGGCGGCACTCCTTTGCCGTCTCTCTCCAGCACTTCAAAGCTGCTCTTTACCACTATGGCGTCGCGATGGGAACTATCGTCATGGTGGTGGTTGCATATCGTCGACTGCCTAATGTAAATCCCACTACCGTCGCGCTCACGTTCTTGCTGGTTGTGCTGTTGTTAGCCAGCCGCTGGGGACTTACTGTCGCAATCACTACCGCTGTCGTAGCCACTTTGGCATTCAACTACTTTTTCTTACCACCAGTTCACACGTTCACCATCAGCGAGCCCCAGAACTGGATTGCCTTGCTGGCGTTTCTGACCAGTGCCATTGTGGCCAGCCGACTCTCGGAGCGGGCCCGGCGCGAGGCGCTGAACGCGACGCGTCGACGCAAAGAAGTGGAGCGGCTTTACTCCCTGAGCCAGCAATTGCTCGCCACCGATAATGTGATGGAGTTGCTCAATTCCATCCCGCATTACGTGCGAGATGCTTTTGGACTAAAGGCCGCAGCTATGTTTTTGCCCAAACGCAAAGAAGTTTATCGGACGGGGGTGGATCACCCTGAACTCAGCGAGGAGCAACTCGAGGCTGTAAGCGGGCGGGGCGAACCAGTCATGGATGAGCGCCATCAGTTGTGCTTCGTACCCTTGCGCATCGGAGTTAGGCCGGTGGGCAGCTTGGGACTGGAGGGCGCCGTCCTATCGCGTGAAACCCTTGAAGCCGTCGGCAGCTTGATCGCGATTTCCATTGAGCGTGCCGGGGCCGTCGAAACGCTGACCCGCGCGGAAGCAGCCCGCGAAAGCGAAAAACTGCGTTCCGCATTGCTGGACAGTGTGACACACGAATTCCGGACGCCGCTTACTGCAATTAAACTTTCGGTTACGACGCTGCTTTCGACACCGCAAATTGAAGCGGATGGAAGGAAGGATTTACTTAGCGTTATCAACGAAGAGGCCGACCGCCTCAACCGGCTAGTAGGTGAAGCGGCGGAGATGGCTCAGCTCGACGCACAGCAAGTGGAGTTGCGGCGGGAAACCTATAGCGTCGGGCAGGTCGTCGAAGCCGCACTGGAAAAGTCAAAGCAGGGGTTGGCCGGGCGGGAAGTGAAGCTGCATCTTCCCGAGACGTTACCGTCCGTCCGCATTGACTTGGAGCGTATCGCGGAAGTGCTGGTACAGTTGCTGGAGAACGCCGCCAAATACTCGCCTCCCGGAACACCGATTACCATCAGCGCCGAGCCAGCCGGGAAAATGGTAGCTCTCAGCGTCGCCGACCGTGGTCCCGGCATCGACGATATGGAGTTGTCGCTGATCTTTGAGAAGTTCTATCGGGGACGCGATCAACGCTATCGCGTACAAGGCACGGGCATGGGACTGGCAATAGCTAAGGCCATCGTCGAAGCTCACGGAGGGACCATTGGCGTCACCTCACAGGTCGGCAGCGGCTCGGTCTTCCACTTTACGATACCGGCTGCATAAGATGCCGACGTCGACTGCTAAGAGCGGCTGGTTTTCAGTAAGAAGCAGGAAATTCGACAAGCCAAGTCCGGCCTGGAAGCACGCTTCCGACTAACCCAGGCGGCAATTATCTGTTCGCGACAACTCCGCCAACTGGCCAATCAGCCACAGCACCAACACATTCACCAAACCATAACAATGCTGTAATCGCAGCGTAAACCTTGGCTGAGAACATCGATGACAAATCCCATGAGGATGGGCTCAATCCCTCAGCTTCAAGGAGAGTTGTTATGACAGCCAAAATGAGAACGATGGATCATCTGCGTGCGATCGCTAAACATCTGACACTAGTTTCGATGACTATTCTGGCCGGCTTAACCATTACGTCCGCGCAAAGCATCGGCCCCTACTTCGATCCCGGCAATCTGGTGATCAGCCGGAGTGTATACGATAACGATCCGAATAATGTGACGGTGGGCCAGCTACTGCCGCCGGGCTGCCAGATGACACAAGGCGGATGCGCCGGAAATGCCACCAATGACGGCACCTATCCCTATGTTTGGAATAATGATCTTGTCGATGGCAGTTTCGGCATTACGTCGAAGATTTTGCTTGACCAGTTCACCGTAGCCGGTACATTGGTTAACACTCTCGAAATTCCGAACTTCAAGGGAACTGAAGGTGCGCCTGCCGCGGACTATCTGGTTACCAGCTTCTCGTCCAAGTCAGAATTAGGTTTAAATTCCTCTCTTGACGGTCGGTTTCTAACTTTGATGGGATATGTTCGCCCATTGATGCGATCGACGTATCGAATTCCAACACGCCCTCGATCGTGGATCCGACCAACCCGGTTGGAGAGAATTTCTATCGGGCTGTGGGGCTTATCTATGGTCCGCACAAGATGAACTTCACGGAAACCAACGCCTATAGTGGAAATAATGGACGGGCCGCTATCTTCAACAACGTCAATGGCGCAAATTTCTTCTATACGGGCGGCAATGCCGGCAATGGTAGCAACCCTCAGCCCAACGGCATTATTATCGGAGCGGGCGCACAGTTCCTAACTCCGGTCTACGAGCCTGAAACCTTACAGAGCCCCGGACTACCGACGCCGCTGGCGAGCTTCAACATCACCCAGCTCGGAGACCAGCACGACAAGATCGGGAAAGACGACAACTTCCGCGGCATGACGATCTTCAACAACGTCCTCTACTACAGCAAAGGCAGCGGCGGCAACGGCGTGAATACGGTGTATTGGGTCGATCCCACTCTCGCCATCTGCAATGACTCAAATGGCGTCGGCCTTCCTCCATCGACCGCAACTCTGCCCACCGCGCCTCTCAACTATGATCCTTCTCTGCTGCAAACCAAGGGTCTCGACCCCAACAATATGTGCGTGCTGAAGGGCTTCCCCACTGCCACCAGGTCTACGACTTCGTTCCCATTCGGAATCTGGTTCGCGAATGCCAACACCGTCTATATCGCTGATGAAGGCAACGGCGACAACACCTATTCCGATGGCTTATATACCGTGGCGGCCGCGCAGACCACGGCAGGACTACAGAAATGGATATTCGATCCCGCACAGGGTCAATGGAACCTGGCGTATGTTTTGCAATCCGGACTGCAGTTGGGTGTTCCGTACGCCATCGATGGCTACCCAACCGGCAACAACACCGCTACGGGGTTGCCGTGGTCTCCGGGAACGGATGGGTTGCGTAACATTACCGGGATCGTAAATGGCGACGGCACAGCGACCATTTACGCCGTCACCTCCACCGTAAGTGGAAACGGCGATCAAGGAGCAGACCCAAACAAGGTCGTGGTGATCACAGATCAATTGAATGCAACCAGCCTGCCGCCCGACGAAAGCTTCACGACCTTCCGGGCGGCTGGTTTTGCTGAGGTTCTGCGCGGCGTTTCTTTCGCTCCGGGGACGGGAGGCGCGCGCTAGCAGAAATCAAGCCGTCTTCATTGTTCGCCGGGCTATCGGTTGATGCTCTGCGAAACGCAACCAGGAACGGCGGTCGAGTCGTTGATTACCGCCGTTCCTGAAATTGTTGTCTCAAGGCACCCGGATACCTCCGCTTCCTTGACGAACTGCGGAGGCCGCCGTTTCATCCTAATCTGCCGATCATCGGCACGGTCGGTTATGCAGAGCTAGAACATCACCATGATGGCAAACCTCAGACTAGCTTCATCCTTCCGAAGGTCAGGACACCACCCTGTCAGTCCTGCCACACACGTATAGCCTGGCGTAGCTGATAGAAACGGACCTGGCACGAAGGTCGTTCCCGGCACGACTTGGCCGGGGCTCCCGCTATTCCCACCTGCGAAGACACTGGGGGAGCCAGTGTTTCCGCCGGGAGGTGTAATGCCCCCTGGACCGCTCCAATACGGTACGTTCGCGTGCCGATAACCATACTCGGCACGGAAGGTAATGTACTGTTTCGGCATGTAATCGAAGGTAATACTGGTGTCCCAAGCTTTGTAGGGATCCCCGGGATTCTGCGTGAAGTAGGGTGACCCGGAAACCGCGTCCGCTCCATCGATGGGCGGAAGCAGTACCAGGTAGCGTCCCGGATTGTCCATCGCGCCGCCGCCGATGGTGAGACCATACAAGTCCTTCTTGAACCAGAAGCGGTTGTAGACCATCCAACCGGCGAAAGTCTGTTTGTAGCTATTAATGGTGCCATTTGGGTTCTTTTTGTTATGGTAACAATTCACACCCTGCACGACGCTATTGGTGGTGCCATATTCACACCCCAGATCGCCAGTGAGTGAGAATGCCATCTTGTCGATAATGTTATTGGGGTTGTCGTAGTATTTGATCTCGATACTGTCGTCGGTGTGTATGCGCGAGCGGCCAGCACTACCGTAGCCGTTGCCAAGGGTATCTTCTCCCATCCCGTAGTTGTTGAAGACCATCGACACCCAGAGCTTCGGCCGCCACAAAATCTGCCCTCCAAGTCCCGGCTTGCTGCCCAGCCTGCCATAAGATTGCCATCCGTTGATGATCCAAGGTTCAATCTTAAGTTTTTCGGTCGGGAACCACTGTATGCGCACGCCGTTAAAGAACCATGGCGTGTTCGACGACACGTACGATGGCTGATAGGCCCAGTTATCGAAGTTGTAGTAACTGAACAAGCCGATATAGGAAACAAAAATTCCAGCATCAACATTCAGGCCATAGTTCACATTCCAATGGTACCCGCCCCATGCTTCCGACACGTAGCGGTACGCACCGCGAAGAGACCATTGGCCGCGACCTGCGCTGGCATCATTTCGTGGCGTGGTGACACCGAACAGGCCGTTCATGGTCAGGATGCGCGCACGGACATCGTCCCAGTGGAAGTCGCCTCCAAAGCTTATCTGGTCAAGTTGGATTTCGTTGGACCGGAAAATCTCGGTCGATCCGCCCAGGGTGTCATCTTTGGGATGGTTGAAACTTTCGATAAACGAGGTGTCGACTCTGACCTCCGGGGTAAAGAACTTCGAGTCGAAGGGCAGATCCTTGACGCGTGAGTTACCGTTCAGCCAGGTCCAGTCGGCGTACGAAAATGGAGCGGGTTTGCCCTGTGTTTCGGGGGCAGAGGCCTGCAGTGCGTTTACGGCTGTCGGCGTTTGCGCGCCCGAAGCTTGCTCAACAAAGGAATGCTCAGGGACCGAACCATCCGCTATGTTCGGCTGGCCTTGGGCGTTCCGTTTATTCAGCTCGTCCTCCAGTTGCTCAATCCGCTTTTGCATGGCATCGAGCTGCTTTTGAACGGCCGGCGATATTTGCTGGTCCGCATTGGGCGACGGCGAAATGGGCGGGTGCGCTGCCGGTCCTTGGGCGGCGATCGGAATTGAAATCAATAGCATTCCAGCCAATGACATCGCAGCTGCCCGACGATGTGCTGAGAGGCGCCGCATAAGAAAGGCAGCAGCGCAACACAGTATAAACATATCATACCTCCAACAATGCGGGTCTGTTGTATAGGACTATTGAACTTCGGTTGCAGGGAATAGAGACGCTGTATAAATAGTCTATAAATACCCTTATGAATAATTGATTGGCCGAAACAGAGCTTTTAACCGATATCGAAATGGCATCTATATGTGGCCGGATCGCGATAGTGTGAGCTTTATGGATTCATTACTACGTTAGCTATGGAGCCTATGACTGGTTAACTAAGTCTTCCGGATTCCACCGACTGCAATGTTGCCGAGACACTCGGACTATGTGGTGCGAGGCGAACGCCGTCTCCTTTTCCAGATGGATTAGGAACCGGTGCCCACCTGGGGAGTCGATCCCGCTGGTAGTTGTCAAAGCTCGCTGACACCTTCTTAGCAGCGCGCTGGAACCACGGGCATTCAATCAGGAATACTGTGTAGAAAAAGACACCTACGGCGCCGACGATCAAGAACATAATGCTCACAGTTTCCCTTTCCCACGGGTGTGCCGTTATGTGGCCACACCAATGGGATTGGAACACTGCCCCCGTAAGCCCCGCCTAAAGGGTTCGTAAATTTTTTATAAAGACCACGCGGAAAATATTAGTTAGGCGATCAAAGGCTGAAATTTGACGCTTGGCTGGATTAAGGAGCAGGGCTGAGCTCTAGACGTGCAGGCTCATTGCAGACATGTCGATGTATGGAGTGGAGCCACCGCAAAGTGGACGTGACCCGGCTTTACCCTGCCTGAAACAGATCGAGATGGCAATCAACAAACGAGCATGCAGTATGCATTGTGATTATCGGAAGATAGGCGCTAAGTGATTGATCACAAGAATATTTAGGACTGGTAGCGCTACCGGGAATCGAACCCGGGTTTGAAGATTGAGAATCTAGTTGCGTGCGCAATACTTTGAATCACTTGCGGGCAACTCAGGAGAATGTGTGCCACAGGATGTGCCACCATTTCGCAAAAACCCTTACTGTAAAGTCTCAGTCGCTGGCGGGAACGCGGCTGCCAATCCCTCAGCGACGTTGCGCGTCTGGTACTCGACAAACTTCCCGAACCCTGCTGCAACGTGCGTCTCTGTGACGTGCACATAGTAACGAGCGGCAACTGCGGGCGAGCTGTGTCCCATCAAACGGGCGAGCGAAAATCTGTCCATGCCCGACTGCGCGGCCCGCGTCCCGAACGTGTGACGCCAGCAGTAGAACTCGAATGCCTCTAGCTTCGCATCTGCAATCGCTTCATCGTGCGGGTGCTGAAACGAGATGATGTGCCCCGAATTGCCGGCGCCGGGGAAGACAAACGCGGATTTCTTCGGCTGTGTTTCCGCCTCTCGTTTCCGCCGCTGTAGCACTTCAGCCGCGCGAGGAGTGAGGGGAAGGCTGCGCCGTGCGCTCACAGTCTTGCCCTGGCGAACGTGAATCACCCCATGCGGCGATTCCGGGCGGGCCGTCAAGTCCACATCGGCCCATAGCAGCGGAAATAATTCGCTGTTAGGCCGCATCCCGGTATCGACGGCAAGAATGGTTGCGTCCCGCAGATTTGCGGAAGCCTTCGCCAGATAGAGCGCCTCTTCGGTGAAACTGACAACGCGCTCCCGTCCCTTCGGCTGTGGCAATTCGTGAATGGTCGGCGCGTGAGTGAGTTTGCCCCACTCGACTGCGACTTTCAGAAGGCGCCGTAATGTGCGCAGATCGCCGTTCACCGTGACAACGGAGTTCTGGGCTACCTCTTGCCTATGGCGCGCGTATTTGCTCCCCAGATCGCCTGTAATCGCGTCTAACGGGGCATCTGCAATGACAGCAAATGCGAGCAACCGCTCAATGCAATCATCGTAAAACTTGTGCGTCCCCGGCTTCGTGTGCGTCTTGGCGTATTGTAGGAATTCTCTTGAGAATGCACGGAACACTGGCGGAGCGCTCACTGTCGGTTTTGGCCACGGGTCATTGGGGTGCACGTGCCCGAGAGACAGCGCCCGCCGATGTTCTCGTTCCACATCCTTTGCATCACTGCGATTGCGAACCCTTGCGGGCCGCCGAATCATAAGATCCTCTCTCGTTCCGTCCTCGTGCTTTATGCTCCAGCGAAATTTGTACCAGAGCGACTTTCCGCGTTTGTAGATCATGCCTTTCCCTTTCCCGATTGCGTTTTGGATTTGTTCTTGCTGCCCTTTGGACGCCCGCCCAGCTTGCCCCATTCGCGCATCTTGCGGTTGAACTCCTGCTTGCCCCATTTCTTCATGCGAGCTTTTGCGCTGCGCTTGCCCATGAGAGTCGCTGCGCTGCTGGCGTCATCGGGTTGCTTGCGTTTCATGCATAAGACAGTAAACCTAGCGTAAGGTTATGTCAATAGCCACGGGACTACCGAGACGCCAGCGAATTGACGCGAACCAGCAGCAATTTGACACAGACCGGAAGTAGCGGGATGCTAGATCGCGAGAAATGGTCGCGCACCTGTATCTCGGATGGGAGCCACCTGACTACGAACCGGACTATGCGCCGGACATCCGGGAAGAAGAAGAAGAAGAAGAAGAAGAAGGGGAACGACGGCGTGATCCGGCTGTCGATCAAGCCAAGGATGCAATACGGGCATTTTTTGATCGTGAGCGAGCGGGCGTTTTTTACAAACAGCAACTGGAAGTGATCTTTGAAGATCGGTTTTACCACTGGGTAACGTCGCGAGCCGTGTCGGAGCTGGCGGCTGAAGGCCACATAGCCGAAGAAACTGAAGAACTCCCCGGTGTCGGAATCATCAAGCTGTACCACGCTGCGGCGCATCGTTACTGGCGGAGACAAGCACAGGAAGTGGTTGCTCTAGTGAAACAGTTCTCTGCACCTGCGTTCACGGCTGGTCTGGGAGCACAGGGCGAGCAGATGTTTGATGCTGCTCTGCCGACCGTGGGCTTCTTGCCCACGGCTCGCAAGGTGAAGGCATACAAAGGCAAAGAGTGGAATGTAACCGATCATGATCTAGACCGAGTGTTCGAGAGAGATGGGATTGCTTACGGCGCAGAGATAAAAAACACATTGAAGTACATTCCACGCAAAGAGCTAACTGTGAAGATTAAGCTTTGCCAGCATCTTGGCCTGCGACCGCTCTTCATTGTGAGAGCGGCAGCGAAAAGCTACATCAACGAAGTGCGCTTGCTGGGTGGGTTCACGTTGGTGTTCAAGTATCAGCTTTACCCATTCGGGCAGAAGGCGTTCGCCGACCAAGTGCGTGCGGCTCTGCGACTCCCTGTGGACAGCCCTGCGAGGATTGCCGAGGGTACGGTGCAGCGCTTTTTGAATTGGCACGTAAAGACGTTGGCAAAGACCTAAAGATTCAGTTTGGGGCTGAAAAGCTTGTGAATTGCGAAGGTAATTCACAATGGGCAGTGGGTAAGTGTCATGGGATCAAGGGGATGGCGGTGTCCCCTATGAATACAAAATGTCTTGGTGTGGGGGGAGAGGGATGCGGGCAGCAATTCACTTTCCCCCAAAGTGCACTCGTAAGGCATCAAGATTTTATGGGGACTATGTACCGCCACTTTGGGGGAAAGCAATATCAGCGCCGTGCAACAGCTCGGCTGCGAGGGGCGACAATTCAGCATTGCCGTTCTTGGGCTTCTCGACTAAGCCAACCAGTTCGAGGTCTTGCAATGCCCGATTGATAAGGACCGAGGGCAGCTCCGCCGAATAGGGACTCCGACCAGCAATCAGACATTGCAAGGCTGCGCGCCGAAGCGGGGGGATGCAATCGAACGCTGCGCGCCGGATGAGTCGCATTCCCTCTTCAGTTACCCTGGCACTTCGCTCAACAACGGCCCAGCCGCGCCCGATCTGTGCGAGTTGCTGGGGCAGGCGCGTGTTGCCTTCTGGCGCAGGCTCCGCGTCCAAGTCGTGCCGCTCGCGTGTGCGTGAAACGTGTGCTCTGGCGAGTGCCACGAACTCGCCCAGGTGAGCAACGCTGCTCTCAAACACCGGGGCTATCTCTGGGGCAGCAATAGCCTTTTGCGAGAGGATAGGCCATAGCACATCGCGCACGGCGGCCCGGAGTTGCGTTGCAACACTCGACTGCTGCCGCAAAGCTCGCAGACCTACCGAAACTCCGCCCGCGCGCGGCCAGCGAACGCGCACGAAGCGCTCACCGAGCGATTGAAACAATGTGTAGTGTTTATCAACGTCTGGCGTTACTCCCGCCAGCAAAGTGAGTCGGCCCTTCCACGTGCTCTCGGATAAGTTTTCGCCTGTGCCAAACTCCCGTGAGAAGTGTCCATCGTAGATTCTGCGCAGCTGGGCGAGGATCACAGGTCGCTTGCGCTTGTCCATCGCAAGTACGGTGCTGAAGTCGGCAGCTATCAGAATCCCCTCTTGCCCCATCCTGTGCAGGTAGCTTGCGGGTGCCCGTGGTTTCTTCGCGTGGGATTTCTTCTTTTCGCTCTCGTCTTGCCTGCCCGTGTACCCGGAAATGAAAGTGTTAGTGGTCACTTCATCGACAAAATGCACACTCGGCAAATCCTGCAAGGTATCGAGAAGTGCAGTTTTCATCGAACCGCTCGGGGCAATCGCCATTATCCACGCGGGCGGATACTCCACGATGCGGTGCGCCGCTACAGCGGCAAAGAGCAGTTTGGCCGCTTCGATGTCGGGACTTTCAAAATTCAGCCGCAAGCTGGTTTCCACGGCTGTCCACGCATCGCCGGGCCTGTCCGAACCGTGAAGCGCTGCGACGTACGCGGCCCTCATGCTGTCATGCTGCCTTGACCCGGCTTGGGGTCGCTCAGACGCGATTCAATCCACGAGTCCAGGTCGGCGCGCCGATAGCGCACAAGTTTCCCCGCGCGAAAGAAACGCGGCGCACGACCTTCGGAGCGCCACAGGCGCAACGTGCCGGGACTAACCCCGAGATACCTTGCGGCTTGACGTTCGTTCAGTGCGTTTTCGTTGTGCAGCTCCATCATGCGTTTTCTCTCCCTCTGCTACGCATGATGGCTTGTACGCACGTCAGTTACAACGTGAACATTGCTGCTGGCGTAATTGCCACATGGGTGTGGAAGTTAGGCGGATAGGAATTTACACACCCTGTCGGGTGCTTACTGCTGCGGTTTCTTTCGGCGGGTCGATCCATAGCGGCTCTTTCTGTAGGATTGAACGCCCGACAGGCTTAGATTCACACCTTCGGTTTCCAACATCTGCCGAATCTGTTCACTGTTCTTACCGTCAGCCACAAGTTCCTTTATCCGTGCGGCCCGTTCCAGGTTCTGCTTCGGCCCTGGTGTCCCCTTCGTAAATTCCTGCATGTGCCCGAACTTCACATCGAAGGCAACATCGAGGGCATCATGATATAGCTGCCGGAAAGGCTTGGAGCCCAACCTGGCCTCCAAGTCGGTAACGTCTCGGTTCGGCACATGCGGACGCGTTTCCTGCCTCTCGCACACCGCCCTGAGGATTGGCCAGAATTGTTTCATTACTTTATCGAGGGATAGGAAGATACTGTCTTTTTCTGAATTGGCTTCGATACAGAGGTGTTCAAGCAACTCCCTAACAAATGGGCGAACGCTTGCATACATTTTCTTCGCCGCAGCGGTGTCCTCGCTGGAAGCCATGTCAACCCTTCCGTTGACCTTCCCATTTGGGGCTTGCAGGAAGGGCGGGCGGGAAGGCGCCCGCCTGTTCGCCGCTGGTGATCGGCCAGCGGCTATCCGACACTGCAAATCTTACCGCAAACTCCGCTGGCTGTCGGCGACTTTAAGAGCGCATCGTCACATTTCGTGCGGGGTGCACGAGCGTATACTTGCCGCGAACGGATGCGGGGCACGCGAGATGCCCGCATCCTCAAACAAGACCGCTTAGAACACGTCGGGAAGAACGTGACTATCAATCGGAGACACAAAGCGGGACTTTTTCTGACTCTGACCATAGCAGGGGTTTGCCTACTCGTGGAACTCAGCGCGAAGCAGGTAGTAGGGATCACACTTCTGACCCTTGCGTTCACATGGCTCGTCGCTACTTTACGTCTGCGCACGGTGGGTCTCAGTTCGCTAATCCTGATCTCCCTCTTCGGACTCTACCTCGCGGCTGAACCCATCTGGAAAGATTGGCGCGCATTCGCAATGACTGCGGAGCAATACGACTCTGCGATGAGCCAACTTCAGCAAAGCGTCAGCATTTCGGCGGGAGTCGTCTGTGACCGCTCTCAGTCCGTCAGCGGTTCTGAGGTTCCGATTCCAGAGGGAGCGATAATTGGTGAGCCAGGCGCAACGCAGTCACAACTCGTGCGGGGACCCGATGGCCGGATGTACCAGTTCCCTGTGGGCACAACCAAGGAACAGGCCATTGCCTACTTCAAGAAGCGGGACATTGGTGTTGAGCCGAGCGCTGATTGGGAGAGCGTCGCTAACAATGACAAAGGTCACCGTGTAACCTTGCGGGGCGGCAAATGGTACGACGTTGCGACAGGTGCAGAATACGATCCATCGCGCGAAGCGCCGTCAATATCTCCGGGCAAGAGTGATTCCATCGACGACTTTGAGCAATACAGGCGTCCTGAACCTTGCTGCTGGGGCGACGGCAAGAGGCGTGAGGAGGTTTCCGATGCCGCACGCTGGTGGATACTTCCGGGGCTGCAAAACGCGCAAAGCTGCTTTGAATTTCCGGGCAACATGCCAGATTCCGACGTGATGCGGATATTCAAGGCTGATATCCTCATGCCCCGACCACGTTTTTCATTGGCAAGAACCATCGTTTCTCATTTGTGGTCGTCGCTTCTCGGCGTTGCGTTTTTCGCTTGTGGTGTGTTCGGCTGCACATGGATGCTTGTGCAGCAGCGCAGATTGGCTAATGGTTAAGAAGGAGTAATGGATAGGAATAAAGTGAAAAAAAAGGAGAGGTACCATGAATGCCCGATCCTGCCGTTGGCTGATTGTTTCGACGCTGTTCATTACAGCGTCCGGCGTGTGGGCACAGCGTAGCGCGCCGCCAGCGTCCGATCAAAAGAGCGTCGCGGTCATCGAACAGCAAGCCGCTAATGGCGATGCTGCGGCGCAATGCGGCCTGGGGATGATGTACGCCAGTGGCAAAGGCGTCCCTCGGGACTATGCGCAAGCAGCGACTTGGTTCCGCAAGGCGGCGGATCAGGGAGATGCAAAGTCTCAGTATTTTCTTGGCGTCGCATATTACAGCGGCGAAGGCGTTACAAAGAATGAAGCCGAGGCAGTTTTCTGGTGGCGCAAAGCCGCCGATCAGGGATTTGCAGACGCGCAGTTGAAACTTGGGGTCGCGTATCAGAATGCCCATGGCTTTCCGCAGGATTATGGGCAAGCAGCGACTTGGTATCGTAAGGCTGCCGATCAGGGCAACGCGGATGCGCAGTTCGGACTTAGCATGGCTTACTTGAGTGGCAATGGCGTCCCGCAGGACTACGCAGAAGCCTATTTCTGGCTGGACCTTGCCGCAGCGGGCAAGCCAGATTATCTCAACCAGGAAGAAGTAGCTAAAACGAGAGACAAGGTCGCTTCTTTCCTGAGCGACGCGGCGGTATCACAAACGCAGGAACGGGCGCGGAAGTGGTTCGAGGCGCATCCGGCGAAGCCACAATGACGAAAGACGAAAGCGGCGGAAGGCGGCCCCAGGATGCCCCCTAAAGATGCATCAAGCGATCAAAGTTGCCGCAGTTAAGTCACGGTCTCCTCGCGACGTTGTCGAAAGCATTCACTCATTGGAGGATAGAGCAGATCTCTGCTACGAGGGACTCGAATTACTGGCAAGAAATTCTTGGAACCTTGGGATATGGGCATGTCTTGTTCAGGCGGCGGTCTATGTGGAAAGCACGATTCCTCGCCAGGCCTATGGTGGAAAGTCACATCTCATCGTCCTAACCAACCTAAGCCGCATAATACCGATAATGTGTGATTGGTGCCGTAGGCATGGCGAACAGGAGACCGCCCCTGCATCACAATTTCAATGGACTCGTGCGCGGGAGATTGCAACTGGCGCAGCATTCAACGCGGCAGCGCACTACATGCCTTTTTGTGCAACCTTCCCAGCATGGCATCGGGACCTCATTGCTGCCGAGACGTTCGAACCGGCTGGCGTGACTTTTGTATCGCTCGACAATATCGAAGAGAGGCGTGTGAGCGCGTATCGAAAGAGCATGGGCCCTGGCAATATGCCACTCCGTGCAGTTGACCGTCCTCCTGAGATGGAAAACATGATTCGCGAAGTGCTGGCTACGGTACGGCGGAGAGATCTGGAAATTCAGTATCCACGGCCAGAGAGGCTGCTGACCTCTCTTAACACTGCCTATCAGGCTCGATATGCCGAGGCATTTCGCCGTTACGAAGGTATTAGCGTCGGCGATTACTCGCTGCTGGAGTTCCGCAGAGTCTATGCGGCCCTCGCCGCAATCGCGGCAGTTTGTGAGCATATTTGTTTTCGTTGGATGCAGATAAGCAGGCAGTATCCCCTTGAGAGCTCAGTGCTGCATTATACGAGGCCGCAGTGGGTCGAAATGCTTTACGAAATGAGCGGGATTGAAAGGGCGACGATCGAAAGCATCATCAACGATATGACGCTCGGGGCGACACGGGTCGCTGACTTGTTCGTTCACCCGTTCGTTGCCCTTGATGATGGGGACCATCGTTTGGGCTTAGTTCCACATTTCGTTCTGGCAGGCAATGCGGAAGAAAATATATTGCGGACTTGCTCTTATGCGAGACCGAGAGTCCATAATGCCGCATCGGCAGAAAAAGAGTTGGAGATGCGTGAAGAGCTGGATTCTTGCGGGTCTGCGTTTCATCTGGGTGGGCCGGTGCGGTTGCGAAGAGACCTGCCGGATGTTGACCTCCTAGTTGAGGATACCGATACGTCTACCGTTGCGATATGCGAGCTTAAGTGGGGAAGAAAACCATATTCTGTTGGCGAGACGGTTCAACGCGACGAAGAGCTAATACATGGCGCTGCACAACTTAAGATGATTCAGCGCTTTCTCAGGGATAATCCGGACTTCCTTCGGCAGCGAAAACTACTGTCGAGATCTTTGAGCGAATACAATCGTGTCGAATACCTCTTGGTATCACGGGATCATATGAAATGGATTCCGCCAGTCGAGCAGAGGTCAATCGTTGGCTTCAACCCTTTCAAGAGCGTGTTGCAGAGGACCGATCTATCAGCTGGCTTAGATGCTCTCTTGAGTTACGAGTGGCTGCCTGTGGAAGGAAAGGACTTCAGAGTAGAATTCAAGGATGACAGTGTAAGTGGCGTCACGATGCGGAGTGAGTCATTCTTCCCGATGTGAAGATTACAGCTGCTCCCTGGCTGTCTTGAGCGCAACGGGAGTCCTTTTCCCATAACTGCTTGTCCCCATGCTTCTTCCAGCACCAGGTCGGTAATGGCATCGCCGAACACCCGGCGCATTCTCATCCGCGGTTACGTCAGTATCCTCCGGCACGTCGTGCATCATCGCCGCAATAATGACATTGGCGTCGTCCGTGCATTCAGCAGCCATCCGCGCCACAAGCTCGCAATCGACGACATAATGGCGCGTCCTCGTACTTGCGCCGCAGGTTGCGGTGGGCGTAGATGGCGAAGCCTTGGGCGAGGAGGGCGATTTGGGGGGGTGAGAAAGGGTCGTCATGACCACTGCTATACTGCGCGCGCCTTAATTGCCGCAAGAATTTTATCTGCAACAACTGCGGCACCCTCACTGGATTGTGCAGCATAGCGACCGGCCAGCATAGGCGAATACTGTCTTATCTGCTCGGCTCCGATACCGTGCCACACTGGTAAGAGAACCTTTCGGTCAATCTCCAAGGCTAATATGCCGTCCAGCTCACGCTGGGGCCATTCCTTCGCGAAGAACTGCTTACTCAACACCACTACTCCGAAACGGGAGGTGCGCAAACCCTCATCAATGGCCCGGCGAAGACTGTCACCCAGGGTGATCTCGCTTTCATCAAACCAAAAGGAAACATTGCGCTTTTGCAGCTCGGCAGCCAATTCTCGTACAAAGGGCTTATCTTCACTCGCGTGTGAGAGGAAAACATCTCTTGCTTCGGCGTTGTTGGCCGCGAGGGATGCTTGCTGGCTTGAAGGGGAAGTAATTGTGCGAGAACGCTCTTCCAAAAGCAACCGACGACCTGTTGACGCGAAGACCCTGTCCTCACTGAGCGTAAGGAATTCTTCTGCTTCAAGAATTTCCGCCTCTTGGCGGAGTAGTTGGGTGCTTACGCCCAAATACTCCGCGTCCCACGGATCGGCGATCCAGACCTGCGTTTCCTTGCCTCCCGATTTGAAGCCCAAGGAAAGCACCTTACGCTTTAGGTAATGGCTGATGTCTGTATCGTGCGCCTTGCGTGCGCCGAATTTCAGCTTCACCTCTTGCATTTCATTTGGATGCTCTCCAACTGATGGATAAAATTTGATCGAAGCGGTATCCACGGCCTCTCTAATGCTATTCGCAGCCCCAGAATGCTCTTGAAAGGGGTCTTCTTTTAGCTCTGGCTATTCCGGTGAAGGTGCACATCGATTCCGGAGGGAAGCCGAACGGCATTCCGGAGCGAAGGTGAACAGCAGTCGGAGCGAAGCGACGCTGACACGGTGATTGTGGCGCAAGTGTTCGGAATCGTCAAGCGAGATTGTCCGAAGCGAAGCGGAGGCGGCTCGGCGGGGATTGGGGGTGCAGGGGAAAGGGGCGGCAGCCCCTTTGCCCCTGCTTCCTTGTTGTAGAAGAAAGGATCATGGGCCGCTCCAGGCGACCGCAGGCGCCGATTGAGTATGCATTGGCCTGTTCACAACAGGTATCATGAGGCGAGGCTTTTAAAGGAAGACATAGGGAACCAGTGCTGACGCTACGCACGAATCTCCGACGGCGCGTTTCAATCACCCATAAGCACGGCGCGGTGGTCGTGCAGATTGAGCGTCACAGCGACAGAACCTTGTACATCCTGTTGTTACTGGCATTTACTGCTGGGTTCGTTTCGTTCTGTTCGATTCTAGTTTCACCACTCATTCGTAACTTCTCGTTTCGCAATTTCCTCATCGTGCTGCCGTTTCTCGCGTTCATTTTGGTCTGGTATCTCATTGGGCTGCGCGTGAGCGTCTGGCGTGCATTTGGCGTCGAGCAGGTTGTTATAGAAGGGGATATTCTCCGATGGACGCGCACAGCGTTGTGGTGGAAACGCGATGTTGAAATTCCAACAAGTGAAGTCACCGAAGTGCATGCAGTCACCCCTTGGCACGCGCTAAGCAACCGTGTGGAGTTTACGGCACATGGTCTCCGCCGAAAAGTGGGCGATATGCTCTTACGTGACGAAACCGCGGAACTCGCCCACGAACTGCGGCACGCCGTCGGCTTGCAAAGATAGCTGTCGCGAAATCGCCATCCGGTACTCTAAAGATGTTAACTTTCGTTCATTCCTTCTTCTCGTCCTGCGGCGGATTGCGTTTCTTCCGCATGGACTCACCGCGCATCTCGATGCGATGAGCGTTGTGAACGAGACGGTCGAGGATGCCGTCAGCGATGGTGGGATCGCCGATCTGCTCGTGCCAGCGCGAGATCGGCAACTGGGAAGTGAGGATGGTGGAACGAGTCTGGTAGCGATCTTCGCAGATCTCCCAGACTTCGCGGCGCTCGTTTTCATTCAGCGGCGCCATGGCCCAGTCATCAATGACCAGAACATCGATACGGCCCAGTCGAGCCAGGAAGTGGCGCAAGCTTCCATCGGCCCGTGCCAGGGCCAGTTCGCGCAGTAAGGCGGCGGCCCGCAAATAGAGAGCCGAGTAGCCGTCGCGACAGGCTTTCTGTGCCAGGGCCGATGCGATGAAGCTCTTGCCCACGCCGGTCGGACCCAACACGAAAATGTTCTCGTGGTTGCGGACCCAGGCCGAGTCTTTTGCCAGAGCGCGCACTACCGTCTTGTCCAGGCCACGCGCTGTGCGATAGTCGATATCCTCCACACAGGCCGGTCCTCGCAGCTTGGCCGCTTTCAGCCTTCGCGCCAGCGCCTGGTTCTCGCGCCAACTCCATTGTTGATCGACCAGCAGCGCGAGTCGTTCGAGGAAACTCAGCTCGTTGACCGCTCGATCTTGCTCCTGCATTTTCAGGGCCTCGACCATGCCCTGCAGCCGCATGGCCAGCAGTTTTTCCATCATCGGTTGGTTCAGCATGAGGTCGGTCCCCCTTGGTCGAAGTACTCGGCGCCGCGGACATTGTCATGGGTCAGAGGTGGAGAGACGGGTTGTGGTGGAGATAAGGGAACCACGTCGAGCGAGTTCTTCAAAATCGACTTCACGCTCTGATAGCGGCAAGCCTGAGCGAGAAGTGCCCGTTCCGCCGCGGCCTCCATGCGTTGCCGGGAGTACTGCTGCGCCAAGCGAATGATGCCGAGACAGGAGCGGTAGCCCATTTCCGGGTGCGGCTTCTCGTTCAGGATTCGCTCGAACAACTGGGCCGTGTTGGGACCGATGCTGCGCGCCCAGTTCACCATCCGCGATGGCGGCCATTCCAGATGGGCTTGATGACTCTTGGGGCGGTGCTCGTTCTGGGTGATGGCTTGCCCGCGCCTGCGACTGCGCAGGTGGGAAGCGATCCGGTTGCCCTTGTGGAAGATCTCCACCGTGGTCGGCGTGGAGCGGACTTCGACGACCTGCTGCACCAGCGTGTACGGCACACTGTAAAAGTTCCCATCGAAGGCAATGTGATAGTCGATGTTGACGGTGGCACGCGACCACTGGCTCATGTCGAAGCGCTCGGCTGGTAGCGCTGCCAGAGCCGGTTTCTCAAGGTTGTGAAACAGACTCGACCGCGATCCGTCCCGCTTGCGGAAAGGACGCTCGTTCAGTCGCACCAGCAGCTCGCGGATCGCCTGGTTGAGTTCCGGCAGGCTAAAGAACTTCCGGTTTCGCAGCGCCGCCACGATCCAGCGTTCCACGACCTGAACGCGCTTTCCGCTTTTGCTTTGTCTCGCGGCTTGTACGGACGTGCGGGCACGACTCCCACGCCATAATGCATCGCCATCTCCTGATAGGTGGGATTCAGGTCTGGATCGTAGCGGCAGGCTCGGGTGACCGCCGTCTTGGTGTTATCGGGTACAACCAGAGTCGGCACCCCGCCGAAAAACTCCAGCGCGTGGATGTGCGCCTGAATCCAGGCTTCCAACTGCTGATCCCGAGTCGCTTCTGCATAGGTATAGGAACTGGCTCCCAGCACAGAAACAAACAACGATGCCGGCCAGGCTTGCCCCGTCGTGGCGTCATAGACGGGGATCGTTGCCCCCGCCCAGTCCACGAACATCTTTTCCCCGGCCTTGTGTTCCTGACGCAGCACCACATCCAGGTGCCGCCGCCAGTGCTGATAGCGTTCGCAAAACCAACTGTAGCGATACCCCTCGGGATTCGCCTGCCGGTATTCTTCCCACACCAACTGCAGGGTCAGATGACGATGTTGTTGCAGTTGCTGATGGATGGTATTCCAATCCGGCTGTGACCGCTGTCGCACCGCTGCGGCCTGCACGGGCTGGTTGCCAAACAGCTTGGCTTCCAGTTCTTCTTCGCCCAAGCCTTCCGGCAACGGCCAACCGATCCCGGCTGCCACCGCCCGTTCCAGATACTCGTGACCGTGCCCAGCCCCATTCCGCAACTGCGCGCGATCTGGCGCTGCCCCAACCCCAACTCGAACCTCAACCGCAGAACCTCTTTGACTTTCCGCATGGACTTTCTCCTGGCCGGCACCCTGTCCTCCTTGATTGACGGAGTTTCAATGCCGGGTGATTGTCCAGCGTCGCTGCACCTCCTGCTGCTCGTCTGTGGAAAACATTCCGCTCCAAGCCGAACGCCATTCCGCCAGGCGACAAAAACTGTTCGCCTTCCCACCGGAATCGGTGTTCACCTTCAGACCGGAATGCTGTTCGGAATCACAACGGAATCGTGTTCGGCTTCAGAGCGGAATCGCGTTCGCCTTCGACCGGA
>CAVWLY010000017.1:0-54497 GCA_963755865.1 uncultured Acidobacteriaceae bacterium | reverse complement strand
TTCCCAAGTCGGGCACTATTCGGTAAATACTTGAAATATAAGGAAGTATCCGAGTAGGTATTACGATTGGGAGTCTTTAAGTTTTTCCCGGCTGATATAGTGCAACTCCCGCGCATCATGGCTGAAATCTGGCTGAAAGGTTTTCAGACCGCCTTTTTCACCACGGCCGCGAGTCCGAGCGCGTCCGCCATCACGTCAACGCCGGGTCCCTTTGGTTTGCCTTGCTTCCATCGTAGATAGTGCTTCTGAAGCATCGTGAGATTGGTGTGCCCCATTTGATCCGCGATGTAGGTCCAGTCAGCGCCGGCCGCAAGCAGCAGCGTCGCGTACGTGTGTCGGCATTGATAGAAGTTCCGATGTGTCACCCCCGCGCGCCTGAGAATCGCTGACCAGTTCGTGCGAGCAAACTGGCGCCCGCTGTGCGGCTTCCCGCGGTGCGCATCGAGCCATACCCAAGGCCCCTTCAGTTGGACGTCATCAAGCTGCGCTTTGAGCGCCTGGCGCACGGGCTCCGTCATCTGGATCGTGCGCCTGGATTTCGGAGTTTTGACCTTTCCTTCTTCGCTGCGACGACCAACAGTCTGCCGGACGTAAATGACGCCCAGAGCGAGGTCTACATTCTCGCGCTTGAGTCCGAAGGTTTCGCCGGGTCGCATGCCGGTGCCAAGCGCTACGGTGACGAGCCGGCGCTCACGGCCCGGTCGAGCGGCGTCGATGATGAGGCGCACCTCTTCCTTCGTGAAGGGATCGACCGTCTCCTCGATCTCGTCGGCCCTCGGTGGCTTCGTCCTGCGAACCGGATTTTCGTCTACCAGATAGTCAGATAGGCCGTAGCCGAAGACCGCGGAGATCACCCTTCGCGCCTGTTTCGCGCGGTATGTCCCACGGCTGCGGTTGATTTCGCCCAACAGCAACGTGATGTCGTTGGCCGTGATCAGGCGCGCGGGCTTGGCCGACAGGTTGGTCGGCCAGATCAAAGTACGGAGCGCTTCCGCATAATACGCGTACGTGCCTTCGGCGTTGACCGCCTTCTGCTGCGCGAGGAATCGCTCGGAGAGCGTGCGGAAGGTGAGCTCAGTGGCCGGCTTTCGGAATGACGCGAGCACCTCGACGTTCGGAAATCGGTCGGCTAGTTCGGCCCACCGTCCGGCTGCGATCATCTCGCGTATCTCTTTCGCGATAGCCTCGGCCTTGCGCCGGTTGTCTCGCGTGTCGGATAGGCCGAAGAAGTAACGCCAGCGTACGCGCCGACCGTCACGCGGGATATGGAAGCTGGCGAGCAGGGAGCCTCGATTTGCGAAGACCTTCCCCATCTACGCCGCGGCCCCCAGCGAAATCTTACCCTGCAGCATTCGCTGCTCGAAGACTCGCCAGACAATGCGAACGCACCGTCCGTTGAGATGGATGACCCCATCGTCGCGGGTCAGCCGACCCGCTGAGATATGATTGTAGATGGTCTTCGGTCGCAGCTTCAGCGCTGCTGCCAACTCTTCGACCGTAAGTATCTGGCCGTCGACGAGCGATGGCACGGACTGTTGGTCCACGGCCTCAGTGTCCGTGAGAGCGCTTGCTTCGGGCGCTCCGCTTTCCGGCTGGCCTCTTCGGCTCGTCGCCCGGCTCGTTCTCCGACCCGCAATCGCCAATCAGATCGATTCGGATGCCGGTCAACTTGGCTATCTTTTCCACTTGATAGTATTGGAGCCTGCGTACCCCGACTCTGCCTCGCTGAAGCCAGCCGTAAACGGTGGCCTTCGTCACGTCCATGATCTCGGCGACCTTGTCGATGCCGCCCATCATGTAGACCGCGATTTTTAGCCAGTTGATCGGACGGCCATCAGGCGGGTCCTTCGTCAACCGTTCAACAATTTCTCCAAAGCTCGGAATTCCCGGCCCCACAACACCACGCAGCTCTCTGTCGCGCGCGTCCATCAAAGCCCCCACAGCTCGGACCTCCCTGTGGTCTAACTCATTCTCTGTCTTTTGCGGCGTCTTTGTTTGCGGCGACACGCGAGACCCTCCCACCCCGGCGGCCCGATCCCCCGACCGGCTTTTGCCTGAGTTTGGCACAGAGCGTGTCATACCGCACGTATGTACCCTTACCGCTGAGAGATGTCAAGTAAAACCCAACAACTCTCCGATTCTAAATGAGAGTTCTCGTGTGAAAATTGACAACTCTCAGATTTCGAGTATCCTAGCGGCAGTACGAACGGGCGGTGGTCGGGGTGCTATCTCAGAATCTGACAGCCATCTTGACAGAAAATCTGACAGAAGATACGGTCGAGGCATGCGAACAGAGAGCCTCGGCGGGATTTCAACACGGACAGTTGAGGGTTCTGCGGCCTGCCCTTGCGCTTCGGATTGTCTGCTCGCCTGTCGCAGCGGGCGATGCTCCCGCTTGCTGAAGAGAGACATGTATCGGGCGTTGTACGCCGGGCGGCACTGAAATGGGCCGAAGGTCACCAAAACCAGCAGAGCGATCAGCGCATTACGCATAGCAACTCTCAGGGAGAAGGAAGGGATGAATAGACAGTCGGCGATGGCGGGCGGCGGCGAACCTCGAGGTTCCAAGCTGCCGATCAAGGGCCACATCAAAATCGGCAAGAAAGGCGCAGAGCGCCAGGGTCAAGGCGGTAAGACGTGGCAGCCGCCCATGAAGCTCGACCATTTCGTCATCACCACGTTGGAACGCGACGAGACCGGCAACTTCAAACGCGACGATGCGCTGCACAAGGTTCTCGCGGAGAAGTACGGCGACAAGCCGACAGTCCTGCCGATTCAACTCATCTACAACGATCTCGACCTCAACTACAGCGAGTACCTCGGCGCCTGGCGCGGGAAGACGCGCTGGTGCTTCAGCGATGGATGCAGCGGCGTTGCCGAGCGCTTGGTCGGCGATGGGCCGGACCGCGAAGAGGTGGCCTGCCCGTGTCCGCGTCTGACCGAACCGGGCTACGACAAACCCGACAAGTGCAAACCGCATGGCCGCCTCGACTGCATAATCGAAGGCGCGCTCACTGTTGGTGGAGTCTACCGACTGGATACCACGTCGTGGGGCACCTGCGAAGGGCTGGAAAGCTCGCTCGAATTTATCCGTCGCGTTACCGGTGGGCGTTTGGCCGGACTTCCGCTCAACCTCACGCTCAACAAGCAGACGAAGACCAATCCGGCAACCAACAAGCCGGTCGAGGTCTACATCGTCGGCATCGAGTACCGCGGGTCTCTCGAAGAGCTGCGGCTCAGCATGATCCGCCAGCTTGAGGCTGACCGGCACTTCTTCACACGCATTGCGCAGATCGAGTCGGGCATCCCGAAAGACAAGCTGCACGAACTCGATCCAGATGAGCAGGCCGAAATTGCCGAAGAGTTTCACCCTGATGCGGCTGCCGTGGCGGCCAATTCTCCCTCTGTAGAAAATAACGGTGGCGAAGGAGGAGGCAGCTCAGGTAGCAGGCGCCGCCGTAGAACCGAGACGACGCAAGATAGCGCGAATATGGCGGCAGCATCAAGCGGAAATGCCACCGGAAACGCGGAAGACAACGGAAAAGGTGAAGATGCACCAACAAACACTACGGAGCATAAAGAAACGCCAGCGTTCAATTTGGACGACGCGTTCTGACAGTTAGTCAACCGTGGTTGACAGGGAGAGTCCATGAAAATTCGAGTCAAAAACTATCGAGCCCTCGTGAGCGCTGACCTTGAGTTGGCGCCGCTCGCGCTCGTGGCCGCCCATAATGAGGGCGGCAAGACCAGTCTCGCGCATGCCGTCGCGAGCGTCATGCTCGGCCAGGCGGTCGTGCTTGACGGCGTGAAGGCGTCCGAAGCGGGCTCTCTCGTCCACGCTGGCGCGGCCAAGGCTGAGCTATCCATCGAAGGTCCGGGCGGCATTGGCAGCATCGCCATCCCGCCTAGCCGCTACAGCACCAAAGGAGAGCGGCCGCCGCGCGCGAGTCGCTATGCGCTCGGCCTCGACAGTCTCGTGTGGCTCGACAGCCCGACGCGCTCGCGCGTGCTGCTCGAATACCTGAAGACAGCACCCACCAAAGAAGACCTCGCGAAGGCCCTCGACGGTACGACGACCGAGGTCGTCGACAAAATCTGGAAGGGCGTCGAGACGATGGGCTGGGACGGCGCTCACCAACGTGCGGTCGAAACGGGCCAGAAGCTGAAGGGGCAGTGGGAACAAGTCACCAACGACCGCTTCGGCACCGTCAGGATGATGAACTGGATTCCCGAGGGCTGGTCCGAAGACCTCGCCTCCGCGTCCCTCGAAAGCCTCCAGGGCGAGTTGACGCAGGCCAAGGAATTTCTCGAAGCGTCCATCTCGGCGTCCGCTGTCTCCGCTGAAGAGCGGTCGCGTCTGAAAACCACGGTCGCGAATGAGGGCGTGCTGCAGGACGGCATCGCCACGCAGGAGGAAGAGGTTCGTCGCGCCGAGAACGCGGAAGCGCGCAAGAGGCTCGCTCCTGCGGCTGCAGCCGTCTCCGACCTGAAGGCTCGCATCGCGAAGCTACGCGAGACGCTCAAGCTGGCGGGCGCCGCTACCGAACGCAAGGCGGTAGAGACCCAGGCGCTCGGACTCACCGGCGCGCGCAACCGGCTCACTAAGGCGAAGCAGGACCTCGCCGGTCGGCAGTCCGCGCTCAAAGATGCGCAGGACCGCCGCCGCGAGCTGGGAGAGCCCGGCGACGCAATCGAGTTGCCGGAAGGCATCGTGGGGGCGTGCCCGCACTGCAAGAAGCCCGTCATGTACTGCAACGGCAATTTCACAGTGGCGCCGAGCGCCGATGCGAAGGCCGCTGCGGCTGAGAGCAAGGCTCGCCGGTCCAAGATTGCTGATGCGGACGAGACGGTGACTCGATGCCAGGCTCGCGTTACCGAAGCCGAGCGCATGGTCGGTGCGATCGAGGCCGAGGTGAAACGCGCGCAGGACGCCGAGACCAAGCTCTCCTCCATGCCCAAGGTCGAATGCGAGATGTCGGCCGAAGAGGCGCAGCGCGCAATCGGTGTCGCCGAGGCCGAGCTCCAGAACGCCGAGCGGGCGGCGGAGAAGCTCGCAACGCTGCCGGAAGAAACGGCCACACAGACGCACGACGAAGCCTTACGCCTACTCGGCCAGCTACAGGCCGAATTAAAAGAGGTCGAGACCGCGAAGGCCAAGCTCGCAGCGCTTCCCGAGAGTGAGGAAAGCGGCGGCGACGTCAACCAGTGCCGCGAGCGCGTCCGCCTGGCGGAGCAGCGGCTTCAGGTCTGGAAGCAGAGGTCCGAAGCGGACCGCATCGCCGGCGCGCTCAAGCTCAACCTGGACATCGTGGCCGCGCTCGCGACGACTGGCGTGCGCCAGCAGAAGCTGGTCGAGAAGTTCACCGAGTTCAACGCCGTACTGAAGGCGCTGTGTACCGCGGCGGGATGGAAGCCCGTCGAGATCGATCCTGACGACATCAAGACTTCGTACGGCGGCTGGCGTTACTCGCTGCTTTCCGAGGGCGCCAAGTATCGCGTGCGCACGATCCTGCAGGTCGCGATGGCGCAGATGGACGGCTCCGACCTGCTGGTCTTCGACGGCGCCGACATCCTCGACGGCGGCAAGCCGCTCAGCGATGGCGTGACACGCGGCCGCCCTGGGCTCATCAAGCTGCTCGCGACGGTGAAGATACCGGCGCTCGTGCTGATGACTGAGAAGCGTGAGGCAGTGGCCGACCTCGCGCGCATGCAGCTCGGAAAGAGTTACTGGCTGAGCGGCGGCGTACTCGAACCGCTCACGACCGCAGCGCAACAGGCCGCATAACCTTGCCGGCGGAAATCGAGGCCTGAGAGCAAACGCTCGATGGGAAGGATCGACGGGGGAGATGCGGAAGGCTTCGATCCCGCCGTCATTAAAAACAAAGAGGTACTGAGTAATGGACGGCGATCTAATTATCCGCACCTCGAAGCACGTCACGATCACTGAGGCCCATCCCTACCACAACTACCTACGCGACGACCGTGCTCGTGGTGGAACCGCAACCGTAGCGAAGAGCTACGACGAAAACTGCCCCCTCTGCCGGGAGCAGAAAGGGGTATCCAGTGGGATTGAAGCATAACGATTCCTGCCTCGAAAAGGCTGCGCCCGACGAACCCATCTTCGTGCTGCGCGCATCGGACAAACTCGCGCCGCTCGTCGTGAAAATCTGGTCGCTGATGGCGGCCACATGGGGCACGCCTTTCGCGAAGACGAGCGAGGCCCGCGACTGCGCCCAAGCGATGGAAGACTGGCAGAAGCAGAACGGCTGCAAGGTTCCCGACTAGGAGTAGCCAATGAGGCTCGCACCAATGGACATCGTGGATGCTGCCGCGCTCGACGAGCACATCCCGCCGTCCTTGATATTCACCCGCAGTCGAAAGTCTCACGTAGCGCGCGCGCGACAGGTCTCGATGTACCTCTGCCGCAATCTAAGCGGCATGTCGTTTCCGCGAATCGGCATGTTCTTCGAGCGCGATCACTCCACCGTGCAGCACGACTACGCAGTAGTGGCCGTGCGTCTCCGTTATGACGAGGCGTTTCGCTCCAAGATTTCTCGCATACAAGAGCGGGCGCTCCATATCGCAGAGAGGGTCGCCGCATGATGACGCCAGTCCAACGGCTGAAGGAGATCGCGGAGCTGATCGAGCGCGTGCACGACCGCTGCCTGGCGGTCGACGGCCCGGTCCCCGGCTTCCACGAGATGGTCGAGCAGGTCGAGTTTCGACGCCTCTACCTACTCGCGAAGGGCGATAGACGAGCGTGCATGACGAGCAAGCCGCGCAGCAAGCGGAAAGCGGCATAAGAAGAAAATTAACACGCGTCGCTGAGGCGGCAGGAAAAACGGAGGTTGAGGGAGATGGAAGAGGGTAGCGTCATTAGGATTCCGAAACAGGAAATCGAGCGGAGCCCGCTCGATAGGCACCACGCCTGCGGCATGGTGCTTGTAATACCCGTTCTAGCTGAGCGGTATTTGAGTTCGTCCACCGGCAATCGAAATCTCAGAAAAAGCTCGATTGCGAAGTATATCCGCGACATGATCGCCGATGAATGGCGACTCAACGGTGAACCCCTGATCTTCGATGTGGAGGGGCACCTCCGCAATGGACATCATCGCCTTACCGCCTGCATTCAGAGTGGAGTCTCTTTCAAGACCTTCGTCATTTGGGGCGTCTCACTTGAGGCCTTCAAAACGATGGACACCGGCCAATCGCGGAAGCCGGCCGATTTCTTCAGTCTCGAAGACGAGACGAACGTCAACGCTCTCCAGGCCACGGTTCGGCTTGTGTGGTCTTACGACTACGGCCTGTTCTCACAGCAGAAATGGGGAGTAACGCCGAGCGCGACCGAATCCGCCGATGTCCTCGAAGATAATCCGGGGCTGAGAGAAAGCATTGCTCGGTGCAAGCAAGCGAAGCGCGTAGTGTCGATTCCTTCGCTCGCCTTCCTGCATGCAATCGCCCACCGGGCCGATGCGGTAGCAGCGGATGAGTTCGTAAACAGGCTGCTGGAGGGGGCTGGACTGCAAAAAGGCAACCCGATCTTGGTGTTGCGAGAACGCCTACTTCAAGAGCATCGAGTCAGAGGTGCTCGCGCCCAACGCCACGTCCTGCTCGCGTATATGATTAAAGCGTTCAACGCCTACTTACGTCACGAGCATATCAAGTTACTCAAGTGGCTAGTCGGGGAGCCATTCCCGACTGTCATGGGTGCACCGCCCACCCGCTACACGCTAACTGAGCAGAACACCGAAGAGAACTGAGGAAACGAACTTGGAGGAACGGAAAGAACAGTTTGAATCATGGGCGATTCTCGAACTGATGGGCCACCGTCGGCTCACGGGCTACGTAACCGCCACCGAGCTGGCGGGCCACGGGGTGCTGCGAATTGACATACCTACTGAGCACGGCGCGATTACTCAGTATTACAGTCCGTCGTCGATGTACGCCTTGAGTCCGACGACCGAAGAGCTTGCGCAGGCGGTTGCGAAGCGAAATCGCCCCGAGCCCGTCCACGTGTTTGAGCTGCCCGCACCGCCGAAGCGCGAGCTCGACCAAGACGACAAGTGCCCGAACTGCCAGCAGGGCGACCTGTTCTTCAACGACGACGGCAACCTCGCGTGTCACGGCTTCAGCGGCCGCGAGGTCGATGGGTGCGGCCTCGTCGTCAAGAAGAAGGAAGAGGCCGCGACTGAGGACGAGCCAGGGAACGATAATCAACCGGTGTAACCGTGATCGTTCTTCGCGACTACCAAGACCAAGGCGTCGGCGAAATCCGCGCGACCTATAAGGCGGGCTTTCGGTCGGTGCTGTACGTACTCAGCACCGGCGGCGGCAAGAGTGCGGTGTTCAACTACATCGGCGGTTCGGTCTCGGCCAAGGGCTTTAAGGTCTGCGTAGTCGTCCATCGAGACGAGCTACTCCATCAAAACATCCGCTCGTTCGAGGCTCAGGAAATTCCCTACGGCGTAATCGCGCCGGGGCATAGCACAAATCCCGTCAACGTCCAGATAGCGTCCGTCTGGTCACTGTCGCGTCCCAACAGGCTGGTCAAGTGGCCGCACTTCGACATGATCATTTTCGACGAAGCGCATCACCTGGCGGCCGCATCGTTTGAGAAGGTCTACGCGGCTTATCCGCAAGCCCTCAAGCTCAGCGTCACGGCCACGCCTCAGCGCCTCGACGGCGTCGGGCTCGGCGAATACTGCGACAAGCTGATCATGGGCCCGCCGATGCGCTCGCTCATCGAGCGCGGCTATCTCGCAGCATGCGACGTGTACGGGCCACCGACCGACCTAGACCTAACTCAAGTGCATACGCGCATGGGCGACTTCGTCGCGAAGGAGCTCGAGGGCGCGATGGACAAGCCGACGATTACCGGCTCTGCCGTCGAGCACTATAAGCGGCTCGCCATGAATCAGCCGGCGGTCGCGTTCTGCGTCTCTATCCGTCACTGCGAGCACGTCGCCGAGCAATTCAAGCGCGCGGGTTTTGCGGCTGCCTCGATAGATGGCCGCATGGATACTCCGCAGCGCCAGCGGCTCATCGCAGACCTGTCGTCCGGCACGCTCAAGGTACTTACGAGTTGTCAGCTACTCACCGAGGGCGTCGACGTACCGGCCTGTCGCGATGTCATCCTGCTGCGCCCTACGCAATCGGTGACGCTGTTCCTCCAGATGGTCGGTCGCGGCATGCGTCCGAAGCCGGACGGCTTGCCGATGATCTTGCAAGACCACGTCGGCAACTGCATCCGTCACGGCCTGCCCGACAACGAACGCGAGTGGTCGCTTGAGGGCCGCAAGCGCAGCGCGCGCGACGAGGAGCAGGCGCCAGCGATTCGCGTCTGCGAATTCTGCTTCACCATTTTCAGCGCGAGCGCTGACCGCTGCCCAAAGTGCAAAGCGATGGCCCCGAAGCAGGACCGCGAGATCGAAGAGGTGGACGGCGAGCTCGTGCGGCTCACGCCCGAAGAGGCGCTGCGCCAGAGGTGGAAGCAGGAGCGCCTCGATCCGAACGTCAAGCTGTTCAAGGACCTGAGCGAAGACGAAGAGCTCGAATGGGAGCGCCAGCAGCGCGACCAGCTCGCAAAGATTGCGAGAGAGAAGGGCTACAAGCCCGGGTGGATCAACATCGTGCTGGCGAAACGCCGCGCGGCACGTAAAGCGTCCCAGGCGCAAAGGAGAGTTGCATGAACTTAGTAGTGCTGGCGGGTCGATTAGGCAAAGACCCGGAAGTGAAGTACACGCAGAGCGGTCAAGCCAAGGCAAATTTTTCGGTCGCGACCGACTCTTCGTATCGCAACGACGCCGGCGAATTGATCAAGAAGGCGGATTGGCACAACTGCGTCGCCTGGGCGAAGACCGCCGAGAACATCGGCAAATACTTCCATCAAGGCGACCAAATCATCGTGCACGGCCGTCTCGGCACCCGCTCATACGAAGCGAAGGACGGGAGCGGCAAGCGGTATATCACCGAGGTGACCGTCTTCGCGTTCGACTTCGGCGCAAAAGGTAAGGGCGGCGATAGTAACGGGCATCAGGATAGCGGCGGTGGCTTCGACGACCACGGATCGCGGAACCACTCGGAACTGCCACCGGACGACGACATTCCGTTTTAGGCCAGCAACTAGCAACAAGGGGTGAATGATGTTCGGAGACTACGAAACACTTGGGAATAACACGGGCCTCTCGGCAGCGGCCGAAGCGATGATGGCGAGCGATGGGCTACTGCGTAGTCAGTTCTATGCGCTTTTTCAATCGAAGCGCACGCCTGGCTGGAAGAGACTGCTCGTCTTCGTTCTGAGGCAGGCGATGGACGACTACGATGCGCCGCTCCTGAACGGGTATAAGCCCAACCCGGAACGAATCCGCAAAGAGGTGCGCGCCTGGATCGAGAGCAATAACAGGTCGTCGCTCTGTTGCTTCGTGCCGCTATGCGAAGCGCTCGACCTCGAGGTTACGAGCGTTCGCCGGGCGCTACGTTGGCAGATGGACGAGGTCGATGCCGGGCGGAGTATCGCCCGCTTGTGGAACTTCATCGCGCCCGTTCGGATCAATGGCGTTTGCCACAGTCAGCTTTCCGAAGTGGCCGCGTAGTGCACGCACTCGCGATTCTAGGTTACGTGGTCGCTTGGCTCGTACTTGATGTAGGCGGCGGAATAGCTATCACTGCGGGCGGCCTCTGGCTGATCCGCAAGCTATGGAGGAGGTTATGCCTGAAATAATTTTAGTGGCTGACACGGAGAAGCGCACTTCGCCGGCTCCAATCATCTCCAATGCCGAGCTTGAGGCGCTCGGAAACAACTTCGTCGGGTGGAAGCGCATTCATCCCGACAAGCAGGTGACCTTCGAGGCGTACGTCTGGCTGATGCGCCCTTGTGAGGTGTGAGATGTTCTACCTTCAAGGTTTCGCCGTCTGGCTATTGGCCGGCTTCGTGATCGCGCTTTGCCTCTTCCCAGCGGAGGGCGAGATCGAATGAGCGCTCTGAGCAAAATACAGTGGACGCAGCGCCCTGACACCATCGGTCGTACGTGGAATCCGGTCCGCGGCTGTTCGATCATCTCGGAGGGTTGCTCCAACTGCTACGCGATGTATGGCGCATACCGCATGGAGAACAATCGCACTCTGAAAGGCGCCTACTCGGGGCTCACTCGGATGACCGAGCATGGTCCGGTCTGGACTGGCGGTATCCGTCTGGTACACGAAGCGCTGGAGCAGCCGTTCCACTGGAAGGAGCCCTCGACCGTGTTCGTGAACAGCATGAGCGATCTGTTTCACGAGGGCGTGCCGTTCTACTTCATCAGTCGCGTGCTTGAGGTGATCGCGAAGACGCCGCAGCACACATACATCGTGCTGACGAAGAGGGCGCAGCGGATGCGCGAAGCGCTCGGGCCGCGCGGCACGGGCTTCTATGCAGCCGAAGGTCTAGTGCCGTGTCCGCAGCCGAATCTCTGGCTCGGCGTAAGCGTCGAAAACGGCCAGGCAGCCGAGATACGCATTGGCTGGCTTCAGCTCAGCCCTGCGGTCGTTCGGTTCCTATCGGTCGAACCGCTACTCGAGGCTGTCGATTTGGACGCGCACCTGCTGCGCGACATCGACTGGGTAATCGTAGGCGGCGAGAGCGGGCCGCGCGCGCGACCATGCCATCTCGATTGGATGCGCAGCGTCGTGAGCCAGTGCCGCGCGGCTGACGTGCGGACCTTCGTCAAGCAATGGGGCGCTGTGCCGGTAATGGCCGAGGAGGAATGGCGCAGCGTCTCCCCGACGCGACTGTTGAGCGCCGCGAAGAGAGACCGTTATCCGGGCGCCATCACGCTCCGCCTGAATGATTCCAAGGGCGGCGAGCCCGACGAATGGCCCGAAGACTTGAGGATACGAGAATGGCCGAAGTAGCCCACAACCATCGTTGCGTCGTGTGTCAGTACGAGTGCGTTCCGTACTGCGAATGCCCGGATTTCGGCGCCTCGCGCGTTTGCGCAGACGAGCCGCCCGGCAAGAGGTCAAAGCATTGTCTTGAGCTCGGCATCCAAGAGGAGCGCAAGCGCAGGGACACCGAAGCTGCGGTCGAGGCTGAGGAATGGCGTCGGAAGGTAGAGGAGGCGAGGGACAGCGGATGAGCGCGCACGCCGCCCTCGTTAATCGCATCCTGCTGACCTACTCGGTGCGGCCAGACCTTACGCTGTTCAAGATGGCGACGGGCGTCGCCCGCGCGCTCCATAACAATCAGGTCATCCGCTATGGGATCGACGGCGGCACGGACATCATCGGCATTATGAAACCCTCGGGCCGCTGGCTCGCCATCGAGTGCAAGACCGGCAGCGGCGAGCTCCAGCCGAATCAGCGCATCTTCAGAGACCTGATCCGCTCTCACGGCGGCCTCTATGTTCTCGCCCGGTGCGTAGAAGATGTGGGTATCGTGCTGAAAGGACTTGACGGACAATGCGCCGCACTCTAGCTTCGAGACGCATGAGCGTCAAAAAACCTGTCAAGAAATCGGTGCTGCGGCCTGGACCGGTGCTCGACGCCGTCACCAAGGTGGGCGGCGTCAGGAAAGCTGCAGCGCTCATGGACGTGCCCACGCAGACGGTCTACGCGTGGATCGAGAAGGGCACCATCGTAAAGGCGACAGCCGCGGTCCTGCTATCGCGCGCGAGTGGATATGACCTCGACAAGCTCATAGGGCTGAAGAAATGAGCGAACCGACTGTCATCCGTCCGTCGAGTCTTCCTGCCTGGAACGACTGTGCGCGCCGCGTGGCCGCCAACGAACTGCTCCGCGAAGAGGTGCAGGCCAAGGGCGTCAAGCTCTACCCGCGCAAGGTGGACGTAGGAGCCGCTATCGGCCACTCGCTGCACGCCGGCGGAGCATACCTGTTGATCGCGAAGCGCGATGGCAAGTCCGTCACGCTCGACCAAGCGGTCGAATGCGGCGTCGCCGCCTGCCGGCAGGAAATCAAGGACGGCTGCAATTACGACAAGAAGCCCGGCGTCACGAGCGCCCAGGAAGCCGAGAAGCATATCGGCCGCATGCTCTTCGTCTACCACGCCCAGGTCCTGCCGCTCATCGATCCCGACTACATCGAGGAGGAGCTTCGCGCCGACGTCGGCGACGGCTTCATCCTCGTCGGGCACCCGGACGACGATCGAAGTCAGCCCACGACTCCGCGATCTCAAGTCAGGCGCCGATACCTGGCCCGCGGGCGCGCAGCTTGGCGCGTATATCCTGCTGGCGAAGGCGAACGGATTCGAGATCGACAAGGCCGTCATCGACTACATCCCGCGCGTCTCCATCGACAAGCCGCAGCCGCCGGCGGAGCAGATCGAATACGACGCGACCCAGTGCCGGCGCGAAGCCGCGCGCACCATCAGCCGCATCAAGGCGGCTGTCACCGAGTACCGACGGACATCCGACATCGAGGCGATCCCCGCGAATCCGATGTCGCAGCTCTGCAGCAATCGCTGGTGCACCGCGCGCGGCACGGAGTTCTGCCGTAGCTGGAAGCACTGAGCTCGTTCGGCACTAGCGTTTCTAAGGCCGAAGCCACGCGAGCAGCAGCTCGAACAGAAATCGCAAGGCCAATTCCAATGGTCCATTTTTTAACTTCTTTTCCTTTGCAATATGCCCGCCGCCGCCGACCGAAATGCCTGGCGGCTCGATTCCGAGGGCCATTTCGCGATCATGCGGCTGGTCCAGGCGTGGCCCGAAATCGTCGTTCGACCTATCATCGTGCGCGAACAGACACAGCCCCGCGAGTTATCCGCACTTTTTTTCGCAAAAGTTGCGAGGCACACCTAGAAGCCTTCAGACTCCTTGTTGTAAAGCCCCGATTTAATTGAGGGCAGTGTCTAGCTAGACAAGGAGGCTACGATGGAATTCACGAACGACACCTGCTCGCCGATGGCAGCTCCGGCGGCGGTGGAAAGAAAGGCGGAAAGCGCGGCGGCAAGAAAGGCGGCACGCAAGCCTGCGAAGAAGAAGGGCGGACGCAAGAAGCGCTAAGCCGCAGTCCGACGCATTCAACGAAACTCGCCGCTGACTCGGTACATCATCGACCAGCGGCGGTTTTGTGTTAAGCCGTGGGAGTCTCTCCATCACAATCACTGCGCGCCGCGCGCGCGATGGGCGTCGAGTCCGTCCTCGTCGCGTTCAGCGGCGGCAAGGACGCGCTCGCGTGTCTCGACCTCGCCGTCAAAGTCTTCCCGAAGGTTCAGCCGTACTCCCTCTACTGGGTTAAAGGGCTGTCGTTTCAGGAACGCACGCTGCGCTGGGCCGAGCAGCGATACGGCCTCGAGATCATGCGGCTGCCGCACGCCTTCCTGAGCGCGTACTACATCCGCTCGGACTTTCGTCACGATCTGCCCATCGACAAGCTCACGAAGAAGATGGGCCTCACCGAGCAGGAGAACGTCATTCGCGCCCAGACCGGCATCACGTGGCTGGTCGCCGGCAAGAAGCGAGCGGATAGCCTCTGGCGCCGCGGTGAGCTCGCCGAGGCGGAAAAGAATCAGGGCATCGATCGCAAGCGGCGCACGATATTCCCGCTCGTCGATTGGACCGACGCCGACGTCTGGAACTACCTGAAGCTCGCGCGCGTACCCACGCCGGCCGACTACCGCGTCTTTGCCGGCCTCGCGCCGCACTCGCTTAGTTGGGATCTGAATCAGAAGCGCCAGGGCAAGTACCTGCAGCGCATCAAAGCTACGTGGCCCGAGGACTACGAGCGCATCCGAGCGCAGTTCCCGCTCGTCGAGGCGCTGCTCAAGCGCGAAGAGATATACGGCCCCGCCGAGGAGGCCGAACGAGAGGCGCGACGCGCGCAGGCCATCGCAAAGGCCAAGGCGACGCGTGCGGCCAAGCAGGGAGGATGAGGAGATGGCGGTCACCAAATACCAGGCGTTCAAGATGAAGCGCGTGAAGCGCAGCGAGATCGACCCGGCGCCGTACAACCCGCGCCAGATGGACGCGCACGCGCGCAAGCTGCTCGGCGAGAACATCAAGAAAAACGGCCTCGTCATCCCGCTCACGTACAACGTCCGCACCGGCAATCTCGTTGCAGGGCATCAGCGCCTGCGAGACATCGACTCCAAAGAGGGTTATCCGAAGAGCGGCGACTATGAGATGGACGTCGCCGTCGTCGACCTCGATGAGAAGGCCGAGAAAGAGCTCAACATCTTCCTGAACAACCCGAACGCGCAGGGCAGCTTCGACAACGAGCTGCTCGCGAAGCTCTTCACCGAAGGCGGCGTCGCTCTGGAGAACACCGGCTTCAACGAGGTCGATCTCGGCATCCTGCTCGATAGCGCCGACCTCGGCATCGGGAATGCTTCGGCCGGCACGGACACCCAGGCCGTCACCGATCAGGCCATCCTCGCGAGCCAGGCCGAAGCTGCGAAAGACCTCGCGCCCAAGGCCGAACCGCGCAAGGAGATCACCGAAGAGGAGCGCCAGAAGCTGCGCGACGTCAAAGCCGCGCTCAAGGCCAAGCCCGACGAGCAAAACTCCGGCTTCTATCTCACCGTCATCTTCAGGAACGGCGAGGAGCGTAAGAAATTTCTCGAGCAGCTCAAGCTGCCGGAGGTCGAGCAGTACATCCCGGGCGAGACGCTCATGGACGTGCTGTTCGAGAACGCGACCTCCTGAGGCTCGCGGCCGCCCGCGCACTGTTCTTCACGCTGGCGATCATCGCGCCTCCAAAGCAGGCTGTCGTCGTCAAAGACACCCGGCGTCGAAGTCACCGACGATTGGATTCTGGGCCCGGCCTATAGTGGCTGAAGATATCCTCGATGATCTTTTCCGCTACAGATTTCTGGGATGCTAGAAACAAATAATACACAACGGCATTTGCGCTGTTTCTCATTGGCAACGGCTCGGCGACGTAGGCGAATCCCGCAACCTTCTTCAGCCTTTTCCGAAAGGCGGCGACGATGTCCTCATTGGCCTGCTTCACCATTTCAGGGGCCGCCAAAGAGACCAGATTGTGGACTCGTCGCATAGGCAGCCTCCTTCCAGGACTCGTCTCCCCAAAACTTAGTCATTCGCTCGACGCCACCTTGAGGAATCTTCTGCGGGTTTTTCCAAATCGCATTTCTGTTCATATCCATGACGGGGAAGTTCAAAAACATATCGACCGCACGAGATTGTCCTGCATTCAGCATTACTTCCCAATCCAGCTGCAGGCCATATGGATCGAGCAGACAAAGGGCACGATTGTACTGTTCCCATTGAATCGTCGGCAATAATTCTTTCGTTAGAATCTCGTTGCAGTCACCTGTGTAGATATGGACATCGCTTCTGTTTCCCCATTTGGACCTGAGGAACGCGGTCTTTTCCGGATCGACATCGATAAAATAGAAGCCATCGAAAGAGGGAGAAACTTTCAGCGCCCGAGCCGGACTGCCTTCAATTTCGATCCCGGTCTGTTTCGACAAGTGAACACCAGCACCGCTGAAGCCATCGATATAGTATTTTTTCAGCGTGTTTTTGTTAAACGCTTTGGTATAAGCAGAGCCGTATTTTTCTATGATCTCGAGCTTTAGCTCAGACCAGTAACCAATCTCGTCAAATTTAAAGGGCGCATCAGTCACGCGCCAATCTCTGATTCGTATCGTGACATTGATGTAGGCGCTTCTCTAGGAAACTGATTCCACTCCCTGCCTTCAAGCAATCTGCCACCTGCTTTGGGCGTCCTACCACCCCATTGCTTGAAAAAGAACGCCACCTTCGATCTGACGCATTGATTGCGGATATCGATTGCCCATTTGGGGTCCATCGGTCGCGCACCGGGGCCGCTTTCTCCACCTACAATTACCCAATCAATGTCCCCAAGATTCAACTTACCCACTGGGCCGATGAGAGGCTCGATTGACAAAAAGCGAACACTAACGTTTGCATTTTGAAGATGGGTAATGCGAGACACCACTTTATCATTCTCAATAGAAACACCAAACCATATATGCGCAGGAGCTTTGCGGGTCCGATAACGCTCGTTGATAAACTTTCGCAAAAGTGAGCTACGCTTGGTGAGCACTTGATAGGTGTGCCAATCGGCTTTTTCCATCGTGTCGAAGACTTTCGAAATGTGGTCTTTCGGAATGTCCTTGTGGAAGAGATCGCTCATGGAATTCACGAAAATCATCCGAGATCTTTTCCATCCAAGCGGCTGCAGGAGCCTTTCAGACCGCAGAGTTAGATCGAAACCGCTCTCAAATGGATGACCAGACACCCCCCTAAAGCGCTCTGAAAATCTTGACGCATAGCAATTGTCACAACCTGCGCTGATCTTTGTGCAGCCGGTGACAGGATTCCAAGTCGCGTCTGTCCACTCAATTGTGCTTTTGCTCAGCCATAACTCACCTGGGCGCGACGCGCGTTCTGCCTTATAGTCTAACTTAGTATTCCCAATCTGTTGACCACTAAATGTTGGAAAGTCAGCGTTCGAGGATGGTCCTCAGCCGACTCTTCAACGCCATTTCGGCAGGACTCTTGCCGGCCGATTCGAGCCAATTCTCAAAATCCCTGATTCGGACCCTGTGCTCTATCTCTGCCTGCCTGACGTGTATGACGACCGCTGCAGGGTCGCGATCAGGATCTTCATGCCACTCGTTTTCGCGGAATACGCGAAGCGCCTGAGCGACGGCCTCGTACAGGCTTTGCGCCGTGACTTCGACTGTATGCTCAACGCCTCGCGAGTCGCGGCAGCTGACCCTACATGTTCGAATAGGCACGCTCAGAATCTATCATTTCGTTTTTTCTTCGCCAAGGTTTGCAGCGAAGGGCCCCATGGCAAGACGCGCTTCATCAAAATCGGCCTGAGAAAGAGGGTTCCGTTGTTCCGGAGTTGTTCCTCAATATATTGACTCGGAGACTTCGGGCAGATATGCTGCGTCGGAACAACATCGGAACAACGGAGAAAGCCATGCCCGAATCAAATGATTCTTCAAAGAAAATGACCTACAGGGCGACTTTGAGTCGCTCACAGGGCCGGGAGGGTTGGTCCATCATTTTCAGGCATCCCGTGCGCGTTGATCCGGCCACAGGGAAGCCCGGACGACGCGTAAGAGGGGGACTTGGGACGCGGAATCATCAGGAAGCTGAGCTACTAACCTCGCAAATGAACGAAATTCTGACGGAACCGAGCTATTGGGAGCCAGCCGCACGCCAAGTCGCAGCCCAGCGCTTTGACTCACGGATCGTGGAAATTTTCTTTCGAGAGCTGGTGCCGGAGGGTATCGACTTCCTTGCGGTTAGAGAGCAACACATTCCACTACCAACGAGCCGTGAAGGGTATCGTCAGGCGCTCTTTCTCGGCACGACTGGAGCCGGAAAGACGACGCTAATAAGGCAATTGCTCGGGACCGATCAAACAAAGGAGCGCTTTCCATCTACCTCCACTGCAAAGACCACCGTCGCGGATATGGAGATAGTGATTGCGCCCGGCGATTATAGAGCTGTCGTAACCTTTCTGTCGCAGCTTGAGGTACGCACCTACATCGAAGAATGCATATCCACAGCTGTTTTAGCTGCCTACCGAGGTGCTGACGATTCGGAGCTCCTTCGACGCCTACTTCGCCACGTCGATCAACGATTTAGGCTCGACTACGTGCTCGGCTCTGGATTTAAAGACGAACAAGAGGAAGTAGATGGCGAGAGCGAAGATGATGCGCAAACGGAAGCTTTCGATGTCCGCCCGGAAGAGCTCGGCACGATAGATCTGTCAGAAACGAATGAGATTCTCAGATCCGCTGTCACTCAACTTCGGCAAGTCGCTCTCTCCTATGGGGACAAATTGGTAAAAGAGCTTGAAGCCGGCGAATCGGATCGCCGGGTGATAGAGGAGTTGTTTGAAGAGGAATTGGACAATCTCCTCCGCGACAATGATATCTTTCATGAGATTGCGGACCAGCTTATGGATGAGGTTGGAAAGCGATTTGAACTCTTGAGCGTTGGAAAAATCAATCGAACGAAGCAGGGATGGCCGCTGTCTTGGACGTTTTCAACCGACGACCGGCGAGTTTTTGTCCGCTCGGTACTGCAGTTCTCGAGCAATTTCGCGCCGTATTTCGGCCGCTTGCTGACACCCTTGATAAACGGCATACGCGTAGCCGGACCATTTTCACCGCAGTGGGATTCGGTTGAACACCCGAGATTGGTACTCTTCGACGGGGAGGGATTAGGGCACACGCCCACGTCGGCCGCGAGCGTTCCGACGGCCATTACTCGACGTTTCGAGACTGTGGATGCGGTGGTCTTGGTTGATTCAGCAAAGCAACCTATGCAGGCTGCACCAGTCGCAGTAATGCGCGCGCTCGTATCTTCCGGAAACGTTGCCAAATTGGCGTTCTGCTTTACGCATTTTGACGCAGTACAAGGCGACAACCTGCCTGGTGTGAACGCTCGCAGAAACCATGTCTTGGAGTCCACAGAAAATGTGTTGGCCGGGATAGGGGAGGATTTGGGTCCATATGCGGAAGCGGCGCTTCGACGTCGACGCGACTGCGCATGCTTTTTCGTTGGCGGAATCCACAAATCGCTAAATCCTGAAAGGGGTGCTGCCCGGCGGACGATATCCCAGCTCAAAGAGCTACTTAAATTAATCGAGTCGATCGCTCCGGCGCAGATTCAGGCACCCGGCAAACCCGTATATGATCGGACAATGCTTGTATTAGCAATCAGCGCGGCGGCAAGGTCGTTTCAAGAATCTTGGCGGGCGCGGTTGGGCCTTAGTACGAAGGCCGGATACATCAAGGAGCATTGGGCGCGGATCAAGGCTCTGGCTCGGCGCATAGCTTACAATTGGGGCGATGAATACCAGGATTTGACGCCCGTCGCAGACTTGTATTCCGAGCTTCAGAATCGAATCTGGATTTCCATCCAACAGCCTAGAGGCTGGGACGGCGGCGAGCCAAATGATCAGGAAAAGGAGAGCATCTTCAGTGAATTTGCCGACAAGGTGAGTAGACGGCTGCTCTCTATATGCAGTCGGCGCGTCAAAAACGAGCGCGCCGACGACTGGCAACGAGCGTATGGTCTCTCGGGCAATCGTTCTACATTCGTGCGTGCACATGTTATCGCCGACGAGATCTACGAAAAGGCAGCTCCAATTCCTGATGTCACGCCTTCGCCAGGCGTGGACGGGTTGCTCGAAGAAGCAATGGAAATCGTCAAGCTGGCGGCAGATGAGACCGGCGTGACACTTCGATGAGCCCTCGGATTTCAATATCGACGCACCGCGTCGTGCGAGCGGAACGACAACCACACGATTTAGTCGAAGCACCCAAATGTAGACTAGGAGAACTATCGATTTCGAACAGAGCGAATTGACGCAGCGCGAGCTGCACCACATCTACAATCGGCGTTTTCTACTGGCGGCGAGTTGAGCGAATGGAAACTTAACGCGATTTCTGAAACTGAACTGAATGTATTCTGCACAGTGAATCTTACCGACTACCACGCCAAGTACTTTGCGTACGAACTGACGAAGCGTTTTCCCTCGGACAGTGTAGACAAATTAGCCGGGGCGCTGATCGACGCCCAGGTGGATCTGAATCCGCATCAGATTGACGCGGCCTTGTTCGCGTTCCGGTCTCCGCTCTCTAAGGGTGCCATTCTCGCTGACGAGGTCGGTCTGGGCAAGACCATCGAGGCGGGCCTGGTGCTCTCGCAACGGTGGGCGGAACGGAAGAGAAGAATCCTGGTGATCACGCCAGCCAACCTCCGCAAACAGTGGTATCAAGAGCTTACCGAGAAGTTCTTTATCCCGTGTCGCATCATCGAATCGAAATCCTACAACACGGCGATCAGGCAGGGCCATTTCCGGCCGTTCGAGGCCCCCGAGATTGTCATCTGTTCTTACCACTTCGCGCGGAGCAAAGCCGGCGACGTCAACAGCCTGCCGTGGGACTTGGTGGTCATCGACGAAGCCCATCGTCTGCGCAACGTCTACAAACCATCGAACGTTATCGCTAACACGCTCAAGCTGGCACTGGCTGGCAAGGACAAGCTGCTCCTTACGGCTACGCCCCTGCAGAACTCTCTGCTCGAACTGTTTGGTCTGGTCAGTTTCATCGACGAGCATACTTTCGGCGACCTACGGAGCTTCCGCGAGCAGTTTGCCAACCTGAGCCAGCAGCAGGTGTTTCAGACACTGAAGGCGCGGCTGAAGCCTGTGTGCCACAGAACGTTACGGCGCCAGGTTCTGCCCTACGTGAAATACACCGAACGCCATCCGATCGTGCAGCCCTTTACACCGGAGGAAAGCGAGGACCGGCTCTACGATCTCGTTTCCGAATACCTGCGCCGCGACAACCTACAGGCGCTGCCTGCAAGTCAGCGCACTTTGATGACGCTCGTGCTCCGGAAGCTCCTTGCGTCGTCCACGTTCGCGATCGCCGGTGCGCTCACGACAATCTCGAACCGTCTCAAGGCCCGACTGACGCAACAGGAGCCCAAGGAATCGCTCGAAGAGGAACTCGATCAAGACTACGAGGCACTGGGCGAAACCGTCGAGGAATGGACGGACGATGAAGTGGCCGATCCACTCTCCGCCGACGACCGCGCTGCAATTCAACGCGAGATCGTCGAACTGGAGGAGTTCGCCCGACTCGCCGCCTCGATCCAACGCAACGCGAAAGGCCGCGCCCTTCTAACAGCGCTCGAAATCGCGTTCGCGAAAGCGGCTGAACTCGGCGCTGCTCAAAAGGCGATCATTTTCACCGAATCGCGTCGCACCCAGAGCTACCTTCTCCGAGTGCTGGCCGACAGTCCGTTTGCCGGCAGCATCGTACTCTTCAATGGGTCCAACACAGATGACCGCTCCAAACAGATATACGCCGAATGGCTGCACCGCCATGAGGGCACCGATCGCATCACGGGTTCCCGCACAGCCGACTTGCGGTCGGCGCTCGTGGATTACTTCCGCGAAGAGGGGCGGATCATGATTGCGACCGAGGCCGGCGCCGAGGGCATCAACCTCCAGTTTTGCTCCCTGGTGGTCAACTACGACCTGCCGTGGAATCCCCAGCGCATTGAGCAGCGCATCGGCCGCTGCCACCGCTACGGCCAGGAGCACGACGTGGTAGTCGTGAACTTTCTCAACCAGAACAACGCCGCCGATCAACGCGTCTTCCAGTTGCTGTCCGAGAAGTTCCAATTGTTCGAGGGTGTCTTCGGTGCCAGCGACGAAGTGCTCGGCGCGATCGAATCCGGCGTAGACTTCGAAAAGCGCATTGCCGACATCTACCAGCGCTGCCGCAAGCCGGATGAAATACAGGTGGCCTTCGATCAGCTTCAGCTTGAATCTCGGCCTGCAGATCAACGAGTCGATGACCCGCACTCGCAAGCAACTGCTGGAAAACTTCGACGACGAGGTGCGAGAGAAGCTCAAGGTTCGGGATCAGGATTCCAAAGCGTATCTGAACCGTTTTGAACGGCTGCTGATGCAGCTCACCCGGCATGAGCTGGCGGACCACGCTCAGTTCATCGGCGACTCGTCGTTTCAACTGAACTCGCGCCCATTCCCAGATGCGCCGCCCGACATACCGCTCGGACTTTATGAACTGCCACGTCGCTCCGGTGAAGCGTATCTTTATCGTCTCAACCATTCGCTGGCGGCAGCTGTTGTGTCCCGCGCCAAGCGACGAGAACTGCCCGAGGCGGAAATCCAGTTCGCGTATGGCGAGCACGCCGGCAAGATCACCCTGCTGGAGCCATTGATCGGCAAGCGCGGCTGGTTGACCTTGTGCCTCTTCTCGGTGGAGTCGCTCGACCAAGGGGAGGACCACTGGATCTTTGGCGCAGCCACGGACGACGGTGAGGGCCTCGAAGAAGAAGTGGCCTCACGACTTCTCACGTTACCGGGTCGTGTTGTTAGTCAACAATCTTCAGGCTCCGCCTCACCAACAGTGATCGCTTCCCTGATTCGGGAACGGCAGGGGAAGATCCAACGCAGCATTTCCGAGCGCAACGCCCGCTTCTTCGAGGCCGAGGCCGACAAGCTCGATGGCTGGGCCGACGACCTGAAGCTCGGGCTCGAACGAGATATCAAGGAACTGGACCGGCAGGTGAAGGAAGCGCGCCGCGCCGCCACGACGGCGCTGACGCTTGAGGAAAAGCTCGACGGCCAGAAGCAAATCCGCGCGCTCGAAGCGCAGCGAAACGACAAGCGCCGCTCGCTGTTCGACGCTCAAGACACGGTCGACAAGCAGCGCGAGGAGCTGATCGCGAAGATTGAGGGGAAACTCCAGCAACGAACTGAGACGGTCCAGCTTTTCACCATTCGCTGGCAGCTCGCATGATTGAGGGGTCGCTGTGAGTCGAAGGCAAAAACTCGAACTGACTTGGATCGACAAGGAAACCCGGCCGAAGCTGGAGCCGCGAATCCTGCTCGAAGGCGCGGGAAACTCCTATCACGCAAAGCATCGTGTCACCGACAACGACCTCTTCGAGAACCGCCTAATCTTCGGGGACAACCTCTTAGCGCTAAAGGCTCTGGAGGCAGGAGTTCACAGGCAAGATCAAGTGCATCTACATCGACCCACCGTACAACACCGGTTCGGCCTTCACTCACTACGATGACGGTGTGGAACACTCGCTCTGGCTGTCGCTGATGCGAGACCGGCTGGAAGTTCTGCGGCGGATGCTGGCAGAGGACGGATCCATTTGGGTAACGCTGGACGACAACGAAGCGCACTACTGAAAGGTGATGATGGACGAGGTATTCGGGCGCGAGAACTTTCTCGGAACGGTCATCTGGGAAAAGTCCGACAGTCCTAGGATGGACGCGGAGTACTTTTCCTCGCGCCACGACTACGTCTTTGTATTCGCTAAGAACAAGGCAGCGGTTCAGTTCGAGCGGCTGCCAGAAGACGATGAACCACCAGAGCACTATGACAGGACTGATGAAGAGGGGCGTCGTTATTACACGAAGCCTCTCAGGGCAATGGGCGGGCAGGGCGATTCACGCGTCGCACGGCCGACCTTTACTTCGAACTGACTGCGCCCGACGGAACCCCTGTGTTTCCGAAGCGACAGGACGGAACGGATGGCGCTTGGCGCTGGAGTCCCGAGAAGTGCGCAGAAGAGAAGAAAAGGATCGATTGGGTGAAAGGGCGCAAAGGTTGGACCCCGTATTTCCGCATCTACGCCGACAACCTTCGTCGCCGTCCGCCGGAAACGATTTGGTTCCATGCGGAAGTCGGAAGCAACCGGACTTCCAAAGCAGAAGTGAAGGCGCTCGTGCCACAGGAAGCGCCGTTTGGCACACCGAAGCCCGAACGGCTTCTCAAACGGATTCTTGAAATCGCAACGCGAGAAGGCGACTGGGTGCTCGACTCCTTCGCCGGTTCCGGCACGACGGGAGCCGTCGCCCACAAGATGGGCCGGCGCTGGATCATGGTGGAACTGGGCGAGCACTGCCACACCCACATCATCCCGCGCCTGAAGAAGGTCATTGACGGCGAAGACCCCGGCGGCATCACCGAGGCAGTCGGCTGGAAAGGCGGCGGCGGCTTCCGCTATTACCGGCTCGCGCCGTCGCTGCTTGAAAAGGACAAGTGGGGCAATTGGGTCATCAGCAAGGAGTACAACGCCGCGATGCTGGCCGAGGCCTTGTGCAAGCTGGAGGGTTTCACCTACGCGCCGAGCGATACCGTCTACTGGCAGCACGGCCATTCCACGGAGCGCGACTTCATCTACGTCACCACCGCAGCACCTGAGCCACGAGCAGCTTCAGCAGCTTGAGCGATGAGGTCGGGCCGGAGCGTACGCTGCTGGTGCTTTGCACCGCGTTCCGCGGCAAGCCGGATCGCTATCCGAACCTCACCGTGAAGAAGATTCCCAAGCAGGTGCTTTCGCGCTGCGAATGGGGCCACGACGATTACAGCCTGAAGGTCGAGAATCTGCCGAAAGCGCCGCCCAAGACCAGGGCAGCAAGCAGCTCTTCGGCGAGGAGGGCAAGGCCGATGAATCGACACGTCAACGCCATCGCCGGCCGCCTGAGCCTGCGCCAGCCGCAGCGCCATTCGCTGGAGATCCTCGACCGCATCACCGAGATCGCGCCGCCCACGAAAGGACGCCGACGTGCAGGCCGCGCTCGACGCCATCCGAGCCGAGTTTCCGTCCGTCACCGACTTCGAGCGCGACTTCCCGTCGCTCTGCTTCGCGCTGGCCACGGGCGTCGGCAAGACGCGGCTGATGGGCGCCTTCATCGGCTACCTGCACCTGGCGCACGGCATCAACAACTTCTTCGTGCTGGCGCCGAACCTGACGATCTACAACAAGCTGATCGCCGACTTCACGCCGAACACGCCGAAGTATGTGTTCAAGGGCATCGCGGAATTCGCCACCGACGCCGCCGGAGATCATCACCGGCGACAACTACGAAGGCCATGGTCGGGCACGCTGTTCGACCAGCTGCTGCGCTGCAAGGTCAACATCTTCAACATCTCGAAGATCAACTCCGAAGTGCGCGGCGGCAAGTCGCCGCGCATCAAGCGCCTCTCGGAATACATCGGCGAGAGCTACTTCGATTACCTGGCCGGCTTGCCAGACCTCGTGCTGATCATGGACGAGTCGCACCGCTACCGGGCGTCGGCGGGCGTGCGGGCCATCAACGAACTGAAGCCGATCCTCGGCCTGGAACTGACGGCCACGCCGTTCGTCGAAACCGGCAAGGGGCCGGTGCCGTTCAAGAACGTCATCTACGACTACCCGCTGGCAAGGGCGATGGCGGACGGCTTCGTGAAGGAACCGGCCGTCGTCACGCGCAAGAACTTCAACCCGGCCGGCATGTCGCCGGAGGAGATCGAGCAGCATGAAGCTGGAGGACGGCATCCGCCTGCACGAGAGCGTGAAGGTGCGACTTGGAAACCTACGCGCGGGAAACCGGCAACGCCATCGTGAAGCCGTTCGTGCTGGTCATCGCCCGCGACACGACGCACGCGGCGCAGTTGCTGCAGCTGATCCAGTCGGACGGCTTCTTCGAGGGCCGCTACAAGGACAAGGTCATCCAGGTGGATTCCAGCAAGACCGGCGCGGAGGAGGAGGAGATGATCGAGCGCCTGCTCAAGGTCGAGCACACCGACGAGCCGACCGAGATCGTCATCCACGTCAACATGCTCAAGGAAGGCTGGGACGTGACCAACCTCTACACCATCGTCCCGCTGCGCGCCGCCAACGCGCGCACCCTGATCGAGCAGTCCATCGGGCGCGGCTTGCGCCTGCCCTACGGCAAGCGCACCGGCGTCACGGCGGTGGACCGGCTGAACATCGTCGCGCACGACAAGTTTCAGGAGATCGTCGACGAGGCGAACAAGCCGGATTCGGCCATCCGCTTGCAGGCCGTCGTTCTGGATCCGGATCAGCTGGCACAGAAGACAGTCACAGTCGTGTCGCAGTCGCAACTTGCGACCAAACTCGGATTGCAGCCGGAGCAGATCGACGGCCAGCACAAGCGTGGCCGGCAAAGGCCAGCAGCCGTTGTTCACGAAGCCGGAAGAGCAGAAGGTGGCACAGATTGCCTACGAGGTGATACGCAAGCTGGAGAACCAGCCCCACGCAGTGCCGACTATCGCGCATCTGCACGAGCCCGAGATTCAGGCGGCCATCGTCAAGGAAGTCCAGGAGCAGTGGCAGCCTGCACATTGGCGCTCGGAGGAGTTGCGAGAAGCCGGACATCGCGGCGTGTCGTTGCAAAGACGGCCGAACTGGTGGCGCAGCAGACCATCGACATTCCGCGCATCCTGGTGGTCCCGAAGGGCGAAGTGAAGTCGGGTTTCAAGCCGTTCACGCTCAAGCTGGACACGCTGCGGTATCCGGCCGTCTCGGACGAGCTATGGATCCAGCACTTGCGCACCGACCAGCTCGAAGTCGTGGCGCTGGGCCGTGGCGGCATCGAGGAAGCCCGCCTCGAAGATTACGTCGTCAGCGGCCTGGTGGACTTTGACGATGTCTCCTACGACGACCACGCCGACCTGCTGTACGATCTGGCCGCGCAGACCGTGAGCCACTTCCAGAGCTATCTGTCCGAGGAGGACACCCGGAAGGTCCTCCGATGCTACCAGCGCGACATTGCCCGGTTCATCCATGCCCAGATGCAGGAGCACTACTGGGAGGAAGCCGTCGGCTACGAAGTGAAGATCAGCAAGGGCTTCACGGAACTGAAGCCGAGCACCTACAGCGCCGTCGCCGGCGAGCGAGCCTCTCGATTTCCGGCACTCGCCCGCCGACAAGAGCAACATGGCGAAATATCTGTTCGGCGGGTTCCAGCGCTGCCTCTATCCGGTGCAGAAGTTCGACTCCGACGCCGAGCGCAAGCTGGCGGTCATTCTTGGAGCGCGATGCGCTCAAGTGGTTCAAGCCCGCCAAGGGGCAATTCCAGATCTTCTACAGGAGCGGCGCGGACCATCTCGAATATCAGCCCGACTTCGTCGCCGAAACTGCAGACACGATCTACATGCTGGAGCCGAAGGCCAGCAACCAGTTGGATGCACGCGGACGTTCAGGCCAAGAAAGAGGCCGCGGTGCGATGGTGCCGCCAGGCATCGAGTACGCGGCCAGCTACAGCGGCAAGCCTTGGCAGTACGTGCTGATCCCCCACGACGCGATCGCCGAGAACATGACGCTGAAAGCACTAGCGACCCAGTTCGGGGTTAACAGCCAAGGTGATGCGGTGGCGCCGCGCCAATCTCTTCGAGGCGACGGTTGATCGTTTTTTCGGCCATGATCGAGGTCTCCTAGATCGGGTCGTTGCAGGTCCGAACAAACCCGCGGGCCTCGAGGTCGTTGCTGTGCGGAATCGCGCGGTCGAGCGCCTTCACCAGCTTTGCCGCGGTCGAAAAGATCGGACCATCGTCGTCGGCGAGCTCGCCGTCATTCTCTTCGAGACGACGCTTGATCGTTTTAGCCATGCGCCCTCCATCGTACCGGCCGCATCGCATTCGCCACGTACAGCGGATGCACCGGACTGCCGTCCTGATTTACGCCCATGCAGTACAACTCGAAATCCTTAAGCAGTTCCTTCATTCGGCTGCCGCGATTGAGTAGCGCCGCGTGCTTCCCCCAGCCTGCCACGCGTAGGCTCGCGCGCGCAGCGACCTCGACTATGTATCTGTCGTTCTCAGGTCCAACCGGATCGCCCCCTTCCCGCGCCGCGACATACAGCGCCTTCGGATCGGTTGAGCGCAAAGCGAACGCGTTCACCACGTCGAGGGCACCGAACCCCCAGGCGCGCGTCCACGCAATCCACTTCTTGACCGTGTTGTCGAAGCGATACTCGTCCGCCTTTGAAGGGTTCAGTCCGCTGAACATCAGCCGCTTGTTGGGATCGCCGAGTTCGTATGACCAGACGTAGCGATAGGTTCGCGTGGGATCGAATACGCAGTGGATACCGAGGCTCTCGGAACCGAACAGGCTGAGATCGCCCATCATTCCTTTCCGATTGCGGCGCGCTCCAGAAGCCAGCCGATCAGTTCTCCTAAATCGGGCAACACATTCGGCTTATTATGGGCCTTTTGCCACAGCGCGGTGGCCCGTCGCGTGCGGGTGTACTGAAGGTCGAAGAGTTGATTTAGTTCCTTTGCCTCGTCTCGTAGCCGTCCCACCTCGTCCAGCAGCGATCCGGGTGTATAGCCGACAGCCTTCAGTGCCGCCTCGAGGTCGTCGGCAAACTCCGCATCAGCCGCGCGGCGGCGTTGTGCGTATTCCCAGAGAGGGTCCTGGGCGCTCTCGTCCTTCACGCTCAACGGCACTTTGCCGCGAGGCGTCGTCGGGTATTTGTCGGACTGAAACTCGCCGTCAATTAGGTGGGCGCCCATCAATCATCCTCCCTTACGGCTTCTTCCGTAGCTCAGCCAGAATCGCATTTCCCACGTGACAGATCGTCTTGAGCACGTCGGCGTTCGGATACTGGCTCGGATAGTCGAGCGCGCTGCCAGCGTACGTGCCTGCGCATAGTTCGCAGATCGTCTTCGGCTCATTTGTTGGAGCGCTTTGAAAGGTCGCGAGCGGCGCCGGATACCCGCACGAATCGCAGTCGCGCGGCTCGCCATCGTCGTCCTGCATCCGCTTATACTCAATCGCCATCAATCGTCCTTTCTGACCATGATCGTGTAGGCGTGCCCGTTCATCTCTACCGAAACGACGGCTGTCGCGCTTACGGGAGTGACCAGCTTGTCGAGAACCTTGTACGCCCGCCCCGTCTCGTCGAGCGCATCGAGTAGCAAGTCGCGCAGGTCAGCCGCGTTGTGTGGTCTGCTCATTTCACATCCCTCAGATCGCGGACGTTCAGCACCGATGTCTTAAGCACCTCCGCGTGTTTGTCGCACAGCTCCCATTGCCGTCGTGGCCTGCCCTGATCGTCCTTTTGTCGAGCAATGGTTGTCGCCATTGAGCGGCACCATTTGTCGCTACATCGCGCCACGTACTGGCATCGAATAAGTTCGATCTCTTCAGTCATTCGCAGCCACCTTTGCGAATCGAATCGGAAATGTCGGCCGCACCTCGGCGCCGACGTGACACTCCGAGAAGTGATAGCAGTCCGGGCAGACGTCGCGATCGGGATTCGACGGCCCACACACCGGTATCCGCAGCGCGCTGCTTACGCAGCACTCCGCGCCGCACCGCTTGATATGCCAGTCGAGCAGCGTGCGATGGCGGCGCAGCGTGTCGGCCAAGTGCAGACCGGGGCGTGTGTCTGGATTAGTTTTTTTCATGCTCGCTGCACTTGAAGTCGGCGCTCCGTCAGATATGGTGCTGAGGCTTTGCGCAGACCATGCGTCTAGTTAATAGGAGAGACGACCCTCGATGGATTTAAAATCACCTGTTTTGACCGTTAAAGAACTGTCCGGCTACCTGAAGGTTCATCAGTCGACGATATATAGGCTGCTAAAGCGCAGAGAGCTTCCGGCCTACCGAGTCGGCTCCGACTGGCGATTCAACCTCGAGGCAATCGAAGAGTGGCGCCTCAGCAAGAACGATAATAAGGTCTCGCGGAAGTAACATCAGTACCCTTTGCTCCGTTGCCACGCGCGTACGTGAGGTACGAGGAGCGCGGCGTCTATTGCTTAGCCTCCTCCATCACGAACTTGCACGGCGGCAGGTCATGTACGTAGTCCGGCTTCCCCTCGCACCAGAAGCCGCAGGCCGCGCAGACGTTGACCTCGATGCGACGCAGGAGTCGCGTTGTCACGCACAGTGGCCCTTCAGGAATGACGAGCAGCGCCTCGTGCGTCTCCCACTTGTGCGGGTCGGTGCGCTTCTTCTGGCCTGGGCCGCCAACGGCGTCAGTCTTCACTTCTTTTCCTCATCCTCGCGGCGGACCAACTTATCGACTTCCGTGTCGAATTCCTCTTCGCTCATAGACTCGACATCGTGCGGCTTCTTCGGCCCATACCAGTAACGCGCCCAGCGCTCGCGCCTGTACTCCTTGAGGCTGACGTGCATAGTGCGCGCGATCTGCCGTTCCTGGCGCGTCGTCAGGCTGTATGTCGTCAGAACCTTTTGGACAAGTTAGCAATGGATTTAAGAGAGGATCTGGTCCATCTGAGTTGAAGTTGTGGCTGCGGCCTGGTGATGCAGCCGGCGTCGTAGCTCGATGGTTTTGCAGCTTGATGTTTTCCCTCCGTGTCAGAATGGTTTGACCGCGACCGAAGTAGACATCGGCCGGGGTCAGATTGTCGAGGCTCTCGTGGTAGCGCCGCATGTTGTAGTAATCGACGAACTCGGCGAGGCGCGCTTCGAGCTGACCCGGCAAGTAGTAGTTCTCGAGCAGGATCTGGTTCTTCATGGAGCGGTGGTAGCGCTCGATCTTGCCCTGGGTCATCGGGTGATAGGGCTTGCCGCGGGTGTGCGTCATGCCGTGCTCCGCGAGCCAGGAACCGAGCTGGGCGGAGAGGTAGGACGGCCCGTTGTCGCTCAGCAGCCGCGGTCGATGCCGGACCCGGACGCGCTCCAACCCGGAACTGCGCAGGGCCATCGCCAGGGTGTCGGAGACATCGGTGGCGGTCATGGTGGTGCACAGCTTCCAGGCCAGGATGTAGCGCGAGAAGTCATCGAGCACGGTCGACAGATAGAACCAGCCCCAGCCGATCACCCGCAGGTAAGTGAAATCGGTTTGCCAGAGCTGATTGGGTGCGGTGGTCGGCTGGGCGAAGGTGTCGGCGGCCTTCATCAGGATGAAGGCGGGACTGGTGATCAGATCGTGCGCCTTCAAGAGCCGGTAGACCGAGGCTTCCGAGACAAAGTACTGCTGCTGGTCGACGAACGCGGTGGCCAGCTCGCGCGGCGACAGCTCCGGCTCTTTGAGCGCCAGCTCAACCACTGCCTGCAGCCACCGGCAGCCGGGAGTTTGTTCCAGACGCGGCGCGGCGCCGGCTGGCCATCTTCCAGGGCCCCGGCGCCGCGCGCCAGATAACGCTCGTACCAGCGGTAGAAGGTGGAACGCGGGATGCCGAGCTGGGCCAGGGTGCGCCGCACCGACAGCGACGATTGCTCGACCAGCCGGATGATTTCCAGCTTCTCGGCGGCGGCGTACCTCATGTATCGGACTCCCCATCGCCGAGTACGCTTTTTTTGAGCAGGCGGTTCTCGAGCAGCAGCTCGGCCAGCAGCTCCTTGAGCTGATGGGCTCTCCGCGCGCAACCCCTTGACTTCGTCGCTGGTCGCTTCGCGCGCGGTATCGCCCGCCAGCCGCTTCTTGCCCGCCTCCAGGAAGTCCTTGGACCAGCGATAATAGAGATTCTGGTTGATGCCTTCCTTGCGGCACAGCTCGGCGATGCTGTCCTCGCCGCGCAGACCCGCAATCACGATCCGGACCTTCTCCTCCGCCGAGTACTGCCGGCGGGTCGCCCGCCGAATATCGCGAACCGCCTTCTCCGCTTCCTCCGAATGCCGCTCCACTTTCGATCTCATCGCCGCTCCTTCCGCGGTTAAGATGAGCCCAAAATCCTCTCTTCCTCAATCACTCCATTCTGTCCAACTTGTGCTGACGGGGAACAGTCGAGGTAGTTTTTATCCCACTGCTCCTGATCCATTTAGTACCCCGTCTCGTGCGCCCGATTGTAGATAGCGGCGGAAAGAGTGCTAAGCGCATCGACCGAGTTGTCGGCCGTCAGAATATGCCCATACTCAAGGCCATCAGCGCCCCTGAAAGTTACGAGATACATCCGAACGCGAGGCATCCATTCCACCTTCGTCTCGGTCGCGTACTGGCATACCCTCGCGGCCTCCTCGATGGTCAGCTTCTCGCGCACGCCCTTGTAGACAATCGGATAGTTACTCACGGTCCCTTCACCGCCCTCAGCGCGCGCGCCTGCGGGTCTTTGCGGTCGGGAAATTCATCGCGCGCCTTCACCCGACTCCACCGCTCGGCGCTCCGCCTCGTGTTGCCCGAGGTCACCACGATCCAGTTGTCCCTCACCCCGGGCCACGTCACCTCGACCTCGTACCATCTCGGCATTGCTCACCTCGAATCGCCGCCCGGTCTTGCGAAGCACAACCTCAAACTCGTCGCCGTCGACCAGCCCTGCGGTCTCGCACAGGCGCTCGAAGAACGTCCGTCGAATCGCCCGGCAGATAATCCGCGGCTCGGCGCGATACACGAGCGTGCGGTAAACGCCGTCAGCCATGCTGCTCACCCAGCGCCTTGCGCGCAGTCTCGCCCCGGTCGAGAAGGATGTAAGGCCGACTGTGCAGGCCGTCGAGCGCATAGTGCTTGTCGTCGGCGTAGAAGCGCAGAGCCGCTTCGAGCTCCTTCACGCGCTTGGTATCGTCGTCCCCTCGTCTCCACTGATTCATACAGCCTCACAAACCTCTTCTCGTTTTTGTCCCACCGCCCACGCCAAAAGAGCCTGACCGTCCGCTCAATCTCAAACCTGACCGTCTGAAGCGGCTCGCCGAGCTCAGCCGCCATCTCCTCAAGCGTCATGCCGACTACGGCTATGTCGCACTGCGGTCCAGTCCCGCGGCCTGTCTCTGCGTGAGTAGCCATATAAAAACTGGATTTATTCGGTAGCCTCCCGCCCCCAGTTCGAGTTCATCTCGCGGTAGCAGGGCTCGCACATCGTGCTCTGACCCGCCTTCGTGTTCAGTGGCTCGATCGGCCTGCCGCAATCGGTCTCGCACATCGTGACCTTGTCCCATTCCTTCGAGCGGCACTTCGGACAGTACGCCGGCTGTCCCTTGCCCTTCGGTGTCCAGGCGTGGCCGCAAGCCGTGCAGTGACACTCGCGCGATGGCTCGGGCTCGACACGAGCCTCATGCGACTCAGGCTCGGTTTCCGGCGATTTTGGGTCGAACTCGGGCTCCTCAATGCTTTTCGGTGCGAGCCCTTCCTCGGTAATGTAGGTTTCAAACGCGATCTCAACGGCACGCGCCATTGTCAGGCCTGCTGTATTGGCGGCCGCCTTGAGTCCTACCAATACAGGCTCGTCAATGGGTATTGCCGCTAAGATACGATTCATTACAGGCTGGCGCTTTTGCCTTTCACACCAGCGTGCGATAGCGAAATATGCGTATTCCTGAAATGCGGTCCCTTCTCGTAACGCCGCGGCTCTGATCAAACGGACGGCGGTCTCGGAAATTCTCATACGCAGCTTGGTTGCCATATCGATCACCATACCCCTTCCGAATCCACGCTCAAGGGGATTTCCCGAGTTATCCATAGGTTTGTGAATGCGCCACTCAGACGCACGATCAATACAGGCCAGGGCGTGCATAATAGCAACGGGGAGTTAGAGCTGCGGCGGGTCATGCTTACTGGAATGAGACGGTGAAACTGAGCAAGGTCGAGATGGCCGGTCTCGCAACACGCAGGCCTAAAAGATGACCCTATATATAGAAAGTATATGTATATAGTGTAAGAGAGAGAGAATAGGATTTACATATAAATGCTCGTATGTAGTATAATATAATTGTGTTGTGTAGATAGTAGTAGTAGGGAGGGAGACTCATAGAACGGCGTCTCGGAAAGAACGCGGGGAATGGCACACCCGGAACGCGCTACATTCCCTCGCGTATGCCGTTCAAGCCCGGACAAGGTCGAGCTCCCAAACTCACGCCCCAACTCGAAGCTGAATTCTGCCGATGGCTCGAAGCTACCGGCTTCATCTCCGTCGCCGCCGGTATGGTCGGCGTTTCCAGAGAGACCATCTACGACTGGATTCGCAAAGGAAAAGCGGCAAAGTCGGGTCGCTACGCTCACTTCTCTGACGCTGTAACGCGCGCGCAAGCCAGATACCGAACGATCCTCGCGGGGCGCATGAAGCAGTGCGCCACAGGCGCCGTCGTCGAGCTGCCCGTGATGGACAAAGAGGGCAACCCGGTCAAGGACAAGGACGGCAAGGTTATCACCGCGCCGAAGGTCATGATGCCGAACGACCGGCTGATGATGTACCTCGCCGACCGCACGATCCCTCGCGAAGAGGACGAGCCGGAGGTCACGGTGGCGACAAAATCGAAAGCAGAGCTCGAAGCCGAGGGCGCGCGCTACGTGGACTTGTTCTACAGCAGCGTGAAGGTGCTCGTCGACCTGGGCGTGCCGCTTCCCCAAATCGCGCCGCCCGCGATCGAGACCACGGCGAAGAAGGTCGAAGAACCGCCGACTGAAGAGGCCGCGAAGTGAAACGTCTCAATTGCCCGGTAGTTCAGTTTGGCAGACCAGCCGGCTGTTAAGCGGCGGTTCGGCTAGTTCGAGGTTGTCCCGAAAGAACCGCTAGTTGACGGTTGCCGTTCTGGGGCGTGTCCTATAACTTACTCCGATCAAGATACTTTTTAAACTTATCCGCGCATATGCGAGATTCACTCAACGCCCATTCCACCTCTTCGCGCTCCACATCTGCCAATGGTTTTCGACTTTCCGCCGGAGCCCCGGTCTGCAACAGTTCATTTAGAGCCTTATGAGTGTCCGATAATCGCGAAGCGTGCCGCCACACCGATTCCACGTAAGTCTCGATCTCATCACCAAACAAAAATTTGACATCTCTCGTTTTGCTCAGCAACTCGAAAACCTTTCTGTCGTCACTGACAGTTGTGTACATCACTCCCAGAATATCTCTTACTGCCTCAAAGACTCCCAAGCGCTGATAATAGCGATCAAGCGCTTCAGTGTCGCGCGAGTGAGCAGATATGGAGGTCTCTCCTGAGACTGATCCTGCCGCGATTCCATAAAAAGTAGTGGCGTTTACGACGACCGACTGCGCAGCAACATTCGCGGGCGCTGTTGTTTCAGAAGCACCGCGCTTTAACTCCTTATATCTTTTCCATCCCTGAGACGTGAGGGTCACTTGAACGTTGTGAATATTGATCGGACCGCTGAGAAGACCCTGCTCCTTGAGAAGGAGAATCGTTTCATAAACAGTGTCTTCAGTCGGAGCGCCTATCTCAGCAGCGCATATTGCAAGATTTAAGACAACGTACCGCTGACTGAGGTCTTTCCGCAAAGCTTCTCCGATTACGCAAATCAGGTTGTCTTCCCACTCGTCCGGCAGGGGCATGATATGGTCGCGCAATGCGGTTCTTATCAGATCGTCTGTGAGGACTAGTGGCGCTTTGTCGCGCGGCTCGTGACGCAGCCAATGTCTAAGGACAATGCGTTCTTGTGACGACAGCCGATTGAGAATGGTGAGTTCGGTTAACTCGTCTGAATCAAAGGTACCGCAGACCGGGCAATCAATCCGTCTCCTATCTCTATCTGTATACGGACGGCTGACAGCATTGCTAAAGCACACCGGGCAGTTCGGAGAAATCATCGATTTGCTCGTAACTCCTAAGTCTCGCCCCCACTATATCAGCCCGGCCAGTAGGTGAATTACGCCAGTGGCAATAACGGTCTTTATTCCGTCCTTTACGCCGCCCTCAATGATACTTCTCATTGAAGCTATCGCTTTTCTTACTTTCGATTGATTCGGGATCTCTGCGCGCAACTCAGCGTCTACAGCTTCGATTTCGCGATCAAGCGCTTCGGAGTCTTGGGACGTTAAACCGAGGTCCGCCTTATATTTGTTGACCTCCTCTATCGCGTGACGCACCACGTTAGGTTCGAATGCTATTTTGTTTTGGTGCGCGACGATGCTCGTCTGTCCAGAAACTGAGCCAGCGGCAATTCCCGAAAAATTCTCAGCGTTGATGTTGACAGTCACGGATCCTTGATTTTTCGTGACAGCCGACCCGGATTTCGCCTTCTCGTACATGGCGCGGCCTTGTGGCGTCATCGCAACGAGCACGAACCGCCAAGGAAGAGAGCCGATTCCTGCCAGCCACCTTGCGTGACCCGACTGCACCAACAGGCTCACCGCGTCGTTGATATCGTCAGAAGACATGCCAGTCGCGTTCGCTATCATATCCCCGGTAGCCCAGCCATAGCCCGTGTCATCTCGTTGAACACCTGCAAGGCAACTGAGTACCTCGCTTATACTTTTTTCGAGACTCCGCCGAATTTGACCCTCCTTAGACGATGCAATCATATCACACTCTCAATGTGGATCTCGTAGAGGTTGAAGCGAGGTCAGCGGCATCCGCGAGGAGCGGCCTTTAAGATCGGCAAGGTTGCTGAGGCTTTCATTTCGCGCGTGTCCGCATCAAAGCTCCTGTGCGTCGTCAATTCCTCCGGCAGCCCTTTGAACGGGAACACGCGGCCCTCGCCGTTCTTGGAAGTCTCGGGTTGCACCGTGCGAGTCGGCAGGGGGCTCCAACCAACTTATCCATAGCTTTCGAGTCCGACTCCCGAAATGGCACACCCGCGCGCGTGTAGCGTTTCGGATGTGAAGGACACGACCAAGTTCTGGCAGCGAGAGGCCCGCAAGCAACTGCGGCGCATAGCTCGCCTCGACCGCATCGAAGAACTCGAAGTCTCGCTCGTGGAGATGCGCCGCGATGAAGCAGCGCTGACCGATTTCCTAAATCACTACTACCGCAATGCCAGGCCGGAGGTCGGTATGAAGTGGATCGCCCTTAAAGACAAATCGACCGACGCGCTGCAAACGCTGCGGCTGTTCGACAACGACGGTAAGGCCGTCGCATTCGTTGAGCCCGTCGAGGGCGACTTCGTCTACCAGGCGTATGTGGAAGGCGACTTCGGCCCGGTGACCAGACAGAGGCTTCTCGGCCAGTTCCGAGACATCATCGCCGCGGTGAGAGCAGTGCATCGCGTGTTCAAGCTGCCCGACCTCAAAGACCCCCAAGAGATTGCCGGCGAGTTCGAGCCGGTTGAGCAGCCGTGAAGTTCGTCCAACTGCATAAGCCTCTCGGCACTTCGGTGCTGCTCAACCTCGACAACGTCGATCACTTCGAGCTCGACAGCCAAGACGTCGGCGCCGTCGCAAACATGACGAATGGCGACCGCATCGCGCTCGCGGAGAAGCTGGACGAGATCGAAGCCATCTGCGGCGTCGCGGTAGCAATCGAGGCGGTCCGAAACCCGATGTCGAATTGCTGCCCATGAACTGCGACTGCGGCAAACCGGCGCGCATCACGTATCGCGGCAAATCCCGGTGCTGGGACTGCCACGACACCGCGCGACGACTGCCTAATGGCGTCTCGAAGGTCTCCGGGCATCCGAACATTCCGAAGTCGATTCTCGACGACCCGCACTGGGACGGCACGTGGCCGATCGACGGCTTCAACTACCAGAAGGCGATTGACACGCACGACAGCCCGAAGCGAACCGATGACGATTTCGTGGGAGGCGTCTGTCTCTCATGAGGTATCGACGTGGCGGCTTCGACGACGGCGCCATCATCAACGAGATGATCAACGTTGAGCGCGACCGCATGGACGCGGCGCTACGCCACTTCCTGCTGGACGAGTGGCGCACGAGGGGATTGGGCGGGGCCACTCACTACCTCTGCCCCGTCGCGGAAACGTTGCCCACACGCTGAGCTATTGCTGGGCCGGCAGCACGTACATGTTCTGGGACGTTCGCTTCTCTCACGGGCCGTGGGACGAGAGTTGCTTGCTGAAGCTCTCCTATCGCGCCGTCCAACTCAAGCAAGAGCTGAACCACGGCGAGCGCAGCTACACGGCGACTTGGGCGTACTCGCTGTACGACGTGGGCAACCTCGTCGAGAACCTCAAGGCGATTTCGAGGGCCGCATGATGACAGTAATCGAATACCTACTCGCGCTGCTCTTCATGCCCTGGCGCATTTACATGCTCGCGTGCGGTGTGCGATGAAGGTCGCGCTCGCCACCTGGTACGTCATTGCGGGCTTCATCGCGGCGGCCATCACGATCGTCGCACTGAGCGTTGTCGTTGCTCAACTCGACGCGCGCCTCGATGCACTGACCAGCGCAAGCAATGCCGAGATCGCGGCCTATAGCATCACGCTCCACCGCTGCGTAGGGATAGCAACCGTTTGCAGCGAACGTCTTATGAGCTGCAGGGACGATAGCGAAGACCTCGCCGACGCCGCGGCCCAGGGCATGCGGCGCCCGCGCGTGAATACGACAAACCCAACGGAAGGGGTGGTCGTCGTAGCGGTTCTAGCCCGCTGCGATCAGCCCCGCGATTTCAAATTGAGCAAAGGGGAAAAGGCAAATGAAGGGAATCAGGTATCTGGCAATAGTTCTTATCGCGTTCACGCTCGCGGGCTGCGTACCCGTCCTCGTCGGCCTCGGAGTCGGCGCCGGTGCAGCGGTCGGCAGCTACGAAGTGAACAAGCATCTGAAGTAGTCGATGAGGTGAGGCGGGTGAAGGTGAACGACGGCAAAGAGAAGGTCGAGCCCCTTTGGCTCGAAGCGAATCGGCGGCGGCTCGAGGCCGCGGCCAAGATACTCGGCGAGATCGAAACGGCGAAGGCTAAGCGCACCGAGTACGAGGCGAAGATCGAATCGCTCGACTTGGAGCTCGTCGCGCTCGCCGAACGCTATCAGGTCGTCGCGGACGAGCTCGACGAGGCGATGACGCTGCACGGCATCAAGCGCAAGAAGGCGCCGAAGAAGCCTCGCGACCCGAATGCGCCGAAGAAACGCACGGGCCCGTCGTTCATCAACAAAGTGCTCGAACTGCTCTACCGCGATGGCGGCCAGTACAGCATCGACAGCTTCGTCGAAGACTTCGGCGGCACCAAGCTCGCGGCGCAGACGGTGCTCTTATAAGTGCGCGCGCGAGACGAACTGGATCGAAAAGCTGAGCAACGGCGACTGGCAACTGACCGGCGAGGGTGAGGCCGAGATGAAGCGGCGCGCGGTGACCGGCGAGGGCGCATGAAACGCGCGCTGAAGTTTCTCGCCCGCTGGTCCATCTTCATCGCAGCCGCGCTGCTGACCCTGCCGGGCATGATCATCACGGTCGTTGGCGGCGTGATTCTGATTCTCGCCTGGTCGATCGATCAAGGGCCTTACAACGAACTGATGAGCATCCTTGAGGAGGTTCGCGGTGATTAAGGCGTGGGTAGTGCTGTGGGCCAAGTATCCGCAGCAGGCGATCGATGCGATGCGAAAGACGCGCGCACAAATGCGGCCGCCGAGTTTCCAAATTCGTGACGCAAAGACTGGCGAGCGCGTCGACCTCCGCACGGTGCTAACCAGGGCGCTGCGCGCGCACGAGAAGGTGGCGCTGCGCGAGAAGTTTCTCGCCGGCGGCCTGCGGATGGAGGTGGGCTGATGGTGAAGTTCAAGATCGACGGCGACCGCGGCGCGATGGATCGTCTTTGGCGAGCACTGCACTACTACCAGAACGATCGGGCATCGAGCCCGCTCGCCCAGCCTATCGTCTCCTCGTCGTGGCCGATTGATCCAAAGCTCCCGCTCGGTCCTCACGGCGTTTCGACTGACTTTCCGCTTCTGCTTCACACGATGACGCAGGCAGCAGGCGTCACGGTCGAGCCTCTCAGCGAAAAGCAGGAGCCTCTCGTCAACGAGGCCAGCCTCTTCGACGAGCTCAAATCGATCGCGAAAGCCATCTGCGATTTCGCCTACGAGAACAAGAGGCACACCGGCCTGTTCTTCGACGTGGTCGCGAAAGACGGCGGCGTGTTCCGCGTGGACCTCAGCATAATTCGCCTCGACGCGTTTCCGCGGAAACCACTGGTCGTGCTCGAGCCCAAGAACAAGGGCGTTCATCCGTTCCCAATAGGTGCCAAGCGGGAGACCGTCACCTACGGCACGCGCCCCGATGGTTCGTATCGCTCGCCCGGAAACTGGACCGACGAGCTTGAGGCCGAGTACCAGACATTTCTTCGCGAGAGGATCAAGGTATCGCCTTTTAGGGGCGCGGTAGAACAAGTCTACGCCGACCCGGAGCAAGGCCGCGAAAACTACCTGAGTCGCCGCGACGATCTCATCGCCGATGGCTGGGTAAAAGCATGACGCTTCCACCTCGCGGCGAACGTCGGACCTGCGCGTGCAAGCACGAGACCTGCCCGTGCCGCTGCCGCTGTCGCCAGAAACCCAAAGTCAAATCGCTCTGCGAGTCGTGCGCCGCATACCGCACCGCAGAGATCGCGAACGAGATGCGGAAGGCGCCGTACGAAAACTGATGGCAGTCAAGTCTGATCGCTACGAGAAGGTCACGCTCAAGGCCGAGTCCGAAGCGGGCGCTGCGTTTTACGACAACGAGTACGACTACCCAGTCGGCCTGCGAGTGCTCTGCGAACGCGAAGGCGAGCTCTGGCGTGACGCCTTCCTGAGCGTGGAGGGCTTCCGCGAGCTGCGACGGCTCATTAACGAGTTTGGCGACAGGCTCGATGAAATCGAGGTGAAGTGATGCTGCGAAATATCTATCGAATGCTCCTCGTTGTTTTGGGTCTGGTGCACGTCTCGCGAGCCGAACGCAAGATCGCGCGCGAGCTCGGCGTCAGCATCCGCGACTACCGGAAATTGCGGTGGAGAAGGCACTGGGAACGCGACCAGATGAAAGTCCACCACGACACCGGCATGGAAGAAGAAGACCTCGAGGAAGCCTATGAGAAGTTCGTCGATGGTCTCGACCAGCAGGCCGCGGTTTACCGGTTTCCAAGCGAAGCCCAAGTAGAGCGCAAAGGCCGCGCCTGGCTACGTCGCGCGCGCCGCGAAGGAATTCAGATCGCCCGTAGATAACTGCAACCCATAGGAGCTGGCCGTCGTGCGGTTCTAGCCCGCCGCTGTCAGAGATTGATGAAGAGACTACGACTACTCACTTCACTCGTTTTACTAATCACCCTCTTTGGCTTCGCGTCTCGGGCCGGGGCGCAAGCCACGTTCGTGAGCACCGGCACTGGCGGGGTCTGTAACAGCGTCTCAAACTGCACGGTCACCATCGGCACGCACAGCGACGGCGATGCTATCTACTTCGCCGGTGAATCCAACAGTATGAATGGGTCTGCGCTGCCGAGCGGCGGCGGTACGCCGCTTCAGTGTCCGGTCAATCATCCGCGCAGCTCCAACTCCGGCGATGGTCAGTTCTTCTGCTACAAGGTCTGGCACACCGGCGACCCGACTTCTTACAACTTTGTAGCTACTTCGGGAAATCCGAGTTGGAACATTTCTGCGTTGGATTATTCGGGCGAAGACCAAGCCCTCCCGGCCCACGAAGTAAACACGTTCAGACTCTCGGCTGCGGCAAGCATGAACCCGAGCCGGGGCACCTTGATCGTGCCGGGCGTTTCGCCCAGCTATCTGAACGAGACGCGGGTTGCCATCGTTCGCACTAACGGTGGTGCGCCGACAACGCCCACTGGCATGACGACACGGTCATATTACCTCAATGGCGGTCTAACTGTGGGCCTTGGGGTCTACGACCTTGCGCTTAGTACCACTACTCCGACTCGGGACCTTAGCGCGGGCAATCCCGATGGCAGCAGCAGTTATCACAACGAGGTGACCTCGTTCCTGATTCCGCCAGCGTCTCCCGTGTCCGGGACGCGATACCCGGTTCCGTACCTCGCGTGCTACGGCGACGTCGGTCACATCGCCGACACCAACGACATTTCCAACTGTCTCCCTCAAGACGGCGACCTCGTGCAGACCTGCATGAACGCGGACGGGATTCCGATGCAGGGCGCGACTGCGCCATCGCACTTTAACAATCCACTCTCGCGCGGGTTCACTCTTGGCCTCCAAGCTAACTCGGGCGTCGAGGCCCATTGTAACTATGGTTACTGGCATACGGGCGACCCGACCACGTTCGCTTGGGGCAATCCGGGCGGCTTCAACTATGGCGGCGTCGTTATCACGTGGTTCATCCACCGCGTCAATGGCGGGACAGCTTACGTGGGTCAAGCGACCACTTCGCCGGTTGCGCAGGCTTCAAACTCGGTCGTGTCCAATGCGCTCACGACCACGCAGCCTTACACCAAGTGGATAGAAGCCCTAATAACCGATGGCGCGCCGACATTCACCCCGCCCTCGGGGTCGGTCAGCTTTATTCAAGGTCAAAACGGCCAATACCAAAACTTCGTCGAGCGCGATCTGACCTCAACAGGCTAGACCGGCACTGATACCTTCGGTCTGTCCACCTCGCCCGACTCGGCGGTGATTAGCTGGATTCTTGCGGCCTCGCCCTCGTTCACGGCTCCGGCAGTCGCGGCGGTGGGGGCCTCCTGTACCAATACACCGTCCACTAGCACATTAACTTGCAACCCGCCGACCGGAACTGCTGGCGATGAACTGTTGGTTCCGATCTTCGAGAACGACGACCCCGGCCAATCAGTGCTGAACGCGGCGAAACCCGCTGGTTGGAATTTGGCGGCCTACCAGAACGACGCTCCCCTTGGGCTCGTGGGCGTAACCACGCCCGATACAAGCATGGTCGGCCTCGGCTATTTGCAGCAGATGGTGATCACCAAGACCGCCATCTCGCCCTCCGGCACGACGCCCTACACCATCCGCGGCTGCTTTCAAATCCCGCAAATGTTTAACGGCGGCGGCGGGATCATCGGCGACGACGCCAACCAGAACGGGACCAACGACACGCTTGATCGCACCCTGCGGTTGAACACCTCCGGCCAGATCATTTACTCGCATGGCGCGACCGGGACTCTGTTAGGTGGCGCGACCACGATAACCTCACCACACAAGTACAACGACGGTCTCCGCCATTGTGCGACGGGCACATTCGACGGGACGCAGATGCGGCTCTACATGAGCGACGGAGGTGGCACCCTAGTCGCGGGTCCGACCACGCCGAGCACTGCTAACGTCACTCTTCCCACGATCGGCCATTGGAACATCGACTACACCAAACAGCCCGGTACTTACTATGGCGGGCCGTTCATCGAGGGCCAGATTGCGGTTTGGAATGGAACCGCGCTCTCGCTGGCGAACGTCCAGAGCCTCGACGGGCACATGACCGATGGCACCTACGACACGGCGATGGCGGCGCTTTCGCCCTCGTACTGGTGGAAACTGAACGAGACCGCGCTCGGCCTCGCAGCCGATTCGGCGGGGTCCAACACGGGTGAGTATTACCAGTTTAACGGCGCGCTCAATCAGCTTTCGATGGGCGGCATGGGCGACATGTCGCCGTGGTTCGGCGGAAGCATGCTCGGCCTTGGGTTTCCGACATTTACTGCAGGCGGCACCGGCGCGTTCATGGCCGCCAGCAACGAGACGACGCCCGCGACTTCGTACACCATCTCGGCCTTCATCAAGGTCCCGAGCCCGTGGTCGGGTGGCGGCAGCATCGCGGGCTACACCGACATCACGACCAATAACCAAGCCTACGCTAGACCGCAGGGCGTTCTTTACGTTGACACGAACAACAAGCTGAACTTCGGTTTCTGGTGCGGCACGCAGGGTCCCGTGACGACCGTAAGTTCGGTGACCGTCAACGACGACACCGTACATCTTGTGCAGGGCATTTGGACCGGCAGTCTCCTCCAGCTTTACATTGATAATGCGCAGAGCGGATCGAGTACGGCTTGCAGCGGAGGCGCGGGGACGAGTGGCCCGTGGCCGCCCACGGTCGGCTCATTCGCCATCGGCACGGTCTATTACCCGAACTCGCCAGGTAACGGCGGCGCATCCGGCCCTCCGGCTGGAGGTGGACTCCCTTTATCGGTCGGCCGAGTCGCGTACTTCGTCAACTCAACGTTGAGCAGCGGCAATATCTCGTCACTTAATGCGCACAAGAACGATGGCACGTTTGACACCGTGATGGCCGGGTTCTCGCCGACGCACTACTACAAGCTAAACGAGAAACATGGAGCAATGGCGGTCGACTCCGGTTCCAGCGTGAACAACGGAACCTACTCAAACTTTCTGAGGCTCGCGTGGACGCTGTGGACCAAGACTCGCGCGGCCAGCGAGAGTGCGGTTACGTTTCCGCTCGGCGACAACGCGCTCGCAGTTGGTCAGATGGTGGATGTGACTAACGTCACGCCGACCGTCGATGGCGTGGGCTTCTATCCGATGAGCGGCTTAGATACCAATGTCTTCAACACAGGCCAGTCGATCGCGCCATCGAATGATCTCCAGCTTTCGTTACTTGGGTCGACTGGAACCGTTCCGTACCTCGGGTCGTATCCGGCCTCCACCACGCTTGCGGCGGCGGGTAATTACGGTGCGTTCGGAGTAACCGGGCCGACTGTGCCAGATAACGGCATCGCGCTGGACGGCAGCTCGCAATACATCTATTCCAGCGTCTCTCAAGTCAGCCCCGAACTCAGTTCGTTTAGCAATGTCCTCGGCTTCAAAGTCCCGAACGGCTATAGCTCGGGCGGCGCGCTAATTGGGCTATACGACCATCCGACGAACATCCAAGGTTCCTCGTCGGCCATCCCGACGATGCACATGGACAACTCGGGCCACATCGTCTGTACCTATTGGGCGGGTTCGGCAACGCAGGTCAGCTCGACCTCGACCTATAACGACGGCAACTTCCATCTCGCCTTCTGCACGGCGGGCGGCGGAACCCTTGAGGTTTACGTCGATTCCAACACGGCGCAAGCGTCATCTTCGATCTCTGGCTCGACCGGGTTCACCGCGTACTGGATCATCGGCGACGGCAAGTCTGGTAGCTTCGCGCCAGCTACTCCGTCGAGCACCTTCATCAAGGCCACGTCACTCGGTGAGGCGGCGATCTTCATGGGAACGGTGCTGACCCCCACGCAAATTCAATCGTTGATCACGCACCAGAACGACGGCGCTTTCGATTCGACGATGGCCGGGCTTAGCCCGACCTACTGGTGGAAGTTGAATGACTCGACGAGCACGATAGCAGACTCGGCAGGCTCAAACACCGGAACCTTTTCCGGAACTGCGCAACTCATGGCGCAGATCGTCATGGCCCCGTTCCAGAGCAGTATGGTTGACGACGGCGGCTACGCTTATAACTCGGGCGGCTACAACCTCGGCGTCGACATCCTGCTGCAAGAGGGCGTTCCGCCGCTACCACCTTCCGGCGGCAGCCTCTTCTTCCGCGAGGAGGACTAATGCCCTGCGAACACGCAAAAGGATTTCGGATCGTCGAGGGCCGCATCACGTGTGTCGATTGCGGTTGGACGCCCAAGGAAAACAGCGAGGAGGAGAGTGATGGACGTGGTGGAGAATTTCGTGGGCGCGGCCAAGGAAGCCGTCAACCCTGAGGGCGGAATGAGATCGTGAGCTGCGATGCCACGATCACGGACACAGCCCCAAGGGCACGCTGCGCGCGTTCGGTGATTTTCTGAAGTCCATCTTCGGACCGAGCGAGCCCGCGACTGTAGTGCGCGTGAACGGCCGGCAAGTGAACGAGCAGATCGCGTCGGTCATCGCCGGGCTCTACGCCAGCTTGGTATCAACTCGGCTGCGCCTCGACGAGATGCGACGCGAGTGCAACGCCGAGCTCGAACGCCGGCGTCGTGCGGAAAATCACAGGCGCGCGATCGAGCGGATTTGGATGGACGCGGAGATCAGCCTGCGCAAAGTGACACGGCTTTGGGCTGACGCCGAGAACAACGTGCGCTACCTGACCGATGCTCACTTCGCGCTCTGCCGCCGCGTCGGAACTCTCTTCAGCGCCATCGAGCATGGCGACGACGACCATCGCGCCTGGCTGAAGGAAGCGATCTTCGCGCATCTCGCCGGACTGCCGGTGCCTCCGCCGCGAGGCAAGAACAAGAAGAAGTAATGCCCGAGCTCTGGATATACGACGGCGTCGTGGTCGCGGTTGAGCGCCTGCGCTGGGATCGCTTCGTTGACATCAGGCACATACACGGCGGTCGCGCCGAGACCGTGGCCCTGGAGCGGCTCGTCGACCATGGCGAGTTGCTGATGAGAGGAGAGGAAGATGGTTGCTGACGACACCCTGGGCGATGAGATTAAGCGCGGCGCCGAGATGCACGCACAGGCCGCGAGCGAAGCAGTGCCTCACGTCATCGAGATCGATCGCTTCTGCCGCATCGAATTCCAGCACGGGTCAGTCGCCATCAATGGCGTCAACGGCGTCACGCTCGAGGCGGTGCTGGCGAAGCTGATCGCTCACGTCAACGGTCTCAACGCCGCGGTGCCATCGCGCGAGACCAGCCTGGTAATCACGAAGCTCGAAGAGGCGCTGCTCTGGCAGCAGCGGCGCACGTACCTGCGCGAACAGCGCGGCGTCGCCGGAACGTACCGGGCGTAGTTATCCACACATTTCTCGCCGATTCCCGCAGAGGCACACCCGCGAAGGTGTAGTCAGAGGGAAGGTATGACCGTCGTCGAGTTCAGGCAGCGTCTCGCAAAAATTCCACTCGTCGCCGCAGGCATGGGCTCGCCCGTGAAGCGGTACGAGCCGCGGGCCGTGAACGCGCTCTGCATGGAGGCGCTGTATTCGATCTCGCTCAACGGTGACACCGTCAGCCGTCACCTCGCCGACGAAATGCTGAAGGCGATGAAGCAGTAGGACGGCACATCCGCGAAGGGGCCTATATAGATGATAGGGCAGACGTTTGCTCGTAGTGTTCGCCGTCTATTCGTATTTTGCCTTCTATTCGTTTTCGCCTTTGTCGTAAAGACCGGGAGCGCGCTCGCGGCTAAAGCCGCCAGGGCACAAGGCTCCTGCATCTCCATCTCCTCGCCCGCGCCTAACAGCAGCATCACTCCCGCCGACTCGGTCTCGCTTCGCACGACCGACACCTGCGCCGGCAAATGGTACGAATGCTTTTCGATCGATGGCGTCCACGTCGATTGCGAGGCCGTCGACTCCCTTACATGGGACACGGGCGGCTACCCGCTCGGCGCTCATACGATCACTGTCTATTCCTACAACGAGCGCAACGCGAAGCTCGCCTCGTACTCGGAAACCGTAAGCCTCGTTTCCGCGCTCGCGGTCCTGTCGCCAGTCAGCGGGGCGACCGTCAGCGGGACCATCACGATCCATACGCAAGTCTCGTCCGCCGTGTCGTGGGCGAAGAACTACCCGGATGGGGCGGACGGAAACGTGTGCAGTCCGACTGGCGGGAATTGCGACATCAGCTTCGACACCACGACGGTCTCCAATGGCGCGCACAACCTCATCATCAAAGCGTTCGATGTAAACAACGCGGTGCTCGCGACCGTGACCGTGCCGGTGACAGTCAGCAATAGCGCGCCGACTCCAACCCCAAGTCCGACGACGACTCCAGTTTACTTCCCTACGCTATCATCGGCGGCACCTCTTCCGACTGACGCGCAGTGCGCGGCCCAGCTTCCGACCACCGCAGAAACCGTCAGCGGGAACACGCCCTTCAATCAGACGCTTCCGACCGCGGCGCAGCTCGCGGCCTACGTCGCGAACAATTACACGTTCGATTACCGCGACGACTACACCCAGTATCAGCGCGTTGACGGCAACTACACCGGCAGCACCGACATGATCTTGCGCTGGGCCGCGTGCAAGTACGGCGTCGATGAAAACGTCGTGCGCGCGCAGGCGTGGATCGAAAGCGGCTGGCAGCAAGGTGGCGCTGGCGACTATCGCACTACTCAGTCGGCCTGCGTGCAGGGCAACTTCACCGCGCTTTGGAACACGACGATCACCGAGCCTGGCGGTTCGACCGTGTCCTGCCCGAACTGCTGCTACCAGTCGTGGTCTCTTTTGCAGACCAAAGTTTTTTACGAATGGATGACGTGGCCCGAGATCATGCAGTCCACCGCGTTCGCGGCTGACTATCGGTTCGCCGATCAGCGCGCGTGCATGGATGGCGCCTACACCACCTACATGAGCGGCCGCGGCGTGACCTACGCGGCAGATGTCGCCGCATACGAATCGAATCCGGCAGGCGTCAGCGCAAACAAGACGATGGCGAATCCTGACGGCTCGCAGATGAGCAATCAGGATCGCGTGCTCTGGGGCTGCATCGGATTGCACTACTCCGGCGGCTGGTACGACTCCGGCGCGCAGACGTACATCGGCGAGGCCGAGAGCGCGTACACCACGAAGCCTTGGTGAGGTTGGGATGAACTTCAAGGAAATGAAGCACGCGCTGGCGTGCGCGACGGTGCAGCAGAAGTGGGCCAAGGGGGCCGCGCTCGAGTTTGCGGCTAGAAAGTGGACGAACCCTCACATCGCAGGCGGTGCGCCGACGCTCGCCTTGCTGAACAGCTCTCTCGCGGAACGCGCCGCTCAGGCGATGAACCAGAGCCGTTACTTCCGCCGCTGCGCGCACAACCTCCGCGTGGCGATCGCGGCGCATCGCGGCCGCCATCCGGGCGGTAGCGGACGGTTGTTCGGAATCCAGGCGTGGAATCAAAGACGCCGACAGCATCGGCGGGGCCTGCTGGAACGGTCGGTGACCGTGCCGGTGGCGATTGTTGGGAGGATGACATGGTAGGTGCGGCAGCGGCAACCTTCGGTCCGGGCGGAGACCCACCGCTCTTCTCAGGCTTCTCCGCGGGTAAGGGGTTTTTCAATGCTCTCCTCGGCGGAACTATTCGCGCCTTCACCGGCGGCGACATCAATCACGCGTTTTTCGTTTTTTGGAGCTCGGACTTCAACGCCTGGCTGACGGTGGGAGCAAATGCCAACGGCGTCACCGTGATGACGGTGCCTGAGTTCTGCAAGAGCCGCGAGATCAAATATCTGTTCGCGCCTATCTCGTCGTGGTCCCTATGGACCGGCCTGCGCATGCACGTTGGCGATCTGAATAAGCACTACAACTACACCGGCCTGTTCGGCATGGCGCATGTCGAGATCATGAAGAAGCTGACGGGTCGTCCCGGCGCCAACCTACTCGACGATCACGACGATCTCTTCTGCTCCGAGTGGTCCGCCGAGGTCATTCGCGCCGCGCTTCCCGGCTCGAAAGGGTATGCCGTGGCCTTCATGGCTCAATATCAGAACGACCAGATCGACCCGGCGTCGCTGCGCGATGCTGAGCAAAGGTCCATGTGGTTTATAGCGGTGCCGGTCTCCGTGCTCACGAGGCCGCCGCAGATCGTGAGACCCGCAGCATGAGCAAGCGGAGTCCGTATCGCAAAGGATTCGAGCCCGACCCAGCGAAGGTGGGTAAGCCTCCGCACCCGCCGCAGGGCGGTTCGGGCGGTTCGCCGAAGCCGTCCGCGATCGATGTGCATGACGAGGTGAGGTGGGCCGATGAGTGGCCTGCGCAACCTCGGCGCGATCGCTTGGGACGCGCTCGTCACGCCGAATACTTGGCGCCACTGCGATAAGTGCGGAGGACTTGAGCCTGACTGGAACGTCCATCCCGAGTTGAAGCCAGGCGCGCGCAAGCCATGTCTCCGTTGCCGCGGGACTGGTGTCGAGCTCACCGCCCTCGAGCGTTGGGACGACACCGCCATGACGCTGCGCTATTACATGTGGCCCGACGACGCCATCGATCGTGTGAAGGCGCAGCTCCTACCCGACGACATGCTCGTCGCCGCGCGGATGTATAGCGTCGAGATCGAACGGGGCAGTCGGCATATCGCGTTCAATCGGACTTGAGGCGTGGTCCCGATCTACAGCCAGGCCGATCTCGAGCAGTTCAAGCGCCACATCAAGCCTGAAGACATCAAGGCCTACATGGGGCATCTGCCGCCGCCCGAGTTCTGCCCCGAAAGTCCGACTGTCAAACAGTACGCGTTCCTCATGGCTCCGCACCGCGAAGTTTTCTTCGGTGGCGCGGCCGGCCCGGGGAAGTCGTCCGGCTTGCTCATGGGCGCGCTGCGTTTCTGCCACGTGCCCGGCTTCCGCGCGCTGCTTCTGCGGCGCACCTTTCGCCAGCTCGACGAATCGCTGATCGCTCGCGCGAAGACGTGGATGGGCCCGGCGATGGCGAAAGGCCTCGTCGAATGGAACGCCACATCAAAGCGATTCACGTTCCCTTCGGGCGCGCAGATAGGCTTCGGCTACCTCGACCACGACGATGACGCCTACCAGTACGACTCTGCCGAGTTTCAGTATGTCGGCTTCGACGAGCTCACCAGCTTCACGGAGTGGCGGTACAACTACCTGTTCCTGCGCTTGCGCACGGTCGTCTGCCCCGCGTGCCAGGCTATTCGCGACGCAGAGTATTCGGCGACGCTGACGAAGCTCACTGCGTCGAAGAAGTACAACCTCGACTACGTCACGCGCGCGATTCTAAAAGACGGCAACCTGCCGCGCTTCATCGAAGACAAAGAGCGCACCGGCGACCTCGATCCCGAGGTCAAGCGATTGTCGCGCGACGCGCTCAGCCAGATTACGCCCAAGGCGAAGCGCATGACCGCGCCGGCGCCACGCGGCACCGAGCACAAGCAGCTCGGCCACGTGCCCTTGCAGATGCGCTCGGCATCAAACCCCGGCAATCAGGGCCACGATTGGGTCAAAGCGCGTTTCATCGACGACGGCACCATCGACTACGAGAGCGAGCGCGGCAGGATGGGCCACGGCGGCGACCCGTGCAAGAACGGCCCGAAAGATTGCCCGGAGTGCGGCACCTACTACGACCGCAAGGATTACGAGCGCTTCGACGATCCCGGGCTCTGCCCGAACGATAACGCGCAACTCACCCAGGGCCGCTTCTTCATTCCGGCGCTCATCCACGAGAACCCTCACCTGCGGCGCGCTGAGTACGAAGCGAACATCAAGCGCGGTGATGCTATCCGCGGTGCGCAGATGCTCACCGGTAACTGGGACATTCGACCGCACGGCGATCTCTTCGACAGCGACAACTTCGAGATCATCGACGCGCTGCCGGCGGGTATTCACTTCGCGCGTGGCTGGGATACCGCGGGCACGAAGGTCGCAGACGACGCCACCGAGGCTCAGCGCAAAAAGGCCGACTGGACGGTCGGCGTGCTCCTCGGCGAGGACAAGCAGGGCATCGTCTACATCGGCGACGTGGTGCGCAAACAGACCGACGCGCTCGGCGTCGACGAGCTGGTCAAGCATACGGCGGAGAACGACGTCACGACTTACGGTCGCGGCCACGTGACGCACATCATCCAGCAAGAGCCGGGCGATGCTGGCAAGGCGTACGCGGAACATTTCGCGCGCGGTCCGCTACGCGGAATGCTTTACGAGATCGAGCACCTGAGTGGCTCGAAATACGTGCGCGCGTTACCTATGAGCTCGCACTCGAAGGCGCGCAACATCAAGGTGCTGCGCGGCAAATGGAACAAGGAATTCTTCGACGAACTCAACGTCGCCGGGCCTAACGACCAAATCTACGACCACGACGACCAGTGGGATGCCGCGAGCAGCGCGTTCAACTGGCTGATGGGCAATCGTCGCGAGTATGCGTACCAGGCGGCACCGAAAGACGGATTTCCGGCGCAGGGCCCGGTCGATCCGCGCTTCGCCGAGGATATTCCGAATCTGCGGGGCGGCTCGCGGAGGTTCGGACCAGGCGCATGGTGAGATTCTGGAGAGACTCGAAATGGGTGTCGTACACGCCCATCGTCACGACGTGTCTGCTCGAAACCGCGAACGTCGGGCAGATGGTTCGCATGTGGACGTACCACACGGCGGCCGGTCAGAGCCTGACGAGCTGGTGCTGTGTCAACCTCGCGCTCTGGCTGTGGGCCAACTGGTATCGCGTCATCACGCCCGAGCAGAAGATCGCGCGCTTCACGATCAAGGTCGGCATCACGCTCAACACGTGCGTCATCCTGAGCGTGGCGTATTTCCGATACGTGGCAGGGCGCGGATAGCCCAAAGTTTGAACGCGATCAGGCCGACCAGGCTATGCGTTGAGTTCGTCGAGCAGCGCCTTGGCGTCTTTCAGGTCGGCGGTGTCGAAGCCCTCGGTGAACCAGCCATAAATCTCGGCGAGCATCTTGCGCGCTTCATCGCGATGGCTCTGCTTCGCGAGCAAGCGTGCGAGGCTCATCGTCGCGCGCAGCTCCCATGTCCTCGCATTCATCTTTTGTGCAAGCGCGATGGATTCGCGGAAATCGGCTTCCGCGCTTTCCGATTGCTCTAGCTTGAGCCGAATTTCACCGCGTAGCCTGAGAGTCTCAGGCCGATATCGAAGTTCTACTGGATTAAAATCAAGTGTCCGCTCTACCGTTTCGAGCGCATCGAACGTAGTACCAGCGCGAAGCTGCGCGTCTGCCAGTACCGTAGTCCAACCGGGCATACCGACACGACATCCGATTTCGAGTAATCCAGCTATTCCCTTGCGAACTAGGGCAACCCCTTCTGCTGCGTGGCCTAAGTGCGCTTGCGCCAAGCCGAGATAACATCGTGCGGATGCCGCCTCATTGGGGAAATGATGGTTTTCACAAATCTCAAGCGCTCGCGGCCCCAACATCTCCGCTCGCTCGTATTCTCTCATTTGCAGGTGGAGCACGGCCGCATGATGAGCCGACCAAACTATGTCGTGTGGGTTCGTCTTGTTCATGGCGCCTCTCAATTTGGCCGCTCGCTCGCGAGCCACATCCGCTCGGCCAAGCATCCACGCATTACAGGCCGCAGTCCCAAACACCGCAGCGAACCCGCCAACAGGATCTGCCTTGAAAACTGGCGCGTTGAAGAACGTCAATCCTGTATTGAATTGTGTTTCGCTGCCCTCGAAGTCGCCGCTGTAATGATGCACTAGCTGCTGGATCATGAAGCGATAGGCTAGCGCGGTGGGATCGCCGATGCTTAAGGCAAGCTCAAGCGCCTGATCCGCCAACGCACTGGCTGCACGCAGATCGCCCGATATAAAGGCGGTGAAAGATCTGGTAGCGAGCGAATTACTGATCAGAGCAAGCCCGCCGCTCTTCTCTGCCAGGCCGGCAGTGCGCTCGCGGGCTTCGATGGTTTCCGGAGCAGCCCAACCCTTTATCAACTGGAGCATTCGATCGACTGAGTAACCAATCTCCAGTTCGCGAAGGTCACCTTCGGAAGAGTCGGGAAGCAACTTAAATAGATCCAACGCGTGCTGATAATTCTCTAAGGCTTCCTTGAAGGCGTTGCGACTCTCTGTAATGTTGCCCGCCCGGGTCCATTCTGCGATCTCCGGTTCAATTTCGCCTCCTTCAGTCCAGTGGCGCGCGAGAAGTTCGGGTTGGGCCTCCTTGAGAGTGGGGAATTTTTGGTCAATTGTCCGTGCCACCAATCGATGCAGTTCCCTCCGACGACTCTTGAGCAGCGCTTCGTACGCAGTGTCTCGAATCAACGCATGCTTGAAGTGGTACGTTGCGTCGGGGACAAACCCCCGGACATGAATCAATTCGGCGTCGGACGCCGTCCGCAGCGACCGTTCGAGGTCGCTCTCCGCGACGGGGTAGATGGCGTGGAGTAGGTCGTATGGGAATTCCGTTCCGAGCACTGCACCGACCTGGATGGCTTCCTTCGCGGATCCTAGCCGGTCAAGGCGCGCCATCAGCGAGTCATGCAACGTCACCGGTATCTCGCGCTCCGTGAGCCTCGCATTGCCACTTTCGAGGACCGCTCGTGTCAGCTCCTCGACGAACAGCGGCACCCCGGTGGTGCGCTGGAGTACCGTCGCGATGGTCTCCTCCGACAATGCCTTTTGCGCGGCTAACTCTCCTACCATCGTGCGCACGTTGCGTGCGCTCAGTCGGTTGAGCCTAATTTGCGTATGACGCGTCCGCGGCGGCCATTGGTCGCGAAACTCGGGGCGCGCGGTGTAAAGAAGCAGCAGCCGCGACGTCGCCCCCTGGTCGACCAGCAATTGAATCAGCTCCAGCGTCGAAGGATCTGCCCAGTGCAAGTCCTCGGTTGTGATCACCGTCGGCTGCGCGCGAGCGGCGCCCAGCGCCCACTCGACCAGCGTGGCGAGTAATCGGCGGCGCTGCTGCTCGGATGAAAGCGCCAGCGGTGGATACTTCGCGGGTGCTGGTAGATTCAAGAGCGGAGCGAGCAGCGGCAACGCCTCGGCTGGTTTGAGACCCGCGAATTCCAGAGCGGACTCCAGTTTCGCGAGCTGCTCCTCGGCCGACTCTTCGGCGCGCCATGACAGAAGCTCGCGAAGCATCTCGGTAATAGGATGGAACGGCGTGTTCTGGAAGAACGGACCGGCGGCTGCTTCGACCCAGCTATGCAGCGTACCCGCGATCTGTTCGTGGAAGTGCTGAACCAGGCGCGATTTGCCGATCCCCGCCTCGCCGATGATCAGCGCTACCTGGCCTTCGCCTTCGAGGGCACGTTCCCAACGATTCATCAGCAGGCGCAATTCGTCTTCCCGCCCGATGAATGGAGTAAGTCCTCGCGCTGCCGCCGTT
>CAVWLY010000016.1:0-472664 GCA_963755865.1 uncultured Acidobacteriaceae bacterium | reverse complement strand
TAATGCTCCCTGAAGAAGCCAAGGCAGTCGCGGAGCACCAGCGTCGCCGCTTCAACGAACTGGTGGATGTCTTTGATCGACCACAATCACCAGAGGTGATGGAACGGCTCTGGGAGATTGTTGCTTCAGCAGAGATGCGTCCGGGAGCGGTGGTCCTGGATGTGGGAACGGGAGCCGGGGTTTTGATCCCGTTGATTGAGTCGTACCACCCATCCACGGTGTTGGGTTGCGATGTGGCGGAAAAGATGTTGCAGTGTGTGCAGGACAATATCCTGGGGTTCGTACTACCACACCGACATCGCCTCGCTGGACTTGGCCTCGACCAGCGTGGACGCTATCTTCATGAATGGTATGTACGGCAACATCGCAGATAAGCCCGCTGCATGCAGTAATGCGGCACGCATGCTTCGCTTGGGCGGACGGCTTGTGGTCAGCCATCCCGAAGGCAGGGCCTTCGTTGATCAACTGCGCGCCACCAGCGACTTGTTTATTGAATCACTTCCCACCAAAGAGGAGTTTGAGGCCGTGCTTGAGCCACTGGGTCTGAAGGTGATCGCGTATCGGGATGAACCGAAGTTGTATCTGATGGTGGCGCGAAAGAGCTGACTTAAGCAACTTCACACCTGAGGAAAGCACATCGGGGGTTGACTATTCGCTTTTTGTTCGCCTACACTGGCTGCGCATGCCGGAAGAACGTGAACGTGGTGCCCTGCTCATAGCCGCCTGCCTGATTGCAGCGATTCGGCTGCGGGGAGAGCCTATCCAGCCCAGCCCCAAGTTGAAGGCAACCATTTACGATTCCGTGCAGCTGCAGTGCTGGTCTGGCGGGAGATACAGGGACGCGGAGTCAGCCAGTAAACTGACGTTTGCACGGGAGAATTTTGATGGCTGACACGGCCTTCTTCAGCCCAGATGTCTTTGTATTTCTGCGGCAGCTAAAGCGGAACAACGACCGCGAGTGGTTCGCAAAGAACAAGGCGCGATACCAAATCGTCCATTGTCGAACCAGCGCTTTCGTTCATCGGCGGTTTTGCGCCCCAGCTGGAAAAGATCAGTCCCTTCTTCGTCGCCGATGCGCGGCCTACCCGCGGCTCCCTGTTTCGCATCTATCGTGACACCCGCTTCTCACCTGACAAGCGTCCTTTCAAAACCCACGTCGGCATTCACTTTTCTCATGCCAGCGGCAAGGATGCTCATGCGCCAGTTTTCTATCTGCACCTTGAGCCAGACAGTTGTTTCGCTGCGGCAGGCATCTGGCATCCGGACAACCGGGCTCTGACCAGAGTGCGGACGGCTATTGCGCACGACATGGAGCAGTGGGCCAAAGTCCGGAAGAAGCTGATTCTTGAGGGAGACAAACTATCGCGGCCGCCGCGTGGATTCGATGCCAGTCACCCCTTTATCGACGACCTGAAGATGAAGGACTTTGTCACGTCGGTTCCGCTCAGCGAGGAGCAAATCTGCAGCGCCAAACTGATGCGGGATTTCGTCTCCGCATGCCGAAAGATGTCGCCATTGGTGGAGTTCACCACCAAGGCTTTGGGGCTGAAGTTCTAGCGAGGCGTGAACCAATGATAGAGGCCGAGACCCTAAAGTCGATCGCCACGCAGCTGATGACCGGTACTTCGGTTAGCGTAGGCGGGATGTCCACACCCGTCCGCCGCACAAGTCGACAGCATTTGAAAACCGCCGCATTCAGTGTCGAGGGCCACGAATACCAAGCAATCGAGCAGAATCCGGAGAAACCGAGCCGATGGGGACAGTTGGCTCGGAGCGGTCATCAGGTCGTGCAATTCAAGGACGCAGAAAGCAACAAGTTCGTGGCGGTCGTTGTGGATGGCGAGGTCACGTTCTACGGTGCTAGCAAGAACCGGCGGTGAAGGACCCCATCACGCATGCAGAACGTACTGGATTCGAAGTCCACTCAGCTAAGCCATGCAGCACATCCGCATCTGCCAAAATAGCTGGCACTTATGGAACGTCAAGTAGCCGGAAGACCTAATGAGCCCGACCGCCGCATGATGGCGCCGACGCCGCCTCTCTGGCTTAGCGATACGGCTTTGCTGATCTATATCGCGCTGGCAACGGTCATCCTGCACCTCGTCCTCGGCAACCGCTACGGGATTCATCGCGATGAACTGGCGACGCTGGAAGACGCGCGGCACCTAGCGTGGGGGTATCCTGCGTATCCCCCGGTTACGCCGTGTTTCGGACGGATCTCCCTGGAACTGTTCGGCACGTCCATACGCGGCTTCCGGTTCTTTGCCGGGCTGGCGCAAGCAATCGCAGTGGTGCTAACCGGGCTGATGGCGCGCGATATGGGCGGACGCCGCGGAGCTCAACTGATCGCTGCGGTCGCAGCCGTTCCATTTTGCCTGGGCGGCGGCTACGAGATGCAGTACGTGGCCTTCGACTGCCTGGCGTGGGTCTCGACGGCGTACTTTATCGTTCGGCTGCTTATATCCGACGACCCGCGATGGTGGGTAGGCATCGGCGTCGGTATCGGCTTCGGCATGCTCTCGAAGTACACCATCGGCTTCTTCGCGCTGAGCATTGTCGTGGCCGTGCTTCTCACGGACGCGAGGCGCTACCTCAAGAGCAAATGGCTCTGGATCGGAGTGGCGATTTCCGTCCTGATATGGCTGCCCAATTTGCTTTGGCAAGTGCAGCACAATTTCGTGTCGCTCGATTTTCTCCGCCACATTCACGCCCGCGATGTTCGCCAGGGCCGGACTCAGTACTTTCTCCCCCAGCAACTGGAGCTCACGGCGATTCGCTTTCCGCTGGCCATGGCTGGGCTGTATTTCTGCCTGGTTGCGCGCGACGGTAAGCGCTTCCGCATGCTGGGCTGGATGTACGTCATCACTCTCTTGCTGTTCACCCTTGCGAAAGGGCGCTGGTATTACATGGGACCTGCGTATCCCATGCTGTATGCGGCCGGAGCAGTATGGGGAGAACGCTGGCTGGCCACGATGCAACGTGGCAGGGCGATGACAATCCGCTGGGTGGTGTGGACGGCGCTGGCGGTCGAAATCGTTCTCACCCTTGCGTTCTGGCTGCCGACCGCGCCTCTCAACTCCCGCTGGTGGACCATCACCAATGAAGTGCAGGGCGACTTCCGGGAACAAATCGGCTGGGGGGAATTGGTTCAGGAAACGGCCAAGATTCGCGACTCACTTGCGCCAGAAGAAAAGGCGCATCTCGGCATCATCGGCACCAACTACGGCGAAGCTGGCGCGATCAACCTTTATGGCCCTGAATACGGTTTGCCGCGCGCAATCAGCGGCGTGAATTCCTTCTGGTATCGCGGCTATGGCGATCCTCCGCCGCAGACGCTGATCGTGATCGGCCTCAGCCAGAAGTTCGTGGACCAGCATTTCGAATCCTGCAGGCTGGCCGGTCATACCTGGAATCAATATGGGATCCAGAACGAGGAGACGGTCGATCACCCTGACATTTTCGTCTGCGGACCGCCGAAGGTGGGCTGGCCGGAGTTCTGGAAGGACTTTCGGTACTACGGCTAAGAATTTTCTTCGGCCGCGGTGCGATTGCCCCGCCACCATCGACCATCAGCCGTGTCCTGATCCCGAAGCGGCTTACCGTCGTACCCGCCCATCCTTCCAGTCCCGTCCCTGCCCATTCGCCTGATGTGCGCTCCCTTCACGTGGTGCCATGCTTGAACCCGAAGCAGAATTCTAAGCATCAGGAGTAAACAATGAGTAGCACCGCCAACCAAATCTGGGAAGCCATCTCAAACCACAGCGCCACACTCGCCGAGCAAGCAGGAAAGGCTATCGTCGCCGTCGATGCTGGCCATCGCGTCGCCGCCAGCGGCGTTCATTGGAAGCCCGGCATTATCGTCACCGCGAGCCATCTCGTCCGACGTGCCGATGAGGTCAGTGTCATTCTTCCCGACGGCAGCAGGGTGAAGGGAACGGTTGCCGGCCGCGACAGCACGACGGACCTCGCGGCCGTCCGTATTGAAGGCTCGGCAAATCTCGCGACCTTGCCCCTCGCCTCCGGCGCGAAGGTCGGTGAATTGGTGCTCGCCGTCGCGCGTTCCGGCCGTGGCGAACTCTCCGCCAGCGCCGGAATCGTTGCCCGCATCGGCGGACCATGGCGAACGTGGCGTGGAGGCCAGGTCGACCGCCTCCTGCGCCCCGACGTCCGCCTCTATCCCGGCCAGTCTGGCAGCGCACTCGTCAACGGTCGGGGTGAACTGTTAGGCGTCAACAGCTCGGTCCTGGCACGCGAGTCGGTCATTACCCTGCCCACCGAGACCGTCGATCGCGTGCTCAAAGAACTGCTGGAGCGCGGCCATATCGCACAGCCCTACCTTGGGATCGCCATGCAGGAAGTTCCCTTGCCACAAGAGTGGCGCGCCAGTGCCGGTTCCGATCAGGAGTATGGTCTGCTGGTCATGCACGTCGCGCCCGACGGGCCGGCCAAGCAGGCGGGCATCAATCTGGGCGACCTTATCATCGGCGCCGATGCGCAGCCGGTCCAGCGGATTCCGCCAGCTCCACCACCTGCTGGGGCAGAAGCGCACCGGAGAAGTGGTAAAGCTGCGTGTGCTTCGAGCCGGAAACGCTACTGAGGCGGAGGTTACGCTGGGCGACCGGCCAAGGCGATAACCATGTCGAGCAGCGGGCTCAGCACCATGCGCAAGCCGAAGCACCATCAGCCATCGGTCAAGCCGTTGCGCGTGCTGATCTCCGCTGCCTCGTCGATCACCCGCGCAGGACTGGAGCGCCTTCTCGAGAAACAGCCCAGCGTGCAACTTGTGGGCGCGATTAGCGGCGCCGACGGCCTGCCACCGGCAATCGCGGAGAACGATCCCGACGTGGTGCTCCTGCACCTCGAAGCTCAGTCACCGGAGACAAATTGGGAAGAATTGATCGCTCTCGAAGTTCCTATCGTGCTGCTGGCCGACGAAGCAGATCTTGTCAGCGCAACGGCCGCTCTTGCCGGCGGAGTGCAAGCCATCCTTCTGGGTGACGCAACCGGAGCTGAGTTAGCCGCAGCCGCCCACAGCGCCGCGGCCGGATTGCTTACGCTCTCGGGCGATCTGGCCGATCTTGTGCGCCAGGGTCTGCTCGCTCATTCCCGCGAGGAAGCCGACGACTCTGTGGAAGACCCTGCCCCCATCGCCGACGCTTCTGCCAGAACACCTCACCCTGCGGGAGCGGGAGGTGCTCGAGATGATGATGGAGGGTCTGTCGAATAAAGAGATTGCCGCGCATCTCAACATCTCAGCCCATACCGTGAAGTTTCACATCAGCTCCATCCTGGGCAAGCTGGGCGCGTCCACCCGTACGGAGGCGGCTGCGATTGGTCTACGCCGCGGACTCATCACCAATCTAGAGGCTGAGTCAGAAACCACCAAGTTTGGCTGTGAGTATGCTTTGGTGCTCGATGTGCCGGAATGTCAGGTTAATCCGTGGTAGCACGACAGCAGGTTCTTTTGGTACCTCATGCTTGAAGTTTTTCTGAGTGTTTCCCGCCATGATGAACAGGCTCCCGTGCGGCAACCGTTCCGCAAAGGCAACCGCGCCATTCTTCCCTTTGAGACGAAATAAGCGTTCGGCCCCCAGACTGACCGAAGCGATAACCGGCCCCATTTCCGGCTCCGCATCCGCATGCAGGCCGACGCTATCATTTCCGTTTCGGTAAAGGTTACAGAGCACGGCGTTGTAGCCTCGCCTCGGCAAGCTCAAACTGGAATACGCGATTGCGGGAGTGGCTCCTTCAACGCGAGTCCTCAGGGAGAGCAATTCTGGAATCCAGGTGAGCGGCTCGTACTCGCGCCGCGAATATGTGTAGTTGGTTCCTGGATCGCCATAGTACGCTTCGTCCCGCGGCACGGCATATTTGAAGGAAGATCTGTGTCGCTGCCAGGCACACTTCCTCATTAGGATGTTAAACAAGATCGTCGCTTCCTCGGCTGGGAGGAAATTCTTGTCGTAATAGACTTCCGCTCCTGGGAGAAGAATCGTATCCATATTCGTGCTACTCGAAAAGGATGGGCTGCACCGCTGCGTTTTCCGGTTCCTGAAAGTTGCTCAAACCAACGCCAACCAGCCGATAACGTTGCTGCGGACCGAGATCAACCCGCTCTCGCAGCTTCAAGGCGATGTCCGTCAATTCTTCGCAGGAGGAGGGTGGGGAGCCTGGCGTATGGCTGCGAGTGAGAATCTTGAACTCGCTTGTCTTCAGCTTGAGGACAACCGTGCGTGCCGTCCGTGATTCTTTGCGTGAAGCAGACCAAAGCTTTTCTGCAAGGCGCCGGATCATTGGCTCAGTTTCTGCCAACAGCACATCGTGCTCAAAAGTATCCTCGACGGATATCGATTGTGTCGGCCTGTCCGGAACGACTTCGTTGTCGTCGATGCCGCGGGCAAGCTCATGCAGGCGCTGACCATAGCGGCCGAAGTGGTGTTCGAGTACGGGCAAGTCGAGAGTTCGCAGGTCCCTCACCGTCTGTGCTCCAAGTTTCGCCAGCTTCTCTCCCGTAACTTTGCCGACGCCAGGCAAGCGTCCAACAGGCAACGGCAGCAGAAACGCGTCTATGTCGTCAGGCTGGATGACAAAGAGCCCATCAGGTTTGCGCCAGTCAGAGGCGAGCTTTGCTAAGAACTTGTTTGGCGCTACTCCCGCAGAGGCTGTCAGATTCAATTCCTGACGGATTTGCTCGCGGATCGTGCGCGCCACCAGGGTAGCTGTTGCTAAGCCGGTCTTGTTCTCGGTGACGTCGAGATATGCTTCGTCGAGAGACAGTGGTTCTATCAGGTCTGTATGACGCTTGAAGATCTCCCGCACGCTGCGCGAGACGGCACGATAGCGTGTGAAATCCGGAGGTACGAAGATCGCATCGGGACACAAGCGTTCCGCTCGTATTGCTGGCATGGCCGAATGCACACCGAAGCTCCTGGCCTCGTACGAAGCAGCGCAGACGACAGAGCGATTGCCCTGCCAAGCAACGATCACGGGCTTGCCGCGCAGCTGCGGATTATCGCGCTGCTCGACGGAAGCGTAAAACGCGTCCATGTCGACATGGATGATTTTTCGCAAGATCTAACACCAAAAAGACGATTCTGGGTCCCAGCAGGCCGAATACGTGTCACGCCGATTCGTCAGTTCCATTACATTATTACTTGATCTGAGGAGTGAGAGATGTGTGGCCGCTATCGTCTGTCCAGACGCAAACAATTGATCGCCGAATACTTCGAGACCGATAACGAGGTCGATTGGGAGCCTCGCTACAACATCGCCCCGTCTCAGCCCGTCGGAATTATTCGCCAAGATCCATCGACACCGGAGCGGCACTTCTCGCTGGCTCGCTGGGGCCTGATTCCGTCCTGGGCCACAGACGCCAGTATCGGATTCAAGACGATCAATGCGCGCTGCGGAGACGGTCGCGAGTAAACCCGCCTTCCGCGATGCCTTCACGAGCCGCCGGTGCTTGCTTCCTGCGGACGGGTTTTTTGAGTGGTCGCGCAGCGGGAGAGAGAAGCAGCCGTTCCACTTCGGGATGCAGGACGATTCCCTATTTGCATTTGCCGGGTTGTGGGATCGATGGAGAGACCCGGCCGGCGCTGTGATTGAGTCTTGCTCGATTCTAACCACCACTCCGAACTCGCTGCTGGCGGACATACACGATCGAATGCCGGTAATTCTGCGCCAAGAGAACTACGATTTGTGGCTCGATCCCGGCTTCAAGGATGTGAAGGCGCTTGCGGAGGTTCTGGTGCCGTTCGACGCCGCGCAGATGAGACGCTTTCCGGTAAGTACAAGAATTAACGCAGTGACGAACGATGACCCGGATTGCGTTGTGCCGAGCGCATAACTCATTACCAGCTCAGAGTGCCCTTTTCGGATAGGGTCGCAGATGACCTCTCGACTTCTCCCCGAGGCGTAGAGCAGTGGCGCACTTGGAACCATCTGGGCTGGTCTACCGCAAGGCCCAGCCGGCCTACCCCTGACGCGCTTGCTTTACCATCTCGACGAAGACCTCTCTGGTCTGTGCCGGATCGCTTACTTCCCGCAAAAATGCGACCCGAACTCCTTTCACGCCATCCTGCGTTTTCAGGCGAAGGTGGAAGCCTAGGCGATCGACCGAGGTCATCTCTGCTTCCTGTGCCTCGATGCCAGCAAAGCGTTTCGCGAGCACGATGAGCGCATCCCTATGGTCGGTATTCATGTGTTGCATGATGTCTCTCTTGTGCTCGACCAAGGGATCGGATTGTGCTTGGGAGTATTCCGCGGCAGCAACCCATCCCATCACTCCGAAGCCACCCACGTAATAAACGTCCAACACATCCATTCGGTAAAAGAAGAAATCGTCAAAATCAACCCAGTACTTGCTATCTGGGTAACGCGTCAGGTAAACCGTACGCGCGGCCACCAGCTCCGGCTCCGGTATTCGGCTAACACTCCCTATCAACGTGACTCTGGATGCACCGAGCGGGTCGCCGCTGGCCCCGGACTCTGTCACAAAAAGGCTGGCGCGCGGGTCCGCCTGCAGATTCTGCGTGTGCATGGCCATCGTGCTGACAAGGAATAGTGGTCGACCCTGGCCGTCTAGCCCGTAAGGCATCAACGACCCGAAAGGGAAACCCGGCTGTTTCCGCGACAGGGTGGAGAGACTCCCGATTCGGCCCGAGTGCATCAACGTGCGTGCTCTCTCGGCGAACGAAGGCTCAGGAACTGCAGACTGTCCACTCGTCGCACCACTCGCGTGTTTTCCGAAGGATGAGGAAGACATTGCTGAGCATCCTCTAGGTATCAGGATAACCCTCAACTTGTCATCACGCAGTGCTGGCAGGCCACGCAGCGCCCCGGTTGTATCCTTATCAGAGGCCGCTATGAAGTTCGAGCAGTTCTCGTTTGGGCAAATTCGGATCGATGGCATTGAGTACGGCTATGACGTCGTGATCGACCGAGGAGAGGTTCGCGAGCGCAAGAAAAAACCATCAAAGCGATTCCGGGACACTTTCGGTCACACGCCGCTCTCTTTGGAAGAGGAGATACCCTGGAAGTGCAGTCGGTTGGTGGTGGGCACGGGCACTGGAGCACTGCCAGTAATGGATGAGGTCAGACGTGAGGCTCGGCGGCGCAAAGTTGAATTGATCATCCTCCCTACGGAAGAAGCCATGGAACTCTTGAATCAGCGCGTCGAGAAGACCAATGCCATTCTCCATGTGACCTGCTAAGCGTTAGAATCCGCCGAACCGGCGCTGACATACGGGTAAACGTCGGAAACCTCATCCAAGGGACGAGAGACAGCGAGCAGCGACAGCGGTTTTTCGGCGTCAGCCGCGTGGCAGGGCAACATAGAACAGCACGGCGAAGTAGTGACAGGTACTTCCGGCCAGCACAAAGAGATGCCAGAACGCGTGGAAGTACGACAGGCGGTCGAAAGCGTAGAAGACGATGCCCGCGGTATAGAACAAGCCACCCAGCGCAATCCAGAATATGCCGTGCCACGTGAGTGCGTGCAGTAAAGGGCGCATCGCAAACACGACCAGCCAACCCATGCCCAGATACACCACGACCGACGCGGTGGCGAAACGGTCGACTGCAATACTCTTGAACACAATGCCCAGGATGGCGAGGCTCCACACAATGGCGAACAGAAGCCATCCCAACTGGCCGTGCAGCGGCACGAGGACGAATGGGGTGTAGGTTCCCGCGATCAGAAGATAGATTGCCGAATGATCAATGATTCGCAGAACGTGACGCGCGCGAGTGCGGACGAGCGAGTGATACAGAGTAGAGCAGACATATACCAGCACCAGCGTGCAGCCAAAGACCGAGCAACTGGCAACCTGCCAGGTGGTTCCACCCACCGCAGTGACCACCAGTACAACCGCCCCGCCGAGAGCGAGTGCCGCCCCGACGCCATGCGTGACGGAGTTCGCGATGATGTCGGCCAGCCTGTGTTCCGTCACCATAGTTTCCGAATCGCGTCACCGGGGCACAATCTGAGACACCCACGTGCCGTAGGATGTCTCACTCCGGCTTTCCCGTGTAGTGTTCCTTCGCATGCACGGCCGCGTGGTCTTCCACCGACTCCAGATGCGTGAACACTTCCGCCGGCACGCTGAGTTCATGCGGAAGACGTTCTTCCAGCAGCGTTGCCAGTCGATGTGCCTCGCCGACGGCCATCAAGTACGGGAACAGCAGGTGCACCTCGATGATCTGCCGATATCCCGTTGTGCGGTAGCGAACACCGTGATATTGCAAACCCAATTCACTGCAGATGGCATCCAGCTTGCCACGGATTTCTGTTCCAACTCGCGGGTCCGAATGGTCGAGCAGACCTACCGCCGAGCGCCACACCAGGTGCCCACCTGCCCACAGAATATTGATCGCCACTGCAATCGCCAGCAGTGGATCGAAGGGCTTCCACTTGGTCAGCATCACCAGCCCCAGACCGGCTACCACACCGATACTCGTCCAACTGTCAGTGAGCACGTGCTTGCCGTTCGCCTCGAGGATGAGCGAGTGGTTGCGCCGCCCCGTGCGTACCAGATACCACCCCAATCCGGCGTTGAGGGCGGCTGCCGCCAGCACCAGGAGCGTGCCCGCTCCCAGGTTCTCCAACTGCAGGCCGCCCATCCATTTCTGGATGGCGGCGTACAGAATGAAGATGGCTGCCAGCACGATCATCGCGCCCTCAAATCCGGCGGAGAAGAACGTGATGCGTTCGTAGCCATAGAGGAATTCCGGCACTGCGGGCTTCGTGCTAAGCCGCAGGCTGAAAGCCGCGAACGCCACTGCGACTACGTGAATCACCGACTCCGCCGCATCCGACAAAATGGCCGCCGAGCCTGTCATAAAGTACGCCGCCGTCTTTCCGACCAGCATCAACACGCCGAAAGCCAGCGATACCCGCATTGCAAAGCGCATAGCGCGCAGTTCACTTTCGTCGCGGTGCGGGGCGTTCCGTCGAGACGTGATCGCCGTAGTCTCTGTTGAATCGGATTCGGGCGCTGTCAGTTCATCCAATGTGCGCGTTCTCCCCAAAGTTGCCGACCTGTCTATATTTCCACGATGTGGTGGGATGGGGATGTGACGGCACTCACAGGCGACCCCATAGTGTCCGAGGCGGTCGTGATACGGGCACACACCCCCAAGAGGCCTGTTTTATCGTTCTCTGTCCCGCTAGATGGGCTTTTTTGGGCGCTCATTTGGCGGCGCGGCTAGCGACAAAAAAAGCTCCAAAAAAGGGGGATCCGTGTACGATCTCGCGCGAATTCCAAAATGGATATCCCAGCTAACATCGGGTTAACTGGCAGCTGTGGCTTCCGCGAGCAACCATTCCAAAGCCTTGAGATGCGTTTGCAGGGCCGCGTGACCATTCTGGGTCGGGGCATACCAGCGCCTTACATGCGCCGTACGCATAGCACCGGGCATCAGCGTCAACCGGAACGACCGTAACGCTGCGTAGCCGCTATTGGAAGCAACATTACGAGCGTGTAAATCCCCAGAGTTGTACCCAGCGGAATATTGGAGAGCGACAAAAACCCTGCAACGAGCGCGAGCGTGCGGCCTGATCGCCGTTCTGCAAGTAGGGCGACGCCAGCCATGAGCCCTAAAATTCCGCAGACAGCCGACAAAGCTATCATTACTGTGTACATAAAGTGGAAAACACCCATCAGTGTTAACGGGTCAGGTACGCGATTGAGCAGAGTGCCAAACATTACGGTAGCTGTACTGCCATAGATGACCAGACACACCGCCATGATCAATCGAATGACTCCGTAGACTATCCAACATATTCCCAAAGTTCGGAGGTGACCGCTCAGGCTCGGCGCAACGGGATCGTGTGAGGACATGACGGCCTCCTGCGGGCTAGCGTGGCTGGCAAAGTCTATCATCGAATGGATTGACTGCGGGCACGGTGAGAAATGACCTGTTTAAGCTGGAATGTCTTACACGACCCTGCGACGCGAAGCTTGCTCACTGGTGGCCCTATACCCGATAGCCGTGGAAGGGCCTCTTCGCAGCCGATTGGCGGCGCGCGCCTGTCTCGGGATTATGCCTGGATCGCGGCGTACTCGGAAACAACCTCGCCGCTTTCAGTCGCGTGAGGCTCCAGGAGTGATTTGGGCCTATGTGTGCAACATTGAACAGACAGCCCAAAAACCAGCGGACTATGCTGCCGTGAGATGAAGTGGCGCGAGCCCGCGAAGATGCCATCGGCCAGAGGCTTTTCTCGGGCTCCTATTCTAAGGGGTTCTAAATGCTAGCCAACAATGAAGCAAGCTTACACACGATCACCTCTCCCCGGCTCAGGTTCGCCCATCGCACGCTCAGTGATGGCTCGGTCGATTCAATCTGCATGAACTGCTTTCTCGCAATCTCCCGCTCTTGGGGTGACTTCAAGGTGACCGAAAAAGAACTGGTTGAAATCGAAGCCGCCCACGAGTGCGAACCAAGACGCAAGCCAACCAAACCCCAAGATTCAAACTGAGACACTGCCCTGAATTGACCGTTCTTGACCGTCGACGCGTGCCATGATGAGGAGATGACGCAGAAGAAGTCAAAGAAGAACGGATATACCCGAGCGACGCTCGCCGATATTGCGAGAGAAATGGCGAAGCCCCGCATGGCGGAGTCGGCCCGCAAAGCTGCTGTCGCTGCACCTGGGCCGAAGGTCAGAGGACGAGCAGAATAGGCCTAGACGGGCGACAATGCCTCTTTGGTTGTGGCTTGGGAACTGAAGTGATCGATACTGTACCGACGCTTACTTCCGCAAAAGTGGTCGTTTCTGACCAGACAACTAATAAGAATATCGCGTAACGTAGAAGATGCATGCAGGTAGACAGAGATTCAGGCCGCGAACCTGCGGCCTTTCTTGTTTGCTGGCGGGAGACATCCCGCCACCAAGGCCGAGATGGCACAATATTCTTCCCCGAAGGCGCGGTTTACATGTCAAGCATGACCAGCGCGCGTTTTTTGCTTTGATCAACTTGTACAACCAAGATTCGCGGAGTAATCATGAGTTCTCAAGTAGTGAACCTAGAGGTGACCGCTAGCGTACCGATTAACTGTGATTTCTGGTCGGAAGATGATGGCTGGAAGGGGCTCTGTAAAAGTCCGTCGATCACGGTTTGTGGCAGTAGTTTCGAAGATGCCAAGAAGAACATGGCTAGCGAATTACAAGCGCAAATCGAAAAGACCCTGCGTCAGCGTCCTATGAGAAATGCGCGGCGAGTCGCCTGAGCCAGGCGCCTTCGCAACCCGCTCTCAGGAACCGGAAGGCCGTCAACCTTTGCGGTATCCTTCCCACTCTTTTTCCACTGCACGCGCCATTCGTTTCGCTGCATCTCGCAGCCAATTCGACTTTCTGCTTTGTAGGTCTTTCAAAATGTCGTGAACCTGACGTTTAGTGCCTAGATGGACATTGGCGGCTTCAGATCCCATCGCGTGTAGAAGCATTTGCTCGTCTGGCCGCTTGGGCAAATCCTGAATATCGATGGGATTAGAATCCGGCGAAAGTCGGCGGATCAACCAGGATCCTACGATTTCCTGATAAGGGTCATGCGATCGTATCGCCGAAGAGATCGCTTGTTGGTAATACGACTGCCCATGTCCCAGCTTGCCCTCCAGCCATGTGCATGCAGAGGGCAGGACTGCCTTGGCTTCTCGAGCAATGCATCCTCCTTGCCAATTGGCAATCGCCACAAATCTTTGCTGGCCAAGACTGCCTAACCCGGCTTGCCGACGTACCAACTTGTATTCCATCTTCGGGTCGGGCAAGGTCTTCTCCAAGGCCCGCTTCACATCGCTCCCGAGTGGCTTCGTGACAACAGGCAAGCGGTTCAGCTTTCCCCAAAAATCCGTGGGCGGCTTAAAACTATCAACGCCTAACTTGCCGAGCTTGTGTTCATGTTCTGCCAGGACGACGGGGCGGCCTCCTTCCTTGAGGGACTTGCAATAACCTTCCAGGATTGCCTCACATCCCTCCTTGGGCTTCACGCTGAGCCCGCCGGCGTCTGCGACGATCTTCATGCTGGCGGCCAAACGCACGAGATCGTTCGTGTAGGGCAGCGGGTAGGACTCGTCGAAATCATCGACACCCCAGCAGAGGCGGCCTTCCGCATCTCGCCAAGTTCCAAAGCTATTCACATGCAGGTCGCCGACGGACAAAACCCTCGGTGCGCCACACAGCTCGGCACAAAGTGCTGGCCAAAGCTGAGCCCAGCGGTAAAAGGTTCCCCGCAGAAAGAAGAACGTACTTTCCTTCATCCGTTCATGCTTGAGGCGGAGGTCAGACAATATCACCGTGGTACATCTGCGCATCCAGTTGTCGTAGCTTACGGTGGCTTGCCGGATATCTCCTGCGTCGTCAGTTACCGCCCCTGAGAGCCCAGAGCTGCCGTGCTGCTTCTTGCTCATGCCACCTACTTTAATGTTAAGGGGATGTTAACGCTACTCGGCCCCGAAGTCGGGCTTTGTGCCGGATAACACGATCTAATGTGATGGTTGGGCCTGTGCGGCTGTCGGCCATCCCGGACGCATCGTCGTGCACTCCTCCATAACCGGATTGTGGAAGAGTAGTCCGTCACTCGGGACAATCGCCAACGTGCCCCTCGGCACAAGCTTCTGCAAAAGAGAGAAGCCACCCGGAACTCAGCCAGGGCGGCTTCTGTGCTACTTAAATCATCCCCTAAGAAGAGGATTCCCTGTCACGATATTCCGCCAAACGTTCGGATGTCTGGTCAATTTTGCACAAACCAGGATTAAACTGCACCGCTACCGCACGAAGAGAGCTTGGTGACCTGCGCTGCGCGACGGGAAGCGCAAAGGCGGCTCGCAAGGCTTCATTGGGGTTTGCGGTGCGCGCAAGCCTGAACCCGAGTTTACGCGAAGAGATCGCAGCTACGGCGAAAGCGCAGTCGTACAGCGAAGACTGCACCGCGATCTAAAGAGGGAGCCGCGGGGGTGGAAAACGAAAAAAGCGGATCCCGTCGACTTCGCTCGGGATGACAACCGTGGAGACTGAGCTCCGATCGTGACGCTCTTCGACTATTTGCCGCCCACGAGTTCCATCAGTTCGGTCTCCGCCTGAATCCAATCCTCGTCAGGAGTGTTAACAGTTCGGTCGCGAGACTCATAGATCTGGTAGGCGCGGGTTCGTATCTGGTCTTCTGAGAAGGTACCCGCTGAATCTTTGGTCAAGGTCTCTTGCTGTTTGGAAGGGTCAGATTTCTGGCTAACTCGGACTTTGGGATTAGACACTTTAACTCCTATGACTGCCACAACTAAGGGGAGAATACTCCAGAACGGCTGACCTAGCTCAGGGGGTCTGAATGAGAGGTAGACAATCTCTCTCTCACTGTTAATCGTACGCTGATTGAGCAGCGGCGTCCACGCTTCATCTTCTTATTCGCATTGCGACCAGTGTTATCTTTATCAATAGTTACGAGCTCACAGTAGTGAGGCCGGGTGGACTACCGTCATTTGCCATCGATTTGACAATGCTCGCGCGATCAGCTATAGTCTGTATTGAGGATGGTTTCCAAACCGCTCCTCTTTCAGGTTCCCTGAACATAAGTCAGCCCATCTGAAGTTCCCCTCATCTTATATGCGACGCAACCTTTAGGAGGTTGAATAATGTACGCACGCAATATCTCTTTTCGCCTGAAATCGAACATGCAGTCTGATTACACCCGCACATTCGAGAACCAGATTCTTCCTTTGCTGCGCAAGCAGAAGGGATTCAAGGACGAAATCACGCTGTGCAACTCCGGCAGCCAGGATGCGGTTTCAATCAGTCTGTGGGAGCACAAGAACAACGCAGAAGAGTACAACACCAACACCTACCCCCAAGTGTTGAAGACCTTGGCGAACGTAATTGATGGAACGCCACGGGTCCAGACGTTTGAGACGGTCGTGTCGACCTTCCATAACGTCGCCGTAGCCGTGTAATTCCGGCAAGTCTGTGGTCCGGGAAGGCGGTTAATCGTACTTTCCCGGACTACACCGTATCTGAAGAACCCACCACCGCCGGCGAGCATTCCCGCTTGTCGCACCTTGGTTGTAAGGGCGTGATTGATATATGTAGGCCATCGATCGCGCATGAAGGATGACAACCATGCATCTATTCCAAAACGCAGAAACTATCGATCGCCTTGTAGAACAGGGCGAATTCGTTTTGAAAACCTACCATACCGAGTACGATAAGGATCCGGCCAGCTTCCATGCTGAGTTCCTCCGTGGCGACTTCGCAGGCTGGCGTAGCACGGTACACACGGTGTACGGCGATTGCGCGGAAGAAATTATTGATCGCGTTTTGATCAAGACACACTTAGCCAATCCCGGGGCCGAAATGCGATACGGTGCCGCCCATGGCCTTTGAAGCCATTCTGGCCGAAGCTGCGCAGCTTCATAACGTCAGCAACCGCCTTGGGGCGCTGTTAGGTTAACGACAGGCCGTGACCGCGCGAACGCTGAACGATGGCACACGAAGGAAGACTGCAGGAACCCAATTGGGCATCCCTGGCGACCGGCTAGTTTGTTTGTCGGGAGCTACACTGGGATGTGAGAAAACTCATTGTTGTCGTCATTGCGCTTGTTATGTTGCTGCTCGTGTTCTTCGTGGCACGATCAGCAACACCGGTTGTCGAGCTCCCGTCTGCAGTTACCTCCCTGGGCCAAGCCACTCCAATCACGGTTCACGTGCGCGATCCGCGTGGCATTCGCAGTCTGCAAGCGTTCGTCGAGCAGAATGCTGCCCGGTACCAGGTCTTCGCGATGACGCAGCCGTCGAAGTCGCCCGACAGTACCTGGAACTTCACGGCTGGCGTCAAGACCACTCCCCAGTTGCAGGCGGGCAATGCGAAGTTGATCGTCGAAGCGACTTCGAACGACCTGCTTAGAAAGACCGGCCGCGCCGAACGCGACCTGACCGTCGTTACGCAACCGCCGACTGTCAGCGTTGATTCAGAGCAGCATTACCTGTATCTGGGGATGGCAGACCTGGCCACGTTCCATGTCTCGGGCAGCTGGACAGAAGCGGGAGTGCGCGTCGGCAATGAGAAATTTCGCGCCTGGCCCATGCCTGCCGGCAAGCCGGGCCTGTTTTCCATGTTTGCGTTCGCCTGGAACATGCCGACCGATACCGTGCCGCTGGTCTATGCTGCGAACGGTGCCGGAAACGACGTGACCAGCCCCCTCGTGGTCGTGTTTCCGAAGAAAGAGCAGCCTAAATATAAGGTTCATGATCTACAGGTGAGCGACGCCTTCATGCAGAAGGTGATTAACGAACTTGACCCCAACGGAACGGGTGATCCGGTCACGCGCTTCGTGAAGATCAACAGCGAGATGCGCCGCGCCAACAACAAAACGCTTTCCGATCTGCAGTTCAAGACCGCCGACAGGTTTCTATGGTCCCGGCCTTTCATCCGGCAGCCTCACTCCCAGGCTGAGTCGAACTTTGCCGACGTGCGGAATTACATCTATCACGGCCAGAAGATCGATCAGCAGGTTCACTTGGGATACGACCTGGCGGTAACGCAGCACGTCGGTGTGGAAGCGTCGAATGACGGCAAGGTCGTTTATGCGGCTCCTCTGGGTATTTACGGCAACTGCATCGTCCTCGACCACGGCTATGGACTACAGACGATCTATGGCCACCTCACCAGGATTGATGTCCATGAAGGCGACACGGTGAAGCAAGGCCAGGTGATGGGCGTGAGCGGCCAGACCGGCATGGCCGGAGGCGACCACATCCATTTCGCGATGCAGCTCGACGGCATCCAGATCGATCCGAAGGAATGGTGGGACGCACACTGGATTAAGGATCACATCTTGAGGCGGGTGGACCTTCCTGGGTTCAACCCTTAATGCTTGGCGACCGTTGGAATTTTCTCTTGACACACGAGATGAGGGTCCACCCGAGGCCGGGCCCGGCTATGCTAGGGTTGAATCAAATCCCCGGAGCCGAACTCCGCGCGATCCAGAAAGGTGCTGAATAATTTCTGGCTAAACTCGAACGCGTTCCAACAAAGCCACGGTTGCTGAAGCCAACGCAACCATCTCAGTGAATAAGAAATCGGTGGAGTCCTCTCATACAGATCGCGAGTTGATTCTGCTAACCGGTGCTACCGGCTACATCGGTGGGCGCCTACTGAAGGCGCTCGAACACGCCGGCTACCCCATTTGCTGCTTGGCACGGCGTCCTGAGGCTCTCAAGACCAGAGTCGGCATCAACACTGAGGTTACAAAGGCCGACTGTCTTGATCCCGCTACACTCCCTGGAGCAATGGCGGGGGTGCACACCGCCTATTATCTGGTCCACTCTATGGCCTCCCCGGGAAAGTTCGAGGAAGAAGACCGTCAGGCGGCGCGCAACTTCGCGGGCGCAGCGCGTAAGGCTGGAGTTCACCGCATTGTTTACTTGGGCGGTTTGGGCGAAAGTGAACAACCGTTGTCGGCGCATTTGCGCAGCCGGCACGAAGTTGCCGACATTTTGCGATCGTCCGGAATTCCGACTGTTGAATTTCGTGCTTCTATCGTCATCGGCTCGGGAAGCCTCTCCTTCGAGATGATTCGTGCCCTGGTGCAGCGCCTGCCGGTGATGATCTGTCCGCGCTGGGTGGACGTTAAGGCCCAACCCATTGCCGTGGAAGACGTAATTACCTACCTCATGAAGGCTTTGGAACTCCCCGAAGGCGAAGGCGCGATTTACGAGATCGGCGGCGCCGACCAGGTCAGTTACGGGGAAATCATGAAGGAATACGCGCGGCAGTGCGGCCTCCGCCGATACATGATTTCCGTTCCGGTTCTAACCCCGCGCCTCTCCAGTTTGTGGCTGGGACTGGTAACTCCCGTTTACGCTCGCATCGGCCGAAAGCTGATTGACAGCCTGCGCCATCCCACTCTGGTACGAGACCCTTCGGCTCTGGCCGTGTTTGGCATGGCACCGATGGGATTGAAAGAGGCGATTGCGCGAGCTCTGGTAAACGAAAATCACGAATTTGCCCAGACACGCTGGTCCGACGCGCTGTCTTCCTCCGGCAATGCACGTTCCTGGGGCGGCGTTCGTTTCGGCACACGGATTGTGGACTCCCGCACCATACAGGTTCCAGTCGCGCCTGCTGCGGCGTTTGCTCCCATTCGCCGTATAGGAGGCTCCACGGGATGGTACTTCGCGAATTTTTTGTGGCGGCTCCGAGGGGCTTGCGATCTGCTCGTTGGCGGGGTGGGCTTGCGGCGAGGGCGCAGAGATCCTCAGAACCTGGTTGTGGGAGATGCACTTGACTTCTGGCGAGTCGAGGCTATTGAGCCGGATCGCTCTCTAAGACTGGTGGCTGAAATGAAGCTGCCCGGGCGCGCGTGGCTGCAGTTCGAGGTCGACCCGAACTCCGCAGGATCGGTCATTCGACAGACGGCGATTTTTGACCCTGCCGGTCTGGCCGGGCTCCTCTACTGGCACGCGCTTTATCCCGCTCATCGGTGGATCTTCGCCGGGATGTTGCGCGAGATTGCCGCTGCCGCCGAAGACTCGCTTCCCGAATCGGACCCATACGTCGTTTCTGCAACCCGTATAGCGGGCCGGGAAAAGCGATGACGCACGCAAGAATCGTTGAACAGACGCGGGCAGCTACCTTAATGGTGATCGGTTTATGTTCACACTGGTTCCGGGCGCCAAAACTAAGTTGAGATCACCAATTTCCTGATCCCGGGCGGCCTTTGAACGGTTCAAAGACGAGCCCTTATCAAAAAATAAACAGGCGCATGCAGCCTGGTTGCAACGGGGAATCAGAGATCGGGACTTACCTCGTTACGTTATAAGCCGAACGTCCGCAAAGACAAAACCCTCGCGCTCGACCACCTCTCCGCTTTCGATCGGTATTGCTTCCCGAAACATTGGCCCATCGTAGACGCAGGTATGGAACTCGCCGTTTTCGCCACACGGATCGATCCCTGCAGGCAGCTCGCGCAGGAACGCCTCATCCAGATCGCGCCCGGCAAGCTCTCCAGGCATCTTCTTGGGGTCGACGCAGACGATGCGCGCCTTGACCCCAGAAGCAATCATCTCGCGTAGGAGACCGCGCGTCTCAAGTCCCCAGATCGGAAACAGCGGAGTGAGACCTGTGCCGCGCAGACAGTCTTCGCGGTATCTGCGGATATCCTCCAGAAAGAGATCCCCGAAGGCAATTGCCTCGACACCGGAAGCAATTGCCTCGTCGCAGGCCCCCTGCATGGCCGCTTCATACTCTCGATTGGAGCATGGCCAAGGCAGCGGAATGACCTGTAGCGGCAAGCCAGCGGCATCGGCCTGAGCCTCCAGCACTTCGCGCCGGGTGCTGTGCATGGCGACACGGTCGAAGACGCTGTTAAGTGTAGTAAGCAGCCCGACGATCTTGTACTCCTCACTCTGTTGCAGCAGATGCAGCGCCCATGCACTGTCTTTGCCGCTACTCCACGAGACCAGCGTTGAAACCTGAGATTTCATGCCACCACACTAATATCAGCGAAACCGAACAGAACAAAGCCATACCGATACCGGAGACTGACTCCATGCGCCTTTCAAAGCCCGAGATCCGGCGACCAAAAGCGGTGGGGCGCGTCCAAGTCACAATGGTCCTTTTGCGCCGACGAAGTATTGTGTTGCTTACGGCATGTGCGATGCTGGCCATGGCCGCGCGCTCAAACGCGCAGTTGCCAGCAGAGCCGCACCTTAAAGTTGAGTTGATCTCCGAACAGGCCACCTCTCCGCCGGGCCAGCCTCTGTGGGTTGGTCTGTTGTTCCGGCTGGAGCCGGGTTGGCACATCTATTGGCAAAACCCAGGGGATTCAGGTGAGCCGCCCAAGGCCCAATGGGAGCTGCCGACGGGATTTGTGGCTGGCTCGATTCGCTGGCCGCAGCCAATACGTCTCGGAGGTGGATCGGTTGTAGATTACGGCTACGAAGGACAGGTGCTACTGATGGCTCCCATTCAGGGATCGTCAGGTCGCAACGCGACATCGCTGCCAAGCCTCTCCGCAGATGTGAAATACATCGCCTGTCGCGACGTATGCATACCCGGAAAGGCTCATTTGACGCTATCAGGCCCTGCGGGTGGCGACTGGACTGCTTGGCACGCGCTTTTCGAGGAAGCGCGGGCGCAGCTTCCAAAGCCAGCGCCTGCGGGCTGGAAAGTGACTGCAGTATCGGACAAGCAGCATTTCATGTTGTCGGTGCAGGCGAGGCCGCAACTAGCAGGCGCGAGCTTTTTCCCGCTCGAGCCGAGCCAGATCGACAATTCAAGCCCGCAGGGTTTTGCACCGACCCATACCGGATTTCGCCTCATCCTGAAGAAGTCGGACCAGTTAACCAAGCCGATTACCACTCTGAGAGGCCTCATTGTCCTCGGGCCGGGCCGCGCCTTCGAGGTCTCAGCTCCCGTCGTTTCGCGATAGGCAGGAGCGACTGAGTGAACTTGGAGGAAACGATCGATGATGGGTGGGGTTATGAGGAGGCGGGGGAGGCATGATGGAAAGGAGCCCTCATCTACAACGGGGCGATTGACGACCGGCCCACCACCGACGTTTCAGATGTGAACGGTGCGAAGAACTACGTGTCAATTGCGCTTGAAGAGGCCACATCGGGCAAGCCGGTCAGCAACCCGACATCACGTCCTTACGGGTGCTCAGTCAAGTATGCTGACTAGACGGTAGTGTTGCAGTTTGATTTCCACAGGCCATTGAATGCTGGTGCGAGGGGTAAACTGAGGGCATGGAAAACAACAAGCCCTTAAACCAGTTTGAAGAGGTACACAAAAGGGTTCGGGAAGCTCGCGACCACGCCCGCGAGGTCCAAGAAAAGGACGCTGAGGCTCGGCAGGAAAGAGCCGAAAAGGAAGCCGCCCGCGAGGGATTCGACCGGCCTGGCTCAAAGCTACCGCCGCGATTGATTGCCGATGGCAACCTAAAGCGCTGCTCGGTCTGCGGTTACCCGTTCCAGCCGGACGTACAGCCGTCCATGAGCGTGGCATTTGCGGACCACCTGAGCAAGGCCCACCAGCCCGGCCAGACGAGCGAGGACGTAAACCAAGTGGCCGGGGAGTAAGATTCCCACAAAGTTGAAATGTTGCACCGGGCGATGCTTCGTAAGGCGTGTCATGAACATCCCAATAACGCTCGGCTGCCAGAAGTGCGGCAGTCAAGACATTTCAATTCCAAGTGGGTCGAAAAATGCCATTGTGACTTGCAACTCTGCCAAGTGACCCTCGGTAAGTGGGGAGACATCCAAGCCGCCGCACTCAGGGAACTCACAAGAGTAATCAAGGAAAGTCTCAAGGACGTGAACGTAATCTGAATTGGCGCCTTGTGGACACCAAACTGCACCACTACCCGTTATCAAACTGCACCACTACCGACTAGACGATGATTCCCTGCCAGCGCCATCTCTTCGATATCCCCGACGACGTCGCTTACTTGAAGTGCGCCTATATGTCACCGCTGATGAAGCCGGCATTAGATGCCGGAACCGCCGGGCTTGCCCGCAAAGCACACCCGTGGCAGATTACGCCCGATCAGTTCTTCACCGATTCGGAAGAATTTCGCACGATCGCCGCGCAGTTCCTTGATTGTTCGGCCGACTGCGTCGCCATCGTTCCCTCGGCCTGCCGCGTTAAAGCCTCAGCCGCACTGAACTGGGGCGTTTCCGGATGCCTTGTGTCTTTCTGCCATCCAGTTCTGTGAAAACAATGTGAAGAACTTACGAGATTCCTTTGACGAGGATATCAAGCAGCTTGTTTTCAGCAACTTGCACGGATCGCCTAGCGGCCCGAAATATCTGTCGATTGCACCAACCCCGGGCGTTGACAACTCACATTTCCGTATTAGGATTGGTTCCGTCGACGGCAGAAAAGGGCTGACATCTTAAACGTAGTTAGCCTGAAGTAAGCTGAGTGGTCAGTTAGGCGGGGCGACTCGCCGATACTGCCAGACCCGAAAAAACCGACTGCATTGCGAGGTGTCAGCCGGGGTTTGGAACTGCGAAAGCGGTGATCGCATCAAGGGCTGTGACGGTACATGCGTCCACGCTGGTGACTCTCTCGCGGGAGTTGTCGGCTAGAGCATAACCAAAGTCACAGCCTTTTCCTTTTGCTCATCACCCAACGTCGATGTCCCGCAGGAACCTCAGTTCATCTCAATTATGGGGTCTTCACGTAAACGATATCCGCCGCTGCGTCTATCGGTTGTCAAAACTCTCCAACCAGAGTTCGTCGCCGCATTTGAGTACGCCGAACTCAACAAATGCAGGCTTAGCGGTCTGATCAGCATAGAGCGGCCGGCTGAAGCAGAGGGTGCCCGGGTTCAATACACAGTACTTTTCCATTTGGCGAAACCGCTTGCCCGCGACTGACCAGCCTCGATTCAGATCACGCCGCTGGACAAACACATTCGCCTCCAGCCCATCCACTGCACCGCCAATCGAGTGTGCGATGAAATGGCCCTTGTCCCAACCCGGGCCGAACATCTTCTCTGTGGCTCCAACCCAGCCCTTAAGCCGATAGTCGTCCCGGGCGCTTGCTTTTGGCCGGGAGCGGCCCACCGCTGCGACGAGTCTGGCTTCCGCCTTCTGGTCATACGGTACAGAACCGGTCACCTCTAGCGAGGCGCAGTCGTCGTAGATATATTCAAAATCGCGATACCGCCAGCGTACGACGTTGGGTGGATGTGCAGTCATTTCAACGTATGCGTCTCGCCACAGATAGGGCAATTCTTCCAAGAGGAACTCGACCACCTCGACGGAGCGACTAACTGCCTCCTCAAGAACGGCTTTGTAGTCCACGGCGCCTTTGGTCTTTTCCATGGCTGAGTTAGCTCGATTCCAGCCTGAACCGAAAACAGAAGGCGACACTTATTTCGGTGACTCCCTAGCCCGACACAAATGTATCGATACAAGCATAACTCCGGTGAAGTCTTATCGCCGGCGTCTTATTCGAATCGTGGAGGTAACCGGCCGAATCGATAACGGCACAAGCTGTCCGGTCACCAGGTTGCAGAATCCGCCTTGATACGAAACAGAGCCATGGCGCAGCAGTTGTGTGAGCATGCCCAAAGCCTGGTAGGCGAGATTCTGGTTGATGAAGGGTTCCTGCCGGGTTAACGCTTCAGCCGCGCTGCAAGACGGCTGATCGTCATCCTTTACACCTGGCGCGGCGATTTCCGGGAAAAGCTCCGTCACCGTCGGCAGGCGATGCTTCTTCTTTTGATTTACTCGGTTCTTGGGCTGCCCAAGAACGAACTGGCCGCTGGATGCGTTGTTGCCAAGGTCAAGCCAGTACAGAACCCGTGAATGCAGCGCCCATTTGTCGATGGCACGCCGAGCTTTGCGCGTATCGACACAGCCAATCACGAGATCGACCTCTGCGTTCTTGGCGACCTGCTGTATTTGTGCCTGCATGCCCTGCCAGTTCAGACCCCAGAAGAGGTTGATCCGGTGTGCCAGCACGATAGCTTTCGGAAAGCCGATTTCCGTTCGGCAAAAAGGCTGGCGCACGCAGTTGGTTTCGCTGACCGTGTCGGGATCGATCAACGTCACCTGCAGGCCGCCAGGATGGCCGAATGCCAGCATGGCCTGGTGGAGGTAGGGGAGGCCGGAAACGATCGCGCTGCCGTTGCCGCCGCAGCCGACTACCAGGATACGAATCGGCCGTTCCAGAAGTTGAGGATCGAGAGTGTGCATCATCATCGCTCTGTCTCCAGTCTCTTCAGGTATTGGTTCAATGTCTCCAGCTCGATGAGCGTCGACAGCGGGAACCGCTTCTTCCCTGCCAGGCTTTTCCAAAGCGCGGTCGTTCCGCCGCGGCGCTTCGTCAATCGTCCACCGCCGCCCGGATGGGTGAATTCGCTCTGGAAGAAGGCTTGCTGCCATGCGGCTATTGAAGTCACGGTCAACGACTTCGGCGTGCGCATCGTTCCGGCACAAACGGCGCCGTTGCCATCGATGTTCCAGTAGGGCGCTGCCGCCAATTTGCTGTCTGGACCCGGCCTCCGGCTGGCAGAAAGCGCGCGGACGTACAAGACGCTGTTCCGCACCACGAACAGCAGGGCCGGGTGCGGAAACCGTTTGCCGGAGACGCCTTCAAGTTCCGATCCAGCGCGGAAGAACATTGGCCGCACCGCCGCCGGTGTCCACCACGCCAGCAAGTCCGGAGTTCGCGCGACCACTTGGTCTGGCAAGAACTCCACCGGGCATCCAGTCCCCAGCTGTCGGGCCAACTCCCGCAGGCTTGCCGTACTGAGCAGTTGTCCGGCGCCAAGAACGGGACTTCCATCGCCGTTTTGCTGCACCACGCCGTGGACGGTCGCCATGTAGCGGTTGCCGTGGTCGTTCTTGTAGAGGAGCACGGCCTGGTACAACTTCAATTCGAGTTCGCTTCCGACATCGATGCTGAATCGCATGTGGATTTCTCCCGGAACTCAAGGAGGCTTTTGAGAGAGATTTTGAAGAACGACCTGCGGAGTGACCTATTCCATCGTTTCCAGCACGGCCATGGTTTCGATGCCGTCCCACAGATTCTGCAGGCGGATGTTCTCGTTCGCCGAGTGCTGGTTATTGTCATAGTTGGCGATCGGCACCATGATCGTGTGCGTACCCAGTGCCTGCTCGATAACCTCAAGCGGAACGCTGCCACCCATGGTGGGCAGCTTTACTACTGGGCCGCGTGCGCTCTCGACAGCCGCGATGACCTCCTGTGCAATGGGCAGGTCCATGGGCGTGCGGACGGCGTTGTAACCGACCGTGTCGCGATTCACGTACGCCACGTTTGGATGGGCGAGAAGTATTGCCTTGTCCGGTGGCGCGTCGGTGACGAAGTAGCCTTGCGAGGCAATGTAGTCCACTACCCGCTGCTGCTGCCTCTTCCAGTCGAGGCCTTTGACCAGGCGCAAGTCGATATCAACGGTGGCGGTGGAAGGAATTACGTTGTTCGCCTTGGCTCCGGTGCGCGCTGATGCGAAGCCGTCGATGTTAAGCGAGGGTTCGTTCAGTAGCGCGAGCAGGTTCTTGCCATCGCCGTCGGTGTGACCCAGCCCGAACTCCTGGCGCAGCTTCTCGTCGTTGCGCGGCGCCTCGGCGATGGCCTGCTTCTCCAGCGCGCTGAGCGGTGCGACGCCGTCGTAAAAGTGCGAAACCAGCACATGACCATTCGCGTCCTTCATGCCGGCGAGCAGTTGGGCCAGCATCATCGCCGGATTGGGCGCCCAGTTCCCGTAGTGGCCGCTGTGCAGTTCGCGGTTCGGCCCGTAGAGGGTGATGGCGAGATGGGTCACGCCGCGTGCGCCGAAGACCACGCTTTGGCGACCGCTCTGGTCAACCGGGCCATCGCAGATGAGCCAGACGTCTCCGCCGAGCTCGTCACGATACTTTTCGAGAATGGCGCCGAGGTTTGTCGAACCTGCTTCCTCTTCGCCTTCCCAGACGAAACGCAGATTGGCTTTGAGCGGAATGTGCGCGGCCTGCAATGCATCGAGCGCCGTAAGCTGCGCGAGGATGGCGGCCTTGTCGTCGGACGCGGAGCGCGCGTAGATGCGCGGCTCGCCATTGACCATTTTCGTCACCGGCGTAAAGGGAGCTTTGGTTTCCCATTCCTCGGGAGTGACCGGCTGACCGTCGTAGTGCGCATAGAAGACGATGGTGTGCTTCGCGCCGGGCGTCTTGATCTCGCCATAGACCACCGGATTGGCGCCGGGAGCAGTGAGCAGCTTTGCTTCAACGTGGCGGCGCTGGAGCATCCCGACCAGCGTTTCGGCGTTGCGCTGGATGTTCGGTTTGTCGCTGGCGACGTTGGGGATGGAGAGGAGACTGGTGAACTCTTGCAGGATTTGCTGCTCGTGCGCGTTTCGCCAATGTTGGGCAGCATCTTTGGGCGTTTGCGCGAAGAGGAATGCTGCAGGAAGGAGAATCGCGGCCAAGGCTGCAATTCTTGATAGTCGCCAAGTCATGGCGAAGAGTATACGCAAAGCGTGTCGTACGCCAGTCAGTGCGAGCTTTCATGCGGTAACCTCGGGCACAGCGACTTCCTTCGGCCGCTTGTCGTCACGAAGTCCCAAGAAGACGGGTTGCCGCAGCTTCTTTTCGGCGGTCAGTTCCTGATAGGAGATCTGCGCCACCACATGCGGTCGGGGCCGTGCAGTTCCTTGCCGCGCTTGACCAATACATTTGTGACCTGCTTGGTATCCGGGTCGGTCTTGGTGATGATGTAGTACACATCGGTCAGCATGGGATGGCCGCCGCCATAGCCGGAGAGCTTGCCATAGTACACAGAACCATTACTCAGCAATACGGCCTGATAAGGTGTCGAAAAGCTGCCGGAACCTCGCAGTACGTGATATGTCACGGCATGACCAACAAATAATCCGATCAACAGGCAGACTATAAATCCAACAACTAACCACAGCTTGTTATCCCTGCTTGGCCTGACTTCTCCATCTTCTGGTAGGCTCATATTGTTCTCCAGGAACGATGTGCTGATCCATGAACATCCCGCTCAGGTTCAATTGCAGTAAAAGATCGGTACGCATCCACTCCAGTTTTCGGCTCTCGATGCGTGCCTTTAGCTTCGGATTACTTCGACATCCTGCGGCGCAAACCATAACCCACGCACAACAGACCCGAACCCATCAGTAGGATGGTGCCTGGCTCCGGCGTTGGGGTGGATTGGTGCGCGTCCGTCAGATTCAAAGCTACGTCATCATGGGTGCCGGGTCCACCGTTGGAGAACTGGCCGGCAGATCCATTACCGCTACGACCTTTCGCATTGCCGCTCGAGGTGCTGCCGCTTGAAGCATTTCCGCTTGACGTATCGCCGCTAACTGAATTAATGCTCGGCACGCCGTTGCTCCAAACATTCGCCGTCAATGGAGCTTCGCTACCGAGATCTATTCCCTGCTGTGGTCCTTGAGCTACCTCAAGCTCCAGGCTCGTCGGATTCCACTCCAATACGAAGTGCTCCTGACCGTTGATAGCGAGACCGATCTTGTGCACGAAGTCTCCGGACGCACCTGAGAAGTTCATGATGTCGTACTCATCTCCGATCTGCGGCACGAAGCCGTGAAGCAGGTCTACTATCATCCATCCTCCCAGCTGGGCATGGCCACCGATGTTGAGTTGATCATACAGGCCGGTGGCCGGCGATCCGGCAATGTCGAAGGTCAAGCTGCCGTTCGCTCCCTGAGTGTAGTTACCTATGAAGTTGAGCTGCCCGATCGTCTGCAGGTTATCGCCAATATTAATGGCAGCATTTGAGAGGACTGGTCCGCTGACTGTTCCCTGGTTGCCGAACAAAGAACCGCCAGAGAGGTTGACCATGCCCCGTCCAGAAACGCTCGACTGCCGTCCACTGTAGTTTGTCCGCCGGTTTGAACATAGTTGCTTGAAGTGGTGAGGGTTCCGCCATGGGCGATGTTGACTTTGCCCAGATTCGTAGAGCCAGTTTGTCAACTAGTGGCATTGCCTGTTTTCAACGTCGCACCATCTCCGATGGAGACCGTTCCCTTATTCAGTACGTTCGCAACATTGGCGACATCGGAGGCATCGGCAGGCAGGAAAGAGCCCTCCGGGGTTGTTAGTTAGCTTGCCACTGACTGAGATTGTGTTGCCGCCATGGTGCGTGGCAATAGTGCCCGTGTTAGTTACGTCGCCATGAACCTGGAGGGTTGACCAATAGTTCACAGACAGACTGCCGCTATTGACCAAAGCTCCATACTAGCTCCATCAGCCCGAACCTCCACCATAGCCCAATGAGAAGGCTCCGCTGTTGTCCAGCGTGCCATTGATCGTCACGTAGTTGCCGCCCCAGCCTAGATACTGATAGCCGCTTGATACAATTGTCCCGGAATTATTCACATTGCCACCGACGTCCAGGTACGCCCAGTTCGAAAGATCAATCATTCCGGTATTGGTCAGACCGCCGGCGATAGTGGCTCTCGCGTCAGCCATATCATATAAGTTACCTGCTAAGGACAGTGTGCCTGAGTTGCTCAATTTGCCACCAACATTCAAAACGACGCTCTGATCCGAACCGTAGGTGAATGGTTCCAGGTAGATTGACCCCGGAATTGACGACGTCACCGACGACGTTGGTGCTCGAAGTGAAGCCCGCGCCGTAGATTCCCAAGTTCACCAAGGCCCCAAGGTCAACTTCGTCGCCAACCAGAGCAGCCGGCGGAGAATATATCTCGAAATCTCCGGTATTAAACAACGTACCTCCAACTTTGAGCTTCGTGTTACCCTCGCAGGACAGACAATCCAAAACGCCCAAGGAGATCGTTCCCGAGTTGGACGCATCACCGTTCACGACCAGGCCTGAGCCATTGAGGATGTTGATGGTTCCTCTATTCGACAGACCCCCGGCGGTTAAGGCGTTCGGCGGGCCGTAGTCAGACGGCGACGCACCGCCCACCCAAAGTAGGCCAGTGCTGGTGTTGGTCAGCGTGCCGGCTATATTTATAGAGTTAAGGGCGCATGGCCCATCGCAGCTTTCGCCCACATACATGCTGCCGGAGTTGTTCGCATCGCCAAAGACCTGAAGCGTCGATCCCCCTCCCAAGTTGATCGATCCGCCATTGTTCAGGCTGCCGACAGAGGCTTGATCGGCTTGGCCGTTCAGCGCGAACGAACCACCCAAGTTATTGTTCAGCGCTCCGTTGATGGACACAGTACTTCCGTTGCCGGTGGAAAAGGATCCTGAATTTTGGACGTCGCCCCCGACCTGGAACCTGGCTGCAGATATTGAGACATCGCCGCGATTGGTTAAGGTTTCGACAAAATCGCTGGCGTAAGGAACCGTACCAGCTACTGAAAACCCGCCGCCCGCTTCATTGGTCAGAGTATGGCTAACGTACAACCCGCTATGGTCTATTCCGATGTACCCGGAATTGTCCACGCTGCCACCAGCTACGAACTTCGAATAACTCCAAAGACTAATGGATCCCGAATTCGTTAGGCCGCCATTAAAGGTCACGGAGGGAGAGCCATTCTGACCCTGGCTACTAAGGGTGATGGATCCTAAGTTTACGGCATTGCCACTAACAGTCAGAGTCGCATAATCCTGAAGCCCAACGGATCCCGCGTTGATCAAACTCCCAGCGGTCAGGATGGGTGCGTACTCACCATTGACGTCTCCATCCAGGTAGATCGACCCAGAGTTTGTGAGGCTACCAATATTGATCGACGCCGCATGTCGAGCGATTTCGAAAGTTCCCGAGTTTACCATCCCTCCGAGGTTAATGATATCGGCCTGCCACGGGATAATTGACTCAAGTCTGGTGATATTCCCGGCGTTGACCAGGGTGCCTGAAACCATGAAGCTTACGCCATCAGTACATGACAGCACCCTGCAACCAAATTCGATTGTTCCGGAGTTGTATGCGTCCCCTGCTACTTGCAGGGTCGATCCGCCTAAGATAGCTATCGTACCGTCATTTGCTAATCCGCCCGCGTTGATTAAGTCATGGGCGTGGGAGAAATCAGTATCGCTACTGATACCTATCCGCAACGAGCCGGTGCTGGTGTTCACCAATGTGCCGCCGATGTTCAGATAGTTGCCACCACGGCAGTCGGGCACAAAGCAGAAAGCGCTGGTCTCCAGCACTCCGGAATTTGTCATGCTTCCGGTAACGGAGAGGGTTGACGTGCCGTCAATGCCGATGAACCCGGAGTTGGTAAGCCTGCCGGCAACGTTCATTCCCTCGCTGCCCCTGCAAGGGCCATAGCCGCAATCTGCGCTGAAGGCAATGACGCCGCCAAGGTTAACCGCATCGCCGCTGACTTGTACGGTCGATCCCTTCTGAAGGTCGACGTGCGATAGGTTCACGAGGCTTGCGATGGTGGCGGAATCATTGGGTCCGCCTAGCAAGAACTCTCCGGAGTTGATGAGCGTGCCACCAATATTCACGGTATTGTTGCCGGAGCCGCCCGTGCTTAAACCTCCAGAATTGATGGCGTCCCCCTGCACCGTAAGTATGGACGAATTCTCGAGGTTTATCGCTCCGCTGTTGTTAAGGTTTTCGATCGTAGCTTGATCGGACTCGCCGTTCATCAGGAACGATCCACTCGAGCTGTTGTTCAGTGCGCCACCGATGGTTACGGTATTGCCGCCATTTTTCGTGGCGATCATACCGGAGTTGGTAACGTCCCCATGGACAGTCAGGTGCGTACCCCAGCCGATTCCGATCGACCCGCTGTTAATTATGCGTCCGATGTCGCCATAGTCACCCCAACTGCCCTGAAAACCCAGGGAAAAGCCACCAGTATTGGTCAGCGTGCCGGCGATACCCACAGCGTTGTTTGTGCAGCATCCTGAAAAGTATCCTTCGCTGGCAATGGATCCAGAGTTATTGACGTCGCCACTGACTTGCAGGCGTGCATAGTCCCAAAGATCGATCGTTCCAGTATTGCTTATATTGCCACCGACACCGGCACCGGCGCTGGACTGGTCCCAAGGATGGCCGATTAAGGACAATGAGCCGGAATTGTATAGTCCACCACCAATATCCAGGCCAATGGAAGAATTGGGCATCTGATCCGTATCACTCGGGTCCAGATTGATCGCTCCGGAATTCGTAACATCGCCATGAACAGTGGTCGTCGATACGCTGTACACGCCGTAAGTTCCCGAATTCACCAAGCCGCCGAGTTCCACACGATCGTTACCATACGGTCCCCATGTAAGTTGAAGCAGGTTGATATTTCCGGTATTGGTTAAGGTACCTTCAACCTTGAGAGTTGCATTGCCATTGCATGAGAGACACCCGGTATAACCGAGCTCGATTAATCCGGAGTTGGATGCATCGCCGCTCACCAGAAGGCTTGACCCGTTTAGGATATGGACGGTTCCTTCATTGGATAGACCGCCGGTGCTGATCGTGTTTGGCGGCCCTAAATAAAGAGGCGTCGGAGCACCTATCGTGACTACGCCATTCGCGCGGTTGGTCAGCGTGCCACCAATGTTTATCAGGTTGGCGGCGGAGCACCATTGCCAGCACGTTTGGCCTACTTGAACAGATCCATCGTTCGTCATGTCGCCGTTGACCTGAAGAGTGCTGGCAGTGGTGGTGGAACCGTTGCCCAAGAAGACGCGTCCGCTGTTGACGATGCTGCTTACGGTGGCTAAATCGTTGGAGCCGCCTAGCTCAAACGAGCCGCTGTTGGTCAGCGTGCCGCCAATGCTCACGGTATTGTTGCCGGAGCCGCCTGTGCTTATTGTTCCTGAGTTGGTTGCGTTACCGTGAACTACCAGACTCCCGTTTCCGGACAAGCCGATTCCGCCGTTATTCCCCAGGCTCCCAAATTCGGCTTGAGATGAGCGGGAAACATTAAGCGAACTATTGTTGGTTAGGGTGGCATTGCCATAAATCAGTACCGTGGATGCATTTTCCAGATCGATCGCGCCTGAGTTCGCCAGCCGGGCTGCGGTCAGCGTGTTGCCGTCATGCAGATATAGAAGTCCGCTCTGATTGACGGTGAACGCTCCAGAAATGATGAGGTAGTAATTGCCTTTGCTGGTCAGCTCCGAACTTCCCCTGTTCCCGCCGAGCGTCAGCGAGGCAATCGCGGCACTCATATTCAAATAGACAAGATCAGTGCCGCCAGAGTCGATGTACACATTGTGGTTCAGGAGGGGCAAGCCACGGCTCCAGCACCAGGCATCGCTCCAATTGCCGGTGCCGCCGAGCCAGTTGTCAGTTGACGGCCCTCCCGGACCAAATACAAATGCGCCGTCGTACGCGGTTGGAGGAGGAACATCGGTTTTATGGATTGGAATCGCGTAACCGCTCGTTACAGCTAAGACGGCACATAGTAGAAGCAGCAAAAGGGGCCCACGTACCGGGGTCATATGGGACCTTCCTGGGATGCGCGATCGAGGGCCAGACGCGGTTGGAGTCGCTGCGAAGGCTCAACAACTGGGGGACGGTGAGCCGGCGGCGGATCGATCGTTCCCGCCGTAGCTTTGCCCGCTCACTAGGGCACGAGGAAAATACTGAACGCATTCCGTGTCGTGCACTGGACAAGCCAAGTTTAGGGCGGATTCGGGGGCAGTCAAGCAGCAAATTCCGGTTCTTGCACAAATCGGCATTTCTTTTCCCAGAATGAAACGAAAACAAAATGTCAGGAAATAGGGTGACTGTCGAATTATGCATTCGCCCGAGTTGTTTTTGATTCTGCGCGAGCCCGACCATGGCGAGAATTTCAAGCATGCCAGGAAAGATTGCCAGCGCCTTGAAGTGTTTCCGACTGGGTGCCTTGCGCCTCGATAAGCGCCATCGCAGCCCTGGGCGAGCGCACTCATTCGCCCGCACTAATTTGACCGGCCCGGCGCCTACGATCAAAACATCTGTATCACTTGCGGCATTTGGCATGACCTCGTTCTCTTTATGAAACATTGGTATTGCGCGAACGTCCTATCATCAGGCGCCCGCGTAATCCGCTGTCGATGATCACAGGTGTTTTGCGTCGGCGTTCGTTACATCACCTGGGTAGGGCGCGTTTGCGAAGTGATCATTGTCATCTTCGATGCCCCGCTCCAACGTGGCGTCTTTCGACGTTAGAGTGGGGCAATTGATTTTGCCTCCGTCGCGGAATGAACTGCAACCACAAAGGCAAGATCTTGATCGGCTACCCCGCGCTGGGATTTCGACCGGATTCTTGAGGCCACGAAGGAGAAGTAACGGGCACCCAGCCCTCTTGACAAACGCAACGGATGCCGCATCTGGACTCCCATGTACATCGCACCAGTGACCGCCGTCACTGCCCCCGCGATTTGCGAGGAAGAGAATCGTCTGCTCGGCTCTGCCGCCCGGTGGAAATCATCAGGGACGCGGCTCCACGTCGAAGTAATCGGATCATATGTTCAATTGGTGACTCATATTTCGTCTCGTTTGTCTCGTCCTTGGTTGTGTGTTTGCCGGCATCACATTCCTCTCGGTCGCTTCCTCTCAGGAACATCCCTCGGTGGTGCGGAAGTCGCCAGCCGAAAAGGAGTTCGAGGACAAGTTTGAAAAAGGGGATGATGGAGCTTACGTCCGCAAGCGCGCGGAGTGGTTTAACAAGCAGCGAGCTTATCCAAATAAGAATATCCCTTCCGGGGTTCGGTTGCGGGCACTCAAACAGATGGGAACCAAGCTTGCAGCCGCGACCGGCGCGCTCCAAGCTGCGGTCCACGAACGGTGAACGGCTACGGTTTGGCCAGCACGGGCCGAGTCTGGGGCAGCGCTCCCCTCTCCCGAGGAGGGGGATAATTCCTTGCAACTAATCGGCGTGGTTGTGTACCGGGCCACGGTGAAGGTTGAAGCAGGCGGAATCGCGATCGAGGCGGAAAGAGATCTTGAGCGACGCGGTACGGTGAAGAGTGCACATAGGCCTCCCGATCACAACCCAGAAAAGATGACGGCATTCACTGCAGGGGTGGATGTGCCCTTCGAGCCTCCTAACCAGTTGGCCATTGAATTTCCCAGCGTGGACGATCAGCTCAAACGCTTGAAGCACCCAGTCCCTTATTTCTCTGCCGGACTTCGGACATGGTGTACCTACGGTCGCTGGACGACCGGTTTAGCCGAGGATGGTAAAACCTGGATTGCCGGGAGTCCAGATGAGGCGCGCAACGGTGGCCCCGGTTCGGCTCCGTCGCCGACTGCCAATTGACTTCGTCACCTTCGTCTGGGCATGTTTCATGAGGTCATGGCTAGTCTTCCCCGATGGCTTTCGCAATAACATCGATCAAGTGCTCGTGACCTAAGCCTTGCCCTTTTACCGTTAGGAATCTTTTTGTCATGGGAAGGATACGCAGAATTGACGAAGTTGATGTCGAGCAATCATTAGTAGACTGTGTGGCCTTCCGCTGCCACCTCGGTTTGCAAGTTAGCAGTTATCGCACCCTGTCATCCCGTCAAGAGTTCTTTATACTTCGGCGGCACCGGAGTATATACGCCGGGGACAAGGTTGCCGTCTTGGATACCGGCTGGTTTGGAAGATCTCAGAACGGAGCGCTAGGTTGACCAATAACATGGAATCATTTAGGCTAGTATTAAACTAGTCTTATCGAGGGGGTCGCTCATGGCCACACTGCAGAGCCGTAGCATTGTCGGCGCGTACGAGGCAAAAACGCATTTGTCCGAACTGCTGGAAAAAGTTGAGGCGGGCGAGGAAATCACGATTACCAAGCATGGTGCGCCTGTAGCCAAGCTCGTGCCGGTGAAAAAGGAAGCGAGCCAGGAGGAGCGCGTCGCCGCCATTAAGCGGATTCAGAAGCTCGCGAGTGGCCTGTCCTTAAGCGGATTGAGAGTCAAAGATCTCATTAGCGAGGGCCGCCGATGAGCGCCGCGGTGTTTGTGCTTGACTGTTCGATCACCATGGCTTGGCTGTTCCACGATGAAGGGACGCCGAAGACGACGGCTTTGCTCAATAGATTGGCGATGGAGACGGCCCTTGTGCCTGCCTGGTGGTTCATCGAAATTACAAACGTTCTCGCGATGGCGGAGCGCAAGGGTCGTATCAATCCAGCGCAGTCAGATGCTTTTATTGCCGACCTGAGCAAACTCGGAATCGAGCGAGACGACGAAGCTCCTGGTCGCGCCTTTACGCATCTTCTCCCATTGTGCCGGGCACATCGATTAACCAGCTACGATGCGATCTACCTCGAGTTGGCCATTCGTCGAAGCTTGCCGTTGGCGACACTTGACGACGACTTGCGCAAGGCCGCAAAGAAATTGGGCGTCGGCCTCTTAGATTAGAATGTGCCGATTCGCCCCCCTTTGTGTGTTCTGGGGAACCGACACCACCAAAGGCGTATTCGTATCCACCGCTCTCTAACGTTCCATTCAAGTCCATTGAAATGCCCGGCCTCAGGTCATCGCGGCAGAGTTATAACGATGGATCCCGGGCCTGATCTGCTTGCATCAGGCGACAGGCGAAAGACGACCTTTATGATCTCGTGTCCTATTTCGATTCGCAGCACAAGAGTTCGAATCATCTCTCGCTTGCGATGCCAGTCGGCATCTGAGAGGTCCGGCCCGATGGTTGTCGAAAGTTCGCGAAGCCGCTGCGCTGCGAGACGCACATGCTCCATTTGGTCAATGTCGCTGGCGTATGCCTGAATCTGGTCGTCAAGCTCAGCGATGCGGCCCTTGATTCGAGCCATTCTAGATGCGAACTGCTCCTTTTCGATCAACCCCTCTGTAAAGCTGTCCTTAAAACAAGAAGTCGAAGTCAAACAGGAACTTTCGATCATAGTTGCCGAAGAACCTTCCGTACTGCGGATCGGCGAGGTTGGAATGCACTTCCAAGGGATTGAAATGGTTCGTCAGGTTGCGAACCGTAAAAGATAGTCGTACCGCGTGCTGCAGATTCACCTGCACGTCCTTCGACACGCGCATGTCCAATGAGAAGTAATTCGGGTAGCGGGACTGCGGCCCGGTTAAAGGCACCCATTGCTGGTAAACATTCGTCGGCTGGTAAGGAAATCCGTTGCGATACTCGATGTGTGGAGAGAGCGTGACTTTGTGGGGCAGACTACCGTAGGTTCCCCAGAACAGGAAGCGGTTCGGAATCTCGCTGGGCAAGCTGGCAATCAGGTTCGATTGAATCACCGGCGAAGGAAAGTTCCCCAGGTATGAGCCCGCGTCGTTGATATCACCGTGGGCATACTGCCGCACGTAGGAGAAGAAGAACTGGCGCGGCGCGGCGGACCCAATACGGGCCGTGAACTCGGCCTGGCGGGTTTGCGCCCAGCCCGAGGATCCCAGCACGAAGGCCGGCTGGTTCTGGACGACCTCGGGCAGCAGTGTGATCATGCCCTGCTCGTGGCTCTGCAGGTACTTCAGGCGGACCATTAACCACCGGTTCATCGTCCGCTCAAATTCGAGGTTCCATGCCGTACTGTAAGGCGCGAAGTTCCCGCTCTTCGACCTCCGCTCGATAAACGGGAAGGTCGAGTTTGCCGCCTCAGCGGTGATGTTGAGATAACGAACTGGTGGTCCGACCGGCAAACCCTGCGCGTCGTAAGTGGTGATGATCTGATTCGGATAGCTGTTGAAGGCATAGACATCCAGCGGCACTGAGTCATAGAAGACACCAATGCCACCCCGGACTATGGTTTTGCCGGAGTCCCCCTGCGACCACACGAAACCGGCGCGGGGCGCGGCGCGCGCGGTGGAAGTAACGGTCTGCTGTTCCAGACGAATTCCCGCATCCAGTGCGAGGTGCGGATTCAGTATCCAGTGGTCCTGGGCGTAAATGGAGGGCTCGGTATCGGCAACGTAATACGGCTTGCCTCCAATGTACCGAATCTGTTGTATGACCTGGCCATTGGCATTCTGCAACGTGACTGGATCGCCCCGAAAGTGGCCTTCATTTTTGCTGTGCCCGATGACAGAACCGATCTTGAAAATGTGTTGACCGTGAAACTGCAAGGCGCGCGGCGTCCACTGCTCCATCCACACCAGGCGGGTGGCGCTGCGGAAGTTGTAGCTGAAATAATTTCCCCCATTGCCTCCCGGCGTAAGCACCATGTTGGCGTTGCCCTGCGGCGAAACGTTGCTGGAAACCGACGTACCTGCGAACGTGCTTTGCAGCAGACCGCCGCCAATCGCCCAGTGATGGGTCAGCATCGCGGTGGATTCATGGAAGTTCGCATCCGGGGTCACCGGCTGGGGATTGAAGTAGTCAAGGCCGGCATACCGCAAGCTGTGAGGAGCGAAATGGAAGCTCGCGGTTAGCGTCTGTTGGGAGACAAAATGGCGTCAAGCTGGGTGAAGGAATTGAAGGCGGTCGACCGGGTCAGATTTTCCGGGTAAGGTAGCGTCCGCACCTCCTGGTTGCTGAAGAGGTACTCGGCGCCCTCCACGAAATAAAGCTTGTCCTTGACTAGTGGCCCGCTCAGATTGAACCGGGGAGAAGCGTCGGCGACGCCCTCCATGTGACCGCTGCGGATGTGGAAATCGGGAAAAGGATCGTTCAGGCTGTAGTCCCATTTATCGCCCGCCACGACGCGTCTCAGCCGAAACCACGCCGGCCGTGAACTTCCCATACTGCGCTAGGTAAGGCATCTCTGAGACTTGGATAGTCTGCACGCTGTCGATGGGCACGCTGAGGCCGAAACTGCCGGTGGCAGGGTCGGTGACATCAACCGAATTGACCAGCAACGCGCTGTGATCTTCACCGAAACCAGCGATGCGCACCGTACCGTCCTTGGCGCGCACGATCCCCGGGATAAGAGGCAACGTATCGGTCAGAGTTGCGGGACGGGTCGAACTAATCTTTGCCTGTTCCAGCGGCAGAGTCTTCTGGCTGCTCTCGGTCTCAGTGACGGGGTTGGACGCCTCGCCCGTCACGGTGACGCTCTGCTGACTGAGAGCGGCACTGCTCATGACGACGTCCATGTCCTGAACCGGAGTGTCCGCGCCGATCTCGAGCATTGTTCCGGTATTGAGGTAGCCCTGCTTGCTGATGGCCAGCGCATAATCTCCGACGCCCGGAAGGGTGAGATTGACCTTGCCTGAGGCGTCAGTTGCCGAGGTGCTTAAGGATTTGTCGCCGACGCGGACTTCTACGATAGCGTCGGCGACGGGCTGGTCCTTCTCATCGATGACCGTGACAGCCACTGAAAACGCCTTTACATCATTCGGGCCCGAGGCGAACACAGCCCCACTGAATACAACGAGCGCCGCAGCCAATAGCAGCCACCGCCTAGCGAATATACTGACCGGACACACGTCGTATAACTCGCAAATAAACCCATATCCACGCTCCAACTGTTGATCGCACGCGGATGAATACTCTGAACTGCGTACAAAACCGGCAATGGAGGCGAGAAAACAGCCCGACTTTGCGAGATCAAGTTCGGTCTGCCGTCGAGCTGTTTCGTCGCGTTTCACGCGGGTGAATAGTGCATGAGGCTTGCCAGAGTTCAGAGCTTGTAAGTCTTTGTCTTGCAATGTTCGGCGTGTGGCCTGATCGTTAGAGGGTTGCCCGTAATTGGGCAGTGACGGCACATCGGCAAGCTACTTACCGTAGTTCTGGACAATGAGCGTGCTGAAATTTCTAGCCAAGAGCGGGACCAGGCAGGGCTGGGCATGACTGGAATACGCATGTGTTTGAAGGGATGGCAAAGTGCATCTTCAAAATGCTACCGCCAACGCGAAGAGTTATTGAAAAGATTAAGCCCGAACCTGTGGTACGAAGATTGGGATGTGCATGCCTAAACGGACGCTTTGTCTGAGGGCCGGGTAGGATTCCCAATGCGGTGACACGACTGTTAATGCATAGTATCCCGATGCCGACATATGGTCAGAACACCTAATGCTTGATAGATCAATGCTTGCCCTTCAAGGAGATAGAGCGCTGGTAGTTTGGAACGAACTTTGCTATTGGGAGTGTGACTAATCCCAGTTTTTTGGAGAAGCTATGCACTCACGGCCCGTTACAGAAACGTCACTTACTGCTAATGATTTTTCCTACATCTTGAATCTGATCTGTCCTCGCTGCGGTGGCCCGCTTGGTGGAGCATTGACGGCATTTACTTGCCAAGGTCGTTGCCGGAAAGACTGGCGCCCTCAATGGGAGGCGAGCGTACCGGCCAGAACGCTGAACAAGTCTCAACGCCGCACTCCGAAGAAGTTCCCGGGACGCATTTCATCCAGGGGGCATCTTTGGCGCGGACCCGGCGGCCTTGCCGTGAGCCTCCCTCAGGAGGAGTCCCCGGAACCGGTTGTGCCATAGAGAGCGCCGGCACGATCGATTCTCGCCCCGGCGAGAGCAGCGTCTCCATCGCTACCGCCTGGAAGACGATAAATGACGGCCTCGATCCAGCCGCCGTAGTGGCTGAGCTCGAAAACCGTACCGCAGCCTAAGTAGTAGCAATCGCCGGTGGTGATTCCACCACCCAGGTGGGGGGTGCCTTAAAGATTTTCTGCCGCGTCGAACGCGAGTCCGCCAATCGGACTCGCGCCATCGCTGCCGCCCTGGAACGGGTTACTACTCGGTGCTCAACATCATTGGGACCTCTCTAGCGTTCAGGTGCATCTTGTTCCTTTGGGCCAGTGGGCAGTCGAAAGGAAACACAGAGCAGTTTGCCGCGAGGATGTCTCGCAGCATCAGGAGGGCTTAACATTCGGACCAGCCACCGATTAACAGACAAACAGACAGTGCTTGGGTGGGCCGCTGTCGCTAAAGACTGCAAAGCTAACACCAGGTCTGCCCCCCACGCATCCATTACGAAAACCGGCATGTACGGCCGAATACGATGCACGTCGGCAATGAAATCAGCAGTTTCCGTGTTCCCATTGTCAACGAGAATTGCATCAAGACCGTAGGCTTCGATCAATTTCAAAGCACCGCGGAATGAACTCACTTCTATTAGGTCATAGTTCCCCGTCCGGAGAAATTCTGGCGCTCCGATCAGGTCGCCTTCAAGATTCAGGTAAAGAACCTTCATGTTAGTCGCACCTCCAAAAGCAGAGCTAGAGTCCTAAGTCTCGCTCCCCGTAAGCGCGGGAGATTTCATCGTTAACACGGGGCAGCGAGCGTGCATTACGACCTTGTACGCAGTGCGCCACATTGGGGTCCCATCGGTTGACCATGCGCGAAGTCCCATCACGATCAAATCGCTGCGCATCTGCTTAGCGACCTCCACGATGGTCGAAGCAGGGTTTCCAAACTCTATGCGAGGAGTGACCATCGGAGACGCGTCCGGCCGCTGATCGAAAAATTCAGCAAGTTGCTTCTTGACCTCAACGGTCGGCGGGGCCTCTTCAGCCGCCCGGCCGGTCCGCGGCTTGAGGACGTGCAGCAAGGTCATATCGCCGCCGGTGGCGCTTGCCAGCGATATCCCATATCGCAAACCATTGGTCGCTTGCATGGAGAGATCACTGGGAACAAGGAGGTGCTTGGCTTGAGCGCCGGAGGTTTTGGATCCTCTAACGTGCGGTCCTACCGTCAGCACCGGGCAAGGTGCTTCGCGGAAGGCGCGCTCGGCCACCGAGCCCAGCACCAGCTTGGGTAGCCCGGAGCGGCCGTGGGTCCCAAGCACGAGTAGGCCAGGGCTCTGTTCGCGAATGATATTGGAAATCGTTTGCCACACTGGACCCACTGTAATCGTCAATTCTGGCCCCGAGCTATTGATCACTTCCTCATGCTGTAGTTGCTTCATAACGCGCTCGGCCTCCAACCCGGCGCAATCGAGTGCTGCGGCTATTCCGTCTGGCGCCATACCGTATAAGGAAGTATCGATGACGTGGACAAGGGATACCGTGGAGTGGCAGCGGCTCGCTATTCCTAGAGCATGCCGCATGGCTGCATTCGAAATCGGGGAAAAGTCCGTCGCGACAACAATGTGATCAAGTAATAGCATGCTTCACTTTCTGCATCGCACCATCCAACCTGAACGCGAGCGATCACGCACCCTACCGCTGGCGAACACCAAACCTGCTTAGACGCTCTTTAATCTCGCTTAGCACTTCCGCCTCAAGACTGGGTCCGCATTTATCGCTCCACGAGATATTGAGGCTCACCGAAACAAATGAACGATTACCCCGCGGGGGTAAACATAGAATTGAGTTTGCATGGGAATCAATGCTGCAGTGGATGGGACGCGAGTCGGAAGTTATCTGGCGTCTTATGTGCTTCGCGACAGCGAGCAGTAAAGATCTAAGGCGAAAGCACATCGGACATGCTGGATCTACATGGTTGATATTAGGCGTATGGGAGCCAATCAGTTCGACTTCAAGACCAAGCCGTTTATGCTCTCCCCCTGTTACAGCGAACTGGGGCCACAACTCAAAAAAAACTCCGTATTCCGAAACGGGGAATTGTAAGTCCGAGCTCACCACAGCAGATGCCATCGAAGACTCCTATTTATGGGAGAAGATTATTCATTTCCAATTGCCTACCCGTTCGTGTTCTAGATCCGTGGCAATCAGCGCACTAGAACGCACTTTGGAAGGCTCGCTCAGCATCTCTCGGGCACAAAGTGCTTCGCTGTTACTTGTTGCGATAGTGTAATGCGAATGCCTGGTGCCGCGACGGTGCCGGAAAGTCACTGATCTTCCGCCATGCATTGGCAGTTGCAGGCGTTCGCAAATGGCGCAAGAGTATGGGGAATTGGCGGTAAACCTCACTCCGGCCTCCTTAAAACAGATCAGCACTTGTTCACCGACTTCATCCATATAACTCACCTCCGATAGGTCTAAAACAAAGCGAGAGGGAGCTTCGGATTCGGCTATCAATAGTCGTGCATGTTTAGCAAAATTGCCCACGAAACGACCTTCAACTCGAACATTTATGCAATCCGGCATTTCGCGGAATTCCATGCGGAACATGTCTCATCTCCAGCCGTGCCCGGAATCCCAGCACTGGCAATACTGCTAGTGCAGGTGGTAGGCCAAAGTAGATTCGTCGCAAGTCATTGAACGTGTGGGTGAGAGAAGAGGCCACTTGCCCTGATGTTGGCACTGCTCTGTCCAGATACCCAATGCAGGGCGGCGGCAATAGTGCACGAAGCGAATTGATCGCAGGAAGTGTGCCAAGTAATATTCCAGCCCAAGATGCGTGATTATGTTTGCCAAGCAGCGTGTTCTCCATCTTTGAGTTGTTGGAGACGGCGGTAGTCGGCCGACTGCCTGATTCTGATGTACCTGCACTAGATGCACGACGCCATTAACCCGTGCCCAGAGAAATGGTCCTGTATTGGTGGCATGTTCGAAATACTACCGTGGGACAGCCTGACCAATTTCGGGCGCATGTCCGCATAAGGGCATCCGCGGTTCGACCGCGCGGCAGAGGTTCTGTCTAGATGATTGCGAGAGCTGCAACTTCGAACTCCGTAGAAGTGGACTTAGATTTGCAGCTAGCAGTGATGTAGAAGATGTTCACGGCGACAAGCTTCTCGCGAGTTGTGGCCTTTGTCCTAAGTGGATTTGCGAGCATTGACTTCAGGGCGGGAGTCGCGATGCGCGTTTTGGGTCCTGTTCACTCGCAACTCTGCGGCTAGCGCATCGCGCGCCCCGTCATAATCGGTCGGAGGTTATGTAGGAAACCGGTAACCCACCACATTTAGCACGCTCATCGTGCAAGTTCACGGATGGGCAGAAAGGGAGCACTGCGAATGAAGAAACAGCACACCACGAAAGTCGAATCGGAAGGCGAGTTGCCGCCACCGGAGGAGCTTGAGGAGAAGATCCGTCAACGAGCTCACGAGCTTTACGAACTCCGCGGGAGAGAGCACGGGCATGACTTAAACGACTGTCTCGAGGCGGAGCTGGAGTTGACTGCAACCTGCACTAAGTGAGGAATTATCGGCGCAGTGGTAATACCACCGGCGCCGGTACAGCCGTCGGAGGGGATTGACCTGGGAGCAACTGTTAGCGATGCACTCTGGCTGTTACCTCCTCCCCGCGCGACATGCCATAGCTACCAGATGGCCCTCGCCCATCGCGCACCATGCCAGGGCATTGCGCCCCACTCCGACGGCTATAAACAAATATGACGCAAGGGTCGCGCGATTAAGGATGTACACATGGTGAACGAATTTGTGGATCTGCCGACCGAAGTGCTGCTTGACCTTGTGATCGGAATTCTCGATGTCGAACGACTGCTCACGTCAAAAGATGTTGCCGAATTGGAGGACCTTCAATACGAGATACAGACGGCGCCTGGAAACTCAAGGTTGGGAGTGTTAGCTATCCGTTCCCTCCAATAACTTATGTCTGACATAGTCAACCACAAATTGGGCAGCGGTGTATCTTGTCTCTCCAAGTCCAAGTCCACTGAGATGGAATTCTGAACTGCTGCAAGTCGTGTTCGGTCATGCCATTTCCTGCACCAGGGCGTCGTTGGAAGCGTTGAGTTGAGTTTAGTTTGTGTCTGGCTTTCGCGTTGTACCAGCTTTGCGGTCGTGGCCTGCTGGGCTGATTCGCTGGCGGTCAGACGACCTGCGGGTGTTTAAGATGACCTACAAGATAAAGATAGTGTAAACCGCCGTTATGACCAGAAGCACATATACCACACGCTAACTCTTGCGGGGTGCTCCAGGTTCCGGTTTCCTCTCCTCCAATCGACATACAACCACATACCAATCCCGATCGCGGTGAGTTGCCGTCGTTGTTTACCAGTCAACTAGCAGTCCAGCCGGTCGCTGCAAGTGCCCAGCTTTGGGCACTTGCTCATAAGAGGGCAGACCTATGACGAACCTGAGCGAAGCACTGTAAGGAGATACAGGCGCTGCGCTTCGGCGAGGAAAATGCACTGATCAAATTGTCAAAGGCGCGGAACAGCTTGATGAGCGACCGAATCTGATCTTAAACATCAAGCTGTTCTTGCTGATAGCCATAATCGTCGATTCTGATGTTGGAGATCACCGCATGAGTACTTGCATCGATTCCGCCAGTCTATTCTCAGAGCTGAAAACCAGAATTGATACTCGCCAAGCGCGGATTGGGGTAATAGGCCTCGGTTATGTGGGCTTACCGCTTGCTCTGCTCTACTCGGAGGAGAAGTTCCCAGTAACCGGTTTTGACATCGACCAGCATAAGGTCGGAACTCTCAACTCTGGTGGGTCATACATCTATCGAATTCCACCGACAGAGATCCAGTTGGCGCGCGTACGGAATTTTTCCGCAACGGCAGACTTTTCGAGCCTGACCGGCATGGATGCCATCATCATCTGTGTGCCTACGCCTCTCGACGAATATCGAGAGCCTGATCTCAGATTTATTACAAATACAGGCAAGGCCATTGCACCCCACTTACGCGCCGGTCAATTGGTGGTCCTCGAGAGCACGACCTATCCCGGCACTACCGAGGAAGTCCTTGTTCCAATACTGGAGCAAGACAATGGCCATGGGTTAAAGGCCGCTCGCGGCGAGACGGCTGAAGGAGCGAGTGAATTTTTTGTCGCCTTCTCTCCCGAACGAGAAGACCCAGGAAATCAGAGCGTCGCGCGTCGTGACATCCCGAAAGTCGTCGGAGGCCTCAATCCCCAAGCCTCAGAACTGGCGGCGACGCTATATGGCGCAATCTTCAACCGAGTCGTTCCAGTATCCTCTCCCGCAGTTGCTGAGATGACTAAGCTGCTGGAAAACATCTACCGCTGCGTGAACATCGCGCTAGTCAATGAACTAAAGCTTTTGTCATTGCGCATGGGCCTAGATATTTGGGAAGTCATCGAGGCAGCATCCACCAAGCCATTCGGCTTTCAACCCTTCTACCCGGGCCCAGGCCTGGGCGGACACTGCATCCCCGTCGATCCCTACTATCTGTCATGGAAGGCAAAGGCGTGGGATTTTCAGACTCGTTTCATTGAGCTGGCGGGAGAGATCAACAGCGCCATGCCTTATCACGCGGTCTCGCAGGTCAGCAGAGCTCTGAATCAACAAGGGAAGCCTTTGAAAGGCGCCGAGGTGCTGGTGCTCGGCGTGGCTTACAAGAAAGACATCGATGACCTGCGCGAATCTCCGGCGCTGACCATCATTGAGCTGCTGCAAAAGGAGGGCGCTGAAGTCAGCTACAACGATCCCTACTTCCCTTTTATCGGCAAAGGGCGCAAATACGAACTTCAGATGAAATGCGTGCCCGTGGAGAATCTCGACAAATATGACTGTGTGCTGATCGTTACGGATCATTCGGATTATGACTACCTCTGGATCGTGCAGCATGCCTCCTTAGTGGTGGACACGCGCAACGCGACTAAAGGCATTCACAGCAAGAACGTCGTGCGCTGCTAAATCGTCGCTGCCGGGAAAGCGATAAGGTTCAGCGACAAAGGATGCTGGGGCATTCTGGTTGAGAGTCCATTTTGGGTTTTCTTCCCCGTGGGGAACATTGTATTTTGGCACAGCATGAACCTGCGAAACTGCAGCTCACGTGCGAGCGAGCACGCCTGCAGAACAAAATGGAGTGTCTGCTAGGAGATATGCGGATCAAACCATCGATTCTCGTAAGCAATCTAGTAGGCTCTAGTAAGATTGCGCATCCTGGAATTGTAAAAAGCATTGCATTCATTGGTTCGGTGGCCGCGTCGCTGCTGCTCTGCTCCGCCCAGTCTTTCCAGCCGGCCCCCAAACTGTATCGTGCCAAGCCGGAGGACGTGCCGCTGTGGGCAGAGCAGGGGAATTTTCGTTTCATTCGGCTGGACGGCGGGCAAATCGAGAGCCGGAAGGCCGAGCGGACCTGGTGGGGCAACAAATTCAGCACCGAAGAGAAAGAAGTGCTGACCCACATTTATGACCGCGATTTCGATGAAATGCTCAGCTTGCTCAAGCAGGCGGAGTTCAACTGGATCTGGGTTACGTGGAGCAACGGTTGGTCGCTTAAGGACGAGGACGAGAACCGGGAAAACCTGAAAAAGGTAATCGCTCGCTGCCATGAGAATGGCATCCACATTTCGGCTTATCTCTCGGCTTCCAACATGTTCCCCAAGAGCGCCTACCGCGACGACCCGGAAACGAAGCAATACGGGTTGTGGATGCACGGCGTCCCCATGTTCTACGCCGGCCCCACCATAACCGACTTGCATATCTCCTGGCATCGCCGTTTGGCCGACGCGCGCTATCCTGGTTGGCGGGCCTATCTCTTGAAGAAGGCCGCGTTGGCAATGGACGCGGGAGCGGACGCGATCATCTGGGACAATATGATCGGTTACAACGATGGCCTGGCCCAGTTGCTCGATGACACCCAGCGTATGGCGGAACGGAAGGCGTGGGAGACGGGCCGGCCCAAGGTCATGGTTTATGCCAATATCCACATTCCGGCGGACTGGTTTGGGATGAACGACATTAACGAGGTGATCTGGGAGGAGGACGGTAAGGATACTCCGGGGGTGTGGAACGGTCACTGGCAAATAGACAATGCGCGCAAAATTAAATTCCTCAACGGCGAGAAGCAACTTTGGCAGCCACTGCTGTACGAGAACGACCTTTACCACTGCGGCGCGCGCGAGCGCTGCATCCCCAGCCCGCCTGAGGAGAAGCTTTTCATCGCCGAGGCCTATGCTTTCGGCGCGGCCACGTCGCGCAATATCGAAGGCCGATTCCTCTCCGCGCTAGTCAAAGGCGAACCGGAGGCCAAGGAAGCCTGGAACGCCATCGCTCAATACAACCAATTCGTCGTCGAGAATCGGGAGCTTTATCACCACGTGGTGCCGGTGGCGCGGATCGCCTTGATCTCCGCGGAGCCACAGAACCCGCTGGCCGACGAATTCCTGAAGCAGAGCGTCCTCTTCGAAACCAAAGTGCTCGCGCACCTGGACAAGGGAGTGCCACTAGACCAGTTTAAGGTGTTGGTGATCCCGGCCGGCATGCCCAAGTTCACCGCCGGGCAAAAGGCTCGGTTGGTTACGTTCGCCGCCGGCGGGGGAGTCATCATCAAGGCCGGAAAGGCGCAGCCGGGGATTGCGGCGCGCGCCCAAGACGCGGCCGGAGGGCCCCGCATCAGCTTGGAACCGCGCGGTTACGTGCTGGGCCAGTTGACTCGGAAACCGAACGGTCGGATTTTTATTCTCCACCTGCTCAACTACGATCAGCTAGCGCCGGCAGAGAACGTGAAAGTCCGGCTCGAGCTGAGCGGGTTCGTCCAGGACATGAACCGCTGGGACATCAAAGTCCTTTCGCCGGACGCGGCCCAGCCTCAGTTGTCTGATGTCACTCTGCGCGGGAGCGTCGTCGAGTTCACCCTCGGCCGGATCGACCACTACACCGTGGTGACTTTCTCGGGCAGGCCGAGGACGCAAGAATAACTCCCGACTTGTCTCATGCAGCATCTCGCCGAATACCGAGACTAAGTGGCTGGCGTCGCTTACTTGAGATGATCTCTGGTTTCAAATCAATCGCTACATTCTGCCCGCCGACTGCCATGACTTTCGAGGGCACTGCCCCACTGAGGGCACCGATCTAAGCTCCAACGCAGCCAACTATCTGAGGAACAGCGAGTTGTTGCGGCGCGTTCTTTGGCGAGTGAAATGCGTTAACACAGTTGCAGTGCATGAATGGCTGAACTGGTTCGGGGGTATTCAGGCAGAGCTACCCCGGCACGAGGCAGTCAACTAGGAAACAAAGGAGTCAATATGTACGCCACAAGAGCGGTCAATGGCGTTCCCGCGATCCAGCGCAATGGACAAAGCGTGTACTGCGACGGTCTCTATTGTTGTTCCTTTCCATAACGAGGAACCGAATGTCATCGAACTGTATGGCAGCCTGCAAGCCGTCATGGAGGAGCTTGGTTGCGATTACCAATTCGTCTTTGTCGATGATGGCAGTGTGGACCATACGTACAAATTGCTGAAAGAGCTCGCCGAAATCGACCGTCACGTAATCGCGGTCCGGCTGCGTCGAAACTTCGGCCAGACCGCAGCCCTGGCTGCCGGATTTGCGCACAGCACTGGTGGATATGTGATCGCGATGGATGGCGACCTTCAGCACGATCCCGCAGAGATCCCCGGGTTCTTGGAGAAGATGGAAGAGGGCTATGACATCGTGAGCGGATGGCGCAGCCACCGCGTCGACAATTTGCTGCTCCGAAAGATCCCTTCCCGCTGTGCCAATTGGCTTATGGCCAAGCTCAGCGGCGTCAACATCCACGATTTTGGAACCACCTTCAAGGCGTACCGAGGGGACCTACTTCGCCAATTGCCGCTCTATGGTGAAATGCACCGCTTCATCCCGGCAATTGCTTCTGCCTACGGAGCCTCGATCTGTGAAATACCCATTCAAAACAAGCATCGGAAGCATGGGGAGTCGCATTACAACCTATCGCGTACTTTCCGGGTGTTCTTCGATCTCATGACCATTCGATTCCTTCTGCGTTATATGTCGCGGCCACTCCACTTTTTTGGCCGCCTCGGCGCGATCAATATGGGTCTTGGATCGGGGATTGCGCTCTGGCTACTGATCTGGAAGCTCTTCACCGGAGTAGATCTTGTGCCACAACACGGGTTGCTCCTGGTCTTTGCGGCCGTCCTGATTCTGGTTGGACTCCAATTGGTGGCGCTCGGACTTCTGGGTGAGTTGAATGTGTGGCAGTACTTCAATCCATCCGCGCGCAAACCTTACGCCCTGTCTGAGGTACTTGCTTTGCAGGCAACGCGAAGTATCGTGCTCACGCCAGAGGTGAGTTCTTGAGGACGCGACGGAGTACTTCCACCATGGAGCATCTGTGCTGAGTGACGTTCAATATCGTTGGATTGTCCGGCATCGGGAAGCTGGGATCATACTCCTGCTGACCATCTTCGCATTTGCAGTTCGCGTGGACCGAGTGGACTTTAATAGCCTCTCTGAGGATGAGTCGGCAAAATGGGCGGCCGTTCAAGAGTATCGGCATGGACACTTTGCCGGGGTCAATAGCGAGCACCCCATGCTGCCGAAGATGTTGGCTTGGGCGAGTCTAACAGCGGGCGAAAGCTGGGGGCGAATCGCCGCGACACATAACTGGCCTTCACTGAAGCCCGAGGGCTGGCTTCGATTGCCCAATGTAATTTTCGGCGCAGCCACAACCCTCATTCTGTATTTGTTGTGTCGCCGAATGATGGGGGTTCCTGGGTCTTTGGCGGCGAGTTTCTTCTGGGCGGTTGGGCCATTGCCGATCGCGTTGAATCGACTTACGAAGGAGGAAACGCCGCTCACCTTCTTTACCCTCCTGGCTTGCTATTTCTACTGTCGGGCCCAGCAGACAGATGGCAACCGGGACGCAAGGCGATGGTACGACCTGAGCGCAATTAGCTTTGGCTTCGCCTTTGCCTCGCAGTACATTCTTCATCTTCTTGGCCTAAACGCGCTTGCCTGGTTTATTGCCGGCAAAATGGGGATTACCCATCAGCTGTCACGGTTCAACTACAAACGATTTTTTCTCGTACTGTTCATCAGCTTCATTCTGGTGAACCCGGTGGTTCTCTCTCCGAGCAACTTCCACGCGATTCTGCAATGGCTACACCATGATGGTGTTAAGCATACTGGATATGATTTTGACGGCACGTTGTATAGAAACTTTCCCTCGCGTCTGCTTGCGGGAGTTCCCTGGTTCTACTATCTGTGGCTAGTGCTGGTAAAGACACCGCTTCCAATCCTGATGGCCATCATTGTTGGTAGCGCACTGCTCTTGCGAAATCCGCCAGACTCTCGCGTCGTGCTTTTTTCTGTCGCTCGGAATGCTTCAATTAGCCGGGCTATCTGTGAGTGGAGCGAAGTGGATCCGCTATTCGCTTCCGCTCCTGCCTTTTCTCTACTTGGCCGGCGGGTACGCCGTACAGCAGATATGCAAGATTGCGAAACGAAAACGCTTGTCACTAGCTTTTATCGGGACCGCCGCAGTCATTTTTATTGCATGGCCACTCGTTGAGTCAGTTGCATGGGCCCCCTACTATCCCTTCTATCTGAACTCCATCGGTGGAGGACGACAGAACATCACCCGTTATTTTGCACCGGATGAGGTGTCCGAATTTGACACACGCGAGGTCGCACAGGCGGTCTGCCCCTTCGCGCCCCGTTCGGCGAGGTTAGCAACGGCAAGACCGATGAGCATGGCTTATTACCTGCAGACCTGCGGGCGTACTGACATGGAGGTTGTATCACTCTACGATCCCCATTACGTACCGCTGGACGGAGATTGGATCGTTCTTGAACCATCCCGGCGGTTCTTTGAGACACAAAGATTTTTTGACATCCTCAAAAACTCAGGTATGTCCCGCAGCGAGGTCCGTGTCGGGCCGGTTCTCGCAAGTACGATTTATCGCTTCGACGTTTCCGTACAGGCGACTAGAAGACCCGAGGAAGGCTCAACGCTAACTCAATTGCATGGGACACCACTTCGCTTCGACAGCTATGCTCAAGAACCCACATCGACAAACACGCCCAGATTTGGATTCTCAGATCTCACCAGGAGACTCATACGATGACTCTGCTTTACCACGCGAAAAGATCTCATGGGCGCTGGTTTGTGCCCGTACTCGCTTTCTTGATCGGGCTTCCCGGCAGTTGCACAGCAGACAGATGTATCTGCGCCTCTGAGCGCTGATGATGTGATAAAACGCGTCGTCGAGATGAACGACGCGCGTGCCAGAGCCCTCGAAGGCTACTCCAGCCTCCGCACCTATCACTTGGAATGCCATTGTCTGTCACATAAGAAGGCAGACATGGTCGTGCGCATTAACTACCAGGCGCCGAATAAGAAAGAGTTTACGATCATGTCGGAGAGTGGCTCTGGCACTGTCCGGGACCGAGTGTTCAAGAAACTTTTGGAGGCGGAACAAGAGTCGATGCGGGCCGAGAACCAGCAGCGTTCGGCGATTACGCCCGAGAACTATACATTTCAAGTGTCTGATTATAAGAAAACCGATACGGAAGAATTTTATGTGCTCGATGCGCAGCCGCGAAGCAAGAACAAGTTTCTGTTTCGAGGCCAAATTTGGGTGGAGGCAAAAGACTTCGCGATCACTCGAGTCGAAGGGGAGCCGGCTGTCAACCCGTCGTGGTGGACCGTCAGAACTGACTTCAAACGCCGCTACCAAAAAATCGGCGACTTCTGGTTGCCGGAATCCAACGAGAGCGAAACTAAGGTGCGCGTTTTCGGCACGGCGGTTCTAAACATTGAATATCGCAGTTACCGAGTCACACAGGCTGGAGGCGTAACTGTAGCCTCCTCCCTGGAGACACTGTCGAGTGCAGAATAGTCAAGAATAAACAATGGGGGTGCTGGGCAGTGCGTTAGTGAAGCAGCGCATTCTAGGATGCTAGTAACTTCGCCGACTCGAATTCTACAGCATACCCTGAGCCTTCCTTAGACTTTACAATGTTCGGCGCAGCCCGCGACCTTTCGCCAACTCCAAGCATAGGGAACCGCAAAACGCGAGACTGCGTGGACCACCCATCTCTGTCATGAAGATAGTTTGAACGTGCCGTAATCACAGGAGACACGGTGGCCGACTCGCGGTTTTCAGGGAAGTTGGTCGGCGGCTCTCCCAGTCAGAAATTCTCCACAGCACCTAACGAATTGCGTATCTGCTCATGACCTTTTGTTGGCGACTGCCCTCATGTGGGCAAACGGAATGCGATTTCGATCGCTATGTCCCGTGTCTGCAAAGTGTTGCAGGTTGGCCCACAAAATGCCTTCAGAGATGGATAGGTGAGCAAAAATCGGTACCTGACATTCTGAGCGGGATTAGGGTGCCAATTCCAGGCGAAAACGATGCTGCCTGGGAAGGAATCAATGTAAATGGCAACTTGTGACTATCCTTCGGATTTAATTCATAGTATTGCATATCCATCCCGTGAGAGACCAAGGTTGCGAATTGCTTCGCGGCTTCCAGAGTTGCGGGCGGAGAAGGAAGAACAGCTTCCCGTTCGATCCACCTTGCAAGAGAAAGATGCCAGTGAGATTTTTTATCTAGTCGAGTCGCGACCGCCGAATCCTTGGGCAACACTTGGATCATTGGCCTTCCTATCGCTCTTCCTACTGGCGCTGATTGCATTCCGTTGTATCGCACGGCTCCGCTTCCTAACAGGGAGAGGTTGACGACGTTGTATTTCCCGGCACCACCGGCAGCGGGCGGCAATGCCACGAAGCTCCAAGCCCCGAGGCCCGCGCCGATTACCAGCTCGAAAACCATAGCCATTCCCCCCGCCCCGGTGCACAAGACACAAGAAGCGGCACCGCCTCCAGCCGGCACAACTGGCGCAGCGGTCGGGGGAGTTCCCGGTGGACTAGTCGGCGGGCTTCCCGATGGAGTGCCTAGCGAACCACCCAGGCGGCACGCGCAGCATGCCTGTCGTTGCAAAAATGCCCATGTCAACGCCGATTAAGAGAATCCGTGTCGCATCCAGGGTAGCTGAGGCGAACCTGCTGCATGACGTCGCGCCGCAGTATCCGCCGGAGGCCGGCCGCCAGCGGATTGAAGGAATGGTGGTATTAATGGCCGTGATCGGCAAGGATGGCGCCGTGCAGGATGTACAGGTATTGAGCGGTTTGCCCCTGCTCGCCCAGGCCGCAATCGACGCGGTGAAGCAGTGGCGCTACAAACCCTACTTGTTAAATGGCGAGCCGGTTGAGATTGATTCGCGGATCACAATTAATTTCACACTAGCCAGAGGTTAAACCATGTCAACGATACACAATCACAATAAGATACATTCCCCGAAAAGATGTTGGGCAGCGCTTCTGAGCACAACACACGTGCTGCTTATCGTCCTGGTTGGTGGATTGCTTGTGGTTGTACCCGCGTTCGCGCAGCGTAATGAAGCGGCAAATACACAATCGGCAACCATCCTGGGCACGGTGGTCGATGACACCAGCGATCCGATTCCCGGTGCGACGGTAGTGCTTCAAGTACCATCCGGCGATCATCTCACGGGCGTCACAAAGGACGATGGGTCTTTTGCGCTGCACGATGTCACTCCGAGAACGGCTTATCAGATCGCTGTGACTGCTGATGGATTCGCCGACTGGAGCTCGTCCATTACAGTCGAACCTGGGAAGGAGAAGAGCCTAGGCGAAATCAAACTCCGCATTTTGGCTGTGCAGCGGGCAGTTACTGTGAATTATTCCTCGAAGGAGATCGCTGCCCAGCAGTTCAAAGCTGAAGAACAGCAGCGCGTTCTTCGTTTTATACCAAATATGTATGTGACTTATGACCCTCACCCAGAGCCTCTTACCACGAAGATGAAGTTCGCTCTCGCATACAAGGGACTCACTCACCCAACTTTCTTCATGTTGGAAGCTTCATGGGCCGGCATCCAGCAGGCCGCTAACACCCCGAACTGGCCGCAAGGCGCCGAAGGATATGGCAAGCGGCTTGGCGCCAGCCTTGCCGGCGGCTCCAGCGAAATGTTGTTTAGCAATGCTATTCTGCCGTCGCTTCTGCATCAGGATCCTCGTTATTTCTATCAGGGCGAGGGGACAAAATGGTCTCGGTTTAGCCATGCCTTCTTAGCTCCATTCGTGTGTAAGGGAGACAATGGAGCGTCGCAGCCGAACTACTCTCAGATTGGTGGAGCTTTTATTTCAGCTTCTATTGCCAATGCCTATTACCCAGATTCGAACCGTGGTGCTGGACTTGTATTCAAAAGTTTCGGAACTGACATGGGTATCCATGTTGCACTTGGTCTAGCCCAGGAGTTTATCTTGGCCAAGTTCACAAGCAGAGGTAAGCGCTAAGCGAATGTAGGGCATCGGCTCCATCCTGATTGCATGCGGATCGGAGCCAAAGTCCCCTGACTTCGTGTTCTCTTTACGAACCGTCTGATTTTATAAGGTCATGCATGCTTAAGATTCATTGGCGAGAACGGATATTGCGGTTCGCGGCCGTACTATTCGGTGTTGCGTTGCTAGCATGTCTGGTGCACCGAACCGGTCTCCACATCGTCGTCCAGCAGGCGAAGGCCGTGGGTTGGGGAATGGCACTAATAATCGCCCTCGGCGGGATCTCTCACCTTCTAAAAACCTGGTCCTGGCGGCTTACATTTCTTTGCGACCTTCGCCAGCTGTCATTCGGTCGTACGTTCGCACTTCGCTTGGTCTCCGAGGGTATAGGGAAGTTAGGCCTTGCCGGACAGGTGGTCGGCGAAACCACGAGAGTATTCTTATTGGGTCCATCGGTGCCTATCGCGAATTCCGTCTCCTCAGTCACACTCGATCGTGGACTTTACTTGCTAACTGCAGCGATGGTGAGCGTAGCCGGACTTATTTTGGCTCTGCTCCGGATGTCGCTTTCTGGAAAATGGCGATTTATCTCGCTTTGTTAACAAGCGTGCAGTTGCTGTTGTTGGCTGCAATAGTCGTAGCTATGCAACGCTGCTGGCCCGTGTTGTCCCGGTGCACCGGTATGATTGCGCGCCTTCCATGGTGCAGGGCCTGGGTGATAGGCAAACAGCCAGTAATTCGTGCCGCTGAGAACAACCTTCACCAATTTTGCCACGAGGCACCGGGGCCTTTCTGGGCCAGCCTGAGCCTGAACTTTGCGTGTCATTGTCTTGCAATACTGGAGGTTTATTTGGTGTTGCACTTCATGCGAGTTCCAGTCAGCTTGATGCACGCATTGATTCTCGAAGCTTTAACCAAGCTGATCAATGTCGTAGGGATCTTCAACCCGGGAAACGTAGGAACCTATGAGGGCGGAAACATGATTCTGGCAAAGTTGATCGGGGCTAGCAGTGCAACCGGTTTGACATTGTCCTTGTGCCGTCGCGCCCGCTCTCTCTTCTGGTCAAGTATCGCGGGGTTGTGCCTGATTACAATCTCGATGTCGAACAAATCTCCAAGACTCTATCCCCTGGCGCGCGGACCGGCGCTAGCTGGACGCTTATAGCCTCCCTTGATCAGGAGAGCACTTAGGAGATGTCAAGCTTAAACCATGCAAATTACAGGGCCATTGCGTCTTCCACTTCGCGCGGTTGCGAGCGAATCTTCGCGGGTTTTCCGCAAGCTAACGACAGGATCCCCCACCTTAACCCGGCCTCGGGTGGTTGGTGCACGGCTGTTGATTGGATCCTGGTCGGCGGTCCGTTACGTTATGGTAGGCCCGAGCTGCACGACAACGTTGCTGCGTCGGACCATTACCCGCCATCGGTCGCCGTGCACATCAACTGACCGCAACCGCGAGCATGTTTTCGCTCATGATAACCGCGATTGCTGATCATATTAAGCATAGAAGGGCGATATCTGAGAGACTGATCGCTGAAGTCGGGATCGCAACATTAGGACTGTTTTCGGGAGCGATTTGGCTTCCCGTAAAAGGGCAACTGCAGTCGCTCGCAAATCGACGCAGCATATACCCCTCCAGCCATGAAGGATGCGCCAATACTTGCCAGCCAAGCCAGAACCTGCTCCCCTACTGAATCGACATGTCCTACATCCGTTATATCAACGATGAGGCCTTTCGGGACAGGCCCACTCGTCATCAAGGACTTAGCCTCTTCTGCCCATTCTGCGACCAGACAGCCTTCCATCTTTAGAGTTGGACCGTCAGGCATTTGATAAATCTGCGCTCGAAACATGGGTCTCCATCTTGGCAGTTGCCTTATTCTCCTCTGTTCTTATTTGCAAAACCGCTGCCAACCTCACGGGCGACTATATGGCTGTAAAATCAGTCGGATTGCCGCGGGCTTGGACAAACTGATTGCCTGCATCCGGTCACCGTCCGAATAAGGGCGGTTCACCTCTGCCGATTCGTTGTATCTCGGCTTCAGCTGACGCGTCTGGGATGGACAAATACGTGCAACAGACTTTACGTCTCTGTGACTAGACAAGAAAGTCGAGAGCAACCTCCAACATGCTTCCAACTTCCTCCTAATAGCCCATCCCACGCACAGCGGCCGTACCGAAAGTACGGCCGTCTCGCCGTCTCAAAAAGATGTGGCTCAGCGGAACGCGTGGTGACAAGAGTGTTTTGAGAATCTTCGAAGTCCTTCACCGGAGCAATTAAAGCAATGAGATCTGAACTGGTATTTGCTGCCGAACCTACTCTGCGTAATCGGTAAGCCTCTGCTGCCTGTTATCGATCGTTACTCGAAAGCTCTGTCGGACTAAAACTCGTGTAGAGGAAACTACCGACGCTGTTCTAAGGTACATAGCCAAAGCAAGCGCCGACGCAGTGAAGCTCGACAGCAACGAAATCCAAGTCCAAACCCTCTTGCTGGCGAGTGATCCTGCCGAAACTCTGGCATACTGACTCCCACTGTGCCGTTGCGTTGTAACGCGATTCCTTAATGTTCCTCCAAGCCAGAAGTCAATCTTCCAACCTAAGCGCCCAGTCTGATGATCTCCACGGGCGGATTTCCTGGCACGGTTAACCAGTCAACCAGCACACGAATAGAGTGTGGTGCCCGCATGCGGGCAGTGAACCTGCCCAAGCATAGTTCGTGGGCAGTTGCACGCTCGCGTAAGTGCTTTGCATCGTCGAGCTTAGACTCACGGCCGGTTGGCACGCTTCATGCACTAGTCAGGCTGTTCGTCAGCACAACTTGATTGGGCACTTGTGAGCAGGAAGGTATTGGAATGTATTGCAAAACTCCTAAGAAACAAAAAGCACGGATGAGTCGGATCATCATCACTGCGGCTCTCGGAATACTGAGTGCAGGCATGGCTGCATGCAGCAAAGGCAACGCCGCCGTGCCAAAGATAGTGACCGAAGTATTAATTGCGCGACCTATTCAGCGCGACGTTCCTGTCCACAATGAATGGGTGGCAACCTTGGACGGATATGTGAATGCCGAGATCCGGCCCCAGGTTTCGGGCTACATCATCAGCCAGGACTACAAAGAAGGTTCGGTTGTTCGTAAAGGCCAAGTCCTGTTCGAGATTGACCCGCGGCCCTTCCAGGCGACTCTCGACCGCACCAAGGGAGAACTTGCCCAGGCAGAAGCCAGTTGGTCAGAGCACTCTGGACGTAGAGCGCGATACCCCACTGGCAGAGCAAAAAGCTATTGCCAAGGCACAACTGGATACCGAAATCCAGGCCAAACTCGCGGCCGAGGCGCAGTCGCATCGAGCAAGGCGGCGGTCGAACGTGCAGAACTCGATCTCGGCTGGACGAAGGTTACTTCGCTGGTGGATGGTGTCGCCGGCATTGCGGAAGTCCAGATGGGCAACCTGGTCGGGCCCAACTCCCACCTCACCTCCGTTTCGCAAGTCGATCCCATCAAGGTGTACTTCCCCGTCAGCGAACAGGAGTATCTGCGGGCCAAGAAACTCAGCTCCAGCGGACAGCCGATGGATTTGTTCGACAGCGCACCGGAGTTGATCCTGGCCGACGGCACAGTCTATCCGCACAAAGGAAAAATCCTGCTGGCCGATCGCCAGGTCGACATGAACACCGGCACCATCCGCCTGGTTGCTGCATTCCCGAATCCCGGCAACATCCTGCGCCCCGGCCAGTACGGGCGCGTGCGGATCGAGACCAGCATGAAGAAAAACGCGCTGCTGGTACCGCAGAGCGCGGTGAAGGAAATCCAGGGCGGCTATCAGGTCGCGCTTCTCGGCCCCGACAACAAGGCCATCATCCGCACCGGTTAAGGCCGGCGAAAAAGTAGGACGATGTGGGTCATTGACGATGGCCTGAAGCCGGGCGACCAGGTTGTGGTTGAAGGCATTGAGCAAGGTGAAGGACGGAACTCCAGTGGTTCCCAAGACCGCGAATGTTGAGGCGGAGGCACGGTAGCCATGTCTAAATTCTTCATACGGCGTCCCATTGTCGCCATCGTTATCTCGATCCTCATGGTGATCATTGGCGCGATCACCATCGTCAGCCTGCCGGTCGCGCAGTTTCCGGACATCGCTCCCCCCGAGATACGGGTGCAGGCACTTTACCCGGGTGCTGACGCCGAGACCATGGAGAAAGCCGTAGCCACGCCGATCGAGCAGCAGATCAATGGCGTGGACAACATGGATTACATGTACTCGCTGAACTCGACCAACAACTCGAGTTCAACGCTGATGGTCGATTTTGATCTCAAGACCGATCCGAACATGGATCTCATCCTCACCCAGTCACGCCAGGCACTGGCTATTGGCCAGCTTCCGCCGGAAGTGAACGAGATCGGCATCGACGTAAAAAAGTCCCTGACCTCCCCGATGATGCTGATTGCGTTGTATTCGCCAAAGGGCACTCACGATGCGAAGTTCCTGTCGAACTACGGCTATATCAATATCAAGGACCCGATTGCGCGGTCCTACGGAGTAGGACAGGTTCAGATCTACGGCATCGGCGAGTATGCGATGCGCCTGTGGGTGAAACCCGATCAACTCGCGAAGTTGGGCATTACCGTGAACGAGGTTTCCAATGCTGTGCAATCGCAGAACACGGTAAATCCCGCCGGTCAGGTGGGCGGCGAACCAGCCGCCGACGGCCAGAAGTTCACGTATGCGGTACGAGCGCAAGGCCGGCTTCAGGACGCCGGAGGAATTCGGCGATATCGTTGTGCGTGAAAACGCTGATGGCGGCGTGGTGCGGGTGAAGGACGTGGCCCGTGTCGAGCTGGGGTCGCAAGATTATACCTGGCTCACGCGACTCAACGGCCAGCCAGCCGCGATTGTTGGAGTCTACCAGCTGCCCGGTTCCAACGCAGTGGAAGCTGCAAAAGCCATTCGGAAGCTGATGGCCAAAATGAAGGAGAGCTTCCCGGCGGACGTGGACTACGCCGTAACGCTGGACACGACCGACGCCGTTAGGGCAGGCATGCACGAGATCGTGCAAACTCTCTTGGAAGCTTTCATCCTGGTAATCATCGTCGTCTACATCTTCCTGCAAGACTGGCGCGCGACGATCATTCCCATGTTCGCAGTGCCGGTCTCGCTGGTGGCCACGTTCGCCGTGTTTCCGTTATTCGGTTTCTCGGTCAATACCCTATCGTTGTTCGGACTGGTGCTGGCGATCGGCCTGGTGGTGGACGACGCCATCGTCGTAGTCGAAGGCATACAGCACCACATCGAAGAAGGCCTGACCCCGAAAGAAGCGGCTCGCAAGGCCATGCAGGAGCTGACCGGGCCGGTGGTTGGTATAGCCCTGGTGCTCTCGGCGGTGTTCGTGCCGACGGTCTTCATTCCGGGTATTACTGGCCGGCTCTATCAGCAATTTGCATTGACCATCGCAATCTCCGTCATCATTTCAGCCTTCAACGCCCTCACCTTGAGCCCGGCGCTTGGAGCGTTGTTTCTCCGGCCCAAGAAAGAGAGCTCATGGGCCGCTGGCGAAATTCTTCGCCTGGTTCAATCGCATGTTTGATAGCGGCACCAATCTGTATGTGCGGGCGTGCCACGGGCTGATTCGAAAAAGTGCGTTGGCCCTGGTGGCAGTCGCGGCGTTTGCGGTCGCCGGGTTCTTCTTTGGGAAAGTGCTGCCCTCCAGCTTCCTGCCCGACGAGGACCAGGGATACATGTACATCCAGATGCAACTGCCCGAAGCGTCTTCCCTTCAGGCGACGTCGGACGCAGCCCGCGAGGTGGAAGCTGTCCTGAAGTCCACACCCGGAGTGAAGTACACCAGCACCGTTATGGGATTCAGCCTCCTCAGCCTCACCCGCACCAGCTACAACGCATTCTTCTGGGTGACGCTCCAGCCGTGGGAAGACCGTAAGCACATTGAGGAGCAGTTTCAGGTCATCAAGGCGAAGCTGAACCTTAAGCTTCTTACGCTTCCCCAAGGCACCGTCTTCGCCTTCTCTCCACCGGCAATCTCGGGAGTCGGCACCTCGGGCGGATTCCAGTTTGTGCTGGAAGACCGCGCGGGAAAGGATCCCGAATTCCTGGTGAACAACCTGAACAAGTTCCTCGAAGCCGCTCGCAAACGGCCCGAGATCGGCATGGTTACCACCACGTATATACCGAGCACGCCGCAAAAATTCGTGTACGTGGACAAGGAGAAGGCACTGAAGCAGGGCGTTAAGCTCAGCGATGTCTATGACACTCTTCAGGCGTTCATGGGCGGGCTGTTTGTCAACTACTTCAACGACTTCGGTCGCGCCTGGCAAGTACGGGTAGAGGCAGAAGCGCCCTACCGCTCCAACCTCGACAACGCGGGACAGTTCTACGTTCGCAATAGCAAGGGCGAAATGGTGCCCTTGTCGGCGCTAACCCGGTTCGAGTCGCGTTATGGCCCGGAATTCAAGATGCGCTTTAACGAGTATTCCGCAGCGCAGATTATCGGCAGCGCCGCACCGGGCTACAGCTCAGACCAGGCTACGGATGCGCTGGAAGAGGTCTTCCACCAGACGATGCCGCCGGAGATGGGCTTCGACTACATGGGCATGTCACGGCAAGAGCAAAAAGCGCGCGAGGGCATCCCATCCTCGGTCATCTTCGCCGTCTCGCTGCTGTTTGTCTTCCTCATCCTTGCGGCGCTGTATGAAAGCTGGTCGCTGCCGTTCAGTGTCCTGCTAAGCACGCCGGTTGCGGTTGCCGGCGCCTTCGGCCTGCTGTGGCTGCGGCGCACCGTGCTCGGGATGATCTTCCCGGCTTTCATGGTGCAGATCGACAACGACGTTTACTCGCAGATCGGGCTCGTGATGCTGATCGGGTTGGCGGCGAAGAACGCAATCTTGATTGTGGAGTTTGCCAAGGAGCAACACGAAGTCTATGGCAAGCCGGTGGTGGATGCAGCACTGGAAGGCGCCAGACTGAGGTTGCGGCCAATTCTGATGACCTCGTTCGCATTCGTTCTCGGTTGCGTGCCCTTGTTCATCGCCACCGGCGCAGGTTCCGTCGGCCGGCAAATCATGGGCACCACCGTAATTGGCGGGATGCTGGCCGCAACCGGCATTGCCATCTTCATTATCCCGGCGCTGTACGTACTCGTGGAACGTCTCGCGGGTGCGGATAAGAAACAGGAGGAGCATGCTCCTGCGCTTCCGGAGCCGGCTGCGGTGGAAGGAGACTAACGTGAAAAGACTAGCCACAATTGCAATGCTGATGTTAGTGGCCACCGGCTGCACGGTCGGTCCCGAACTACAAACGGCCCAGCGTGGATGTACCCGGAGGATACCGCGGCGCCGCGCCATCTGCGGAAGCGCCACAAGCTACCGCTCAGACTGCCGAGCAGAAGAACGCGCAAGCTGCGGGCCAGGCGTCGCCGTGCAGCGCAGTCTCTCGGAGAGGAGAAGTGGTGGGAGGTCTTTCAGGATAAGCAACTGCAGGACCTCATCAGGACTGCGCTGAAGAATAACTACGATGTGAATATCGCAGCGGCGCGCATCCTGAAGGCCCAGGCGCAATTAGGTATCACGCGCGCCGACCAACTGCCCACACTGTCGGCGTAGGCGCGGCAGCGATCAATTCCGATGTCCCGCAAAACAAGTTCACTCCCAACACCGATTCCAGCGTCAATGCAGCCGGTGCCAGCTTCAATTGGCAACTGGACTTCTGGGGCAAATACCGCCGCGCCACGGAAGCGGCGCGCGCAAATCTGGTTGCGGCACGCTGGGCGCGGGAGTACGTGATTTCTACGCTGGTGAGCGATGTCGCTGCTTCGTATTTCCAGCTTCGTGCGCTGGACCTGCAATTGGAGATCTCGCGCCGAACCTTGGCTGCTCGCAAAGAGTCGCTGAAGCTGACCCAGACCTTGGTAAGCGGTGGCGCGAGCAACATGCTTGACCAACGCCAGGCGGAGCAACTGGTCGCCGCTGCGGCTGAAAATATTCCAGATCTCGAACGTCGTATTCAGCAGCAGGAGAACTACATCAGCACTCTGCTGGGGAACAACCCTGGCCCAATCGCGCGCGGCCTACCGCTGATCGAGCAGCCGCATCCGCCAGAGGTGCCGGCCGGACTTCCTTCCGAGTTTGCTGGAGAGGCGGCCCGACATCCGGGAAGCCGAGCAGCAACTCGTGGCTGCCAACGCGCAAATCGGAGTAGCGAAAGCCGCCTACTACCCCAACATTTCGTTGACCGCTAACGCGGGATATGCCAGCTCAGCGCTGACTAGCTTGTTTACGGGCCCGGCCGGTTGGTGGGCTTTCGGAGGCGCACTGATGCAACCCATATTCGCCGGCGGCAGAATCAAGTCGGGCGTCAGGTACAGCGAGGCGCAACAACAGGAATTCCTGCTGATGTATCAGAAGACGATTCAGGAAGCCTTTCGCGGCGTCTCAGACTCGCTGGTCGCCTATCAAAAGGACCGTGAGTTTCGCGAATATCACGAGCAATTGACGGTGGCCGCCCAGGATTCGGCACGCCTCTCCGAAGTACGGTATGGCGGTGGCCGAGCCAGCTACCTGGAAGTGTTGACGAATGAGACCAATTACTTCAATGCTGAGCTGGGACTCGCGCAAGCACGGCTCAATGAGCTTCTGGCTTTGGTGGATCTCTACAGAAACTTGGGCGGAGGTTGGCAGAGCTAACCGGCGACATAGCCGGTCTGCGGGGGCGTCAGCGGGTATGGGGTGTTGCCTTTCACCAAACGGAGTGTTTTGGAGCTATGACTTGGTTTCAACAGATTAGCGTAGCTGTTTTGCTGGTCGTGTCCACGCTTTGCCTGCAATGTGCCGGTGTCGCTGCATTGATAAGCTGGCTAAGGACGGTAGCCTCAGATGACATTCAGAAGCTTCGAAGATGTCATACTCTGCCGCGCTGGTCATGCGAGCCACAATTGCCATCATCATCCTGCAGGGATTTATCATTCTGCTTTGGGCGTGCTCCTATCGCTGGTTTTGTTTTCGGTCTTGGAATTCTGCATTTTACTTCTCGGCAACCAGTTATTCGACCGTTGGATACGGCGATGTTATCCTCCCGTTAAAATGGCGCCTACTAGGGCCGTTAGAGAGCATGATGGGAGTACTGATGTGTGGTATATCCGTAAGCCTGCTGTTTGCGCTTATTACACACCTGGTCAACAAGGGCCCGGAACTGCGGGTAGGTGCTGACAACGACGAACTACGACAACGGGCGAGCTTCGGATAGAGAAAGGCGGAAGTGTCCAGTGGATTTCACAATAGAGCAGCCATCACAGTTACAAGCGCCGGATGCCAGCTATCGCCGACTGCTCGAGCTGGCAACTGCAATCGATAAGCAGACGAGCGTGCAAGCCGTACTGAAAAGCCTGCATAAGCTGCTATCGGCAATTCTTCACTTCGACGGCATTGCCATGATGCTGTTGACGGAGGATCAAAGGTCGCTGCGGCTCGTGGCGTTTGAACGAGGGTCGGCAGGACCTCACGTCGACCTTGGTGCTGAGGCTCCTTACGCAGCTACCGCTGCTGGTCGTGCAATCGAAGAACAACGGACGATCTACGTTCCTGACATCCGCCCGGAGATGTCTCGATTTCCGCAGACAGCCTCGCAGGCCGGCACTACCGAACTACGGGCCTCGTATATGGTGCCTGTTTCCACTCCAAGACGAAGGTTTGGCGTGCTGTGGTTTGGAACTCGGGAGGAGAGTGAACTTGGAGCGGACGATATCGCGCTTATGGAGGCAGTCGCGTCTAATCTGGCGACGGCTCTCGAGAGCGCTATGGCGACCGATACCGCGGAGTCGTATCAAGGTCAATTAGTGGCCGAGCGAGACCGCTGGAAACTGCTGCTCGAGATCAATAATCACGTCATCACGCACCTTGACGTGAAGACCCTGTTCCGCGCTGCCTGCAGCTCACTCCGCAAATACTTTGACAACGACTATGCTGCGGTTTGGACCATCGACAAGGACCAGAACCGCCTGGAATGTGCCGCCATGGATTTCCCTACCAGCCGCGGCTTCCTGGATGACATCACGATGCCCGCACTTACCGGCGAGGAACTCCATAAGATGCGGACCCGCCAGCCGGAATTGTGGAGCCGTGTAGAAATCGACGCGCTTCCAGCCGTCATTCGTGATGGGTTTCTATCCGAGGGCATTGAGGTGATGGTGGTCACAGCACTGCGCACGCCCAATGGTCCTCTTGGTGTGATGACGTTGGGGAGCAAGAGGCCAGATCATTTTCGCCGCGACGATCTCGATCTGCTGGGGCAGATTGCGACCCAGATTTCGCTGGCACTGGACAATGCACTTGCCTACGAAAAGCTGAATGCTTCGCGAAATGTGATTGAGCAGGAACGTCTTTATCTTGAGTCGGAGATTCGGGCCGAATACAACTTCGAAGACATCGTGGGAAAGAGTGCGGCCCTTCGCAAAGTCCTACAGCAAATCGAAATTGTCGCGCCCACGGACTCGACAGTGCTGTTGCACGGGGAGACGGGAACCGGAAAGGAGCTCATCGCGCGCGCTATCCACAGCCTCAGCACCAGGCAGAACCGCACCTTCGTTCGGCTGAACTGTGCAGCCATTCCCTCCGGGCTGGTTGAGAGCGAGCTTTTTGGTCACGAGAAAGGCGCATTTACCGGGGCGTTGATACAGAAGAAGGGACGATTCGAAATCGCCGATCAGGGCACGCTATTCCTCGATGAAATTGGGGACATCAGCCTCGAACTCCAGCCAAAGCTCCTTCGAGCCTTGCAGGAGCGCGAATTCGAGCGATTGGGCAGCTCGAGGACGATTCGGGTCGATGTGCGTCTGATTGCCGCGACTCACCGCGACTTGACATTGATGATGCGCGACCATCAGTTTCGCGAAGATTTGTTCTACCGGCTGAATGTTTTTCCCATCGAGATTCCGCCGCTTCGCGACCGGCGTGAGGACATTCCACTGCTCGTGAACTTTTTCGTGTCCCGTTTAGCGCGCAAGATGCAGAAGCGGATTGAATCCATTCCTAAAGAAGCTATGGACGCGCTTACGAATGCACCCTGGCCGGGCAACATTCGTGAATTGGAAAATTTCATTGAACGGGCCGTGATACTCACGCAAGGCAGCGAACTCCGCGTTCCACTGAAGGAACTGAAGAGATCTTCGGCCGTCAGTACATCCGCCTCGACCTTTCAGGAAGCAGAGCGGCAGGCCATCGTGGAGGCGCTCAAAGCCGCACAAGGGAAAATCTCAGGGCAAGGCGGCGCAGCGGAGCGCTTGGGACTCAAACGCACAACGCTGCAGAACAAAATGCGCAAGCTCGGAATTCCGCGCTTATCTGCGTAATAGCTTACTGGGTAAGGTGCGGACGCGCGTGTAATCGCCCCTCAGATATTGGGCCGCGACATTTTTCTAGGTGAGGTCCACAGGACTATCGTTGACTGGAGTGTTGCATGGCACCCGACAGCAGAGTCGGCTCACTGACAAGCAGCAGTGAGAGTGATACATTAGCTGGCAAATAAGCAGCGCAAGACTGAACGGGACCATACTGTCTGACGCTGTTCGGCTACGAACATGGGCAAGATAGCTTCTCGCCGACCGCTTCTGCTTCGTTTCAAGTGGGCCGCGCCGCGATTGCGGCCGTGCTGGGTTCCTGTCTCACCTGCGTGTTGTTATTGGCAGGCACGGTTCACGCCCTCGATCCCAATAAACGTCTCACCCAGTACATTCACACGGCTTGGCGAACACAAGATGGCTCCTGCCAGCCGGCATGTATCGACATTGCGCAAACCTCGGACGGTTTCCTCTGGTTCTTATCTCTTCCCGCCGATATCTACAGGTTTGACGGCGTCCGGTTTCTGCCCTGGCCTTTGTCTGCCCGGTGTACCGATCAATAGATCAATAAACATCTTTGCCGACCACGCGGGTGGGCTCTGGGTATTGGGCGCGCGTGACATCGTTCACTTGAAAGGTGGGGTTGTCAGTTCTCACTTCCAGTTGGAAGGGGTTGGATGTTTCAAAGTGTCACTGAGGAGCCGGACGGTTCTTTGTGGGTATTGCGAGGGCAACCTTCGGATGCGCCCCTTTGCCATGTTACCGATTCATGTCAAGTGCTTCGGAAAGGCAGACGGAATACCGATTTCCGACATCCGAGTCTGTTCTGGCGGATGGTAACGGCGGTTTTTGGCTGGGAGGGCAGTCGGGAGGCTTGTCCACTGGCATGCCGGCTCTCGGACTTCGGAGAAGTATACAACGTAGGAAACGAGGTCTTTAGCTTGGCGCGTGGTCCCGATGGATCTCTATGGGTGGGCATATCGGGAGAGGGTCCAGGGAAGGGCTTCAACAATTGAAGGACGCTGATCTCAAACCTTTCGTGACCCCCACGTTCAACGGAAGTAGCTTCGATATTGGCACTCTGATGTTCGACCATGACGGCAATCTTTGGGTCGGTACGAAAGCAAAGGGGCTTTTTCGTATCCATGGAAATACGGTGGAGCACTACGACCATACCAATGGCCTATCCGGCGATTCTGTGTATGCTCTTTTTGAAGACCGAGAGGGGATCGTCTGGGCTGGAACTACAAGCGGAATCGACAGTTTTCGCGATCCGCCCGTCGTCACGTTCTCGCAGGTGGAAGGATTGGGGGCGGATTTAGCAGCGGGCGTCCTGGCCAGCCGAGATGGCACGATATGGGTAGCAAACGCCGGATCGCTTGATCACATCGTTAACGGCAACGTCTCATCTATTCGCGCAGGGAAGGGTCTTCCGGGTGACCAAGTCACACGATTACTGGAAGACCGAGCCGGCAACATATGGGTGGGAGTGGACGACGGTCTGTATTTGTTCAAGAACGGGCACTTCCGACGCCTCCCCGAACCGAATCATCAGCCGCTTGGTATGGTGATTGGGTTGATCGAGGACATCGAGGGGAATATTTGGGCAGAGTGTAGAGGCAAACCCCGAAAGCTTGTTCGCATCCGCGATTTCCAGGTGCGTGAAGTGTTTCCTGCGCCGCAAGTTCCGCCTGCATGGAAGCTCGCTCCGGATCCACATGGGGGAATTTGGATAGCGACTCGAAAAGGAGACCTCGTACAGTTCAGCCAAGGCATTTTGGAAAAATTCCCGCTGAATCCGAATGCTAATAACCCGGCGACCCGCCAAATTATGGCCAACCGCACAGCTCTGTCCTTGCTGCCTTCGACGACGGGCTGGTGGGATTCCGCGAAGGCAAGGTGCAGCGGATGACGACGAAAAACGGGCTGCCCTGCGACTTCGTCATCTCCTTTATTCAGGATAAAGAGAAACGCTGGTGGCTTTACACCCGTTGCGGCATCGTCGAATTCCCAGATTCTGAACTCCAGCGATGGTGGACCAACCCTGACGCGATCGTTCAGAACCACGTCTATGACATATTCGACGGAGCGCAGCCCAACGTGCCATCCTTTAACGCAGCGGCTTGCTCCCCGGATGGGCGCGTGTGGTTTACCAGCGGAGTTGTGGTGCAGATGGTGGATCCCGTCCAGGCTCTCGCAGAAAGCGCTCCCGGCGCAGACATACATCGAATCGCTCGTCGCTGACCGAAAGGAGTTCGAGGCAACGCCCAACCTCAATGTCCCGCCGAATCCGAGGGACTTGCAAATTGATTACACCTCACCCACTTTTTCGATTCCGCAGAGGGTAAAATTTCGCTACCGGCTTGACAACTATGACCGTGATTGGCACGAGGCCGGCACGCGCCGGCAGGCGTTCTACACCGATTTGCCTCCCGGGAAGTATTCGTTTCGCGTGATCGCATCCAATAGTGACGGCGTCTGGAACGATAACGCCGCCAAGCTGGATTTCTCCGTCACTCCGGCGTACTACCAGACGAACTGGTTCCGCGCCCTCTGCGCGATCGCGTTCTTGGCGCTGCTGTGGGCGGCCTACCAGTGGCGTCTGCGGCAATTGCATCATCAGTTCGAGATGACGCTGGACGCGCGTGTCGGCGAGCGCACACGCATTGCGCGGGAGCTTCACGATACGCTGCTGCAAAGCTTCCACGGTCTGCTGCTCCGGTTCCAAACTGTTTTCCAGTTGCTGCCGGAGCGTCCGATTGAGGCGAAAGAGAAGCTGGGCAACGCGATCGAGCAGGCCGCCGAGGCGATCACGGAAGGCCGGGATGCGGTGCAGGGATTGCGCGATTCGACAATTCAAACCAATGATCTGGCACTGGCGATAAGCACCCTCGGAGAAGAACTCGCAGCGGACTCAACCGGCCACCGCCCTGCATTCCGTGTAGCCGTTGAGGGCCAGTCGCGAGATTTGCATCCCATCCTCCGCGACGAAGTGTATAAGATTGCTGCCGAAGCACTACGGAATGCTTTTCTTCACGCCAACGCAAAGCAGATCGAGGTTGAAATCCGCTATGACAATGAGCAATTCCGATTGCGGGTGCGGGATGACGGAAAGGGCATTGATGCAGCGATTCTCTCGGCAACAGGCCGGAAAGAGAGACACTTCGGCTTGCCGGGCATGCGGGAACGCGCCACACTTATTGGAGGTAAGCTGACAGTATGGAGCGAAGTCGACGCGGGAACCGAAGTGGAACTGCGCCTTCCCGCCGACCTTGCATATGCATCAGCTCGAAGAGGCTCGTGGTTCTCACGAAAGTTTCGCGGCAAAGGCGAAAGAGCATGGAAATAGGTCATGAGCACCGCTAGCTCGCAAATTCGCATCCTCGCGGTTGACGACCATGCACTGGTGCGCGACGGGATCGCCGGTCTGATTGGGGTTCAGCCAGACATGGTTTTGGCGGGTGAGGCGTCCACCGGTCGGGAGGCCATTCAGCAATTCCGGATGCTCCATCCGGACGTCACGCTGATGGACTTGCAAATGCCGGAGATGAATGGGATCGAGGCACTCATTGCTATCCGAAATGAATTTCCCGACGCCAAAGTGATTGTGCTGACGACCTACGCCGGCGATGTGCAGATTCTTCGCGCGCTCAAGGCTGGGGCTCAGGCTTACCTGCTGAAGAATACTTTGCACAAGGAATTACTGGAGACCATCCGCGCGGTCCATGCCGGGAAAAAGAGCCTTTCGCCTGAGGCCTCTTACGAAATCGCCGAGCATGCGACGGATGATGCACTTACCCCGGCGGAAATCGCCGTCCTGCGACTGATTGCAGCCGGCAATGCGAACAAGCAGATTGCGGATCGGCTTTCCATCACGGAGGAAACCGTGAAGAGCCGAGTCAAGAACATTCTTTCGAAATTGGGCGCCAATGATCGAACCCATGCAGCGATGATCGGCCTAAAGAGAGGGATCATCGAGCTGTAGTTCTCGCGAGCCGGCCTCCTCGAGGCGCTCCCTTATAAATCTCAAAAGAGTGACGCCGCCGACCCTTTTTGGGGTCTCGCGTACTCTCTAAACGTGTCACTCTAGAAAGGTTAGGAGGACACTAGTGCGACGCCTCTATTCCACATTCGCGGGCGGCTGGCCTGGCACAGGCTTGCTTCTCATGCGCCTGGTGATCGGGTCCGTGCTGGTTGTGCGCGCGGGCTTGCGGCTGTGGGGCGATCCTCCATTAAACATCACAATAACCGCCGGAATCCTTCTCCTCGCTGGGTTCTTCTTGATACTCGGTCTATGGACGCCCATTGTGGGGACCTCAGTAGCGGTCATTGAAGCCTGGAAGATCCTGACCTTACCCGGTGACAGATGGCTTTGGCTGTTGCTGGGAGTGGTTTGTGGCGCTCTCGCGATGTTAGGACCCGGCCGATGGTCGATCGACGCTCGCCTTTTCGGGTGGAAGCGTGTCGAAGCTCCGCCCCGCAAACCCAGTTCTATCCCTCGTTAGCAAGCTACCCAAACAACCGAATTTCCTGGCTCAGAAGAGGCTGCTACTCGCCTCCCAAGAGGTTTCGATTTGTCCCGATGTGGGGCTGTGCGCAAACGAAGCCTGGTGGATAATTGCGCTCATCAACGGAACCAAAAGGCTCTGGTTCAAGATTCAAGCCAATGGGATTGAACAAGAGGTTGGCGTTCCGGGTAGGAGACGTCATGCCTGAGATAGAAAACCTTACGAACTCGGCTGAGCGTTGTTTCGAACTCGCCAGCTCAAGCAACCTCCTGGAAGAGGATATTGCCTTAGAAGCATTCAAGATGTTAACCGCCAACGAGTATGACGGCGTGTTGGCACACGGGCTCGGCGTAAGCCTGTAAGGAAGCTGTATGGATCTGGATCGGATCTACGCACTGGCAACGAGAGTGAAGCAAAGACTTCACTGTTCACAGCAGGTAGCGGAGTACACAGCATCGCTCCTGGCACTGGAGCACACCGTTAGCAAAGATAGCTTCCAGCTGCTTGCTGAAATCCAAGCTATTCATTCATTACATGGTCATTCCACAAGCTAGAGTGACAGACACGGAGCAGGATGATATGGGTTACACGGGCGTTGCTTTCACGGATGCGGGAGGGCTCGAAGTGGCAAGCTTTCCCGAAGTGATGGGGATGGCCGACGGGCGGCTATTTCCGCAATCAGAAATGAGTGAGTACTGCTTCGAAGGCATAATCGGCCAGAGCTGGGCCATTCGGAACGTACTGGAACAAGTCTCCATTGTCGCACCAACGGACGCGACCGTCCTGCTTCACGGGGAGACAGGTACAGGCAAAGAACTGGTTGCACGCGCCATTCACAACCTGAGTTCCCGTACCCGGCGCAACTTCGTTCGCATGAACTGTGCTGCCATTCCGTCCGGACTGCTGGAAAGCGAACTGTTCGGTCACGAAAGGGGTGCATTCACCGGCGCGCTGATCCAGAAGAAGGGACGATTCGAGATCGCCGATCAGGGCACGCTGTTCCTCGATGAAATTGGCGACATCAGCCTGGAATCGCAGCCGAAACTACTCCGCGCGGTGCAAGAGCAGGAGTTCGAGCGCCTGGGAAGCGCTAACACGATCAGCGTCAATGTGCGCATCATCGCCGCCACCCATCGTGACCTCTCCACCATGATCCGGGATGAGAAGTTTCGCGAGGACCTTTTCTACCGCCTCAATGTCTTTCCGATTGAGATCCCGCCGCTCCGCGAGCGGCGCGAGGATATTCCGCTAATGGTGAACTATTTTGCGTCAAAGTTCTCCCGGCGCATGGGAAGACAGATAACTTCCATACCCAAGGCAACTATGGAGGCCCTGACGAACAATGCATGGCCCGGGAATGTTCGGGAACTGGCAAACTTCATAGAGCGCGCAGTCATTCTTTCACGTGGTGAAGAGTTGGAAGTGCCCATGCGTGAACTGTCCGTCTCCTATTCTTGGAGTGCTTCGGCACAAGCCTCGACCTTCGTGGAAGCCGAACGGAAGGTGATCATCGAAGCTCTAAGCGCGTCCTCAGGGCGTGTGGCAGGTAGCGGGGGAGCAGCCCAACGCCTCGGATTGAAGCGCACGACTTTACAACACAAGATTCGCCGGCTCGGCATCACGGAAGCTCATTATCGGCAGTAGGCTTGGTTCATTCTGCGCATTGCATCAGTTGGCAATGACATCGGGGAGCTTGGATCCATGCTTAGCTATTGGGTTCGAGTTGCTGACGCGACCTCGGGGGTCAACTCCCTTTCAGCAGGGGGAACACCGTGAAGAAGAAGACAAATAGGGAAAGAGTGATCGCCGAGATAACACTCTTTCATCTCGTACGACTAGGCAACGAATACCGGCTGCAGTGTGAGCCGCGATCAGGCTATAGCGTTTCTCAATGAGGAGGGGCGCGCGCGACAGATGTGGAACCACATGATGCAAAACTGGTCTGGACTTCATCGCAAACAGCTTATTTCCGCAGTACGTTAGCCCGTACGTTAGCCCGGAATGGTAAGGAAAGACGCGCGAATCCACGCGGTCTACCATTTTAGTCTGCACTCTGCCACTTGCCTTCCGCCTACACATCCACCTGCCCGCATTTCGGCATTGCCAGTTCTGGGGCGCGGGTGTTTCAGGCGCCCACATTGGCGAGCCTCGTCTTTTGTATCACTTAATGCGAATTCGCAGTTGGCATAGCGCCTGCAACTCTGTAGGTGTTCGGGAGGAACAATGCTAAGCGCAGAAATACAACAGTCAGCGAAGGCTTTGATCGTCAAGCTGGAAGGAGGCTGCACGAGTACTGAGGCCGAGTGCACTCGGAGGCTAACGGAGGTTACCTTCGGCGATTCTGTGGGCGACGAAACCCCGTCGCCTTTCAGCAGACTCGGGGCGAAGTTGCTTGCTGAGGAGGCCTACGTTTTGGATGTGTACAAGCAGCTTGATTGTAGGGACAGCTTTCCCGCACACCTGATTTCTGTATGAACGACCTCGTCCAATTTGTTCTGAAGCATGGCTACCCAATCCTGTTCGCTGCCCTATTCGCGCGTCAGATAGGCCTGCCTGTCCCGGCACCTCTGTTTCTGCTCGCCGCCGGGGCGCTTGCAGCCGCCGGTAAGCTGGTCCTCGTCGCTGTGGTCCTTCTGGCCATTACTGCTTGTGTGTTGGGTGACTGGCCCTGGTACGAGGCGGGGCGCCGGAGCGGCGACAAGGTGTTGCACTTCATTCACCACTTCGCGCGAGATCCTGACGCCCATGATCGCAGGGCGAAAGAGACTTTTGCGCGTTATGGCCCCCCGATTCTCGTCATCGCAAAGTTCGTCCCAGGACTGGATGCGGTGACGCCTCCCCTAGCCGGGACATCACGCACCAGCCGCCTCCGTTTTCTGACCTTTGATGTAATTGGCGCCAGCCTCTATTCATGCGCCTATGCCGGACTCGGCTATGTCTTCAGCCATGACCTGGGCTGCGTGGCTGCCTATGCCGGCAGAGCAGGAACAATTTTGGCAGGGCTGGCACTTGCGGCGGTCCTTATATACACCGTCCGTAAGCTGTTTCACGGGTACCGCTTAACCCGCGAGTCTCGGCTCGCGCCGGCGGCACAACCAGATTCGATTAAGACCTGAAGTTTCCGTAGGTAACGATTTCAGGATCCCTGGAGAAACTCGAATATGAGCGCTAACGTTATTGCGCAGCGGGATGCATTGCAGGAAGCTGTCAAACTCATCAACACTCAATACGGATGCGGTCCCGTGCAATTCGCCGGGACGCACGAAGCCTTGTACGAACGGCACCTGTTGTTCGACAATGGCGTCGCTTTGGGGGCCGCAACCGCGCGCGACCGGTTCGAGGCCCTTGCCCGCTCGGTGCGCGACATCCTTTCGCAGCGATGGCTTTTAACTGAGCAGACCTACGAACAACGAAATCCTAAGCGGCTCTACTACCTGTCGATGGAGTTCCTCATCGGGCGCTCTCTCGAGAACAACGTTACGAATCTCCTGCTTGGCCCACTATCGCACCAGGTGATCAAGGAAAAGAAACTCAATCTCGCCGAGATACTGGAGCAGGAGCCCGATGCCGGCCTGGGTAACGGCGGTCTGGGACGCTTAGCGGCATGCTTCATGGAATCCGCCGCCACCATGCAACTCCCAGCCATGGGTTATGGACTGCGGTATGAGTACGGTATTTTCCGACAATCCATCCGAGACGGGTGGCAGCAGGAAGCGCCCGACAACTGGCTTCGTTCTCCCGACCCATGGGAGATCGCACGCCCAAACGAGAAGGTGGAAATCAGCCTAGCTTGTTCCTTCGAACTGACGGGAGGCAGTTTTCGTCCCATACCTGGGCGTCCATCAACTTTAATCGGCATCCCATTTGATCGCCCTGTGATCGGCTATGGCGGGGCGAGCATCAATACGCTCCGCCTCTGGGCCGCGGCTGCACCGGACTACTTTGATTTTGAAGAGTTCTCACATGGCGACTTTGTAGAGGCCTTCACTCAGAGCCTCTCGGCGGAAACCCTGACACGGGTGCTCTATCCCGACGATTCGGATTTCAGGGGACAAGCATTACGTCTCTTACAAGAGTACTTCCTTGTCGCCTGTTCCCTGGCCGACGCGGTTCGACGTTTCCGACGAGGCAACCTGGATTGGCACTCGTTTCCAGAAAAAGTCGCTTTCCAGATGAATGACACGCATCCGGCTCTAGCTGTGCCGGAGCTGATGCGAATCTTAGTCGACCAGGAACGACTTGGATGGGACCGCGCCTGGGATATCACACAGAACACGCTGGCGTACACCAATCACACATTGCTGCCTGAGGCTCTCGAGAAGTGGCCGGTCGCATGGTTCGAAGATCTGCTGCCCAGGCAGCTCGAGATCATCTACGAAATCAATCGACGTTTCCTGGGCGATGTCCGCCGGCTGTTTCCAGCAGATGAAGGCCGTGTTCAGCGGCTGAGCGTCATCGAGGAGGGCGCCGCCAAGAAGGTTCGCATGGCGCATCTGGCGGCCGTAGGATCGCACAGTATCAATGGTGTGGCTCAGATCCATTCGGACTTACTCCGGGAGACGACACTAAAAGACCTGGCAGAGATCTACCCGGAGCGCTTCAACAACAAAACTAACGGCGTTACGCCTCGCCGTTGGCTTTTGCTGTGCAACCCTGAGCTCTCCGCATTGATCACGGATGCCATCGGGGACGGGTGGCCCAGTGACCTGATCCAACTGCGCAAGCTGAGAGCATTCACGGCCGACAGCGGATTTCGTGAGGGCTTCCTGAAGGCCAAGCGCAACAGCAAGCAACGATTCTGCGAGTGGATCAAGTGCTCAACCGGGCAGGTCCTTGATCCGGATGCGATCTTCGATTGCCAGATTAAACGTATTCACGAGTACAAACGCCAGCTACTAAATGCCCTGAGAATCGTAGTGCTGTACAACCGGCTACGGCAGAACCCTGACTTGGATATGCAGCCCCGGATATTCTTCTTTGCCGGCAAGGCTGCCCCTGCATATCGGCTCGCCAAACTGATCATCAAGTTCATTAACAATCTTGCTCGGCACAATCGACGACGACCCCGCAGTACGCGGTCGGCTCAAGGTTGTGTTTCTGCCGGAATACTGCGTCTCGCTTGCGGAGCACCTGATTCCTGCAAGTGACGTATCCAACCAAATATCGACGGCAGGGTACGAAGCCAGCGGCACAAGCAACATGAAATTCATGATGAACGGCGCGTTGACTATCGGCACACGTGACGGCGCAACCATTGAGATGGCGGCAGAGGCTGGGGAGGAGAACTTCTTTCTCTTCGGTCTGACTGCCCAGCAGGTATTGGCCAGTCGTGGACGGTACGACCCGCACTGGCATTACGAAAACGAACGAGAAACCCGCGAGACTCTAAACTTAATCTTCTCCGACTACTTTAGTCGCAATGAACCGGGTATCTTCAACCCGCTCCGCGACATGTTGTTGACCAATGGAGATCACTATATGAACCTTGCCGACCTGAAGTCCTACATGGAGGCAGATGAACGGCTGCGCGCTCTGTACGCCAACCCTGACGGGTGGGCACGCAAGGCCATCTTGAATGTGGCGGGATCGGGCAAGTTCTCCAGCGACCGGACCATCGCTGAATATGCGAAGGAAATCTGGAATGTGCAGGCGTGCCAAGTGCCAGAGAAAGGGTAAGTGCCGGTATCAGGGCAGACACTAACGCTGTGTCAGCCGCTAATCCTAAGGCTGCTCGGTAGTTATGCACTGATCATTTCGGTATCAGACGTGCACTATCCATAGGAGTAGCGAAGACTAGAGTCCGTCGAGGAGGAGTGAACGATGAAGATGACAAGGTTGCTTAATTTCCTGTTTGGGTGTCGTCACCGCAATCTTAGCCGCGTCTTCACCATTCGCAGAGAAACATATCGCGTTTGCTGTGATTGCGGCGCTGAGTTCGATTATTCGCTCGACACGATGGCAATTAACCGGCGGCAAGCCCCGCGTCCCGCGCGAGTTGTAGAAGGCGTGCGGCAAGCGGTCACCTAAGGACCAATCCGATGCCAAAGATCTTAGTAGGAATATTGTTGCTATTTTTGCCGGCGCTGACGTTCGCTCAAGCCTCAGCGGCTTCATCGCGATACCAGCCGGCGACCATCACGCAGGTTAAGCCGCATCAGAGTGGAGACGTCCCCGCTCCAGGAGAAGCGGTTTACGAAGTGTCGGTAAAGGTAAATGGAATCACTTATGTCGTCCTCGACCAAGTCGCCGTCAGGGGACTCAACCATCTTGTATGCGATTGGACGGGAACTTCTCGTCCACGTAGGCGAGAACACGATTATCTGGAACGACATCCTGGGCCGATCTCACGAGGTACCGATTATCGGCAGAGGCCCTATTGCCGATAGCTCCAAATCTCACACTGATTGATCGAGGATTCTCTGTTTTATGGGAAGTAGAGGTTACGAGCGGAAAGGAAGTTCAATGAGGTTTATTCAACGACTCTCACTTCTTACCTGTATTCATTGTTTTTGTTACTTCTCTCTATGCACAGGATGTTCACTATAACTACGACCGCAGTGCCAACTTTGCAGCTTACAAAACCTACCAGTGGGTAGACCTGCCGGGGCCAGGCGGGGCGGTGCCGGATCAGTTGATCGACCAGTCCATTAAGCGCGCAGTGGACGAACAACTCGCGCAGAAAGGTCTGACCAGGGTCGACAAGGGCGGGGATCTTCACGTCGGCTATCACGCCATCGTTAGAGAGGAGAAAAGCCTCAATTTATCGGCTTTTGGTAACGGTGGGCCCCTGGGGATGGGGCGGCGGATGGGGAGGATTTAGTAGCGGGAGCGTGACTGGCCAGACGTCTACTATTCCTGTCGGAACGCTGATCGTAGATCTGTATGACCCCGCAAGAAAGCAACTAGTATGGCGCGGAGATGGCACCAAGACCATTGACATTAAGAAAAATCCTGACAAGAACTACAGGAACCTGCAGAAGGCGGCGGCCAAGCTTTTCAAGAACTATCCGCCTCAGGCCGGCAAGTAAGAGGAGACTTAAAGTGAAATTACGGTGGATTATCGGATCCCTACTAATGTGTGCGCTGGCGATTTCCGCCACTGCTCAAGAGAATAGCAGCCTGCAAAGCGCGGAAGGTCCAATTGCAAATCTCGCGCGGAAAAACTCGAGCGGCGTAACAAGCCCAGCTACTCTGGCAACAGCTCCCGCAGAATCGCAGGATGCATGGGGCTATCCAAACCAGTTGGAGGAGGTTGTGGCAGCTATGTCGGCAGAGTTAGGCCAGATTGCACAGGCCGCTCGTGAAGGCAAGATCAGCCGCGATCAAGCGCAATACCTCAGCCTGGAATGCTATTACGTTGCATTGGCGCGGTTCCAGCTCCTGCGTGTGCTGTACCAGCCGCCGCAGGAGAGCAATCCGCCACAAAGTCTTGCCCAGGCGAACACTTCGCCCGGTCGCCGGTGAAGGTTTGTGGCCTAGCGAGAAAGTTTGGATCATCCACTACCGGGAGCAGCATGGCGAAAAAATCGAAAAAGAAAAAGAAACAGAATTCGGTCGGAGGCCGAGCTGCCGTCGATGGCCTAGAGGCGCGTAGCAATGGCCAGCAGAAGATGCGAAACAATGCAGTACGAGGCCGAGATCTTCAAGCTACAAGTTGAGCTGGTCAAGCTTCAGGACTGGGTCAAGGCGACCAACGCACGCGTTGCCATCATTTTCGAAGGACGCGACGCTGCCGGCAAAGGCGGCATGATCAAGCGCATCGTGGAGCGTGTCAGCCCGCGCATCTTTCGCGTGGTCGCCCTGCCCTCGCCGACCGAGAGGCAGAAGACGCAGCTCCATGCTCAGCGCTACGTTGAACAACTGCCCGCTGGAGGTGAAGTCGTCATCTTCGACCGAAGCTGGTATAACCGCGCCGGTGTCGAGTACGTGATGGGCTTTTGTACTTCTGAAGAGCACAGCGAGTTTCTCAGGGACTGTCCCAGCTTCGAGGCCTTTCTGGTTAGCCAAGGCATCATCCTGCTGAAGTACTGGCTCGAAGTATCGGAAAAGGAACAGCACAAACGCTTCCTCAAGCGCATTGAAGATCCTTCAAAGCGCTGGAAGCTCAGCCCTATGGACTTGGAATCGCACCGTCGTTGGTACGACTACTCCCGCGCCCGAGATGCAATGCTGGCAGCGACCGACACAAAAGCGTCGCCGTGGTACATCGTTCCGTCAGACGATAAGAAGCGTGCCCGGCTGAACTGCATGGCGCACATACTGAGCAGCATCCCGTACGAGGAGATTCCTTATACGCCTCCCAGGCTTCCGAAGCGGCAAAAGGCGAAAGGCTACGTCGAGCCGCCACAAAAGCCTGGCGTCGTCCCACAGGGCTGGTAATCCGGACCAGGAGATCGCAGCGAGGGAAATCTTGTCGCCTCTCAACTTACAACGCGGAACTCTTCCCATTGTTGAGTGGGTCGCAGCATATCGCAAGGAATGGCTACAGCCCGACATCCTCGCGGGACTGACGAGTGCGGCCGTGGTCATCCCCAAGGCAATGGCGTATGCCACGATCGCTGGGCTGCCAGTGCAGGTAGGCCTCTATACGGCGCTGGTGCCAATGATGATTTACGCCGTGCTGGGAACCTCGCGCGTGCTCAGTGTAAGTACGACCACGACGCTGGCAATCCTCACGGCTGCCCAGCTCGCTGAGGTTGTTCCCGGCGGGCAACCGGCGGCTTTGCTCACTGCCGCCGCGACCCTGACCCTTCTTGTGGGCGGAATCCTGATTATTGCCTCTATCCTGCGCCTCGGGTTTGTAGCCAACTTCATATCAGAACCGGTGCTGGTTGGCTTCAAGGCCGGTATAGGCGTAGTCATCGTCGTGGAGCAGGTGCCAAAAATCCTCGGGGTCCATATTGCGAGAGGCATATTCGTTCAGAATGTGCTCTCAACCATTAGGAGCATTCCGAAAGCGTCCTTTACCACCCTTGCGCTCGGGCTCTCAATGATCGCTCTTCTACTCGTGCTCGAGCGATTCTGGCCCAAAGCTCCGGCACCGGTGCTGGCCGTGGCGGCAGGGATTGCGGCGGCTTACTTTCTCAATCTCCAGACCCACGGTGTCGAACTGGTCGGCCGCATACCTCAGGGTTTACCGTCGATTGTCCCTCCGGACCGCTCGTTGATCGCGCGACTCTGGCCGGGTGCAGCGGGTATCGCGCTGATGAGCTTCACGGAGACGGTTGCAGCCGGCCGGGCCTTCGCGCGTCGCGATGAGCCCGCGCCACGGGCCAACGGCGAATTGCTGGCCACAGGAATGGCGAATCTCGGTGGCGCGCTTCTGGGCGCCATGCCTGCTGGCGGTGGCACGACCCAAACCGCGGTCAATCGCCTTGCCGGGGCTCGGACCCAACTGGCGGAACTGGTTACGGCGGCGGTGGCGTTGCTCATCATGCTGTTTCTCGCACCGCTGTTAGGGCTCATGCCGCAGGCGACTCTCGCCGCTGTGGTCATCGTGTACTCGTTCGGGTTGATCCAGCCCATCGAATTCCGCGACATCCTTAGCATCCGCCGCACCGAGTTCATCTGGGCTCTTGTAGCCTTTGCCGCGGTCATGCTGCTGGGCACCCTCAAGGGAATCCTTGTCGCAATCGTTGTTTCGCTGGTGACACTGGCATACCACCTAGCCGATCCTCCGGTGTATGTCCTGCGGCGCAAGCCCGGTACCAATATCTTCCGCCCGCAATCTGCGGAACATCCCGAGGATGAGAGTTTTCCTGGCCTGTTGCTGTTAAGGCTGGAAGGGCCTGTCTTCTTCGTCAATGCTGCGCACATCGCGCACAAAATCGAGCCCCTCGTCGCAGAAGCGCAACCCAGAGTGGTTGCGGTAGACCTGAGCGCGGTACTCGACATGGAGTACACAGCACAAAAAATGTTGGTCGAAGCCACCAGGCGGCAGCGCGATCGAGGCGTTCAGGTCTGGTTGATAGGGATGAATCCGGGCGTCTTGGCAATGGTGCAGAGATCGCCTCTGGGGAAGGTGCTGGGCCGTGAAGGGATGCACTTCAACCTGGAAATTGCTGTGAAACGGTACCTCGGTGCTCAGCGCCCTGCAGGCAGCGAAGGTTAATACTTTACAGCAGTCACGTTGACCAGCGAACAACAACGAAAGGTGGATGGACTATTGCGCCAGACTCTCAATGCTGGAGGAGAACTACCGCTTTCTGCTCGCTCGTCTGTCCACGCCGATTACTGGAGTTTCGTCAGCCGCCTTCATTCGGGCAGGGCAGACTCCAGTCTCACTGGTAAAGGCGGCCTCATTTCAGCAACTTGCGGTATACGCTGATTGGCACCCGCGCTGCATTACTTGTTACGTCCGTCGGCCGACTATTCAAGGCTCTGAAGGTCGGGAAATTGAAGGCACGAAGAGGATGCATGTATTGGCTGCACCTGACAGCAACGCGGAAAAAGCAAAACGCACGAAGACACAGCATGGACGAGATCCAGGATCCTTTTGCTGACCAGAGCGAGAGTCTGCACTGGACTGCTCTGATGATCTCGGGAACTGCGGAAATGGCGGAGCGATCGACTATCGATGCAACAGGTCTTGCCGAGACCAGTAGCCGCGATTTCCGCGATTGGCTGGTGTTGTGGGCACATTTAGCTACTGCCCGTACTGCACTGAACGCCATCCGTTTATCGATTCAAGAAACTGCTAAACAATACGCTGACTGGACTTGCTCGCACCATAGCACACGAGCCCCTTTCAATGCACGAAACAATGACTCTGCAGGAGCTGGATCCAAATGTAGTCGTGCAGCAACTCGACGTTCTGGCTCGGGCTGTTCTGGTTCTTCACGGCTGCCACGGGGCTTCGTTCGAGGACTGCGTGTTCTTGCTGAATGTGCCGCTTCAATCGGCTGTTGGCGCCTACTGCAAAGCTCTGCAGTGGTACAAGGCGTTTACAGAACCGACTGACAAGATTCGGCATACGCAACTTCCGCAGCCTTCATTTTCCCGGTTACGACCTAAATGGACGTTTTAGGGTAGAGGAGATCGATGTGAAACGGCATTGGATGCTGGCATTCTTAATCGCTGGGGCTCTCGTGATCTTGTTCTTAACGCAAGACGTGAACGCACAATCTACGAACGCTGTTGTGACTCAGCAGCAAGGAAGTGACCTGCCCCCATTTTCCGCACGGTGATTTTACAACTTAGCTAGTAGCCGAAGCTGTGGGAAAGTGGGAAACGCCAGCGGCGTTTTCCAAGCGGACGCAGTCCGCGTCTTTTCCATAGCTTGCCTTCTTCGCCCACATGGCGAACTCACACGGCGTGCGATACCCCAGGCTACTGTGGGGCCGCTGCTGGTTGTAGTCTGTGCGCCAATCGCCAATCTTTCTCCGCGCGTCCAACAGGTTCTGAAACCAACTCACCCGCAAGCATTCCTCTCGCAGTTTTCCATGAAAGCTCTCTACCTGCGCATTCTGCGTCGGCTTGCCAGGCTGAATATGCACCAACTCAATCTGCTGCTCCACACACCAGGCCAGAAAATGCCGGCTCGTCAGCTCCGCCCCGTTGTCACAGCGAATCGATTGCGGCCTGCCTCGCCGCATTACAATTTCCTCCAGCACCCGCGTCACCCGTCGACTGGCAAAGCTGGTATCTACCTCCAGGGCCAGACACTCTCGCGTAAACGCGTCCACCACACTCAGCACCCGAATCGTCCGCCCTGCCGCCAGCACATCATGCACAAAATCTAAAGCCCATTCCTGGTTGGCTGCGCTGTACTGCCGCAGGGGCGCACCCGCCCGCACACAGTGCTTTCGCTTCTTCCGGCGCAAGCATAGCCCGGTCTCGCGATAGATCCGGTACACCCGCTTGTGGTTTGTTGCCTTACCGCTTCTCCGCAACAGAACCTGCAGCCGGCGATAACCGAAGCCTGGCTTCTCCCGCGCCAGCTGCACTAGTCGATCACGCAGCTCGTCATCGTTCTGCCGCGACTCATAGCGATAGCTACTGACCGCCAGCGACAGCAGCCCGCAAACCCGGCGCTCACTGACTGCGTACTGCTTCCGCAACCAGCCCGCGTCCGTCCTCCGGTCTACGAGCTCAGCCCGTTTTTTGCAATCACCGCTTTCAGCATCTCCCGGTCCAGGCTCAGATCCGCCACCAGTTTTTTCAACCGCCCATTCTCGTCTTCCAGTTGCCGCAGACGCTGCGCTTCGCTCACTTCCAGCCCCCCGTACTTGGCCTTCCAGCCATAGAGGGTGTGCTTGCTGACCCCCACTTCTCGCGCCACATCCTCCACCTTGCGCCCAGCTTCCACTTGCTTGAGCGCAGCGATCATCTCCGCCTCGCTGTGCTTGCCTCGTGACATAGCTCTGCCCCTTTCCTAAATCCGAAATCATACTTACTGGTGTGCGGATTTAGGGGAGCAGGTCACAATCAGCGACAACGGCAAACACACAATTGTGGTCAATGTGTGGTCTAAATCCGGGCCAGAAGGACCGGAGCCCGTCAAAGTGTCATCAGCATTTGCGGCAGCCGGCCTGAACGTCGCGTTCAAGATGGAGCTGACTGAGCGAAAGATCGAAAACTCCCTCAGGAGAGGTTTCCCGCTTGGCGACTTCTGGATTCAAAACGATCTTGCCGAGGTTGACAATGCGCTAAAACTCGCAGCTCTTTCCGTTGCGAACGACGCCGATCAACAGGCATTGCAGGAACTCGAAAAGCAAAGCACTCGTTTGCGGACCTGGAGCGATTGGCTTATTGACCAGAACCAACACCTGGCGCTGACCGAGTACTACATTTCCTCGTTGACCCTGGACAACGACGAGCGATTTCAGAATAGCGTCGCTTGCACGAAGTTTCTGGTCTCTATGCTGTCGAGCAGAACCTTGGCACAGCCGAACTCCTGTCTCTGAGGCGCGCAGGAAAGACCCTTGTTCGCCAAGGACACATCATTCTCCGTTACGGCCTTGTGAGCCCGGGGTGAGCTATGTCAATATCTGGTGCCGCACAAGTTTACCTGGCACTCATCGGGATGAATTCATCGGCCAGATCGAACCCTCCCCGTTAGAGAGCGATGCGGCACCTCCCGAAAACGTGCCTGAATGTGGGCAGAAAGTCACCACTGCCAATGTACGGTCGACTTTCTAGGCAGACCGTCCATCCTCGGTTCGTCAATGCATTGTCTCTCAGCAACTTACGGTGATCACGCCTTGGCATCTGCCTTGCACCTCAGATCGGAGTAGTCCGCAAGTTGGAGATTCAGTCGTTCAACTCCATCGCTTGCGAGAAGAAGGGTGGTCAACTGTGAAAAGGACCTCAGCAAGACAGACAAGCCTCGGCAGTCGTTACAGCTTCCGCGCACTCCGGGCGCTTATTGTCATGTTCGTATATTTGGGCTGTCTCATCGTGCCCTCGCTCTCCCATGGGTCTGAGTTGAGGCAAGACACTTTGGTCTATTGGAACGCGTACCTCGACGATGCCCGTCCACAGATGACCTCCCAAACACCCTTCCTCTGGGTCGACCAGAAGCCCGAGCGCCTTCAGCGTGTCCGTGATGGTGAGATTCTGGTTTCGTCGGTCGGGAAGGAAAACCCAAAACCGGTGGCCTCAGGGTTGATCCACGATTGGGTGGGCGCGGCCTTTCTTCCGAACGCCAGTATCAAAGACGTTTTGTCCGCGGTGCGTGATTACAGCAACTACAAGGAGTACTACAAGCCCACGGTTGTTGATTCCAGGATACTTGGCAGCGACGGGCCTTGCGAGAAGTACTCCATGCGCGTGGTGAACAAGGAGGTCGTCGCTCAAACCGCGCTCGATATGGAGTACGAGACCTGCTACTTCAAAATCGACGACCGGCGCTGGTATAGCATCACGCAGACCACGCGGGTGCAAGAGATCCGGCACGAGGGCCGCCCGGACGAGCAGGAGCTTCCGCCGGATCATGGCAGCGGCTACGTCTGGCGCCTGTACAGCGTCGCCAGGTTTGAGCAAAGAGACGGCGGAACCTATGTGGAAGTCGAGGCGATTGCCTTGAGTCGCGACATTCCCGTTGCCCTACGCTGGATGGTTAATCCTATCGTGCGCCGCGTCTCAAGGAATTCCATGGTCGTGTCCCTGCAACAAATGAAGGAAGCGGTCCGTTTGACCGAAGATGCGGACCGGGCTGCCAATCTACCCGCGACCGCCCACAATGGCTCGCGAGGCACTTTCGCTTCAGAGGTAGGCATCGCCAAGAGTTTTGCTCCGGCCGGGAAGCCGTGATTCAGGATTCATCGGCACGAGCCAGAGCCCGCATTAAAGTAGCACACGTAACTTGCGCGCTTTCTCTCGGTCTTAAGATCCAATGCTAGGGACACAACGGATTCAAATCTCGATCACGAACGAGATGGAAGCGCGCTGCGAAATTAGCTTGAGCTATCGAGATCTTTAGCGGTATGAACTAAGAAGGAAGTTGCCATGGGCATGACTCGGTCTGGCTGTGCAGAGAAGGCCGACATCGCGATGTGCGGCGGGGAAGGTGCGCGGCACGCAACCGCCAAATCGTGGTGTGCTCGTTCATCCGTGCATGGTCGCACGCGAGCGCCATCCTCGAACCGTGCGGCGCATTTGAATGGGTCGCCCTTTCCTATCTAGGACTCAGCGGCGCCCTGATGCTCATTTTCCACGAGAATCTCGCGCACCCTGCTTTGCATATCACCGTGCACTTCGGGGTCTTTGCCGCAATTCTCGTCATCGTGAATATTGCAGATCGCTTCGGCCGGGGCGAACTCTCACACTCTCGAATTGCCCTTACTTTTAGCTGGGTCCGCGATTGGTATCCGCAGGCGCTCTTTCTTTTCTGCTTCGAGGAACTGCAAGTTCTCGTTCACCTGACTGATCGGGCGTGGCGGGATTCCCTACTGATTGCATTCGACCACCGGCTCACGGGCGTTTATCCGGCAGTGTGGCTCTCTCAGTTCTCCAGCCATCTGGATCAATGAGGCGATGCAAGTCGCCTACATGAGCTACTATCTATTCCTCACGATTCTCGGAGCCTCGATTTATCGCCGCCGTCTGACCCGCTCAGCTGTCCCCCCCGCAGGCGATCCGTCCGGAGCTGTGGCATTGCAGCGCTTTCTGGACGGTGATGACCGCTTCGATCATCGCCTACTCGATTGGCTACATGATTTCGATTTTCTTCCCCGTTGAAGCGCCGTTCTTTGCCATGCGCTCATTCCATTTGCGCCCCCCTTGTGGGCGGCCCTGCCACTAGCTTGATCAATTTCATTGAAAGCTGGGGACGCGTGCGCGGGGGCGCGTTTCCTTCCGGTCATGTTACGGGGGCGTTCGTCGCGCTGCTCGGTGCTTGGCGCTACCGCCGCTACTTGTTCTGGGTGTTCCTCCCGTTCTTCGTCGCGATGTGCGTGTCTACAATTTATGGTCGCTACCACTACATCGCCGACGTGTTGGCGGGGATTCTTGTTGGCGCGGTTGGTTTCATTCTCGCCGAGTGGTTGATGGCGGTGCCCGGAGCGAATCCCGCCGAACGATCTGGACCTTGGACGCCGCAATTCGCGAGGGATCAATCTTGAGTTTGTCCGGCGCGCCGAGAACATCGGTAATTAGTTCTTAGGGGTTGTCGCTCGAGAGCAGAAGGCAGCAAGAGTGGCGCCATCGTAACTCTGAAGATATTTCACCAATCACACTGTGTCTGACTTGATGGCAGAACATGTATGGCCCAGTAGCTAACCTCCGACGTGAAGTAGATTTTCTTTCCCGACCCTATCAGCGATTCGATAGAGTCATGTCGACGCAGCTCTTGTCCTAAGAGAGCATTCCCCACAACAACCAGTACAATCACCTCCGCTTGACCCTCGACGAAGCTCGGAACTGCGGCGTTAAAAAACGCCGATAGCGACTGCGCTGTACCGCTTGAAGGAAGATATGCCGTCGTGAAGCGGACGACGCTGCCAGTGGGCAGATGCCCAATATCTCGCAGGTGCCGACTAATGGTCATTTGGCACGCAATTCATACCAACCTACCGTACTACTCGACCCCGCATAAGCTCCATGTTTTCTGGTGAGAAGCGCCCACATCGACAGGCTCTGGCTTTGGCTGGTGACGTGCTCTATTCATAGCGAGAGAGTTTGATTAACACGCAAGCAGTCCTTATCCATCCCGCCAGTTTGTCAAACTCCTATCCTCTGTTACCTATGTTTTCAACCTATGCCCAACGCCTCTGGGCGATGCTTCGCCGCTCCAACCGGACCTCAAAGCGGCAGATCATACCCATCACAGCGGCCTGCTTAAACCTCTGCACCCGCTCAGCCCCATTCCAAGTACATAGCCTTCCTCCGGGGCGGCTTCCTTCAAGTCGCTATATCCGAAGCGCCCGCCAAGGATCATGCGACTGCCGACTGTTTCGCCGTGGGCGCTTCAGATACAGCACTAAGACTTGTACGTACCGACCCGTCGGCGTTCCCCGGAAGCCGGTTTCTGGATATTTTCCGTGTTGCGGATCACTCGCCCCGGTCAAAGTGTAGTGGCGAATCTCACCAGCGAGTCTTAAGGGACGATCCACATCTTGCGTCTCGTTGACTTGCCCTCGCATCCGGACCTAACATTTTTTCAACCCCATGATCGGCCAGACCATCTCGCATTACCGCATCGTCGAAAAGCTGGGCAGCGGAGGGATGGGTGTGGTTTACAAGGCCCAGGACACTCGGCTCGACCGCTTTGTAGCTCTCAAGTTTCTGCCCGCAGACTTGGCCAAAGATCCTCAGGCCTTGGAGCGATTTCGCCGTGAAGCCAAGGCTGCTTCTGCATTAAATCATCCCAATATCTGCACGATTTACGACATTGGTGAGGAGGATGGCCATTCATTCATTGTCATGGAATTGCTCGAGGGGAGTTTGCTCCGCAACTGTATTGCCGGGCATCCCCTGGAAACAGCCGTGACCCTTTCCCTGGCCATTCAGATCGCCGATGCTTTGGAGGCAGTACACGCCGTAGGGATCATTCATCGCGATATCAAGCCCTCCAATCTCTTCGTGACGCAGCGCGGGCACGTCAAGATACTTGACTTCGGCCTGGCAAAAATGGCGACACGCGTTGACTTGCAACCGTGCTGACAATCTCCTCGAAGCCAGCACCGATAACAGCTCAAGATCTCACCGCTTTGGGCGACACCCCGGGCACCATCGCGTTCATGTCTCCGGAGCAGGTGCAGGGCGAGGAATTGGACCCGCGAACGGACTTGTTCTCCTTTGGAGTCGTGATTTACGAAATGGCCACGGGGCGTTTGCCGTTTGAACGTAAGACCGTCGGCGCGACCTTTGCCGCCATACTGCACGAATCGCCAGAACCCGTAACCCGCTGGAATTCTCAATTGCCGGCGCGACTCGACGAGATCGTTTCCAAGGCATTGCAAAAGGACCGGCAGTTGCGCTATCAGCACGCCTCCGAGATTCGCAGTGATCTGCAACAGTTGAGAGCCGTCACCAAATCAGCCCCGACAACGCCAGCAGACTCCAAACGCATAGCGACACTGCCCCGCGAACCGGCGGTATCCCGAAAGAATCGACGGAAGCTCGCACTTCCGATTGGCCTCATCCTTGCTTTGCTGGTAGCGATCACTCTTTGGTCTGACGCACCGACGTACCTCTCAAGCATCCAAGCTCAACGAGAAGGACACCATTGTGCTCGCCGATTTCACGAACTCCACCGGCGATCCCGTTTTCGATAACACTCTGAAGCAGGGGCTTGCTGTTTCTCTGCTGCAGTCGCCATTTCTCAATGTCCTTTCTGACAGCAAAGTTGCCGCGACCTTAAACATGATGACTCGTCCGCCGCATCACTCAACTCACGAATGACGTGGCGCGCGAAGTCTGCCAACGCACGCATAGCAAGGCCTACATCGGCGGGTCCATTTCCCGGCACTTGGTAAAGAGTATGTCCTGGGGCTGCGGGCGGCGTCTTGCGAAACCGGCGATCTGCTCGCCGAGGAACAGGCAACGGCTGATCGCAAGGAAGAGGTGCTCAGCGCGTTGGGGAAGGCCGCCGCGAAGCTGCGCGAAAAACTTGGCGAGTCGCTGGCCTCGGTCGCAAAATACAACGTCCTGAATAACGCTGAACAGATAGGGTGGCTTGCTTTTGATCCGAACAGTGGTCAACTGCGCCTCCTACGCTACTTTAATACGCCCGTGGGAGTGAGCCCGAACACAGTTGCTCTATCCCCGTCGGGTAAATTTCTATATGTCACAGATGGAGCCTCTGACAACAAGATCTACGGATACTCTGTAAACCCAATCGATGGCTCGCTAACCCCGGTCATAAATTCTCCATTCACCGCGGCTGTAACTCAACTGACAATTGATCCCACGGGATCGTTCCTTTACACATTCGGAAACGGACTTTCTACAACCGTTTCCGGTTTTGTCATTGACCAGGTCACTGGCGAGTTGAGTCCAGTTCCGGGTTCGCCGTTTGCCTTCCCTGCACCTTACGCATATACGCTTATAGTGGAGGGTAGTGGAAGATATCTTTATGTACTTGGTGGTGATGATCTTGTATATGGTTATGCTATTGCATCCGATGGGTCGTTGACCGCATTGCAAAGTCCGCCCGGTAGCGCGACCCGCTCGAATCACATGGTCACGACTGCTTCAGGCAGCTTCCTCTATCTGGAAAGTATGTACAGCGGCACTAAAACGCTTTATGGTTTTTCGGTCGATCCAAACACTGGAGCGCTAACGCCAGTACCGGGCTCTCCTTACAATCCCCAGGACGGAAGTGGACAGGGCGACATCTGGATGCATCCGTCGGGGCAGTTCCTTTATGCCATCGGATATTCGGTGCCCGGCTTCTCCATCGACCAGACAACGGGTGCCCTTACTGCCTTGTCGGGAATGGGGCTGGACAGCGACATCAGTCCCTTTATTGATCCTTCGGGCCAATATCTATACATATATCCCTCGTTTGAAGAATTTGGCATTGTTCCGCTGGTGATCTCCAGCAATGGGCAAGTCACGCCTACGTCAGTACCACCGCTAAGTATTCTAGGAGCGGGTGCCCTGGAGACTGGCCCCACATTCACTACCGGTAGTTCAGCCGTTATGTTCACGCCGAAATTCTTGTATACCGCAAACAGCGGGAGCAACAATGTATCAGCCTACGCTATCGATTCTTCGACCGGGCAGCTTTCATCAATATCGGGCTCTCCATTTGGCGTGGGGATAACGCCTGGCGCAGTGGTTGCAGAGCCCCTTGGACGCTTTGTCTATGTTGTGAATCAGGGAGACAATACGGTTTCTGCCTTCAGTATTAATTCGACGAGCGGGGTTCTAAGCCCTGTGCCGGGGCAGCCCTTCGCGGTCGGGACGCAGCCTGTCTCGGCTACAACGGACCTGGACGGCCAATTCCTATATGTCGCGAACCAAGGCTCCGACAATATATCTGCGTTCCTCATCAATCCAGCGTCCGGATCGCTGACGCCAATCTCTGGTTCGCCTATCGCCACCGGCAGACAGCCATCATCGATTTCGGTTGATCCTCTCGGGGCCTACTTGGCGGTCACGAATTCTGGTGACAATACAGTTTCAACATTCCAAATCACTCCAGGCAGTGGTGTTCTCTCATTTTCCCAGACGCTTTCAACGGGAACCGACCCTGTCAACGTTTCCTTTACCCTGACATTCGGCGAATGGTACTACGTAGCAAACCAGGGTTCGAATGACATTTCAATCTACTCGTTGGGCGCCGGCCTGACATTCCCAGCTGGCATGAGTAACCCTCGTGCTTGCACCGTCGATGCGACAGGACAATATTTGTATGTTGTTGGTGGGCCGAGCGGTTCAGAGGGCTCAATAAACGCCTTCGCCATCGGATTCGATTCGCTGACGCAGCTTCCCGGTTTCCCGATTTCGGTGGGCAAAACCCCCACTGCTATCAACGTAGATGGTTCGGGCAAGTTCTTGTACGTGACCAATTCCGGCGACAACAACATTTCGGCATTTCAGATTAATACAACGACCGGTGCGCTGACGCCCATCGGAACCGTGCCGACGGGCACTGGCCCGAGCTCTGTGAGTTCGACCTTCTCGGTACAGTGAGGGTGGCCGGATTCCCCTCCGTTGGAGTTGGAGTTGAGATGGGTTGCAATAGCTGTGTAAAGAGCCCTGTGATTCAACACGTTACGACTTAGCAAGACCACCTGGTTTTATGCTAAGACGCTGCTAATCCCGATCACGGTAGCCTCTATAAAGCCTTAGCGCCAGCTTTCTTCTTCGCTGACCATCTTGCCTTCATCATCGCTGATAATCTCTTCCGCATGACTGCACTCATCGGCTTCCGACCAGTGGATCTCTTGGAGACAGTCGGAGTCTTCTTGGCCCCAGACTTGCCTTCCTGCTTTGCCCACCATGCCTTCTTTGCAGCACCGATTCTGGCCCGAGCTGCTGCACTCATACCACGACGTTTCTTCCCGGATACTGATGCCATCGGTTTCGCTTTAGGGGGACGACCACGGCGAGCTGGTGAAGCGAGTCTCTCTAGGGCAGATACGGCCTGGTCAATCCGATTACGTTCGGCCTTGAGTTCTGAAAGCAGGCTTTGTATGTCCACGAATGTCCTTTCGAATGATGTAGTCGCGACAGATTGTAGCAGGGGCGTATTGAAACTTGCATCAGGTTGACGTCAGCGGTTGATTGCTAGCGAAATGGGGGGGCTTACCCGCTGCAGGACTGGGGTCTCTGACCGCAGCATCCCATGAAGTTTCCGCACTAATTGTAAGTCTGTGCTAAGTAAGCTGATGCGAATCAGCAGAGCTCGACTTGCTGAGTTCTCCACATGTGCGTCAGTTTGAGACTTACGGACTCCAACCTTCGCTGCTGCTGTCCAATGCTGCTGAACGAATCAACAGAAGCAGCGTTGGTCTTTGACGAAGCCCAGCATCTGTCGCTTGAGTGCTTGGAGACCCTACGGGAACTGTTGGATCAACCGCCGCACTGTGGGTTGCTGTTCGCCGGCACCCACGAACTAGAGGCAATCTTCACTCGCCAGGCGTTGGAAGTGGAGTAATGGCGTTCTCGGTTTCGTGCTGGTCAGGCCCTGCCTGCCATCTCGGAGGAGGAAGCAATTGCTATCGTGCATTCCGAGCTAGGGCTAGGGCTGTCGCCGCGGAAAATCCAAAGGCTGATCGCGAAATCCCGGATCGCGGACCTACGAAACGCTGGCGAGCACAGCTATGTATCGGCCCGGCGGCTGTTCTGGGTGATTCGCGAATTGCAGGCCGTCGCAAACGCTGGAACAGCCGGAGGCACGTTCTGATGGTTTCCGAGTTGGCGACTACTCACTCAGAACGTCGCCACTAGCTCTGTCTAGGCCTGTGGTCTGTTTGCCCCGGTGAACGCCACATAATTTGGCGACTAAACCAGGGCCTGTTCACACTACCGCGCCGGCTGTACCACCAGATCGTCCGCCAGCTTGAAGCGCACAATCGACTCCGCCGGTATCTCGATATCCCGGTTGCCGGTCAATCCCGCGGCGGCGGTTCCAGCGCCACCACCCACCAGGCCGCCCACCACCAGCCCTACGCCGCCGGTGGCCACGCCACCCACCAGCATGCCCAGCCCCGACCCTCCGCCAATCAAGGCCGCCGAACGTCTGCCCTTGCCCTTCTTGCTGCGCGCCAGGTCCCGCGTCGTCAGCGGATACTGTGTTCCATTCAGCGTCAGTGAGGTCAACCGCAGCTCCAGCAGCGATCTGCCTTTGAAGTGTCCCCGCCGATGCGACACATCCACCACGCCACCCACCGGCGCACCCTTCGGCACCAGCACGCTGTTGTCGCTGGCCAGCACCGGGTCCACCATCTCGCCGGTAAACGTGTCCCCCGCGTGGCTGGTTTTTACGCTGATGTGCTGATCGATCCGGATCGTCAGCGTCGTGCCCGCCGGAATGCTCACGCTGACCGGTTGCGGCACCGCGGAAACCGTCGGTCCCGAGGGTGCTGGAACGGGTGCCCCAGCCGCGGGCGGTGTCACCGTCGTCGTTATCGCCTCGTTCGTCTGCCCGGCCGCCGGCGGCTGCACCACCGTTGTCGTCGTGGTCCCATTCTTGTCTACAGAAACCACCTGCTGCGCCTGCCCGGTTGCAGCCGCCTGCTTCTTGGCCTGATCCAGCGCCTGTTCCTGCTTGGATTTGCATCCCGAAAGGATGGCTCGCTACCAACACCAGCACCAGCACCGGCATCCGTCCGGTGCGAACCAATGAGCCTGAATTGAACATGGTCGATCCTCTTTTTCACGGGTGCTTTCAGGTTTCGGATAAGCCTAAGTTTAGTGTTCGAACCTAAGTTCGTCTGAGCAGAACAACTCAGAGGGAAAATGATGCATTCGGCAAACTGCGGCGCCCTTACTCCTGTAGCAAGATGTTGAAGAGGGACACGAAGCCGATCTCGTCAGGTGGCGTAGGGGGGATTTATCAACAACAATGTTTTCGAGTCGGCAATTAAGCACAGGGCGAGTCTTCACTTCCGGACTTATTTCAAGCCAAGCTCGCCATCGTACTGTCGGATAACCCCGTAGCACTCGCAGGCGGAGTCTTCAAGTTTCTTGCGGTTCACGATCTTCACTGCACCACGGGTGTACTCGATGAGCTCCTTCCTCTGCAAAACACCAGCTGCCAAGCTCACGGTAGGTCTATCTGTCCCTAGCATCGTTGCGAGAAAATCATGAGTGATGGGCAGCGACCCTGAATCCACTCTATCCTGAGTCATTAGCAACCACCGCGCAAGGCGCTGCTCAATATCGTGCAGCCGATTACACGCGGCTGTTTGTGCAACCTGCATACCCTGAATTGCGGCATAGCGGCTCAACATCAATTGAAGGTGTGGAGCGGATTCCAAAGTGTTTTGCAAAGCTCCGACCTCTACCCGAAACCCATCCCCCGTGATTTGTACCACCGCTTGAAGCGGGCTCCTGCTCAGGCCAACAGCCGCCAGTGTTCCTGTAAAGCCCTCATTTCCAACTATGCCAGCTTCGGCCGTTTTTCCATCTTTCATTACGACTACAAGAGAAATCAAACCTCGATTCGGGAAATACGCAAATTCCAGCTTTCCACCCGCCTCGTGAAGGACTAGATGGTTTGGCAAGCTGACGTATTCGAGATGAGGACGAAGTGAGCTGTAGTCGCTATCGGAGATCGATAAAAGGATTATGTTGCTGACTGGTTTCCCATGCGGTATTAGTCCGCTCGCCGGACCGCACGACTTGGAGGTTTTTGCGTGCCACAAACCAGAACCGAAAACCATCCCAGATGCGGGAGTGAACTAGCCCTCGTGGTCATGCGAAACAGAAACCCTGCTTATTCGCTCCACTCGGAAAATTATACAGTGCTCCTCCAAACGCAACGCTTCTGTAGGGTGTCCTACATTGGCTTTACCGCTGGTACGCGCAAGCATCGCGACGCACGAAACGTGACCCACGCTTAAGCGATTCCGCCACTTCAAAGAAGGTCCCGAAATGGGCCGAACCAACAAGAATCTTCTGCGTATGTTCGATGCCCAACAGACCATCAAAATTGGCATGTGATATTACTGCAACGGGGGAAACCAATGGGTCCCCGTGGTTATCGCCGGCCGTGATAACCACGGGAATCCCATTCTGTTTCAGCGCCTCCAAGAGGTCTAATGTCGAAGTGCAAGCGCTGCCCCTTCGGAGGTATGAAATGAGCGCCAGGGGCATTCCAACCCGCAGCCAGGGCCGTCCAGCCGAACGGGTTCCGTCGGTTGATTCGGTGCGATCCGCAAAACCCGCCACAGGCGAAATTGCAAAGCCTTCCCGGCTTCAAACGCCCAAGCCGCAACCAAAAATGGCGATACGGTTTTCGATCCCGAGGCCTTTCTCGCGAGAGCTGGGTTGGGCAGAAAGATTCTCAATCTGAAAAAGAATGAGACGGCCTACGCGCAAGGCGACCCTGCCGACGCGATTTTTTACGTGCAGAAGGGCCGGCTGAGAGTAACTGTCACCTCCGCGAACGGAAAAGAAGCGACGACTCGCCTTGGTGGGTGCCGGGGAATTCCTGGGGGAGGACTGCATGGTCTCAGCTCATCCTCTTCGACTCGCGACTGCTACCGCGATGACTGAGTGTGCACTGCTCAGGATTAGCAAGGCGGAAATGGTCCGCGCACTTCACCAAGAACCCGCATTGTCGGATGTGTTCGTCTCCTTTCTGCTTGCCCGCAACGCTCGCATCCAAGCGGACCTGGTCGATCAGCTTTTCAATTCCAGCGAAAAGCGGCTGGCGAGGATTCTGTTACTGCTCGCGCAGTTCGGCAAGGAAAGCAAACCCGAGACGGTGGTTCCCAAGATCAGCCAGGAGATATTGGCTGAGATGATTGGCACAACCCGATCCCGAGTGAGTTTTTTTATGAATCGCTTCAGAAAACTGGGCTTCATTGAATATAACGGCGAGATTCGGGTTCACAACTCCCTTCTCAATATCTTTCTGCAGGAATAAGGGCGGTGCGGTTTTTGTGCGGACGCCGGATTTTCAATCAATAGCATAAGCTAGAGAGAGGCCTCCGGAGATCAGCCCGAGCGGCCTCTGTGCTACTTAAATCGTCCCCTAAGAAGAGGATTCACCATGAAGATATTCCGCTATCCCTTAGACTAGGACGTCTGGTCAATTTTGCACAAACCGGATTTCAACCAACGATGATCCAGTCCTCCAACCTGTTGCGCACCGGCGCATCTTTGGCCAATGCTAATGCGTGCGCGAGCGCTCATAATAAATAGCTGTGCAGAATCCGACACAACGATCTCTCGTTCCATACGATGATGTGATCCGGGCGCTCCCGGCGAGTCGATCCGATTAGCCGCTCCATATACGCATTTTGCCAAGGCGGCCGCGGTAACCACTTCTTCTATGCCATCCCTTTCGTAGTTGCGACCATGTCTTTTAGAAAGATCGCATCTCGATCGCGGATCAGGTACCACGGTGCTTTGTCTCCCGGAAACGCTTCTCGAATCTGCTGTGGTCCAGTTTTCGGTTGGGTGTTCCGTGACGTTGAAGTGCACGTTGCGCCGGCGGTCGTGCGATAACACGATGAAGACGAACAGCACCCGGAAGGTTGCCGTCGGCATCGTGAAGAACTCCATCGAGGCCATCTGCTTCAGTGTTCTTCAGGAAGGTCCGACAGGCTTGCGAAGGCGGCCTTCGGGGAAAAGGCCGGAGATTGCGACCTGCAGAGGTTTTTGCGGAGCATAAGCAGGAACTCCCCCAATCCCTGCTGCCCTGCGGACAGCATAGCCCCTGGACCCCCGAGAGATTCCAGGTCCTTATGCGGATTACTGCAGTCAGTGCGCAAAAAATCTATGATTATCAGCGTTTGGCTGTCTGTTCAATATTGCACACATTTAATAATCGGTAGTGTCAGGAGATCACTCCCCCACGGGTTGCTATTGAGCAACAACCATAGCCCGTGGAGGGGGCCTGTTGCCTAGTGGCGCGCCACGGGCTAGGGCAAAATGCGCTGGTGCGGAGTTTAGCCTGGCGAACCGGCGGTTGTCTGTTGGGTATCGAACACTGAGTTGCTGTCTGTGACGGCGGTCACGGGTGTGGGGATTGACAAGTCGAGGTTGTCACTCGTCAATACGTCGTACACGCGCAATGGGCCTTTGCTGGTTCCGTCGACAAACGCCCGGAACAAATGACCGCCTGGAAGGTTGCAAAATCACGTTTCCCCTGGTCTCATATGCTGTTGCGTATTGCACTAAGGCGTCATCGGATTGTTCCGAGGACCCCAGGTATCCGGCGATCATCGCCGCAACGTCCGATTTTGCGTGGGCCCGCGCCACTGCCCAGCCACACATGGTTGCATACGAAATCAGAGTGTTGGGCCGGAAGGTTTCAACTTCGGCGGAGACCTTCATGTCTGGTAAGTAGGCCGGTGGAATTGCACCACCGGCCTCTCGCAGAACCGAGCATGAGACTCTCGCCTCACTCGGCTCCCATCAGGCAAACGTGCCGATCATACCGATGTTATCGATATTGAAGGGCTTGTCTGTCGCACGCATCGAGGTCCTCCTGTCGCCGGTTGCTTCGCTCGCACGACTGCCTGACCCGACCCCTTCGCTCCAGCCCCATTAGGAGCTTTCTTCGCTACTGCGAGTCGGTCCGCCCCAGTGCTCCGCGTCGGTACTCTGGCCTCGCGGTTTTCGCCGCTTGGGCTTCTCCCTTAGCATGAGAGCGACTGGTTCCAGCAGTTCCGCGCCACAGCATGCATCCGCTTCACGCCCTCTATACGCCGGTCGCCGGCTGCGGAGGTTTTGGGCTGTCCGCTCGGGAGCTCCTGTTTCGGAGGCACTGGCACGTTCGGCTGGGTTACAGGTTTCTGCTCGTCGGGCTTCTGCGGATCGCTGTGCTGTAGTTTGCGATATTCTTGCTCCCACATTTCGCTTCGCCTTATGCTGGTCATTACTGTTGTTGGTAAGTTATTGCGATCGTGTTAACTGCGATTTAGGCGTTTCGGGGACAGCAGGGCCGCTTCGTGCGCCGAAGTGCTTGGTTCGTGGGGCTTATATGTGTGGCCCGCTTCAATACAGAACTCCGAGCGCCAGGATGACACCCGCCGAATCTCTGCAGTACTGAGCGGGGAACGGCGGTGTGTCAGTTGCTCCGAACGCAGCAATATGCTCACGACAGAGCACGCCCTAATCTACGAGGCCTTCCTCGATCTGCCCGACCTCTTTTTCAACTTTGCCGGCCCTGTGTTCGGCTTTGCCTTCAGCCTCTAAGTCAGGATTGTTCGTAACTTGGCCTGCCGTTTCTTTGATTTTGCCTTTCACTTCATGAAAAGTACCTTTGATCTCATCCGTCGTACTCGTACTCATCGGTTTTCTCCTTATCGTTGAGAATTGCCTAATTAAGGAGCGGGACTTCGTCACCCGCACAGAAAACAGCAGACGGTTCGCCGGACCGGGTGCAGAGGCTGGGTCTTCGCGGACAGCCCAGCGTAGGCCTCAAGCCGCCTTGGGACCGGCAACAATGTTGACGGGCTGCCGCCCCCGCAGTGCGGGGTTTGGACTCGAGCATCTTTATCTGCAACCAGTCATATCTCCGTTTCAGAACCTGTCGCGTTATCCGCGCTCGCGCTGCCAGTACCAACCGCCTCCACCTAGCAAAACACAATCAGGACGATAACCAGGATCGTTTCTAAACTCATATTGAAGTTCTCCGAAAAAGTCTGGCAGGTCAAAGCTTGAGCTGTCTGTTCAAGAAAAGAACACAATTGTGTTCAATTTTGACCATCTTCCCAAAAGGAGCGAGAGCTATCTTAAGTGGTTTGAGCCTAACTCAGCAGTTCGGCAGGAGTGGAAGGTGAAATCATGATCGACATCGTCATCGCTGACCATCGAGAGCTTTTTCGTATTGGGATGACGGAGATATTCAACAACTGTTCAGGAGATTTTGGCTGACCTACGATGCGAACGTCGTCCGCGACCGCCAGTATAGGTTGAAAGAGGTCAAGCCTCAGGTATTGATTTCTGTCGACGAACTTTTTGACAGTGTTTTCGAAGATCCAGCGAATGTTAAAGTGGCGCCGGACTGCACTTCTAGTGCTCACAGAGGAGAACGACCGGACCGCCTATGTGCGTTGGTTGCGAGCACAGGGGGTCGTCTATCGTTCAATGGATGGGCCCGTTCTCGTGGATGCGATGCGCCGAGTAGCGCGAGGCGAGTTGTTCGTTCAGGAGCGGAGTTCCGATATTCGAGAAGACCGATCCGCAGCTCCATCAGAGTGCACGGAGTCCAGGAATCGCGAGATTGACTAATCGCTAAGACGAACAGGTGGCAGTCGCGCGCTCGGCTTCCAGTAGGTCCCGCGCGCGCGCAACTTTTTCGAACAGTCCCCCGAACAGTTTTACTGAACACATTGAAAGAGGTACCCATGCCTACTGCAAATCACATTCCGGTCATTCTGTCCGTCGATGAGAATTCGGCAATCCTTTACGCGCGTTACAAGGTTTTGCAAGGGGCCGGATACGGAGTATTGAGCGCCACCGACGGCGAGCAGGCTTTGAGCATGTTGCATGCGTATCCCGTCGACCTTGTCCTGCTCGATTATGCCTTGCCCGGCACGGACGGTGAAATCGTCACCCAAAAAATCAAACGGTGCAAACAAGATGTTCCTGTCGTCGCGGTTTCAGCGAACCCCATTCCAGAGGAGACTCTTACCTGCGCGGATTGCGTTGTCACGACGCGAGAAGGTCCGGTGCCGCTGTTGAAAAGAATTGGACAGCTGCTTACGCCCTTTTCATCCGTGCGATCGGTGGGTCAAGAATAACGACAACCGATGTGGTGCCCTCGAAGAAAAGACGCAGGCTCACTGGCACGGGAAAACCGGACGAGGGACCACGAGTGGTATTTGCTCAGGATGCTAGGCTTCTGGGTTTGCGGCAGGTGCTATTTTACGACCTTGCACTCCGAGCTTGGTCGCCTTACGCAAGAAGAAACCGCTGTCATTCGTCAAAACATCGTGCATCCGCAATATCAATGACTTATGTGATCGGCTGGATTGGCGATGTCGGATAAGATTCTTCCGCATGATTGTGTGGCTCCGGCACTTCCTTGGCTGGGTTGTTAGTGCATTCAGGCCCCGTGAGGACCTCATCCTCGAAAATCTTGCCCTGCGTCAGCAGTTGCTCGCTCTTCACGCCCAACGCCCTCGCCGACGACTCACTGCGTCACACATTCTGGGTCGTATTGCGAAGGCTCTGGGATCGATGGAAAGAACCTCTCATCCTGGTGACACCCAGAACCGTAGTCGGCTGGCATCGTGCCGGATTCCGGCTGTATTGGAAATGGCTTTCAAGAGCCAAGTCGAAGGGAGGTCGCAAGGCGGTGAGCCAAGAAATAGACATGAACAGAGGGCACCTCCATAAGATTTGGGCTAAAGCTACAGCAGCTTGGCGTACTCGGCTTTGGCCTGCCGGTGGATGGGGATGTCGGGGTCGGCGTCTCTCCACAGCTTCAGGAAGGCTTCGTATTTGGCCCGAGTTCTGGTCGTGTCACCCTGCAGCGCATAGGCTCGTGCCAGACTGAAATAGGCCAGCCCCCCAACCGGATCGTTGATCAGCACGTAAGGTTGATCAATTATCTTTTGAAACTCTATGCTTCGGCTCCGCGATGTAGCAGCGTGTGACCTGCTCCCCTAAATCCGCACACCAGTAAGTATGATTTCGGATTTAGGAAAGGGGCAGAGCTATGTCACGAGGCAAGCACAGCGAGGCGGAGATGATCGCTGCGCTCAAGCAAGTGGAAGCTGGGCGCAAGGTGGAGGATGTGGCGCGAGAAGTGGGGGTCAGCAAGCACACCCTCTATGGCTGGAAGGCCAAGTACGGGGGGCTGGAAGTGAGCGAAGCGCAGCGTCTGCGGCAACTGGAAGACGAGAATGGGCGGTTGAAAAAACTGGTGGCGGATCTGAGCCTGGACCGGGAGATGCTGAAAGCGGTGATTGCAAAAAACGGGCTGAGCTCGTAGACCGGAGGACGGACGCGGGCTGGTTGCGGAAGCAGTACGCAGTCAGTGAGCGCCGGGTTTGCGGGCTGCTGTCGCTGGCGGTCAGTAGCTATCGCTATGAGTCGCGGCAGAACGATGACGAGCTGCGTGATCGACTAGTGCAGCTGGCGCGGGAGAAGCCAGGCTTCGGTTATCGCCGGCTGCAGGTTCTGTTGCGGAGAAGCGGTAAGGCAACAAACCACAAGCGGGTGTACCGGATCTATCGCGAGACCGGGCTATGCTTGCGCCGGAAGAAGCGAAAGCACTGTGTGCGGGCGGGTGCGCCCCTGCGGCAGTACAGCGCAGCCAACCAGGAATGGGCTTTAGATTTTGTGCATGATGTGCTGGCGGCAGGGCGGACGATTCGGGTGCTGAGTGTGGTGGACGCGTTTACGCGAGAGTGTCTGGCCCTGGAGGTAGATACCAGCTTTGCCAGTCGACGGGTGACGCGGGTGCTGGAGGAAATTGTAATGCGGCGAGGCAGGCCGCAATCGATTCGCTGTGACAACGGGCCGGAGCTGACGAGCCGGCATTTTCTGGCCTGGTGTGTGGAGCAGCAGATTGAGTTGGTGCATATTCAGCCTGGCAAGCCGACGCAGAATGCGCAGGTAGAGAGCTTTCATGGAAAACTGCGAGAGGAATGCTTGCGGGTGAGTTGGTTTCAGAACCTGTTTGACGCGCGGAGAAAGATTGGCGATTGGCGCACAGACTACAACCAGCAGCGGCCCCACAGTAGCCTGGGGTATCGCACGCCGTGTGAGTTCGCCATGTGGGCGAAGAAGGCAAGCTATGGAAAAGACGCGGACTGCGTCCGCTTGGAAAACGCCGCTGGCGTTTCCCACTTTCCCACAGCTTCGGCTACTAGCTAAGTTGTAAAATCACCGTGCGGAAAATGGGGGCAGGTCACGTGGATGACGCTCTGTCGCGCTCAAGATCACTTAGACCGCAGAACAGATTCTGGAGATGCATTCTCAGCTAGAGTCCCGGGTGATTGCGGTTAGCCTAAAGCCGCTGCATCAGGATATCGCGAGCTTTGCCGGGAGTACCGATCCACTGTGTTCGTTTGATGAGAAGACAGCTTCGATGGAGGGAGAGGAGCACAGTTGTGCATACTTCCATGGACCCTTCCGCATGTGGGGTTGAAGCATGTACGTCCGTTGTGCTCCGCAATCAAAACAATGCTGTGAAGGCATTTTTTCTCCACCGCAGCGGATGGGCCAACCTACGTTGGTGTGAGGACATAAACTCAGTATTCGCATGACGCTGATAAATGCCTTCGGTAGATTTCGATTGCGTGGATAATGCAGGTTCTCAGTCAGAAAGCCTCCCATAGAACATGTCGACCTCGTGTATTCAAGGTCAAGACCGTTAATCTTAGGTGAGCGACAAGTTCGCGTCTGAACAAAGTTGACCATCCCCAGCGACTCGCTATCCCGCCTCGCCCGCAACGGTCTGGAGTCGTAGGTATTCTAGGGTTTCCGTTGTTTCGCCGGGGGTCGACGTAGCTCCACGGTCGCTCGGTTGCTTCGATCTTTTCGATCGCTGTGTCGCCATAAAGAAGATGGCGCGAGCCCACCGAGTGGACTCACGTCATAAGAGTTACGGACGAGGAGCAGGCTCGGCGTGAGTCGCGGGCGCCGGACGAGGGGCAGGCTGCGCATGAGCCACGGCCACCGGACGAGGAGCAGGCTGGGCATGAGCCGCAGGCGCTGGACGAGGAGCGGGCTGGGCACGAGCTGCAGTCGTCGGATGAGGAGCGGGCTGCGCATGGGCGGAAGGCGCAGGGCGAGCCGTAGTCTCCTTGTTTGACTCAGTGGGCGGACGAGGCACCTTATTAGGGTGCGCTGACGGAGCGGCCCGGGCTGTTTGCGGACTGGCAGCGCTCTTCTCCGGCGCTCGGACCGCTTTGTTTGCCGCTGACGGTGCGGCAGCATGACTTTCAGCAGGCTTGTAAGGTGCTCCCGCCTGCCTGGCTGCTACCACCCCATGACCGCTAAACTCAGCAGGCTTCGCAGTCGCAGCGATCGCCGGCCGGCCCTGGTTCACGGACGCCAGGAGTGCATGGTTGGTACTGGCAGCCTGTACGTGCTGGGTTTGCAGCGCCGTTGGCCCCCTGTGCTCCTGGTGTGCCGCTGTCTCTTCTGCTGCAGTTGGGCGGGCGTTAACTCCCCCGGCGCCACCGTTATAGCTGACATGGTTCACTGTAGTGTTGTTGATTACGGTCTTGTTGTAAACATTGTGAATGTTCCTGACGTCCACATTGTTCACCGAGCGGTTGTAATTGAAGGCTCCGTTATTCCAATATCCGCCTTGATAGCCGGAGCCGCCGTAACCGTAGCCATAGTTGATGCCACCGTAGAAGCCGACCTGCGGACCCCAGTAGCCGGCATTCCAGGCATAGGCATTTCCGCCCCAACCCCAATAACCAGGCGTCCATAGCAGACCGACTGCGGGAGCCATCACCCAGGTGCCCGGCACCCAGAAGTAGCCTTGATCACCATAGGCCCAGTAGCCGGGCGTCCATAAATATCCGGCGGCGGGGACCATGGGTTGCGAGTAGATAGGTAGCGCGGGCGGAGCGATCGCGACCGAGACCACGAATTGCGCGAACGCGGCGGCCGGTATGGCCAAGATCAGAATTGTAAGCAACAGCAAACGGATGGTACGCATTTGGAATCCTCGTGCCCAGGTCATCCTTCGATTGCTCGCGCTGTCACGTTGCTGCGGCGGACTTGCGTGGAGTGAGCGGCGTGCTATCTACGAGGATTCCATCGATGCGCTTGCAAGTCTGAGCACTACGGCTCACCTTTCATGAATGTCACAATCAAAGCCGAATCGGTATCTTAATCTCGCCGGCGGAGTCTTTCCTGTAGTCGCTGTTATCTCGCAGCAAATCAAATGCACTTTAAGAATCCAGACAAAAAAGAGTCCAGCGCACTGGACCCCTTAAGTATTAGGTGTGTTGTGAAAGCTAGCGGTGACGGAAATACGTCAGTTTGGTGCGAACAGCACTCAGGTGGTACGTCGCATTCGTGCCATGTTAGAGAATTTGATTCTATTACTTCCTCCCCGTCGGTCTTCAGTCCTACGACAAGAACTCGACCTGCTTAAGTCCACAGTCGACCAGAGCTTCGCAGTAGCCGAGGATAGAAAGCGTGCTGACTTCCCGGACTCTCAAGGCTTGGGTGGGCGTCCGAAAACCGTCTGAGCATGAAGGCCACTGAAACCGATCGAGATTAATCGCGTAGCTGTCGTAAACAGGCCATCTCTAACAATGTCGGCCGCTGTCAAGCACTTTTTGAGCGCACTACTGCCTCCGCCTCTTAAGAGCGCGCCATTTCGCTCTCTCTGGAAAATCTTGCCATCGTCAACCCAAGGCTCGCGTGTAATCTTTAGGGTCGGAACTCAGTCCGACCCAACCATCTCTCCGGTCACAACGTCGATCATGATTACTACTTCGAACTCCCTCTGTAGGAGGGAGCGGGATGCCCAATCAAGTCGGCGGTGATCTACTTCACACCATGGCCTGTTACGGGCTGCCCCGCGTGCGAACCGAACTTTTTCATTTGCTCGTAATTCCATTCTCTTGCGCCACATCCAGTACAGGCTGACCGCCAGCTTGCGGGCCATCGCTACCTTGGCGATCCGCCGCTCCCGCCGCATGGCCAGGTGCATGTACTGCCGTCGCCAATCCGGATCGCGGCGGACGGCGGCTTGGGCCGCTTCCACCAGCAAGAAGCGCAACAGCGTGTTGCCTTGCTTGCTGATGTGTCCCAGCCGCTGCCGCTCGGCGCTGGAGTCTTCAGCAGGGAACCAGCCCCAGATAGCTGCCGATCTGCTTGCCGCAAGCAAAACGCTCCGGCGATCCGATGATCAGCACGAAGGCCAGCGCGGTCAGCGCACCTACCCCAGGATGCGTCATCAGCCCGAGCACCTCGGCCGTTTCTCCGCTTCCTGCTCGACCGCCGCTGCTTAACTCATCGATCTTCGGGTTCAATCGGTCCAGCACTTCCAGCAGGTCTTGCCGGCGCCGTGTCGCCCAGGGAGCCAGCGCGAACGACTCCAACTTGGCTCGCCCCGATTTGCTCCACAGCGCCTTCTTGCGCCGCACTCCTTCGTTCATGGCCACGGCCTGCAACTGGTTCATGACTCGCGTCCGCATCTGCACCAGTCGATGCCGATGCCACAAGCAGTTGCCGCAGATCCCGATTCTCCGGACTTGGTACCCACATCCGCGGAAAACGATCTTCCAGCAGCAGCTTCAGCAGCAGCTGCGCATCCTGACGGTCGGTCTTCTGTTTGCGCACTCGCTTGGCCTTAATCTGCGCCGGATCTCCGATCCACAGCTCGAAACCCAGTTCCGCCAGTAACCGCTCGAACCAGCGCGCATGCCCGGTGGCCTCCATCCCCACGCGCACGCTGACACCCGCTGCTTCAGCTCGCGATAAAACCTTTCGGCCTCTCCGTCGCTGTGCCCCAGTCGCTGTTCACCACATTCTCCGGTCGCCTGAATCTACAAACGCGATTTGCTGCATGCTCGGGTGATAATCACATCCTATAATCAACATGTTCGGCTCCTTTCTCCCGAGCCTTGGTGGTTGACACCGCCAAGTCTACTCAGGTCGAGGGAGCCGACATTGTTATGAAATCAAGCCGTAAGTTATCCCGAGCGGGGGGCCCTCGGCGCGGATTACCTACGACTTGGCGATTTGCACTAAGCCGCTAGCGCGGCAGCGGTGTGCAGCGTGTTGATTGGGTAGAGTTCATGGACACCTGAGGAGGTGTCTATGACTGAACTACGCCAACGCATGCTGGAAGAGCTCCGGCTGCGCAACTTCTCCCCACAGACCGTCCGCGCCTATACGGCAACGGTCGCCGACTTCGCCCGCTACTTCCATAAGTCGCCCGAACAGCTGGGCCCCGAGCAGGTACGCCAGTATCAGCTTTACTTGTTGAACGAGAAGAAGCTGGCCTGGCAGACCCTGCAGGTTCGCATGGCGGCCTTGAAGTTTCTCTACACCCGGACGCTGAAGCAAACCTGGTTCGACCACGAGGTCGCCAAGCCGAAGGTGCACCGCAAGCTGCCCGTGGTCTGGAGCCGGGAGGAAGTCCGTGCCCTGCTCGACAGCACGGTGAACCTGAAGCATCGTGCTCTGCTGGCTACTCTCTACAGCGCCGGGCTGCGCTGCCAGGAAGCCCTGGATCTGAAAGTCACCGACATCGACAGCCCACGCATGATCATCCACATCCGCGCCGGCAAGGGAAACTTTCCCCGCCAGGTCATGCTCTCGCCCAAGCTGCTGGAGTTGCTCCGTATCTACTGGCGTTGGCGCAAGCCCAAGGACTGGCTGTTTCCCGGGAAGCTTCCCGAGCCAACCGATGCGCGCTAGCGGGGTCCGCCTCGTCTGCCAGAACCTGCGCCGCCAGTTGGGCATGGTCAAGCCGCTCAGCCCGCATGTGCTGCGTCACTCTTTTGCCACCCACCTGCTCGACGCCGGGACCGATCTGCGCAGCATTCAACTGCTGCTCGGCCATCGCGACCTGGAGACCACCGCCCGCTACCTGCATGTCTCCGAACGCCGACTGCATGCCACCGCCAGTCCGCTCGATGATCTGGCGATCCGCGACATCACCACTTCCGATGGAGATGGCAGAAGACGATGAGACCACATCGGCTCGAAGTAGCCGATGTCTTGCACGCTCACCAGCAAGAGTTCCTGCGACGCTGGGGACCGGTGCTCTCCCGCCAGCAGCGCAAGGCTCTGCGTGACATCGGCCTATGCCGCACCGCCGCCCTCGGCGCTCACCTGCAGCAGTGCGATGCCTGTTCGTATCAGGACGTCACCTATCTCTCGTGCCGCAACCGGCATTGTCCCAAGTGCCAGTCGACGGCCCGCGATCGCTGGCTCAGCAGGCAAGCCGCCAGTCTGTTGCCGGTGGCGTATTCGCACGTGGTCTTCACCCTGCCGGAACATCTGGCACCGCTCGCACTACGCAACCAGCGCCTGCTCTACGACCTGCTGTTTCGTGCCGCCTCCGAAACCCTGCTCGCGATCGCCGCCGATCCTCGCCATCTCGGCGCACGCATCGGAATCCTCGCCGTACTCCATACCTGGAGCCAGAACCTGCGCCACCATCCTCACCTGCATTGCCTGGTCCCCGCCGGTGGGCTCGCCCTCGATCATTCCCGCTGGATCGCCTGCCGACCGGGTTTCTTCTCTGCCGGTGCGCGTACTCAGCCGCCTGTTCCGGGGCAAGATGCTGGCCTTCCTTCAGCAGGCTTATAAGAAAGGAGAACTCCGCTGCCTCGGCACCACGGCCAACCTCGCCGACCCACGTCAGTTCCACTCCCTGTTGCGCCGGCTGCGTCCCAAGGAATGGGTCGTCTATGCCAAGCCACCCTTCGGCGGACCTGAGCATGTGCTGAAGTACCTAGCTCGCTATACCCATCGCGTCGCCATCGCTAACGGCAGGCTCCTGGATTTAGCCAACGGCCAGGTTCGCTTCCGCTGGCGGGACTCTAAACACAACAACCGCATCAAGGTCATGTCCCTCGATGCGGTCGAGTTCATCCGCCGCTTCCTGCTGCACGTCCTGCCTTCGGGCTTCGTCAAGATCCGCCACTTCGGCTTGCTCGCCAACCGCAATCGCCGACGGGCACTTACTCTTTGTCGGCTGCATCTCAACGCAGTCGCTGCAGAGCCAACCGCGATCCTTACGCAACTGCAGCAACAGGCTCTCCACCGCTGCTGCCCCAGTTGCAAGCGCGGAACCCTGCACATCATCGCCCGGCTTTCAACCTATGCCTTGGCCACCTATACAACGCTGGCGTCCACCAGCCCAGTCGACTCTTCCTGAACCCCACCTATGACTAAGCAGAAAACAACTCGCATGCCCATGCCAACGAGTCGTTACCGCGTCGCAGCACCCCTGTGCTCAAAATCGCCCGCGCCAACATCCCTCACCTCAGCCCTCGACCTCAACACCCGCAATCCCCATCCTCGTGTCGGTGTCCACGTCCCATCCATGCTGCCAAAGCTACCCACGCTATATCCCCGCAGGCCACGAACCGCATTCAATCCCCATAGAGACGCGCTAGCGGCTCACTGCAAATCGCCGTATCGACAATGCTCCGCCCATCTCCATTGCCACCGCCCACGTCCTGCCTGCGGAGCACTGTCGATACGGCACTACGGATTTGCACTACGGATTTCGCGACAGTTATGTTCGGTCGTGTGCCACTTTGAGCCTCTGCCGGACGAGATCATCTCATGCCCAGCAACCAACATCACAACCCCGATAACAGCGGTCAGTAAAAGAACCCCTAAGCCATAGCGCGTCGGATACGAGCCGTCAACATAAGAAAATTTGTATAAGATAGATCAGGCCCAGAATAGCCAAGAACACCAGGGACGGCAGCAAGAATTGCCGAGCGTCGCTCTTCGCAACCTCACGCGACTTGTTGTATCGCCATCCAAAAGCACGACCCCCGAGCGCGAACATGGCATTCCCGTATGCGAAGATGCCACCAATTATTATCGCCCGTCCGCTCCCAAATAACACGAGCAACAGGACCGAACCAATGGCACATATAACCCATGGAAGAGGTGGTTTCATCTTGGTCGTGTCCACGCTATGATCCCGCGGCCCTATTCCGACAAGCACTGGCGACAGTGGTGCCAGGCACAAGGAGGAGAGCAAGGGTTATTGAAAGCAGGCGGCGGTACATCGGGAAAGCGCCTCGCGTTGATACCTATGCTACAGCGAAGAGCGTGACCTGACACAAGAATAAGTGTTGTCACCAGGCTAACTCGCACTCAATCCGTTCAGGACAGAATTATCAGCGAAACCCACTCGTCTCGGTGTCCAGAAACCGTTTTCCGGGAGGTTAGCACGCCAACCCAAGGCGGTGGGAATGTATGATCCGCCGCCAGATTGCAAGCAGAATCTCTGTTGTGGGTGTGTTGGTTCAGCCTAAAATGGAGAAGCGACTTCTCCGTTAGTGTAGATTCCGCCCCTTCGGGGCGGGATTTTACAGGCATTGGGGTCTATCGATCCGATGATTGACAAGCAGCGCAAGAAGCTCCTTCCCTGCGCTGCCGATCATCGTCTCGATGGGCCCGCCAAGCTATCCCTCAGCATGGTTGCGTCCCCGCAGTGCCCGCTTCCGTTTCGCCCGGCAAGACCATTGCGCCCCGTCTCTTGCACTGGGTGGAACAACATTTCCCTGCGAGCAACTCGCGCCAGGATCAGAACGGCTTTACACGCTGCCTAGCTCGCGGTCCAGTTCTTCGATTCGCCGGTCAAGCCGTCGTGCCGCGCGCAGATTCAGCCACCCGAGTACCGAGAAAACCGCCGCTTGAAACACGGCATTGGCAACGGAAACCCACCGATGGCCGGACGGGGGAACCACAACAAAATAGACACATATTAAAGTCATCCCGGGGATAAACGGCCCGAGTCCCCACTTCCAGATGCTGCGCAGCAGATCGCGCTGCCGCTCGAGTTCGCTTTGATAAAACCTCACGCAATCCGCGCGTCCCATATCTGCCGGCAAAGACTTCGGCGGGGCCCATTTCTTCAGGTACCACATGCTATAAATCACAGCGGCGATCAGAAGCGCGAGGGCAATGCGCTCGACGAGGTGAGGGATCCGCCAGAAGTAGATCCCGGCCCATGCGATGGCGATCACGCCAGCCACGTATTCGCGTACATTCCGCCTCCGGATGCGTTTGCTAAACTTTGCCGCCTTTGCGCGGAGTTCTTCCACTGAGATTCTCATTTCTTCCACCTCCTGGCTTTGCCAAAGATTTCTAGGATCGTCCATTGCGTACTCCCTGAAAATCGCGGGCCAGAATACTTTTGATACGATGAACTTTGGTGGCCACGTTTCCGGATGAAAGCCCGCTGAGTTCGCCAATCTCGGCCGCGTCCATGCCGTCGAGCCAGGCCAGAATGACCTGCCGGTCGGTCGGCTTCAGGCGTTGGATCAGTGCGGTTAACTGATTCAGAGCTACCTGCCGGTCGGTTTCGCCCTGGATCGGCAAAGCTTCAACTTCGTCCAGACTTACCAGCATCTGGGGGCGCGCGCGCCGCTGCCGGATTACATACGATGTCGCGGCGTTGTGCGCGACGCGATACACCCAGGTGCGCAGGGAGCACAGCCCATCGAAGCCTTCCAAACTGCGCCACAGCGAGATATGGATTTCCTGCAGCAGGTCGCGCTGCTTGTCCGGGTCGGCCTCGTAGCCGCGTGCCAGACGCGCAAGCGCCGCGCCATACTCCGACGCGGCCTGCTGGTAAAGGTCGTCCTGGCCTCTCACATCTGAGGTAGTCGTCACGGCACGAATTTTCTTACACGGGGACTGGCGATGATAGAAGAAAAATGCCAAACCGGTTACGGCCGGACTGGGATTCGCACCAGCTTGCAATGCCGTAGAGTTGTACCGAAACTCGTTTTCCGCCTTTGCCATGGCTCGGCTTTTCCTCTGCAAAGTCGCCTGGTTTCTGCGAAAGCCAGACGTTCTCAGACAATCTGCAGAATCCAACCCTCGATCAGCGTGAGTTGGCATTCGTTTGATTCCAGCGGCGTATTGAGAAACTGCAAAGGTGATCCGTTAAGGTCAGCCCGTTGGGCCTGACCGGTGCAACAAGAATAATCGGCTGGGCGAGCAATATTGAACAGATTTGGCTCTGTTGAACGCCGTATCCTGCCCGGATAAGGCGCGAGCCGGTGGCAGTCGGCCTGTCAGAGCAAGGTTGATCTCCCTCCATCCACTGCGACTGGCTCTTCGCGACATGGGGTTCCGACGGGGAGGGTGGCAATGCATTCACCATATGGGATGGAGTTGGTCGAAGACTGTCTCTCCTGCAAGTTGTGCTCGCGAGGGCTTTTTCTGCCATTTGCCGAAATCAGTAATGGAAGCTTTCCAACCCCTGAAGTTCACGCTCGCATATCCGGCGGGCGCAACTCTGTTCGTGGAAGGGCAAGCATGCCGCGGCATTTACATTCTTTGTAAAGGCCGGGTGAAATTGTCAGCCAGTTCGAGGGAAGGCCAGACCCTGATTTGAAGGATTGCTCAGGCCTGGCGAGGTGTTAGGGTTGAACGCAGCCATCTCTGGAATCCCTGCACGAGACCAACTGCGGAAACTGGCCAACCGTGCCAACTGAACTTTGTTAAACGGGACGACTTTCTCAAGTTTCTGAAGGAACACGGCGATGCCTGCATGCACGCAGCAATACAGTTGAGCCGCGAGTGCCAACAGGCGTACCAGCAGCTTCGCTCGTTCACGATGAGCTCAGCACCCGCAGCGAGTTGCCCGCTTGATGCTGGACTGGTCGCACGACGATTCCGGGATGGCCACGGCTCACGGAATCAAGGTAGCGTTGACCCATGATGAGATCGGGCAAATCATCGGCATGTCGCGCGAGACAGTTACCCGTACTCTCGCCAATTTTCGCAAGCAGCGCATCGCGGAAATTCATGGTTCCACCCTGCTGATCCAGAATATGTCGGCCATTCAAAAGCTGGCTGGCGCATAGACCGATAACCGCACACGCCTGCATGTTTTCTCAGGGCAGATAAGGAATGGCCATGAACTCGGCTTCAGTATCTACCGCTGCGAAGCCTCCGCTCATTTTATGTATTGATGACGCTGACATCGCGCTGCGTGTAAGAAGGCTCCTGCTCGCCAGCGAAGGTTACAACGTGCTAACTGCTAACTCGGGTGAGGACGGCCTGGAGGTGTTCAAGCAGAATCCCGTCGATTTGGTAATCGCCGACCATTTTCTAAGCGCCAAGACAGGAACAGAGATCGCCAGAGAAATGAAGGAACTGAAACCGGAGGTTCCCATTTTGATCGTCTCGGCTGCCGCTGAGAAGCCTGTCGGCCTGGAGTTTGCGGATGGCTTTCTGGCCAAAGGTGAACCACCGAATGTCCTGCTCGATACCATCGCTCACCTACTGGCTAAGTGATGCGCGTTTGCTGGTGGCTGTTGCGATAAACGGCTGTGCTCACTTTTTCGGCGGCGCTTAGCGAGAGCAGACTGGTGCCGGAAGCCAAGGAAACTCTCGATAAGGAGCCTACCTAGCCCACAGTCAGACCAGTCGCACCCGAAGGACGGATACTCTCCCCTTTCCTATGCACTAACCTGAACGGACACCAGCTCTGGGCTGCACCGGGAGTTTTGGAGGGATTTGACAGCTTCTTCGGCCGTGAATCTCCCCATCATAAGTGCCAGCTTACGCTTGGTTGTCGTCTGGATGGGGGTCCGATCAATCCACTGCACGTATTCAGGGGCGTGGGTACCGCCACGGTTCACTTTCACAACAAATTTGGTGTTTTTCATGGTTTTCCTTGCTTGCTAGAGACGGCAAACTAAGAACGGCAAACGAGGAAGGAGGCGATAGAAGCCGCCTCCCTTTTTCTTTCACTCGCCATTCAAACTAAGGCACTGGCCTTTATGCGACCTTGCCGTGAATTTTGGCTTCGCAGCTTCTTCGCGCTGCCAACAGTAACCTTGATCTGCTTGGGCTTGGCCTCAGCCTTCTTGGCGAGGTTGATCTTCAGCACGCCCTTGTCGTAGTGAGCGCTTACCTGCCCCGGATCCACGGAGTTGGGCAGCGTGAACGAGCGGGTGAAACTTCCGTACTGCCGCTCGACGCGACGGTAGTTCTCTTCTTTTTCTTCCTTCTCAAACTTGCGCTCGCCGTGGACGATCAGGGTATTGTTCTCGATGCTGACATCAATGTCCTTTTCCTCAACGCCCGGGACTTCAATTTTCAGAGTGAAGTTGTGCTCGTCTTCGTAGACGTCCACCGGAGGTGCGAAGCCGGTGGTCGTCAACGCCTCCTCGGGGCCTTCGGGGTTGAACGATTCACGCAAAAGACGGTTCATGCGATCTTGCAGGGTAGCGGTGGCACGGAATGGATCCCAACGGGCTAATACTGTCATGACGCAGTTCCTCCATGGAGAAAGCTAAGAGGGAAAACTTCAGATGGGCTGACTTAGTTCAGGGAACCTGAAAGAGTAAGAAGAGGTACTTGCTCAATTACAATTCTAGGCTTGTGCGCTACCGTTGGCAAGATGCGGTAGGGCCCTGTAATGCCGCTTCGAGTCCTGCTCAAGTTCATGCCCTTCCTCCTCCGCTCCGGAGCCCGACTTTCGAATCTGAGCTGCTTGTCAGAGATTCTGGGGAGAATGTACACAGATCAGCTTGAGTGTATTCATATTCCCGCTAGAGTAATTGATGCCAGCACTGCGCCTTGAACTCGGCTTCGTATCTTGGCAAACGCGGTCTCCCGTGATGTCGAAGTATCATCGGCGAAGGGCGAGAATCCGCAATCATCCGTCGTTCTAACGGACTCAATAGGGATAAACTGGGCGGCTTCAAGCACGCGGTCCCGCACTTGCTCAGGAGTCTCTACCACTCGATTGATCGGATCGGTGACCCCAACGAAGATCACTTGGCCGGGCCTTGGGCGGGCCTATTACCTCTACGGTGCCCCGGGAACCCAGAAGACCTACGTCCTGCAGCACCTGATCGCAGAGTTGAACCGCTCGGGGATCGCTAAGAACGGAGAAGGCCGAAGAGCTTACTACATCTATGTTCGTCAGGGAATCCGTTCGCTGGACCTGATGAAGCGTGTAGCCCAGAGCTGCGGGGCAATCGGACTGGGTACGGTCGACCGGATTCTGCGCAATCTGCGATTCGATCTCAGCCAGCGCAAGGTGCTATTGGTTTTTGATGAAGCCCAGCATCTGTCGATTGAGTGCTTGGAGACCCTACGGGAGCTGTTGGATCAACCGCCGCACTGCGGGTTGCTATTTGCCGCTACCCACGAGCTGGAGCAGATCTTCACCCGTCAGGCCTTGGAGTTGGAGCAATGGCGTTCTCGGTTTCATGCCGGCCAGGCCTTGCCCGGAATTTCTGAGCAGGAAGCTGCCGAAATCGTGCACTCCGAGCTACGGTGGGGACTGTCACAGCGGAAGATCCAAAAGCTGATCTCGAAATCCCGTACCACGGACCTACGCAATGGTGGCAAATACAGCTATGTATCGGCCCGGAGGCTGTTCTGGGTGATTCGCGAGTTGCAAGCCGTCGCCAACGGAGAGTTAACCCAGGCTCGTCATCAATAGTAATCAGGATGTCAGTAGCGAGACCTGGCGCAGCATCAGCCAACGTCCCCGCCAAATCCAAGAAACCTCATCATCCTTCGTTGGCGTGGCTGTATTTCTGCCTTGTACTTCGCTTCCGACCGTGGCCCGGCCGGCAGGAAGCCGCCGTTTCTGACGGCCCTTGGGGCTTCACAAACTAGGGATTTCTATACACTCTCGGATGGCTCCCAAAGCTCGATCTTGTTGCCATCTGGATCTCTGACCCACGCAAAGTTCCCGTAGGAGGGATATTCCGCGGTCTTTTCGATTGCCACGCCTTTACTCTTAAGATGGTTGAGGACTTCTTTCAAGCTCTTCACTCGATAATTAATCTGACCCGTTCGTGGCTTATCCTTGATGTCTTGATCCGTGGCAATAATCGCCCACGCTAAGGTTCTCTTGATCTCGGGATTTTCAATATCCCGATAGTCAAACGTTGCATAGATTGAATTGCACTCGCTGTCTTCGCCCGCACCAACTATTCCGAGGCAATCGCGATACCAGGCCGCCAATCTCTTTGTATCGTTGGAAAACAGAAAAACACCGCCAATTCCGTCGATCATGAGTTCCTCCCACTCCGCATCTCTGCCGGTTTCCGAACCGGCAGGCATAGTTCCAATTCAAAGTGCGACCAATCCGTCGCACTTTCTTTGTCCAGGAAAACCTCAAGTGCTGGCGCATGCTCGGGCTCGTAGGCACTGTTGATAAGCCAATCTCTGTAAAGGTAGTCCCAAGCCGTAGCTACCTTATGGATATCGCCGGAAACCTTTATGACGGCGTATCGCATAGCTGGCATTTTCAATTTCGACATTCCTTCCATGCACTCGAAGGGAAGAGACGACGCAAGACAGACCTCATATCGATAAAGATGCTTTGGCGTCACGTGTGGATCGTCTACCGTCATTCCGAAAAGAATTCCTTGCGAAAACACATCCTTGGATTTGGCCCATTCGATCACTGTCTTGAGGGCAGCAAGTACTCTGTCCAGTTCGAAGGCGTTCGTAACCCGAATATAGGCGACTTGCCTTTCGGGAACGTCGATCAATCTCACCGGAAACGCGGCTCTCTTTTCCTCCGCGCTCATGGAGAGACCATATTCATCTTCCGGGAAGAGTTCTTTGCAAATCTTGCTCTTTTTGATCTCGCCACTTTTTCGAAACTGACTTGGCGAAGTATCGTAGCCGGATCGGAAGGCGCGTGAAAACGTGGCCGACGACGAAAAACCGCAATCTAAGGCTATATCGGTCAGGCTTTGTTCGGAATAACGAAGAAGACGAGCGGCCTTTTCAAGACGAAGCCGATTCGTAAAACTATTCAGGGTTTCGCCAGAAACCGCTCTAAAAATCCGATGGAAGTGAAATTCCGAGAAGCAAGCAACATCAGCAAGCTCGGCTAGCTTTACCGGGCGATCCAGATTCCCGCGAAGATAGTCGATGACCCGATCAATTTTTTGGACATATTCGCTCTTGGCTTGCGTCTTTGCCCTTGGCACGGATTCTATCGACATTGCGTCGTAGAATACCCCAATCGGCCCGATGCGGTCAGCATTCAAAAGTCTGACTGCCATTAGTCGTCAAGCGTCTTGGTCTGCTCTGCGGCCTGGCACATACGACGAAACCAGGACGCCGATTCAAGGGCTGGTCATTTTCAACCGCAGCTGCGGCTTTCGCACTTCAACAGAACGATAAAAAGAGCTTGCGAGGCTATTGAAGAGGAGTGGTCGGCCGTTCCGTCCCCGCCACCCCCGAAGCGACGGAAGGCGAGCGCACCCTAGACTGCCCATGCGCCGTGGCAAACACGAGCGCAATGGTTTCGGGTCGCCGCCGCTATTCTGAGTCTAGTCGTGACGGGCCACTCTGCAAGAAGCTGCGCTGCCAGGAGCATCGGCTTTGAAGGACAAAACCTACTCTCTGACCATCTATCTGATCGAGCCAAGCACCGCCCGTGCCGAATGTCTAAATAAAGCTCGCAAGATGGTGGAACACAGTTTCGCTCTGTCAGATTTAACGGAGGGCAGCGTATTCACTGACTCTATACCGCCGCACGAGCCAAAATGGGTTAGCTTGTTGGCTGGCGTAGTGGCGAATCTCCCTATTCTCCGCAGCAGCAATGCATCCGCCGTGCTGTTTCTAAGAAGGGGAGAGCGCCTCTTCGCTTTGACATTCGGATACGGCCGAAACTTGCTAATTCCCGGGTCAAGGGAAGAGGACTTTGGACTTAAGGTCACTCTCAACACGGTCGATAGCAAGCGGATTAAAACGGTGGACCGAGCCACCTTGGACGCCATCGGACAGCATAGCAGGATTCAAGCGAGCCGCGAAGCATCCATAGGGGAGTTTGGCCTTGATCTTGAGCAAGACTTTTTGCGAGCGGTAACCGGCGTCCCCATGGACAAGACCTTGGGAAAGCAACTGACTGGCAAAGACGCGCTCAATGTGAAGCTACCCATCACTATCGAGAAATTGCCGGCGCTTCTGGACCGCTACCTGGTTGAGTCAGAGAGCACCACATACAAGGTCATCTTTCCTTGGATGGACCAAATACACGAGGTCATCAGCCCGGCCAAGATGTCAGAGCTTGATGCGGCGATGATTGAGCGCATGAAAGAGGAGGACTTTACGAAGGGGCTTTGGCTGTCCATTCCGGAAATCATTGATTGGTCCGAAGTGGACAGTTTCAAGTACCGGGACGCGGCTTCCGCGCCCTCTTACACCGACGTCCATATTCGGGAGTTTCTCGCAGACATCGGCGGCTCTCAAAACGTGTCTTTGGAGGTCTTGAAGAAGCGTCGCCATGTTTATGCGGTCTCCCAGCAGACCGGCAGTGTATATGACGCCTGGACCGTGTACCGCTGTCTATATTGTGAGATTGATCAAGGGGATGAGACCTATTTGCTAAGCAATGGCAAGTGGTATCGCCTTGGTGCCGATTTTCGAGACCGCATCAACCAGCAGTTTGAACGAGTTCCGCGTTGCGACCTTGTCTTCCCAGACTACACTGACAAATCTGAAACAGAGTATAACGCTCGTGTAGCCGCCGAACACCCGGAGAGATTTGCTCTGTTAGACCGCAAAGTGATCAAGTGTGGCGGGCAATACGACAAAGTAGAATTCTGTGACCTCCTCGGCAAAGACAAACGAGTCGTTCATGTGAAGCGGTACGCGGGCGCTAGCGCGCCACTCAGCCACATGTTTTCGCAAGCTGTGGTATCCGGCAGTCTGCTCAGAAGGGATTCCGATTTTAGACAGCAAGTAACCGGCCATTTGACGCCAGAGTTCCAAGGGTTGATACACGAACCATTACGGGATGAGTACGAAATTGTTTTGGCAATTATCAGCACCTCGAAGAAAGACCTCACGATACCCTTTTTTAGCAGGGTGAACCTGAACAATGCTTGGATTCGCCTGCAGGACCTTGGCTACAGGGTTTCGTTAGCGAAGATACAGGCGTAAGTACATCACCGACTGGGTGCGACGGGAATCCGATGCTTCGGGGATGATTACACGATCACTGAGCAGACGAAGTGCGTTCAGAAACCGTTTTCTTGACGGCTAAGTGATAGGCGTAGAAAAGGAACCGCATAGCTGAATCAATAATGCAAAACCGCAAAAACCCCGCATCTTTCTCATACGATGCGATCAGGTCCGCCTCATCATAAGTCTTGATCGCGCTAAGGTGCTTGATCAGTTGGGACTTATCCTGTCGCTGCTTGATGAGTTCTATGAGGCTAAGGTCGGTATATTGGATGTTGTGCGCGTATGCGTTTCGGACTCGACGTATTACCTCAACAAAGCCAAGCTCCTCTGGAGGCAGGCCGGCTGCGTCCAGCAATTTCAGAAGCGATGTTCGCCCATTCATCGGCAGGGAGTCTACGAAATCGTCCAGGATTTCATTTCGTATGACCCTGTTCAATAATTTGATCCTCATACCTTGCCTGAGAATTTCTTTAGAAGCGCTTTCGAGTAGCGCATCCACTTTGAGCATGAAGGCCCAGTCGCTGTCGGTCTTGAGGATTTCCATTACCAGATCTTTGTGCAAGCCCACGTCTTCGCAGAATTTCTGAGCCTCTTCCAGCAATATGCCGAAACGATCAAAGCCTTCAGGCTCCTGAGCACGGGTCCGCCCTCTCTTTGCTTTCCTTGTCACTGCGCGTTTGAAGGTCGCGGGCTTCTGGTTCGCCATTTTAGTGTGCCCATAGCATTGTACCTAGGGTGGTGGAGCAGTTGTCAGTAGCCAGTCGTCAGTTGCCATTCGTCAGCGGTTGGCGGCAGCAAGTCCACGAGGACCACAACCACGCAGATGACCACAAGGACAGCGATAGGGTCGTCTGGCTCAACCGTGCGGTTTGGACCTACCGGGAATTTGAGGATCCGCTCTGAGCTGTCACACTACTTCTTCCAGCTTTCGGGCATTTGCAAGTTTACGGGCAACTGCGTTGTGTCATCTCCGTGGGCTTGGTTGATTTGCTCCTTAGTGAGACCTTGAACGTCATGTTCTCCTCCGCAGAGGTTTACCCCACGGAGATCCGCCCCGTCCAGAATCGCGCCACTGAAATCCGCCCCGTCCAAAATCGCCCCACAAAGATCCGCCCCATCGAGAATCGCCCCGTTGAGTTTCGCAAAGCCGAGTTTAGCCCCGCTGAGGTTCGCCCTACTGAGTTTCGTCGACAAGGGAGCAGGCCCCAGCCTAACGAACAGCAAGTCGCCTTCTCGCTTCCCCTGGAAACCGGCGTAAAACAGATTCTGGTGACCGGAAAGAACTTTGGTCCGGTGTCGTCGTTGCAAGACCTCAGCGGAAAGAAAGTCTTTGTGAATCCGCTGACCACTTACTACGACAACCTGCAAAAGGTCAGCGATTCACTGGCGCTTCTATCTTTCTGAGCTGGACGATTGGCTTCGCGCTCAGCTAATCTCAACCAGCCACCCGCGTCGCGAACTCCAAGGAGATTACATTGGCTAAGCGAACGCGGTATCAGTCCGGAAGTGTCGAGATCGACAAGCGAGTAACTGGACCGGACGTATGGCTTTACCGTTGGTGGGACACAACTTCGGACGGACGCAAGACGCGAAGGGGTTTCACCGTCGGAACGGTAGAGGAATACAAGACGCAAGCTCAAGCGTTGAAGGCAGCAGAAGGGAAGCGGCTGCTGATCAACGATGGGATTGCTTCCCGTCCACCAGTCCTGTTCGGCGCGGTCCTGGACCGTTTCCTTCTCGAGCAGAAGCAGGAGCAGGAAGCCGAACAGATCACCTACAGTACATGCTCGTCCTATCGGAGCATGATCAGTCAACACATCCGGCCCAAGTGGGGCGACGTATCTCTGCAAGAGGTTCGTCCTGCCCTGGTGCAGGATTGGCTGCGCAAGCTCACTCTTTCACCCAAATACAAAGGCCACATCCGCTCGCTGATGTACCGCCTGTTCGACCGAGCCATGATCTGGGAACTGATCGGCATCGATCGGAACCCGATGCAACTGGTCGAAGCGAAGGGCATCAGCAAGCGCAGGCAACGTCCCCGGACTCTTCAGGTGAAGGAAGCCTGGAGAATTCTCGATGGCTTGTCGCAGCCTTACCGGACCGTAGTGCTGATCGCACTGTGTTTCGGTTTGCAGATCAGCGAAATACTCGGATTGCGCTGGACGGACTTCGACTTCAAGCGGTCGGCGGTCCTGATTCAGCGTTCATCGGTCGGCAAGCGGCTCAACCGCTTAAAGACCGAATGTTCGCAGGACGAGATTCCGTGCCAGTTTCCCTTATTGGACAGTTTTGGACAGTCGCTCAACTTTAAGTTTTGTCCGTAACCTTATGATGCAGAGACTGTTGAAAAGAAGCGCTGGCAGGCCAACGCTTCCGGTCCCTGCCGACCGGGTGCGCTGCAAGAGTCCCTTCACGGGCCTTACGCAGTACGGTCTTGGGGTGCATGTGAAGGAAGCTGGCAGCCTCTTGGGAATCATCCTCGTTAATAGATTTTTTCAGCAATCACACTTTGACTGGTCAAACGCGTCTGGTCTGCAGAAATTCACCCGCATCATCCATTTGGATCAGTGGCCAGCCGAAGATCCACAAGCAATGATCAGAACGGCCGTCCACAACTATTTTGCTCACCGCGCAGAGATCACTGACTTGGAATTCAAGCGGCTCCTGAGGCGGGGCCGCACCAGCCTTGTTATCGGTATGCTGTTCTTGGCGGCATGTCTATTTCTTAGCAAGATGTTGTTAGGTCGTGAGGAGGGTACTTGGGCTGCCGTGCTGCGGGAGAGCCTGACGATTGCCGGATGGGTTGCCATGTGGCGGCCGATGGAGATTTATCTTTACGATTGGTGGCCTCTGCTGCAACTGCGTCGAGTTTTTACGAAGCTGAGCCACATGCCCGTGGAAGTCGCCCAAAAGGGCAAAAGCTGAGTAGCTTGCCAGTCCTCAGACGCGTATCGAAGTGCGAACGATTTCTACGGAGCACGCGGCATGGCGAGCCACGAATTCGGCCACACTGCCAAGCAGGAAACGCTCAACGCCGTTGCGCCCATGCGAACCAACGACGATCAGATCGGCGCCCCACTCGGCAGCATAATCGATGATTCTCTCTCTGATGTCCCCTACCTCGACAACGGTATCCGCCTTGAATCCTGTGCTGCGCAGCTCGTTCGCAATTCGTTCCACCAACTCACGGGCTGGTTCCTTCTGTTCGTCCAACTCAGGAGCGTAGCCTGGAGCCATTTGCGGAGGAGTCGGCGCACTCGGCTGCAACACATGCAAGACCCGAATCTCCACGTGCTCAGGCCGAAACTGCGTGATGATAGCCTGTAGTACATCTCCCGAGAACTTCGAATCGTCAATTCCCAATAGGATTTTCATGACTCCTTCTCAGCCTCAAGAAGAATTGGGGCATCCATGGAAAAATCAAAGTTGACTTTACACCGTGAGTCGGCCCTTTACTAGCTGCAGAGGCTTTTGTAGGGCACAGTCTCACTCGCACAAAGCCAGCGTTTGAGGTTATTGGCGACAACGACGGCTCCTCATTAGCGCACTAAGCGTGAACTAGCTGGTTTGTTCTCTCGACGTTAACCCTCGAATCTTCTCCAGGTTTGCCGTAGTCGATGACAACGCGAGCAGGAACATCTCCGTCCGCCAGGCGCTTGAAGATGTCGTTGATCGCCGATAGCGGCTGAAGCTCGATGTCGGCCTTGACCTTGCCTTTGACCGCGAAGTCGAGCGATTCGGCCATGTCTTCTCGGGTTCCGACGAAAGAACCTCGAACCGTGATGCAGTTGGTGACGACATCGAATAGGGGCACCGGAAATTCGCCCGGTGGCAGACCCACCAGAACGCAGGTACCGCGTTTCCGTGTCATGCCGATTCCTTGCTTGAATGCGATGAGCGATGGCGCCGTAATCAGAACGCCGTGAGCTCCGCCATTGGTACCTTTCTTGACCGCTGGGCCCCGGATCCTCGTGCTTGGCGTTGACGGTGAGATCGGCGCCCAGTTTCTTCGCCAGCGCCAGTTTGCCGTCATCAATATCGACCGCGCAGACCAGCAGACCCATCGCCTTGGCATATTGAATTCCAAGGTGTCCGAGGCCGCCGCAGCCCGAGATCGCGATCCATTGACCAGGCTTTGCTTTCGTCTGCTTGATTCCCTTGTAGGTCGTGATGCCGGCGCAAATGAGCGGCGCAGCTTCGGCCGGCGCGAGACCTTTCGGGATATGTGCCACATAATCCGGATCGGCAAGAATGTATTCCGCGAAACCACCGTTCTTGGTGTAGCCGCCGAACTGCGCTTCGGGACAAACTGTCTCCCAGGCGCTTAAGCAGTACTCGCAATGACCGCAGGCGGAGTAGAGCCATGGCACCCCAACGCGATCGCCCTCTTTGACAATGGTGACGCCCGCTCCAACAGCCGAAACCAGACCGACGGCTTCGTGGCCGGGAATAAACGGAAGCGTAGGCTTCAGCGGCCAATCTCCGTTAGCCGCGTGGAGATCGGTGTGGCAAACCCCGCATGCCTCCGTCTTGACAACGATCTGGCCAACTCCGGGAGTAGGGATGTCCCACTCCCGAAGCACAAGTGGCTTTCCGAATTGCTCAACCACTGCCGCATTCATCTTTCCTGGTGTCATTGATGTTCCTCTTTTCAAAGTATTAATTCGTTGCGGTGAACCGTTGGCCATCTAGGCAGCGGCCGCACCTAGTCCTCTTACCGCCTCGATCATCTGCACCAGCACGGCCTGAGCATCGCCATAGACCATGCCGCAGTTCTTGGCATAAAACAGGGCGTTCACAATACCGGCGTAGCCTTTGCCCTGTCCTCGCTTGACGGCGTAGACCTTCTTCGCCTTGTCGGCGTTCAAGATGGACATACCGTAGAGGGGGGAACTCTTGTCGTCACGCGCAGACGGGTTGACGACGTCGTTGGCTCCGATCACAAGGGCAACGTCGGTACTAGCAAAGTCAGGATTGATGTCGGCGAGTTGGAAGATAAGGTCATAGGGAACCCCAGCTTCCGCCAGGAGAACGTCCATCTGCCCCGGCATGCGGCCGGCTACAGGATGGATAGCAAACCTGACTTCGACGCCAGCCGCTTGTAGCAACTTCACGAATTCATAAAGCTTCTGTTGTGCCTGAGCGACCGCAAGACCGTAGCCCGGCACAATAATCACACTCTTGGCATAGCGCATGAAGATACCGGCGTCTGACGCTTCGGCCGGCTTGAGACTGCCTTTGATCGCGCCCTGCTTGTGGTTGGAGACAGTGCCGAAGTCGGAGAAAAGAATATTGCTGACCGAGCGGTTCATGGCCTGACCCATGATTAACGTCAGGAACATTCCGGCTGCTCCGACCACCATGCCCGCGATCATCAACGCAGGGTTCTGCAGTACGAATCCATCCAGCGCCACCGCGAGGCCGGTAAGAGCGTTGTAAATGGAAATCACGACCGGCATATCCGCTCCCCCGATGGGTAGCGTAATGACAATGCCAAACAGCAATCCGCAACCGAAGAAGATAGCAATCAAGACGGGAATAGAGAGTAGTGGCGCCGTGCCACCCCGCCAGGCGAAGACGATATATCCCGCGACCGCGAGCGTCGCCAGGAAGACAAGGGCGTTGAAATATCGCTGCCCTTTGAAACGCAAGGGCCGCTTGAGCACTTCGTCCAACTTAGCCCAGGCGATGAGCGATCCCGACAACGACACCGCACCGATCAAGCCACCGATCAAAGCAAGGATCAGCGACGCACCCTCGCCTTTGCGGGCCATCAACGCAACTGCGGCGATCGCCCCCGCCGCGCCGCCTCCCATGCCGTTATAGAGCGCCACCATCTGGGGCATGGCGGTAAGCTTCACCGTCCTGCCCTTCCACCATGCAAGGCCAACGCCGATAATAAGCATGGCAACAGCGAGTACGATATTGACGATTAGATGTGGACGGGCAGCGGCGCTGACGCCGACCACATTAAGGAAGCAGGCAAATACCGCGACCAGCATCCCGAGGCCGGCGACTCTGATTCCGGAGCGGGCGGTAACCGGCGATGACATTCGCTTGAGACCAAACATCAACAGAAAAGCAGCACCCAGGTCGGCCGCACCGGTTATCACGTGAGAAATCATGGTAAGCATATCGCCCCCTCAGCCTTTCTTCGCGTGGACGTGGACTGAGTGAACGCGACGGGCATGGGTGACCTTGAACATTGCGAGCATGCGGTCGGTAACCGCGTATCCGCCGGCGACGTTGCCGGCGCCGAGCAGTACGGCAGAACATCCGATCAACTGCTCAGGGACTGTGCTGGCGTTGAGGAGTGTGTAGATGGCGCCAATTACAACAATGCCGTGCACGAAGTTAGATCCCGACATCAAGGGCGTATGAAGGATCGCAGGAACATTCCCGATGATGACCCAGCCACCAAATGCGGCCAGCATGAAAATGTACAGTGCGACAAAACCGGTAATAGCGATCGAAAAGTGCATTTTGATCTCCCGATCTCAAGCTGCTTTTGTGGGCGGTTTGGTTGCTCGATGCTTGGTTTCGGAGGCAGGCTTTCCGGGATGTTTTTCAGTGGCTTTGCACATCTTTCCATCGTGAGTAAGTGCGGTCTCAGCGAGGACTTCATCCGCCCAGTCAATCTTGATGATGTTGTCCTTCAGCATGAGGGCGAGTAGGTTGTACTGGTTGTGGGCGTATAACTCGCTGGCATCCTGGGCAAGCAGTGATGGCACATTTAGAGGTGCCACGATAGTTACGTCACCGATCTGCGTGGTCTTTCCCGGCTCCGTGTCTTCGCAGTTGCCACCGCCTTCGGCGGAGAGGTCGATGATGACTGCGCCGGGCTTCATACCCTTTACTTGCTCTTTGCTAATAAGCTTTGGCGAAGCTTTGCCGGGGATGGCTGCGGTCGTAATGATGAGGTCGGACTGTTGAATGTGTTTGGTCAGTACCGCGGCGACCTTCGTCTTCTCTTCGGCGGTCAGTTCGCGTGCATAACCGCCTTTGCCGCGGGCATCGACTCCGGTCTCGACAAATGTAGCGCCCAGCGATGCGACCTGCTCTGCTGTGTCCGGACGCACGTCATAGCCTTCGACGACAGCTCCGAGACGGTGTGCCGTCGCAACGGCCTCCAAGCCGGCGACTCCGAGGCCCATGACCAGCACCTTGGCTGGCCCAATCGCCCCCGCCGCTGTGGTGATTTTGGGTAGCACCCTGGCAAGATGGGTAGCCCCAAGTTCGACCGCGTAGTATCCCGCCAATGCAGACTGGCTGGAGAGAGCGTCCATGGACTGCGCCCGGGTGATGCGCGGGATCCGTTCCATCGCAAAACACGTGATCTTCTTCTGAAGCAACCGCTGCACGAGTGAATGCTCCTTTCCCGCATAGATAAAGGAGATCAGAATTGCTCCTTCTTTCATCGCATCCACCACGTCCGCCGCTGGAGGATTCACGGCGAGCACCACGTCGGCGTCGGCAACCAGCTTGTGGCGGTCCTCGATAAAGACGACGCCTTCGAATGACCTGTCAGCAAACCTACTCTCGAGGCCAGCGCCGGACTGCATGTGCAGTTTCGCGCCCAGCTTGATCAGTCTCGCGGTGACGGAAGGCACCAAGGCCACTCGTCGTTCGTGCGCCTGGGTTTCTTTCAGAACTGCGACATTAACGAACATTCAAAACCTCCTGCGATTTTGATGGCCCCTTGCGGACCACTCCCTTCGCTTGTCGACGAGGCGCTCGTGGTTGCGGCGCCTCGTGTACACATCACCTCGGGTGGTTTCTCCGGGGTCAGACGACAGGCGCCGGAACGTCGGACTCGCGCACCAGTTTCTTGTTCACAAACTCCTGGATGCCCATGTCGCCGAGTTCACGGCCATAGCCGGAGTATTTGATCCCGCCGAATGGCAGTTCGGCGTCCGACCAATCGATGTTGTTGATGAACATCATGCCCGTCTCTACACGGCTAGCCACGCGTCTGCCACGGGCAACGTCCCTGGTGAAGACCGAGCCGCCCAATCCGAAGTCAGAGTTGTTAGCAAGGGAGATGGCTGCATCCTCGTCTTTCACGCGGAAGAACATCGCGACTGGCCCGAAAAACTCATCGCGGAACGCTGGGTTGTCCGGCTTCACGTCCGTCAGAATCGTTGTCTGCATAAATGAGCCAGGCCGATCGATACGTTTGCCGCCCATCACCACCTTCGCACCCTTGGCAACCGCTCCATCGACTTGCTTCAGAAGATCCAAGAGGGCGGACTCCGTGGACAAGGGACCATGCGTTGTTTTCTCGTCCATCGGGTCGCCTGGTTTCAGGGCACTAAGAGCAGTCTTGAACTTCTCCAGGAATTTGTCTGCGATCTCTTCCACTACGATAAAGCGCTTAGCCGCGCAACAGGTTTGTCCCGCGTTATACATTCGGCCCCAGACCGCCCAGGGGATCGTCTTTTCCAGATCGGCATCCTCCAGCACGATGAATGCGTCGCTTCCCCCGAGTTCCATCGACGAAACCTTGAGGTTCTTTCCTGCTCTGGCCGCGATGCTCCTGCCCGCGGCAACACTCCCAGTCAATGCCACCCCCTTGATTCGGGGATCATCGATGACCTTGTCCGATTGCTCATGTGAGATCAGCAAATTGGTATACAGCCCAAGTGGCGCACCCGCATCGATCCAAAGCTGTTCAAAGGCGATCGCGCACTGCGGCACGCAACCGGCGTGCTTCACCATCACCACGTTACCCGCCATCATGTGCGGGCCAGCGACTCGCGCCAGCTGATAGAAAGGAAAGTTCCAGGGCTCAACGCAAAAGATCACGCCGATGGGACTGCTCTCCATGTGGGCTGTTCCGACTGTCGGATGCAGCTTCTCGGGGGCCAGGAAGCTTTCGCCGTTCTTGGCGTAGTAGGCCAGAATATTGGCGCTGAAAGTGACTTCACCACGGGCTTCATTGATCAGCTTGCCCATCTCCAGTGATGCCAGACGCGCAAACTTGTCAACCTGCGCATGCATTAGCTCGGCTGCTTTTGCCACAATCGTGGCCCGCTCTGAATACGGCGTCTTCTTCCAATGTTCATATGTCTTCGCGGCGGTGGCAATTTTGGTTTCAAGCTGCGCGTCGGTTAGCTCCTGAAACTTCTTGACTGTCTTGCCGTCGTACGGATTAGTACTTTCGTAAGCCATGAACGAATCTCCTGTTTCTCAATCTTGTGGTAGGCGGTCTTGTCTTCGCGGTACTCGCATCCGATGATCGCGTTGGATTAGGACTGTTGCGGTTGACGTGTAGCCGTCGCTGGCTGGGCGTGTCCCAAACATCACAACTCAATATGACAGTGCCCTAATCGAAAAGCTGGTCCCTATTGCTCGGTCGTGCGGATCTTCGTCAACTCGGCGCACCATTTGTGAGAATCACTTTGAGCGCCCGTCCTTCGCCGCGTCTCGAAATGTTTCGTAGGCTTTCAGGATGTCGGGCATGGCGAAGCGGTGTGTCGCGAGCTTGTGCGGCTGCAGTTTTCCGGAGCACACGACCTTCAGCAGCATGGGTGTCGTCACCGTGTCTCCAAGCGTGTGGTGATCGAGATATTGCGGTCCCACAGGTTTTTCCATGTGCAGTTCCACGGGCTTGCCGTGGACACCAACATTCGCAATGCGTCCGCCAGCGGCAATAATGGATTGGCAGATGGCGAACCTCGCAGGTAGCCCGACGGCTTCGATCGCCACGCCGACTCCCGCACCTGCGGTTAATTTCATCACGTGATGCGCGGCGTGCAGGTCGGTGCTGTTAATCAAATGAGTCGCGCCAAAGTTCTTGGCGATAGCCAACCCCTTGTCATCCAGGTCGCTCATGGAGATTGCGTCGGGAGAGTACACTTGCGCGGTTAGGAGAACAGGGAGTCCGACGGGACCGGATCCCACGATGGAAACTGTCATCCCGGGTGGGACTTGTCCGTTCAAAACGCTGCATTCAAAGCCGGTTGGCAAGATATCTCTGAGCATCACTATGGCTTCTTCGTCGGCGCCTTTTGGGAAGGTGTATAGACTCCCGTCGGCGTGGGGAATGCGAGCGTACTCCGCCTGTATTCCATCGGTTCAGTGCAAGCGTCTGAGCAACACACCTTTCGGACGAGAAGCGTGTGTGGTGAAGTGGCTGGATGAATGAAAAACAGAAAACGTCGGCGAGCCGCCGACGCACACGCGCGGAAATTCAGGAGTTAGTAGCGGAGTTTGTGAGCAGCGGCATGCGACGCACCGAGTTTTGCCGCAGTCGTGGTTTGAGCTTCGGCACGCTTGACCGTCATCTGAAGAAGCAACGCTCGTAGAGAAAGGATGGAAGAGCTTCTTTGGCCGGCCGGGTTGGCCGGTTGGTACCGGTGAAGTTGGCCGCCGGGAAGTCGCCGGCGCAGCACGAACCGAGTTGTGGGCTGGCCGTGGTGCTTCCGGGCGGGCGCCGAATCGAGGTGCATCCTGATTTTGATGCCAATACGTTCGAGCGCTTGGTGGGTGCACTGGAGCGGGCGTAAGCCGTGTTTGGATTGGGTGCAGCCACACGGATCTATCTGGCCGCCGGGGTCACCGACATGCGCAAGGGTTTCGAGGGGCTGTACGGCCTGGTCCGAGACCGATTGTCGTGTGAGCCTCTTAGCGGGCACCTGTTCTTGTTCTGCAACGCCCAGCGCAATCGCTTGAAGGTCCTAGTCTGGGACGGTAGCGGACTCTGGGTCTGTGCCAAGCGGTTAGAGAAAGGGCGTTTCACCTGGCCGCAATCCGGCGACGCTCAGGGGAAGGTCGTTCTGACTCACGAAGAGCTTTCTCTTTTGTTAGGTGGGATCGATCTGGCCAAAACCAAACACAAGCGATGGTACCGGAAGGCCCCGCCAGAAGGAAATGCCGCCGCATAGACTGCTTGCACGTCGCGGTCGACTCTGTTAAATCAGTAGCCCATTGTGAGTGCGGCTCCCATTCCTTCGGCACCGGCCGATCTAGAACTTATCGCGCAACTGAGGAACCGGTTACAGTACGCGGAGCTGAAGATTCTGGTGCTGGAAGAGCAGCTGCGGCTGATGCGCATCGAGAAGTATGGAGCGAGTGGCGAAAAGCTTTTTCACGGGCAAATGGAATTGTTCGCGCTTGAGCCCGTCGTCAGTGAATTGATAGTGCCGGCGGAGAGTGAGCGCGCACCGGTGCGGCGCTCGACGAACAGATCCTGCAAGCATCCCGGCCGCCAGGAATTGCCTGCGAACCTTCCTCGCGTAGAGCGGATCCTGCCTTGCACACCGGATCAGCGCGTATGCAAACGCTGCGGCAAAGAAACCGTAGTGATCGGCTACGAGGAGAGTTCCCAGTTGGATGTGGAGCCGGCGAAGTACTTCGTGCTGGTCACGAAACGAGAGAAACGGGCTTGCCGGTCGTGTGAGGAAGCTCGGAGTAGTCTCAGCTCCGCTGCCACCACGGATCATCGAGAAGTGCCTGGCGAGCGACCGCATCGTCATCGACACGGTCATCGGCAAATATTGCAATCACACGCCCCTACATCGGCAGAGCATGATTCTGGAAAGAGACCTCGGCTTGGCAATCAGCCGAGCGACGCTGGACGGCTGGGTCCTGAAAGTCGGCGAGTTGCTGATCCCTATGGTCGCCGCGATGAGGCGAGAGTTGATTAGCGGAAGTTACATTCAGGCGGACGAAACGCCGGTCGATGTCCAGATGCACGAGGGCCGGGGAAAGAATCACCAAGCCTATCTTGTGGCAGTACGGTCGACCCGGAGGAAGCGTGGTATTCGACTTCCGTCTAGGCCGTGGGCGCGATGGACCGAAGCAGTTCCTGGGACAGTTTGAAGGCATCCTCCAAACTGACGGCTATACCGCCTACGATCAGATCGGCGGGTCGAGAATGGTATATGCCGCTTGTTGGGCCCATGCTAGGAGGCAGTTTTTCGAGGCGGTGCAGTTAAGTCCACAAGACCCGCTCGCAACTCTGATTGTGGCCCGGATGGACCAACTGTTTGCCGTCGACGCAGAAGCTCGCCGCAGAGCAATTGGTCTCACGGGGCGTCATGCGCTGCGTCAGGAAAGAGCCAAGCCTCTGCTGGATGATATCCGTAGCAAGATCGAGACGGCACAGTCCGTTGCATTGCCCTCCAGTGCACTCAGCAAGGCCTGCCACTACGCGCTCACACTGTGGAGGAAACTTACACGGTTCCTGGAATATCCAGAACTTGAGCTGAGCAATAACCTCGCGGAAAATTCAATGCGTCCTGTGGCTCTAGGCCGGAAGAACTGGATACACATCGGCAGTCCGCAAGCGGGGCCCAAGGTTGCGGCGATTCTCTCGTTCGTGGAAAGCTGCCGCAGGTTGAAACTCCCAGTGCGCGACTACATGGCCGCGGTTCTGCCCGGGTTTGCCGATCTACCGATCCAGCGCCTCCCGGACCTGACTCCCGCTGCGTGGGTCGCTCAGCGTCTCATAGACTCAAACTACCAAGGTGTCAGAGTGAAGGTAATTCTGCGACACAACCGCATGGCTTTCTGTTTGCCGACCACCCGGGAGTTAGAGAGTTAGAAACCCAGCTGACGCGAAGCCCTGTTATCAGCAATTCACAGTCAACATTCCGGATTGACGGTCGCTCGGGAGGAATCTCAGGAATTGTCAGCGGGACGTTTAACTGCTTTGCAGAGCCGGCAAAGCTACGTTGACTCGTTGACTGGACTTTAAAGGACAGAGACGGAATGCGCACATCGGTCTACGGAATTCTCAGCATACGAAAATCTATTTCATCTAGTTGCGATCTCTCCATCAGTTGAAACCTTGCCAATGACTTTCTGCAAATCGCTAAACACCGGCCGCCGGGGATGTAGCGACTTACCGGAGTGCCGCGGACTGTTCGTCACCTGCCAGAATAAACGTGTCCACGCGAAGGCCAACGGGCAAGTTTGCTCCGGGATCCAGCTCCACCAGGGCCTCCAGGAATTTCCGATCCACGCGTTCGGTAGGTTCATCGGTGCGGATGGTTTTGGGACCGAGCAGTTCGCCGATGCGCACGACGTGCCCGCTGAACTTCTGTTTGCCGAAGGCATCCGCTGTGACCCAAGCCTTCTGACCCATCCGCACTTTGTTCACGTCTGATTCATCGATGTCCACGCGCACGCGCAGCATTTCGGTGTTGCCGATGGTCAGGACTGGGTCAGGCGTGGGGGCAGAGTTAGAAACGCTTTCTCCGTTGCGATGATGCTTGCGGAGAACGATCCCATTGATCGGAGACTTGATGAAGGTCTTGTCGTACCTGGCTTGGGCCTCGGCTAGGTGCGCCTGCGCCAGTTGCAGATCTGCCCGGGCGAACGCAACATCTTCTTCCCGAGTGGCAGTGTTCACCAAGGAATAGCGGTCAGATTTCTCTTGGAACTCCTCCTTCGCGACGTTGTACTCGCGGGTGTAGTGGTCTAACTCCTCACGCGAGATCACTCCACCCTCATACAGTTCTTGGCGTCGCTGCAATTCAGCTTGGACATTCTTCACTACCGCCTCGGCGGCGCGGACGCCCGCCAAGGCCTCCGACCGCTCCTGAGCCCGAGCTCCATTCACGACCTTGCGCAGTGTCGCCTCTTTGGCTTGTACTTCAGCAGCAGAGGAGGCAAGTTCCGCACGGTAGTCGTCGTTCTCCAGCACCGCCAGCACCTGGCCTGCGCGGATGGAGTCGCCTTCCTCTACGTTCACCGACCTCAGTTTGCCGCTTATCTCCGAGCCCACCTTGATGTCCTCGGAAACGGGCTCGATCCTCCCTGGTCCGGCAACGACATAGGTCGAATCCGCGGGCTGCGGGCTGGGGTTGTTGGCGTCATGTCGCGCCGACGAAAACATCCTCATTGAGATTGTTAGAACGGTGAGGGTGACTGCACAAAGAATTGCCAGTTTCTTGATCACGGTGATCTCCATTCGAAGTTTGCTCAGTACCGAAACGCCCGGCAGTCCCACGGTCACCGCGATACCGCCTGCGCTTCTTCTGTCTGTCATGCAGCTACTATGGAGGATCGTGACAGAACGCACATCACGAGATAGGAGGCTTTTTCACTACCACTACGCAGATATCAAGGGATACCCAAACTTGTGGCTCCCCAGATACCACGATGGAGTTATGGAGAAGGAGTCGATGCGGTGCGCCGAAGACCAACGTCGCGGGATTGAAAAGATTGCTGCCCGGTCGGGAGCCAGTAGAACTCCGTTCGCCCGCAACCCAAATGCGAGAGCCCTCTGACCTATCGTTGTAACAGGACGCCAACGACAACAACTTGTACCGCTACGCATACCAACTGCGCTTCGGAAAAGCGGCCGTATCTCGGTCGTGCGCTGGTGGTGCGATAGAAATCGAGCACGAACCGAACGATTGAGTACAGTGAGAGATACAGCCAAAAGACAGACCGAGCTGTGCCTGGTACGCGCCAAAGCAATGTTACCAATGTCGCAAAAAGCATTGCCTGCGCAGCCGCTTCAACGAGTTGTACGGGAAACACACGGATAGCAGGGTCAGGGCTGGGTGAGTACCTTCTGCAGCCATGACCGGTCGATTCAAAGACTGACGTGGGATAGAGGACGCCTTTTGTAGATGGCTTCCCATAGCAGCAACCACCGAGGAAGCACCCGATGCGAGCAAGGCAGCCGTACAACGGCAATAGTGTTCCCAGGAACGCAAAGGTCAGACTCAGCGGCTGGTTAAATAGGAAGCTTACGAACAGGAAACACGGGAGTATGACCAGGAGGCAATCTTGGAGAAACGATCGTGCCGCTGGTTTTCCGAGCGCCGCTTTGATCTCCAGGACAAGCTTGTAAACCAGCAAAGTGATAAGTAAGGCAAGCCCCAAACCTACGCTGGACACGCTGGGGAAGCGCTTGGAAAAAACCCAAGCATAGGCCAGCGCTGATAGAGCGGCGACGTCGGACATGATCCAATATGGCCTGTAGCGCACTCCGAACAACCTGAGCCTGTCCGCAGACGCCACGACGGCATCGAGGAAACGAGCCTTGCGCGCGGCGCATTGCTGGGAATCTCCAGCGATTGCCACCCTGCGATATACGAGGGAAGCACGCTCTTCTTTCTCACACTTCGTTGGTCGGGCATTGACTTCGATACCGCCTATGCACTTCTTGTATTTCATGCCGGTACTATGCCGGACCGTAACAGCGCGCACATCCCGAGATAGGAGGCTTTTTCGCTACCACTACTCAGATATAGAGTGATAACCAAAGTTGTACCTCCCCGCATACCACTATGTAGTTATAGAGAAGGTGTCGATGCGTTACACCGCGGGTCAACGGTGCGGCATGGAAGAAATTGCGGTCGGGTTCGGGAGCCAGTAAAAGGCACGCCCATGTCTTAGACCCGCCAAAGCGCGCAAAATTGAAAATCAAGAACTCCGTTAGTACCAACCGCGGCGCTTTCCCCCCATACCACATAAAGGGGAGAAAGCGTTTTCGCTGTTACTGGATCCAGGTGTTGGCAGGATGGCGGAAATTTTGTGCCAGCAACTCCACGGGAACCGACAGCGCGGGCGAACTGTTGGCAATCATTCCGTCTTCAATCCGGATTGTTCGATCGGCGAACTCGAGGACTCGAGGATCGTGGGTAACGATGAGCACCGCCCGTCCGCGCTCATGCGCCAGATCGCGCATCATCTCCATGATGGTGCGTCCGGTATGTGAATCGAGCGCAGCCGTGGGCTCGTCGGCCAGGATGATCTTAGGATCGCCGGCCAGCGCCCGGGCAATCGCCACGCGCTGCTTTTGCCCGCCACTGAGGTTGGCCGGGACCACGTCGAACTTGTCGGCCAAACCCACTCGCTCCAGCAGTTCGTAGGCCCTCTTTCGCGCTTGCGGTCCACGAATGCCCTTCAGGTCGAGCATGAGCTCGATATTTTCTCCCGCTGTCAGGGTAGGAAAGAGATTGAAGCCCTGGAACACGAAGCCGATGTGATCCAAGCGAACGCGAGGTAGCTCATTTTCGCGAAGGTGGCCGACTTCCTGGCCAGCGATTCGAATGCTTCCGGAAGAGGCTTGAAGAATGCAACCCATGATCGACAGTAGCGTGGTCTTGCCGCTACCTGAAGGTCCCACTAACATCACTATCTCGCCGGAGTGAACTTCCAGGTCCACGCCACGCAAGGCGGGAACGCTGGCACCGCCCTCCACGTAAGTCTTGGTCACATCCCGTACTGTGATTGCAGCCTTCATCGCGTCTCCTATTGCGGGTCTTATCCTTTGAAAACCATCGCAGGATCAAGCCGAGTCACCTTGTTAATGGAAACCAGCGCTGCTCCGGCACACATGAACAGCGTCAGCAGGAATATCGAGATTGCCATCCACCCATTCATCAGGATGGGCGCCCCGGCGGGCTGAGCGAAACGCACCACGACGCCGCTGATGATCATCCCCAATGCGTATCCGATTACCCCGCCGACCGCCGCCTGTATCAGGATCACTTTGTATACATAACTATTCGGTGCACCCATCGCTTTCAGCGTGCCGAATTCCTTCAAGTGATCCATGGTGGTGGCGTAGATGGTCTGCGCCACCACCACGAATCCCACGATCAATCCCAGCACCGCCGCCAGCAGAATGGCGATGCCGGCGCCAGTAGTCAACGTCCAATACCTCTGCGTGGTTCGGCTGAACTCCGCGCTGGTGAGTACGTCTACATCCTTCACCCGGGCCAATATGTTTGTGCGGACTTCGTCCACATTGGCGCCGGGCTCGGTCTTGACCAGTATGTAGGTAGTCTGGTCGTCCCGCAGCGGGGCGTAATCCTGGGCATGCCGGAAGCTGGTAAAGACATAGGGATCGGTAGTGAAAGCACGGATTCCACGGGTGAAGCCAACCACCCGCGCCCGGTGTCCATTGATCTCGAACACCTCGCCAATCCGGCTCACCCCCAGTTTCTTCTTGTAGACCTCGTCCACCATGACGCCATCAGGGGTCTTCAAATCGCGGATGCTTCCCTCCACCACATTCCAAGGGCCACCCAGATCGGCATCCGGATTGAAGCCCACGACCTGAACCGTCTCCTGAGCGCCGTCGAGCCGGTTCCATCGCGTCCAGCTATTGATGAACTTCTCTGCGTCGGCCACGCCGGGCACGGCTTTCACCTGGTAAAGCTTGCGTTCGTTGAAAGGCGTTCCGAGCTCGAGGTAAGGCACGTGCTTGGAGGTCACCCAAAGATCCGCGCCGGAGTGATCGATCAGGCACGATGTGGTTTGCGTAAAGCCCACGTACAATCCCGACTCGATAACAATCAGAACTACGGCGAACACGATCCCCGTCAGGGTCACGGCTAACCGTACCTTGTCGTGAAGCAGGTTACGTCGCGCTAAGGAAATCATAACCAGGCAATCTCCTGCAGAGAGGTGCGCCTCAGGATGTTTAATGCGGGGCCATCTGGGCTTTTTCTGTCTGTCATGGAAGCATCATGCGGGACTTGACGCCGAAAGCGCATCACGAGATATAGTGTTTTTTCGATACCACGGTCTGGTACCCACCGGCATAACCCCTTGTCAGGAGTATCTGTACTACCACGACCGGGTGAGGGATAATTTGCTCACGGTCGGTCAGTAAAGATGATGGAATGGAAAATTAAAGACGGCGAAACGGTTAGCCGCCCGCGGTTTTTGCTGGTAACCACCCGGTCAGCCGATTCCACCAGCCCTCCGACGGCGTAGTTTCGAAGGCTACTTTGCCGGGCACCGACAGCTCCACCTCGGTCCCCGCACCCGCACGGGACAGGACTGCGAACTTGGCACCGATCTTCTCCGCTCGCTCCCGCATGTTCGATAGACCCCAGTGTCCTTCGCGTCCGGTCCGGAGCACCTCGGGATCGACACCACAGCCATTGTCGCGCACCAGGACGCGCAGGCTTCGCACAGCATACTTGATTTCAACTTCAATCCGGCCCGCCTCGGAATGGCGAAATGCGTTGATCACGGCTTCACGGGCAATGCGGTAAACCTCCTCGCGAATGAGCGGATGTAGCGCAATAGGCTTTCCTTCTACGACAACTCGGAAATCCACCTGTTCCTGGAGGGAAAACTCTTCGCGAATTCCGGAAAGCTTTTCTTCCAAACCATCGGGCGCAAGATGCGGCGAGCGCAGGCTGCGGATCGCGTTTCGGCCTTCTTCACTCACCTGCTTCATCAGATCGAGAACATGCTGCACCAGAGGTTTCGCCAGCGAGTCGGCAGGCAACCGGTCATTGGCCACATCGAGCTGCATGTAGGCACTGAGAAATCCCTGCAGGAGGGTATCGTGTAAGTCGCGGGCAATCCGCTCCCGCTCCTCGAGACGCTCTTCCAGCTTGGCTTGCATGTAACCGGCCACTTGCCGGAGGCGGAGTTCGTGCAGTTGTAACTCCCGTTCCCGTTGCGCGGCTTCGGCGCGCACGAGGTCCTCAAAAGCCCGTGCGTTTGCAATGGCAACCGCCGCCTGGTCGGCAAACATTTTCAGCCACGCGAAGTCCTGCTCGTAGAGAGGTTCGCGAGTAAAGACACCTAAAACGCCAAGGATCTTGCCTCTGTGAACCAGGGCATGGCCTGCGAATCCCGAATCTGCTCTAGCGCGGCCCAATCCTGACGTATGAACCATTTGCTTTCTGAAGCCAAATCGCCGACAAGAACCGATTGTCCAGTGTTGCCAATCCGCCCAACCTTGCCGTGCCCCAGTGGTATTCGGCGAAAATGGCCCTGAAGAAATGACCAGTCCTCGCCCGCGGAATGGAGCGGAGATCCAGCACTAGCTGCCAAGTGAAGACACTGCACCTGATCAGGGCATTGGGCACGGAGGAAACAGGAGTCACACAGATCGCCAGGAGAAAGAAGCCAAATCCGCGCTAGCGCAACGCCAGGCTGACGGGCGAGACCCCGGACGACAGCGGCCAGAACGTCGTCCGTACGGTGCTCGCCGGCTACCGTTGCGGCAAGTGACAGTAATGGTTCGGCCTGCACAGAAATGTCCCAGGGTAAGAGCTGATTCTACATCAAGGGCAGTTGTGTCCGCTGCCATAACCATTGGTCCGCAGGAGCCCCACCGGCCTCCTGAGGTTTCGTGGATTCACGAGCCTTCGTGAATTCAACATCCGGGCAACTCGAAGCAAGTCAGGAAGTTAGCTTTTGGTAGGCGCGGCAGGCGACCGGGGAATGATGACTTTGCGCAGTCCAAAGAAGCGGGCATCCAGCGAAAAAGCCCCGGGACCCAGGAGAGCAGAAGCCACGGCCACAATGATCGCAGCAAGACTCAGCGGGTTGCGGGCAAAGACATTCCAATTCGCTTCAGGAAGCCATGAGAATGTAATGCCCATTCCACCCAAGACCGCCAGGCTACTCGCGACAGGAGTCAAAAACCCCACGAGAAGGGCAGTACCACTCGCGAAGGCCAGCAGGCAGACGGCCCACCCCTCAAGCCTGAGTCCGTGAAGTTGAGGCAAATAGGCTGAACCCTGCAGGATGAGCGTCCCGCCAATCGCCACTCGCAACAGCAGCAAACCTATGCCATGCCATTCGCCGGGAAATGTGGAATACAGCCTTCGCAAGCTCAACTCCCGAGGATCCATAGTGTCATTGAATCCCGCGTACGTAAGATTAGCAGCTGCCTGCGTGCAGCGAATCCCTAGAGCTCGGAATTTTGTCCTACCACTATCGGGGAATATCTCAGCAGCGGAGGATGTCTTCTTTAGAGGTGGATGATTCCGCGCCGCACGGCTATCGCGACAGCTTGCGTACGGTCACTGGCGCCCAGCTTGTCCATAATGTGCTTGATGTGCACTTTGACCGTCTCTTCGGAGATGAAGAGTCTTTCGGCAATGTCCCGGTTGCGATTGCCGCCCGCGATCTGTTGCAGGACTTCGACTTCCCGCGCGGTGAGGGCCTCGTCGCTGTAGTGTTCCGCCAAATGGGCCGCAATGGTTGGTGGGATACGCTTTTTTCCGGCATGAACTTGACGGATGGCCTCTACCAGGTCCTTTGGGGGCATGCTCTTCAGCATGTAACCTCTAGCACCTCCCTCGAGTGCCCGCTGGATTTCGACATCGCCTTCGGATGTCGTCAGCATAATGACGCGTGCCTCAGGGAACTCCTTGCGAATGGCAATCATCGCGTCAATACCGCTCGTATCCGGGAGCCTGACATCCATAAGTGTGATGTCGGGCTGGAGTTCGCGAAAGCGTTCAAGAGCCTCCCCTCCGGTGCACGCCTCGCCCACTACTGCACATGTCTGGTTGACTGTTGATGAGGGTAGCGATTCCCTCGCGCAAGAGCGGATGGTCATCGATGCTCAAGACGCGTATACGTGTTTGTTCGTTCATAGCCCTTACTCACTCTCTGCTCGGCGGAACGTCGACCTCGATCTTCCCTGGAAACCATCTGGTTAGCCGCTTCCACCAGCCCCCCGACGTAGTTTCGAAGACTACTTCGCCGGGCACCGACAGCTCCACCTCGGTCCCCGCACCCGCACGGGACAGGACTGCAAACTTGGCACCGATCTTCTCCGCTCGCTCCCGCATGTTCGATAGACCCCAGTGTCCTTCGCGTCCGGTCCGGAGCACCTCGGGATCGACACCACAGCCATTGTCGCGCACCAGGACGCGCAGGCTTCGCACAGCATACTTGATTTCAACTTCAATCCGGCCCGCCTCGGAATGGCGAAATGCGTTGATCACGGCTTCACGGGCAATGCGGTAAACCTCCTCGCGAATGACAGAATGTAGCGCGTTGGGCTTTCCTTCCACGATGACTCGGAAATCAAGCTGCTCCTGAAGCGGAAACTCTCCGCGAATTTCGGAAAGCTTTTCTTCCAGACCATCAGACGCAGGACGTGGCGAGCGCAGCCTGCGAATCGCGTTCCGACCCTCCTCACTCACGTGCTTCATCAGATCGAGAACGTGCTGCACCAGAGGCTTCGCTGGCGAGTCGACTGGCAAACGATCATTAGCGACATCCAGTTGCATGTAGGCACTGAGAAATCCCTGCAGCAGGGTGTCGTGTAAGTCGCGGGCAATCCGCTCTCGTTCCTCAAGTCGCTCTTCCAGCCTGTCTTGCATACGAGCCGCAATTTGCCGCAGGCGAAGCCGGAAGAGTGCCCAGAGCAGAAAGGCGAAGATGGCGCAGCACAACAGTCGAAACCATGCGGTCTGGTAGTAGGCCGGCAAAACCACAAAGGCCAGCATTGCGCCCGTCTCATTCCACACTCCGTCGTTGTTGCTGGCGATCACGTGAAAGCGATACGTGCGGGGCGCAAGGTCAGTGTAGAAAGCTTGACGCCGGCCCTGTGGATCCTGCCAATCCGCGTCGTGACCTTCCAATTGATAGCGGAAGTGCACCTTCTGCGGGACCGCCAGGCTGAGCGCGGTGTAGTCGATTTCAAGGTCACGTGTCAAGGCAGGAAGCTGTAATTCTCCTGTCGTTGGGTAGGCTTTATGGTCAGCGATGACTTGTTCAATGTGCACCGGAGGAGGCACATCATTGAGGTGCAGACGACCGGGATCAATCTCTTGCAGAACGTTCTGGTTTGCGAACCATAGCTTACCGTCGGCCGACTTAGCAGCCGTGGGGCGGAAATGTGTCGGGCCGGGCTGAGCTCCGTCGAATGGATCCAGCAGTTCGGTCTTAACCTGGTATTCCGGCTTCCGCCACCAGTTTTCCAGCTCCGGCCGGGCAATCGCGATATATCCGCAGGCAGCATCCAGCCACAAAAAGCCCTGGTCGTCAGCCACAATTGCGCTGACAGAGTTGCAGGGAAGACCGTTGCGCGAGCTGAGAGTCTCAACCCGCCCCGACTTCCAGTGAATTAACCCATCGCCCCTTGCAGCCCACACCGAACCATCGGAATCGGCAAACAGATTATCCACCGCGCCAGAGGTTGGAGAATGAATAGTGGCAGTGGTCTCCAGTTGGCCTTGCCGGTATCGGGCAAGGTCTCCGCTTTCGAGTCCTAGCCAGATGCCACTCTCGGAATCGGCCGCCAAAGACCGGACGCGCGGAATTTGGGGCGGAGAGATTTCCTCCTTCACCTCCAAATCGCTGATGTGAACAAGAGCCGGAGCTGTTACCGCTGCCCAGATATCGTGATTCGAATCCTCGGTGATCGCTATCACCACGCCGATTGGCTTACCATCCGCCTTATTAACGGGTCGAAATTGGCCCTTGTCGTAAACGTTCAATCCACCATCAATGCCGACCCACAGGCGGTCGGAGTGATCCTGAAACAGCGAAGTTACCAGGCGGCCGGGCAGTCCCTTTGCCTGGGATATCGCAGATAACCTGCCTTGGCGCCAGAGCTCCAAGGCTTGTAGATTTGCAATCCATACCGTCCCGTCCCGCGCGGCGAGCACAGACTGCACATCTTCCGATGTCAGGCCTTCGCGTTTTGAAAAGGTCGCCACGGGCACGTCGCGAAAGCGGTCGATTCCCTTTGTCGTGACAACCCACAGGTCGCCCTCTCGATCCTGATAGAAGCCGTTGACCGAATCGCTGGAGAGGCCATCGGCGCTGCCAAAACGATCTACCTTGCCCTTGTAGATCCGCAAGGTGTCATGGTTTTGGGCACCCACCCAGAGACCGCCGTCATGATCGATCAGCAAAGCACTGACTTTTACGCTGCCGCTGTCAAGTCCGGGTATCGCAGGATCCTTCCATGCTCCCCGGTCGAACCGTTGCAGCCCCAGCCCCTTTCCCGACCACGCCACGCCCACCCAAAGAGCGCCGCTGGAATCCGCAGCAATGGAACTCACTCCTTGCAGCCCTTTCGCTCGTTCCAATTCCTCGCGAAGATAAACGTGGGCCTTCCCCGATGTGGGATTCCACTGGCATATCCCATTCGAGCTGCCGACCCACAGATTGCCCGATGTATCCCGCGCAATCGCCTGTGCGTAGATAAACGGAATCCCATCCGATGGTCCATAACAGCGCACTGCACCGGCATCAGCGATTTTGCACAGTCCGCCTTGCTGGTCGCGTACTCCAGAGCGGACTATCCAGATCGTGCCTTGCAGGTCTTGCAGGATGGACTCAATGAAATCTGGCACAGTAGGGTAGGTAACAAGGACCCCATCCTTCCAATGTGCCAGGCCTCTGCCAGTGCCAATCCACAGGCTGCCATCGTCAGCGCCCAGGAGAGAGTAAATCCGCTGACTGGGAAGTCGCTTGCCGGCAGGCGCCGTCCATGGAGCAAAACGAACTCCGTCAAAGCGCAGCAGACCGGCTTCCGTGCCAACCCATAAGTAGCCATCTTTAGTCTGTGTGATGGCATGCGGCGCACCGCCGAAGACTCCGTCTTGAACCCGCCAGGCGGTGTGGGCATATTGCGAAATTTGCCGGCTGGGATCTAGCGCGATCGCGGGAACACAAAGAATGACCACATACAGACAGAGTCTGGACGCCGAGAGGAAACTTCCTTCGATCCTTCCTGACCGCAAGATGCGCATTGATGTGGTGATGACCCTTCCGGGTGACGGGCATCTTCCCCCGAGATTCCCTGCAAGTCGGTGGGAAACACCATGAGTCACTTGCCACAAGTATAGGTCGGGAATCTCGAATTCATGCACTCATTATTGACGATGATTTGGTCGAATCTTCCCCCGACGCCGACCTCGGTGAGGGTGGACCAAACAACTATCGCCAAGGTTTGCCATCACTAGTGCAGCGTTCCGCCATCCATAGTTGTCAACTGGGGCCCCATTTCGGTTGCCTCACCTGATAGCGGTACCTCAGTACGCAGCCTGTCGTGGTACGCAACGAATCCCCATTTCTGTTATCCCCGCATTTACCCGGCGGTGGTAGCCAAAAAACCTCTTATCTCGTGATGCGCATTGTGCTTAGCACCCGCATAGTAACCGTAGCGGATGGGAGCGGTAGAAGCGGCTGTATCGACCCCAGTAAGTGCGTCGCGGGCCCAAGTCTTTTTGCTTACATTCGTAATTCTAGGAATTGAGGATGGTAAGGCAGATCATGAAAATCCAAGCAAAACACATCTCGCAAATAACTCGTCAATTAACAACAACCTTGAAGCATCTTGCTTCGCTAACTTTTAAGGCCCCCATGCTAGCTATAGCTCTGGTGTTGTCGCTGCCGGCCGCACTCTACGGACAAGCAATCTTGAGCCTTGTCCAACCTCCAACCACCGTGGTGGCCAGTGGGTTCTCCATGGCTCGGCAGGTAGCAACGGACGCAGCAGGAAACATCTACATACCCAATAACAGTGGAGGGATAACGAAGATAACCCCTGGCGGACGGCAGTCTGTCATCGCCACTGGCCTCTCTCCCAACGGCATAGCGGTAGATGGAGCCGATAACGTTTATGTCACGAGCGGTGTCACCCTCGTGAAAATTGCGCCCTCCGGAGCACAGACCGCACTTAGCAGCGAATTCACTAATCCTACGCAGGTGGCTGTGGATGGAAATGGCAATGTTTACGTCGCGGATTTCGGCGCTGGGCAGGTGGACGAGATTCCGGCCGCCGGAGGTTTTAGCGTCTTAGTTAGCAACTTCCCGTCTCCGTCGGGGATCGCCGCGGATAAGCGGGGCAATGTCTTCCTTACGCGTGCCAATAGCAATCAGGTGTATGAAGCCGAAAGTGGCAATCTGAGGTCCATTGAAGTCAGCGTCAACGGTCCTACCAGCCTGGCAGTGGATGGAAATTACAACCTTTTCATCGCGGACGCGGGAAGCAATCGCGTGGTAGAGGTTCCGGCTGAAGGGAATCAGCAGTTCACCATGCTGTCCGGAATCGCCGCCAATGCCATTGCGGTGGATGCAGCCGGCGATCTGTTCGTTTTGAACGGGCCCTCGAACGTGCTGAAGACCTCGACCATATCAGCAAACTTCGGCTCCGTTAACACTTGCAGCTCAAATTGCGGTGAAACTATAACCCTGACCTATGCCGTGACGGCGAGCGGTAACTTAGGCCAGATAAGAACCCTGAACCAAGGTTCGAGCCAGACAAGCCTCGACTTCACTGTGACCGGCAGTACCTGCCCCGGGTCGCTGACAGCGGGTTCGACTTGCAGCGTTAGAGTGAACTTTTCGCCCAAGTATCCCGGACTCCGTACTGGCGTTCTCCAGATCACAAGGCCCGACGGTAGTTTGGCGGCGTCGACCATGTTGTATGGCGTCGGGCAAGGACCGCAGATTGCCTTCGACCCAGCCACTTCGCAGAACGTAGCCAGCCTCGCGTCGCCCAATGGCGTGGCGATGGACGCGGCCGGCGATCTATTCATCGTGAATACTCACGATTTGGTGGAGGTACCCGCGAACTCGGGCGGCAGCCAGAATGTTGTGTACTTCGGCCTGTCGGAGGGGACAGCGGTAGCGGTGGATGGAGCGGGTAATCTCATCGTCGCCGACATGGGCAACATGCAGGTATTGAAGATTACGCTAAGTGGCTCGGCCAGCGTGGTAGCCACTGACGTTTGCGCCTGGGGTGTTGCAGTAGATGGCGTGGGCAATGTCTTCATCCCGGACCTCTGCCACAACCAGGTGCTGGAGGTTTTGGCTGCCAGTGGTACCCAACTCTCTCTAGGATCGGGGTTGAACACTCCCTGGGGTATGGCGCTGGATTCTTCCGGCAACCTTTTCGTAGCGGATAGTGGAAACGCACGCTTGGTCAAGATCCCGACCAACGGCGGCGTCCAGACCACTGTCGCTTCCGGGCTCGCTGATCCGTTGGCGGTAGCCGTCGACGCCGCGGACAATCTGTTTGTCACCGTGAGCGATGGAGTGGAGGAGATACCGGCTGGCGGTGGCTCTCCGATCACCTTGGACACAACCTCTTACGCAAGCGGGGTCGCTGTGGATGGAGCGGACGATCTGTTCATTGCGAATAGCAACCAGAGCCAGGTGGTGGAGCTCCAGCGCTCGAAGCCTCCAGCGCTGAATTTCCCCACGACTCCCGTGAACCAAGCCTCCAACCCGCTGTCGATCACGGTGGACAACGTGGGCAATCAGCAATTGAATGCCCTCGAAGGCGGATTTAGCATGCCGCCAAACTTCGAGCAAGTAGCAGGCTCCGGCACGCCCCCGGATTGCACCAGCACCTTCTCGCTGGCGCCGGGCACCAGCTGCAACCTGAGCATAAGCTTCGATCCCACCCGGACGGGTCTGATCCAAGGCACCGCTGAAGGGAAGGACAATTCGCTGAATCGCAATCCAGCGACGCAGTTGATCACGCTCACTGGAACCGGTCAGTAGGAACGAACACGGTGGCCTAGGTTCCTATTCCAGTCCCCCTACCTGTGGCGCTGCGCCGTTCGCGGCCAGCGCCATATTTTCGCGATCGTCACTCACAATTTCTCGCCTTCTGTTCCGTTCTGCCGCATCCAGGGCTTTTGCCTTACCCGATCGTGGTATCTCCGCGCACACCCAGCAGCGTTAGTAAAAAAGCCACTTATCTCGTGATGTGTGTTCAGCCGTGAAGGCCGCATAGTACAGCCATGGAAGCGATAAGCACGCAGCTGAATAGCAGACAAGCCAACTGGCGAACCGGAACGCTCCTTTGTGAACAGCGTGCTCGCACAACTAACGAGGGGGATGTCATGAAACGAATGAACGCAATGTTTAACCTGGCTGGCGTGGCTGTCCTGTCACTGATGCTCTGTACGACCATGCCAGCCCAACAACCGCCGGACAACGTGGAAGGCGACTGGACAATTTATTCCACCAACATCCAGAACGGCGAGACAGTCGTGAAGCACGTTCAGATCACACAATCTGGCAACCAGCTTTCGGGATTCTTCGAAGGCCCTGTCCAGTCTGGTCCGATTCAGGGTGAGATCCACGGGAACTACATCCGATTTAGTACGGTTACGAAGAACGTATTGAATTTCGGCGGTCACGTCTATGGCGATAGGATGTCAGGCTCGTACGGGCTTCACGGCAAGCGCGCGGCGTGGCAGGCCGTACGCCCGGCGGCAGCATCGGTGGCAGATCCACCAACAGGGACAGTCTATGCGTCCCAGCCGGTATTAGTGCCTCCACAGCCCGCTGCGGCGCCCGTGCCTCAACCTACTCCGCAGCCAACGATTGGCTCCGCTACGCCAGGCGCCTCAGCGCCAACCCCCGCGCCTCTGTCGCCGGATCAACTCGACGCACTGGTTGCCCCCATTGCGCTGTACCCAGATGCGCTGGTAGCACAAGTGCTTGCAGCTTCTGCGAACCCAGACCAGGTCGCATACGCAGACGACTGGCTGGCACAAAACAAAAACCTTACCGGAGCTGCGCTCGCGCAGGCTGTAAACCAACAATCCTGGGATCCCAGTGTCAAGGCTTTGACGCAGTTTCCTTCCGTGTTAGATAACTTGGCGCATAACCTCTCGTGGACATCGAGCCTCGGGCAGGCATTCGCGAATCAACAGGCTGATGTGATGGCAGCCGTGCAAACGATGCGCGCCAAGGCGCAAGCGGCGGGCACGCTCCAGTCCACGAGTCAGATCACAGTCACTCAACCATCTCCCAATACGATCGTTATTCAACCGGCGAATCCTCAGGTCGTCTACGTTCCGCAATATAACCCGGCTGTGGTTTACGGCGGCCCCGTGGCGGTGCCGCTCTATGTGCCTCCGCCGGTACCCGTGGCCTCCGTTGGTGTCGTTTTCGGACCTGCAGTCACGGTCGGAGCCACCTTCGGTGGTGGTGGATGGGGAGCCGCCTTCGGCTGGGGATGGAACGCCTGGAGATTGAATTGGGGTGGTGGCGGCGGTTCCACCATCATTTACAACAACAACACCTATATCAACAACCACATCTGGAATAACAGGCCCTACAACGGCTATCGGCCTTGGGCAGGTGGGGCGACGGGAACCGAAAACAATGCGTACTACGCTGCGAATGGTACGTATCACCCCGACGCCAACTACCAGCCCGGCACCGACACGCACTACGGTCCGAACGGCCAATATCGCGCGAACGGCTACTACGGTCCTGACGGCGGCTGGCACCCAGATGCGAATCACGCACGTGGTGCGACAGGTACGGAGAATCCCGGGTATTACGACAAGAACGGCACGTATCATCCCGACCCCGGTTATCGTCCGGACACCGACACGCACTATGGTCCCGACGGCGCGTATCACCCAAACGGCTACTACGGTCCCGATGGCGGGTGGCACAACGATGCGTCTGGCACAAAACCAGCTGATCAGCCGAACGGCGGACAAAACGGCAATCACGGCCTGATCGGCGGAAATGGCGCAACACAACATCAGCCTTCAACACTCGGCACTCAGGACCGGCTTGGCGGTAGCCAGGAAGCACGCACCAATTCAAACGGAAGCAAGCAGCTCCACTCCCCGATGAGCGGATATGGTCGCTCGGCGCGGGCAGAGTCCAATCGTGGCCACGCCAGCATGCATCCCAGCGGCACGCAGAGGGCAGCCATGCGGAGACCGGCGACGCACTCGCAACCCGCTCACAACGGCGGTGGCGAACTCCGCCGCTAAGCTCCAACTCCAACGCTGGGCCTCCACGATCCAAAAGTGACTTTTAGCGAAAGGAAAGAACGAGGAGTAAGAACATGAAACCGCACGCAAGATATTCGATGAAGTTGGAAACCCCACTGGTGGCGCCGGTACTTCTGTTGGCGATCCTGTTTGTCATCCTGGGATACGCTCGAACGTCGGCCGGCGCGACAGCAGTAGTCGAGTCACAAGCAGCCTTTGCAACCCCGGCGGAGGCCGGACAGGCGTTGCGGGAAGCAGCGCAAACCGACGATGAGGGTGCTCTTGCCCACGTCCTGGGCCCGGATTCGAAGGCAATTCTGTCTTCCGGAGACGCGGCGGAAGACAAGGCAGCGCTTGCGTCCTTCGTCGCCAAATATGACCGGATGCACCGCTGGGTCACGATGACTGACGGCAGTCAAGTCCTCCACATCGGAGCCGACAATTATCCCTATCCGATACCTCTGGCGCAGGATTCATCGTCCAAATGGTATTTCGATACACCGGCCGGGGAAGAAGAGATTCTGGCGCGCCGCATCGGGAAGAACGAACTGCTGGCAATGGATGCCATCTCAGCGATGGGAAACGCGCAGGACCTATACTTCCAGGGCGCACACGACGGCAACCCTGCCGGCCAATACGCGCAGAAGATCCTGAGCAGCGCGGGAAAACAGGATGGATTATATTGGCAGGTTCCCGCGGACCAGCCATCAAGTCCTCTGGGACGACTGAATGATTTCGCCAAAGACATCATCGCCTCAACAGCACCCGGCGCGCAGCCGGTCTTCGATGGCTATTCTTACCGCATTCTCACCGCTCAGGGAGATCAAGCCAACGGCGGCGCCAAGAGCTACATCGTTGACGGAAAGATGACGGGTGGGTTTGCGATCCTAGCTACTCCGGTCAAGTATCGAGAATCCGGAGTGATGACGTTCCTGTTAAGCCGGGAAGGCGTTGTCTATCAGAAAGACCTGGGCGAGAAGACGACCGAAATTGCCGCATCCATCAAGGATTACAACCCAACCCAAGGATGGACCCCCGCCGAATAAAGTCCCGGCGTCGCCAATCGCGCCGTTGGCGTTGATTGGTATCGAGAGCCCCAACAACTCATTCAGGCCTAAGTAAGAAGTTTGAGGATACGAACATGAGGAAGCTGTTGTTACCAAGTTGTTTTGTGTGCAGCGCTTGCCCTTGGCGAAGCTCCTGGCTCAACAATCAACAGTCGTTTACGAGCGAGTGCCACGGTTGTGTATGTACAACCGCTATTCGTCAACATTGACCCTCACAGACACGGGATCCTGTCGGCCGCCCAGAGCTACGTCGTGCAGGCCTACCAAAGGATCAGCCAGGCCCCGATTTCCCCTGTGGAAGTCGGGTCAGCGGATCATACTGGGTGTCCGCTGAGTGGGCTGCTAAACTTGGTTGCACTCGTATGCTGCGCCCTCCGGGACCAAAGCCGCACTTTCTGATCGGTAACTTCCCCCTTGCGGGTCGGGCACCGCTGGACACCTTCAGAAGGTGGGCTGACCAGTATGGCGACATTTATTACTACCGTTCCGCATGGCGCCACGTTTATTTCCTGAATCGGCCCGATCTGATCGAGTACGTGCTGGTGCGGAATCCGCAGAACTTTCTGAAAGATCCCTACGTGCGGAAAAGCCGCTGGTTGCTGGGCGACGGGTTGTTCACCGCTGAAGGGGACGCATGGAAACGGCAGCGCCGGCTCATTCAACCGGCCTTCTCACGCGATCGCATTTCCGCTTACACCAACTGCATGACCGACTCCGCCGAGCAGGCGCTCGCTTCATGGAAGGGTGGCACGGTGGTGGACATCCATCAGGAAATGATGAGCCTCACTCTGCGCGTAGTCATGCGAGCACTTTTCGAGATAGAGACGATAGAAACAGACAAGATCGCGCGGTCTCTCAACACTGTCCTGGTAAACAGCACCGGCGGGAGACTGCTCCTGCCTCACTTTTTCCAGTACCTTCCTTTACCCGGAATGCGGGACGTACGTCGTGCTGTGGACGAGATGAACGCCGCCGTGTACGAGATCATCCGTCAGCGCCGGAGCAGTGACCAAGTGACATCGCGCGACTTGCTCTCCATCCTGATGCAAGCTCGTGATGAGGATGGCAGCTGGATGACGGACGAGCAACTGCGAGACGAGGTGATGACCTTCCTGCTGGCGGGTCACGAGACGACCGCGCTGGCGCTTTCATACGCGTTATATTTGCTGTCCCAGAATGCCGGAGCGCAAGAAAAACTTCGGCACGAACTGGACCGCGTGCTGGCAGGCAGGTTGCCGAGCGTTTCCGATATCCCGTCGCTTACCTTCCTGGAAAACGTCATCAAGGAGACGATGCGGTTATATCCTCCGGCCTGGACCACGGCCCGTACCGCGATCGCCGCCTTCGAATTGGAAGGATACCGGATTCCTGCTCGAGCCAACGTTGTGATGAGCCAGTGGATCATGCATCGAGACCCAAGGTTTTTCTCCGAGCCGGAGAAGTTTGATCCGGACCGTTGGAGCAGCAGCGCCTGTCAGAAGCTGCCGCGGTTCGCCTATTTTCCCTTTGGGGGTGGTCCCAGGCTGTGCATCGGGGCATCGTTCGCGACGACTGAAGCCGCCCTGATCCTCGCAAATATAGCTCGCATGTATCAGCTCGTGTCGGTGGACGAAGCGCCGGTGCTACCCGTTCCGAGCCTTACGCTGCGACCGCGGGACCCCATCCGCATACGCCTGGAGGCGAGGTGATAGCGACTGGTTGGACGCACACAGTCCACCTAATTGTGCTGCTTACTGTAGGCTTGCCGTTCGCGATCACGTTACTGCCCTGACGGGTGCCTGCCAGCGAATTTGACCAAGTGATTTGAATCGGTCGGGCGGAACAAGCGATAAATGTCTCATTTCACTTGTGAACAGCCGAGCTGAGGTCCTGAGCTGCACGGTCGGTGCCGGTTTTGAGCCATGCTTCGATCTGTTCGCGGGCGTGGTCGTATCCAACCTGGGCAATTTCTGACGCTGCATAAAAGTCGTTGCGCTTGAACTTCAGTAACGGAGGGCGCAGGTAAATGTCGGCTACGCGCGAGGTAGTCTTCTTATGTGACAACCCGCCGAATTCTATGGTGCGCATCAGCACCAGCATGAGGCTCGGGACCGGAATTCTCTTCCTCGCGAACGGGCTGAGGCGGCTCTTCAGCACCTGCCAGCCGTCCACGTCGTGACCATAATCTTCGACGAGATTGAGTTCGTGTGGCGGTGAGACATCCACTCCAATAACGGTGCCCCCGTTCACAAACGACTTCATGATGTCGACCGGCACGTTGTTCAAAACTCCGCCGTCCACGTGCAGTTCTCCATCGTATACCACCGGCGGGAAAATGGCCGGAGCGCGAGTAGAGGCGAGGACCGCCTTGGCCAGAGAACCCCGCCGATGCACTACTGTTTCTGCACGATTGAGATTGGAAGACACGCAGAAGTAAGGAATGAAAAGATCTTCGATCTGCCGTTCGCCGTACAAGGACCAGACGAAATCGCCAAATTTCTTGCCCCTCTTGAAGGCAACGAACGGGAATGTCAGATCATTGAAAGACTTCTCACAGCCGGCACGTGTTTCAGTCAGGATGCGGTCGTAGCTCCAGCCCTGGTTCCACAGTGCGCCGACAAGGCTGCCCATGCTGCTGCCGCCGATCGCATCAATGGGAATGCCCATATCATGCATGGCGCGAATTACACCCAGGTGTGCCAGTCCGCGGGCGAATCCTCCACCCAACGTAAGGCCGACCGCCCGCCCCGTAAGAAAGCGCACCAGGCGGTCGCAATCCGCAGGTTCGCCGAGCCGAACGTGATGATGGCATTCCAACTGGCGATTCCTGATCCATGCTGCTGTGCCGGTTGGCTCCGCCGACTTCTGCAGTAAAACGAGCCCCGGCCGCTGCTCCGGAAGCACAAGCCGCTCCAATTCGGAGAACGCGCTGTTGCCCGAGGCGTCGCCTACGATCAGGACCCGGTCAGACTGGCGAATACAGCGCCGGCTCCACTCGCTCAGATCCGGATCGATCTGATAAATGACGTAGTCGTGCTCCAGTTCCTGTTTATGGAGCCACTCGACCATGGTGACGTGCCCACCGTGATCCACCGTCACCTGGGCTGCGCCTTCTCTTCCCAGTAGCCGCTCAACGGAGTTGCTCGAAAGCAGCACGGTCTTGCCCATGCGGGCGAAGCTAGCCGCGAGTTGCGCAGCGAAGAAGTCGAGCGGTACGTTGCGGTCGGCAGGAATTAGCGCGATAGTGGAAACCGCCTGTTTCTGCGGCAGACCTTCGCTCATGTTTCGCAGCTTGGTCACCAGACTGCACGTGACGATGTGCGAGATCGCGATCGGATATTTCACTAGAAGACGCTCGTAGGCCTCGCGCGAGAGTACCGCTACACTACTGTCGCGAATGGCGGCAACAGTTGCGCTGCGCCGCTGGCCGCTCACGAGCGCCATCTCACCCACCGTTTCACCGCGTCCTACCTCCGCTTGGTATTCTTCGCCCCATTTTTTGCCAGCGGTGACGCGCAGGCGGCCATCAACAACCACCACCAGGGTATCTCCCGGCTCCCCTTCGCGATATAGCACTTCCCCTCTGGCCAGAGTCACGAGCTTAAGTTCGGATTCCAGCTCGCGCAGGACCGCGGGCTCCAGCGCCGCAAAGAGCTCGTTCCGGTGAAGAGCAAACGCAAGCCGCACTTTGTAGAGACGATCCAGCATGATTGCGAATAGCTGCCGGGCGGCGTCAGGGTGACGTTCCGCCCAACATTCGAAACGATCCCGTGAGAGCCTTGCCGCGCGAACCGGTTCGATAGCGCTAACCATCGCCGAGCGAGGTTCGCCGGTCAACACTGACAGCTCTCCTATCAACTCGCCAGAACCGAGTCGCGCCAGCGGCTTGTCCTGAGCAGTCACGTCAACGGTTCCCTGCAGAACGATATACAGGCTGTCTCCAGGATCGCCCTCGCGCATGAGGACATCGCCGGCACTGAAATTCAGGATTTCGAGCTCTTGTGCAAGATCCGATAGTCCCGCAGTCTGTTCACCAGTAAACCCGAGCGATGCCAGAACCTGCATCAAGTAATCAGTCGCGGCGGATGGCATGCATCACCTACTAACGGAATTCCGAAGGAACTAAGTCCACAAGATCGGCACCGGGGACACCTGCACTCGGCGGCCAGAGAACCGGTTTTTGTTCACAACTGAATGATTCCACGCTTGACGGCAATGGCGACCGCCTGGGTGCGGTCGCTGGCTCCCAGCTTCTCCATAATGTGCCTGATATGCACCTTGACGGTTTCCTCTGAAATGAACAATCGCTCGGCAATGTTCTTGTTGCGATTCCCAGCTGCCACCTGCTGCAACACCTCGACCTCGCGCGCGGTAAGGGCTTCGTCGCTGTAGTGTTCCGCCAGATGTGCCGCGATGGCCGACGGAATACACTTCTTGCCGGCGTGAACCTGCCGAATGGATTCGACCAACTCTCTTGGCGGCATACTCTTGAGCAAGTATCCTCGGGCGCCTGATTCCAGCGCCCGCTGAATCTCGCCGGTGCCTTCGGAGGTCGTCACGATGATGACTCGCGCGTTGGGGTACTCCTTCCGTATCGCGATCAGCGCGTCGATGCCGCTCATGTCAGGCATCCTGACATCCATGAGGGTGACGTCGGGGTTGAGCTCACGAAATCGCTCCAGGGCCTCCTTCCCGCTGGCTGCTTCGCCCACCACGTGCATGTCCGGCTGGCTATTGATGAGGGTTGCAATTCCTTCGCGCAGAAGCGGATGGTCGTCAACACTGAGAACCCTGATGTGGTCGCCCTGCTGGCTCCCGGCGGGTGCAGGACTCGAACTTGCTGCCTTGGCGGAATGCTGGTCCCGGCTCTTCCGCACCTCGACGGCGTGCGCGGAACTGAGCCGCGATGGGACCTGGGGATTTCCCGCGGTGCCCGTGTACAGATTGAATATGTGTACCCACGCACCATGCTTTACTTCAGCTCTGCCCAGATCGTGCAGGCACTCCCGCCAGGTACTCACCTCTGAGAGGATGTCAGCCACGGTCTTCGATACCAGGATGTGACCCGCATCGCCTACTTCCATAACGCGCTGGGCCAGGTTGATTCCTCCACCCGTCACGTTCCGGTTAGCGTTGATGTCGGCAATGCGATACACAGGCCCGGTGTGGATGCCCATTCGTACCTGGAAAGCATCTTCGTCCCGGAGGCATTGCGCCAGTTCCAGAGAGCTACGGGCCGGTGCCTCGGCATCGCGAAAGAAAACCAGTGCTGCACCATCGCCCGTGGGGATCACAATTAACTGTTCACTGCCTTGGGACCGGGCGTAATCACTGGTGCAACCGATAGCGTCCTGCAAGATGCGAACCGCCAGGCGCTGGCGGTCGGCCGGAAGCGCGGAGTACGCCACGATATCGATAAACAACACGTGTGCGATCTCGAGAATTGGGTCGTGCATAAGAACGCAGTTCATCCTGCGCGGGAGAGTCCGTCATTCGAAGCGACCTCGGAGGATACGGCCCGCACCTCGTCTTGACCCCGGCGCGCCGAGATTCCTGACCGGAGTTTGAATTGCTTACACGGTAGTATCCGCCGTGGTAGTGAACAATGGCTCCTAAGTGGTAGTGGTGTCAAGAGCTATGGTCAAATGCAGAAGTCAAGGCTATCCATCCTTGAGAAGCGTGTCCGGAACAGCTGCGAAGCCCAGCCGAATTCTCTTTTCGGCTAAGCGGCGGAGGCTTGGAGCATCTCTCAGACGCTTCTCCGAACGACGACCTCCCTACGCTTCCAGCGGCGACTGCAAACTGTAGAGTCGTGCCCGCCGGTCTGGAGTAATGCCCGAACCTCTCGTTCCAGTTGGAACCTTTCGTTCTTGTGCAGAGCGGAAAGGAACGCATTTCCCAATGGAATCGGATCCCTGTTGTAGTCGATGTACGAGACGTTGGAAATGTGAACTTTCTGACTCGACCTTTGCAAGGCGGAATGAATTCCTCAATCGCCCCAAGACGAGAGGGCACCATTCATATGGGTGTCAGTCATTGTAATGCTGGCTTTCGTTCTTTTAGATGGTGCCGCATGCCTGCGGGCTCAGGATTTGCTGCGGGACTGCATGGCCATGGCCACGAGGGCGCCGATGAGGGTCGCGGGAAAAAGCTGGCCGACGATGGCTTCAGCGATGGTGAGGTAGCGCGCGATCGGACGCACTGGGGCGATCGTACTGCCGACGGTGGTAAGCGTGGCAAAACTGAAATAGGTAAGCTTAGACGTGAGTTGGTCCATATCCGTTGGCACGGTAACGAAGTAAAAGGAGCCCGGGAGGAGTTGCTCAACCAACTGAAAGGCGGAAGCCCAAGCCAAGCCAAGAAGAAGATAGGCGCATATTCCGCCTTGGATGCGGCTCCAGGTTACCGGGCCTACACGGAACATTACGAGCAACACAACGCGGACATAGAGAAGCAGCGTGCCGGTGACGAAAGCGCTTCCCAACTGATGAAGAAACGGCGTCGGATAGAGGCGACCGGCCACCAAAACCGTCGCACAAACGAGGACGACGACGACCACCAAAGCCTTGGCAAGGTAGCTCTGCTTTACGCTCAGTGCGCCGAAAACCATCAGCCCGACCACAACGGGCTCGAAGAAAAGGCGCCCGCGCAGCCCCGCCTCGCGAAGAGGTGTTATTACGAAGATGAGAATGACCAGGGAGATAGTTATGAGAGTAAGGCCCAAGTCGCCAGACCAGAACTCGCTCATATGCTTGTAAAGAACAGGCCTTGGAGCTTGATGCACATCATTCGTCATGAAGAGCGTCCTCCCAGCGATTACCCGCGTGCGTCCGATTTGGCGATTCTGGACGAGCCGCCGCCCCGATCTACGGAATCACTATTGCCCCAGGATACCGAGATTGGAAGTTGATCTCCGTGGCGCACGAAGAAGGCAACCTCAACGATGTGCGCACCCAATTGGGCAACGATGTAGCGGTCAAGGCCTATCGGGAAGGAAAGCTTCCGTTCCCGAACAGCACAATTATTGTCGCGCTGCATTGGAATTATGTCGCGTCGGAGGAAAGCAACAAAGTCTTTGGCCGCCGAAATCTTTCGTTGCCGAGCAGGCCAAGAATATTCAGTTTATGGTCAAGGACTCAAAAAAGTACACCGCAATGGGCGGCTGGGATTTCGCTGGCTTCAAGGAAGGTACCGACGAGGCGGTCCACAAAACCTGCTTTCCCGCAAACTACGCTAGTGCCATTGTCACCGCAGACGAAATCGTTGGTTCGACCTCTTCTTTGTAGCCGTCGGCTCGGGCTTCGAGGCAGGAGATATACTCCACGAAGTCACGCTGGCTGCGGATTCGATGCGTCAACCATGTGGTTGCTCCTACACTTACGGTTCAGTTTCAATGCGAGAGAGACAACACCATAATGACGATAGCTGAACTCGAACATACAACTAAGGGTGTTTTCAACGACAAGCCCAACCGCGACGATGAAAGCACTGGTCTACCACGGTGCAGGCAAGTGCGCATGGGAGGATAAGCCGCGTCGCACCATCCAGGATCCGGGTGATGCAATTGTGCGTATTACCACCTCCACAATTTGCGGAACTGATCTGCACATTCTCAAAGGCGACCTACCCGCCGTGACGGATGGACGGGTTTTCGCCCATGAGGGCATTGGCATAATCGAAGAAGGCGGGAGCGACGTCTCAGACTTTCACGTTGGGACAAGGTCATCATCTCTTGCGTCACGGCCAGCCTCAGGTGCGACTTTTGCAAACGAGGCATGTACTCTCACTGCCGGCATGGCGGCTGGATTTTAGGCAACTTAATCGTAAACGTCAGAGGAAGCACACGGTTGACAAGTCGAGCCCGCAACCAGTGTCAAACTAGGGTGGTGGTCTGAAGAATGTCGAGCCCCTTCGCCACGTCACTAGTAAATTATCAGGATACGCAATACCTCGTTTTCGCCAATCATCACCCTCAAGCGGTTTGTAAAACCAGGATCAGTTCCAGAAGCGTCGCCCTACAGACGTTAGTTTTTGCCTTCGGCGACTTGCAGATCGAGGGCGGCGCGCTCGCCATTAATCACAATGGTCCCCGAGTCAAGCAACTGCTGACCGGTGCAATCGTACGAGGCGAAGCAGCGCATCACGCGGAATGGAAAGAAGAATTCAACCGCCTCTGGACTCGATCCGTCGGCAACGTGGATCATGCTGCTGAAAACCACGCCATCAAAATCCGGGTCTGGCGGAAAGTAGTTCAATACCGGTCGTATCAGATGAGAAATGTGCTCGTCGAAGGCCAGAGCCGCCAATTTGTAACGCGATGTGCCAGCGACCGCATTCAGGTTGGTAGTAATCGACAGCTGCAAGTAGGCCCCTTGCCGGAACCCAATGAAAGTCGGGGACGCGTACGGCAGGAAGTGCGCCTCCTTGTTGAGGTCCTTGGTCATACGTGTGATCGCGTCATCATTTTGACGTTGCAGCTTTGCCAGCGACTCCGGGGTAAAGATCCGCATCGGTGTCGGCGATGTCTTCATCAGGTTGGCGGAGACAGATGCACTTGTTGACGTTGCGGCGTTTGGCGCGGTGCTTGCCGTCTCAATGGGCTTTTTTGCCCCCGGTAGAGGAGTGAACTTTTCTTTCCATTCCTCCGTGGGTGCACCCTCTTGCAACCACAGTGAGTAAGGCTGCCCATTCAGGAATACCTGCGCTTCCAGTACTGCCGCCTGCTTCTGGTCGTCGGTCTTTGCGTCCACCAGTTTCTGGGCAACAAGCACCGGGATGATGACAGTGACGTTCTCCGGCTGCTCAGAGTTGACGCCCATCACCTTCTGCCGGACATGATGGGAAACCTCGATAGCAAACGCAGAGAATTCGGAATCATCGGGGAAGTGCGGGACCTCTGCTTGCAGTATCGGCATCACAACCGTTTCAAAGGTTTCTTTCAATCGCGCGTGGGAGTCCATCCGGTCCGCGGAATAGGCCGCGTAATAGTTGCCCGTAATTTCCAGTACAGTTTGCCCCTTGTAGATATCGAAGCGGATGGAACGCTGGTCGGCCACCTGCACCTTGGCTAAGTCGACATCGAGGACCCGGCTGAAGTAGAAGGGATAAGGAAACTTGTGCGCCTCAATCGCGGTGCCGATGGCCATCAAGGTTTGCAGGTGCTGCTGTTGCAGGTGTTGCTCTGCCGGGTCCGCCAACTCCATCGGAGTCATGACTTGTGCGCGTAAGGGACCCATAGTCCCCAGCACAACAATCAGGACCGCAATACCGCCCACCAACTTCATTACAGCAATTCCTTCAGCGGCATAGAGATCGCCAACTCGGCCTTACTTCTGCGCATACACCAGCCCGCCCGCTTCATACGGTGGATCAGCCACCGCACGAATGTAAGATACCAGCGCGGCGATGTCGCTTTTGGAAAGCGTGTACCCCCAGGGCGGCATTTGCGGCGACTTGTTCAATGCCGGGCCGCCGTGGCTGATGATGGCGACCAAATCTGCATCGCTCATTTTGTTGAGGGTCTCGCCTTCGGTGAACGGGTGTGGCTTAACCGACAGATTGTCCATGTTCGACACCCGGAGCGGCGTAGACTCCGGATCGTGACAGCGGACGCAGTACTGCGCGTTGATCTGGGCGCCCACGGTCTGCTGGTAGCCCAATGCGATCTCCTCCAGACTCAATTCTATTGCCTTCCCCGATTTGTCACGCGTCCTGGCGACGAGTTTGTATCGGCCCGCCTGCTGGCCCAGAGTGACCACACTCGTCACCTGACCACTGGAGTCGGTCAGCGCCTCGGCTGGATCAAAACTCATGCCAATTGGTCCGCTGAGATAAACCGCTGCTCCCGCGACCGCACTGCCGGATGCGTCGTTCACTTGCACCACGACGGGCTGATCCAGCGGCATGCCGATATATCCAATCTGTTTGCCGCCGCTGGATTCGACGATTGCCGTTCCGCTTGCGGTGGCTTGCAGAGGCGCAGGCTGCGTGCTCTTGTGGGAACATCCCGTCGTCAGCAGCGTGATTGCACAAACAGCGATGATTACCGGTTTCATTTCTTCACCGCCTCCTGTGCGCCACCAGCCTTGAGCGACATGAGAAACGCCGTCAACGCGCGCGCCTCGTCTTCGGTCATGTGCTGGTTGGGCTCGATGGTTCCAGGACGCAGTGCCTGGGGGTTCTCCAGCCAGTGATAAACCCAGGCTGCGTTAAACCGCTTGCCGGTCCCAGCCAGCGCCGGGCCAATGTAGCCTTTGTCGGCCTTGTAGTCGGCGATGTGGCACGACTGGCAGGCAAATTTGGAGTAGAAGAGCTGCCGCCCCTGTTCCACCTGCGCTGGGGTGAACTGCGACACCGGTAACGAATCGCGATCGAACTCCGGTGTCTGGTAAACGGTCCTCATGTAATCGGCAAGAGTGTTGATCTCCGTATCTGGGAGGTTGAACTTCGGCATGCGCCGGATCAGGGCGGGACGCAGAGTTTCCGGGTTCTTCAGGAACTGCGTCAGCCACTCACGCTGCACCGCCGTTCCTTCCCAAGTGAGATCGGGAGCCATATCTCCACCGTGTCCGTTGATCGTGTGGCACGTGAAACAGCGCAGATCGCGCATGAGCTGTCCGGCACTTCCGGCAGGCTGATATTTCGTCTGTTGAACCGAGGCAATCCGCATGGTGGGCGGCTGCGTTTGTGCGCGGTCGGTGAGCGCCAGCAATGCGGTTGTGACCGCGTCAATCTGCTGAGGAGCCAGCTTGAACTGCGGCATCTTCAATGCTGGCCCGAAGGCGCGCGGATTGCGTATCTTCCCCGCCACGTATCCCGGCAGGCTGTGTTCGACGCCTTCGACGAAGATCAGTTGGTTCAGCGGTTTGCTGCCGATGCGGCTCAGCTCCGGCGCAAAGTTTTCGGGCTTCTTAATGCCATTGATCTCGTGGCAACTGGCGCACCCGTTTTCCACCACCAGCCGCTTACCATGTTCGATCTGCTGCGAAGTGGCGCTCTCGAGATGCACGTTGGCGACGAAGTCGGGCTCGGTCTTCGACTCCAGGAATCCAGTCAGGGTAGCGACCTGGGCAGCATCGAAGCGGTAGTGCGGCATCATTGTGTTTGGATCATAGTGATTGGGATTGGCCACCCAGTCCTGCAGCCACTCAGGTTTGGCTTTCGTGCCGATGCCCGTCAGTTCCGGTCCGACATTGCCTCCGACCATCATGCCAGCGGCGTTCTGCATGGCGTGGCAAGACGCGCAGAAGGACTGTCCGTACAGCGAAGTGCCTGCAGCGGGGTCGGCTGATGCCTTGACGTCGGTCCTCAGCGGCTGCAGCGGCGGCTCGAGCGGTGTGCTCTGCGCAAGGACAAACGCTGAGATGTCGCGGGCATCGTCATCGCTCAAGTGGTAATTCGGCATGGTGGCCGTGCTGGCATAGGCCTGTGGGTCCTTAATCCATGCATAGACCCACTCGCGTGTGGTCTTGTCGGCAATGTGCTTCAGCGACGGAGGATCGTCGTCGGGAATGATGTAGCTTCCGTCGGCCTGCTTGATAGTGTGGCAATGGGTGCAGCCGTAACTGGAGATCAGTTGCCGCCCCTGGTTAAGGAACGGGGTTGCCGTCTGTTTTTCCAGATGACATTGCCCACAGCCGGCTTCGATGTACTTCGCCGGCAGCAACGGCTGCTCCCATTGTTCGGTGCTGCTGTGGGCTTCTTCTACCGTAGTCGCGGCTCCCTGTCCGCGATGACAAGTGGTGCAGCCAAACTCGGTCAAGGAGTGCGGAATCACGGGATGCTTACGAAATGCAACGGCACTGACATCGGCCAGGCTCGCTTCCTTCATTCCAAGGTGGCAAGTGGGACACCGGTCGGTCACTTGCTGTTCCGGAATCCAGATCTGCTGAATCCCTCCCTGGAAGTGCCGTTCGAGGGTGATGGCGTCGGCGCGTCCGCGGATGAGATGTAAGTATTGATTCTGATAACGACGCCACTCACTGAAGTGATTCTTGGCCGGGGCGACGGCCAGCAGTACAAGCAAGATGAGGCTTACGGAGCCGAAGGCGCGAGCGCTGTCGCCGAAGAAGAACCGCCAGACCGACTTGAGACTATTCTTGAGTGCCAGCTTAAGCTCTCCAAGGCAAGACCCAGGACCATCCTGGGCCGCGGAAGAATGTTCCGATGGCAGTCAGCACGACCAGTTCGAACAGGAACCATGTCATGATCCAGAACGAAAGTGGCTTCGCGACCAGCCAGCGGCGAAATCCTCGTGCGGTTTGTCGGATTGGTTTGCGCGGCAAGTAACATAAATGCGGCAACGATGATGCGTCGGCACCAGCGCGACCCAGACATCGAATACCCCCAGGAAAATGCAAAAGATCACAACGACAATACCGAAGATCCGCAGACGTTTTGTCTTGTCGCGCAGCCACAAGCCTTCGGCTTCGACGTTGATGTTGAAGTACGGGATGATGATGAGTGCCATTACCACCAAGCCTGGTATGAGAACGCCAGCCACAACCGGCGGGAAGTAGTGCAACAATTCCTGTAACCCGAGGAAGTACCAAGGGGCTTTTGCCGGATTCGGCGTGTGCATGGGATCGGCCAGCCCTTCGAGTGGTGCGTTCCACCGCAAAGAAGTGATAACCAGTACAACCACGAGCACCTCGATCGCGACGGCCGTGCGGAAGAAGACTTCGGGATAAGTCATCACCCGATCTTCGTCTTTCACGCCTACCTGCGGTGACGTCCGCTTGGTGATGAAGGCTATTCGCCGGGGCGTCTTACGCGCATCGGAATCGACGACGGCGACAAAATCCTTCGGATCGCTCATTTCGCACCTCCTTCCGCCGGAGATTCACCGGGGTAGATTCCACCGTCTTTTCGGATCCGCCAGAAATGAACCGTGACCAGCAGGATCGCCGTAAGTGGCAGAATCACACAGTGCAAAACATAGAAACGCAGGAGCGCGTTGGCGTTCACCGCAGTTCCTCCCAGCATCAGGAAGCGGATCTTGGCCCCCATGACGGGCACCGCCGACGCAATGTTGCTCCCGACCGTCACTGCCCAGAATGCCAGTTGGTCCCAGGGCAGCAGGTAGCCGGTGTAACTGAGGAGCAGCGTCACCAGAAGCAACACCACCCCGATGACCCAGTTGAACTCGCGCGGCGGCCGATAAGCTCCGCGATAGAACACTTTGAACATGTGTGCAAACACCAGGAAGACCATGGCGTGGGCCGACCAGCGATGCAGGTTGCGCAAAAACACGCCCGACGAGACCACGAACTGAAGGTCCTTCATGTCGGCGTAAGCCTGCGGAACCGAAGGATGGTAGTACAGCATCAGTAGGACGCCGGTGATCACGAGAATGAGGAACGTCCCGAAGGTCAGTGCACCCAGGTACCAGGTCGCACTGAACTCCAGCGTGCGCTTGCGGGCCTTGATCGAGAACAAGTGCAGAAAAACGTTTTGCTGCACAAACAACGCACGGTGCAGATTACTCTCACCGCTCCCGCTGCGAAAGATGGAGCGCCATATGCGGTTTTCGCGAACTTGGTCAACGATGTGATGGAGGGTGTTTGCCACAGCTATACCCTCACCATTTGCTTGATGGAGATGGCATTGGAGCGATCGACCAACAGGTTGCCGTCGTCATTCAGCCACATGCGCAACCAGGGAAGCGGCCGCGGCGCCGGGCCCGCGATCTTCACCCCATACTCGGTGAACTTGCTGCCGTGGCAGGGGCAAGCGATGATGCCCAGGTCCGGCTTATAGGCAGTCATGCAGCCCAGATGTGTGCAGATGGCCGACAGGGCGAAGAAGCCCTCCGGGGTGCGCACTACATAGATCGCTGTCGCCGGATCGAGCGTAACCGAGTCCGGAGGATAGCGGTCGGGTTTTCCTGCATCGACAATGGGCGACGGTTCGTAGAGCACGTTCGGCGACAGATACTCATAGGAGAAAGCAGCCGTACCCAGGGCGGCTACCGCAACCGAGCCAACTCCGATCTTGACGAAAAACTTCCGCCGGCTCATCTCGTCCGGACTGTCGGGTGAAGCCGTTGGGTTTGGGTCCTCAGGCATAAATCCTCACTGTCATCCTTTCGAAGCCGCCACCGGAGCCGCGGGTTTGGGTCCATCAAAGCTTTGAATCGTGATGAGTCCTGTCGGCTCGGTCGCAACGAAGTGATAGGCCTCCATCGTGATGGTGTTGGCGGGACAGCGCAGCGCGCACAGCCCGCAGCGGATGCAGCGGGTCTCATCTTTCAACATCGCCGTTCCGGTAATGCTGCCTAATTCCGCGGGCTGTATACCTTCCAGCTCAAAACTGAATAATTCGGGGTCATTGGAGAGTGCATCGATGGCGTCGGGCTCGAACTGGATGCGGTCCAGCGGGACCAACTCCAGGCAATTCTCAGGACAGACGTCCACACAACCGCCGCACAGCACGCAGTCAGTGCCATCCTGCTCACTGCCTTCGAGGATGGTGTTGATGTAGCACTTCAGGCAGCGCTGCGCCTCGGCCGTGGCTTCCTGTTCGGTGTAAACCAGTTCCACCTCGGTCATGCCGGTGCGGCGATCGAGCGGCAGCATGGGAATGGCCTGGCGGTGGATGTTCATGTAGTCCACGGCCATCTGCCAGCGGTCGAGGACTTGCACTTCAATCTGCGGTTCCGGATGCTTGGTTCCGCGAAGGTATTCATCGATGCCTATCGCCGCGCGCTTTCCGTCGCCAACGCTGTCAATGATGAGGCGCGGACCAAAGGCGCAATCGCCACCGGCGAATACTCCGGGCGCCGACGTCATCAAAGTATCGCGATGCACATTTATGAGGCCGCGAGGCGAGACCTCGACCCCATCGTCGGGCCGCAGGAACTCAAGGTTGGGAGCCTGTCCGATCGAGAGAATGATGGTGTCGCACTCAAACTGGGTGTCGCTGTTCTCGTAGAAGGCAGGATTGAATCGGCGGTTTTCATCGAAAACATACTTGGTCTTCAGGCATTCCAAGCCGACCACCTTGCCGTCGCGCCCGAGGACGCGCTTCGGTCCGAAGCCTGGGTGCATGATGATACCCTCGGTCTCCGCCTCTTCGATTTCCTCCAGCGCGGCAGGCATTTCGTGGCGCTGCTCAAGGCAGACCAGGCCGACCTCGCGAGCGCCCATGCGCAGGGCTGACAGCGAGATGTCCATCATCTCGTGAGCGGCAACAGCTTGTGCATTCTCTTCGGATGGAGTGATCTCGCCCGGCGAATCGTGCTGCCGCAGCACCTCGCGTGCGGCGGACCGGGCGACATCCATGGCGACGTTGCCGCCGCCGATCACCAGGACCTTCTTCCCGATGGTGAACTTGTAACCAAGATTGACGTTCAGTAAAAACTCGATGCCACGATGCACCCCATCGAGATCAACGCCGGGGATGGAGAGGTCGCGGCTGCGATGTGCTCCGACCGCGATCAAGACGGCGTCGAATCCCTGGCGCCTTAGCTCGCCAACCGTAAAGTCGCGACCTGCGGCAGCGTTCAAGCGCAGCGTGATGTCGCCGGTTTCGAGAATCTCGCGTACCTGCGCCTCTACTACGCTGCGTGGCAGGCGATATTCCGGAATGCCGAGGTACAGCATCCCGCCAGCAACCGGCGACGCTTCAAAGATGGTGACCGAGTAGCCCATCAATGCCAGATCATGGGCGGCCGACAAGCCAACCGGGCCTCCGCCGATTACAGCAACCTTGTAAGGAAGTTTGCCGGCCGGCCGGGTGGTGGGCGCGACCGGATGGCGAGACTCGGGCCCGTGCCGCTCTGTGAGAAACCGCTTCAGTGCGCGAATGGAAATGGGACGATCGATCTCGCCTCGCCGGCATGCCGTCTCGCAGGGGTGCGCACAGACGCGCCCGCATATGCTCGCCATGGGATTCGGATCACGCGCAAATCGATAGGCCTCTTCGAATCGTCCTTCGGCGATCAGCGACACATAGCGGCCAGCATTGGTGTGCGCGGGGCACGCCATCATGCACGGGAAGTTGGTGTTCAGCCATTCCCGGTCGATCTTCTTATTGGTGAAGCGACTTAACATCGGCCTCTCTGCGGACGAGGTGTGGATCGAGTAAGAATAAGGGAAGAGGGCGGCGGCCAGACCGCCTTCGCTTCGCTGCTACTTGGATAAGGTGAAATCAGCCTTGCCTGTGCCGGCGACATCCACCGACTTGGTTTGCGGCTTCATTCCTTCATGCCAGGCGACCACGTTGTATTTTCCGTCCGGGACGTTCTCGATTTTGTAGTTTCCGCTGGCGTCGGTCTCGGCGAAGTATGGCGTCGGGCTCACTACGATGTAGCCTGCCATCTCCGGATGTACGTTGCACAGCAATGAAACCACGCCAGGATTGTCAAACTTGAAGGGACGCTTGTCGCCCTTCGGCCACGTTCCGAGGTTATGGCCAAGCTTCTTATTGCCGCTGATCGACGGCCAGAAGACGTTATGTTGCACATTGTCGCTGTTCAGGAACTCGACGGTGGTCCCCACTTCAATGACCATGACGTGCGGGTTAAACATCAAGCCCTTCTGGTCCATGACCGGCTGCTGCGAGGGGGCAGGGAAGGTCTTGCCCTGGATGATGTCCACATAGACAACCGATTTCCCAGTCGATACTTTGCCTTCGATAGTGCCAGCGACCGCGGTAGCTGCGATGGTCGTCACCAATAGAACCGTTACTAGAAAACTGCGCATCATGAATATTCCTTTCGTTGGTGGTGCTAGTTTTAGGTCAAGCCGTTAGTACACGAATTCCAAACCAGCTACGGCTGTATTGGTGTGGAAAGGATTGAGCGCTACCGGTAAGCCGGTCAGCGGATTGGTGGCAATCACCACGGACTGCGAAGGGCGGAACTGGTACTCGAAAGACGCCTTGATGTTGGCGTGAAGCAGGAACTGTATGCCGGGCGTTATGCGATTGCGCGTCGAACTGAAGGGTCCGTTGAAAGGCGCGCCGGTGAACGACGGATTCGTTGCCAGGCCATTGATGCGATCCGAGGTCGAGTTCACCGCGTCGTAGCGGATCATCACGTACATCCACGGGTAAGCGAGCCATTCTGCGTCGACGAACCCGCCGCTGAAGGTGGCAGGGGTGCTGTGAATGAAGCCCACGGGGACGGCCGTGCTGAGGTTCTGCAGAGGAATCAGCTTGCCGCTGGCGTCGATGGGCAGAAGGTTGTAGTCGTGCCCATACATGTACAGGGCATTGAACTGCAGGCAGCAACGATAGTTAAAGGTCATGTTGCCGCCGACACGGTAGAAGGGCTCGCGTGCGGTGATGACAGCGGATGTACCGTCTGCGCCTGCGCCCAGCAAGCGCTGTACCGAGCGCCCATAGAAGTAGTAGGTACCGAAGTTCAGATACGTGTGATCGCGAGGTCCGGTGGGCCCAGCCGCCTGGATGGCATTGCGGCTTTCTTTATCGTGCTCTAGGTTGAAGCGGTATTGAAAGCTTGCGTAGATGTCCTTGAAGTTTGCATCAGAGGCGACGCCGAGGCCGCCATTGTTGCTGCCCGTCGCTTGCGGTACATACGGACTGCCGGGATTCGCGTCCTGCCCTACTCCGCTGGTGTTCTGATCGATGAAGGCGATGGAGTACTGATAGCCGCCGGTATGAAGCCCGCCGCTTAGCTCGATACCTTTCCCCGCATCCGCCATGGTGAATTGGTTATTGACAAACTGCTGTAGCGGAATGAGCGAGTTCATCGCGCCAATATTGGCCTGGGTGTAGATATCGTACGGACTGATCCAGATACTGCGGGCCTGGGTAAAAGGCAGTTCGAGTTCAAACTGGCCGACGCGTAGGTTGAGCGAGTGCTGAGGTAGCTTTAGGAAACGGCCAACATTCACGAATTTGAGATAACCATCACCGAGGCCGCCGTTGGCATTCGCCCCAGCAACGCTGATGTCGTCATCGACCCAGAAGGCGATGTCGCTGCCGAAGTTGCCGGCGGTGAAGATGCTGAATAGTCCGGTCTCGAAATCGGTGGTCGGTACAAAAGGCGGCAGGGTTCCCGCCGGGGTCAGCGCGGCAAACTTTCCACTGCTGGTACCGGTGTACTGGAAGTAATTGTTCATGCGAAGACCGATGGGCGGGATTCCGGGTATCGTACCTGGCCAGATCGCCTTCGGCCACAGTTCCGCGTTGGCCGGAGCGCCCAGCATGACCGGGGGGATTTTGATCATCGACTCGTCGTCCTTGGGAAACTTGAAGCCTGCGTCCTTGAAGGCTTTGCCAAAGTCATTCAACTTGGGAAAGTCAATGTGGCAAGTACTGCAACTGGTGCCGTACAAGCGTGAAAATGCCGGAATGGCGTAGCTTTTGCTCGCCGAAAAGATCGAAAGAAGAAATACAAGGAAGAGTAAAGCCCCGCAAACGGTACAAAACGGCCTCCCACCCATAGCCACCCTCCTTAATGGGCAGCGAGGCAGAAATTTGCAGCGCCTTGTTGCCCACATGTGACTTGACCAATGGAGTGGAAGTATCTCGTCTGCATGAACCATTCGGCAGTGACGCTCATCACAGTGGCCGGTGACGAGTCAGCACCTGGCATTCCGATTCGAACCACCGGGCGACAATTCTCGAGTAGTCAGCAAACAAGAAACTGTGCGGCTGTTGTCGCAAGATCGCCTTCACGCCAACAACCCTGTCGTTTAGTCTACGAGAGCTGAGCGACCCACGCAGCGGGAGTCAGGTCCGGGAGGCGCTGGATCGGTAGATCGGCAAACCCGGGCAGAACCGCGGCCATGTAGTCGCGCACTGGGACTTTCAACCTGCGGCAGCTTTCCACGAACGAGAGAATCGCCGCAACCTTGGGCCCCGCTTGCGGACTGCCGATGTGTATCCAGTTCTTCCGGCCTAGAGCCACAGGACGCATTGAATTTTCCGCGAGGTTATTGCTCAGCTCAAGTTCTGGATATTCCAGGAACCGTGTAAGTTTCCTCCACAGTGTGAGCGCGTAGTGGCAGGCCTTGCTGAGTGCACTGGAGGGTAATGCAACGGACTGTGCCGTCTCGATCTTGCTACGGATATCATCCAGCAGAGGCTTGGCTCTTTCCTGACGCAGCGCATGACGCCCCGTGAGACCAATTGCTCTGCGGCGAGCTTCTGCGTCGACGGCAAACAGTTGGTCCATCCGGGCCACAATCAGAGTTGCGAGCGGGTCTTGTGGACTTAACTGCACCGCCTCGAAAAACTGCCTCCTAGCATGGGCCCAACAAGCGGCATATACCATTCTCGACCCGCCGATCTGATCGTAGGCGGTATAGCCGTCAGTTTGGAGGATGCCTTCAAACTGTCCCAGGAACTGCTTCGGTCCATCGCGCCCACGGCCTAGACGGAAGTCGAATACTACGCTTCCTCCGGGTCGGCCGTACTGCCACAAGTAGGCTTGATGATTCTTCCCCCGGCCCTTGTGCATCTGGACATCGACTGGCGTTTCATCCGCCTGAATGTAACTGCCGCTAATCAACTCTCGCCTCCTCGCGGCGACCATAGGGATCAGCAACTCGCCGACTTTCAGGACCCAGCCGTCCAACGTCGCTCGGCTGATTGCCAAGCCGAGGTCTCTTTCCAGAATCATGCTCTGCCGATGTAGGGGCGTGTGATTGCAATATTTGCCGATGACCGTGTCGATGACGATGCGGTCGCTCGCCAGGCACTTCTCGATGATCCGTGGTGGCAGCGGAGCTGAGACTACTCCGAGTTCCTCACAAGACCGGCAAGCCCGTTTCTCTCGTTTCGTGACCAGCACGAAGTACCTCGCCGGCTCTACATCCAACTGGGAACTCTCCTCGTAGCCGATCACTATGGTTTCTTTGCCGCAGCGTTTGCATACGCGCTGATCCCGTGTGCAAGGCAGGATCCGCTCTACGCGAGGAAGGTTCGCAGGCAATTCCTGGCGGCCGGGATGCTTGCAGGATCTGTTCGTCGAGCGCCGCACCGGTGCGCGCTCACTCTCACCAGGCACCATCACTTCACTGACGACGGGCTCAAGCGCGAACAATTCCATTTGCCCGTGAAAAAGCTTTTCGCCACTCGCTCCATACTTCTCGATGCGCATCAGCCGCAGCTGCTCTTCCAGCACCAGAATCTTCAGCTCCGCGTGCTGTAACCGGTTCCTCAGTTGCGCGATAAGTTCTAGATCGGTCGGTGCCGAAGGAATGGGAGCCGCACTCACAATGGGCTACTGATTTAACAGAGTCGACCGCGACGTGCAAGCAGTCTATGCGGCGGCATTTCCTTCTGGCGGGGCCTTCCGGTACCATCGCTTGTGTTTGGTTTTGGCCAGATCGATCCCACCTAACAAAAGAGAAAGCTCTTCGTGAGTCAGAACGACCTTCCCCTGAGCGTCGCCGGATTGCGGCCAGGTGAAACGCCCTTTCTCTAACCGCTTGGCACAGACCCAGAGTCCGCTACCGTCCCAGACTAGGACCTTCAAGCGATTGCGCTGGGCGTTGCAGAACAAGAACAGGTGCCCGCTAAGAGGCTCACACGACAATCGGTCTCGGACCAGGCCGTACAGCCCCTCGAAACCCTTGCGCATGTCGGTGACCCCGGCGGCCAGATAGATCCGTGTGGCTGCACCCAATCCAAACACGGCTTACGCCCGCTCCAGTGCACCCACCAAGCGCTCGAACGTATTGGCATCAAAATCAGGATGCACCTCGATTCGGCGCCCGCCCGGAAGCACCACGGCCAGCCCACAACTCGGTTCGTGCTGCGCCGGCGACTTCCCGGCGGCCAACTTCACCGGTACCAACCGGCCAACCCGGCCGGCCAAAGAAGCTCTTCCATCCTTTCTCTACGAGCGTTGCTTCTTCAGATGACGGTCAAGCGTGCCGAAGCTCAAACCACGACTGCGGCAAAACTCGGTGCGTCGCATGCCGCTGCTCACAAACTCCGCTACTAACTCCTGAATTTCCGCGCGTGTGCGTCGGCGGCTCGCCGACGTTTTCTGTTTTTCATTCATCCAGCCACTTCACCACACACGCTTCTCGTCCGAAAGGTGTGTTGCTCAGACGCTTGCATGCTTGACTGCGGACATAGATACCTCCCAGTCATCTGGCGCAGAGTAGCCGATTGTGGGGTATAGACTGTGCGGAAGAGACGATTAACTTGTCTGCGAGGGCTAAGAAAGAACCATGGCAGCTATTCAGCTATTCGCTCTTTTCGCCATCAACGCAGATGTCAAAACACTATCCAATTATCTTTAGGCAGAACCACTTAAAGCGGTCGAGGTCACCAAAGCGGAACCTAGAGCTATGCTCCGCCGAAGATATTCACAGCTGAAGCCGGTAACGAAAAAGTGTCATCTCTCACCTGGTCCGTTGCAACCGACTCTTTGAGGCTTCTAGTATTGTGCGTAGATCTTTCGCCAGTTGCCCAATTTTAACCAGCTCGTATTCCCTAAAGTTGGCGATTGCCAGTGTGCTTGCTTCCTTGAACACGCGCATTTCTTCGTCCGTAATCGTCGCCATAGCGTAACCCTTTCTCCCGCGCATAACATTGCCTGCTGTAAACACATTAAGTGGGAAGGTGCTCTGCACTTTCGAAGTTGACCTTCATGACTCTCATGCTCCGCCAGCACTCGCGAAAGAACCCGGCGAATCGACGACCGAAGCTCTCTGAAGGCGGGATTGGCGCAGCAATCCTGGAATTTCGCCTCGGCAAGGAAGCGACAGTGATCTCAACTGGAGGCGTAATGATCTCATCCGGCGGGTTTTGGCAAGTGGTATTGCTCATTGCGAGCCTCTGATACCCGTGCATCTTTAAGATATTGCGCATGAGGTACTCGCGCCGTTACGCTGCTACTGTCTCGGGTGCGTGCAGTGTGCAATACGCAGGATGCGTCGTTTCGATGATGTCCTTGGCCTTTGCTACCTCTGCGGCCGTCCCGTGGGCCACCAACAGGAATTGATCCGTCTGGAGGGCTGTTTCATACTTCACAATGCTGTCCTTGGGAATTCCTATGCTGTACAGGCCAGCTCCCAGAGCGCTCACTCCTCCTACCACTACTGCACCCTCCAGCGCGGCCACGATCCACGCCACCAGGGGCCCAGCCACTAAGATTGGGCCAAGGCCCGGGATCATGAACAAAGCAGAACCGAAGAGAAGCCCCCAAAACCCTCCCCAGAATGCGCCCATTTTGCCCCAATACTTCATGCGGTCGCCGGTATTGTAGTAGCCGACTACCTGCTCATCCGTGTGGTAGCCTTTGCCGACGATCGATAGCTTGTGCATGTCGACACCGCCACGCTGAAGTTCCTTCACCGCTTCGTTCGCTTCCGCATGTGTTGGATAGATCGCGACAACTGAATTCTCGATAGACATTTTGTGGTCTCTTCGGCGATTCGCCGTCTTTCTCGGAACATTATGCTTAAGTTTCAACTTAAACTATGACAGGGCACGAGCCGCGGGGCTGTATCTTATTGAACAGTTACCTTCTGCAGATGGAGGTGTTCTCTCTACCGAATTACAAGGCGCCAGATCGGGGCATCACAATGTGAAGTGATGGTTGGGCTTGTGCGGTTTGCCTTCCCCGGTGGAAACTGTTAGTGACCAATGACGCAGGCGAGGTCAATTGGTCTCCCTCCGCTCCCTTCGAGTGCCGGCGTTTTCGAGACCCTCGTTCGACCCCGTCTCCTTCTTTGCGGCAGAAATCATAAAGGAGGTTTGCTGTGAAAAAGTCTGAGAAGCCAGTGACTGAAGTTTCGGCAGTTACCTCCGTGACCGAGGATGCCATTCGTGAGCGTGCGTATGAGCTTTACGAGCAGCGCGGACGGGCGGACGGACACGCGTTAGAAGATTGGCTAACTGCCGAAGCCGAACTGCAGCTCAAACGCAAGAATGCGGCGGCGTAACTTAGCAACCAGCCAGCGAAGCGTGCCATTGTCTTTCTTTCCCAGGAATGCAAAAGCTGCATATTCTCAACATTCTCGGGGAAGATTCGTCGATTTCGGTGGACCTTATAGGATCCCCTCTGTCCAGCCGCTTGGGATCAACGACGATGCATAAGGGAAAAATAACCGACTCTTGCAGACCCGTCCGTTGACATGTTGGAGCAACGGTCGCATGGGACCTCTCCGTTCCTACAAACCCAGATTGAAGACCTGCGCAGGCCAGAACTCGAGACCGGCTTTCACCTGCTTTATGAGTGAAGCCCGCGCGGCCATCTCGGGCGACACCCAGGAGAAACGATTGCCGGCATGCTGCCTTTCGGCGGGCACGTCGGCAATCATCAATCTACTTCGCTTCAGCACTTTCGTGAACGTTCGCCTTCTGGACAGCAGCCTTTACCGCCGACAGAAACGAGTCGCTGCTCGCTGGGGCGTGGACATTGCCTGACAGTGTTTTGCGGAAGGAAACATCCTTGCCATAGAACGCGACCGTGGAGTCATTGTCCTGCTGGATTTTAGCGCCATCCACAGCGACTCCGACAAATAGTCCCTTGGTACGCGAGTAACTCAAAGCTTCCGTGTTCATCTTCCAGTCGGTACCTGCCGAGGCATGCCTTCCGACGGGACCGGCTGTAGCGGATGCCTCACCAGTGAGCTCGAACTTACTGGAGAGCAGCCCTTGCACACCTTTGTCATTCATGAACAACATTATGAGATCGACTGACTGAGCACCAGCCTGGAAGCCAAAGTTGCCTCCACCGATCGAAATGAATGCCGGGGCGCTCCAACCATGGGAAGTGCGGCAGGTGACCACGCCGCGTCCATGCTCGCCGCCGACGATGAACCCGCCTTTCGCCATGTCGGGTACCACGGCGATACACTTGGCGCCATTCAGCACTTCTTCTGGGATACCCTTATCGGGTGCAGCCATGATTTCGTTCATCACTTGGCCTGCCGCTTGTACGCGCGCGGTGGTGTCTTGCTGCCCCGAACCAGCGAACGCGAAGGTGGACAAAGACATTGTTAAGAAAGCAATTAGGTATGTTTTCATAAAGCGCTCCCTTTCATTCCGCGCTATTTTGTGGACGATCTTGTAGATCTGAGGCCCGCCGACCTATCGGTGCCGCTCGGCGATGCATACATCGGACCGCACCTATCATTACTGGTGCACGGATCCAACACCGATCTTATTTCTCAAAGACCTTTTTGATCTGGCCGACCTTTTTCTGAACTTTCCCGGCTCGGTGTTCGGCTTTGCCTTCAGCCTCCAAGTCAGGATTGTTTGTGACCTGACCTGCCGTCTCTTTGATTTTGCCTTTTACCTCATGAAAAGTGCCTTTAACTTCATCCTTCGTACTCGTAGTCATCGGTATTCTCCTTACTATTCCAAATCTCCTACTTAAGGAGCGGGTCTTCGGTTAGCCCGCTCGGGGGATCAGCAACTGGTTAGTCAGACCGGACTCAGAGATTGGATATTTGCCAGTGGTCCGGCGCAGGCTCAAGCTGTCTTGAGACCGGGTCTTCGGTTGTTGGCACAAACGTTGCAGTTTCCCCATTACCGTTCGCGGCAAATTGCGCCACAGCACTGCCGCGGCCTCCGTAACCGGGACATACGTTGTTTGCCTCGATTGCGGTCGTGAGTTCTCGTACGACTGGTCGCAGATGAAGATGCTCGCGGTCAAACCCCGCACCGCTTGGCCTGTCACCACCATTTTCCAGGCTCATATTGAAGTCCTCCGAATTGAAGTCTGACAGGCCGAGGCGTCAGCAGTCTGAGCACAAAAGAACACAGGCTCTTCCGTTACCAAAACGGGTCGCATACCTCAGTTCAATTTTGACCAGTCCCGGATAGGGTCGGAACGAAACAATACTGACTGGCCTACCGCCGTCTTTCTCAGGCTGCTGCGGCCTATCCGATCGTGGATGAATCGCAAATCTTGCTAACAACTAACAAAGGAGAAGTGTATGTCGAAGACTTGGGAGCACTACCATCACGCAGCCCGTCATCACGAGCGGGCGGCCTACCATTACAAAGAAGCAGCGAAATACGACCAAGCAGAAGAACACGAAAAGGCTATGCATCACGCATACCTGGCTCACGGGCACACTCAACATGCGATTCAGCACGACATCGAAGCCGCAAAATCGCATGCAGAGCTATGCGATGGCCTGGCGATTCCTCCGTCTCAAGCGGAGAATAAAAAGATTGTGGCTTAGGCGAGGCCTAATTTTCTGCCCATGCCATGTTGGCAGTGAATAGGGGGCTCGCGGGGTCCTGTGCACCCACGAGCGAAGGGTGTCTTAACGGGCTCATCCCATCCCATCCCAGATCAAAATATCTGCACCAGAAGACGGATCCGCGACGGCCGCCGAACGAAAATGCTGGTAAGTGGAGATTTAGCTTGCACTTCGAAAAGCGTGCAATATTGAACAGACGGAGTAGACAGAACGGTTTTAGGATGTAGCGTGTAAAAGTGTAGACGCCCCCATGGAGGTGTGAAATGAGTGTCAGGGGCATGCCCTCACATAGGATCGGCGGATCAGCCAAGCGGGCTTCATCGCTGGATGCAGCTCGAACTGCAAAATCTCTAAAAGACGCAGCTACAAAGCCTTTACGGCTTCAACCCACTTTGCAGCAACAAAGAAATGGAAACGGCGATTTTGATCCGGAGGCGTTCCTTGCGCAGACTGGCGTCGGACGGACGGTTCTTAGCCTGAAAAAGGACGAGACAGCCTTCGTCCAAGGAGACCGGGCCGACGCAATTTTTTATGTGCAGAAGGGCAGGCTGAGAGTAACGGTCAGTTCCGCGACTGGAAAAGAAGCGACGATCACACTGGTGGGTGCCGGGGAGTTTCTGGGCGAGGAGTGCATGGTCTCAGCTCATCCTCTTCGGCTTGCGACCGCGACTGCAATGACCGAATGTGCGGTGCTCCGAATTAGCAAGGCGGAAATGGTCCGCGTTCTTCATCAAGAACACGCGTTGTCAGATGTGTTTGTCTCGTTTCTTCTTTCGCGGAACGCTCGCATCCAGGCTGACCTGGTCGATCAGCTTTTCAACTCCAGCGAAAAGCGGCTGGCGAGGACCCTGCTGCTGCTCGCCCAGTTCGGCAAAGAGAGCAAGCCTGAAACGGTTGTCCCCAAGATCAGCCAGGAGATGTTGGCTGAGATGATTGGCACCACCCGATCTCGTGTGAGTTTCTTTATGAACCGGTTTAGAAAACTAGGCTTTATCGAATATAACGGCGAAATTCGGGTTCACAACTCCCTTCTGAACATCTTTCTGCAGGAATAACGTTGCCATTTTTTGGAGCAGGCAACTCCTCGACGTGAAAGACCAACGAAGTTCTGCGGTCGGTAGTTATCGGAGAGCCCTGGATGGGAAGGCCAACAACCGCTGTCGAGAGCTTCTGGGACCGGCCGTTGCACGAGCTGTTCGAACTGCTTCCGGCAACGCCAGCAGGGCTGACGACCGAAGAGGCGCGACGACGATTGCGTCTTTACGGCCCAAACAGCTTTGTCCACGAATCTCGCTTCGCCGCGCTGCTAAGTTTTCTTGGTTTCTTCCGTAACCCTCTCGTCGTCATCCTTGTTATTGCCAGTGGCGTATCTCTTGCGCTCGGAGAGCAGGTCGGCGGGTTGATCATCCTTGCGATTGTTCTGTTCAGCGTAATCCTGAATTTCCTGATGGAATTCCAGGCCCGACACGCCGTGGAAGAAATTCAAAAGCAGATTGCTCTCACCGCAGCGGTGATAAGGGATGGCAAAGAACAGGAACTGCCGACAGCCGAGTTGGTCCCGGGAGACATTGTCCGTCTCAATGCCGGAGATCTGGTGCCAGCGGACGGGCGCCTATTGGACGTAAAGGACCTGCATGTTCGCGAGTCAGTGCTCACCGGAGAGTCTCTCCCGGTAGAAAAGACGGTGGCTGACCTCCCTAAGGAGAAGCACGGCGTCGCCGACGCGAGCAACAGCGTTTTCCTCGGCACTGCAGTTCAGACAGGGATTGGCACCGCGGTCATCGTCTCTACCGGAAAAGATACGGCCTGTGGTGAGATTGCAAATCGTCTAGCGATGCGCCCGCCGGAAACGGAGTTCGGCCGCGGCATACGTCGATTTGGAATGATGCTCACATGGGTGACCATGGCGCTTGTTCTTTTCGTCCTTCTAGTGAACATCATTTTCCACCGTCCGGTGCTCGAGTCCTTCCTTTTCTCAGTCGCGCTTGCCGTTGGGATGACACCTGAAATGATGCCCATGATTATTACCGTGACTTTGGCCCAGGGCGCGAGGCGGATGACTAAGAAGAAAGTCCTCGTAAAACAACTATCGGCGATCGAGGATTTCGGCAGCGTGGATATCCTCTGTACCGACAAGACCGGCACCCTCACCGAAGGGGAGATCGTGCTTGACCGGCACGTGGACTTCCAGGGTAAGGACAACGAGAACGTCCTGCAACTCATTTACCTGAATAGCCACTTCGAAGCGGGGATAAAAAGCCCCCTTGACGATGCCATCTTGAAGCACGAAGCGCCGTCCATTGCGGGATATGACAAGGTGGACGAGATTCCGTTTGACTTTAACCGCAAGCGCCTTTCAGTCGTGGTGCGACAAGCGGACCAGGACCTTCTCATCACCAAGGGTGAGGCCGAAAGCGTGTTCAACATTTGCGAGACGGTGACTGTCGATGGCGTTCCTCAGCCCTTCGACGAAAGCCGCCGGGCAACGGCAGAAGACACCCTGAAGAAGCTGAGCGCGGATGGATTCCGCGTGCTCGGGGTAGCCACGCTCAAGGTGGAGAAGCAAGATACATACGCGGTTGCGGCCGAACATGCGATGACACTGGTCGGGTTCGCAGCATTTCTTGACCCGCCGAAGGAAGGAGTTCTGGCCGTCCTGAAGGCACTAAAACAGGATGGCATTTCTGTCGTTGTCATGACGGGCGACAACCAGTACGTAACACAGAAAATAGCGCACGACGTAGGGCTGGATGCCGACCGAATTCTTGTGGGCAATCAGCTCGATACCATGGACGACGCCGCGGTGGCCTATCAGGCGGAGAATGGCGCCATCTTCGCCCGTGTGTCCCCTGAACAAAAAAACCGTGTGATTCTCGCTCTTAAGGCCCGCGGGCACGTCGTCGGATACATGGGCGATGGCATTAACGATGCTCCGTCACTGCACACGGCGGATGTCGGGATCTCTGTGATGAATGGCGTGAATGTGGCCAAGGACGCGGCTAAGATCATCCTGCTAGAAAAGGACCTTGCCGTGGTGAACGACGGCGTACTCGAGGGCAGGCGCTCCTTTGCCAACATCATGAAGTACATCATCATGGGCACAAGCTCGAATTTCGGCAACATGTTCAGCATGGCGGCGGCATCGCTCTTCCTGCCGTTCCTGCCAATGCTCCCAAGCCAAATACTGCTGAACAACTTTCTCTATGATGTTTCGCAGGTCAGCATTCCCACGGACAACGTTGATCCTGCCATGGTGCAAAAACCCAAGCGATGGCAAATTGGATTCATCCGCCAGTTCATGGCGATCATCGGTCCTATCAGCTCAATCTATGACTTCCTCACTTTCGGGGTGCTGCTCTGGGCGTTCCATGCTTCCACGAACGAATCGCTTTTTCACACAGGATGGTTCGTAGAGTCCTTGGCTACACAGACGCTCGTGGTATTTGTGATCCGAACAGCAGCTAACCCTCTCAAGAGTCGGCCCAGTCGGCCGTTGTTGATTAGCGTGTTGGCCATCGTTACTGTAGCGACTGTCCTGCCGTACACGCCGCTGGGGAAACTGCTGCGGTTTACGCCACTCCCTCTATCGTTGCTTGTGGCGATTGCGTTTCTTGCGGTGACCTACCTATTCGTCGTGCAGGCCGTGAAGGTGTGGTTCTATCGCCGGCACGCACTACTTTGATGGCATAGGTTGAAGACGAGCCAGAATCGTTCTTGCTTACGATTGTCGGCACTCACGCAACTGTCCCGAACAGCCAGCCGACTCCTGCGGTGATCGCCATGGCCAACGCACCCCAGAAGGTGACGCGAATTGCGCCCATCATCACTCTGGCTCCGCCCGCGTGTGCAGCCAACCCTCCTAGAAGCGCGAGGAACAGCAGTGAAGTCCCTGAAACAAGGGGGATCAATCCCGTTTCCGACGCCACAGCAGTAACTAAGAGTGGCAGGACTGCTCCGATGGCGAAGCTGCCAGCCGACGCCAATGCCGCCTGAATTGGACGCGCACGAAGAGTCTCGGAGATGCCGAGTTCGTCTCGGGCGTGCGCGCCTAGGGCATCATGTGCCATCAGTTGCTCCGCAACCTGTTTCGCGAGCGAAGGATCAAGCCCACGCTCGACGTAGATCGCCTGAAGTTCGTGGTGCTCTCCCGTGTTGTCTGCCTTGAGCTCCGCGCGCTCGAGCTTGAGGTCGGCTTGCTCGGTGTCCGCCTGCGAGTGGACGGACACATACTCACCGGCAGCCATCGACATTGCTCCCGCCACGAGGGCGGCAACCCCTGCGACTAATACGCTGCGATGATTCGCATGCGCGGCGGCGACTCCTAATACGAGGCTCGAGGTTGAAAGAATGCCGTCATTCGCACCCAGAACCGCCGCCCGCAGCCAGCCGATACGTTGTGTGCGATGTCGTTCGACGTTGCCTACAGGCATGCTTGCAACCTTCTTTCATCCGGAATCCGCTAGAAGCCAACGAACGCGCCCTGGTTGGGGTGCCAGGGCCGATGAAATCCGCGATTCAACTTCTAGTCAGGAAGGTTCATGTCTGTTGGTATTGGCGCCTTGGGGAGGGGCGGCCTGTGGGCGCGCTCTTTCTCCAGCGGTCCACCGGGCTCGGCAGGTGGCTCGAGAACCTTCCTGCCGGTGGCGGTCGTCGTCTCGGGAGTCCCGGTTCCACCATCATCGTTCAACACGACGCTCAGCAGTGAGCTGTGGACACGTAAGTGATGCCCATTGTCGTAGTTAACGAAGCCGAGCTTTCTGAACTTGTTCATAAAGAAGCTGACCCGCGAGCGGGTCGTTCCCACCATCTCCGCGAGCGTTTCCTGGCTCAACTTAGGGACCTCTATTTCGGTCACCACTCCTTCTTTGCCAAAATGCGCCATTAATAGGAGGATTCGCGCCAGCCGTTTCTCGCTCGAATTAAAAAGCTGATCCACCAGATCGTCCTGATAACGGATGTTTCTTTTCAACAGATACTTGACGAAGGTAGCCGACAATTTCGGTTCGCGACTCATGGCCAGCATCATTGCTTTTTTCTTGATGTGCAGCAGGACACAGTCGGTCATGGCAGTTGCGGACGACATACGTACCGACTGGCCAGCAAGACCACCTTCTCCGAAGAAATCGTCTCCGCCCAAGATAGCAAGAGTCGCTTCCTTCCCGCCTTCCGACACAACGCTGAGCTGCACCTTTCCGGCTTGAATGAAAAATAGCCCGTCCGAAGACTCCCCTTGAGCGAAGATCAAGTGGCTCTTTTGAAAAGACAGCAACCGCCTGCCAGCCCCGATGGTCGTTAGAAAATGTGCGGGGGTTGAAATTTCGTCGTATCGTCGAGGTCGCCATTTGTTTCACCTGATGTTCCGTCACAGCGAGAAGAAAGGCCGCCAATTTGCACTACCGGAACAGGAGTGTGCCGCCACAAGGTCAAGGGACACAAATTAAAGAGAAGGAAAAGCCTCCTATTTTTCCTTAACCTTCTCGGCGAGGTCGCGAAACTCCGTGGCTTGCCTGTGACTCGCCTTCACTTGCAGCTGGGCAATCTCCCGAGACTTCTCGTTTGGCAAGACCGAAACCAGTGCCTCGAATTCAATCGCTGTGTCATGTGCGTGCTGAGCTTCCCTCGCGAATAGAGATGCGCACTCCCGAACTGCCTCATTGTGATCCATGTTCCCTCTGGATAGGAGAGTACATCCGACTGGTACACCACAACTGAGCACTCTTGCTCAGAAGCGGAGCATCGTAAGCCGCTATCGTAGCTAGCATCACAAGAGGATCAAAAATGCTGCCATTCATTTACCGGCGCGATATGGCAGCTCGATCAGATGGAGCCAAATGAAGAACGAAACCCTAGAGGTTAACCGACTTGCCCCACGGAGACGTTTGCGGAGTGACTGGGTACAAAGCACGACTACAGATACATTCGCGAAGCTGGTCTTGGAGGGAGAGGGACCAATCGCGGTTGAGTTCATGTCCTATGGCCGTGCACACTGCCAGGTGATTGAGCCGGTCCTTCAGCAAGTGGCCGCTATGGTGAAATCGAAAGAAAAAATCTTCAGAGTCAATACCGCGATCGAACCAAAACTCGCAGAGCGATACCAGATCCAGGGAACTCCAACCTTAGTTATGTTTTTGGACGGAGCCGAGGTTGGGCGGGTCGAGGGGCCGAGTCCGTCAGTTTCGACCCTACTCACCGCAGTCAGACAGCCCTACGAGTCATGAAAGAGGCCAGTTCTTGGAGACACTGAAACAAACGAAGCCAATCCTGTTATTCGACGACGAGTGTGCTGTCTGTCGCCACATCGCACACAGGGTGCAGAGGTTGGCACAGACCAAGTCGGGCGGCACGACCATCATAGAACGACCGATTGGTAATGACCCGGAGCTGCTTCGGTCCCTCAATCCGGACCTTGACATATGGGACGCCTACGCGACGATTCATGTCGTAATGCCCGATGGCTCGATGAAACTTGGGGGCGAGGCCGTTGCGGAAGTTCTGCGGAGCTTACCGGCTACCGAATGGTTTACCGGAACCTTTGCGATCAGCGTATTCGGATTCCGGCCGTTCCAGGCGGTACTTAACTTCGCCTATGCCATCCTGGCGGACATCCGTCCGCTCTTTGGGTGCGAGAGTTGCGGCACTCCAAGATTTTGGGTCAGGCCGATCCACCGGATGATCAAATGGACGAAGGCAATCTTCGGCGACCGCTCCCAGCCGACTCCTACTCCACATTTCACGGCCCTCTCGGCGACAAGACGCCCACCGGTCGAGCGCCTTCCGCAGGCACCTAATTTGTAAGCTCAGATTCTAACTTGGACTCCCTCCGGCGAGTTGGCGTCACCTGCGTCTGCGAGGGTCGCGACGAGGAATTGCTGCCGGCACGCCCATAATTGCTGCCCAGTTCGCGTCAGCTTGACACTCAACGTGTGCAATTCTTTGGCCAAGCGATCTAAACACAGCTATCGCCTCCGCACTTCCTGAGAGCCTTGCGACAGAAGCAAGGGCGCTGCTGCTCTCCGGCGCGACGAACGGCAGAAACAACTCGCAGCTCTAAACCGTACTGCTGCGGAGTCTACTCGGCATTCAACAATGTTTATTTACAGTAGCCCAAAGGCTCGTAGCAGGTCTGTGACATAAGCATGAATTTCCTGTCACCAAAATTGGGCGGTATTGTAAGGCGACCCTTCTCCAGCAAAGAAAAACCCTGTACTCCCAATTGGGAGGCAAGCACGAAAGCATGCGGTTGTGCTACAAACTCGCCTGCACGCTGCCAACTCCGTGGCTTTGGCACGCCTTGCTGAGTGCACTGGAAGGCAATGCCACGGACTGTGCTGCCTCGATCTTGCTATGGATATCATCCAGGAGGGGGCTTAGCTCTTTCCTGATTCCGGACATGCCGTGCCGCAATAGTCAGTGCTTGGCTGGGAGGTTCGGCATCAACCGCAAACGGTTGGTCGATGCCCATAGTTGGTTCTCATTGGAAAGGTGCGTTCCCAGACGCTTACGTTCCCTCACCCCCGTGGTAGTCGATTTACCGAGCAGGCATTCCGTCAGCCCGCGGGCAGTTCCGCGTGGCGACGCTTTGGCGCCATTTGTTTCATTGCGAACTACGCTTCCTTGATCGGAAGCTTTCGAGCGGGATCGGTAACGGCGTCGATTTTGACGGCATAGCTGGAGCGCTCTGCGATGTCCCCATCGGTAATCAGCTGAACATCGAGCAGGCCCTCGGTCCGGTAGCCAGTTCGCAGGAAATTGATCTCACTAAGACAACGGCTCCATCCTTCCAGCCACAGTAACAATTCTCTTCGCTGGTCTTCGGTGCCCTGGAAATGAAGCAGAAGATCGATATCGCTAGCCGGGCCCGCGGTTGCATTCTTCGTGCTGCCAATCAGGTAAAATGCCTTGACTCCGAACATCTGGGGATCGAGTTGCGCTGCGATTCTCTGGGCCATCCGGAAGCGCCAGCGCCAGTGTTCTTCACTTGTACGATCAACGACCTCGACTTCTGATTCGGGCTGTCCGTCTCGTTGTAGCGGAGGGGACAAATACGCCACGGCTTGATCCAGTTCTGCATTCATTAGCACTCGCAAGATCAGGCCGCCACTCTCCTTAGGGACATCGATCACGCGGAGCGTGTCGGACAGGTGAGCAAATTCTGGAAGCAGTTCCACGAGTAGGCTGGGTGAACCGCGCAGAAACTCCTCCTTAAACGCTGTCTGGGTGTCATCCGGATAAAGCGGCAGATAACGAATCGACGCTTCTACAAGGTCTTGAAAAAAATGGGTGCCGAAGGAGAGGTCGGGCAGGTAGTTTCCTCGCTGCCGGGCGACTTCGATCAACATGGCAGTGTTGTTGATGTCGGAGTACGTGACCGGAACGCCGAGCTTGATGTCCCCACGACTTCCCCAGCGTCCCGGACCGATCAAGATAAACTGCCGCTTGGGCAATAACTTGTTCAGTCGTCCCACCGCGCGTCCAACATCGCGCATGTCGGTTTGGTCCGAAAGCTGGCTGTAGCCCTCCAGGTCCACATACACGATGTGCGTGATCTCAGGCACCTTTCCATTTGAGACGAACCGGTTAGCCGAAAATATCATCTTGTCCGCCGGCAGATTCTGCGGGATCGAAACCGGGACCGCATCGCCACTGTAACTCTGCGGACGACACTGCAGCAGGTAGAAGTCCTCGCCATCATAGGCGAACTCGATGTCTACCGGCGTGCCCAGGTTGGCTTCCAACAGCGTCAACAGCTCACGGATTCGCGCTACGAACGGCGTCTTGCGGATCAGGCCTTCGAAGCTGAAAACCACGTCCCGCATACTGAGGTCCGGGATCGGCCCGACGAGCTGCTCAATGCGGTCATGCTCGATGATCGACACAAAATTCCGAATCTGCGGGTAGTTGGCGCCGCAATAACGGAGCAGCTCCACGGAGTCCACAGTCTCGAAAGCATTGGTCTCAAGGTTGATAACATCGACGCGCTTAGGCGAGTACTTGAGCACCTCTTCCACGGTCACGTTGACGCGGAGGTTGGGTTGCCCTGGAGCGATCAACACCGGATAGTCGTCATTGACGCGGTCAACCGCGCGCGTTCCCAGGCCGGGCACCAATCGGACCAATCCGTCACCGCGACTGATTCGCGAAGACCAGCGGAACTCGTTGTTGCTGAAGGCCACTCCTGAACACGCCGGGAGAAAATATTTGCCGACCTTCTGTCCTACCACTTCCTGGATCATGATGCCCATTTCTTCATGAACATCCAGAAGGCCTCGTTCCGCGCGATACTCGGTGGGATCGGGTCCGAAGATAGAGGCATACACTTCGGCGACAGCGTCCATCAGCGCGGCGAGGCGCTCTTCTCTCGGGCCCTGATTACCTAGAAACAGGCTCTTGTACTTGCCGGAAAATGCCGATCCGGCGCGGTCTTCGAGAAGACTCGAGCTGCGAACGATCAAAGGACGCTCACCCAACTCATCCAGCGCCAGCGAAAGTCCCTTAGCTAGCTCCGAGGGGAACGACGAACTCTTGAAGAGCGCAACCAGATGCGGGTATTCCTGCCGTACCTGGTCGATCTCCATGTACTTCCAGTTGAGTACGTCCTCCAGCTCGTTGTGATGGACGAAGTTCAAAATCCAGTCCGAGGTGATGTACCAAGTGCATGGCGTCTTCACCTCACGTGCCTGCGTACTCGCCTCTGGGACCTTCTCGATGATCTTCTTGGCCAGGAAGAGTCCGGCGCTCTTGCCCCCGAGTTTTCCATGACAACCCGGTGGGAAGATGATCCTCCCCAGCAGGTCGTAAAAATCTTTGACCTCGATGAAGTTCTTGGCGATGTTGATGAACTCCAAGTTCTCGGAGAAGAATCGCCGGATCAGCGATACGCGCAGACCTTTTTGCGTCGAAAGCGAAAGCTCGCTCTCTTCAATTGCGGCGTGCTGATATCGTTCGATCGCCTCGATTACTTCTCCCAGAGAGGTGGCCAGATTTTCCAGGGTGCGTACCAGGAAGCTACATTTCTCTTCTTTGATCCATGTGGTAACACAGCTCAGGATTTCGTTTTCGCTCAAATGCCGGCTGGCGATGCCAAACGCCTCGGCGGTTACGTCGACCGATTTATCGGCCAAGTTCCGGCGCAGCGGCCGATTCTCATCCTCTGTGCCCGCAATATCCGCCGTAACCGGGGCAATGCCGCGAAGCAGCAGTTCTTTGGCCTCGTGAACCCCGCACCAGCTCAGGTGATTGATCAGCTTGCGCGAAATTCTCCGCAGCAGGACTGGGTCGGTATCGCGCAGAAATTCGAGTACAACTCGCCATTCCCCTTTATCACTCGCCAAGCCGCCTGCGGCCGCCGACAGCCCCTCAAATGCAGTTTTCAACCGCCGCTGCATCACATGGTTAGCAATGCGGTCGGCGATGGTTTCGATTAGTTTCCGCTCCTCTTTGAGAAACGGCCCCTCATCCGACTTGGGCATTGGCGCGCGATACGAGACCTCCACGTTGCCCACGATTTCGCCCTGCACGACGATGTTGGCGCGTTGTATGAACTGGGTGGGCAGGAAATCGGGCGGCTGAATTACTTGATCCTCGAAAATGATTCGCGCCTGGCAGTCGTGCGGGTACTGCCAGCCCGGCGGCAGTACGGCGATCATCGCACGGAAGATCTCCTCCAGCGAAAGATCGGGCCGATTCAGAAGCTCATCCACTTTGTAGAGGCAATTCAATTCCTTGGCGCGCTCCTGCAACTCGCGAAGGATTACGCCGACTTGGACTTCGTCCTTGATCATTTTTCTTTTCCGCTGGCTTGCGCGGATTCGCCCGATAGAATAACGCCGCGCCCATTGCGCCCATCGACGCGAACGGTTAGGGGATTGGCGCACCGTACATGGCGCACGAACTCACTTTCCTGCACCATCGGCTGGCGGTTCAGCCAAGCCCAATCGATGGCGAAGCGTCCGTCATGCCGCACCATGAAATAGCTGGCGCGGAAGCTCGACAGGTTGTGGAAGAAATGCGAGCCCTGGCTTAGCTCAACATTCATCTCCGGTAGCGTGGCCTCAACGATCACTCGTGCTCCCGAGATCTGGCTCCAGACCACCGGAATCCCCAGCGAGGGATGGGAGCTACCCCAACGGCCAAAGCCGATCAGCAGAAACGGCCGGTGCTGTTCGAAAAGCTCCCGATTGATGAGATCCAGATGTTGCGCGATCGCGGGAGTTTCCATCACCGAGAAATGTTCCGGCCGAACGAATACGATGTCATGGATATCATCGATGACGCCGTTTCCCATCACCATCTCGGATGCGATGATTGCCTGCGGATCGGCGAGGTCTTCGACGGTCACTTCTACGCTCTGTGCGGACACGACCATGGGGCGGACTTGAAGAAATCCCAACCGCGCTCGCGGCACTTCATCCCGATCTGCATGAATGGTCACTGCAAATTCAATCTCGACGTGGGCTCCCAGGGCTTCGTCGGACGCTTTGAGCAGACTCTTGATCACGGCGTTGAGCGAAAACTGCTCCCACACCAGGAGCGGTGCAAAGTCGAGGATACGGGGCCCATTCGTGCCCAAGCCGAGAACAACGCGATCGCGCGACGGGTCAAATGTCGACGCCAGAAAACGCAGGGTTCCGTCGGCCTCGGCATCTTTCAGACCAGCCTTCACCAAATACTCCGCCTCGCTGACCGGATCGTACGCGGGCGGCTTGCCCATGTTAATGGCCCAGAAGTCGGTCTGCGTGCCGCGCAGCATCTCCGACACCGAACCGAATGGTGGCGGCTTTTTCGGGTACGCGGGCGAAAACATCCAGGATATTCCGCCGTCCACAATCGTCTTTCCCAGACCGAGCGCCAGGCTCGCCACACCTTCCTCCGGACGAGCCGGCCCGGCCGGATAGAAGTTGTAGGAGCGCGCCACGCCAGAGATGTCAGGATAAAAGCGATCAGCGTGCCGCTCTCCCACAACTTCCTGGAGAATGACGGCCATCTTTTCTTCGCGGGGATTGTGACCGGTGGTCTTGATGTAATCGCGAGCTTCCCGGAAATACGTGGAAGCATAAACAAACTTGATGGCTTCCGTCAGCCGCCGAAAACGGGTGTCTTGATCGAACTGATTGTTCGGGACCATTTTCGTCCCGTAAACCCCAGCAAATGGCCGGTCGAGCGCGTCCTCCAGCAGGCTGGACGAACGGACCGCCAAGGGCGTCGTGACCTGCGCGATCAGCGCCCGGAGATCGCCTAACAGCTCAACTGGAAGATCGGCCTGTTGGAAGGCATGTCCGATGCGGTCATCCGGCATCTCTTCGACGGGCAGTTCTGGGAGACGGTTGCGCGCGATGAACTCGTCAAAGCAGTCCGCAGCAATGACCGCCATGGTAGGGACATTGATGTCAATATCCGGGAAGGCAGAAGGGTCGATCGTTTCTGCCAGCAGGTCTTTGGCAAAAACCAACCCGCTAGCCTTCCCGCCCAAGGCCCCGGTTCCGATCCGTGTAAAGCGAAAGATGCCGTCCCAGAAATGTCGGTCGAACGCGGGAAGGTCCGCGACGACGGTCTTTAGATCGGTCATTGCTGCCTCCCGCCGCCATCATAGCCGACGCGACTGGCTGTGTCGTGGATATGCGTGACCCGACGGACCCAGGCGCTACACCCAGCCGCGGTCGTGGCAAGCCTTGGCCACGCGACCAATGGCAATCGCATAGGCTGCGTCTCGCATCGACAGTTTCTCGCGGCGCGCCAAATCTGAAACCGCGAAGTACGCCGAGGTCATCTTGAGGTCGAGTTTTCCCAAGACTTCGTCCTTTTCCCAGAAGTAATTCATGTTGCTTTGTACCTGCTCGAAATAGCTGCAGGTCACGCCGCCCGCATTAGCCAGAAAATCGGGGATGAGCAGGATGGCGCGTTCTTTGATCTGCACATCGGCTTCGGGTGTCGTGGGACCGTTGGCTCCTTCAGCAATGATGCGCACCCGGCTGCTGATCTTTCCGACATTGTCCCCAGTGATTTGGTTCTCCATCGCCGCCGGAATCAGGATCTCCACATCCTGTTCGAGCCATGCGTCGCCGGGCAACATTTCGTATCCCAGGGCCTTAGCCTTCTGCTTGTTAATCCCACCAAAACGATCGGTGATTGACAGAACTTGGTTGAGATCGATTCCGTCGAGCTTGCGATAGGTGTAGGAGCACTGATCTTCCTGGTCCCAACACGAGACGGCAATCACCTTGCCTCCCAGCCGCTGGTAGAGTTCGATGGCGTACTGGGCCACGTTGCCGAAACCTTGAACGCTGGCGGTAGTGTCTTCTGGGCGAATGCCCAATTCTTTAAGAGCTTCTCGCAGAGTGAAGACCACTCCGTAGCCTGTCGCCTCGGTCCGGCCAAGAGATCCCCCCATTCCGACGGGTTTGCCAGTGATAAATCCGGGATAACGTCCGCCATGGATCTGTTCGAACTCGTCGAGTATCCATAGCATGTGCTGCGCGTTGGTCATGACATCGGGTGCAGGCACATCTGAGAGCGGTCCTACGTTCCTTGCCACCTGGCGCACCCAACCCCGGCAGATCTGCTCTTGCTCGCGCAAACTCAAGTTGTGGGGATCACATATGACACCGCCCTTGGCCCCTCCCAACGGGATATCCACGACCGCGCACTTCCAAGTCATCCACATCGACAGCGCACGGACTGTGTCGATGGTCTCTTGCGGATGGAATCGAATACCGCCCTTGCCGGGGCCGCGCGCATCGTTGTGCTGGACGCGGAAACCACGGAAGATCTTCACCGAGCCGTCGTCCATTCGCACAGGGATGGCAAAGTGGAACTCCCGTAAGGGATAACGCAGAAGGTCACGCGTGGCCGGATCCAGGCCCAGATATTCGGCTACCTTATCGAACTGCGCTTGTGCGATCTGAAACGAATTGAATGCCTTGGTAGACTTCTTCGGCGGTTGTCCGGGAGCCGATTGGCGCACTTCTTTTGCGATTTCGATCGGTTCACTCACTGCGCTCTCCGCCATGGTGTTCTCCTTAGGTTCTTGATAGATAATCCAACCTTCCATGTTCTATGAATATCGCCCCGTGGCACAGTGATCGTCCGCACAGGCGGCGGTGATCGCCGGACTTAGCGCAGCCGACCGGAAGCAGAGTGGCGGTCTTCTACCCAGCCAGGTAATACTTTCGCCTTTTTCCCACGCTGCTCGTAAGAACCGGACATGGCAAGCGTGAGATCACCGCGTGAGCAATCGAACCAAAACGGCTGGCTTGCGAAGCAAGAGCCCTTACTCGCCGAACTCCCATCGCAATTACCCAATGCTGCCAATAGCGAAACTCGCGATCGTCAGTGGTTGTGTACTGTTCATGGGGCTGCTGTCTGCTTGCGGCGGCTCGCGGAACTCACCGCTTCCGAAACGGCCCGGGCTTCAACGGTTGCAGGGCGCAAAGCCTACCCCTGCGTCGCAATTCCGGGCGACGGCGAAGCTGGGAGGATTTCTTGAGGCTGTGGCCGAGGAGTGACCTCCGAAGGCCCTACACATGACGCCGCGTATCGTGCACTCTGAACTGGGGGCCCGGACTGTCGCAGGGGAAAGTTATGTATCGGCCCGGCGAGTGTTCTGGTGATACGCGAGTTGCAAGCGTCGCCAACAGAGTATCAACATACCCGCGGCATTAATCATAATGAGGTTACCGTGAGCGAGCCGGCCCACTTCCGCCGTTCTCGACTCGGGACATTTTACCTGGGTAAACCAATGGCAGTCACGTCCTTTTTCCAGATTCTCCTGGCAGGCGATGCAATGACGCGTCCACGGTACAGCTTCCAGCCGCTTGGGGTAATCTCGTTCCCGCACGAGATGCACTGCCCAAAAACTCCTTTGCAGATACTATCCAGAGAGCCCTCCACCATTTGCTGGAGTTCCCGTTCGTTATTGCTCTGGTGGAACAGGAATTCCTTGTTATACGAGTTTGCCGCCCGGTCCCCGATGTCCTGCGCCGACTCCAAATCAGCATCGCGACCGTGCTGGGCAGTTCGGTTTATGGCCTGCCTCAGGTCCCGCTGGCGGTCCTCCAAGCGCTTTCTGAATGCGTCTAACTTTTTTTGCCGGGATTCCGTTCGGCGTTGCCGTCCAGGATCTGCTCAAAGCATTGCGCTAGGATCCGGCTCTTGGTGATACTCATGAAGCCACGTGCGGTCAGTAGAAGGCTCGCTTGTGCAGAGCGAATATGCCAGTCCGAATCTGGGGACAGATAAGGGGACGCTAAGCCTGACAGTTCCCTGTCCGTTAGCTGTCCAATAAGGATTCCCTACACGTACTTTCAAGGATTTACGGAGCCACCCGCGTCCTGTAAGTTATTGATAATACGGACATATATCGGCTCATAACCCAAAGGTCGGTGGTTCAAATCCACCCCCCGCAACCAACCTTTTCAGTCACTTACTGGAAATCCAAGACAATTAAAAGAGCGAAACCGAGGCGAAGCGGGGTGTTCCTGTTCGCTAATGTTCGCGGAATGGCTGGAGCTCGCCTCACGTACTTCAGCGGAAGATTGCCACGATCGACCACAATCAATTAGGAGCGGTACGTTGCCGAATGTCCCTCGTTTCAGGGAGGTCGTAGAAATGAGCCCGAAGAGAAAGAGGGACAAGTCTGAATCCGAGTGGGTTCAGCGAGTCAGTTATGAGGAGGTGTCGCCCATGCCGCTTAGGCGTTCAAAGCCAACCCTTGCGCTGTGTAAAGCCACAACGTCAAGCGGTGCCCGCTGCAAGGCTAAGCCGCACAAGGACGGGCTCTGCTCCTTTCATTCTGACCCAAAGAAAGCAGCAGAGCTTGGCAGAAAGGGCGGCAGACGCAATCGGCACACCTACCAAACGCCCTGGCAACACGAAGCGATGGCAGATATTCGGTCAGGCAAGATGGACCCCAAGCTGGGCGCACACTCGGCTATCTCGGGATGTTGCTGCTCCGGGCCTTTGAGGTTGCAAAGTCTGCAACGGTTATAACAGCTCGGAGTTATACGATGGCGGTACTGGCAGGTGGTTGCCTGGGAGACACGCCGAACCAGCTCTACCCTCCGGGTGACAACGAGATGGGCCCTGCTATTCTGGACGTCATGCTCTGCGTCAGGAGAGAGCCTAGCCCCTCGTGGATGATATCCGCAGCAAGATCGAGACAGCGCAGTCCGTAGCATTGCCCTCCAGTGCACTCAACAAGGCCTGCCAATACTCGCTCACGCTGTGGAGGAAACTGACACGATTCCTGGAATATCCGGAACTTGAGCTGAGCACTAATCTCGCGGAAAATTCAATGCGTCCGGTGGCTCTGGGCCGGAAGAACTGGATACACATCGGCAGTCCCCGGGCGTGACCTAAGGTTGCGGCGATTCTATCAGTCGTGGAAAGCTGCCGCCGGTTGAAACTCTCAGTGCGCGACTACTTGGCCGGGGTTCTCCCCGGGCTTGCCGATCTCCCGATTCAGCGCCTCCCAGACGTTACTCCTGCTGTATGGGTCGTCCAGCATTCATAGACTCGAGCGACCGGGTCGTCGGCGTGAGGCAAAGAAGCATCTTTCTGAGGTGTACTGGCTAAGCCGCTCCGACCGCATGTTTTGGATCGCTGTTCTTTCTTGAACTCGTAGTTCGTCGTCCGCTCGGCAGGGTAATGATGAGGGCCACCTGCGCCAGCCCGCTCATCGCGTTGAACGACTCCCAGAGCCCTATCGTGCCTTGCACTCGCACACCAGGACAGCATTGCACCGGGCAGCACCAAGCAGTTCCGTTTTGCTCATGAATGGGAGATATACGGCAGTTGTGTTCAATCGTCCACTGCACGGAAGAAGATTGCGCAATGTTCGCAGGACATTGCTGCCAGCGATCACCGTCTTCCAACTAGGTGGCCGTTGGCGGTTGTTGAGCAAAACTGCACAGCTTCCGCATCTCCTCAGCAAGATACTGTCTGTAGGTGTCGCGATGCCATTGGCGGCCGCAATGGCGGCGATCGACTGGATGACTGTTGAGGTGCAGCGCATCCGATTTCCGGGAATTCAGAACATCGAGTGAGACTTCGTCGACAGCGCATTTCCACCCATTTTCCCAGCCTCCTTTGGACCAGAACCCGATGGAGATAACAAGAATCAGGAGGGCACTCATGGCGAAAGCAGTGGTGGATAAGCCCGAGTCCGAGTTGGAGGCAAAATCGGAGCCGAAGCCGGACTCAACGACCGTGGCGAAGCCTGAGCTCAAGGGCGGCTCGAAGCCCGGGTCGAAGGACGATCTGAAGTCCGTTACCGTGCCGGAACTTCAGAAGAAGTTGGGTTCGTCGCCGGACGGCCTCAGTCAAGCCGAAGCTCAGAAGCGGTTGACGCAATATGGCCCTAACGAGATCGCCGAAAAGAAAACCAATCCTTTCCTGAAGTTCCTTACCTATTTCTGGGGCCCCATCCCGTGGATGATTGAGGGCGCAGTAATTCTGTCCGGAATTGTCCGGCACTGGCTGGATTTTTTCATCATTCTTGTTCTGCTTTGTTCCAACGCCGTGGTCGGCTTTTGGGAAGAGCACCAGGCGGGCAACGCCATCGCTGCCCTGAAAGCCAAGCTGGCGATCAAGGCACGGGTAAAACGCGATGGAAAGTGGGTTACCCCGGCGGCGCGTGAGGTAGTGCCGGGCGATGTCATCCGCTTGCGCCTGGGCGACATCGTTCCGGCGGATGCGCGCCTGCTGGCGGGCGACCCGGTGGAGGTCGATCAGTCGGCGTTGACAGGTGAATCTTTGCCCGCCACGCGCAAACCCGGTGAGGCAGTTTTTTCAGGTTCGATTATCCGCCAGGGTGAAATCGACGCGATGGTGTACGCCACCGGTGCGAACACCTACTTTGGCAAGACCGCGCAACTGGTGCAGGAGGCTCATACCGTAAGCCATTTCCAGCGTGCCGTGCTGAAGATTGGGGATTACCTGATCATTCTCGCAGTGGCCCTGGTGGCGGTGATTATTAGCGTCGCACTCTTCCGTGGCGACCCCGTCCTCACCACGTTGCAGTTCGCCTTGGTGCTTCTGGTGGCCGCGATCCCCGTGGCGATGCCCACGGTGTTGTCCGTGACCATGGCGGTCGGCGCCCGCCTGCTAGCGAAAAAAGAAGCGATCGTGACCCGGCTGCCGGCGATCGAGGAACTGGCGGGCGTGGACGTGCTGTGCTCGGACAAGACCGGCACCCTGACCCAGAACAAGTTAACGCTCGGGGATCCATTCAGCGTGAACAGTATCCCTGGTGAGCAGGTCATCCTCTGGGCCGCGCTTGCTTCGCGTGCGGAAGACAAGGACACAATCGACCTGGCCGTGATCGAGGGCGTGAAGAACGATCAGGCTTTGAAGGGCTATCAGGTAGTTCATTTCCAGCCGTTCGACCCCGTGCATAAACGCACGGAAGCAACGGTCAAAGGCGCAGACAGAAAGCAGTTCTTTGTGGCCAAGGGAGCGCCGCAAGTCATTCTGCAGATGTCGACCAACGCCGGTGAGGTAAAGCCCGCCGTAGAGAAGGCAGTCAACGAATTTGCAGGACGCGGCTTCCGCTCCCTGGGCGTGGCTCGGGCCAATCAGGAGGGCCAATGGCAGTTTGCTGGCGTACTGCCTTTGTTCGATCCGCCACGCGAGCAGGCCAAAGCAACCATCGCGAGCGCCCGGCAGATGGGGGTGAACGTCAAGATGGTCACGGGCGATCAAATGGCCATCGCTCGGGAGACTGCCAAACAGCTGGGGATGGGCACGGACATCGTTGATGCCAACGCATTGGGCGACATGAAGCATCACGAGACAGCCCAGGCGTCGCAGGCAATCGGGAAGGCAGATGGCTTCGCCCAGGTGTTTCCCGAACATAAGTTCTACATCGTCGATGTCCTGCAGAAGGCCGGCCATATCGTCGGCATGACCGGCGATGGAGTGAACGATGCTCCCGCGTTGAAAAAAGCCGACTGCGGCATCGCTGTTTCAGGTGCCACAGACGCGGCCCGTGCCGCGGCGTCCATTGTGCTGCTGGCGTCCGGCCTCTCAGTGATCATCGACGCAATCAAGGAGAGCCGCCGCATCTTCCAGCGGATGAACAGCTATGCGATCTATCGCATCGCAGAAACGCTGCGCGTGCTGTTCTTCATGACGCTGTCGATCCTGGTGTTTAACTTCTATCCACTGACCGCAGTGATGATCGTGATGCTGGCTCTGCTCAACGACGGAGCCATACTCTCTATCGCCTATGACAACGTTCATTACAAGGACAAACCCGAGGCCTGGAACATGCGCCTGGTGCTTGGGATTTCCACCGTGCTGGGCGTCATCGGCGTGGTGGCTGCGTTTGGCCTGTTCTATCTTGGCGAGCGCGTATTTCACCTCGACCGCGCGCACATCCAGACGCTGATGTACCTGAAGCTGTCAGTGGCCGGGCATCTGACGATTTTCCTGACGCGCACTCGCGGCCCGTTCTGGTCTATACGTCCTGCGCGAGTTCTATGGATTGCGGTGCTGGGCACGCAAACGCTGGCGACTCTGATTGCTGTCTATGGGCTGTTCATGACACCCCTCGGCTGGGGCTGGGCAGCGTTCGTTTGGGGCTACGCCCTAGTGTGGTTCCTCATCAACGACCGCGTGAAGCTGCTCGCCTATCGAATTTTCGATCCCACGAAAGCCCCGTTGTTGGCCAAGAAGTCGCCCGATCTGACACCGCAAATCGCTGAACGTGCGTATGAGCTCTACCAGGAGCGGGTGAAGGGCCAAAGCCAGCAGGATCAAGACTGGCTTGAGGCCGAGCGCGAGATTCAGAAAGATCAGGCGGGACGTGCGAAGGTTGCGTCAACGTCCTCGTGAGCCCCGGGGAGGTGTTAAGCGCAACCCACTAGAGCTAGGGGAGGACGATGAAAATCAATTCCAAGGATTTCCGAGTGGGGTTCGGAGGGAAGGTCACCCTCAGCGAGTGGCCGACGACGATAAAGCCCATTTGCAAGTCGAAGAAGCAGTACCAGAAACTTCTGGAAGAACACGTCGCAGACTTGAGCTCGCTGCAGCGGCTTCACTACGCCTCCAACCGCTATGCGCTGCTGCTGATTTTTCAGGGGATGGACGCTGCCGGTAAAGACGGCGCCATCCGGCACGTCATGTCCGGGGTCAATCCGCAAGGCTGCGAGGTTTTCAGTTTCAAACAGCCGAGCGCCGAAGAGCTGGAACATGATTTTCTCTGGCGTACGAACTGCTGCCTTCCCGAACGCGGTCGGATCGGTATCTTCAATCGTTCCTACTATGAGGAAGTGCTGGTGGTTCGGGTGCATCCCGGGATCCTCCGCGGCCAGGGTCTGTCAGAAGAATTGCGCGACGAAAAAACCATCTGGGAGGAGCGGTATCGCTCCATTGTGGACTTGGAGAGTCACCTCTACCGCAGCGGAACCCGGACCGTCAAAATATTTCTCCACCTCTCGCTGGAAGAACAGCGAAAGCGCTTCCTCGAGCGTCTTGATGAGCCGGACAAGAACTGGAAATTCAGCCTCTCCGACATTCACGAGAGGAAATACTGGAAAGATTATGTGAAGGCCTATGAGGCTTGCCTAGGCGCGACCAGCACCCATCACGCGCCCTGGTATGTAGTTCCCGCTGACGATAAGGACAATGCCCGCTTGATCGTTTCCCGTATTGTCCTCGATGCGCTGAAGGACCTGAAGATGGCATATCCCAAGCCCACTAAGAAGCGGCGGTCGGAGTTGCAGTCGATCCGCAAGCATCTCACGAAGTAGCGTTGGAACTACGACCTCCTACTTGGCTACTGTGTCCAAGAGGAACTTGAAATGTCCGCACGGAATGGACGATGCAGTGGCGAGGCTGCATCTCGGGCGGATGCGAACCAATCAGAATTTGCAAGCCTCCGCCGGGCTCCTCAGCGACGGTGGAAGTAGAGAGGAATAATCAGTATGCCCACGAAAGAACCCACGATTGCCATTGATCAGGACGTCAGCACAAAATCGCTGGGTCAGAGTCTGAACGAGGCCGGCAAGCCAACTAAATTTATCTTCGACGTGGATTTGTCCACAGCAATCGCAGCAAACGGTCACCGGCACGCGCCAGTCCCGTCTCCTAAGGGTCCGCTTACGCCGGCGATGCTGGACAAGATGAACCGCTATTGGCGCGCCGCGAATTACCTCTGCATCGGCCAGATCTATCTCTTTGAAAACCCCTTGTTGCGTGAGCCGCTGAAAGCTAGTCAGATTAAGCCAAGATTACTCGGACACTGGGGAACTTCACCGGGCCAGAATCTCATCTACATTCACCTGAACCGCCTGATCAAAGAACAAAGCGCAAATATCATTTATATCGCCGGCCCAGGCCATGGTGGTCCTTCGCTCAATGCGATGTCGTATCTGGAAGGCACTTATACCGAAGTACATCCTGAGATCACACCGGACGAAAACGGCCTGCGACTCATGTTCAGGAAGTTTTCGACGCCAGGCGGCGTGCCCAGTCATTGCGGACCGCACGTGCCAAATTCCATGCATGAGGGCGGCGAACTTGGCTACTCGCTGGTTCACGCCTTCGGTGCCGCATTCGACAACCCCGATCTGGTCGTTGCCTGCATCATCGGCGACGGAGAATCCGAGACTTGTCCGCTGGAAGGCAGTTGGAAGTCGGTAAACTTCCTTAATCCAGTCCGCGATGGTGCGGTCCTTCCGATTCTGCACCTCAACGGCTACAAGATTTCCGGACCAACGGTTCAGGCGCGAACCAGCGACGAGGACTTGAAGGCCCTATATATAGGACGCGGCTACGACCCCCGCTTTGTCGAGGGTGACGATCCCGAAGCTGTGCATCAACTGCTGGCCGGAACTTTGGACGATTGCTACGCGGAGATTCGCGCCATTCAGCAAGAGGCGCGCAAGGCCGGATTCAAGAAACAGCCGATCTGGCCCATGATCGTCCTGCGCACACCCAAGGGATGGACATGCCCGAAGGAAGTGGACGGAATCCCGATTGAAGGCACCTTCCGTGCGCACCAGGTGCCTCTCGCGACGGTGCGCGAGAACCCCGAACATCTCAAGATTCTTGAAGCCTGGATGAAGAGCTATAAGCCGGAGGAGCTCTTCGACAAGAATGGCAAATTCATCGCGGAATTGGCGGAACTCGCGCCGGTAGGTAATCGCCGCATGGGTGGCAATCCTCATGTGAATGGCGGACGACTGCTGACCGCGCTCGATCTGCCTGAGTTTACAAATTACGCACTTGAGATACCGGGACCGGGACAGGTAGTCGCTGAAGCTCCGCGCAAGCTCGGAGATTTCTTCAGGGACATCTTCAAACTGAATCCGACGAACTTTCGACTGTTCTGCCCGGACGAGACCAATTCCAATCGCCTAAACTCCGTGCTCGAAGCAACCAAGCGTTGTTTCATGGCGGAGACGGTTTCGATCGATGACGAACTCAGCCCCGACGGGCGCGTGATGGAAGTATTGAGCGAGCATTGCTGCCAGGGTTGGCTGGAAGGCTATTTACTGACGGGGCGGCACGGCCTGTGGTCGTCCTACGAGGCCTTCGCGCAAGTTGTGGATTCGATGCTGACACAACATGCCAAATGGCTGGAGCAATGCCGAGACTTTCCCTGGCGCAAACCTCTGGCCTCCTTAAACGTGTTCCTGACAAGTCATGCATGGCGAAATGACCACAATGGCTTCAGCCACCAAGCGACTGGATTTGTTGACAATGCCCTGGCGCGCCGTAGTGAAACCGTCCGCGTGTACTATCCGCCTGACAGCAATTGCTTGCTGAGCGTCTTCGATCACTGCCTGCGCAGCCGCAACTACGTCAACATCGTCACCTGCGGTAAGCAGCCGCAGCTTCAGTGGCTGAACATGGACGAAGCTCTTGAACATTGCTCCCGAGGCGCCTCGATCTGGAAGTTCGCAACCAACGATTTCGGCGAAGAACCGGACGTCGTTCTCGCCTGTGCGGGCGATGTGCCGACGATTGAGACATGCGCGGCCTCATGGCTTCTGCAGAAGTATGTTCCCGGCATCAAGGTACGTGTTGTCAATGTAGTGGACCTGAGTGTTCTGATGATGCCGGATGACCATCCGCATGGAATGGACAACATGTCCTTCAATGCCCTCTTCACCAAAGACGCGCCGGTCATCTTCGCCTTCCACAATAACCGATGGCTCATTCACACCATGGTGCATGGGCGTTCCAATGAAAACCGTTTCCATGTGCGCGGCTACATGGATCAGGGCACAACGACGACGCCATTTGACATGGTAGTGCTGAATAAGATGAGCCGGTTTCACCTTGCCATCGACGCGCTGAAACACGTCCCGCGTCTGCGTTCACAAGCGTCGGATGTCATCGATATGTTCAATCGAAAGCTATACGAACATCACGACTATATTCGGCAACACCTGGAAGACATGCCCGAGATCCGGGACTGGGCCTGGACGGCTGATTTCAAGCAGCCGAGCGCTCCGCCGCCACTGGCCAAGGGCCATCCTCGCGGGAGCTTATTCAGCGACAGTTAAATGAGAACTAGCCTTATGAAGCGGAGAGTTGAATGAAAGCGCTGAGGCCGCACAGGCGAATGTTAGCCATACTCTGGCGGCGACTTAAGCGCCAACACCTCAAGCCGTGAAGGAGAATTTCACCCGTGACAAAAAAACGGCGATGATCGGTTGTCAGTTACTTAGCGGTCAGGAAACCAAAAAAGGACACACGCAATGTCAGTGGAACTGAAAGAAATCGATAATGGCAAACTCCTCGAACTGCATGTGACCGGCAAGCTGGTCAAAACAGACTACGAGACGTTCTTGCCCGCCGTGGAGCGGTTGATCAAACAGCATGGCAAGCTCCTCATGCTTGTGGAATTGCATGACTTCCACGGTTGGACAGGGAGCGCGCTGTGGGAGGACATCAAGTTTGACGCGAAACACTTCAACGACATCGAACGGTTGGCGATCGTGGGCGAAAATAAGTGGGAAAAAGGAATGGCGTCATTCTGCAAGCCATTCACCAGTGCGAAAGTCCGCTACTTCAATCACACCCATGCCGCCGAGGCGCGGGACTGGCTGGCCGAAAAGTAAGGCACCGGTGTTTGGTGCGTGAAGGGGGCTATCGCGTTGCCCGCACTCGTGTCCGACGACCATGCTGATGAATCTGACGCCGCCACTCGTCTTGGACATCCACCGGGGAATAGTGAGAGCGGAACGAACGATAATGAAGGCACACACAAGTGTTGGCAATGCGAAACACATCGTAATGCCCACGGAGGTCGAGGGGTTCGATTCCCTGGCAGAACTTGCCTTGGACTTGCGCTGGTCGTGGAACCATGCCACCGACGGACTGTGGCGCACGCTTGATCCGATACTGTGGGAACTCACTCAGAATCCTTGGGTCGTCCTGCAGACGGTCTCGCGGGACCAACTCGAGCGCGTGCTGGCTGATCCCGCCTTCCGCAAGAACGTTGATGACCGGCTGCGATCCAAGCGCCAGGCGGCAGGGAGTCCTGCATGGTTCCAGCAGGAGCATCCGCAAGCTTCATTGACCTGCGTCGCCTATTTCAGCATGGAGTTCATGTTGAGCGAAGCCCTCCCGATCTATTCGGGAGGGCTTGGCAATGTCGCCGGGGATCAGCTCAAAGCTGCCAGCGATCTGGGAGTGCCGGTAGTCGGCGTAGGGCTGCTCTACCAGCAAGGCTATTTTCGCCAGGTGATCGACAAGGACGGATCCCAACAGGCTTTGTATCCGTACAACGACCCCGGACAGTTGCCGATCACGCCTTTGCGCCACCCCAATGGGGAGTGGCTGCGGTTGGAAATCGCCCTACCGGGGTACTCGGTCTGGCTGCGCGCCTGGCAGGTACAGGTCGGCAGAGTGAAGCTTTACCTGTTGGACAGCAATGATGCGGCGAACTTTCCCGCTCATCGCGGCATTACCAGCGAACTCTATGGGGGCGGCCCCGAGCTGCGACTCAAGCAGGAACTGCTGCTCGGGATTGGCGGATGGCGGCTGCTCCGCGCACTCGGGATTCAACCGGAGGTCTGTCACCTGAATGAAGGACACGCGGCGTTCGCCGTCCTGGAACGTGCCCGCAACTTCATGGAAGAGACAGGGCAGTCCTTCGAAGTCGCGCTGGCCGTCACCCGAGCAGGAAACCTCTTCACCACCCACACGGCAGTGGCCGCCGGTTTTGATCGTTTCGCTCCGGCCCTCATCGAGCAATACCTCGGTGGATACGCCTCGCAGAAGCTCGGCATTAAGCTCCATGACTTGCTAGCTCTTGGCCGCCAGAATACGAACGACTCCTCGGAGACTTTCAACATGGCCTATCTGGCAATCCGGGGGAGCGGGTCGGTCAACGGCGTGAGTCGCTTGCATGGGAAAGTCAGCCAGCACCTCTTTCGCTCTCTGTTTCCGCGCTGGCCCCAGGAAGAAATCCCGGTCGGCCACGTGACCAACGGAGTCCATATGCCGACCTGGGACTCGGCTCCGGCCGACGATTTGTGGACGGCAGCCTGTGGTAAGGAGCGTTGGCTGGGGACAACGGAAAACTTGGAGCAGGACATTCGGAGAGTGTCCGACGCCGTCCTCTGGAAGTTTCGCACTGAAGCCAGCAGGTCGCTCGTTGAATATGCTCGCGAACGATTGTCCCGGCAACTCGCTGCCTCAGGTGCGCCGCCCGCAGAGGTGGACTATGCCAAGCATCTGTTCGATCCCCACTCCCTGACCCTAGGTTTTGCGCGCCGCTTCGCGACCTACAAGAGACCCAACCTGCTACTGCACGACCCGCAGCGGCTCATTCGTTTGTTGACCAATTCTCAGCGCCCGGTGCAACTCATCATTGCTGGTAAGGCCCATCCGGAGGACCGGGCGGGGCAAGCCCTGATCCATGAATGGATAAGTTTCATCCGCCAAACAGAGACCCGCCCCCCCGTCGTCTTCCTGAGCGACTACGACATGCTGTTAACGGAGCACCTGGTGCAGGGGGTAGACGTCTGGATCAACACACCACGCCGACCTTGGGAGGCTTGCGGGACGAGCGGGATGAAAGTGCTCGTCAATGGAGGCATCAATCTCTCGGAATTGGACGGCTGGTGGGCCGAAGCCTACACGCCTGAAGTGGGGTGGGCGTTGGGGGACGGCCAGGAGCATGGCGACGATCCCGCTTGGGACGCGGTCGAAGCCGACGCCCTCTACGACCTGCTCAAGCGGGAGGTAATCCCTGAGTTTTATACCCGAGACCAGAGCGGCATTCCCACCGCATGGGTCAAGCGGATGCGGGAAAGCATGGCGTGCTTGACACCGCGCTTCTCCGCAAGCCGCGCGGTGCGCGAATACACCGAGCAACACTACCTCCCTGCTGCTACCGCCTACCATCTGCGCATTGCCAACAAAGGTGCAATCGGCAGGCAAATGGTCGATTGGCAGCATGTGGTGGATCGGAATTGGGGCTCATTGCGCTTCGAAGGCCTGCGGGTCGAAACCAACAGGTGCCACCACATGTTTAGCGTCGAAGTCTTTCTGAACGATCTCGACCCCAATGCGGTGCGAGTTGAGCTTTATGCGGACGGAATCAACGGCGGCGATCCCGTACGGAAGGAAATGAAGTGCGCGCGACTACCTGCTGACGCATCGCTCTGCTGCGTCTATCACGCGAGGGTACCCACCACTCGTCCAGCCACAGACTACACAGCGCGAGTGATACCTCAGCGCTCCGGAGTGGCGGTTCCGTTGGAGTCCGCTCGAATCCTCTGGCAACGATGATGAAAACTCCGCAACGCGAATCGCATCGTCCCATCTCGAAGATCCCGGCGAGCACTGACCTTCAGGCGCGCTCTTCGCCACACTTGGGAGCCCAGGAAAGAGTGGCAGTGGCTAGTGTCTGCATTTCCGGCCGTAATCAGGAAGGAGTCATAGCGTGAAACCAGCTAACCCACGCGTCCTGACCATCAATGGCGGTTCGTCGAGCATCAAGTTCGCGCTGTTCGAGGCTGGCGACTCGCCCCGCCGGATCCTAGATGGGATGATTGAGCGAATCGGGCTACCGGAGGCTACCCTGCGAGTGAAAAGCACGAATCCCGCAGACAACTTTTCGCGACCAGTGACGGCGCCGGATCATACCGTAGCGGTGGGCGTTCTAATGGATTGGATCGAGGAACGCAGCGGGCGTGACACATTGGCCGCGGTTGGGCATCGCGTGGTGGATGGCGGGCCGAGGTATTACGAGCCGCAGCGAATCACTGTGGAAATGGTTGAAGAGCTGCGTCGGCTCAGTCCGTTCGATCCTGACCATATGCCGGAGGAGATCCTATTGACCGAGGCGTTTCATCGCCGATTTCCCGATCTGCCCCAAGTTGCGTGCTTCGATACGGCCTTTCACCATGATATGCCGCGCGTGGCGCAACTCCTGCCCATCCCGCGGCGCTACGAAGCGCAGGGGGTGCGTCGTTACGGGTTTCACGGATTGTCGTATGCGTTCTTAATGGAAGAACTCGCCCGCCTCGGCGATCAGGCGGCAACGAACGGCCGGGTCATCCTTGGCCACCTCGGTAACGGCGCGAGCCTCGCGGCGGTGCGCAACGGCAAATCCGTGGACACAAGCATGAGTTTCACCCCGACCGCCGGCGTGCCGATGAGCACCCGCCCAGGCGATCTCGATCCCGGACTGGTCTGGTATCTGACGCGCACTGAAAAAATGAGCGCCAAGCAATTCAACGAAATGGTCAATTTCCATTCCGGGCTGCTCGGCGTGTCGGAGAGCAGTTCCGACATGCGTGACTTGCTCGACCGTGAAGCGCAGGACGTGCGGGCGGCTGAAGCGGTCGCGCTGTTTTGTTACCAAGTCAAGAAATGGATCGGCGCATTCACGGCGGCGTTGGGCGGACTGGACACACTGGTGTTCGCTGGTGGCATCGGAGAGAATGCGGCCACGGTCCGCGCCCGCATTTGCGATGGGCTGGGATTCCTTGGAATTGAGCTCGAGGCAAAGCGAAACGCAGCGAATGAGGCCGTCATTTCCGCGGCTGCAAGCCGGGTTGCGGTCCGCGTCATTCGCACGGACGAAGAACGCATGATAGCCAAGACGGTTTGCCAGGTTCTCGGCCTTGGCTGAAAAAGGAAAGTAAAAGAACGGTACATAAAATCTCCGTGGCGCAATTTCAGAGGAATTGGAGTAGATCAAAGTTATCTGTGGGCCTACCGGACGGGCGTAGTAGCGTGTGCAACCCATACCGGAATCAGGAAGGCGTCAGAAGAGAACCGCCAATTCCGTGGATGATTTCTGACATACCCTATGGTATTTGGATGGGCTTTGGGGACGATCAACTTAAGCTGAGTGGGCTATTGGACCTGTCGCCGTGTGACGATGGGACTATTTTTGTCTCCTTGCTGAACGGCGAGTGGGGAACGAACGCATTTGAAAAAACCGACTTCCATTTGTTGATGATGACGCCGCGCATCAATCGGCAAACCAGGTCGATGTACCTGGGTGAGAAAACCGATGTCATTCCAGTCAGCGGGACAGGCTTCCGGGTACAGAAGCAGCCGCTTTTCTGCTGGTCAATGCTCCAGAAACAGATAGAGGTGCTGAAGGCACAGGTCGGGGAGGGTCACCACAAAATCGATTAGACCTCACCATCGGGATACTCCACCCAGGCTGGTGTCATGCCTCGAGGTAATCCTCGCGAACCATCAACCGAATCTCGTCGATGATTTCGCGCAGGGACGTCGTTCGCAAACTATCTTGTGAAGGGGGCCCGATCTTGTCGCGTTTCTCCTCGGCAAGATCGCGGTTCGCCTATAGATACAGTTGCTCAACGTCCTAGTAATCGTGGGCCACGCCATTCAGAATCAACGGTTGAAGCGCTGTTAGATTCGCATTTAACGTGATCAACCACATTCCGGCGGCGCCGCCCCTAACAGGCGAACTGCTTGCCGTCTGGTCATCATCTGCATCGTGATTTTCTAACCCCCTTCGAATTGTGGTGAGACTCAAGCATTAGAGACGACCTCGGTGGGGGTTGGTCGTTCACTTTGTCCAACCCTCTATATTTGGAAGGGGCGCGGGGCGCGGGTAGAAGCGTCGTCGAGGCGACATGCCGCCAGAAGGCGGGTCTTTCATTGTAGGAAATTTGTCGCGCTTCCGTTCTGTATCGGACCACAACCATGCCGGTGCCTTGCGGGAGTCCCGCAAAGCTAGTGGTTTTTCAGCTGAGCCACAACCTCTGTGATACTTCGACTTCCGGATTACCAGTTGCCTGGAAGGTAAAAAGGGTGACGCGGGCAAAGGCCGCGTCTTGACCAGATCGAACTGGCAATCCGGGGAGCCTCGTTGGTTACTTGCCGGCGTAAGTCTTGGGGGAACCGAGGCCGGTGCACAGGTCCCAACCAACTTTGCAGCGCGGATCACCTAGCGTGATGTCGTTGAAATCAGCATGGTACCTGGGACCTAACAGCTCGCTGTACATGGTAGTGAGCTGCGCCGAGGACGACTGTTGTCGGCTGCCGGCCGCGTTCACGATACCAGCGAAGGTAGGAGACGACCAACTAGTACCTCCGACCGAACTCCAGCCTCCGTTGAGGTAAATGGCAGTGCAACAAAAGTCGGAAGCGACATCAGGATAGCCGCGATAGTTTCCTACGATGCCTGCAATGCCATTCTGATAGCTGGGACGCGGCTCGTATGGACTAATGTCTCCCCCTCCCCCGCCAGTGTAGTACTGCTCGTAGGTGAAGTCTCCCGTGTTGGTCGCGGTTGAAATAAGTACCTCCAACCGACACAACGTTCGGTGACGCTGCCGGATAGGCGCTCTGGCCAAGTCCCCCATCGCCCGAGGCTGCAAAGTAGACGACTCCCGGGGAAGTGAAGTATTGATCAAAGCCAGTTTCCTGAGGAATCTCCGCATCGGCAAAGCTCATGCTCACTACGCCGCCGCCGTTCTGAGCCACTAGACTTCCGGCTAGCTGCACCGCTTGCCAAGTGGGATCGGTCGCGCACTGCGAGCTTTGACATAATGCCGACACCACCAGGAACAGCTTGGCCTGTGGCGCCATGGCGTGAGCCCACTCGATATCTAATGCCTCCTCGACCTCCCAGTCCGGGTAAACGGGGGGGCGCGGGCTAATGATGGGCCAAACCTGCGTCACAGTCGTAGCCGGAATACCAAAGTAGGAGTCAAAGGCGTCCAAGTCGGACTGCGCGTTCGGGTAGTAACCGGCGTCGACGATGGCAATGGCCCCGATACCACCCGAGGGCACTGTTGTGCTCGTAGCAATCGGACACCCTGTTGGTCCAGTCACCAACTGATACACGCAGGCCACTGACCCAGGAGTTTCATCGCCCGGAGGGGGTTGAGGGGACGGTTGATCCGAGTCGACGAAAAAGTAGTTCGTGTGAGGGCGACCGGGCCAGGGGATGCTGGATTCTGGATAGATAATCCTGTGTCCGTTGTAAACGGACTCGTAGCGGGTTTGTGCAGATGCTGGGCAAAGGGCTGCACCTGCAAACAAGACAACTGCAACCATCGTTAACATTACAATCTGGATGTCTCTGCGGAAAGTAGTCATTCATTGGCTCCTTCGTGACGCCCCGAAATCATGATGGGAGTTCATGGAAAATGCAAGCTCGAAAACCCATGCGAGTTGTTCTGTCTGCAAAAAAGCGTGGCATGCGCAGTTTTTCGGCAAGGAGCCGCGCATCGTGTGCGCTGCGACCCCCCAAATGCCAAGCGAGAATCAGCTTCGCGCTGCCAGCACACTCTGCACCGCATTATCCCATCCGTACGAACGCATGCGGTCCTGAACCGCCGCGACGCTTCCCAGCTCAACCCGCGCGCTGCGCGCTGCCTCTCTCGCCGGGAGCCCGCGCTCCATCCCGGCGGCGGTTGCGTCGTCCAGATACTACTGCAGTTCGTCGGCGAACTCCTGGTCGGTATCCGTCCGCTTCATCAGCCGGCGCAGGCCATAGGTGAGTTGACGCCACAGCGACATCGGACTAGCCCTCGGCTTTCAGCAGACGCGCGATCGCCGACGCACGGCGCATCCAGTCGTCGGTTTCAATGGCCAGCTGCTTTCTGCCCGCGCGAGTCAGGGAATAGAACTTCGCGCGGCGCGAGTTCGCAGTCCGCCGCCACTCCGAATCCAGCCATCCGGCTCGCTCCAGGCGCTGCAACGCAGTCAGCAGCGACCCGGGATTCACTTTGAACACGCCGCGTGAAATCTGCTCAATGCGCCGCGCTATCCCGAATCCGTGCAGCGGCTCCAGACTTAGCGTCTTCAGTATGAGCATGTCCAGCGTGCCCTGAATGACATCGGTATTCTGATCGGCCATGAAGCGTATCGTAGCTGCACTCATTATGATTGTCAAGATGTGACAATCATATCTAACGATCATATTATATTCGCACTTACTACGAGAGGCGCTTTTAGGGTTGCGCAAGAAATTCGTGCTTACTCGATGCGCAGCGCTTCCATTGGCTCAATGCTCGCTGCCCGCCGCGCCGGAATGAATCCCGCCAATGCCGCGGCCATCGACAACACAACCACCGCAATCGAGAGGCTTAACGGATCATAAGAGCGCACTCCATAGAGTTGGTCGGCCATGTAGCGCGCGCCCAACAATGCAATCGGAATTCCCAGTGCCAATCCCAGTCCCACCTGCAGGAAGGCGCCGCGCAACACCATGCGAACCACGTTGCCGCGGTCCGCACCCAAGGCCATGCGCAGTCCAATCTCGCTGGTCCGACGCGCCACCGCGTACGACGTGATGCCGTAGAGCCCAACCGACGCCAGCACCAGCGCCAGCAGTCCAAACAGCGTGGTCAGGCGCGCGATCAGCCGTCTCCTGGTTGAAATTGTCGCTGACCTGCTGTTCCAGCGAATTCAGGTCGATCACCGTAAGGTTGGGATCGATGTCGGCCAGGGTATGCCGCACCATGGCATCGAGATTCTGCGGCGTCTCGCGGAAGTGCAACGTGACCGAATTAATGTAGAGAGACCGGCCCTCGGCCATGACTGCATTCGGGCTCGGTCACCCGCAACTGCTGCGTTAGCGGCCGAAAATACATGGGCCGGACTTCCTCGCGCGGATCAGTGTATTTGGCATTGGCCACGATACCCACGATCTCAAACGCGCCGGCATATTTCTGGTCGAAGATGCCGAAGTGTCGCCCGATGGGGTCTTCCTTGGGAAAGAACTTCTTGACGAAGGCCTGGTTTACCACGGCCACCAACTGCGAGGTCGCGGTATCCGCGTCAGTGAAGCCGCGACCGCGAATCACCGGCTGCCCAACGGTTTCAAAGAACTGCGGGTTGACGCGGTCCCACGAGGAGTTGATGTTCTCGGTCGGTCCTGGCGTCGGGCCGGCCTTCCACGCGAATACCTTCGCCCCAGTTGTTTCCTTCCAGCGTGCTGTAGAGCGCCAGCCCCACGCTCTGCACTCCGGGCAAAGCGCCAAACTGCTGCTCCAACCTCTGATACAAGGGCGGCAGCTTCTCTGGCGTGTAGCCGGCACCGGCCGGATCCAGATGCAGCACGTAACGATTGTTCGTCTGGATGCCAAAGTCCTGATGCTCCAGGTTGCGCAGGCTTCGGGTCAGCAATCCAGCGCTGACCAGTAACGCCAGCGACAGCGCGGCCTGAAACACGATCAGCGATTTCTGAGGTAACGAAGAGCGGTCGCGCGTGGAACGGTTCACTCCGCGCAGCGCCTCGGCCGGATCGGAGTGCGAGGTAATCCATGCCGGCACGATGCCGAACACGATTCCCGTCACCAGCGACAGCAGGAAGGCGAATCCCAGCACCGGCAGCGACGGGCTTGCCGTCGATCGGCATATGGGGCGAGTTAGGAAAGGCCAGGGCCAAGATTGTCCGCGTCCCTTCATAGGCCAACGCCAGGCCAGCCAGTCCGCCGAGGCAGGCAAGCAATACGCTTTCCGTCAGCATCTGACGCACCAACCGGCTACGCGCCGCGCCCAACGCCATGCGAATCGAAGTCTCTGCTTTGCGCGTCGTGCCCCGTGCCAGCAGCAGGTTGGCAATGTTTGCACAAGCGACCAGCAGCACCAGCGCGGAGATGGCCATCAGCAGATAGAGTCCCTTGCCGGTCTGCTGTTGCAGGTTCTGAATGCCCGCACCCCCGGGTGTGATCACGACGTGCTGGCGCGGGATGATCGTCGAACCGCCATTGCGGGTATAGGCATCCTGATTCGCCAGCCACAGTCGCAGGCTGTTGGACATCTTAGCCTGCAGAGCTCCTACGCTCACACCCGGCTTCACTCGACCAATCACGTAGAGCCAATTGCTGTCGAGAACGTGGAGAAGCGAATTGCCCCCATCAATGACCGGTTCGATAGCCAGAGGCATCCAGATGGCAGGAGGGCGGCTACGAATGCGGTCACCAAAGAATCCCGGGCGGCGCAATGCCAGCCACGGTCACCGGCTGGTCTTGGATATACAGTGTGGAACCAACCGAGGCAGGATCGCCACCGTATTCCGATTGCCATTCCTGATAGCTCATCACCACGGCCGGAGCGGCGCCGGCAGTGTCATCTGCCGGCGTCAACAGCCGCCCCGCAAACGGCGTGATGCCAAACGTGCTGAAATAATTTCCCGACACATACTCGCTCTGCTCAAACTTGGCGGGCTCCGAACCCCGCCGCACAGTTAGGCCACCGCCTCCCGACTGCATTGCCGCTAATTGCTCAAACTCCGGCGTGGTGTCGCGAAATTGCCGGTACAGCTCATAGGAGAAGAGATCGAAGTCTCCATCGTCATTCTCGAAGCCGCCGTTCACGCAGCAGTCATCCTTGTCGCCGACACGATAGAGGGTCTTGGGATCGACCACCGGCAATGACTTCATCAGCACCGCATACACCAAGGTGAAGATGGCTGTGTTCGCGCCAATTCCTAAGGCGATGGTGAGAATAATTGTGATGGCAAAGGCGGGCGACTTGCGCAATTGACGAAAAGCTATACGAAGGTCATGCATAGGGGGGGACTCGGGGCCTTCAGATTTCATTACGAGCACTTACGTTGCCGCACTCCAAATGGTTCAATTCAAACGTTCCATTGATGTTACGTGACAGAATCTCGGAATGGGGCGTCCATCTGCGCCGTCGACTGGTCAAATTTGGACAATCGAGGAAGGGGGGATGTTTCAGGTGAAATGGACGATCGAATTCCCTACCGAACACCTACGCCAAAGCTGTAGCGTTAGCGGTGCCAAAGCTCTGAAGATGGATTCCACTGGGTCGAAGAGGAACGAAAGCCACGCCGACCGCGAAATCCCACCCTATTTGGCCGAAAAGTACATGTTCACCATCAGACCCAGTTGGTTCAATTGCTGATTGGGGCTTCCGCCGGTATTGTTCTGGTGCTCGTAGTAAGGGTTAAACTCCACCCGTTTGCCGACAGGAAAGAGGCAGCCGACATAGAGTGCGGTGTCGCTCCATTTGCCATATTTGCTCTGGTAGAAAAACTCCGCGCTAGCGTACGGCGAGGGGTGGTAGGAGCGAATGGTGATACTTCTTTCGATCTGAAAGCGGTTGCGATAACGCCAGGTGAAGTTTCCGCTTTTCCAGTCAAGGTCGCCGCGATTTCGATCAGATAACAGAAATTTCCCTACCATGGGAAAGTTAATCATTACAACGGGCTCCATCCGATTTGTTGCCTTCACATCGTTGGCGTGCGGCAGATAGCGGTATCCGATGGAAAAAATCAAGGGCCGCGATTTCGAGTCGTCCAAATCGAACGGTAGTGACTTTCTTCAGCCGAACCAACTGCTTCAAATAAAAATCGAAGCTGGGCCCGATCTCGGCTTGGACGGGATCGCCACCTTCTCTCGTCTCCTTCGCCTGAAAACTGACACGCACGTCGGAGCTCAGCTTAAGGTAGGTGTCGATCTCCGGCAACAGTTGGTCGGTTTGCGCGCTTGCGGACAGGCAACAGAGAATCACAAGAGACACCAGCACCAGCGACTTTTGTACAGCATCGGCCATTGCTCTGACTTGATAACGACAGGACAGCCAAAAAACAGGGCGGCCCTTTGCGAGGCCGCCCGAAGAGTTGAGTGTTTGACTACTGGTTCTGTGCCGCCATCTTCCTCGCAAGTTGTTCCTTGATGACCTCCAGGTTGAAGCTGGCGCCTTTCTGCATCGGCGGGAATTCCAGTGCAGTCTGCGCGAGCTTCCCTACTTCCTGCTGGACGAAGACGAAGCGCCAGAACTCGAAAGCGAACCAGTTATAGAACGCCAACGATCCACTGTCGGCTTTGGGCATGCCCGTGCGCTCAAAGGGATCAAGACGAAGATTGGTTAGGATTGGCCAATCTACCTTCACCGTTGCGCCCAGCCAACCGTTTGGCTGGTCGGTGAAACGATATTTGTAATCGTTGATGCGCACCGCGCTCAACGTACCCTCGGTAAAGTAGAAGATTTCGTGACGAGCCGACGGAGCCTTACCGGTGATCAGGTCAAGCTGGTTGTAGCCGTCGAGGTGGACCTTGTAATTCTGCCCGGCCAGTTGTTTGCCCTGCTTCAGTTCGTCGATGATGTTCGGGTCGCCGGCAGCCGCTACGAAGGTCGGGAACCAATCGAGGCCGGAGACAATACCGTTCTCTACTTTATTAGCTGGGACATGACCGGGCCAACGTACCATCGCGGGCACGCGGAAGCCACCTTCCAGCGCCGTTCCCTTGCCACCGGCGAACGGAGTCTGTCCGCCGTCAGGCCAGGTGAAGTTTTCCGCGCCGTTATCCGTAGTGAATACGACGATGGTGTTGTCGTCAACCCCCATATCTTTGAGTTTCTGCATCACAGCGCCGACAATGTCGTCGAGTTGCGCCATTCCACCTTCTTCTTCCGACCAGCCGTTCTCCGGGGTGCGCATCGCCTCATATTTCGGAGAAAGGTGAGTCACGACGTGCATTCGAGTCGGGTTCAGCCACAGGAAGAACGGCTTGTTGTCCGCTTTGGCTTTGTCCAGGAAGGCAGTGGCGAAGCCCAGGATCGCCTCATCAACGGTTTCCATGTTGTACTTGATACCTTCCATTGGGTGTGGAGGCAGCGGCCCTGCGTCTTCAATCTTCTGCCTGCCGATCTTGCCCCAGCGCGGCTGTACCGTGGGATCGTCCACGTTGGTCGCCCAACTGTGCACCATGTTGCGCGGGCCGATCGTGTCCTTCAGGGCTGGCGGGTAGTTGTGGTGGAAGGGATCTTCCATAGCATCGAGGTGATACAGGTAGCCAAAGTACTCGTCGAAGCCGTGGACGGTCGGCAGAAACTGATTGAGGTCGCCCAGGTGGTTCTTGCCGAACTGTCCAGTCTCATAGCCCATGGACTTGAGCGCTGTGGCGATGGTCACCGCCTGATCGGGTATGCCAACCGGGGAGCCGGCCTGTCCCACGGTGGTCATTCCGGTGCGCACCGGCAGTTCGCCGGTAATGAAGTTGGCGCGGCCCGCCGTGCAGCTCGCCTCGGCATAGTAGTCGGTAAACAGCATGCCTTCGGACGCCAGTTTGTCGAGGTTCGGCGTGTGCCCCGCCATGATGCCGCGGTTATACGCGCCAATGTTGAACCAGCCCACGTCGTCAGACATAATGACAACGACGTTGGGTTTGTTTGCCGTAGCTGTTTGTGCGTGAGAACTCACGCCACCACTGGCCAGAAAACTCGAGACCGCCAGCGCTCCGAAAGCAACTTTCCGAACACCTGCACCAAAGTCCATACGTATTTCTCCTTAGGAGTAACTTGAGTCAATCTCCGCAGCGGAGGGTGGGAACAAGGAGCGGGTCTTGGGCGAGACCCACACGAAAGAGCCCGAGATGATCGTCCGCAGCCGCCCCAACGAAGTTTTGGGCAACGCTTGAATCGTAAGTTTTCTATGCCGCTTAAGCTACTGGCAAAACTGCTAGGTACTCAGTCTTTTTGCGTGGTTGAAGCCTTTCCAAAGGCCGGTTTCGTCGCCTGTCCTCTGTCGCAAAACGGCTATGATTGACCTGCCGGATCGAATTGACATCTATATGTGAGCAGGCGTGAAATCGTGCTTCTGGTGTTCACGCAGATAATCAATGGCACTTAAAAAAGACAGGTTTTCTCCGCACGAATCAGCCGCCGCCAAGCAGCAATTAAGTCTTCGGCAGATTCATGAGACCAGGATCGTTGCCGACCTTCGGATTATGCACTCGATGGTGAGCCAGCTCTACCATCACATCCGCGATCTGCACGAACGGTACACCGAGCCGGACATCATCCGCTATGCCGACCAGGAGCTTCTGGCAATGGATATCAAGCGTAACGACGAGACCTATCAGTTCTTCGTCGCCTTAGCGGAACAACGCAGGAAGCTTGGATGACGTCTGTGGGACCAATTGAATGCGCATCCTCAACGGCGATATGTAGGGTTGGCCGATGACCAAGGACGGCGCGCGATGGGTGTGGACCATGCCAGCCTGGTACGCGGTAATCATCCTGCTCGGCTTCGTCGCGCCCATACAAGCAGCACAACCTTCCACTCTAGTGTTGAACTCCGGCTGGGAATTCCGCGCACTAAATGCCGGCGATCATCCCGAGGTCAACTCCTGGCACGCAGCGCAGGTGCCTGGCGTCGTGCAAACGGACCTGCTCGCCGCCAAGCTCATCGCCGATCCGTTCTACGGTGACAACGAGGCCCGGCTGCAGTGGATAGGCCTGACCGATTGGGAATACCGTACAACTTTTCAGGTAGACAGCTCGATGCTTACGCATGAGCACCTGGACCTGGTGTTCGACGGACTCGATACCTTCGCAGAGGTTTTTTTGAACGATCAGTCCGTTCTCCACGCGGATAACATGTTCCGTAGCTGGCGAGTGCCCGCAAAAACGCTCCTGAAGCCCGGGCCTAATACCTTACGCATTGTCTTTCGGTCGCCAATTACCTCGATGATTCCTCTGGTAAAGGCGCTTCCCTATCCACTGCCGTCGATTTCAACCGTGAACGCCGGCAACGAGGAGAATGTCGCAACCGCTCCTTACACTCGGAAAGCAGCCTATCAGTATGGCTGGGATTGGGGACCGCGCTTTGTAACCATCGGCATCTGGAAGCCGGTACGGCTGGAGACTATGGGACGCAGCGCGCATTGCGGATTTTCACATCCATCAACTGCAGGTCACCCGTGACTTCGCGACGCTGGCCGCTGAGGCCGAAATCGAATCCAGCAGGTCCGCTCAAGGCAACCGTTACCATCCGTAGCGCCGACCCTTCCAACAAATGGACCACCGTCGCAACCCAGACCGTCCAACTTGAAGGTGGGTCAAACCATACCTCCGTTCCACTGCGCATTGCGGAACCGAGGTTGTGGTATCCAGCGGGTTACGGCCCACAGGACCTCTACCGTTTTGAGCCACAGTTCGCGTGGGCAAGGAGATCATGGCCACAGCAGAGCTGAGAACCGGTCTGCGTTCGGTCGAGCTGCGCCGCACATCGGACACGTGGGGCAAGAGCTTCACCTTCGTGATCAACGGCATTCCCATCTTCGCCAAGGGCGCTAATGTAATTCCATTCGATAGCTTCCCCAGCCGCGTGACCGCCGAAAAGCATCGCGAGATTCTGCAGGCTGCGCGCGATGCCAACATGAACATGGTTCGCGAATGGGGAGGGGGAATTTACGAGTCAGACGATTTTTACGAGATCTGCGACGAGCTGGGGCTGATGGTGTGGCAGGAATTCGCCTTCGGCGGCGACATGGTGCCCGGCGATCTCGCCTTTCAGGAGAACGTGCGCGAGGAAGCCACGCAGCAGGTCAAACGACTACGCGATCATCCCAGTATTGTATTGTGGTGCGGCAACAACGAAATCGAGGCGGGCTGGGACAACTGGGCTGACCGCATCGCCTACCGCCTGAGTATTCCTCCGCTGCAAAGCGAACGCGTGTGGCAGGACTATGTGTGTTATGTTTCACGACATCATCAAGTCGGTGGTCTCACAGTATGCCGACGCGGTTCCCTACTGGCCAAGTTCGCCCAGCGCAAACTTCGAGGCGCCCGCCAACTCGCCAGACAGCGACTATGGCGACATGCATTACTGGGGCGTGTGGCATGCGCTGGAGCCTATCGAGAACTACAACCTGCAAAACCCGCGCTTCATGTCGGAGTTCGGCTTCCAGTCTTTTCCCGAGATGCGCACCATTCTCACTTTCGCGCAAACCAAGCGATCTCGCCATCGACTCGGTCGTGATGCAATCGCACCAGAAGAACCATGGTGGCAACGAGCGCATCCTCACCTACATGCTGCGGGATTATCCCGAGCCGCTGAATTTTGCGTCGTTTGTATATCTCAGCCAGGTGCTGCAGGCGGAAGCGATCAAGGTGGGCGCCGAACATCTGCGACGAAACCGGCCGCGCGTGATGGGTTCGCTCTACTGGCAATTGAACGACTGCTGGCCGGTGGCGTCGTGGTCCAGCATCGACTACTACGGACGCTGGAAGGCGCTGCAGTACTATGCCCGGCGTTTCTACAACGACCTGCTCATCTCGCCCTTCCTCCATGATGGAGTAGTCGATGTGTATGTGGTTTCTGACAGGCTGCAGCCCGTCAACGGTCAAATCCGGACGCGCTTGCTCGATTTCAGTGGCAAAATCTTGCTCGATAAGACACAAGACATCCAGGTCCCCGCCCAGTCAAGTGCCATCTATTTCAGCGTCAGCGCGAATGATCTGCCCGGCGCAGCCGGTCCCGATCAGACTTTCCTTGCATTCGATTTCATCGTCGGAGGACAGAGCGTCTCGCGCAATCTGGTATTTTTTGACACCATGCGTAATCTTGATTTGCCGACGAAGCCGGCCATCGAAACTCAAGTGACCCAGACGACAGAGGGCTACACGATCACGCTGCGGTCGCCGGTGCTGGCGCGGAATGTTTTCCTGTCGTTTGAAGCTCTCGGCAATGTAGGTCTCTCCGACAACTATTTCGACCTGCTGCCGGGCGAAGCAGTGACGGTGACTGCAAAGACGCCTGCGAGTCTCGACCAGCTCAAAGGCGCTATGAAGGTCACCACGCTGACCGATGCTTTTTCCTATCCGAAGCCCGATTACCGTGTGCACGCTCATTCGAAGCCGGATTGATGCTGGGTCCGGTTGAGTCAAATATCGGACACCGGTCTGAAACGCGGTCCGGCGCACGCTTTCCTGCGTTTCCGGTTATCCTGTCGAGCGCAGACTCAGAATCTTTCCGGTTTCAGCCGATAGCACGGTAGAGACCGAGCGGACGTTCAGGTGTTCCTATAACATTAAGTCCTCCGCCCAGTCCAAACGCAGCATTCAGATCACAATCGTAGTCGTGTGCTCGTTTCGCCGCGATACTGGCCAGGTTTGCCGTTTTGGTTCTAGCGAGCTCACGAGAGAGGAAAGAGGAACGCGCTGTGCACAGAATTGCATGCTCGATGCGAAGCAGAATGGCGATCCTTTCAATGATGGCGTGGCTACTGATTGCCGGTGGCTCGACAGCGGCCCAGGAGTGGCACTCTATGGTCTTTCGCGCAGACGCACCGGGCATAGATGAGAATCCGCTGCGCGGCTTAGTACCGTACGCCATCGCGCGACGCGACCCTAACAGCTTTCCGCACTCCATGGAGTGGTTCAGTCTGCCCCTGTCAGATGTGGTGAAGGGACCGAATATCTACAACTGGACCGCGTTGGAGCTGCAGTTGACCATGATTGCGGGGCATGGGAACCAGGCGATCTTCAGATTTTACGTTGACAATCCAAAGCTGCCGAGTGGAATTCCTCGGTATCTTCTGCGTGCCGGGCTGAAGACATTTGCATACGACGATGAGGACAACCTGAAGAGCGCAGTCCCTAGTGTTGCCCCCGACTACAGCGATCCACGTCTGATTCAGTGCTTGCTGAGTTTTATTCACGCGTTTGGGTTGAAGTATGACGGCGACGCACGGATTGCTTATCTCACCGCTGGGCTGTACGGGTTTTGGGGAGAGTGGCATGTGCTCAAGCATCCGCTGCTCGGCGAGCCGGCAGGATGGGCCATGGCCCAGAAGGACAAGGACGCCCTGCTGCGAGCGTACGCGGAGAGTTTTAAACGGACTCCGGTACTGGTGCGAACGCCAGGAGTGACGAACGACCACGAATTGCTGTCGCACTTTGGGTTTCACGACGATTCGTTCCTGCAGGACACCATCGGTACGAGCAGCCGACAATTCTGGCCGGGCATGCAGGCAGCCAAAATGACGGAAAGCTGGCAACAGCATCCCACGGGGGGAGAAATCTTCCCGCCGCTTCAGGCTGGGCTTTGGGACGCGTGGCCCAACGCTCGGGGACAGGACTTGACCACGGCAATTGCAACCATACACCCAACCTTCATGTTCTACTCAGGCCTACTCCGGGCAGCGCCCACCGCGACGGAGAAAACCAATACTTTGCGTGCACAACGGATGCTTGGGTACACGCTCTTCTGCACCTCGGCGCGCCTGATGCCGGCGACGAATAGATCGGCGACCCTGATAGTGAGGATCGAAAATCGCGGCGTAGCACCCTTTTACTATGCTTGGCCAGGGGAAGTGGAATGGCTTAATGAGACAGGAAATGTGGTTGCTCGAGCACGCACACTATGGCCGCTCCCGACGCTGTTGCCGGGAAAGGTTGCAGAGTTTAGCGTTGCGCTCCAAACCATGCCCAATCATCCAAAGACGGTGGTGCTACGAATTGCGAACCCAATGCCAGGCGGCCACGCAGTTGCTTTTGCCAATGCAGAGATGGGAACCGTAAAAGAAGGATGGTTGACGCTGGATGTGACGGGCCGGCGATAGATGCTGCACCGCTCTAAGAATTCGTTAACAAACTTTCGGCTGTCGCGCAAAAGGGTCCGTTGCTAAGGATTTGTAAATCCAGCGGAAACTTGTCTGTTGGAATTGCATACTGGCCTTAATCCCCGTGAAATCTGTTTGGAAAGCAGTTTGAATCCTACGTTTAAAGACCCCTCGTCGGTAGCCACCCGCCTGGACGTTGACACAATCCGTAGAAACAGTTGGGCCCTCAACCACACCCGTTGCGATGGCCATTGATTTGCAATTAATCAAGCAAACGCTTGCTCCTGACGATATCTAGAGCAACCAGTCTTTCGTTACTGAGGCGGGTGCCTTGGACCTTTGGCCATTAAGTACCAGGGGGAAAGCATCTGCTAAGTGGCCGTGGCGAAGCCTTGTCTTACGAGAACACGATGAAGATCAACAGCGATATTCCGGCCCACTGTGAAAGTGAAACGGACAGACACTGGCACGCGATCTATGTGCGCCCATCACACGAAGTGCAGGTTGCCAAACGCTTCAGCATTCGTGAAATTGAGAGCTATCTGCCGCAGTATCAAGTTGAGCACCGCTGGAAGAATCGTTGCACTAAGAAGCTGGACTTGCCGTTATTTCCGGGCTACATCTTTGCCCATATCTTGCCCGGCGAGCGAGTGCGCGTGCTCGAGGTCCCCAGTGTACTGTGGGTGGTCAGCACCGGCGGCAGGCCCACACCGCTTCCCGACAGCGACGTCGATGCCCTCCGGGCCGGACTGCATGCCCGCAACGCTCAGCCACACCCGTTCCTGAAAGTGGGCGAACGCGTCCGCATCCGACGTGGCGCTTTGGCCGGTATGGAAGGTGTGGTGGTTCGCAGCAAGAACCACATCCGGGTGATCATCAGCCTGGACTTGATCATGCAAAGCGTATCCGTGGAGGTCGATTGGGATGAACTGGAACCGGTCGCGCGGAGCGCTGGATCCCTACGTCGCCAGCTGAGCTTCGCCGCCATATACCCCGTGGCTGTCCCAGGTGAGAGAACCAATGCCTAACTCCGACCCGGTAAAGACCCGGCAGCGGATCGTTGATGCTGCCACCGAACTTTTTTCGACCTTCGGCTACAACGGGGTAAGTACGCGTGAGATCGCGCGAGCCGCAGAAGTCAATGAGACCTCGATTTATCGCCACTATCCGGGCAAACGGGAGTTGTTCATCGCTACGCTCGACGCCGAGTTCTCCAAGGTCCGTCTCCGCTCCGATTTGATCGCCAGGCTGGCCGCGGCCCGCGATGCGCATGCTGCCATGCTGGCGTTGTTCCAGGTCATCATGCAGGCAGTGTTGCAGCAGCCTGCACTGGTACGGTTGGTGCACTTCAGTGTGCTGGAGTACAGCGCGGACCTCGATGATCTGTATCGCCACCACGCGCGGCAGATACTGCAGGCCGCCAGCGATTACCTGACCCGCTGGCCCGAGCTGGTGGAAACGCAAAGGTTCGATATGCGCGTCACCATTCTCGCGTTCATCGCTACCTTTGTCGCCCTGAAAGACTTCTATCCCATCCTGGCCGGGGAACACTTATCCACCGAATCTCTGGAGGAAGCCACCTGCATCTGTGTCGACCGCTGGTATGCCGCGCTGGCGGAGAAGCCAGCTCAGTCTCATCTGTTGCTCGTATCCACTCGCGGTTGACTAGTTTGCAGGTTCATCCCATATCGCTTCGTCGCGCTTCGAGAGGAAAAATGCGAAGTTGAATTGGCCACTCTCTACGGAGTCTCCTTTGGAAAACTCACTAAGTCCAATTCGCAACAATCCGCCCCTGAGCATGGCCGGTGGCTCGTCGCGAGGCGATATCTCGCTGGCTGAGATGTGGGCGGTCATTCGCAAGCGCAAGTGGCTGATCGCCGGCTGTATCGGCTTTGCCCTGGCGCTGGCCGCAGCGTACTGCCTCAAATCGCCGCGCCGATACGAAGCTACGGCCCGCGTGGTCATCAACCCGGACAGTGCCGTGCCCTTGGGCATCACCGGCGACGAGATGAATCGAGCCGCTGATCCCGCTCTCATACAGGAAACCCAGGTCCGGATCATGCAATCAGACACCGTGGCCTGGGACGTTATCCGCCAACTGCGGCTGGATGAGAACCCAGATTTTCTGGCCATCAAATCCGGAGAGGGGACGAAATCGCTGGAAATCAGTCCCATTCGCCGTTTTGCGTTGATGACAGAATTCCATCATCGATTGAACGTGGCTTCCGTGCCGAAAACCGCACTGGTCGAATTGCGCTTCCGCAGTCGCAATCCCAAGCTGGCTGCTGACATCGTCACCGCGACCGCCAACGCCTACCTGGAACGCAATTTCCGCACCCATTTCAATGCCAACATGCAGGTTTCCGAGTGGCTCACCAAGCAGCTGGACGATTTAAAGAAAAAAGTTGAATCGTCCCAGCAGGAGTTCGTCGACTTTCAAAGGAAGAACGGCATCATTGGCACGGACGAGACCCATAACATCGTTCTCTCCCAGTTGGATGAGCTGAACAAGCGGTTGGCCACCGCCCAGGCCGATCGTATCCTGCATGAAGCGCAATACCGGGAAGCGCTCGGCGTCAGCCCCGAGGTAATCGCCGAAATTGCGCCAACTGCGACGTTGCAGGCCCTGCGCGGACAACAGGCGGATCTGAATAATCAGTATGCGGAGCTAAGCACGAAGTATGGCGACGCATACCCCCGGGTGGAACAGTTGCGCACCCGGCTGGCGCAAGTCGAATCGTCGCTGCAGAGAGAAGCGTTAAATGTTCGTCAGCGTCTGGAGGCCGAATATCAGGCGGCCGCCAAGGCGGAGAAGATGGCTTCCGACGAAGTCGAGAAGACCAAGCAACAGGCCTACAAGATGAACGAGGCCGGTATCGAGTATCTGATTCTCAAACGTGAAGGGGATGCCAGCCGTGACTTGTACGAAGACCTGATGAAGAAACTGAACGAGGCCGGCATCACCGCCGGTCTCAAGTCGACCAATGTCGCCGTGGTCGACCCTGCCGAAATTCCCGTCCTTCCCGCCGAGCCGCTGGTGCTGCTGAGTCTGATGGTCGCCTTCATGGTGGGATCGTCGGGCGGCGTCGGATTGGCCTTCCTGCTGGAAAATCTGGACGACACCATTCGCTCGCCAGCCCAAGCCGAGTGGCTGGCCGGCCTGCCTGTGCTCTGCGTTGTGCCGCACGTAAAACTGCGACTGAAGACCCGCAGCGGGACGCTTCTGCAAAATCCCGAGCGCATTAAGCCGCTGTCGCTGCTTCGTCCCCAATCAACCTTCGCCGAAGCTTTTCGGGCGCTGCGGACCACTCTGCTGCTAGCAGCATCGGGGGACGTTCCGCGGGTGCTGGTGATTACCAGCGCCATTCCGGGCGAGGGGAAAACCATAACCGCGATCAACATTGCCACCACTCTGGCGCAGTCGCAACGGCGCGTACTGCTGGTCGATGCCGACATGCAGAGCATGTGCGGCATGCAAACGCGTTTAGACATTGTCAGTTCTGAGGGCCTCAGCCAATGCTTAAGCGGAAAGGTCGATTTTGCCGCGGCGCTGGTCTCCATCCCAGAGCTGCCGACCTTGCACATTCTGCTGGCTGGTGGAGCGCCGGCCTCATCGACAGAATTGCTGTGGTCAGATCGCATGCGGGAGATGATGCGACAATGGCGTACAGACTACGACCACATCGTACTGGATACGCCGTCAGTGTTGGGCCGAACGGATGCGGCTATCGTGGCCACCATGTCCGACGCCGTGCTGATGGTGGTGCGCTGCGCCCAAACCGGACGTCAAACTCTGTGTCGGGCGAGTGACCTTTTGGCCCGTGTCCACGCCCGCACCATAGGGATCGTCGTCAACGATCTAAACCTGAATTCTTCGGAACATTACGGCTATTACGGCTATTACGGCGACGTGTGCAGCGAGCACCACCGCGATAGAGCGCTGAAGGGCTGAGGTAAGACATGAAAACCATCACCAAGGGCATCGGGCTGCTGCTACTGCTTGCACTCAACTCGGTTGCTCTACGTGCGCAACAGGATCCCTCTGCCCCTTTCTGGGGTTCAGTGCCGGCAGTGCCCAGCGCTGCGCCGGCGATTCCGGCTTCGTCAAGCCAGGTACCAATGCAACCGAATGCAGGCTCACCCGCAGCCACTACTCAAGCCCCGGGGAGCGGGGCCGGAAGCATCAACCCCAACCTCAACTCCATGATCACGACCACCACCGGCGGGCCGGTCAATCTCGGCGCCGGAGATCTGCTTGACATTAGTGTCTTCGATTCGCCCGAACTCACAACTCGGGTGCGGGTCAGCGGCAATGGTGAAGTAACGTTTCCGCTTCTAGGCGAACTACTGGTCGGCGGGATGACACCACAACAGGTGCAAAACCTGATCCGCGAGCGGCTGGTCTCCGGGGACTTGGTGAAAGACCCGCAGGTGGCGGTGTTCGTCTCCGAGTATGCTAGTCAGACGGTTTTTGTTCTTGGCGAAGTGAGCCACCCCGGCGCGTATCCCCTCATGGGTTCTCATCATCTGTTCGATTTCGTCTCGGCGGCTGGCGGGTTCACGTCGCGCGCGGGCAAGACGATCATTATTACCCGGCACGCTGATCCAATCGCGCCGGAGACGGTACGCTTCTCGCGTGATCCCGACTTTGCCGCGGGAAACCCCGCGATAGACGCCGGCGACACGGTTTACGTCAAGCCGGCCGGCGTGGTTTACGTGGTCGGCGATGTCATAAAACCCGGCGGATTCCTGATGGATTCTGACGACGACGTGACGGTTTTGCAGGCGCTCGCTACGGCAGCGGGTGCCAAGCCTACGGCAGCTTTGGGATCGGTGCGTTTGCTGCGCAAGACCGCCCAGGGGCGGACTGAGATCACCGTCAACATCAATCAGATTGCTCGAGCCGAAGGGCCCGACCCGGCCGTGCATGACCAGGACATTCTTTATGTTCCGCGGAGCGCTGCCAAGGTGGGACTGCAGAGCTTCATGACGTACGGTATGGCGGCAGCGGTCGGGGCCATAATCTATCGATTCTAGTTGTTGCCCAGGCTTGCCGGTCGACGAAATCGTTTCCCCGCTGCAGTCAAATCCATTACCAGATGGAAGGGCCCATGGCTATGGAAGTCGCTCTCAACGAAAGGCAGGAACGTGAGCGCAAGTTCTTTAACGAGCACATCAGCAAAGATAGCTATGCCGGCTGGAAAGAGTTTGCCTTTGATTCCTGGCGCAACTATCGTCCTATTCAGCAGACAGCTCTGGACTACCTGGGTCCAGTCAAAGGAAAGCGAATACTGCTCTGTGGGGTGGGCCCGGAATGCGTCTTGTTCGCGCGCGCGGGAGCCGAGGTGTTCGGCTTCGATATCGCGGAAGCGCAGATCGAATCGGCAAATAGGCTAGCGCAGCGCTGTGGACTGGCCAAGTCCATTCACGTCGATTGCATGCCCTTCGAGCAACTGGCTTTTCCGGACCATTTCTTTGACATGGCATTCGGCACGGCGATTCTCCACCATATCGACTTGACCGCCGGCGGAGCCGAGCTGGCGAGAGTCTTGACCAAAGGAGCCCGGGCTTCCTTTGTCGAACCCCTGGGAGAAAACCCGCTCGTAGAGTTTGTTAGAAGGCGGATTATCTATCCAGGAAAGGGCCGCACCTGCGACGAGCAACCCCTACGCTATTCGGATATCCAGAAATTCAGCACAGCCTTTACCCGGACCAAAATTCGTGAATACGCCTTGCTGTCGAGCCTGCGCCGCTTCGTGAAATCCCGCCTTTTCTGCCGGTTGCTCGATACCCTCGACAACGCGCTAATGCAAACTCTTCCCGGAACCCGGTCGCTCTGTTCGATGGTGTGGGTAGGAGTAGAAGTCTAGTGCTCCTGAGTCGCTGCCCCATGGCAGAAATTAGCGTTCAGTCTCTTGTGGCTCTGTGCGTTCACGATGCGATTCTAGTGTGTAGTTGAGACTCACGTTGAGAATTCCTTAATAATGTCCAATCTGATGCTTACCGTTCCGAACATGACAGAGCAACTTTCGCGCGCTTTGTGGCGAGGTATCGTTGCCTGTGCCAGGTTTGCGCCATGTTCGACCATGGCGATTCTCATCTATGCAGGTTTGCGCAGTTCGGCGATCTACCCTGCCGCCACACCAGAGGTGAGTTGGCATCCTGGCTTCCTCAACATAGGCGACGTGTTGTTAGTGGCCGGTATGTTTATCGACGGTTGCCGACGACGCTTCACTATGCGGGTCGGGATCTTCGCGATGCTTGCTTATGGAGTGTTCATACTTTCGCTCAGCTTCGTTAACACACATTTTCCTCAAGGGGCATTCTTCGATGGGCTTCTCTGTTGGCTTCGCTTCGCGGCAATTTTCACGTGGGCCTTGTGGATAGCTAGGCGCGTGGGGCAGCAAGCAGTAGAAGCGATTCTCATTCTGGTGTTCTTTGTCACGGCGACAAGCGCCCTGTTTGTCTCCAGCCTGACGGTCGGCTTCTACAGAATGTTTGGTTCGGCTATGTCCGTTGCGAGCTTCGCACAGCTCGTGACTGCTGTGGCTTTGATCGCTTTGGTGCGGTGCCGTCCATGGGTGTTAGCAACCGCGATGGTCTACCTAGTCTTGACGTTTAGCAACACCTGTTGGGTATCGTTCTGCCTGCTGGCAGTCTTGTTGTTTGCGATGTCCAAACCTACCGACAGTCGAGGCGGCTACGGAAAAGCTCTTCTCATCGTGCTCGGTTTGGTGATTGCGACATGGGCCCTGGCACCGCAACTCGCCTCACAACATTACCCGGTTAATCGTGTATTTAGCTCGGGCTCGTACCAAGACTTGAACGGCCGAACATCTATCTGGAATTACGGTTTATCGTTGGCCCAGGATCATCAATTTTCGTGGCTCGGCAATGGCTACAACACATCGCCGTCGGTCTTGGCGGCATTTGGTGTACCCGCTGACGCCGGCAGATTTGTAGCGCCTTCCAGCTTTCATAACATCGAACTAGAGCTGGCGTGGGGTTTGGGTGCGCCGGCGCTGTTCTTTGGCGGTCTGCTAGCCCATCGAATTGTGAGCAGCTATTTGCATCGACGCCAGCTCTCCCTCGTGTTGTTCAGTCTGTTTGCAATCACGCAGACCGTCGACTTTACATTTTGCACACCAAAAGCGCTCCTCATATGGGCGATCATTCTTGGCATTGCAGAGGCCGCTCATCAAGCCGAGACGCCTCCAATAAGAGCTCTACCCCAACTTACACAACCATTCCCACGAAACGAGTTTGTACCTTGCTAAACATGTTTCCGACCGACGATGATCGTTTGCGATACTCTCATCAACTATTATCGCGGCGCATCTTGCTGCCAGTTCTTCGCATGCAGCAGTTTCTGCGCGCCTCGCGCCGCCCGGTTGCGCTGGCGCGACGCCGGGCGCTGGTCTTCCGGAGCCAAAGCGCTGGCTGGAACGAACCGCGCAAAACAGAATGGGTCTTGCAGCAGTTGCGAGTGACACTGCGCCATGCAGCGCGTAGCACCGCTTACTATGCGGAGCTGTTCGCGAAGTTAGGGTTTGACCCCAAAGCCAACTTCAGCTTCGACGATTTCGCACGCCTGCCAGTGCTGGAGAGATCTGACATCCGCAGTGCGGGCGATCGGCTGTTATCCCAGGCGTTGCCACCTGAGCAGAGGACCACGATGACCACCGGCGGTTCCACCGGAGCGCCCCTCACGGTTTTTCTTGGGCCGGAGGAGCAAGGCTGGTCCATGGCTGCCATTGAGCGCGAGATGGAATCGTTGGGAACGCCGGTCGGCTGCCGAACCGTTCAGTTCTGGGGACACAATCTTGATCCCGTTGCCAGCGATAAACTCCTTGACCGGCTGCTAACTTTCTTCGGGAACCGTTGCTGGATTGATTGCTACCGCTTGTCTCCTCAGTATCTCGATCAGGTCCACGCTCGCCTCCAGGCCTGTCCACCCGATTGCATTGTGGCTTACGCCAGCGCATTGGGGGCGCTGACAGAACACGTGCTAGAGCGCGGCTATAAGCCGCGTTATCCCACCCGATGTTTCGTCAGCAGCGCCGAAAAACTTGATATTCGTCATCGCGAAGCGGCGATGCGTGCCTTCGGCCGTCCTGTGCACGAGCAGTACGGCAGTCGCGACGTCGGTCTGATGGCGTGGCAGCCGCGACCGGAAAGCTCGCTGGATTTTCGCGTCAATTGGGAGAATGTCCTTATTGAACCGGAAACCGAAGCAATGAATTCGCCCATCCTGGTTACCAAGCTTCACGCCGATGCCATGCCGACGGTCCGCTATCGTATTGGCGACGACGGGCATTTTCCGGCCAGCAGCCGTCCCGGACATCCAAGTTTTCGTCTGGTGGAAGTTCTGGGACGAACAACCGACAGAGTCTGGCTGCCCGATGGACGATCCATCAGCGGGTTGCAGTTTCCGCAATTGTTGAAGGATTTTCCGGTGGGCGAGTTCATGGCGGCGCAGCGCGAAGACTATTCCGTAGAGCTGCAACTGGTACCACGGGCTGGTTTTGGTCCGGAACACAAGAGGCGGATCGAAGCCGCCCTGGCAGCCAATTTGCCAGCCATTCCGATCGCCATTCGATTGCTGACCGCCATCCCTCGTACTGCAGCCCATAAATGGCGCCCGGTGGTAAGTGAAGTCAAACGCGACCCAGGTACCGCAACCGCACAGAACGTGGAGCCGCTTGTATCTGCGTAGATCCCCAAGGAGATCTGGCATCAGATATTTTAATCGAGCCGCGATGCTGGGGGCCTGGCGCTCGCCGCGAACTGCTAACCAGCATATTTTTCGTGCGGCAACCACCGTTGGGGTCTTCTCCGTAGGCGTGAAGCTGGTGTCGACTGCCAAGGAATTGGCGGTAGCGAGTTTTTTTGGCCGCGGCGATGCCTTGGACGCGTTCCTCATAGCGTTTATGCTGCCGGCGTTTGTGGTGATGCTGGTGGCAATCACGCTTAACGCCGCCTTGATACCTACGTTCATCCAGGTGCGAACGGGGCAGGGCGATGCCGCTGCACAACGATTATTTTCCAGCGCAATGCTGTGGAGCCAGGGCCTCCTGTTCACCATCTGCGTTGCCCTGCTGGCTGTCGGGCCGGGAATTCTCGGCTGCGTGGCTCATGAGTTTCCTCCGGCAAAACTGGCGCTTACGGTGCGATTGTTTTATGCCCTGCTACCGGTGATCCTGCTAAGCGGGATCGCCAGCAACTGCGGCGCAGTGTTGAATGCATGTGGCCGATTTGCTCTGCCGGCGATCATGTCGCTGGTGACGCCAGCACTCACTCTGTTCTTGCTGCTGACCCGGGCGCGCCAGTGGGGTATTTCAGTGCTGGTTGCTGGCGCGCTGTTCGGAGCGGCGATCGAGGCCGTGACCATCGCTCTGGCGCTGCGCCGTAGTGGCTTTCACCTGGAATTCCGCTGGTATGGACGCAGCCCCGAACTGCGACAGGTGGGCTCGCAGTATGCCCCTTTGATTGCCGCGGGACTGCTCAGCAGTGGAGTCGTGCTGGTTGACCAGTCCATGGCTGCAATGCTGGAGCCCGGCAGCGTTGCCGCCTTGAGTTACGGAAATCGAATCGTGTCGGTACTGGTCAGCCTGACTTCCTTCACTTTGTGCACCGCCGTAGTGCCATATCTCTCCCAGATGGTTGCCGCCCGGAATTGGGAAGGTTGTCGACGCACCATGCATACCTACTCGTGGATTGTTTCCTGCTTGATGGTCCCGCTGGCCGCCATCATGGTTCTGTTCTCGGGTTTGATCGTGCGCCTGCTGTACCAGAGAGGCAACTTTACGCCGGCAGACACGCTATTGGTTTCCCACGTCCAGGCCATGTATGCCTTCCAACTCGCATTCACCGCCATAGGCATGTTGTACAGCCGGTTGCTGGTTGCCATGAAGCGCACCGACATCATCATGGCGAGCGCCGCATTGAATCTAGGCCTCGACATCATCTTGAACCTCGTTTGCATGCGTTACCTCGGTGTGGCCGGCATCGCATTGGCAACCTCATTGTTTTACTTCGGTACGTTTCTGTTCCTCCGAACCACGGCACGCCGTTTACTCAGCCGCCAAATGAAAATGCAGACCGGGTTGGCAGTCGGGGCCTCATGCGCCTGACGCTGGTTATTCCAACCCTTAGGGGCGGCGGTGCCGAGCGAGTGCTCTCCACGCTGGCCAACGCCTGGGCCGACGTTGGACATACGGTGTCGCTGCTGACATTCGATGACGGCGGGAATAAAGCGTTCGAACTGTCAGCCGCCGTGCAGCATCGTCCATTGTCGTTCGCCAGCGTTTCCGCCAACCCGCTGGTGGGCTTGAGGTCGAATCTGCGGCGACTGCGAATCCTCCGGTCGGCCCTTCGCGAATCGCGCCCGGACGTGATTGTCAGTTTTACCACTATGGCCAACGTACTGACGATTCTTGCAGCCGCGGCCCCAGGTATGCGGGTAATCGTTTCCGAACGCAGCGACCCGTTTCGATTCGAAATAGGCGGCATGTGGAGGCGGCTACGAGCGATCACATATCCATTTGCCGATGCGGTGGTTTGCCAGACTGAAAACGTCGCTGCGAGATTGCGGCAATCAACTCGACAAAACGTCGTGGTTATCCCCAATCCGGTCGTCCTGCGGGAACAATCTTTGGGTCCCACCGCCGGGGCCAGGAAACAGATATTTGCGATGGGCAGACTCGAACCGGTGAAGGGCTTCGATCTCTTACTCCGCGCATTTCAGTTGATCGCCAGGCAGCATACGGACTGGACTCTGACAATTCTCGGCGAAGGTCCGGAACGGCGAAGCCTTGAAGATCTCGCTGCTTGGTTGGGGGTGACCGATTGCGTGTCCTTACCGGGGTGGGTACCCAATCCATTTTCTCTACTCGCCGGAGCGGAGTTTTTCGTCCTCTCGTCCCGGGTAGAAGGCTTCCCCAATGCACTGTGCGAGGCGATGGCTTGCGGCGTCCCGGTCATCGCGTTCGATTGTCCGTCCGGTCCCGCCGAGATTGTGCGGCAGGATGTGGACGGCCTGCTAGTTCCACCGGAAGACATCTCCGCACTCGCCGCCGCGATGGATCGGCTGATGAGCCATTCAGACGAGCGCCAGCGTTTGCGACACCGCGCTTCCGATGTTGCCCTCCGGTTTGACGTCGAAGATGTTTTGCGGCGGTGGAATAACTTACTTCGACAAACTGGTTCGGCGAATTTGTGCGAAGGCGTTGGCACTTGTTCCGAAGGACAAAATGACTACTGAGTTGGCGACGCTAATCGAATCCGATTTGTACCGCTACTTCGGGCGCATCGACCGCAGGACCTTCCTGTTCACGTTTCTGCGGGTGCCGGGATTCCGCTACTGCTATTATCTGCGAAAAACTCGCAGCTACCGCGGGCGCAAAGGCATCCTGTCGAAGATTGCGTTCACCTACAACAACCTCTGGTTGAAGCATTATCGACTCCGCTATGGTTTTGATATTTGCCACACCACGGAAATCGGTGCCGGATTCTACCTTGGACATTTTGGCGGCGTCGTGATCCATCCTGAGGCCGTCATCGGCAACAACGTCAACATCGCCCATGGTGTAACCATCGGTCAGACTAACCGAGGCCGCAAGGCCGGCGTTCCGGTCATCGGAGATCGCGTCTGGATTGGAACCCACGCGGTTGTAGTAGGGGCTATTTTCATCGGAGATGACGCGTTGATCGGGCCTGGGGCCTATGTGAATTTCGACGTTCCCGCTCATGCGGTGGTTTTGGGAAATCCGGGAAAAATCGTTTCTTATTCGGGTTCGGCGGGCTACGTCAACCGAGTTGTTGGGCATGCAGCCCCAGGTGTGCGGCCAAAAATGGCATCGCAGGCTGGCGTCGCTTGATTTCCTATCGATCGGGCCAGCGGTTGGTGGCGCTCTTCTCTGCCTCGCTCTGCGGCGGAGGCGCCGAACGCGTGCTGGTCAATCTCGCCGGAGGATTAATTGACGAAAGCATCGGCGTGGATGTCGTTTTGGCAAGCGCCACAGGCCCCTTTCTGTCTGAGTTACCGAGCAAAGTCCGGGTGATCGACTTGAAGGCGTCGCGCATCGCCTCCTCGATACTTCCACTGGTTCTGTACCTTCGCCAGGAGCAGCCAGACGTACTGCTTGGTTTCCAAGATCACGCCAGTGTCGCCGCCATCGCAGCCGCAGTCCTCAGCCGCTCGCGAACCCCCGTTTTCGCCGCTATCCACAGCACTTGGACGAAAATCTTGGAAGAGGGTTGCCCAAAAGACAGACTGCTTGCCCGTGTGGCTGCCCTGGCGTACCGCCGTGCTGCAGGTGTTATTGCGGTTTCCGCCGGCGCGGCATCGTCGGTGGTGAGCTGCCTGGGGGTAGAGCGCTCGCGGGTGCGGGTCATCTACAATCCCGTGATCACCAGCGACCTGTTCTTGAAAGCCCAAGCCGCGGTCGAGCATCCCTGGCTCCAGTCAGGGCAACCTCCGCTGATACTTGGCATGGGGCGGCTCAATAAGGCCAAGGACTTCGCGACACTGGTCGCGAGTTTTGCCCGACTGCGGACTCATTGTCCGGCGCGGCTGATGATCCTGGGAGAAGGAGAGGAACGCCCGGCGCTGGAGGCGCTGATCAAGAAACTGGGCCTGTCCGACGACGTCACATTGCCCGGATTCATGGCTAATCCCTACCCATATCTGCGCCGAGCATCGGTGTTCGTTCTATCGTCGGCGTGGGAGGGGCTGCCCACGGTTCTGGTCGAGGCGTTAGCTCTGGGAGCTCCGATTGTTTCGACCAATTGCCCAAGCGGACCCTCGGAAATACTCGGCGCCGGCGACCTGGGAACTCTAGTGCCGGTCTGCGACATCGATGCCATGGCGGATGCAATGTATGAAGTCATCACCACCGAGCATGCAAAACCGGATCAGGCATCATGGGCCAGGTTCACCGTGCCCGCAGCCACAGCAACCTACATCGACACTCTGTTTCCATCCAACCCTCTACATCTCGCGTCCTGAAAATATCTTGCCTCTTTGTAACCACACCCATCGGGTGCGGTAGGAAGTCAAAACTCGTGCGTTCGATCTGCTTTCTTATTACTTCACTCGACCCGGTTGGCGGGGCTGAAACGCAAGTTGCCAGTCTGGCGAAAGGCCTGCAACGCCGCGGCTGGAAGATCACGGTGATCAGTATGTTGCCGGAAGGAGATCGGCTGGCGGCGGAGCTCCGGGCCGGTGGCGTGAGTGTTACCACACTCGGAATGGAGAAGGGCAAAGCCGATCCTCGGGCTATCTGGCGGCTGGCGAAAATCCTAAGAGTTCTGAAGCCTGACGTTCTGCATGCGCACATGGTTAAGGCGAACTTGCTGGCGCGCGTTACTCGGCTTTTTGTTTCCGTACCCGTGGTTATCTCGACAGCACACTCGATCTGCGAAGGCGGCCGGTTGCTCGATCTGGCTTATCGTTTGACCGACGGACTCGGCGATGTTACCACTAACGTCTGCCATGCCGCTGCGCGACGATATGAGCATGACGGTCTGGCGTCACCGCGACGCTTACGTGTCCTTGGCAATGGCATAGATGCGGATTATTTCTCGCCCAATCGTGCCTGCAGCGGCGAACTTCGCCAGACCCTGAATATTCCGGACCAGTTTGTTTGGCTGGCCATTGGAGGGCTGCGGGAAGTTAAAGATTATCCCAACCTGCTCCGGGCCTTTGCCCCACTCCGCGGAGCTATGCTCCTCATTGCCGGCGAAGGCGACCTACGTCCACAACTCGAGCGCCTGGTCGCGGAACTACAGATTACCGAAAGCGTCCGCTTCCTCGGCTTTCGCCAGGACGCCTCCGAGCTATTGAACGCGGCCGATGGCTATGTGCTTTCTTCTCTCTGGGAAGGGCTACCGCTCGTACTCCTGGAAGCTGCCGCCACCGCCCTGCTGATCGTTGCAACTGACGTTGGAGGGAACTCTGAGATCGTGATGGACGGCAAGACTGGTTTTCTGGTTCCCGCCGGTGATCCAGCCGCTTTGCGAGTTGCCATGAAACGGGTGATGACAACTTCGGAGCAGCAGCGCAGGCAGATGGGCATGGCTGGCCGAGAGTATGTGTTGTGCCGCTACAGCATGGCGCAGATCATCTCCGAGTGGGAGAGTCTCTATCGTGAATTTCTTGGTAAACGCATGATAGCGCCGTCATGCACAGCCGACTCCGCCGTCAACGACATCCCCGCCAATTAGCAGGCATGTTCCATCAACAAAAGACTGTGCGGCCCACTCCGGAACCGACACAAAGATTGCCGAGACAAAACTGTCCGCTTTGGCGCTGAGGAAAACGACGTCGCCCGACTGACTGCTTAGATATGAGAATCCTATATGTAATTACGCGATCCGAGCTTGGCGGCGCGCAAGCCGTGGTGCTCACCTACCTGCAAGCTCTGGAGACGTATGCCAGCCTCGCACTGGCGACGGGTGAGGAGGGATTTCTCGCCGATGAAGCTCGCGCCTTGGGCGTTCCGGTTTTTGTCTTACCCGCCCTCGTGGCACCGATCGCTCCGCGACTCGACTGCCGGGCATTGTGCGGGCTCTATAAGTTGATTCGCGAATATCAACCCGATCTGGTCCACGCCCACTCCTCGAAAGCCGGGTTGCTTGCACGACTGGCCGCGAGAATGGCCGGGGTACCCTCGGTGTTCACTGCGCACGGGTTTGCGTTCACCGGGAATGCTCGCCTTCTGCGCAAAGCCATAGCGATTCCGAGCGAGTGGCTCGGCGCCCGGCTGGGAGATTCACTTATCGCCGTATCGGATTACGACCGTGCCTTGGGGGCCCGGTATCGGATTCTCCCGAAGGGCCAGATAAACGTCGTCCACAACGGGCTACCGGATGGGTCTTTCCTTGCCCGGCCTGCAGAGGGTGCGACGGTGAACATCCTGATGGTGGCACGCTTCGCGCCACCCAAGGACCATCTGTCTGTTCTCCGAGCCCTGGCCGGAATGCACAATGACTTCAAGCTGTGGTTTGTCGGGGAAGGTCTGACGGTTCCGCAAGTACGAACCGAGGTCCTCAGACTTGGGTTCGGAGATCGCGTCGTGTTCCTGGGCGCAAGGAACGAAGTGCCGGAATTGTTGTCAAAGGCTCACATTTTCGTGCTGGCCTCAGACTACGAAGGGCTTCCTATTAGCATTCTGGAAGCCATGCGTGCAGGCCTGCCAGTGGTGGCCAGCGATGTTGGCGGTGTGCCCGAGTGCGTACACCATGACCAGACAGGATTCCTGGTTCCGCGATCCGATGTCAACAGGCTGCGTGAAAGCCTAGGTAGATTGATCGCCTCGCCGATTCTCCGGGAACGGATGGGACAAGCCGGCCGAAAGCTTTTTCAACAGCAGTTCACGGCGCCCCGAATGATCCGAGAAACCCTCAGTATCTATGGCGCTGTTCTCGCAGGCTCCCCGCACCAGGCTGGCATCGGGATCTCTCCCTCTCGCGTCCGGCAAACGATTGCCACGACGAGGACTTCCCGATCGCCAGAACACCTTTCCATGTTGAAGCCTTAGTCAATCTCTGTAACCACTAACCTCATTTTCCGATTCCGGAGCTGTCATCCATGCAACATCCTTCGAGGTACTTGGGAAGAAAACTTTCATTGGCGGTCTTTGATTTGTTGCTGGTGAATGGAGCTTTCGTCGGCGCTTTCATCATCCGCTTCGGTACTGACCTGCAAAACTTCCGCTCCAACCTGGAGGCGTACCTCCGAATCTTGCCCGCGGTTTCCGTTTGCAGTTTAGTAAGCATTTATTTATCGGGCTTGTATTCCAACTGGCTGCGCAAATCAAGGTCATTTCTGACCCATTCTGCCGTCGCCAGCGCGGGGATCATTGTGCTGGCTGCAATCGTGCTGAGCTTTTGGCAGCGGGCGTTTGCCGTCCCGCGAACCATCTTTCTTCTCGCATTCCCCATCCTGGCCACCCTTCTTGGAATTAGCCGCCTGTTGTGCCAGTGGCTCCACAAGTCATACATGGGCGGGCAGCGACGGGTGCTTGTCATCGCCAGCAACGTCGCAGCAACTTCTGCCCTGACCAGGAAGTTTGTCCAAACGCATGGTTGGTACCGTGTGCACCGCTACCTAGAAACCAGCCAGCTCGCCAGCCTCCCCGCCTTGCTGCCCGAAGTAGACACGATTGCGATGGGGGAAGAGTTCGCCGACCAGAATTATGTTGTGAGCCTATGCACGCAGGCCGGCAAAGAGGTACTGCTGGTTCCAGCTATCGCTCAACTGCTTCTATTCAGCTCGCGGACTCAGCAGGTGGATGATCTGCTGATGTTTTCCGTCGAGCCGCCAACTCTGAGCGGTCCTCAAAAGGCAATAAAACGCGCGATGGATGTGGCATTTGCGGGGCTACTGTTTCTGCTGGTAAGTCCGCTGCTTTTGCTGGTGGGGTGTTTAATCCGTCTGGATTCGAAGGGCTCTGCCATCTACCGTCAGGAGCGCGTCGGGCAAAAAGGAAAGCTGTTTCACATCTTCAAGTTTCGCACCATGAGGGTCGGCGCAGAAAGCAACTCTGGCCCGGTACTGGCCAGCGAACAGGATCCACGAATCACCCGGGTGGGGAGGTTCTTGCGGGCCAGCCGGGTTGATGAGTTACCACAGCTTCTCAACGTGTTGTTGGGCGACATGAGCTTCGTCGGACCACGACCGGAACGTGCGTTTTTTGTCGAGCAGTTTGAGCGCGAGACCCCTGGTTATCGGCTGCGATTGAATGTAAAGCCGGGCATCACCGGCCTGGCTCAAATATGGGGAAAGTACTCAACTGAGGTGAAAGACAAGCTTCGTTTGGATCTTATGTATACCGCCAACTACTCACTTCTACTGGATATAACGATCATGATTCAGACATTGCGCGTGGTCCTCCTCAGACAACAGGCCGAGGGTATAAAGGAGCCGTCTTTAGTTAAACTGCCTTCCGAACGCCTGTGGTCTGAACTCGGCTCGTAGAGATCCCGCGGACGAAATCGAATAATTCCATCAATCACGGAGAGCCCATGTCTAGTATTTTGCCCACAGCATCTTCTTGCCAAGAACTTATCGACAAGGTTCGAAATCGCACCGCTAAGGTTGGCATTGTTGGCATGGGGTATGTCGGCCTGCCCCTGGCTTTGCTCTACAGCGAACAGAAGTTTGCTGTCACCGGCTTCGACATCGACCCACAAAAGGTCACTACTCTCAACCGCGGCGAATCGTATATCGCGCGCATCCTGGCGGGGGATATCCAGTCAGCACAGAAATCGGGCTTTCGCGCGACCACGGTTTATTCCGAGGTGAGCCACATGGACGTGATTATTATCTGCGTCCCGACACCGCTCAATGAGCACCACGAACCCGACATGACCTATATCGTTTCGACAGTGGAGGCCATCGCACCTTGTGTCCGCGGCGGACAGCTTGTCGTCCTGGAGAGCACTACCTATCCCGGAACGACGGAAGAGGTAGTGATCCCCCTCCTGGAAAAAGGCAACCGGCAAGACCTCAAGGTCGTTCGCGGCGAGGATGACGACGGGCTGTTTGTTGCCTTTTCGCCGGAACGGGAAGATCCGGGCAACGACACCGTCGCGCGTTGCGATATCCCAAAGGTGATCGGAGGGGTCAGCCAGGGTGCCACCGAGATGGCTGCAAACCTCTATGGCAGCATCTTCAAGCGGATCGTTCCAGTATCGTCACCGGCCACGGCTGAGATGACGAAGTTGCTGGAGAATATCTATCGCTGCGTCAACATTGCAATGGTCAACGAGCTGAAGTTGCTTTGCCTGCGCATGGGTATTGATATCTGGGAGGTCATTGAGGCGGCGAAGACCAAACCCTTCGGCTTCCAGCCCTTCTATCCCGGACCGGGACTTGGTGGGCATTGCATTCCGGTGGATCCGTTCTACCTTTCCTGGAAGGCGAAGGAATACGACTTCCAGACGCGCTTCATCGAGCTGGCAGGTGAGGTGAATGCCGACATGCCGTACCATGTCGTTCGTTCAGTTGCCCAGGCGCTCAATGGACATAAGAAGGCGCTGAATGGATCAAGCATTCTCATTCTGGGGGTGGCCTATAAGAGGGATATCGACGACCTGCGCGAGTCGCCGGCACTAACCATTATCGAACTGCTGCAGAAAGAAGGGGCGGAGGTAAGCTACAACGACCCCTTCTTCCCTTTCGTCGGAAAAGGCCGCAAATACAGCCTGCAAATGAGGAGTACGCCCCTCGACAAGATCGGCGAGTTCGATTGCGTAGTCGTGGTCACCGACCATTCCAGCTACGACTACCAGCGCATCGTAAACCAAGCTCAAATCGTGGTCGATACCCGCAACGCAACCAAGGGAATTTTTTCACCAAAGATCATTCGCTGTTAGGAGAGCACATGGCACTGTATTTGGTAACGGGTGTAGCCGGCTTCATTGGTTCCTCAATTGCGCGAGCTTTGCTGTCGCGCGGCGAACGCGTGCGCGGAGTGGACAATTTCGTCACCGGCAAGCGCGAGAACCTGGCGGGCATGGAAGCCATGGAGTTCCTCGAGGGCGACATCGTCAACCCGCAGGACGCAGCCCGGGCATGCGCGGGTGTGGACTACATTTTTCACGAAGCTGCGATCCCGTCCGTACCTCGTTCGGTGAGGGACCCGATCGAGAGCAATCAGGCCAACGTGGCCGGGACCCTGCAATTGCTGGTCTGTGCCCGCGACGCCGGAGTGCAGCGCGTTGTTTATGCGGGGTCATCTTCCGCCTACGGAGACGCGCCGGCACTGCCCAAGCGTGAGGACATGGCGCCGGATCCGATCTCGCCCTACGCGGTGTCGAAGCTTACTGGCGAGATGTACATGAAGTCATTCACCCGGGTGTACGGGCTGGAAACCGTCACCCTCCGTTACTTCAATGTCTTTGGCCCGCACCAGGATCCAACGTCAACGTATTCTGCGGGGTCCGCATCACCCTGAACGAGGTTATTGCCGTGCTGCGGGCGCTGACCGGCTATAAAGGCGAACCGCACCACTCGGAAGAGCGCGCTGGAGACATTAAACACTCGCTGGCAGATATCACTCTGGCGAGACGCCACTTGGGCTACGCGCCAGTCGTTGATTTCCGCAGCGGACTGGAACGCACGGTCGCATGGTATCGAACCCACAGCGACGTTAATGGGTGGGAACCTACGCTCGCCCCTTCTCCGGCTTGGGCTTCGGCCCGCTCTTGCCCTTGAGATTGAGCGCCACGGCAGCGCGGATGAGGTCCTTCAAGGCCGCCTCATTGAGCTTCTCGCCTTCGTGGATGTCAATGGCGCGCCTGACATTCCCGTCGAGGCTGGAGTTGAATAGACGTGCAGGGTCCTTCAACGAAGCTCCCTTGGCAAACGTTATCTTGACGACGTTCTTGTACGTCTCTCCCGTGCAGACGATGCCGCCGTGGGAAAAGACGGGAGTTCCCGGCTTCGTCGCGCTGACCCACTTCCGTTCTTCGACGATCTCAGGGTCTGCGGCGTGGATGATTGAGCGCACTTTCGCCAGCATCTTCCCGCGCCAGTCGCCAAGTTCCATGATTCTCTCGTCGATGAATGCAGAGGCAGATTCCAGCGAAACAGGCTTTTTCATATACACCTCCCAATGAATTATGAGTGACGGAATCGCTGACCGGGGCCGATTAGTCCCAGAATCTAGATCCGTTTGATTCTTGCGAACCAGGCCGGTGCGCCGCCTTCCCCGTGGAATCTCGTCTGAATCCGGTCCGGTTCGATAGCGGCGACATCCCATCCAGTACTGCGGTTGAACGCCGCTCTCAGTTCTTCCTGCCTAACGGGGTGCGGGCCAGTATCGGGACCAGCGTCACTGAAGCACAACACATACAGCGTTCCATCGTGCTTGGTCACCGACGCTAGACTCGCCACGTACGCTGGTCGCTCCTCACCGTCGAAGGTGTGGAACAGTCCGCAGTCCAGCACCGTCTCAAACCTCCGCCCTAAACGCTCGAGCTGGAACGCGTCAGCTGCGGCGAACTCAACCTCGATCCCACGATCGGCGGCCTTCTGTCGAGCGATCGCCAGTGCCGTCTCGGCCACGTCAACGCCCAGCACTGACAATCCCACCGAGGCGACGTGAAGAGCGTTCTCCCCGGTCCCGCAGCCCGCATCCAGCACTGCTCCGGCGAATCCGCCCTCGGATGCCAAACGCACGACCGCCGGCTGCGGCTGGCCAATATCCCAGGGCGGAGGGCCGTCGTGGTAGGACGCATCCCAAGGCAGCCCCGTCATCCGCTCGTGACTGGTTGGGCGCCGGCCGCTGAACCGATCGTCAGCGAGGCTTCCCGATTTCTCCGACACCTTTATCTTCTCCCTGCAACTGATCTAGCCGCCTCATCGTCGCACGCCAATCCCCAGGTCCTGAGACTCCTCCAAGTCTCGCACCCAATTTAGCGACGCTCAGCGTAGTCTGCAACTTCCGGGAGGGCCTAGACCATGTAACCCTCCGACCGCATCTTACTTTGTTTGAGAGAGAACGACACGCGGAGGCGACCATCATGGTTCACACAGTAGTGGATGGAACGTTTCGGCAAACCAACTTGACCAACGAATCTTCCGAGTATCTGGCCAAGCGCGAGGAGCTTCGGCTTGCCGAAATCGAGCTCATGCGTCAGCGCGAACGCGTCGCCGAGCTGCGCCGCAGTCTTCCTGAAGGTGCTCCTATTCAGGACTATCAATTCGAAGAAGGTCCACGCGACCTCGACGCTGGTGATGCGCCTGTGCCTACCGTTCGCCTCAGCGAACTCTTCACCGGGCCCAATCGCTCGCTCGTGATCTATCACTTCATGTTCGGGAAAAAACAGACTAAGGCTTGCCCCATGTGCACCGCTTGGCTCGACGGTGCGAATGGTGTCGCCCATCATCTCGCTCAGAATCTTGACTTCGCTGTGGTTGCTGCCGCCGATCTTCCGACGCTGCGCGCCTATGCTCGCGAGCGGGGTTGGGACAAGCTGCGCCTCCTCAGCGCCGGCAACAACACGTTCAATATGACTTAGGCAGCGAAGACCGCGAAGGCGGTCAGGACTCAACCATTTCCGTTTTCACGCGCGACGCCAAGGGTGCCGTGCGCCACTTTTACACCGCGCATCCCAGGATGGCGGCCGACATTCAGGAGCGTGGCATCGATTTGCTCACTCCTATGTGGCACTTCATGGACCTCACCCCGCAAGGCCGGGGCAGTTGGTACGCCAGCCTTCCTACGGTACCAAAGTCCCCGCCCCCTCTACCTAGTCCGGCAGTTATCCTCGTGCATCGGGGGCCCACCCTGTCGCCAAAGCAGAAAACGGCGAGGATGGCGCACCGTAGCCCTCCGGGGAGTAGGATTCGAACGAAAGCACAGGCCACCCGCCAGGAGAACCGTACGGGTTCGGCGACTTACTCCGCAACCGCTCTCGCCGTGACAATGGCAGCCGCCATTGCGAGCTTGTGATCGTTGTTCCAGGGCGGCCCGATGGCCCTCCGCATCTGGAGGAAGTGAGCGTCGAGGTTATCTACAGCCAGCGCCTGGCGTGCCGCGTCCAATACGCTCTTAGCGTCGTACCAGTGGACGGGCCAACCCCGAGCCTCGGCTGCAGAGGCCAGGGCCTTGCGGTACATCACCCAGTCGGCAACGTTCTGCGCACGGTAGTCCGTGATGCGCTCGGCAATCGTGGGTGGAAGCGGTGGGCACTTTCGAAGGGCGACCCCACGGATATGCGGCACCGCCGTCGAGACAGCGTCAAAGGCAAGCACCGCGTGCTTCTCGGCCGATGCTCGCACGCGCTCTACTAACTGCACGGCCTGGTCGAGCGGGAGGCGTTGGCCTTCGCTGTGGTGCGGAATCTTCGGCAGGCCCTCGCCCACGAGTTCTACCCTGCGACGGTCGAGGAGCGTCCCATCGCCTGCCACCGTCACCAGCACCGCCCAACCGCCATGATCTGACACCCCGATGATGCCGCCGTTCTTCGCCATGATGTTCCCTCACGCTAGGTTCGCCGCTTTCAAGGAGAGCTGGCTGATTGGCTGCGATACAACAACAGCCGTCTTATAAGCGACCACATTCCTCCGCTGTCATCTCCTTTCGATACCGGAGATGTCAAAAAGGCACAGCCCATCACCTGATAAGGCGGGCCTAATCGACAATAGTCGCCGTGCGTCGGTCGCCCGTTCACTCGGCGCGTTGTCCGCTGCGCCACCTGGCTGCATACGGCAGCACGAACAAATACAGACCGGTGAGCAGGAGCAAGGCAAGTATGGCGACTGCCGATAGTCCTAGCCTGTTGTTGTACTTCCCCCGTACCACAGTAACGCCGTTGATGATGACGGCCACGGTGAAGACCATTGACAGCCAGCGGTGGGTCTGCCGAACCCATTTGTTCCAGTTCAATCGAACCTCCTTACGACTCTTGTACCGCCCTAGGCGTCCAACCAGGGACTTCAACCTCGAACTGCTTTGAATATTCGGCGACCAATCGCTGCCAGCCTGCAAACTTCGTGGCATCGGTGCCGGCGATGGTTCCAATCGGCTTGCCCGCGAGCAATCGATCAAGAATGTCGAAGCAGATGTGCCAGCCCGCGGCGCCCCACGCGATGAAGCGGCGATCGATACTGTGCCACAGCGTCAGACGCGTGCCGCCATCAAGGGCTTCCAGTTCCCACCGGATATCGCTGTACTCGAGCACCCGGGAGCGTCGGCCCGCGTCACTCTAGTTTCCTGCGGTGTGGGATTTCCCACCCAGGTGAGCTTTACTGTGGCTCCAACCGTACCCAGGCTGCCATCGACCACAAAGGGGGCCCACTCGCGCAGCTGCGCCGGGTCGATAAGCGCCTGCCAGACTTTTTCCGGCGAGTGGCGCAGTTCCCTGACCAGAATGAGCGTCCACTTGTCCCCTTCTTTCCGTACCTGCGCCCCACTAGCCGGACCCGGTTCGTACTGCGCGAGATCAGTCATCCTCTTCTCCTTAGGGAGTCTCTGGCTAGGTCCCGGCGGCCAAAAGCTGCCATCGAAAAAGTTGCGAATTTACGAACCTGAAGACCGTCCCTTTCAAAACCAATCCTCAGCGTCACCAGCGTGCCAGCTGAGTAAGCTGAATGAGGTTGCCGCAGGTGTCGTTCATCATCGCGATGGTCGAGCCGGTCACATCGGTGGGCGGCATGGTGAACTCGGCGCCCCGGGCCTTGATCCGCTCATAGTCGCCCTTGATGTCGTCGGTGAAAAACATGACCGCGGGCTGATTCTGTTGAAAGATCGCCTGTTGATACGCTTTGGCCGTGGGATTGTTGTTCAGCGCCAGCTGCAGCTCAGTGCCATTCGGCTCCTCGGGCGAGGCCACGGTCAGCCAGCGGTACGGACCGTTGCTGAAATCGGACTTCTTGGCAAAGCCAAGCACATCGGTATAAAAATTCAGGGCCTTGTCCTGGTCATCCACGTATATGCTGGTCAATTTGATTTTCATTTCGTTCCTCCTTTGTCATGTTCGCGATTTGTCCGCGTTGTCTTGCTTGCTTTCTTTGTCGATGATGTTGACTTCCTTGGTGTTGACGGATCCATGCGGTCGAGGTGGCGTTCAAGCGCGTCCACGTGAGCCGACCAGAACCGGCGGAACTGAGCCAGCCAGGTATCCACCTCCTGAAACGGTTCCGGTTTCAGCCGGTAGAGACGGCGTTGTGCGTCCACCATAGATTCCACAAAACCGGCCTCGCGCAACACGCGCAGGTGCTTTGACACGGTGGGCTGCGTCATACGAAGCCGACGCTCGATCTCTCCAACCGACTGTGGTGACGAGACCAGGAGGCCCAGTATGGCGCGGCGGTTCGGCTCCGCAATGATTTCGAATACAGATTCCACTCTTTTTATATACTTTAACGAGCATATACGTGTCAAGGCATATAGAAGGCACAGCGTCCAGCCAACGGCTTTATTGAGAAAGCGATCGGCGTGGACCGCGGGAAGCAATCTATCCGAGGTTTCAGGATTTATCCGGAAGAAAGACGCCGGTTGCCTGGCCTGAGTTCCCGCGTCGAGAGGCGCTGTAAGACTTCCTGCGCCACTCTGCGTTCAGTAAACGAAAGTTCCATGAGCGGTGGCATGATGTCCGCCGCCAATTCTAGGAGGAGCTCGAAGAATTTTTGGTGAACTAACCCAAGCTGTCGGACAAAAATCTCGTGTCATCGGCGTGAAGACAGGAAAAGCGACGCGAAAATGCATCGGAGAGGACCGCCAGGCTGCACACGGCAAGTGAATAAGCGCGATGGGCCCATTACTCTGCGCAAGGTAGTAAAGATACTCTCGAAAATCTAAGGGTTAGAGCCGTATCCTGAAGTTCCGAAGGTTCGGCTTGGGCCTCATACGGGCGATACGCCGACTGCCTGGCGAGCGGCCAGATCGACGCCGTGTATATTGGTGTGCCTAAGCGCATGAACCCGCGTCAAACGCTATCATCAAACTTCTGTTAGTTCTCAAATGAGGAAGGTTTAATGATTCGAACTGGCCGTCTGCTGGCCTCCGCCACGATACTCCTGTCCTGCAGTTTACTGATCGCCCAAGAAACCACTCCGCCTGCTTCGCAAGCCACGCAGCGCACCTCGGAGCAACAAGACGCCTATCGCAAGGCCATGGAAGAGGCCGACCAGAAAATTGCCGACGAAGTAAAAGCCCACTCCGAGCTGATGAAAAACCTGGAGTATCTGACTACGCAGATCGGTCCCCGCCTTACCGGATCGCCGCAGATGCAGGCAGCCAGCCAGTGGACATTGAAGCGCTTCCAGGACTATCACGTTGAGGCGCATCTGGAGACCGCAGAGATTGCGCATGGTTGGACGCGCGGCGTGGAAACCGCCGAAATCACCAGCCCCATTCAGCGCCGCATCGGCATTCACGCATTCGGTTGGAGCAAAGCAACTAACGGGGAGGTCGAAGGCAAAGTCGTCGTCCTGAATATCAAAGAGGCATCCGACCTTGAGCAGTACAAGGGCAAGCTGAAGGGAGCGATCGTTCTATTGCGCAAACCCGCCGACTTGTCGAAGCTGGACCCGAATCCTGACAATGCCTATGACGCGGTCATTCCACCTGCACGCGGCGTACCTCAGGTCAATGGCGGTTGGCGCGGCCGCATGCAACTGATGAAACAGGTCGCCGCCGAGCAGCCTGCTCTGATGGTGATGGACAGCGGTAAGCCCGACAGCCTCTACAACATGACCGGCGGATATCCCCGGTATTCTGCGACAGAGGTTCCGATGGCCTTTCTCACCCACGAGGACTATGACCTAATTTATCGCTTGCTGCAGGCGGGTCCGGTGACCATGAAGTTCAATCTGCAGGAAACTTTCAGCGATAAACCGGTGCCGGCTTCGATAACCGTCGCCGAGATCAAGGGCAGCGAGCATCCCGAGGAACGGGTTATCGTGGGCGGGCATTTGGATTCCTGGGACCTTGGACAAGGCGCGCTCGATAACGGCACCGGCGCCATGGCCACGCTGGAGGCGGCGCGAGCCTTGCAGGCCCTGGGCTGGAAACCAAAGCGCACCATCACCTTCATCCTGTTTACTGGAGAGGAGCAGGGAGGGATCGGCGCCGACACTTTCCTGAAGGACCATGCTGCGGAAATTCCCGCGATCGATGCTGTGCTCATTCATGACACCGGCACGGGCAAGGTGTTCAGCATCTCGCTGAACGACCTGTGGGAGACGGCGGCTCTGATGCACGAAATTTACCGGCCGCTGGAAGAGGTCTTCGACCTTAAGCCGCTGTCGACGCGATATTTTGGCTCGTCCGACCACGTGCCGTTCCTGAACAAGGGCGTGCCGGCATACTTCTGCGTGCAATTGCCGGCGCAATACCGCGAAGCTCACCATAGCCAGACCGACACCTTCGACAAAGTGATTCCCGACCAGATCAACGAGGGTGCGGCATTTCTGGCCGCGTGGGCGTGGAACGTCTCCGAGATGCCGGAATCGCTGCCCCATCATGCCGTCGGCGAACCTATGGATTGAGGAAAACTTGCATCCCAAGTGCGTACCGCTGACATCTGCTGAAATGTAAAGGAGTACGGGCATGTCGAACGGCAAAGCCTTCGCATCGTTCCTACTGCTGCTGGCACCGGTCTTGATGGCGCAACAAATTCCCGCCGGCACAGTCATCCCGGTGATGCTGAAAACAACTTTGGACACCAAAAAAGCCACCGTGGGACAGAAGATCGAGGCACGAGTCATGCAAGATGTTCCTCTGCCGTCGCAGGCACGGATTCGAACTGGTACGAATCTGATTGGCCATGTGGTCGCGGTGACGCGTGGGGGTGCGACTTCGAGATCGCGCGTTGTGGTGTCATTCGATCGCTTAATGGCTGACGGCACGGAGATCCCTGTAACGACCAGCTTGCGCTCGCTGGCTTCCATGATGGAGGTATTCGAGGCGCAACTGCCAACGAACGCAATCGATGACTACGGCACTACCTCGGCCGACTGGGTCACTTTGCAAATTGGAGGCGACGCCGTCTTCCGCGGAAACGGCACGGTGATAACTGATGGCGAGGTGGTGGGCAAATCGACAATTGGGGGCGACACGACCGCGAAGCTGATTGCCTCTCGCGAACGCGGTTGCGGCGGGGCCACTGCTGGGGACGACCGCGAACAGGCGCTATGGCTGTTTTCACCTTCGGCCTGCGGAGTTTATGGCTTTGCCGACTTAAAGATTGTTCATGCCGGCAGGCGAGATCCGGTTGGCCAAATCATTCTGGAGTCGGACAAGAACGTGCACGTGCCCGGAGGCAGCGGCTTGTTGCTCAAGGTGATCGCCGCTCCTAAACATTCTTCGGGCGGCGCCCCGCAAGCGTAATGGGTCTAGGCCCTCGCTCCAATTCACAAATTGCTCATTCCACCGTCCACCAGCAGTTCACTGCCAATAGTGAACGCGGATTCGTCGGAGGCGAAGAACACGACTGCCGCAGCGATCTCGCTTGGCTTTCCGAAGCGGCCCGCAGGCACCTGGCTCTGTAGAGAAGCGGCGGCGGCCTTGAGATCGGCTTCGGCTAGACCTAGCTTGCTGTAGAGCGGCGTCGAAATGGGACCTGGACTAACGACGTTTACGCGAATGCCGCGCGAGATCAATTCGCCTGACAAGGTGCGGGCGAGCGAAATGATTGCTGTTTTTGTGGCCGAGTAGATGGTCGTGTTCGGCATGCCGATGTGCGCATTCACGGATCCGTTCAGCACAATGGATGCTGGATTGGCAAAGATGGGCAGCAGCTCCTGAATCAGAAAGAACGGTCCCTTGAGGTTGATCGCAAACGAGCGGTCGTAGGCCGCTTCGTCCCATTGTCCGACCGGTCGCAGGTCTGCGATTCCGGCGTTAGCAAAAAGGACATCGAGTTGCCCAAAGGCCTGCTGCACGGTTTGCGCCAGCGTCTTCTGCGCCGCAACGTCACTCGCGTCCGAGGAGACCACCATCGCGTCGCTGCCAAGTTCTTGGCGCGCCGCATCCAAGCCCTTCGGGTTCATGCCGGTTACCGCAACCCGTGCGCCCTCCCTTAGAAACTCCCGAGCCGTTTCGAGGCCGATACCGCTGGTGCCGCCGGTGATAAGGGCCCGCTTGCCTTTGAGTCGGTTCAATGGAGATGTCCTTTCCTAAAGTTGCAGTCTTATGACAAAGAAAGCCGGAATACTCTGTCCGACGTAAGAAATAGGTGTAGCGAGTCGGACGGTGCGATTATTCGAACAGATTCTCCTTCCAGATCTTCTGCCCGGCCAGCGAGACGTAAAATCCCCAAACCGCTAATCCGATTATCGTCACCATCACAAACAGCGAGCCGCCAAGGTACCAGCTCGAAAGATTGGTAGTGACGGGAATGTTCAGCAGCACGTCAACCGTAAACATGCCGATCGCCAGCGCGATAAATCCGAAGCGCAAAATTACAAATGCGGCAATCGCGTAAATGGCAGCGAAGGTGGAAACGTCAATCAGCACGTGATGACTTCCAATGGTTTTGATCGCTGTCCATACAGCAACAAAGGCCAGGGCAGCCAGCCAGGGTTTGCGCAAAATGACCCGCAGCAGGAACATCACGAAGAAGAACAGCAGAGTTCCCTGCACCGAGGTGGCCAGGTGCCACATCCAGGACCCGAGCACATGGCGCGCTCCCAGCAGATAGTCGGTAGTGCCCAAGGCCGGAGCATCGCCCGCTCGCAGGCGCAGCAGGTAGAAGATGGAATAGATGAGTGCCCAACACATACCCAGGAGCACACCGTAAAGCACATCTCTACCGACCAGCGGGTCGCGGACTTGCCCAGCCATAAGCCGGCTCCAGGAGATGATGGCGTGCGGCCAGCGCCGGCGGACAAAAGGTTCGATCGCCAGATATAGCGCACAAACAACGACCGTGATGAAAAGAGATGAGCTCGCAGCCAGCACGAAAAGCCCGAGTGACGAGACCGACGGCACAAAGTGCGCCTGAAACAGCCACAGCAGCATCTGGATCGAGAAGATGGCAATGGCTAGCCTTCCCGCTCCCTGCACATCCGCCTTCTCACGCACATAGTTACGCCAGGCGATCAGGACCGCGGCCAACAGCACAAGAAGACCAAGAATAGAGAGCACCACGTGCATCACCTTCATGGTGAAGGACTCGTCCGAGATCGCCATCCGTGTAGGCTCAGTCCACGCCCCAATCAGCGCAAAATAAACCGGCTTGCCTCGATAGGCGGCGGCTTCGACGCGCAAGGGATATGTGGTTCCCGGCCATGTGCCCGTCCACGCGGCGCGAGCGTCAGAAGCGGCCAGCGAATTCCACGTTGAAGTAGCGGGTTGGAACTTCGCCGGGTCCAGACCTGCGGAGCGGAACAACACATTCCAATCGAATGGAGTAAACGGAGTAGTTTCAGTCTCCTTCTGAGGCGGAATCGCCAACAGGTGGTGCAATCTGCCCTGCGAATCAAGAGAAATCTGAACCATGCCGGAGACAATTGGAGGCGGGTCATCCAGGTTCACGATGCCGGGAGTCAGCGAATTGTCCTTCACCTCGGCGGCCACCATTTCTGACGGACTTTCGCGCAGCCAGTAGATCAGAGCCGGGGGCCGCCCTCGCAACGCAGCATCCCAACTTGTACGCAGTTTCGGATTATCATGCAGATACTCAAGGTAAGTGTCGTTGTAAAAGAACCCCTCGGCACTGTCGGCGGGTGGCGCAGTGTATCCGAGCTGTTGCACCATGTCGCGGGCCTTCTGGTTCAGGATCTCCGCCGAATACGGGACATCGATTCTCGCGATGCCGCTGGTTTTCGAAGCCAACAGATAAAAGCCAACCAGACCCACAATCGCGACCGTCAACCATCCCAGCGCAAAAGGAAGTTTGAGTCCGGTAGTCTCTCCCGCGGCCGCCACCATTTGCGGAGACGGAGTTTCACCGGCAGCCAAAGCCGCCGCCAGGGGATCTCCGCCTGGCAATGACGCAGCCACCGCCAGCGCTGAAGCTGGCCTGGCCTCGGGATCAGCCTCAAGACAATGCAGAATGGCACGCTCGACCGCCGGGTCGATGTCCTTCACCAACGAGGAAGGCCGGCTGGGAGCACTGTCGCGACGTATGCGGACAATCTCTTCCAGCGTCCTACCGTCAAACGCGGTCTTGCCCGTGAATACCTCGTACAGCAGCAAACCGAGGGAATAGATGTCACTCTTAACCGTGACTTCTTCGCCCGCCAACTGCTCGGGAGCCATATACGCTGGCGTACCGCTGCGCACATCCTCGATCTCGTGCGCGACTCCCGCCAGGCCGAAGTCCGTGATCAGGACCTCCCCACGGCCGTCGAGCATTACATTGGCGGGCTTCAAATCGCGGTGAAGCACGCCTTTGTCATGAGCGGCGGCAACTCCCGCACAAATCTTGCGGGCAATTTCGGCAGCCTTGTCACCTGGAAGCGTCCGATGCGGCGAAGCAACGACGCCAGATCTTCGCCATCGATGTACTCCATGGTGAAGAAGATCAGCTCGTCCGCCTGCCCGATATCGAAGACGCGACAAACGTTGGGATGCGAGATACGCCGTGCGATACGGACTTCATTGCGGAATCGCTCCAGATTATGCTCGCCTCCGGCCCAGTCGGGCAGGAACTTGAGCGCGACCTGTTGGCCCAGGCTTAGATCGTCGGCGCGATAAACCTCACCCATGCCACCCCGGCCCAGCAGCGCGATGATGCGATAGCGGCCAGCGATCAGCGCACCCGGCGCGAAGCGTCCATTATTGACGAACGCATGGGACGACGGCCGGGACAACGGCTTCCTGGGTGCCGCGCGCTTCGGCTGAGACAACGTTGGCGTTTCGTCGCCATTATTCTCTACGGGTTTGGAAGATAACGGTTTTCCGCAACTAGCGCAGAAAGGAGTCGCCTGGGTCGTCTCGGCGCCACAGGATTGGCACTTCTGCATGAAAAGGGTCCCTCGATAACGTCGTGCGAAATATCTTACAGCGGATTGCGAAAAGAGTTGAAGCGTCACGAGGGAGAGAGACTAGCAAACCTCAGTCGAAAACTCGAGTCAAGTCGTTAGGACGAGAGGCCGCTGAGAAGGATAGGTTTGAACAAGCTACAGGGGTCCTTCGACTCCTCGCTGTGCTCGTCGCTCAGGATGACAGATCTGCAGTGTCACGTTCCCTAGAGTCACACATCACCGCCAAGACTTTATAGTCGTGTCATCCTGAGCACCGCATGAGTTCGCGCCAGCGGACTCATGCCAGTCGAAGGACCCCTAAAGGCTTCAGAAACCATGCGCACAGAACGCCAGCATCGCTATTCGGTTTACATTCTCGGCAGCCTCAGCGGAACTTTGTACATCGGCGTAACCAGCAATCTGCAGTTTCGCGTGCGTCAGCACAAAGAGCACACCTTTCGTGGGTTCACTGCCAAGTACGAGGTTGACCGCCTACTGTATTACGAAACCTATGGTGAAGTTGACCTGCTCCCCTAAATCCGCACACCAGTAAGTATGATTTCGGATTTAGGAAAGGGGCAGAGCTATGTCACGAGGCAAGCACAGCGAGGCGGAGATGATCGCTGCGCTCAAGCAAGTGGAAGCTGGGCGCAAGGTGGAGGATGTGGCGCGAGAAGTGGGGGTCAGCAAGCACACCCTCTATGGCTGGAAGGCCAAGTACGGGGGGCTGGAAGTGAGCGAAGCGCAGCGTCTGCGGCAACTGGAAGACGAGAATGGGCGGTTGAAAAAACTGGTGGCGGATCTGAGCCTGGACCGGGAGATGCTGAAAGCGGTGATTGCAAAAAACGGGCTGAGCTCGTAGACCGGAGGACGGACGCGGGCTGGTTGCGGAAGCAGTACGCAGTCAGTGAGCGCCGGGTTTGCGGGCTGCTGTCGCTGGCGGTCAGTAGCTATCGCTATGAGTCGCGGCAGAACGATGACGAGCTGCGTGATCGACTAGTGCAGCTGGCGCGGGAGAAGCCAGGCTTCGGTTATCGCCGGCTGCAGGTTCTGTTGCGGAGAAGCGGTAAGGCAACAAACCACAAGCGGGTGTACCGGATCTATCGCGAGACCGGGCTATGCTTGCGCCGGAAGAAGCGAAAGCACTGTGTGCGGGCGGGTGCGCCCCTGCGGCAGTACAGCGCAGCCAACCAGGAATGGGCTTTAGATTTTGTGCATGATGTGCTGGCGGCAGGGCGGACGATTCGGGTGCTGAGTGTGGTGGACGCGTTTACGCGAGAGTGTCTGGCCCTGGAGGTAGATACCAGCTTTGCCAGTCGACGGGTGACGCGGGTGCTGGAGGAAATTGTAATGCGGCGAGGCAGGCCGCAATCGATTCGCTGTGACAACGGGCCGGAGCTGACGAGCCGGCATTTTCTGGCCTGGTGTGTGGAGCAGCAGATTGAGTTGGTGCATATTCAGCCTGGCAAGCCGACGCAGAATGCGCAGGTAGAGAGCTTTCATGGAAAACTGCGAGAGGAATGCTTGCGGGTGAGTTGGTTTCAGAACCTGTTGGACGCGCGGAGAAAGATTGGCGATTGGCGCACAGACTACAACCAGCAGCGGCCCCACAGTAGCCTGGGGTATCGCACGCCGTGTGAGTTCGCCATGTGGGCGAAGAAGGCAAGCTATGGAAAAGACGCGGACTGCGTCCGCTTGGAAAACGCCGCTGGCGTTTCCCACTTTCCCACAGCTTCGGCTACTAGCTAAGTTGTAAAATCACCGTGCGGAAAATGGGGGCAGGTCATGGAGCAGCAGATTGAGTTGGTGCATATTCAGCCTGGCAAGCCGACGCAGAATGCGCAGGTAGAGAGCTTTCATGGAAAACTGCGAGAGGAATGCTTGCGGGTGAGTTGGTTTCAGAACCTGTTTGACGCGCGGAGAAAGATTGGCGATTGGCGCACAGACTACAACCAGCAGCGGCCCCACAGTAGCCTGGGGTATCGCACGCCGTGTGAGTTCGCCATGTGGGCGAAGAAGGCAAGCTATGGAAAAGACGCGGACTGCGTCCGCTTGGAAAACGCCGCTGGCGTTTCCCACTTTCCCACAGCTTCGGCTACTAGCTAAGTTGTAAAATCACCGTGCGGAAAATGGGGGCAGGTCAAAGTGTTGACGGCTATCGCCCGCGAAAAACAGCTGAAAGGTTGGAAGCGGGAGAGAAAAATTGCGCTGATCGAGAACGGCAACCCCCAGTGGAGGGACTTGAGCCGCAGTTGGTATGAGAAGCCCGTAAAGGACCACGTTCCAGGGATAGCATTGAGCAGCCGTAGGGGTCCTTCGACTCCTCGCTGCGCTCGTCGCTCAGGATGACAACTTGGAGAGATGCTGCGCTCGTCGCTCAGGATGACAAAGCGAAGAGCGAGCAGCGAACAGCGAATAGCGAACCGCGGCCCTCACGCTTCCCTTAGCGCTCTCGTAATCGGCATTCGTGATGCGCGAAACGCCGGCAGCAGGCCTCCGACGAATCCCATCAGCACCGCGAAGCTGAGACCGATGATCAGCAGTGTGGGCGTCACCTTGAAGGCGAATGCAAGCTCGCTGAAGGCGTTGGTTCCCGTGGCAGCGGTGTAGCCATTCATCGGCAACGCAATCAAGCAACCAATCACTCCACCGACAATGGCGAGCAGCACCGACTCCATCACAAAGGAAACCATGATGCTGAAGCGCGAGAAGCCCAGGGCGCGAAGGGTTCCGATCTCGCGGGTGCGCTGCGACACGATGGCATACATCGTATTCATGGCGCCAAAGACCGCGCCGATACCCATCACGAACGCCACGAACGATGCCAATGCAATAAGCACTGTGCCCGTACTCCCGGCCAGGTTTTCGTAATACTTCTTCTCCGAATCGGCCTGCACCTGGACCTGCGGATTGGCGCGAATATCTTTGTCGAACGACGCCAGCACACTTGGGTTGGTCAGCCGCACGGTCAGCGATTCGCAGCCGCCATTGCGTCCGATGGCCGGGGCCATGGCGTTGTAATCGCCCCAGATCTCGCTCTCGAAAGAGCTGTCATCAGCGGTGAACAGTCCCACCACCTTCCAGTTCTTACGCTGAATGTTGATAGTGGAACCAATGTCTACGCCGCTCACGCGATCGGCAATCTTCTTGCCGACGATCACCTCGAAGAGGCCAGGCGTGAACGTCCTACCCTCGACGATCTTGATGTTGTTACGCACATTGAATGCGACCGGCGTCACACCACGGAAGGTGACGTTGGTGGGAATGTTCGTCCCTTTCTTGGGGCGCGTCGTGATCACGACCACCTCGCACGAAGCCAGCGGCTTGCCGTCGGCGCCGCGGGCAACTCGAGGATCGACGGCGATGAGGTTGGCGTTGCCGATATCGATCCACGAGGTCAGCTCCGACATCGAACCACGCTGCGTCACGATGGCATTGTTGTCGGAGCCGGTGGAGCTCAAAGCAATGTTGAATCCACGCGCCATGGAGAGAATGGTCACGAACGCCGCCACCACCAGAGCGATGCCGAAGATCGCCAGCAGGGTGACCTTCCAACGCGAGCGCAGGTTGCGAACGTTATAGCTGAGAGGAAGCGCCATATTTAAAATCTCGTAATTAGCAATTAGCACTTGGCATTTAGCCATTAGTAACTAGACGAAGACGCCCGTTTCACTGAGTGCGATAGCCCGCGCGGTATCCCGGCAGAAAGTCCACCGTGGGTGGCTGCAATCCCAACTGCCGCAGCAAGGTTGCTACCTGGCCGCGATGGTAGCTCTGATGGCTGATGAGGTGAAGCATCAGCCGCCAGAGTTCATACGTAAAAGTGTCACCCTTCTGACTCCTGTAAGTCACAGGCTGCTCAAGAGCCTCGTCGCTCAGCGTCGCCAGATATTCCCGCATCTCCCGCTCCTCCGCGCGCCATCTGTTGGAGACGGCGCTCAAAGAAGGAAACTCCTGCGGAGACAGTAGCGATTGTGGAGACCGCCCCCGCCAGCGCTCCAGCCAAATCCATTCCGTCTCAACCATGTGCACCAAGGTATCTCTCACCGAAGCAAAACTACTGCCCAAGCTGCGCAGGAACTGTTCCTCGGTCAGGGCCCCACAGGCCTGCAGCTGGCAGTCTCGCGCCCAGTAGCTGTAATTGAACAGCTCGTTGATGGAAGCCAGTGAGATCGGTCTGGTCACAATGCTATCCCTTAGGAGCTACTAGCATTTAGCATTTAGCATTTAGCATTTAGCATTTGGCATTTAGCATTTGGAATTTAGCATTTAGCATTTAGCAAACAGCAATTAGTGTTACCAATTGCCAAGCACAACACCTCGCAGATTTGCTACCGCACGGGCTCAAGCCCGGACCTTTCCTATGCTTGCTCCGGCACGACTAAAAGTCGTGCCCTGATACAACCCATAACTGATTTACGAATCGTCTCTAAATTGCTAATTGCTAATTGCTAATTGCTAATTGCTAATTGCTAATTGCTAATTGCTTCTTCTCACACCTGCCTCAACACTTCGGTAATCCTTGCGCGATATGCCAGCAACGCAGGAATCAACCCAGCCAGCAGCCCCAGCAACAACGCAACGCCCAGCCCATAGGACACAATCTTGGGCGACAACCCCAAGCCTGGGAACTGACGCACTACGTCGCCGACGCCAAAGGGAATGCTAGGCAGTGCCCGGATCATCAAAGCAGCGAAGCCAAGCCCAGCGCGCCACCCATCACTCCCAACAGCAGTGCCTCGATGAGAATCAACGCCATAACCAAGCCGCTGGGAAACCAAGGGTCTTGAGAACACCGATTTCCTGTTGCCGTTCCCGCACCGCGATGGACATGGTATTGGCCGTCACCAGTAGGATGGTGAACGCGACGGCCAGTCCAATGCCGTTGAGCAGCAGGGCCAAGTTTCCCGCCATGGCAATAAAGCTGGCGCGAAATTGTTGCTCGGTCTCCGTCTTGGTTTGGACATCGCTGTTTTCAAACTCGGCGTCGATGGCTTTGCTGATGCGGCCGGCGTTCTTAGGATCGTCGATCAATGACGTGATCGTGCCGATGCCCGCCTTCTCTCCCGTGGCTTCATAGAGGTACTTGTAGTTGAAGTACATCGCCTCCAGATCGGTGCCGGGATACTTCACCGGATCGGTGTCGTAGATTCCGTCGATCACAAACTCGAATGGCTTGCCCACGCGATAGGGAGGGATGAAGCTTTCCAGTTGAAAGGTGTCGCCGACCTTCCATCCCCATTTCTCGGCCAGCTTGCGGCCGACGATGCAGCCGCGCCCATCGTGGAACCAGGCCTGCTTCTGGTCTTCGGGCAACATAATCTCTGGATAAATCTGCAGGAAAGGCTCCGGCTCGACCGCCATGTTGGCAAAGAAGTATTTGAAGTCGCCCCGATAAACGCCGCCAAACCAGTTGTTGATCGTCGTGTTCTTTACGCCGGGGATGGCCGCGATTTTGTTCTTATAGGAGTTGGGCAGATTGAAGACCAGGCTCACGTAATGGCGGGTGACGAGTCGCGAAGCGTTGCCCAGATGCAGGCCATAGTTCACTGCGTCCACCACCGTCTGCAAGGTGCAGATGAGGAAGATGCAAACCGCCATCGCCAGCACCGTGCTTAGCGTGCGCAGCCAATTCTTGCGAAGATGCTTGAGGATGAGGGGTGCGAATTTCATAAATCAGTTGCCAGTTGTCAGTAGTCAGTTGCCAGTAGCCCTGAAGCCCCTTCAAGTCGGACAGTCATCAGTTCGTCAGCACTCCTTTATCCAGATGACGCTGGGTGTGTGCGCGCTCGGCGGCACGCGGATCGTGGGTCACCATTACGATGGTCTTGCCGAATTCCTTGTTGAAGGTCTGCATCAGGTCCAGAATTTCTTCCGCGCTCTGGTGATCGAGGTCGCCGGTGGGTTCGTCGGCCACCAGCACCGTCGGATCGGTCACTACCGCGCGCGCAATGGCCACGCGCTGCTCCTGTCCTCCGGAAAGCTGGCGGGGATAATGCTTATAGCGGTCAGACAATCCCACGATGCGCAGCGCGGTCATGGCGCGTTCGCGGCGCTCGCGCTTGGATAGAGGTGAGAGCAGCAGCGGAAGCTCGACATTCTCCACCGCGTTAAGCACGGGGATCAGGTTATAGAACTGGAAGATGAAGCCGATATTGCGGCTGCGCCACTTCGCAAGCTCGCCCTCCGACAGCGGCCCCAGATCAGTACCAGCGACGATGACGCGCCCCGAGGTGGCGCGGTCAATTCCCGCGATCAGGTTTAGCAACGTCGTCTTGCCCGAGCCCGACGGTCCCATCAGAGCCATGAACTCGCCTTGCGGCACTTCCAGATTCAGGCCGTCGAGCACCTTGATCTGCATACTGTCGCGCTGATAAAACTTGCGCACGTCTTGCACGCTGACGGCGCCTGCCTTGGTTGCCACTTCCGTTGTGCTCATGATCTCTCCAAGTGCTTGTCATCCAGTCGTAATCGATGTCTTGGCCGATGGCTCGCCGCCACTTTAAACTTCCCAAAACCGGAAACACACGCTAGAGCGTCTGCGTGACCGCTGTAGGCCATCTGGAGAATTTAAGCCACTCAGGGCCATCAGAAAGACGTTCATCGATCCTGCGGCCTCCTAGAGGTTTTAATGGCACTTATAGATTGATGGCGGCTAGCACAAAACGGCAAATCGCCGCAACATAACCACCACCTACGTGCTGATTCTTGCATCCCAGACTGCAATTCCAGCTTCATCGTATTGAAATCTCGGCACAACGGCTGTCGTCCCGGGTGATTTCTCGTCATCACGAACGGCCTTCAGGTCGTTCAGAGATCTGCTGTTTCCCGAGGGATCGTCGAGATGCAAACAACAGCAGATTCCTCGCTTCGATCGTAATGACAAGCCGAACCGAAACGGTCCACCCGAATCACCACCGCTCTTTTGTCAGCTCTTCACCTTCACCGAGTCGCCGTCCTTCAGCTTGTCCGGCGGATTACTCACCAGAGTCTCCGACCCCGCCAGTCCATTTGTGACGATAACTCCACCGCGCAAATCGGCTCCGGTAACCACCGGAAGCTGATGGACCTTATTGTCCTCGATCTGGAAGACCACCGACTTGCCGTCGCGCGTAACAATCGTCTCCTTAGGGATGGTCACAATTCGCCTGGGCGCAGCCGCAGTTTTCTCCGCCTGCTTCTGCGGCTGCAGGAAAGTAACGTTGCAGCTCATCTCCGGCTTCAGGTACTTGTCTTTGTCCAGGATCGTCGTCTTCACTGTCACTGTCGCCTTGGTTCGATCGGCGGTAGGAATGACCTGGCGCAGCACTCCCTTATAAGTATGGTTGGGAATCGCCTGCACGGTAATCTCGGCTGGCTGCCCCGATTGCAGCTGAGCCACGTTCGCCTCGTTGACGTCAACTTCCGCTTCCAGCGAATTCATGTCGGCGATGGCAACGATGGCGCCCGACGACGTCGAGATGTTTACGCCCGGAGGAATTGGCGCCACGCTCTCGCCTGCCTCGGTCATTTTTTTCACCACCACGCCGGCGAAAGGCGCGCGAATCGTGGTGAAGTCAAGGTTAGCCTGCTGCACCTGCAAGTTCGCCTTGTCCTGATCGATGGTGGCGGCAGCCAGTGCGACCTTGGCTTTGGCCGCGTCCAGCGCATCCTGCGACACTACCTTGCTGCGGTAGAGATCGTCCTGTAGGCGCTCCTGGCGCTGTGCTTCCGCCAGGTCGGCCTTGGCATATTCGATGTCGGCCTTCGCCTTGGCTATGGCGGCGATGTAGTCTTCGTTCTCCAGTGTCGCCAGCACGTCGCCGGTTTTCACCACGCTGCCCTCTTCCACCAGCAACTTTTCGATGCGTCCCTGAATTTTCGACGACACCACCGACTGCCGACGCGCCACCAGGTAACCCGAAGCCGTAAGAATCGGCGTACCCGCCATAGGTCCAGTGCCGCTTTGCACGCTGGGAGTCACGGTTTGTACCTCGACGGCGCCGAACACCGGCCGCGCCCGGACAAAGTACAGTCCGCCAGCGACCGCGATGGCGATGAGAAGCACGAAAACAGGAATCCGCCATCTTCCCCGACGCGGTGCGTCGCGCTCAATCTTCAACGAAGCGAGCTCGTCTTTCAGGTCCCGCATAGACTGTGGTCGTACTCCACTTGGTGGTGCTATTAGCATCGCATTGTTGCTGCAAGTTTGGAAGGGCATGTACCGCTGATTCCATACGTTTCGGAAGCGCTTCAGGTTTCGCTTTTTCCTCGCATTCCAACTGACAGAAAGGATTGTCGCCTTGAGCACGCGGCAGGCGCCAGTGTGGAATGTCAGCGGCAGGGGATGACAAATGTCATGCGGATAGTTTGTCGCGAATAGGGCATGGACTGCGATTCAGCGGGCAAGAAAAATCTCAATCGATGCCGCAAAAGAGTCGATGAAGTTATTCGGGAATGAAACAGGGACTTCCACCAACCGCCTTGGCTACGCTGCGCTACTTCTCCGCGACTTGATTGAAGCCGTCGGCGTTTGGAGCCGGCTGTCCGCGACGCAGAATCTTGGGCTCATGCTTGCCGAAGAAATCTTTGATGTCGGGCCAGAATTCGGTCAGGATATTCCATTCCGCGATTCCGCCAATGCTGGCAAGAGCGTTCTCGATCGTACCGGGCACGGTTTCATTGCGGTACGGAATATAAGAATTGGAAAGGGCAGACTGAACAAACTGACTGAGAATGAGCGAACTGTTGAACACATTTCGCCCGGAGTCGCTGCGGCCAATAATGACGCGGCTGGCGGCGTAGGCCAGCCGCTGGGAAATGTCGTACTGGCGCGACGGGAAATATCGCGGATCTTGACGGAACAGCGTCGGAAAAAGAAAGCCCGAGAAGAACGCCCCCGCCTCGGAGCCGGCCACCGATGCGCCCAAGCGCCTGCCATAGCCCTCCATGCCGCCGCCAAAGCGCGGGTACGCGCCGGTTGCCTGCGAATAGAGCGAGTCAGACAGCACGTCGAAGGCGAAGCCGCCGGAGTGGCTGTAGCGTAGAAACCGGTCAAACTTTTGCCGCGTGGTCAGCGGAACATAGGAAGGTGCGTCCGGCAGCGGTTGTCCTGGGACAAAGTTGCGTCCCATTTTCATGAGATTTTCATGGGTGAACGCCGACTTGATCGCGGCCGCGCTGAAATCGAGGTGGTCGAACACGCTGCTGGAAACCGTTTGGTTGGCCTTGACCGCTACCAGTTCCGTACATGCAATCTGCGGCGATTGCGGCTGCGTCGCTTCTTCGAGGGTGGTCTCGCGTGGAGATCCGCGTGTGACCGCGAAGGAGTCCGCCGTGGAGGTCGAAGCCGAAATATTAATGACTGAGGCGATCTGGGTCGAGCGCGATTCGCCAGGCGTAGCAGGTTGTGACTCCGCCTCTTGTGCGCGCGACGCCACTTTGGGCGGATGCTGCCCGTATAGCAGCGAACAGCACAGTCCCAACCATACGCAGCAGAACACCCCGCCGGCTCTCATACTCCGCCCGTCCCCCACTTACTTGCTTAGATTGGAAGCCATTGTGGCGTGAAAGGGTGGCCGTTTCAAGCTATAAATTGCGTCCCAGCGGAACCAGCCTTCGCGCCGTGCGACCCACGATATCATTCCAGGCGGCCGCAACTGTCAACGATATTCGATAAGCGTGGTTCGAACGACTCTACGGTATTATGGGAGCATGTCCTTGCGACCTAGGTTCATCCCTGCAATCCTGGCAGTACTGCTGTTTGCCGCTTTGATCGCGTGCAAGCCCAAGCCCAAAGTCATGCCTGAAACCGTGATGGTCTTGCGCAACCTGGGCTCGCCGTACGCCAGCGAAATGGACCGCAGGATTGTCGAATTCCAAATCACCAATCCCCGCACCGCCTCCGGCAAGCCGATCGTCATTCGCACGATCGAAATCCGTGACTATCCTGATCTGCTGCAAAACCACCTTGGCAAGGACGTGAAAGCCGACGTCATCATCCTGGATGAGGCGTCGGATGCCGACATGAATCCCCTGCTAAAAGACGATATGGCGAATGCGGTGAATATCTGTGCCGCCGTCAAGGCATGTCCGGCCGACGTGCCGGCAATGGTTGCCTCGTCCGACTCCGGCGATCGCAAGGAAGCGGCCCAACAGTTTGTTGACGCTCTGCAGAAGAAACAGTAGTGGCGCAATCTTGAATGCCGCTGCGGTTCCAACTCTTCAGGCTACTTCTGTGACTCAAAGAACTTGAGCGGCTTGGAACAGGTATGAGCGTGTTCAGCTGCTAACAGCAGGTTCAGATCAGGGCTTGCGCCAACGAACACTCCGCACTTGGGGCAGTACGACTCGACCACGTGCGACCTTTTCAAGTTCGGAACGTGTTCGAAATCGCCACCACGCGGAGCTGGCTTGCTCTCTTCCATTTCGCGCGACCGATTTTCTTAGATGCTGACAAGTCTAATTCCGGCCATTGTCTTTTGTGTGTCTGGAGTCAGACATAACAGTTGATGACAAGCCCCCACGTCGGGGGAGCCGGCATTTATGGGGAGCAACCAAGGCGTTGAAAATGTTGCATCGAGCGCGTGTGGGCGCGGCACCGGCATTCTGAAATTAAGACGATTTTTTTCGCCTGGTGGTGGACTTTCTGGATTTTGCCCGCGGACCTTGCTTGGCGGCGACAACTTTCTTCGGTCGCTTAACTGCCGCGTTCTTCGCTTGCTCACCCGCCATCGGCAGGTCCTTCATTTCGGCGGCGCGCCACAAATACCAGGAAGCAACGCTGCGATACGGCCGCCAGCGCTCGCCGTAGGCTAGCAGCTCTTTCGGCTTAGGCAGTTCGGCGAGCTTGTGCAATTTAGCGAAACCTTTGCGGATGCCGTAGTCGTCAACCGCCAGTACATCTGGACGTGCCAGTCGAAACAGCAGCAGCATCTGCACCGTCCAGCGGCCCACGCCACGCACCGTGTCCAGGCGCTCAATCAGCTCTTCATCGCTCATGCGGCTCGCCTGCTTCACCGTGGGCACCGTGCCATCGAGGGCCTTGGCCGCGAGATCGCGAATCGCCAGCATTTTGGCGCGCGACAATCCCGCGGACCGCAGCCGTTCCTCGGACGTCGCCAGAATCTGTTCCGGCGATGGAAATCCGGCAACGAGTCCTCGCCGGGTGCGGATGCGTTTGCTGTTCTCGGGAAAGAGCCCTTTTACGCGCGAGGTGATGGTGGCTGCCACCTTGCCATTGAGCTGCTGATAGATGATGGACTCCATCAGAGCCTCGAAGATGCTCTGCGTGGTCTCCTGTTGCAGGCGGCATTCGCCGTGACGAAGGATGATGCGCGCCAGCCGGCGGTCGGCCCTGGCAAGATGTTCCAGCGCGGCGGTGTGATCCAGTTTCTTAGGCATGATAGTCAGTAGTCAGTATTCAGTAGCCAGTGGTCAGTTTTGCCAGTCGTGAGTAGCCAGTCGTGAGTCGCCAGCAACTCGCAGCGCTGTCTCTTAGGGAAGCTCTTATTAAGTCCTGGTTTTGAAGGGGACGGCCTTCAGGCCGTCCGTAGGTGCCCAAAATGCCACAGGGCTTTTAGCCCCCGCGGAACTTCGAAATGACTCAATCAGAGGCTCCCTGGCAGTTAGCGACACAACCCTCTTAATTGCTGTCATCCTGAGCGTAGCACGAGGACGCGAAGCGAACTCGTGCGGAGTCGAAGGACCCCTATCCGGCGGGGAGGCTTTCTTCTTTCCTCTTGTTATTCCCAGCTAGCGCGCCGCTCCGGGTCGGTTGACGGTTGCCGAGGCCCTAACCCCAAGCCCCTAACCCCACGACCCCAGACCCTATCCACTAACTTCCCCCTCCAGCGCCGAGAGCGTCTCCTCGTCCACGTCCCACTTCTTCAGGATGCGAAAGATGACCCGGCTGCTAAAGCCGGCGCGCATCATGGCGCGAAACACGCGCGCTGCCTGCTTCTGTCCCTCGGGCTTGACCATGCGCTTGCGCTGCAAGAATTCGCGAGCCAAGTGCTCTTCGTTGACGTCGCCGTAGGCGGCGCCGACCACGTTGTCGATGATGTCGCCGTGTACGCCTTTGATCTTCAGATCCTGAATGACGCGCAACCGGCCGAACTTCTCGTTCTCCTTGCGGAAGCGCGAATAGTTTTCGGCGTAGCTGGTGTCGTTGAGATATTTCTGCTCCTTCAAGCGCGCAACCACCATCTCGACCAGCAGTTCGCCGTGTTCCTGTTCCTTCACCTGATTGCGCATCAGGCGCTTGATCTCGGCCACCGTGCGCATCTGCCGCCCGAGGGCTCCCACGGCGTATTCGTAGAGCGATTCTCCGTCGTAGGTTTTGCGCGAGCGCTTGAACGGCATGAGAAAGATTATAGGCGGCACCAGAGGTACGCTGCTCCCCCACCGTCCGCGCCAAAACTACGGTTGACGGACTGAACATTGGGCGTAGCATGGTTGTCCGGAGATATCATCCACATAACGGGTGTGGCCTATGTTCCGTCGCTGGTTGGTCGGCTTCGTACTCTCTATTCTTCTTGCCTCAGCCCTTCAGTCGGGCGCTCAGACGGACCCATTGGGTAACCCGGTTTCTGGATCCGGTGCAACAGGTCTTCCGCTCGGCAACAATACCGACGTTCCACCCGTTTCCCGCGGCGACGAGGGCTCTGGCCTCAAATTCAAGTCGCAGACCACTCTGGTTGAGGTCCCCGTGGTGGTGACCGACAAGTCTGGCGCTCACATTCACCAACTAACCAAGAGCGACTTTAAGATTTTGGAGGATGGCAAGCCGCAGCATATTACAAGCTTTGAGGAGATCACCCCCGCAACCGACCGGCTCACCCTTCGGGCGGATGCACCCGGCACATTCAGCAATCTCCACCTGGAAGGACTGCAGCCCCATTCTGTAACTGTCATTGTTCTCGACATGGTTAACACGCCCTTTCTCAACCAGGCCAACGGCCGTGAACAATTGATCACGTACCTGGCTGACCACTTGGACTCGACGCAGGTGCTGGGGCTGATGGTGATCGGCAGCAAGGGGCTGACGGTTTTGAGCGGCCTCAGCACCGATCCCGCTGTACTGATCGCGGCCCTGAAAAAAGTAAGCGGCGAGGTTTCAGCCATGGAGGGATTTCGCGTCGAGGCGCAGGCCGCCGCAGCTACCGGAGAGGAGCCCAGTGGATTGCTGGGCCCCATTTCACGTAAGGCAAGTCCGGAGGCGGTATTCCGTAGATTTCTCAGAGTTGACGCCGTCGAAGCCACCTACCAGCAGGGACGCTCCATCGAAACCACGCTGCAAGCTTTCCTGTCCCTCGCCTGGTCTCTCTCCGGCGTTCCGGGAAGGAAGTCCGTGGTTTGGCTGACCGGAGGCTTTCCTTTCTACCTGGATTCCTTTACCTCCGTACCTGGAGACGGCGCGTCGCGGGTGCTGTACGAGCGAGCCATTAAGGCGTTGAACGATGCGCAGATCTCCATTTACCCCGTCGACGTGCGGGGCCTGCTAGACGATCCCGCATATTTTGCAAATACCGCCGGTCCCACGCCTGCCGGGGATACAACGAGTTTCCTGCAAGACTCCACTCTGAACAGTCTCAAGAACTTTGCCAAGATGACCGGCGGCCGTGCTTACTACGGCAGCAATGACTTGGCGGGCGCCATCAAGCATGCCACCGAGGATTCTTCTTCGTACTATCTGCTTAGCTACTACCTCGATACTCACAACAGCAAACCCGGCTGGCGCAAACTCCAGGTGCTTGTGTCACGCCCTGATGCCGGGGTCGCAGCGCGCGCCGGCTTCCTGGCTACCAATGCAAGCCTTAACCCGGAAGTGTCACATAAGGCCGATGTCGAGTTTGCTTTGAATTCTCCCTTCGACAGCACGGGCATTGCGGTAGCGGAGCAATGGCAGGGAACCTCACCGGATGGTAGCAAGAGGAAGATCGTTTTCGCCTTAAGTGTGCGGGCGGAAGGACTGATCGACGAGGCGGACAAAAATCGCTTCGATCTGGAGTTCGTGGCCCGGGCTACAAAGAAAGGAACCATCGCCGATACCGTAGGACAAACCATTAAGGGTGCGGTCCCTCCAAACGCCCTGGCCAAGATAAAGGCAGACGGGATCTTCTACAAGAATTCGCTGGACTTGGCTCCGGGGGACTATCAGGTTCGTTTCGTGGTTCGCGACAACCTTAGCGGCAAAATTGGCAGCGTCATCGTGCCACTGACGGTGAACTAGCGGGGATATTTTCCTAGGGAGCTGAGCCCGCTCTTCACCCGCACTATGAAACCTGGCCGCCCAAAAGTGTGGAGTGTCGTGATGTTGATTCTGGCAAGCAAGAGCTGTTCCGGCGCCTGGCTCCCTTCCGCCCGCCAAAACCCCGAGGCAGGATCGGATATCCGGCAGAAAACGAATGACGGAGCGAATTTTGACTTAGATCACTGCGCCGAACCTTGCCTAGGTATAACCTTCGTCTATGGCTTGGATATCGAACGGTATTACCAGCACCCTTTGTTTCGATCGGATCGCCAAATCCAACCTTGTGTCTTGCGTTCGCTCAGTGGGATTGATTTTCTTGGCGCTACTGCTAACGTCTAGTCTGGCGTGCAATGCGAAAGACCAAGATGATATCGAACGTCGGACTCTTTTGGCTCGCGCCTATTCGGGAGCTCCTAGTCAGGCGGCTGTTCACAAATTGGCCAGTCTGAACCTATCGCAGCAACTGATGCTGTCGATTGCCCAAAGGCCAGAGGCGGCTGAAGAGAATCGGACGGCGGCAATTCAAGAGTTAGTCTTGACCCCGAGCAGTGTGGCCGGAGACGGAATTTCCGAACTTCTGGTTCCGCAAGAATCTCTGAATATACGAAAGGCGGCTAGCAATGCCCTTATCGACTTACCGTGTTACGAGTATTGTGTTCATCGCGTTTTGTTCTACCTGTATAGAGCTGACAACGGAGAGTATGGGGTGCCGAGGTCCTCCAAGGAACTGATGCAAGAGGAAGCGCTGTTAAATAGTAGGTTATACGAGGTATTACAGCGCAACAGCGAGCAAACGTTGGCCGTGCTCAAGAGGGAATATGCGATTGGCTACGGCGATCCAGCCACCTTTGCACTAAGATTAGTCAAAGAATCGCAATTTACTGCAGCATGCCCCTTGCTTCTTAGTTCAGAAGTACTTGGGAAGAAGATGGAGATATTTGGTGTCCACAGCGTTGGGCAGACTTTCGAGGTAATAAAATCGCTGAATTGCAAGCGCAGTGAGTAATCGTAATGCTGGCCGACGGACTGATGACCGGACGCCCAATCCATCCGCGCCTTTTTGCTCAAGGGTGGGACAAAAAGCCATGTCTACTACCATTGTGTCGGGCGATGGACGCTACCGGCAGCGCTGGAAACATCTGTCATGGAGGACTGGTGATGTCACTGGGATTCAAGATTGATACGCAATGCCCCAAATGCTACACCGACAGAACTTTGCTCGACACCAGCTTTGCGCTTCCTGGACATCTCGATCCACGGTCTAAAGACAGCACTGAATGCGTTAGCCTGACCAGCGCCCTGCCGGTCCGCCTGGTCTTCTGTCCGCGCTGCCACTATCTCGAGATGTACCACGACGTGGAATGAACCAGTCGCGCTGCTCCATCCCGCTGGTGCCCTCGAAAACCACCTTCATTTGCATGGGTAGACTCTTACCGGGCCGGCTCCAACTCCAACTCAAGGCTGAGGGCCCTCCTGCCGATATGGACGGTGAGGCCGTGTGAGCCGCCGGAGTCTGTTCTTATTCCCCGTCCCTGGCGCGTCTTCGACGCTATGCATAGATCAATGATCTATCTGCCCTGCGATCATCAGCCGATACACAACGGCGGGTGGGTGGAGGAGTTGCACCTTTTGATCGGCGGCCGGAATGAAGTGGTGGCGATTGCACCGTGCCGCTTGCTTTATCCGCGGACGGGTCGAGTGTACTCCTGGCTGGCAACCCTGACGGTGGTCCTGCACCGCAAAATTGTGCACGAAGAAGTCTTGCGCCAGCTCCTGGCCCTGCGTTATGGCAGATGGCTCGGCTTCTGGAGTATCCCCGAGCTAATGCAAACCTTCCCAGTGTTTTATCAGCATCACGCAAACCGCTATTATCTTCTGCGCGACGTTGTCTGCTTCCTGCCCCGGCTGCATCGAGTCCAGCGACAGATCCCCCACAGGTTCGCCACCAACACCTCCTCACCGAAACCTGTTCACAACCCGGTGAACCGCATTGCGCCCGGTCTCAGCCACGTTCAGATTCCCGTGTCTCTTTCCACACCTCAAAAACTCGCCAGGAATATGCGCACCACCGATTGCTGATCGCCCCCACACTGTTCACTGAACCACTTGTTGGCCAAGCATCATCTGCCGCGATACCCACTCCTTGGGTACCATGCGAGTGGACAAGGACAGCACAATGCAGCTCACCCAGCTGTCAGGCGAGAGCGGTCGAATCCTCGAGGCTATATACTGTGCGGGCTGCCGGCGGCAGAAACAATTTCGGTCTTCGAGGCCAAAATACTATGAAGAGGAAGATGGCTTTGCCCGGCCTGTTCATTGTCGTTTGTCTATGGGCGACCACGCTATGTGCTTCCGATGACTTTACGGTTTGCCTGGGAAACTTCGCGCTGTGCACAACCGCAAAATGTACACCGGTCCCCGGGCAGCAGGGAGTCGTGTCGTGTGCATGCGACGTCAAGACCGGATACTCCGCAGGTCACGAGTCATGCCAGGATGTAAAGCACACCAGCCCCGGGCAGTTAATGTCTCGCTATTTCCCCGTAAAGTACCATGCCATCTGTTCCAATGACCGGCCTTGGGCAACGTGCCTCGACAAGCCTTGCACGGTCGACAAGGACAATCCATCCAGGGCTTCCTGCGCCTGCTCGCTGGTGAAAGACCAGGGCGACTACGTCATTGTTACCGAGACCTATGACGACTCCACTTGTGTTACGGGCATCGTGTCGTCGGCAACGGTCCAGCAGTCGGCCCAGATTACCGATTTCCTGAAAACCACCGAACACCTCAAGCCGTTCCCCATCAAAATCGTGAACAGCCCGAAGTAGAAATTGCCATGACGGATGCGATCCCACGCTGCTAGTCTGTTGAGTGAGAACTCACAATTGATTTAGCTTCGCATGAACTTTGTTCCCATTAATGGGCTCCGGTTAGTGCTGGTGGAAAGCTGCATACTCCTCGCTGCTTTCGCCCTTGTATTTGCCTTCAGTCGTTTTTTCCATCCATCTCTCCCGCGGCCGCACTGGCTCCGCTGGACACTCTCCCGTAATTCGCGAGCGGTATTGGTCGTGGTCGTATCCGCGCTGTGCGCCCGGGCTCTACTACTGCCTTTCATCGGAATTCCCGAGCCTCGCATCAACGATGAATACAGCTACCTGCTGATGGCGGATACTTTTGCTCATCACCGGCTCACCAATCCAACTCCGCCGGCGTGGCCGCATTTTGAAACATTCCACGTCAACATGACTCCTACCTATCATTCGAAATACCCTGTCTCTCAGGGGTTGGTGCTGGCGTTTGGACAAATACTCTTCCATCAGCCCTGGGTTGGCGTATATCTCAGCACGGCGCTGATGTGCGGCGCAATTTGCTGGTGCTTGCAAGCTTTTGTACCACCAGGTTGGGCGTTCTTGGGAGGACTGTTGGCGGTCCTCCGGATCGCTCTCTTCAGCTATTGGATGAACTCCTACTGGGGAGGCTCCGTCGCAGCGCTCGGCGGGGCGGTCGCGTTGGGCGCCGTCGTCCGCCTGTTCCAGCCTGGGCTTAGAAACCGGCATCGCTCTTTACTCGCGTGTGGCTTTGCGGTCTCCCTACTCGTTCTTGCCACCTCGCGTCCCTACGAAGGCTTCGCCTTTGCTGTTCCTCTTGTGGCGTACTTTATTTATCAGGTGGTGCAGCCTTCACCAGAAATCGGAAACACTCTCCGCTCAATAATGCTGCCCGCCGTAATCGTCGGGCTAATCGGAATCAGTCTCATGGGCTACTACAATCAGCGGACGACCGGCAATCCGCTTTTATTGCCACACCTGTTGAATGAGCGTACTTATTCTCCCCTGCCGTTATTCATTGGCCAGAAACCAAAATCCGGCCTGGTATTCCGCGATCCTGTCTTCGAGAAGTTCTTTCAGGGTACAGAGAAAGAGTACCGCTATACGGACACCAAAACCGTCGCAGGGGTAATTGGACTGGAGGCTGAACGTTTCGGAGGCGATTGGTTGTTCTATGTGGGGCCTGCGTTGTCGTTCCCAGTATTACTGGGTTTATTCCTGAGTATCACGAAGCCAGGTTTGCGGATCGTCGCCGCGGTTACGCTGTCGACCGCCATCGCCCTTGCTCTCTGCATTTACTCGATGCCACACTATGCTTCCCCGGCAACAATTGTCGTCTATGTTCTTGCGATCGAGGGCCTGCGTTATCTTTGGCAGCAGCGAAACCACGGTGAGCGGGCCTTCGTCATCGCGGTATGCCTCACTGTGGTCGTGGCTTCGCTAACCCGGGAAACCGGCAGCGCCGCAATGAACAGCACGTTTGCCCTGCTCAATGCTCGAAAACTTGTGGCTCAGCAAATGGAGGACAAGCCCGGCAAGCAGTTGGTATTAGTATCCTACGACCTCAACCGACATTATCCGGGCAATGAACTGGTGCACAACGGAGCCGAGTTCAGTACGGAAAAGATTTTATGGGCCCGCTCGAAAGGGCACGAGAATGATTTGGATCTATGTCACGACTATTCGGATAGGACCTTTTGGAGCGTAAGAACCGACGACAAGAATGTGTCGTTGACCCCGCTCGCGCTCTGCAAATGAACCAAGGCTATTTTGATGATTACCTCGCTGCGGCTCTGCAGAGACTGCACGCGCAGCGTTCGACTCGTGCTGCTAAGGTGCGCCAAAGCCAACCGTAACCGCCTTCTGTTCCAGATAGCCGGCGACCCTGCGTTTCCCTGCTGGAATTTGCATCTTTCGTTGCCAGGTTCCGAAGTCTTTCTTTCGCATGGTAATCGTGTGCTCACCCGGAGGAACGGTAAGGAAATAGGGAGCCTTACCTACATACGCGCCGTCGACAAATAGGTCAGCCCCGGCCGGACTCGACCACAGCTCGAGGATGGCATCTTGCTGCAGTGGTTTGGGGGGCGGTTCTACTGCAAGTACATCGGATGTATGCGAGGCGGGCGTCTCGGCCGGCGGTCCATCAACATCGCAATTGACGTAATAAACGGATAGCGGTGCCACGAATGCCTTCTGATGTTGGGGCGCTTGATTATAGCCACGTATCTCGGTGATTACGCGCTCCAGCATGTCTTCTCGGGAACGAGTCGTGTCAGGCCGATATTGCGATACCAAGCCACCCTGCTGGTTATAAGCCCGCATGAACAGCGCCTTGTACTTGTCGGCGTACTGCAAATTAACCGTTGCCGTGGGCGCTGTATTCATCGGTCCGAGATAGGAATAATCCCAGGTGCCTCCGTAACGGCCCACGGGCGCCTGGTTTTCCGAGACCGGCGGTGTACGAGTATAAGTGTGAGCTGTAGGAACAAGTCCTTCAAAGCTTGAGTCCAAGGTAGAAAACACCACTACAAAGTTCTTGGCTTTTGGATCGGGTATCTGTGAAAAGCATAAGTCGGAGTATTCTTTCTGATGCTTCTTATCACCGATCCACTTCGTCACGAATTTCGGAATGGCTGGCACCGGCTGTCCGCCTTCGGCAACGGAGAACGAGACGTTCTTCGAGCATTCAGTTGAACTTGCGTCCGTCGGTTGCCCGAACGCAAGCGAACTGGCGACCATGATCGCAACCAGGATCGGCAATAGCTTCATCGCAACTCTTCAATCTGTGGAACTTCGACGGCTTATGCCGCCAGCGCAAAACGCAAAGGCGCTAACCTCAGGACCGGTCAGCATTCTTCAACGGCAAGTTGGTCGCCAATCGACGTTGATGTCTGCGCGATCATTCCCTTAGGTAATTCCAGCACCGACCGCGCCTTCCAGTGTAAGCCGGTTATGCGGAACGGTCGCACGTCGGGTGAAAGGTGGACAACCTGCCAATCACGATCCAGGAAGACCACGTCGATAGCGAATCGCATAGCCACCGTGTGAATGGCTTGCGATGGCATAATCAGCAGCCCCTCGCCCGCATCGAGACCGCGCCGGCCGAGCAAGCCCACCAATCGAGTCATGCTCGTGCCGGCGACATCGATCCGATCGCCGAGGACAGTAGCCTTCGTCGCGTTCAGAACTTTGACCGTCTGCATCCCGTTCCAACTCTAATGCTTTGAGTTCAGGTGGTTGGCCGATGCCATTCGTTTGCGCCGCGCCACGATGACCGCCAGCAAGATTACCGCGACTATGCCTGCCGCGACTCGAATCATCAATACGTTATCCATAGTTGCTTCCTCCAATTATTGTCTTGCGTTTAACCTAAGCCTTGAATCAATGCAATGGCCGCCGGCCCGAGAAGCACAACAAAAATGGCCGGAAAGATAAAGAAAACCAGGGGAAAAATCAGCTTGATGGTGGTCTTGGCAGCCCGTTCTTCGGCTTCCATCATGCGTTGGCTTCGGAGCGCATCCGCAAACTGTCCCAAAGCATTGGCGATCGGCGTACCCAGCCGGTCAGTTTGGATCAGCATGGCGGCAAATTGCCGTACCGTTTCAATGTCCACCCTGTCCGCCATCCTTCTCCAGGCTTCAACTCGCGGTTTACCGGCCCGCTGTTCCCGGCTGATGATTAGCAGTTCTTCGCTCATCTCGGGATAGACCATTTCCATTTCCTTGGCGATCCTGAGCACCGCATGGTCCATGCCCAGACCCGCTTCCATGCAGATCACCATCAGGTCCATAACGTCCGGCAGGGCCAGCGTAAGTTTTGACTTGCGCCGGTTCATCGCCGACATCAGAAACATGTCAGGAGCAAAGAACCCGGCCCCGCCCAGCAGCAGGCTCCACAAAAGCATGTTGTCGCGCCCGGTAAAAGTGGCGAGCAGTACGCCCAGCACCGGGGACAGCAGCTTCGCGCTCAGATAGGTATCGATATCCTCGGGCTTACGGTAACCAGCGACACCCAGCCGGTAAGCGAGTTCGTCGTCCCTGGATCTCAGCCAGTCACGGAAAGGAGCCAGCGGCTGGGTAAGCAAGGAAAACAGATCCGCCGCTCGATATCTGGATCTGCTTGCAGGCAGCACTTGCAACTCGGCAAGCCTGGCTTCGGTCGGCGACTGATCTCCCGCGATGGCAAAAATCAGCAGCGCACTCACGCCCAGCAGCGCCAAGCCCGCAAAAATCGCAACCAGAAGCACTGTCATATCAAACCTTGATCCGAATGATCCGCCGAATCATGAAGAGCCCGACCGCCAGGCTGGCAACCATCCCGTAAACCATCTTCCGGCCAATCTCATTTTCAAATAATGGCTTGGTGTAGCCCGGCGAAACCAGGTTCAGGGCGATGAAACAAACGAACGGCAGGGCCATCAGGATCACTCCCGTCATTCGCCCCTGGGCGGTGAATATCCGGACTTTCTGAGTCAGGTGAATGCGCGCTCGCAACACCGCGGCGCTCTTGTCGAGCAACGCCACCAGATTGCCCCCAGACTCCTTCTGCACCAGGATTGCAGATACCAGAAACCGCAGGTCCCGCACCGGAAAACGGCGCTCCAAGTTCAGCAGGGCTTCGCGAAACGGCAATCCATAATTCAGTTCATCGGCGGTCCGGCGAAATTCCGGGCCCAGCGGTTCCGACATTTCCTCGGCCACCATCGCCAGGGCGCTGGGCAGGGCATGGCCGGCGCGCAGCGCGCGCGACATTAGATCGATGGCATCGGGAAGCATCAGATTGAAGCGGCGGAAACGGGCCGCGCGACGATATAAGGCCCACACCAGCGGCAGGGACCCCTAACATGATCCCGGAATCCATCCGAAAACGCCGGCCGGTATCCACCAGTTGCCCAGGATGGCGCCTATCACCATCATGCAGCGCGAGAAGAAGAAGAACCGGCCGACCGTCCACGGCAGCTTCGCCTGGTCCAGCATCAGCTGCAGCCTGATCGCGATTCTGTTGGTTCGCAGGAAGCGGTCGATACTGGGCATACTGCTGAATGTGACCTGCTTTACGATGTCGTCTTTCGCGGTCGTCCATGGCCAGGACGCCGGTCCAGGCTGGCCAGACGCTCGCGGATTCGCTTGTCGTCCTTCCGTAGGTTCCGTGAACATACGCGACCGTAGCGAACACAGCCACCAGAAAATCAGAAATATGGTGATCATCGACATAAGTTCGCTCCGGCCTATACCTCGAAGGAGTGCTCAAAAATGCTGGGAGGAAGAACGATGCCGGACGTTTTCAGCCGCTCGGCAAATTTGGGCGATACTCCGGTCGCCCTGAATCGTCCCAAGACGCGGCCGCCGGCATCGATTCCCAGCTTCTCAAAGACGAAAATGTCCTGCATGGCAACCACGTCGCCGGACATGCCGGTGATTTCGGTTACGTGGGTTATGCGGCGCGTGCCGTCGCTCAGGCGGGCACATCTGCACAACGATGGCAACCGCAGATGCGATCTGCTGGCGAAGTGCCTTCTCCGGCAGATTGAGGTTCGACATCAAGGCCATGGTTTCCAGGCGGGCCACCGCATCGCGCGGGCTGTTGGCGTGGATGGTGGTCAGCGACCCGTCGTGGCCGGTGTTCATCGCCTGCAACATGTCGAGGGCCTCCTCGCCACGCACCTCGCCGACGATGATCCGGTCCGGCCGCATACGCAGGGCGTTGATGACCAGTTCGCGCTGCCGCACGGCCCCGTTGCCCTTCCACGTTAGGCGGCCGGCATTCCAGGCGGACCACGTGTTCCTGCTGCAATTGCAGTTCGGCCGAGTCTTCGATGGTGACGATGCGTTCGGTCTCGCCGATGTAGCCGCTCAGCACGTTCAGCAGGGTCGTCTTGCCGGCGCCGGTACCGCCGGAGATGACCATGTTGAGCTTGGCCCGCACCGCGCCCTTCAAGACCTCGAAGATAGGAGCGGTGACCGTGCGATTGGCCATCAGCTGCTCGGTGCCGATGGGAATTTTTGCGAAACCGGCGTATCGAGAGAATCGGACCATCCACCGCCAGCGGCGGAATGATGACGTTGACGCGCGATCCGTCGGGCAGGCGCGCATCGCACATGGGCGACGATTCGTCCACCCGCCGCCCCACCTTGGAGACGATCTTGTCGATGATGTGGCGCAGATGCGCCTCGTCCTTGAACACGACATTGGTCTTCTCCAGCACGCCGGCCCGCTCCACGTAAACCCTGCTTATGAGTGTTGACCAGGATGTCGTTTATCGTGGGGTCCTGCAGCAGCGGCTCCAGCGGCCCCAGTCCGAATACTTCGTGCAGCACCTCGCGCGACAGCCGCTCCCGCTCGCATGGTGCTGAGCGGCGTATTCAGCTTCACCATCAGTTGCTGGATCACCTCCTGCACCTGCATCCGGGCCTTGAGAATCTTCCAGCGAGGTCAGCTTTTCCAGGTCGATCTGGTTGAGCAGTTCGCGATGCAGCGTGGTCTTCAGCTCCTGGTATGTTCGGGCGGAGACACCGATACTGCGTGCCGAAGTCCAGCTCCGACCCAGGCGCACATCCGGAGCAAAGCTTTTGTCCGTTCGCCATTGGTTATCCTTCTACTCGCGATCCGAAGAGGCCCAAACCATCCCCGCGACCCCTGATTCGCTTCCGGAGTCCGCCGCTTCCCTTCCGATCAGCCGGTCCGCCCAGGAATCGAAGGCGGCAGGCATGTCCGACTTGTGGCCGAGGTCCAGCGGAGTACCCGGCATTGATGGCATTCATGATCTGGCCATAGTTATTGGGGATCTTTATGGCAATCTCGCCGATGCAGGGCGGCTTCGATCTCGTGGTCGCTCAATGTGCTCCTCTTGGAATAGCGATTCAGGACGATGTCGATGCTGTCCTCCGGGTAATGCAAGCTGGTCAGGTACTCGATCGAGCGGATGGCGTTACGGATCGCGGGCAGCTCCGGAGTAATGACGATCGCCAGCCGGTCCGACTGCCGGATGGCGGCGCAGGTGTCCTCGGTCAATCCAGGCGGAGCATCGATGACGACAAACTGATAGTTTTCTCGCGAGAAACGCCAGCGTATGCTCGATGGCCTCCGGGAGAAGCGTGCGGAAACGCATGGATGGCCTCCGGAGAATCCAGCACGTCGAGTCCGCTCGGATGCCGTTGCAGAGAAAGCCCTGCAACAGGTCCGCATCCAGCCGGTCGGTGTTGTGCACCAGTTCGTAGAAGCTGTATTGATGACGGCCTAGTCCGAGGTACAACGCGATATCGCCCAGCGCGGGGTGTTCATCCACCAGTAAGCATCTTCTGTCCGATGCCTTTGCACCAGGTTCAATGCCAGGTGCAGCGCCAGCGAGGTGGCGCCGGTTCCTCCCTTCGCCCCCATCACCGTCATGATTCGGCCTTTTTCCAGTTCCCCCGACTTGCCTTGCGGACGCGCGGCTATATGCGCCAACGCATGCGAGATTCGCTCCGGCTCGAAAGGCTTCACCAGATATTCCGAACATCCCGACCGCATGGCAGCCATGATCTGTTCGGGATCGGAGCTTGCCGCGGCGGCGAAGATGGCCAGGCTGGTATCGCAGCCATCGCGCAGCCGCTGGCTGACGCGGGAGCCTTTTTCCGCGCCTTCATCGAAATCGATCACGCAGATGCGATGCTGAAATGGCTCCAGCATCCTCATGGCTTCGCGGGCGGTGATGTGCCAGTCGACGTTATCCACGACGTAGGCACCCGGGAGTCTGCGCCACCAGGACGTCCAGGACTTCCCGCGAGCCGGCATCCATGCTCACGCAAAGCACGCCAATGCGTTGTTCCGACCGCCGCGAGCCTTGTAGAACGTCACCTTTTCGTCAGTCATCATGGCTTTGTTCCTGGATCCTTGGCCGGACTTGGCGCACCCGCGTACGGCAAGCCTTTGTCGAAGGAATCCGTATTGAGATTTTGAATTGGCATATCAACCTGCGGCTGCGGAGTTGGTAGAACTCCCGCAACCGGGTCCACGATCGTCGGCGTGACCAGCACGATCAGTTCGCTGTTGGTGCTTGTTGACATTCCTGTGACTTGAAGAGCTCTCCCAGGATGGGTATGTCCCCGATTCCCGGAACTTTGCTGAGCTGCACGGTGGTGCGCTGGTCCAGCAGCCCGGCAATCCCGAAACTCTGACCATCCTTCAGTTCGATCTCGGTTTCGGCGCGCCGGGTTTGGATGGCGGGCATGGTGAATCCGGAGATGGTGATCGCAGTTCGTATAGTCGAGCGAACTTACCTCGGGCGCGACCTTGAGCCGAATGGTGCCGTCATCCTGGATGGTCCCCACGAACTCCAGCTTCACGCCATACGGTTTGAACTCGATGGTGACACGTCCCGAAACCAGCACCGCCGCCGATTGCTCTGCATCACCGGATAAGGAAACTCGCCCCCTGCCAGGAAGTGCGCCGGTTGGCCGCTGATCGCCATCAAGTTGGGTTCGGCCAGGATCTGCAGTACCTGCTTCTGCTGCAGGGCTTGATGGTGGCGCCCAGATTTATATCGGGACGAAACAGGAAGATGTTTAACAGGTCCGACAGGTTGAACTGGGTAAGGTTATTGATGAGTCCGCCGGTCGAGGTCTGCTGCTGATTATTGAGGCTGTGCGTACCAAATTGCTGGGTGGATGTTGTGCCGATCGTGTTGGTTGCGCCGGTGCTGAAGAGGTTGATCGCCGAAAGCCGACAGCTTGCCACGGTCGGCCTCGGCGAACCGCACCTTCAGCATCACCTGTCGCAGCCGCGGCGGCTGCGCAACTTGCAGTCCGTTGACCACTTCTTTGGAGATAGTTCGCGGCCATCTTCAGCATCTGCTCCGCAATCGCAGGTGAGGCCACAACTCCGACCGAGCATTACCTTGTCTTCCTGGCCGATTGCACCTCGACGCCGCTGTTGGGAAAGGACTGGTCCAGGGTGTTGCGCAACGGAGTTACATCCAGTCGGCGAACACATCCAGCATGCGGTTCTGGACCGTCTTCTTCCCAAAGCATCAGGCTGCTGCCGCCGGTCTGCTTGGCGGTGATCACCACTTCCTGCGGCGAGGTCAGAACCGATTCGATCACCGCAGGATTGCCGGTAAGAATGCGCTTGACCCGCGAAGGAGTGCGAATCAACAGCGAATGTCCCACCATGACGTGCAAACTCTCGGGACTTTGCTCGCTCTGCCTGCCGTGGTGCCGCCGCTGCTTGCAGAGGCTGGGCGCCGGAGCCTGCGCCGTGCCGGACTGCTGGGGTCGCCGACCGGCGTGCTGGGCGGCAGCTCGCCACTGAAGCGTAACCAGCATGCCAGACCAAAAGCCAGCAGCCGCCCGGCCATACTTTGCCACGAACACCTTCCCTTTTTCGGTCTCTTCGCGTTCCACGGACGCTCCGTTCTACCTGCCATCTAGAACTTAACGACACCCTTCTTTGTGCCATCGAAGGTCTCCACCTCATAAACGTTTGCCACTTTGGGAGGCTGCCGCTTCCTTCACTCCAACCAGGCGTCTGGTGGGACCCGCTACTTGCAGGTCTCTCAATTGACGCTACGGGGCTTGCGTGCTGCGACCTGGTCGGAGCCGTTGCGGAGAACGAACTGCACCGTTCCCTGGTTGGCCGCCAGCACCAGCTTCTCCGCGTCATCGGGTGTCAGCAACACGGTGACTTGCCTTACGTTCTGCGGCTTGCCGGACGGGTCGGGTTCCAACTTTTCGCCCGTGCTCAGAACCTCGACGTTCTGCAGCACGGTCGCCGTCAGCGACTCCTTGCCATTTTCCGGCCGGAACGTCACCAGCGCGTCCACCTGGCAAGCCGGGAAACAGAAATCCGGAAACGTTGTTCACTTCGTTGGTTTGTATCGCCACGGCCGCGCATCCCGTCCGGAATCTTGGCGGTCAGTCCGACTGTCGCTCCGGGCGCCGCCAGCAACTGGTCGCGAATCGGTTCCTGGGCCGCAATGGGATACAGCACGATCCGGCCCAGCACATCTTCGGGCTTGTTGATCGACCCCCGACAGAGGAACAGTTCGCCGGCCAATCAGCCAGCGTCAGGTCCTCGCCGATAAGCGGCTTGCCTGGCTCCAACGGCCTGGAGGCGGCCACAATCTTGATGGGCTGCGCGTTCAGCGCGATACTGCCGCTTGATGCGGGTGTAGAGGAAGAACGTCACCACCAGCGACACCACCAGCGCCATGAACAGAGCTAAACCCAGCCGACGATTCTTCGTAAATCACCTCCACCAAATCGCCAGGAACGCATACAACGTCCCCGTCGCAATAGCCAAACCGTACGGCATACGCAAAGCGGAAGGATTGTCCAGATTCAATTCCGGATGGGCTCTGAACCGCTGGCAGGAATGAAACGTGCAGCACCGAACCAACATTCTTAAGCGTTGCGCCGACGCGGCGCCGCAAGACCACATAAACGATAGCTAACACGCCACCGGAAATCGCTGTGGCAGCAAGCACCACAATCGCATCGGACGGACCCAGCAAAGCTTCCAATGGCAGCCAGCAGCTTCACGTCACCAGCCCCCATGGCCCGGACGGCATAAAAGAGAAAGACCAGTCCGCCACCCAGCAAGCAACCGGCAACTGCACTCTCCAGACCCTTCCAACCGAAGAACAGCGAGCGCAGTAGAGTTCCTAGCGCGATTCCTGGGTAAGTCAGCCAGTTGGGTATGCGATGACGCTGCACATCCACAACTGCTGCGGCAACTGCCAGGGCCAGCGCGTCAAAGAGTAGGAAAGCGTCCCAGTTCATCGCAGGTTATCCACAACTACAACAAACGGAAGCAAGCCCGATTGCTACGATAGGTTCCTCGTGGCCTACGCTCGGCAAGGAAACGATGTCACTGCCTCGGCGTTCCACAGATTGTCGGAATTCTCCAACGTCCTTCTGCCCGTAGCTTGCCTCCCATTCCTAAAGCAGGGTTAGGTCAGCTGGTTGCCGACTCTGCTGAATTCGGTGTTGATTCTGGTAGCGAGTCCTTGCATGCCGGCAATGGCTGCGACCGCGATCAGGGCTGCGATCAGGGCATACTCGATCAGGTCCTGGCCGGACTCTTCCTTGTGCAGGTTCTTCAACATGTTGATCATTTTGCGGAGCTCCTTTTCGAACGATTTCGATTACTGCCCATTGCAGCCACCGAATCTCACTCAGAACCATTTCGGTTCCGAATACGACTGAATGAACTGTTATGCTGAGCAGCACCTTCACTATTGCAATAGGACTGCCAATCGCCGGCCGCTCGATCTAGTGAAAGTGAACCACTCTGCATAACTTGCCTTATCAATCACGTAACCGGTAGAAGACAGCATTGATTAGAGAAAGTTAAGCAACTCAAGACTCCCGCATGAGCCCGCAAGTGTAACCACCTCCCAGGGGTGCGGCCCATTAGTAGCAAAAACTTGCACACGATCCGTTAGTAGATCTACTGCAAAGCGCCTACGCGGCTCGAAGTCTCACGCGGTTGTAATGGCAATTAGGATGCAAAGCAGAATAAGAAAACTTTAAGCTGTGTTGTGAACCACCCTGATGCCGATATCTAGGTCATAACCAATGAGAAGTGCCTGTCTTGACATCAAGGTTGCCTCAGCCGATGAGAACACTGGGAGGATGGCCGACGCCCGGGCTCGAAACTGCTTTCCATTTCCGCTACTGTGGCCTTTCATTATCTTGCTGGAGATTTCCCGGCTTGCTGTCCTGAGCATTGCAGAGTCTGATATATGGTTTCACCTGCGTAACGCCCAACAGCTCCTGACAAACCACTATTTCTTACATGCTGACTCGTATACCTTCACCTCCGCGGGCGCGTCCCTGCTGAACCACGAATGGCTGTCCGAATTGCCCTACTACTTCGCCTTCAGGGCCTATGGACTTGGAGGTGTTCTAGCTGTGTATCTGGTGGTTCTGTGGCTCGTCTTTAGTGCTATGTACTACCTGGCATTGCGCCGGGGCTCCAATTGCGGCGATGCGGCCCTGGTCACAATGGCCGCGGCGCTCCTCGGGTCTTATTCCTTCGGCCCGCGAATGCTCCACTTTGGATGGCTTTGCCTCGCCGCTCTGCTTGTTGTAATGGAGCGTTTTCAACGGACTGGCAAGGGCCTCTGGATAGTGCCACCACTGTTTGCCCTGTGGATCAATCTACATGGCTCCTGGGTATTCGGGTTAGTTGTAATGGGCATCTATATCGTTGCGGGCCTGGTCCACGGCTACTGGGGCAAGGTGGCTGCCAAGCGCTGGACGCCGCCGCAACTCAGGAAACTTCTGCTGGCCCTCACCGCGTCCGTGATCGCACTGTTGGCCAACCCATACGGCTACAAACTGGTGTGGTATCCCTTCGACCTCCTGTTTCGCCAACAGGCTGTGCTCAACAAGATAGTCGAGTGGCAGTCCGTGGACTTCCATACTGGCTATGGCAAACTGGCCATGTTGATGATCTTCGGGTTGCTGGCGGTTATCCTGATGTCCCCACTTCGGTGGGAACTTCGAGATGTGCTGCTGATGGCGTTTGCGCTGTGGACTTCGCTCATCCACGTGCGATTTCTGCTCTTCGCCGCCATCATTCTCATCCCGATTCTTGCTCCTCGCGTCCGGGTATTCACGCTTTATGATCCGAAGAAAGATAAGCCCTGGCTCAACCTCGCCATGGCTTCTGCCATTGTGGCTCTCATGCTTTGGACATTCCCCAGCGCATCGCAACTTCAGGACACTATTGACTCTCACTATCCCCATGCCGCGCTACAGTTCATGCAACGGAGGCAGATTGGCGGCATGCTGTTTCACTTTTATGACTACGGTGGATACATCGAGTGGAACGCACCCGGCGTAAAGACCTTTGCCGACGGCCGCGCCGACATCTTTATCTACAATGGCGTCTTCGATGATTACCTGAAGATCAACCGAATCGAGCAGCCGTTCGAATTGCTCGATAAATACCAGATTGACTATGTCCTATTTCCAGTCCAGAAGCCACTTTCCTATCTTCTTGATCACAGCCCGCAATGGCGCGTGATCTATGCGGATAAAGTGGGAAAGCTTTATCAGAGAGTGAGTACGCCTGCGGTGGACAATGCACTCGCTGGCTAAGTAGGCGGCCGGCGAAATATTGATCATGCAAGACACGTCAGATTTGGCACTAGAGTCAGTCCGGCCACCGGCCAGAGCCATCCATCGGCAATCTGCCGGGGCCCGTCTGGCATCCCGGGTTTTCTCTTTCCCGGTTATGTGCATGTTCCTCCTCGTGGCTGCGATCTTCGCATTTTCCGCTAGAGCGATCGCCGAACCCGACGTCTGGTGGCACTTGCGCAATGCCGCTTATCTGATGCAGTTCCATTCGCTCCCTCGTGTTGACACCTATTCATTCACGGCAGCGGGTGCACCATCCCTTGACTTTGAGTGGTTATCGGAAGTTCCATTTTTTCTGGCGTTCAAAACGATGGGGCTGCAAGGGATCCTGGCAGTGTATTTCACGGATCTGGTGCTGATTTATACCGGTGTCTACTATCGCTCATGCCATGCCGGGGCCGACTGTAAAAGCGCAACGATAACCACCCTGTTTGCCGTTCTCTGCGGAATCGTATCGTTCGGTCCTCGCATGCTGTTGTTTGGCTGGCTCTGTATGGTGGGTCTATTGATCGTGCTCGACCACTTTCGACAGACGGGTAAAGGCCTTTGGATCTTGCCGCCATTGTTCGCCCTATGGATTAATTTTCATGGGTCTTGGCTTTTTGGAATTGTGGTAGTAGCTATCATGATCGTCTGTGGCCTGTTGGACGGCGATTGGGGCCTGGTCGGCGCTCGGCGGTGGACCCCTCTCGAATTGAAGAAGCTCCTGCTTGCTCTCTCCGCTTCCCTGGCCGCTCTCTTTGCAAACCCTTACGGCTACAAGTTGGTGCTGTATCCATTCGATCTGCTCTTTCGCCAAAAGGACGTTATGCAGCATCTGGAAGAGTGGAAATCGCTGCCGTTCACTGGCGGTACGGGCAAGCTAGCTCTGGTTCTGATTTTTGCATTGCCGGCGGCTGCGTTGTTCAGTCGCCGCCGCTGGAGACCCGACGAGATTCTACTCATGGTCTTTGCCCTCTGGGCTTCGCTAACCCACATGCGGTTTCTGTTCTTCGCCGGTCTCATAGCATCGCCCATCTTTGCACCTTCGCTGAAGTTGTTCCCGCCCTATGATCGAAAGCTGGATAAACCCTGGCTCAATGCCAGTATTATGACGTCAATCGTGGCAGGGCTGATATTTTTCTTCCCATCCAGGGCAGAATTACAAAGCCAGGTGAGCGCCGAATACCCTATCGCTGCTCTCACGTTCATGCAACAGAATCACCTTGTCGGAAGGACCTTCAACAACTACGGCTGGGGCGGATATATGGAATGGAGTGCACCCGACTTAAAGCCGTTTATCGATGGCCGTGCCGATATCTTCATCTATAACGGAACGTTCGACGGCTATCTCGACGCTATGTTGCTCAGGAACCCCCTGGCAATCTTCGATAAATACACAATCACTTATGCCCTTCTGGAGCCAGGCCAACCGCTTTCCTACCTCCTTCGTCACTCTTCTGCGTGGAAGCCGATTTACTCCGATCGCGTCGCAGTGCTCTTCGAACGCACACCGGTTACAACCGCGGTAGTACCGAAGGACTAAACCTGACTACCCTGCTCGGCGATGTGCTCACCATTGGCGCGCGGCGAGTACCCTATAACAAGCAATCAACCGAAATCCGCCCCAACCTAATCTTTCGCCCTGCTGCGCCTCCAATGGCCGAGAACTGGAGAGCCTTAGCCAACCTTGGAACAGAACGGACAGTAATTATCGCTCCAGGTTATCGCCAGCCTTGCTGGAATGATGTGCCCGCGGCAGTCCAACTTGATCCATCTTGTTAATCAGGGTGCGGTAGCTGATGCCCAGAGTCTTGGCCGCCTTCTTGAGATTGCTGTCATGTAGATCGAGGGCCTTTACGATCATTTCACGCTCCACCTTGGCAAGGGTTCGCTTGGTGACTTCCTTCAGCAATGTGTCGCCAGGCCTGATTATGCCAACAACGGATGAAGCATCATTATTAGAGCTAAGATCACGCAGTACCCGATCATCGGAACCCAGAATGACATACCGGCAAATAAAGCTCTCGAATTCACGAATGTTGCCTGGCCACTCGTAATAATGCATGCGCTCGACCAGCCGCTTGGGGAACGGTCTATCCGGAAGTCCAAATTTTTGACTGTAGCACGCACGCAGATAGTTCCCAATAATCAGCAGGTCGTCCAGCCGGCTCCTGAGGGGTGGCACCTCAAGAGTAACTACGGCCAACCGATAGAACAGCTCCTGGCGGAACTTGCCCTCCCGGGCCTCATGCCGCAGATTACGAGTGGTCGCACAAATAATGCGAGGGCTGATACCCGGCGAATTCTGGCCCCCTCCCAAGAGTTCTGCTTGGTGAAGTAATTGCAAGAGTCTTAGTTGAGACTGTGGAGGTAAGTCGCCAACTTCGTCGAGAAAAAGACTTCCTGCCGCATCTACACCCGAAGTTTCCGCCTGCTCGGTGTCCATGATAGGAGCTTCGCTCAGCACAGGTGGAAATAGATCATGGTCTAGTTCCATTCCGGAACAGCCGGCACAATCCACTCTCATGTAAGGGCCAACGATGCCGATGGCATGATTGTGGATAAACTTGGATAATAGCCCTTTTCCAACGCCACTTTCGCCGCGCAGGAGTATGGGCAACTTGGTGCTACATATGCGCTTCAGGCGGCCATACAATTCGGACATTACCGTAGATCGTCCGAAGATTACCGAATCCGGAGGAATATCCGTGAATGGATAGTTGCTCATGATGAATCATTCAACCAAGATGCCACTAGCTTGCAACTTGTTAGCCAACAGTGACAGCAGTGGCCAACACACTGGAATAGCGTCCCCTCAAATTTTCGTGAGGTAACAAACCACGACAGGGTGAAATCTATTTCACCTTGTGAGACATGCCGACGAAGACCTGGCTGACTTGACGTTTCGCCAAAAGCAGTTGTGCTAGACCAGACCTAAGTCAGGAGGCGGTAGCAACACTTTGGAGGCGGAGACTTTCGTCGTTAGGGCATATTCCCCTGGGAGGACAGGGGCGGAATGGCTTTGCATGAGCAATAGTGCCTATAGGATAGATTGCAAAAAGTAATTGTGCTTAAAGTTGAAAAACTATTGACTTTTGAGTATGGCAGCATACTAAACTGAGTTCAGGCCGATTGCGCTCCGTCTATAGGTACTTGGTCTCTCGGTCCTCTACTTCCCCTCAGTGCAAAGGTCAGGGCCTCGCATTGATGCCGGGATGCTTACGTCCCGGACTAACTCGGTAGGTCTTGATCGTAACAGCGCTTCCCGCTATGGTGGGCGTACCTCAGTAGCGGAAGCGTGTGGTGGCTTTTGAAAGTTGTTGACAGAGACTCCTGAGATGGGAACCGAATTTATGGCCGACCACGTGGGATCTTCCCCCTCTTCCATCTTATCTCTGCCCAATCCAGTCAGGCATCTGGTGACTCTACCGCCACTGTCGGTGATGGTCGTCAACAACGATCGCCCTTTGTCGCGTTACATAGTCACTATCCTGGAAGGGGCCCAATACAATGTCATCACCTGTGAATCCGGGGAATGCGCAATTGACTGTATTCGAAACGGTGCGCGCCCTCATGTGGTACTTACTTCCTACATTTTGCCGGATATGCAGAGTGTGGAGTTGATGTCTCAGATTCACAAGCTCCATCCCAGAGCGAATGTTGTGCTGATAGCCCATGTCTTTCAGTACGGCGAAGTTTTACCGGCAATCCGCGAAGGCGCACGTGATGTGCTGCTCAAGCCGTTTGTGGCGGAAGATCTCCTGGAACTTCTGGCGAGATTGGCGCCAGTTAGCCGTGCACGTCCAGAGAATGTCAGTACCGAAGTACCTTTAGGCCAGAGCGGATTTTTTGTATATGCAAGCCCTTGCATGCGCGAGATTCAGGAGCATGCCGCTCTGGTAGCGCGAGTGAATCTGCCGGTATTGATTCTGGGTGAAAGTGGAACCGGAAAAGAAGTCCTGGCTCGCTACATCCATAACTTGTCTCCACAAGCCAGCGCTCCGTTCCTCAAGGTAAATTGCGCCGCGATGCCGTCAGAGTTGCTGGAAAGCGAGCTCTTTGGTTACGAGCAAGGCGCGTTTACCGGTGCCGGTCGCTCCAAGCCTGGAAAGTTTAAACAATGCAACCACGGCACAATGTTCTTAGATGAGATCGGCGAGATGCACCCGAACTTACCAGCCAAACTCTTGCAGGTCTTGCAAGACGGAACCTTTTCGCCGCTAGGAAGCCGAGCCACGGAGAAGGTATCGGTGCGAATACTAGCCGCCACCAACATTGACATGAAGGCAGCGATTGCGCAGAAGACCTTTCGCGAAGATCTGTACTACCGCCTCAACGGGTTCTGCCTCACTCTGCCACCCTTGCGGGAACGGCGGGAAGAGATCCCGGTGCTGTTCGAACACTTCCTACGGCGCTATAAAGCAGAGTTGAATTTGCCGGAGGTGCCAGCCGCCCCCTCTTCGCGCCTCCTCAATGCCTGCTTGCGATATAACTGGCCCGGTAACCTGCGAGAATTGGAGAGCTTCGTTAAACGCTATCTGGTTCTAGGTGACGAGCAGTTGATGATGGATGAACTAACGCAGGATGTCGATGCTTCGGTCTGCCAACCGGTGGTCGCACTTGGCGCTGAAACCATTTCGGAAGCCTTGCAAGCTTCAGGAGGCAATCGCCGCGAAGCTGCGAAAGCTCTCGGCATTAGCTACAAGGTTCTACTGCGACGCCTGCGCAAGTTGGGAATGGACTCATCGCGAAAGCTAGTGCGAGTATCTTGAGCCAGTAATTAGAAGTCGGGTGATTGGATGACGACAAAGCAAGAAGAACTTTCCGGTAGTGGATCGATACAAACGGAATTGGTCGTGGTCCACAGGAGGGACGGCACTCTCAGGAGAGGCATTCTGGAATGGGATACGATTACCCAGCAAGTCATTCCCCACGCCCCCTTGCCGGACGTTTTGCATATTCGATGCGACAACCAAGCAGAACCTTCCCTGGTCCAAGTATCGGACATGAAAGCGATCTTCTTCGTAAAGAGGCATGAAGGAGCTCTGGATCACGACGAGGTAAAGTTCTTCTCCGACATAGACGCGACCGATTTGTGGATTCGCGTTCGGTTCGCAGACGGAGAAATACTGGAGGGCCGAACCCAAAATAATGCTGGCCTACTGTTCGACTCCGGCGTTTGGCTGCGGCCATTCGATAGCACCGGGAACAATGTTCTGGTTTATGTTCCTAAGTCTTCTATTGTCGAACTTCACGTGATGGGCGTTGCGGTTCGTCGGTCACAGGAGGTTTCATCGGAAGGCCACTTGGCAACGGTTACAGTTGGGGGCTCTCTGTCGTCTAGGGCACGTGTTCGTGTTTAATTTCAGAAGCCCACGAACACGGTGTTGTGATCCGTTGGAATTGTCACTTCAATACCCCGATTTTGGTTGGCGGCAATCGTAGCATCGAGATCGAGTTTGCTGATTGGAATTGTGCGTCGCTGCCGGCCGACTTCGATTTGCAAAGACTGAACGGTGAGGAAATAGTCGTGGCTTTCAAGCCGCTGTCCGTTCTTCAACACGAACAGCGTTGCCGGCTGCAGCGTGGCGACTGGACCTTCTTTCGAGTACGGCACCTCGATCAGCTTCGGTGACTGGGGCGGCAACGCGGGTGCTGCTAGTTCTTTGCTCTGCACCACGATCACCTGCGGCAATGTCGGGGATGCGGGCTGCTGCTGGTAGGAAGGCTCCCAGCCAAAATAATCATCGTCCCAGTTCGCGAAATCCCAAGGTAGCCAGACGCTCCCATACCCATATCCACCGTAGCCAAATCCCTCGTGATGACGGCCGCCAAAATGCCCCGGGAAGAAGCCATTCGACGGTCCGGGCCGGATGTTACGACCGCCTTGCACAGCGCCGCCGTGAAATCCGCCACCTGCTCTCTGCGCTTGCGATAGCCCGGTACTTAAGGCCGAAATCAGCAGAACCAGTAGGAGTGACCGTCGCATGGATTCTATGATGGCACACCTCCCCAAAACGTCGCGCAATTTTTTCCGCAGCCCCCTCGGTCGTTAGGCCCGTCCCAGGCAATTCGAGCCAACCACCGGTTCCATTGATTACATTCCGGTTGTTCAGGTCTACAATGAGCGCCAATCAGAAATCTTAGTGTGCTAGATCATGGGTCCAGTTGAGGAGCCCCACATGAGGACCACCCAGCCCGAAGTCGCCGCCCTTTCCCAGCCGCCGTTTTGGATTTTCGATCTTACAGCGCCGGAGCGCAGCACTCTGATCGCGACCTTCGGCGGGTGGGCACTTGACGGCATGGACGTCATGGTTTACAGCTTCGTCATTCCCACGCTGATCGCGGCCTGGCACATCAGCAAAGGCCAAGCAGGCTTGCTGGGCACGGCCGCTCTGCTGATTTCGGCCGTCGGCGGCTGGCTGGCCGGATTGCTGGCGGACCACTTCGGCCGCGTACGCATTCTGCAGGTCACCATTCTGTGGTTTGCGCTCTTCACCTTTCTGAGTGGATTCACCAACTCCTTCTGGCAACTGCTCATAACGCGAGGACTGCAAGGGCTTGGGTTCGGCGGGGAGTGGGCGGTCGGTTCTGTGCTAATGGGCGAAGCCATCCGCGCCCGTTACCGCGGCAAGGCCGTCGGCACGGTGCAGGGCGGATGGGCCGTGGGATGGGCGGTTACGGCCATCTGCTATACCGTGCTCTTCTCCGTACTGCCTGCCACGACGGCGTGGCGTGCCATGTTCTGGATCGGCATTCTTCCAGCGCTGCTGGTTTTCTACATCCGGCGCAACGTTCCCGAGCCTGAATCTTCAGCCGCACACGCGCGCGCGAAGCTGCCCTCGGAGAGGGAAGCCATTTCCTGGAAATCTTCAGTCCTGCGATGCTGAAGATCACCTTCCTCACCGCGTTGCTGGCAACCGGCGTACAAGGCGGCTATTACGCCATCACTACATGGCTGCCAACATTCCTGAAGACGGCCCGCGGTCTGTCGGTGCTCAACACCGGCGGCTATCTCTTCGTCGTGATCGTGGGCTCGTTCGTGGGTTACATGATCAGTGCGTGGCTGGCCGACCGTCTGGGTCGCAAGCAGACGCTGATACTCTTTGCAGTCTGCTCATTCCTGACGGTGGCGGCGTACACCTATCTGCCCATCAGCAACTCAGTCATGCTGGTGCTGGGATTCCCGCTGGGCTTTTTTGCATCGGGATCGTTCAGTCCGGTAGGCGCATTCTTCACGGAGTTGTTCCCCAGCCGGTTGCGCGGCTCCGGTCAGGGATTCTCGTATAACTTCGGACGCGCCGTCGGCGCGTTGTTCCCCACACTGGTTGGCTATCTCAGCGCGCGTATCACCTTGGGCCATGCCATCTCAGCGTTTGCGGTGGCTGCTTACCTCGTCATGATCCTGGCCGTACTCCTGCTGCCGGAGACCAGAGGAAAAGAGCTGCAGGTCTATGAATGATAGGAACGAAGCGACCTCGGTGATCTACAGCGCGCCCGCCGGCGACACGGCTTGGACGCGCACGCCTGCACCTTTGAGCCGGTGATTTATCTCACGTGCGATGGCCACGCTGCCCGGCGTATCTGAGTGGATGCAGATGGTACTCGTTTCAAGCTTTAGTTCGGAGCCGTCGCTAGCGATAACCCTGTGCCGAACCGCGATGTCAACGGCCTGCTGCGCGGCATGCACAGGATCATCAAGTAGCGCCCCGGAGAGAATGCGTTTACGCAAAGTGCCGTCTGGCTCGTAAGCGCGGTCGGCAAAAGCCTCGGCCATGGAATGCAATCCCATCGATCGCCAGGTTCCCAGAGCGGAAGAGCCGGCTTGGCCGGTCATGACGAGATCAGGATTGATGGCTTTCACGGCACGGCCAATGGCGAGCGCAACCTCGCGGTTCGTGTTGGCCGCGTGATACAGCGCGCCGTGCGGCTTAACGTGCACCAGCCGCATGTCCAAAGACTCGGCAATCTTCAACAGCGCTGCGATCTGCTGGCCTACTGAGGCCTCGATTTCTGCCGGAGAAAGTAGCGATTCGATGCGCCCAAAATTCGCGCGATCAGGATAGCCCGGATGCGCGCCAACTGCTACCTTCAACTCGCGAGCGGCGGTCAACGTCGCCCACATGGTTCGTTCATTGCCCGCATGTCCGCCACACGCGACGTTGGCTGAGGTAATGTAGCGCATCAACTCGAAGTCAGTTCCATTGGCGAGCGATTCTTCCGACTCACCCAGATCGGCGTTGATGTCGATTGTAAGATCGCTCATTGGAAAATCTCCGTTAGCCAGCGCTCCTGTTCGCGCAGTACCTGGACTGCTTCTGCGATGGAAACTTCTGCAAACCGCACCTCATCGCGAGGCCGTAACTGCCCGACACGATGCATATCGGCTGCGATCACATTTGCGATCTTGGGATATCCCCCGGTCGTCTGCTGATCGACAAACAGAATAATTGGCTGGCCATCTTGGGGTACCTGGATTGCGCCAAGCGGAATACCGTCCGTAAGCAGCTCCGATTGTTCGTACGGGCGAACGGCCTCTCCCTTCAGCCGGAGGCCCGTGCGATCGGACTGCTCGCTGATGGTGTACGCGCTGGAAAACAGCTTCTCGAAAGCCTCCGGCCCGAACCAATCCTGCTGTGCGCCTTTCGTAACTCGCAGCCTGGGGCGAAGTAGCGAGTCAAGTGCACCGGGCCGCGAAAAGCGCACCGGCAATGAGCCATTCTTGCGAACCTGCAGCACATCACCCCGCTGCAATCTGCGCCCCTTGAATCCTCCAAAGTGGCCAGGTACAAAGGTCGACGCACTGCCCAGGACCTGCGGAATGTCGAATCCACCTTGGACAGCGACGTAGCAGCGCGCGCCGCTCGTCATGCTCCCGCATCTCAAGACTGCCCCGGCGGGAAGGTCGAACGCTGTGTTGAGTGGAACTTGCGCGGAGCCGAGTTTGCATTCGCAACCGGCACCGGTGAGCGCGACGATGGCGGACGCTTCGAATTCCAAGGTTGCACCCAACAACGTCATCTCCAGCGCAGCGGCGTTTTCATGGTTGCCCACCAGAAGATTGGCAATGCGGAATGACAGCGCATCCGCGGCTCCGGCGGGAGAGATACCCAAGTGAGCATAACCGTAGCGTCCGAGATCCTGAACCGTCGTAAGGAATCCCGGCGCCGCTACCCGAATCGTCATGCGAGCCTAACCTCGGCGCTTCGCTGCAGCTCTTCGAAGGTCGCACGATCAATCGGAATGAATTTCATCCGGTCGCCGGGTTGCAGGCGAGTCGGCGGCGTTGCTTCCGGATCGAACATACGCAGGGGTGTTCGCCCAATCAGCTTCCACCCTCCGGGAGAGTCAAATGGGTAGATTCCCGTCTGTCCGCCGGCAATCCCGACACTTCCCCCGGCAATGGATGGCCGGGGAGTCGTCAGCCTGGGCGTCTGCAAAACCTGCGGCAACCCGCCGAGGTAAACGAAGCCTGGAGTGAATCCGAGGAAATACACTAGATAGGTTGGCGCGGAATGTAGCCGGACTACCTCATCCACTGAAAGGTCGGTATGCCGCGCGACTTCCTGCAAATCAGGCCCGAAATCGATGTCGTAACAGACCGGAATCGTGATCAGATTGGTGACCCGGTCGAGCGTGCAGTCGCTCGCGAGTGTTAGTTGTTGAACGACAGTCCTCACTTCGTCGTGCGTCAACCGCAGCGGATCGAAATCAATCAGCAGCGAAGCGTATGCCGGATGCAGGTTGCGGATCCGCGGATCCTGCCGGGTCTGAAGTGAATGAAACAGTGCAATCACGCGCTGGTGGAGTTCCGGCGAGATTTCATTCCCGAAGACAACCAGCAGTGACGAGTCGCTCGCAGGAATGATCCTCATAGGTTCGCGCAGTAGCCCTACCGTTTTCCGAACCGTTCACGGCTGTCGATTTGTCGTCCTATCGGTTTGGTCCTCGGGCATGCACGGATTGTAGCGCCTTGCTCTCCACTCCTGCTCTGCTGAACTCTATATTTACTGCTGGCTCATTTGAAGGCCGTAACACGCGGCGCAACGGACTTATGGACCCGCAATCGACGCACTTGGGCCACGCTGTATATGGCGCATCCTAAGGCCACAGGAAGCACCCACGCGACATTAAGTTTCAGCCCCAGATTTAGCCCAGAAAAGCCCAGGAGCGGCACATATGGTTCCAGATACTGGAGCGCTCGTTTTCTGTCGGTCATGCTCTGCAAGAGATACAGTAGGCCGAGGAATGCCAGCGTTCCGACGAAAATAGACACCGGATGAATGTGCGAGGTATTCCAAAAAGGCAAATCGGAATAAAAGACATCCTCGATGGCAACGACTACGGCGCAACCCCACAGCGCCGATATAGCGAACGCAAGGCCGGTAGGATCTTGCTGGCGTTTTTGTCGACGTCTTCTAGTCATGCAGTCCTACGGGGCAGCAATCTGGAACCGCAGAACCGACTGCGCAATGCGGTATTGATATTTGGAGGCAGCAAACTGGATCTGCGCTTCCGTCTGCTGCAGTTGAGCCTGGCTTAGCTCCACGATCGAGCTCAGGCCGAGGTTGTAGCGTGTCTGCGACAGGTTGAGAGCAAGATTGGTCTCATCCAGAAACTGCTGGCTGACCCCGATCCGGTTGTATGCGGTGATGGCATTCAACCAACTGGTGCGCACGTCATTGGCGATCCTATCTTTCAGATCGCGCAGTTGCTGGTCGGCAGCCTGCGCCCGCAGTCCGGCCTCGCGCCAGCGCGACACGGATACTGAAAGCCGTTGAAGATGGGCACATTCAAATTCACTCCCGACGGCGCCGTACCAGGTCGGAAACTGCTGGACGCCGTCGAGCACGCTGCCATCCGGGCGTCTGTCCCACTACTCCCATCGCCGACACGGTGGGAAAAAGCAGGTCGCGCTCGGCTTTCTCGAAATGCTGATCGGCCTGAGTCTTGGTAGCTCTGCGAGGCAATTTCCGGCCGATTGCTGAACGCCTCGTCCTCAAGCTGACTCGACCGCATCGGGAGGTGGCATCAATCGGATTGGGTATCAACCACTCAAACTGTTGTTGCGCCGAGTAACCTAGGACTTGCGTCAGCTGGGAAAGTGCGGACTGGTAGTTGTTTTGCGCGTCCAGCAGAAGCAATTTGGACTGTGCCAGGTTGGCATCGGCGAAGCTGACGTCAACTTCCGATCTCAGCTTGTTCTGGAATAGGGTCGTGATCTGGTCGGACACCAATTGGCGTGCGCTCACAGTCTGTTCCGCGACTTTCTGCTCGGCAAAAGTTTGCAGCGCATTGTAAAACGCCTCATCAACCGCCAGCTTGATTTGGTACACGGTGGCGATGGCATCCATATTGGCGGCCTTGGCGCGCAAGGCCGCCATCGCCACCAGATTGTTGGTCCTTCCGAAGTCGGTGATCAATTGATTGAGAGCCAATCCGCCGGCGAAACGATTCAGTAGCCGTGGGCTGTTCAAATTGCCCGCAGCGATGCGACTTGCTTGCTGTCCTCCTACCGCAGTCAGGCTGCCATAGATCGTCGGGTAGTATGCCGATTTCTGCTCCCGAGTCATTTGATTCGACGCCAGGTAGATCAGGTGGTACACCGAGATCTGCGGATTATTCTTAATGGCCAGGGCCTCGGCGTCCTGGACCGTCAGCCGTTGCAGCGGGCCCGTGGTCGGCAACTGGGGCGGAGCCGGGGCGGTGGGAGCCGGCGGCATCTGGGGCGCCGGAAGAGTCTGTTGCTCTTGCGCCGCCGTAGTTACCGATTGCTGTGGAAGGGTGGCCGGCGGCGCGGCATTTGTCTGCGCGACCAGCGAGATGCTGGACAATACAGCTGCACTTACAAGCCGGAGCATCGTGCGTCTCAAGCTTGCACCTCCTGTGGGGGTTGCGCTTCTTCCTTTCGATGGATCAGCAAGTACGCGGCAGGAACGATGAATACGGTAAGCACCACCGATACCAGCAGGCCGCCAATGATCGATCGGGCCAGCGGAGCGTATTGCTCGCTACCAGCCTCCAGAGCCAACGCCATGGGGACAAGGCCTAACAACGTTGCTAGAGATGTCATAAGAATTGGCCGCAAACGTACGCGGCAAGCCAGAGCCACAGCTTCTCGTATCGGCATACCGCTCTTAGCGGTAAATGCGCGTCACATCCACGATCAGGATGCTGTTGGAAACCACGATACCGGTCATCATCAGAACGCCCATCAGCGACATTACGTTCAGGGTCGTGCCCGTGATCAGCAGGAATAGAATCACGCCCGTGATGCCGGACGGTATCGCCAGCAGAATGATGAAGGGATCGATAAACGAGGCGAACTGCGCCATCAGGATCAGGTACACCAGCACAATCGGCAAGCAGGAGACCGACTCCGAAGCTGACAAATGACTGGCGCATGGCCTTGACGGAGCCGCGCATCTCAATCCGTATGTTGGGCGGCAGCTTGGTGTGGTCGATGATCTTCTGCACCTTACTGGCAAGGGAGCCCAGGTCTTCGCCCTTGGGGGAGACATAGACGTCGATCTTGCGAAAAAGCTGGTAGTGATCCACTTCCGTTGGCGTGTTAATCATCTTGATGTCGGCCACATTCTCCAGCATGGTTGGGTTTTCGTTGTCGGGCGCATGCAAGGGAATCTGTTTGAAATCTTCCATCGTCATGGAACCAATCTGCTGATTGGTGTACTGCACGGTGAGAAAGTAGTTGTTGCCATTGTGCGGATCGACCCAGTAACTGGGGGCAATCATGCCGTTGGAGGTAAGCGCCGTGACCACATTGTCCACCACGTCGCTCGCAGTCAATCCCAGGCGGGCCGCCATTTCACGTCTCACGTTGAGCTCTAGCCCGGGATAGTCCAGGTCCTGCGGAATCAACACATCGCTGACGTCAGGCAGGGAGCGCAGCTTGGTGGCTATTTCGCTGGCTACGGCGTAAGCCGCCTGCTGATCATTGCCACTCACCTGGATGTCGATGGGTGCCGGCATTCCCATGTTGACCACCGAATCGACCAGGCCGCCGGTCTGGAAATAGGTGGAGAGCTCGGGCAGATCAGAGGACAGCTTCCGCCGCACGCGATTCATGTATTCAAAGGTGCTTACCTTGTGGTCTTTGCTGAGGCTGACCTGCACAAAAGCCGTGTGCTGACCCGAGTTGCTGGTGTAGATGGACGAGAGGTCGGGCGTCAGCCCAATGTTAGACACGATCATTTGCAGGTCATCTTTGCCCACAACGTCACGGATATCGTTCTCGACCCGCGCTATGTACTGGTTGGTCATTTCCAGGCGCGAACCGGTGGGAGCTTTTACATTGATAACGAACTGTCCGGGATCGGTACGCGGGAAGAAGGCGACACCCAGCAGTGGATAAAACGCCAGGCTGACAACAAACGTCGCCATGATGATCACAATAGTGGCCACCGGGCGCTTCAGTGCCTTGTCCACCGCGCGATCGTATTTCATCAGCATCTGGTCATATTTGTGGTTGAAGCCGGAAACGAACCTTCCAAACAATGACTGCTGGTAATGTCCACCTTTGCCGTGTGCCGTCTTAATAAAGCGGGCACAGAACAGAGGCACCAGCGTCATTGCAACCAGGTAGGAGGCAGCCAGCGCCAGTACAACGCCAAGCGCCAACGCGCTGAATAAATAGCGGCTGACACCGTAAAGGAACACCACGGGGAAAAACACGATCGCTGTAGTGAAGGTGGCGGCCAATACTGCCAGCTGAACTTCCTGGCCCCCACGCTCTGCCGCGGTGACCGCATCTTCACCTTCCTCCAGGTGACGGAATATGTTTTCCAGCACCACCACGGAGTTATCGATCAAGCGGGACAACACCAGAGCGAGTCCACCTAGAACCATGGTGTTGATGGTGCTGCCCGTCGCGTTTAGCAGCAGGAAGGCCGCCAGGCACGAGATGGGGATCGACAGCAGCACAGAAATGGTTCCGCGCACCGATCCCAGGAACACCAGGATCATGATTGCCGTAAGCACCAGCCCAATGCCACCCTCGCGTAGCACGTTGGCGACGGCCGTTTTCACGTACTCTGACTGGTCGAAGACGACCGAGGCCACCAACGATTTGGGAACGTCCAGCAGATTCGTAATGCGGGCACGCACCCCGTTGACAATCTGGATGGTGTTGCTGTCGCCGCCCTGCTTCAGGATCGGCAGGTATACCGACTTCTGGCCGTCCACGCGAACAATGTTGTACTGAATTGCCGAAGAGTCTTCCGCATGGCCGACATCGCCGAAACGCAACACGTTGTTGCCGATGGCCTTGAGCGGAACATCGTTCATTTCCTTGGTGTTCGGGAGTTGACTGTTGCTGTAAATGTTGTAGTCACGTGGACCAATGCGGACATCGCCGGCGGGCAGAATCTTATTGGCGTCGTTGACGATGTTCACCACATCCATCGGGCTCATTTGCGCTGCTTCCAGCTTTACCGGATCGATGTAGAACTGGATTTGGCGGTACTTTCCACCGAACGGCTGCGGCACCGACGCACCTGGAACGTTAGCAATCTGATTGCGAACGTTGAACTGTCCTTGATCGTGCAGTTGGGTCTCGTTGAGCCCCTGACCTTTCAGGGTCACCAGACACACCGGCAAACTGGAAGCATCGAATTTCAGCACTACGGGTGGCAGCGTGCCTTGCGGCAATCTTCGCAGGTCAGCCATGGCCAGGTTGGCAATCTCGCTGACCGCTGCATCGGGGTCGGTACCCGGCTGAAAATACACTTTGATCAGACTGACACCCGTCAGCGATCGCGATTCGATGTGGTCAATGTTGCTGCCCAGGGTGAAGAAGCGCTCGAAGGTATCAGTAATGTCGGCTTCGATCTGCTCCGGTGGCATACCGCTGTAGAACGTAGCAACCACCACCACCGGGATCTGGATCTGCGGAAATAAATCCACCGGCATGCGGACCACGGTGGTCACGCCGACGACAACAATCGCCAGGCACAACATCAGAATGAAAAACGGATACTTGATTGCAAAGCTAGACATAAAGCAGCTCCATATCCGGATGACGAGGCCGCCTGCCATCGCCATGCGAGAGCGAAAACCAAAGCTGACCGAAAGCGCTCCTCATAGTTGCACCTGCTGCTGACCACTCTCTTCATCCTTGCGGTGCATGAGGAAATATGCGGCTGGCACCAGAAAAAGGGTCACCACGAAGGAGAGCATCAGGCCGCCGATAATGGCGCGCGCCAGCGGCGCGTACTGCTCGCTGCCCGCTTCCAGCGCCAGCGCGAGTGGGATCAATCCCAGCAGCGTAGCGAAGGTCGTCATCATGATCGGCCGCAATCGAACGTGGCACGCATTCTTAATGGCGTCCTGCAAAGACTGTCCGCGGCGTCGCAACTCACGCGTGAATTCCACAATCAAGATGGAATCCGAAACCACGATGCCGATCATCATCATTACCCCCATCAGCGACATGATGTTGATGGTGGTGTGGGTCATGAGCAGGAAGAGGATCACCCCGGTAAATCCCGGTGGAACGGCAAGCAGGATGATGAAGGGATCGCTGAATGAAGCGAACTGCGCCATCAGAATCAAGTAGACGAGTACGACCGAGAGCGACAAACCGACGGCGAAGCTTTTAAACGAGTCGTTCATAGACACCACGGAGCCGCGCAGTTCGACCCGCGTGTTGGGCGGCAGGTTGGTGTTTTTGATGATCTTCTGGACTTTCTTTAAAAGCGTGCCCAAGTCTTCTCCCCTGGGCGATACGTAAACATCGATGATGCGGAATAGTTGATAGTGATCGACCTCAGTCGGAGTGTTGATCATCTTCACGTCGGCCACGTTTTCCAGCATGGTGGGGTTGGGATTTTTCTTGGCGTGCAACGGGATCTGTTTGAAGTCTTCCATGGTCATATCGGCGATCTGACGCGGCGTGTACTGTACCGTCAGGAAGTAGTTATTGCCACTGCGCGGATCGATCCAGTAGCCGGGCGCGATCATGCCATTTGAGGTGAGCGCGGTAATTACGTTCTCCACCACGCCGCTGGCGGTAAGCCCCAGGCGCGCCGCCATCTCGCGGTCCACATTGAGTTGAATGCCGGGATAATCCAGGTCTTGCGGAATCAATACGTCGCTCACGTCGTTTAACTGGCGCAGTTTTTGCGCCATCTGGCTGGCGACTTCATATGCAGCGTGTTGATTGTTGCCGGTCACCTGGATGTCGATCGGGGCCGGCATTCCCTGGTTCACAATGGAATCGACCAGCCCTCCAGTCTGGAAAAAGGTCGACAACTCGGGCAAGTCGGAGTTGAGTTTTTCCCGGACGCGATTGATGTAGGCGAAGGTGCTGACCTTGTGGTCTTCCTTCAGCTGCACCTGAACGAAGGCAGTGTGCATGGCCGAATTTGTGGTGTAGATTGCCGAGAGATCGGCATTCACTCCGATATTGGAAACAATCATCCCCAAGTCATCTTTGTCGATGACCTTGCGGATATCCTCTTCCACTCGCGCGATATAGTCGTTGGTCAGTTCAATCCGGGTGCCGCTCGGCGCTTTCACATTAATGACAAACTGGCCAGGATCGGTGCGGGGGAAAAAGGCGACGCCGAGAAACGGCGACAAGGCGAGGCTGAGCACAAAAACCCCCATGATGACCGCCACCGTCATCTTGGGAGACTTCAGTGCCTTCTCGATCGACGCGTCATACTTGTGCAGAACATAGTCGTATCCCCGGTTAAAGGGCGCCAGCAGCCGCTCTAATCGCCCCCCTTCACGTTCTCCTTCAGCTTCGCTGCCGTGTTCTGACTTGATAAACCTGGAGCAGAACAAAGGGACAACCGACATCGCCACCAGATACGACGCCGCCAACGCCAGCACTACGCCCAGAGCCAAAGCAGTGAAGAGATATTTGCTGACTCCCGAGAGGAAAACTACGGGGAAAAACACGATTGCCGTGGTAAAGGTAGCGGCCAGGACGGCCAGGGCAACTTCGTTCCCACCTTCTTCGGCCGCCGTATATGCATCCTCCCCGGCCTCGAGATGGCGAAATATGTTCTCCAGCACAACCACGGAGTTGTCGATCAAGCGCGAGAGCACGAGCGCCAGTCCGCCCAAGACGATAGTGTTGATCGTGCTGCCCATAGCATTCAGCAATAGAAAGGCCGCCAGGCATGAGATTGGGATCGATAGCAACACCGAAATGGTTCCTCGCAGCGACCCCAGAAACACCAGGATCATCACCGCGGTCAGGAACAGACCGATGCCACCCTCGCGCAGCACGTTGGCGATCGCCAATTTGACGTATTGCGACTGATCGAACACCACATTGGCGATCAGGCTCTTGGGGATGTCTCGCAGGTTTGCGACCCGATCGCGTACCCCGTCCACGATCTCGATGGTGTTGCTGTTCCCACCTTGCTTCAGAATCGGTAAATACACCGACTTCTGGCCATCCACCCGTACCACGTTGTACTGAATCGCGGAGGAGTCCTCTGCGTGCCCGATATCCCCAAAACGCAGCACCCGGTTGCCGATGGCTTTGAGCGGGACATCGTTCATGTCGCTGACGGTAGGCAGTTGACTGTTGCTGTAAATGTTGTAATCACGCGGCCCCACGCGCAGATCGCCAGCCGGCAGGATGGTGTTGGCCTTATTCACGATGTGCACAATATCCATCGGGCTAAGTTGGGTAGCTTGCAGCTTCACCGGATCGATGTAGAACTGGATTTGCCGGTACTTTCCGCCATAGGGCTGAGGCACCGAGGCCCCGGGAACGTTTGCAATCTGGTTGCGGACGTTGAACTGCCCCTGATCGTGCAGTTCGGTCTCGGTCAGCCCTTTCCCTTTTAGAGTCACAAGACAGACGGGCATGCTGGAGGCATCAAACTTCAGCACAACCGGCGGAAGGGTTCCCTGCGGCAGTCGTCTCAGGTCCGCCATGGCGAGGTTGGCGATTTCACTGACTGCGGCGTCCGGATCAGTGCCCGGCTGGAAGTACACCTTGATCAGACTGACACCAGTCAGCGATCGCGACTCGATGTGGTCAATATTGCTACCTAGCGTAAAGAAGCGTTCGAAGGTGTCGGTGATGTCGCCTTCGATTTGCTGGGGAGGCATGCCGCTATAAAACGTGGCCACCACTACCACCGGAATCTTGATTTGCGGAAACAGGTCCACCGGCATGCGGACCACCGTAGTAACGCCCACCACGACGATGCCCAGGCATAGCATCAGGATAAAAAACGGGTGTTTGATGGCAAAACTAGGCATGGATGGTTATTCTGAATTACCGTGGCTGCCCAGGAAGGCGCCCTCTTTCGGCTGCACCGCCTCTCCCGGCTGATAGCTCCCCAAGTTGCCCACGATTACCTTCTCCCCCTCCGTGAGTCCTGCAAGTATTTCGACATTGTTCGAGCTCTCCACTCCCACTTCCACGGGGCGAGACTGGACATGATTTTGCGGGTCCACAACCAGGACACTGGTCTTATTGTTCTCGCCGCGCTGTATGGCCTGGATAGGAACCGTGAGTGCGTTGGGGCGGCTGTTGGCGCTCAGCGTGACATCCGCGTACATTCCGGGCTGCAGATGGTAGTTGGGGTTGGGAACATCGATCTCCACCTGCATGGTTCGCGTCGAGGGATCGAGCGCGTCGGTGAAGCGGGTAACTTTGCCGGTGAAATGTTCGCCGGTCGCCTGCACGTGCACATCAGCGGAATCGCCGATCTTGACTTTCGCCGCTATGGATTCCGGCGCCGGTATGCGCAGACGCAAGACGTTGATTTGTGCAACGGTAACCACGGGCAGGCCGCTCGTGTTAGAGGTCCCCGCCTGCACCAGCGAGCCCGTATCTGAGAAGCGCCAGGTCACCACGCCATCGTACGGGGCAGTAATCTTGGCGTAGTCGAACAGGGCGGCGTAGTGCTGTTGATTGGCGCGTGCGACCTCCAATTGCTGCTGCGCCGCGGCCAGCGCCGACTTGGCGGCTTCAACCTGCGCCTGGGAGGCTCGATCTTTCGCGGTAGCATCATCCAGTTCCTGTTGGGCGATAAGTCCGGGCCGTGCCTTGTCGGTATTGACCAGTCGGACTGCATTGGCATGCAAGGCAACGTTGTCGGCTTCCGCCCGCGCCACATCGCTGTGGGCCCGCTGGATCTCTTCTTCCGCGTGGTGCACCGCGGCCTTCGCCTCGTCAACCTCGGCGACGAGTTCAGGAATCTCCAGCACGGCCAGCACTTGCCCGGTGTGGACGCGGTCGCCTATATCAACGTAAATATTCTTGATGTACCCCGCCACCTTGGCGTGCAACTCGACATTCTGGTACGGGATGAACTGGCCGGCAATGGAAAGCGAAGTGGCGATGGTCTCACGCTTGACGGGAGCGACTGCAGCGTATATCATGTGCTCCTCCTGCGCTGCCGCTTCCATTGGCTGCGCAGTGCCGCACCCGCCCGCACTCGCCTCACAACAACGACAGCAACCAGGAGACAAACCACCGCAAGTCCCAAAACCAGTAACTTGCGATGGCGACGAACAGGCGGAGACTTCTTCGTTTCCGCTAGAACTTGCATGGACTTCCTCATTTCCACTGAAGCGGCCTTGTTAGGCCAGAATCCGCTCAGCGTGAGCTATTGGGCCGGAAAAGAAAACCGGAGTCCAGGATAAGCGAACAAAAATAAGAAATAAGAGGCCGAGGAAACGCTAGGCTTGGAAGGGCGGAGGCCGCAGAAAACGGCGAACGTATTGCAGCGAACGACTTCTTGGGGGCAGGCGTTATCCAAGCGGTTTGAGTAAGGGACTGCCGCTGCAGATTTAACGCGAACAAGCACAGGAAGATCATGCAGAACAGCACACTACTGCCTGGCTCAACCGGCGGAGCTTCCATTTTCTGTCCGCTAACCCACAGTTTGGAAGCTGTGGACGGAGTTACTTTTGCCGGCGCACCGCCATTGTAGGCCGCTGTTTTTGCGTGCAAAGCAAACAGAAACACGAGGACGCACAGCGCCAGTAACAGCACTCGCTGAAATCTCTCGTCGTACATGAAGGGAAGTTCACCGACTGACTAGAACCACACATCACTAACACTATAACGTCAGAACACTAAATTCGTGAGCAAGTTGCCAAAAAAACCCGCAACCCCCCTGCTTGGGAACCCCTTTGTTACTTATATCATCCTGTCTTGGCCATGAACTAGGCCTTTGTCTTCGTCTTTCTAATCTCCTCCAACCGCCCCTTGATGCGCTTCTCGACGCCTTCCTCGGTGGGATGATAGTACTCGCGATCCTTCAAATTGTCGGGCAGGCACTGCATGTCGGCAACTTTCGATTGCAGATCGTGCGCGTACTGATATCCCTTGCCATAATCCAGTGCCTTCATCAGCCCAGTCGGCGCGTTGCGCAGATGCAGCGGGACCGGCTCCTGCGCAGTCCGCTCGACATCCTCCTGCACAGCACCGTAAGCCATGTACACGGCGTTAGACTTGGGAGCGACACACAGATACACCACCGCTTGCGCCAGCGCCAGGTCACCCTCCGGAATGCCGAGAAAGTCAAAAGCATCGCGGGCGCTCAGAGTGACGCCCAGCGCATTCGGATCGGCGAGGCCAATGTCCTCCACCGCCATTCGCACCAGGCGTCTGGCCACATATAGCCGATCTTCTCCAGCCTCCAGCATGCGTGCCAGCCAATAGAGCGCCGCATCGGGATCGCTGTTGCGTACGCTCTTGTGCAGGGCAGAGATCAGGTTGTAATGCTCTTCGCCCGCCTTGTCGTACATCAACACGCGCTTCTGCAGCGCGTCAGTAACAATGGTGTCGGTGATGCGAGGCGTGGCTCCGTTATTCTGCTCTTCCGCCGCCAGCGTAGCTGCGACCTCCAGCACGTTGTAGGCGCTGCGAGCATCTCCGCTGGAATACGCCGCAATCTTGCTGCAGGACGTCGTCATCCGCTTCAAAGTGCGCTTCGCCCAGACCGCGCTCAGTAGTCTTCGAGGGCGCGCCGCAGTAAGAGCACGATCTGCTCCTCCGACAACGGCTTCAGCACGTAAACGCGGCAGCGTGACAGCAGCGCAGAAATCACTTCAAACGATGGGTTCTCGGTAGTGGCGCCGATCAGACGGATGCTGCCCTTTTCGACGTAAGGAAGAAAGGCGTCCTGCTGCGCTTTGTTGAAGCGGTGTACCTCGTCCACGAAGACGATAGTGCGGGTACCATACTGGCGCGCACGTTCCGCGTCGGCCATCACCTGCTTGATTTCCTTGATCCCGGTAAGCACTGCCGAAAATTCGACAAAATCGGCGTGGGTCATGCGCGCGATAATCTTGGCGAGTGTGGTTTTGCCGACGCCGGGAGGCCCCCAGAAGAGCAGCGAGCCGGTATCGTCGCGCTCGATCTGTACCCGCAACGGCTTGCCGGGCGCGAGAATGTGCTCCTGCCCGACAAACTCGTCGAGGCTGCGCGGGCGCATGCGATCGGCCAGCGGACGAGATTTGTCCACGGCATCGTCAGACGGGATTTGCTGGAACAGATTCACAGAATTTTCTTTCACCACGGAGGACACGGAGAACACGGAGTAATTCAAAGAACTCTTCGAATGATTCCATGCCGGAGTATCGGGACGTTGAAGTTCATCAAGAGCCCCACTCGCACGCCGCTCAACCGCAGATAAGTAAGAAGCTGCGCCTGATGAATGGGAAGTATCTTGTCAATGGATTTCAACTCGACAGCGACCTTCCCGGCAACAACCAGATCCATCCTGTACCCGCAATCGAGGTGGATACCCTTATAGTCGACCGGCAGTGCCACTTCAGTTCGGAAATCTATGCGCCGCAGTGAAAGTTCGCGGCACATACACGCTTGATATTCGGATTCAAGCAAACCGGGCCCCAACTCCCGATGCACTTCGACGGCTGCCGCGATAATTTGTCCTGTCAGCTCCGAATGAAGGAGATGGCCTTGCTCAAGAACTCCTGACTCGCGTTCCACGCGAACGTTCACGGAATACCTCAATCCTGAAGCGATCAAAATGATTCTATTCTTTCTTCCTCCGTGCTCTCCGTGACCTCTGTGGTGAAAGGGTTCAATGCTTTTGTCGTTGCCGCGCCGCCTCATATAGCAAGATCGACGCCGCCATGCCCGCATTCAGCGATTCCACTCGCGGCGAATGAGGAATCGCAACCACCTCGTCGGCCTGCGCCAACACGTCCTTTGGAACACCCGCTCCTTCGCTGCCGACGATGAAGTGCAACTGGCCCGCGCAAGTCCACATCTGCAATGCGGCGTGCCCTTATGCGAGGACGTCGCCAGCACGCGCACGTCGCGCGACTTTGATCTCGCGCAGCGCTTGTGCCAATTCAACCTTTACCGTCGGCAACCGGAACAACGAACCCGCCGAAGCCCGCACCGCCTTCCAGTTCCACGGGCTGACGGTGCGCTCGCCGAGCAGCAGGCCGGTAACTCCAAACGCTTCGGCCGAGCGCGCAATCGTGCCTAGATTGCCCGGATCCTGCAGGCCGGCGACTGCCACCAGCAACGCTGGCGCCGGAGCGAACACCTCATTCAACTCAAATGACTTCACGCGCACCAGAGCGGCCACGCCTTGTGGAGTTTCGCTGGGAACAGCACTGGCAAAAACTTCGTCCGGCAGCAGTAGCGTTTCGGTGTGGGCAGACAACTGCGGTAAAAGTTTATGCACGCGTTCTTTCGCTGACTCGCTGAAGAAGACGCGTGGTGAGCCGCAATCCGCTGCGGATCGCTTCTTCCACGATGTGCATGCCTTCCACGGCAACTTCGCCCTCGCGTTGGGCGCAGCCTCGGCGAACGCCCGCCGCAATTCCTTCACGCGCGCATTCTGCCCGCTGTGAGATGCGGCGTAAACGATCGTCCATTTTGATGGGGTTGGCCATGGCGCTCCGAACCGGCGTCTATCGTACACCGGCTATCACCGCTTGCTAGTGGCTGCGGCGTGGTAATCTGCTCAGTTGTCGTTGCAAGGGGCGATATGTTACGTTTTCGCTCCATCAGCTCCAGTTACTAAAAGAAGAGGTCTGGGTGCGTCCCGAAATCGTCAAAATCAGCAGTCAGGAACCGGAAGCCTCCCTGGTTTCGTACGTTGCGGAGAAGATCCGCGCCGGCGAGGTGTTGGGCATGCCGACCGACACGTTTTACGGGCTGGCGGCCGATCCCTTCAATCTTGCACGCCGTTGACCGGGTCTACGAGATCAAGTCGCGCTCCCGGCACAAGCCACTCTCGCTGCTGATCGAATCGGTGGACCAGGCCGCCGAGCTGGCATGGCCAGTCCCGGAAATTTTCTACCTGCTGGCGCGCCGTTTCTGGCCGGGGCCGCTGACCATCATTGTGAAAGCCGACCCCAAGCTGCCGCTCAAAGTAACCGCCAATACCGGCAATGTGGCCTTGCGAGTGCCCGCCGCGGAAATCCCGCTGGCCATCATCCGCGCCGGAGGCCTGCCGATCACGGCCACCTCCGCCAATCTCAGCGGCGAAAGCGAGTGCACCTCGGCTTTGCAGGTGCGCGACCAACTGGGAGATTGCTTGTCTATCATTGTCGATGGTGGCCAGTCCCCTCGCGAGAAGCCTTCCACCATCGTCGACCTGACGAGCGACGATGGAACCTGGCGCGTGATGCGGCATGGCGCCATTCCGGAAGAACAGATTGTCGAGCTTTTGGGCGGCCGGGAGTAGGTCGCCACGGCGGCACAAAACTCCAACCTCCATCTCTCCCGCTGGATCGTAGCCCTCGCCGCCGTCGTTGCGGTCGGCTTTCTCCTCTACACGAGTTGGCAAATCATGCGCGAAGCGGGCGTGGATGAAGCGCGCCCCGTCAGACGCCATCGTGGTCTTCGGCGCGGCGGAATACGTGGGCCATCCTTCGCCGGTGTATCGCGCACGACTGGATCACGCTTACGATCTTTTTCAGCGCGGTCTCGCCCCGGTCATCATCACCACCGGCGGCGCGGGCAAGGATCCACACTTCAGCGAAGGCCAGGTTGGCCGTGATTATCTGGAGGCGCGCGGCATCCCGGATGTAAATCTGATTGCCGAAACCCAGGGCGGCGATACTGACGAGTCCACCCAGCGTGTCGCCGTCATCATGCGTGCCAACGACATGCACAGCGGCCTGCTGGTCAGCGACGCGTATCACCTCTACCGGGCAAAGCAAATGATGGCGCGCGAGGGAGTGAACGGTGTACATCTCTCCACGTCCGGACTCGATTCCGAAGACTGCCTTCGCGCGCTGGATGGCCGCCCTGCGCGAGAGCTTTAGCTACATGCTGTATCGCGCGCATGTGAGGTAGGCCGCGGTTTCGGTGAAGAAGCTTGAGGTTATCTGGGATGTACGTCGCTAAAGAAGAGTTCATTTGAAGGCTTGCCGCCGGTCGCAGTGTGCTGCACCTGGGTTGTGTGGGCTTCACCGATCTCGCCTCCGGCGACCGAGTCAGATCCGCAAAGCAGAGCCTGCATTGGAAACTCACCCAACGGTCGGAGACCGTCGGTATCGATCGCAGCGTTGAGGTCATCGACGAATACCAGGAAGCTCGGAGTATTCACCAATATCGTCGCTGGAGATGTCGAACGGCTTGACGAACTGCAGATTGAACGGAAGTTCGACGTCGTGATCGCAGGCGACATTATCGAGCACCTATCCAACCCAGGGCGCATGTTGGATGGCATCAAGAGATTCTGTACAGAGAACACCCAGGTCATCATCACGACGCCTAATGCGTTTGGTGCGCCGAACTTTCTCAGATATTCAGTAGGGAAGTTCCGGGAAGGCGCTGAACATGTGATGAGCTTCAACGAGCAAATCTCGTCACCCTGCTAAACAGGCACGGATATTCCGTCAGCGAATTGCATACGTGCTTTCAGCCCGCGTTCTGCGGACCAGCACCCCGCCTTTGTCTTCACATTGGGAAGAAAAGTGTTTCGAGTTGTTCCCCCGTTTTGGCGGTACTCTGCTTGTTGTTGCGAGGGTTAAGCCACCAACCGCCTAGACCGGTTCAGGTTTTGGTGTAGTCGAACTGCCGGCGGCTGAACAGTTTGCTGACATCGATTTCGGTGGCATTTGGACGGGCGTACCTTCAGGTACGCCGTCATACTATTTGTCATCACGAGCGGGCGAACAGGGCCCTCAACGAGCGCCGTTTTTGCGCTTGTTGGGGTAAGGTTCAGCCCGCGAGGGATCTGCTGCTCCGACTTCTGCAGCTAAGTGTGAAGCCCGTTCGGTTGTGACGGATCGGCCCGAAACGCGGCGGCGAAGAGGCTGTTACGAAACGCGCGGCTGAGTCGAGACGTTAGAACAAAACAGTCTTCAGCCGCTTGGCGGCGAAAGGTGAGAGCCCACACCTTCAGTTGTGGGTAAGCGTAATGGGGAAATTACGAGTCCGCTTCAGCGGACGGCAGAGGTTTCGTAACAGCCATTGAAGCGCCGCCATACCGAGTCGCGCGACCACTTGCTATAGCCAAGAGAGAGAAGCGAATCGCGAAGAACGAACAGCAGCTTTATTTCACCAGCGCCAGAACTCGTGCCGGACCGCCGGAGCCGCCTTCCAGCTTAATGGGTGCCACTACGACCGTGGCCCCGGAGGGCGGCACCAGCTCCAGGTTGGCGACATTTTCCAGATGGTAAACGCCCTGCTTCGACGTAAACAGGTGCACCGGATACGTCGTGCTTTCGCCGATGTCAACGCTCATAGTGTCGATGCCAAGTCCTACGACGCCGCGTGTCTTCACCAGAAACTTAGCTGCTTCCAGCGAGAACCCGGGGTAGTGCGACAGGTGATCGGCTCCCACGTTGCGAAACTCTTTTTGCGAGTTCCAACGCTCGTCCCATCCGGTGTACGCCATCACTACCGCACCAACAGGAATTTCGCCGTGCGCGCTTTCCCAATCAGCAATGTCCTGCACGCCAACTTCGTAATCGGGATTGCTCTTTGACTTGCTGCGAACATCCAGCACCACCAGCGGACGCACCAGCCTCTCGACTGGTATCTGATCTACCGTCCACATGCCTTTGGCGAAATGGGCAGGCGCGTCCAGATGGGTGCCGTAATGCTCCTGGGTGGTGAAGACCCGCGAGTAATATCCATCGCGCTCGATATTGCCCAGTTCCTGGGACTGGAATGGCGATTGCTCAGTACCCTCCCAGTTAGGGGAATGGTCGTTTAAGTTGTGGGTCAGATCGATAACCGCGCGATAGACATTGGGGTCAGGCATGAGAGGTTTGTGCTGCGCAATCAATAAGAGCGCAAGCGCCAGACTACAGCCTATCGCAAATGTCTTCCAGTTGAACATCGCAAGTAAGTGGCCAACAAATATGGATGCTCCGACGGGGCTCACGGCTTCGTGAATCAAGGCTAGCAACACAGGACACGGAAGTAACAAACTTGATGCGATTTTGCGATAAATCGCAGAAGCGCGTGACGAACCGCAGAGCCGCGGCTCGCCGTTCCCGGATCGCCCAGGATGACCCCACTACAAAGCACTTTTGGTAATTGCTAGTTGCTAATTGCTTCTCTTCAGCGCAAACCCGAACCACAACGAGTTCGAACCGTTATAGTCCACACCCGATCGTTGCTGAGTTGCGAACCCCATATGCTCGGCCTTCAGCAGGCAGTTGTTGCAGGGCTTTTCCAGGATTATTTCGTAGCGGCCATCGCGCTTGGAATTCGCCGTACCGACGACTGCGCCGCTTGCGTCGGTCAGCGTGATCGTGGCGCGCGGCACTGGCCAGCCGCCTTCGTCAGTAACTACACCTTGCACCTTGCCCCGCGGCGGCAGGCCTTCGGGCAGGTAATCGCGCATGAGGTATCCCGGCCCGCGCAGTGGCCGGCCACCAAGTTGTCCCGTAACCTTGTCATGCTCCAGCGCCAGCGTGCCGTTTACGAACACGTATTCGAAACCCACTGACGGCTTGTTCGGGTCGTCGAAGGTAGCCAGGTCTCGCACTTTTTTGGGATCGAAGATGGTGACATCGGCGAAGTACTCCGTACGTAGTAGCCCACGATGGTCAAGGTGCTCCCGCTGCGCCGGCAGCGAGGTAAACTTGCGGATTGCATCCTCCAGCCGCAGAACGTGTTCCTCGCGAACATATTTGCCAAGAATGCGCGCGAAGCTTCCATAGGCTCGCGGATGCGACTTCGACTCCCCCAACGGGCCAGTGGGACTAATGGCACCGTAATCCGTGCCCACACTCACCCAAGGCTGCTGCATGGCCAGCTTCACGTCGGACTCACTCATCAGGAAGTAAACCGCGCCGGTATTGTCGCGATCGGCAATCACCAGATCCATCAGCGCGTCGAGGGGATCTTTGTTTTCTATCTTCGCAATCTGCGCGACGGTTTTACCTTCGTACTGGCGTAGCTTCGGATCAAGCACTGAGACCACCAATACGCCATCGGGTCCTCCGACCTCGCGGTACAGGTTCTCGAATGAACCCCCAGTACTGTCAAGGTCTTTGCGAATCTGCTCGCGCGTCGCGGGATTTTTCAGCCGCTTGACGAATTCGTCGGTTCCACCGGCGTGATACTTCGGCGGGATGGACGCGCCCAGCGAGGTGGCGGCACCAATGTAGGGATACTGATCTGCGGTCACATCAACTCCACTGGCGCGCGCTTGTTCGATGGCTGCGATCACCTGCGGCATCTTGCCCCAATTCTGCTCACCCGCAACTTTCAGGTGAAAGATTTCTACCGGGATATCGGCTTCGCGTCCGATACGAAATGCCTCGTCAAGCGCATTCATTTCCGAGTCGCCCTCACCGCGAATGTGCGAAGCGTAGATACCACCCTTCTTCGCCGCCACCTTCGCCAACTCAACTAGTTCGTCGGTTTTCGCATACGATCCCGGCGCATAGATGAGAGCGCTGGAGAGTCCCATAGCACCATCGCTCATGGCGTCGTCAACCATGATCTCCATCTGTTTCAATTCGTCGGCGGTAGGAGCGCGATCGGCAGTGCCAATAACCATGTGGCGAACCTGCGCCGCTCCAACGTAGGTCGCGAGATTGATCCCGCTTCCCTGCTTAGTCAGCCGCTGAAAATATTCCTCGAGAGACTTCCAATCGGGCGTGATGTGGAAGTGCTGAAAATAGTCGGCATGCTCCTGGTTGAGTACGTCGTTAGTCGGGGCAATGGAGTCGCCTTCGCCGGTAATCTCGGTGGTGATGCCCTGGGTCAGCTTGCTGACCGCTTGCTTATCGATGAGCAGGTTGGTTTCCGACTGGCCCAGCATGTCAATGAATCCCGGAGCAACGATAAGACCCTTGGCATCGATGGTGCACTTGGCCACCAGCGAAGCATCGGCGTGGCCGACGAATGCAACGCGATCGCCTATGATGCCGACGTCCGCATAGATCCAGGGATTGCCACTGCCGTCAACGACGCGTCCGTTGCGGATGAGGTAATCGAACTCTTGCCCAAACAGCGGAGTAGCGAGAGCGATTAGAAAGAGAATCAGCCATCTGTGTCGTAACAAGTTCAGCTCCGAATCACAAATTCACCTGGACCTACATTATTCACGAGCGCGTTAGTTTCTTGGTGTCATCCTGAGCGACGAGCGAGGCAAGGAGTCGAAGGACCCCCTATCTTGCCAATTCACTCTCGCTCAGGCTGTTGTTCGACATAGCCGTTGCCTTCAAGACAGGCTGCGCCACATCCTAGTTTTCTCGCAGCTATAGGGGTCCCCCACTCGGTCGCGAAACGCGGCCTCACTCAGGACGACACCTGCCGTCCGAACGATGGCTACGTCGCTACTTTCCCACTTTTTCCATTACCATCGCCACCGTCAGCGCCAAATCGGCGGCGAAGATTGTGCTCACTAAGTTGACCGCGTCGTTGCCCATTTTGCCGGAGGTTTCCCACGTCGCTCCCAGGATGCTGTCAACAAACATCCCGCCGATTCCTGCCAATGCGATCAGCGGCGTCCAGTTCCAACTTACGACGCCGAAGACTGCGCTCACCCACGCCACCAGGCAGGCCGCAAGACATCCTGCCAAGGTTCCGATCACGCTGATTGCGCCATTGGCGCCGATCGGAGCTTCGCGAAAACTCGTGATCAGGTAAGCGGCGCGAGCGGAAGTCTGCCCGATTTCGCTGGAAGCGGTGTCGGCGGCGGCCTCTGCCAAGGCAGCCATTCCCCCAATCAACAGGATGCCGCTCAACCTTGGGAACCACAGCGTCGGCAACGCGCATAACGTGGTTGCGCCAAGGTTGGCCAGTACCTGCGACGCTGTGCGGCCGGGTCCACGCTCGGCCACTCCAAGTTGCTGTTTGCGGCCGTAACCCCAGCGGGTGGCCAATACCGTGATCAGGAACACCGTCAAGAGCGGAAGAAAGCCGGAGAGTCCGGCCGCAACCATTAGAACGAACGCCACCAGAACGCCCATCAGCGCTCCGCCGTCGGTCACAGAGCCTAAGGTTCGAGCGATCACCGCGAACCCAATGGCCACTACCGCGGCAGGTAAACCCCTTGAATGGAAGAGATTTGTCACGCGTCCTCGCCAGTATCGCACGAGACGGAGCATCGCCGCCGACACCCCCCGCCTGCCCTCGCAGTGCGGCCCGGGGATACGACTCTGCCCACAAAGGGAGCCTCCAGTGGCTTGGGGCTTGACATTGTGCGCCAGACACAGCACTATGCTGTCGCAGATTTGGTGCAATCCCAGTACCCAGGAATGGTAAGAATATGGCGTCTTCCGTTTGGTCTGGCTATCTAACCTTCGGCCTCATTTCCATGCCTGTGAAATTGTTCTCGGGCGCGCGCAGTAATCACATCTCCTTCAACATGCTGCACCGCGATGACAACACACGCGTCAAACAGCAGTTCTGGTGCCCACATGACGAGCGAGTCGTCGAGCGTAGCGAGATCGTAAAGGGCTATGAGTACCGTAAAGGCGAGTACGTCATTATCGAGCCGGAAGAGATCAAGAAGATCGAGCCCAAAACTGCGAAGGCGATGGAGATCCTGGAGTTCGTCGAATACAAGGAAGTGGATCCTATCTACTTCGAATCGTCATATTATCTTGTTCCCGACGAAGCGGGCCGCCGGCCGTATGCGTTGCTCACGCGGGCGATGGAAGAAACCGGTTACGTGGCTATTGCCAAGCTCACCATGCACAATCGCGAGTACACCGTGTTCTTGCGGCCTCACGCAGGCGGGCTCATGCTGCACACCATGTACTACAGCGACGAAGTGCGGCAATTGGAGAGCTTTGGCCCTGTCGATGTCGAACTGAAAGACGCCGAGGTCAAGGTTGCGCATCAATTGATCGAGGCCCTCGCCGGAAAATTTGAGCCTGAGAAGTATCACGACACCTTTGAGGAAAATCTGAAAGAGCTCATCAAGGCCCACATGGAAGGGCGTGAGGTGACTGCCGTGGAGAAACCGCGCAAGCTTGCTCCGGTGGTTGACCTTATGGCGGCGCTCAAGGAGAGTCTGGCGCAAATGCCCAAGAAACCGCCGCAACGCGTGGCCGAAACTCAAAGAGAATCGCAGGTGAAGGTGGCGGCGAAGAAGTCAGGCAAAGGTTCACGCCGCAAGCCCGCTGCATGATGCGATTCTTCTCATCGTAATTTCAAAGTTTAAGTGACGATTCCTGCTAAATAGCACTATTAGGCCGGTCTGCTATGCCCCAAGGTTGCCATGGGGTATTCTACGGGCACCTTGACTGCCCGAATGAAACCGCCGAAGACTGCCATCCGCATAGCCGTGGTGGAGAGTGACCCACTGCGTTTCCTTGGATTTCGCGCGATATTGTCCTCAGAAGAAGATTTCCTGATTCGCTCGTGCACTATCCCATCGGTTTTAAGCACACCAGAAGATGACGTCGTTCTGATGACTACCAGCGGCGGAGCCGCATTCTATGCGGCGATGTCTGCGCTCAAAGCGGTACGCCCTGCTGTACGCATTATTGTCACTGGGACCGCCGCGGATGATGAGGCGATCCTGCGGGCGATTGCCGCAGGCGCGAAGGGTTATATCGCCGAGGATGCAACCCCCGAGCAATTCAAACAGGCCATCCGGGTAGTGCACGGCGGTTCGGTGTGGGCGCCACGACGGGTGCTTTGCACTTTCATCGAGCGCGTTACAGCATCTCCTCGCCGAATCCTCCCCCAAGGAGAAGACAAGATCAGCGACCGTGAGCGCGAAGTCCTGAAATTACTGGTTGCCGGGCGCTCCAACAAAGAGATCGGAGATGCACTGGGGATTGAAGAGCGCACCGTTAAAGCGCACGTCAGTCAACTTATGCGCAAGGTCGGAGTGCAAAACCGGATCGCGTTATCGGTCCATGCCGTCACCCATTCTCTGCTGTCCTCCCGCCCATAGTTGAAACTGGCCGAGCCTCGTGACCGCTCGATCATTCAAACGAATGCACCGCTATCCTGTTCGTAAAATGTCCGGGCCGTGGAGTGTCAAGTTACCGGCCCAATAAATGTTACGAAAGTACAATTACCCGCTATTGAACCTCCGTTACTTGACCGAATCCAGCTTGCATTCCATACTGCATTCACCTACCACAGAACCTGGGAGAAAGGGTTGGAAGAGGTTACGAGGGTCTCCTCTTCCGGCCCTTCGTTTTTGCAATCAACCCATCATCTGAACGACTAAGAAACCACCAATCTGGGCGCCGCTTCCCTATTCGCCGGGCGCCACGTCACTAAAGAGGGTACGAATATACTTGACACATCAAAGCCGACGTGCAATGATGTGAGTCATGGCAAGCGAACCAAAGACTTTGACTCAAGCGGTTGTTTACTTTACGAACCCTGACAACTGTCTCGACTACCTTGCAGTGCGGCGCTGGCCGGACGGCGTGACCTGTCCGACGTGCGGTCGCGCGGATGTGACCTTCGTTCCGTCTCGCCGCGTATGGCAGTGCAAGACCCGCCATCCCAAGGCGCAATTCAGCATCAAAACCGGAACCATCCTTGAGGACTCTCCGCTCGGTCTTGAGAAGTGGTTGCCCGTGATGTGGATGGTCGCCAACTGCAAGAATGGCGTTAGTTCTTGGGAGATTCACCGCTCGCTTGGCGTCACACAAAAGACCGCATGGTTCATGCTGCATCGTATCCGGTTGGGGATGCAGGACACTTTCGGCGGAGGGGGTACTCTGTCGGGACAGGTGGAAGTTGATGAGACCTTCATCGGCGGCAAAGCGCGGAATGTACACAAGTCCAAGAGGGCTGGACGCGGATTTGAAAAGCGCGGCGTCTCTGGAAAGACTGTTGTAATGGGGATGCTGCAACGCGCTGGGAAGGTCAAGGCGCGAGTGATCGAAGACCGTACCCGCGAAACCCTCCACGCGCACATCTTGACTTCGGTCGAGGAAGGTTCCCAGGTATTCACAGATGAGCTGGGAGCGTACTTGGGTCTTGACGAGAAGTACGTCCACGAAGTCATCAACCACGCAGAGCAGTACGTCCGTGGGCAGGTTCACACGAACGGTCTGGAAAACTTTTGGAGTCTGCTCAAGCGGGGCTTGGGCGGGACTTACGTGAGCGTCGAGCCGTTCCACCTGTTCCGTTACGTGGATGAGCAAGCGTTCCGGTTCAACAATCGCGCCACAAGGGAACAGAATGTAACTGATTCTGACCGCTTCAGCTTGCTCTGCTCGCAGATCGTCGGCAAGCGGTTGACCTATGCGGAACTGACCGCGAAGGAGGACAAAGAACCGGAAGCCGTCTTTTAAGCGGCAGGGTCGGGGGAAGCGGAAGGCGGCGTAACCGCCTTCTTTTTTCGTTTGGTGCCACGCTTGGGGCCGGGACGATTCGGATTTGCGTCCACCTGTTTTCGATACTCTGCTTCGCGTCGCTTGATCTCTTCGTGCGAAACGGACAGAAGATCGCCCACAAGTTTGTCGAATCTCTGAAACTCTGCGGAATGTTTCATTTGTCCTCATGATAAGGCAAAGCGTCAAGCGCCAGTGGTGGTCAGTTTTAGACTCTCCAAATATGGCTTGTAAGTACTGTCGCAAAATGGGTGGAGGGGCCTAGCGTTCTCCCCAGTCCCCAGTCCCCCTCGGCTGCGATTCTGGATGTGGTCGATATGCATCGCCTTTAGATCAATGCGAGCGTGGCATAATTCGCAGATCGAAGCTTGAGACAGAACTTCAGAAATTACGGTTAATTGCTTGACTGCCGTAGAAAACTTCTTAGCCTTCTTTGTCAGTACAGGCTTCTCTTTCACTAACGATTGATACTTATCATGCGTGCGTAAATCGTTTTCGAGGCCCACGTCGCTACTGCCAGAAATAAACTTATCAAGCACGTAGCGATAGTAATCCTTCAACGGAGAGTAGCCCTTTGCCATACTTCCATGCTTTACGGTTAGCTGATTGACAAACATCTTATGGTCAATCAGAAATGTTTCAAATTTACTCCTGACCTTGGAGAAATCTATAAACTTATCCTCTGCCTCCAAATCCATAAACATGGCTGCAATAGCAAGCACGGCGGTTGGCTGGTGACGACCGTTAGCGGCGTAGAAATATACCGCAGGATGTAGCCCTAACGAAGACGAATGAGTCCCCGTTAGGCGGTTGGTTAACTTCTGCGCTTTCCTTAAGCACTCTGACGTGGCAGTCTCGTCGGGAGCCTCCTCCACAATTTCCGACGTTTTCTTGGTCTTCTTTGAGGAATCTACCACGGGTATGCCATTTGCAATATTCACGTAATCGAAAATTAGCGGCAGGGTTTGCGTGCCATATCCATGCCCAGCGATTGGTAGATCAGGGGTTCTTATGGGAGGATCCAGGGGAGGACTATATAGAGCGGTATATATGGACTTCCCAAACCGCTCGACCTCCCTTTGTCCATCTAGAGAGAAATCCTTCCAATACTTGTATCCCGTGCCATTTCTTACAATGACGCGCGAAGATATGGCGTTAGGTCGTGAGCGGGAATTTAAGATTGCGAACTCTGTCGGGTGTATCTGAACCGCCGATTGATTGATAGTTAAGAAAGCACGTTCCGCCTTCTTGTGATCATTCCCCTTTACCCAGAGAAGCGGTATCGCTGCATTCGCCAACGAGCGTGCGGCATCCGTAAGTTTCGGGTTAGAGTTGGGGTTCTCGGCCTCCGCTTTAACGTCCTTGTAGGATCCGATTCTCTCGTTTACTAACAGTTTGGTTTTATCGTGAACCTTGCGTTGATCTAAGGGGATATTATTGTTGTAAAACTTAACAGATTCATCGCCTGCGCCGTAATCATCCTGAAGCCACGCCATGACTGCGCTCAATCGGTGCGCTCCGTCAATTACGAATGTCAGTCGAGAAGCAGACTGCCAGCAAACTACAGAAGGGATCAAGTCTCCATTGACGAAAGACTCTATAAAGTTACACACAGCCTCAGGACTCCACGCTGCCGTCTCTCGTTGGAAATCAGGCTTTCGCAGTGTGACGTAGAAATGTTCACCCTTAGATAGATCGGTTTTACTGGCCTCTGATTTCCCCTTTTCTCCAGCCGCCGGGCCTTCTTCAACATTGAAGTCTTTGACCTGCTCCCCTAAATCCGCACACCAGTAAGTATGATTTCGGATTTAGGAAAGGGGCAGAGCTATGTCACGAGGCAAGCACAGCGAGGCGGAGATGATCGCTGCGCTCAAGCAAGTGGAAGCTGGGCGCAAGGTGGAGGATGTGGCGCGAGAAGTGGGGGTCAGCAAGCACACCCTCTATGGCTGGAAGGCCAAGTACGGGGGGCTGGAAGTGAGCGAAGCGCAGCGTCTGCGGCAACTGGAAGACGAGAATGGGCGGTTGAAAAAACTGGTGGCGGATCTGAGCCTGGACCGGGAGATGCTGAAAGCGGTGATTGCAAAAAACGGGCTGAGCTCGTAGACCGGAGGACGGACGCGGGCTGGTTGCGGAAGCAGTACGCAGTCAGTGAGCGCCGGGTTTGCGGGCTGCTGTCGCTGGCGGTCAGTAGCTATCGCTATGAGTCGCGGCAGAACGATGACGAGCTGCGTGATCGACTAGTGCAGCTGGCGCGGGAGAAGCCAGGCTTCGGTTATCGCCGGCTGCAGGTTCTGTTGCGGAGAAGCGGTAAGGCAACAAACCACAAGCGGGTGTACCGGATCTATCGCGAGACCGGGCTATGCTTGCGCCGGAAGAAGCGAAAGCACTGTGTGCGGGCGGGTGCGCCCCTGCGGCAGTACAGCGCAGCCAACCAGGAATGGGCTTTAGATTTTGTGCATGATGTGCTGGCGGCAGGGCGGACGATTCGGGTGCTGAGTGTGGTGGACGCGTTTACGCGAGAGTGTCTGGCCCTGGAGGTAGATACCAGCTTTGCCAGTCGACGGGTGACGCGGGTGCTGGAGGAAATTGTAATGCGGCGAGGCAGGCCGCAATCGATTCGCTGTGACAACGGGCCGGAGCTGACGAGCCGGCATTTTCTGGCCTGGTGTGTGGAGCAGCAGATTGAGTTGGTGCATATTCAGCCTGGCAAGCCGACGCAGAATGCGCAGGTAGAGAGCTTTCATGGAAAACTGCGAGAGGAATGCTTGCGGGTGAGTTGGTTTCAGAACCTGTTTGACGCGCGGAGAAAGATTGGCGATTGGCGCACAGACTACAACCAGCAGCGGCCCCACAGTAGCCTGGGGTATCGCACGCCGTGTGAGTTCGCCATGTGGGCGAAGAAGGCAAGCTATGGAAAAGACGCGGACTGCGTCCGCTTGGAAAACGCCGCTGGCGTTTCCCACTTTCCCACAGCTTCGGCTACTAGCTAAGTTGTAAAATCACCGTGCGGAAAATGGGGGCAGGTCATCTTCGCGCAGTATCAGGGCGTCCAAATTAACAACGTCGGACATATCTTCCCTCCAAAGTACGGGGGTCATCGTACACCCCCGATTTGGGGTGCACGAATCCCACTATCGTCCGCCGCCCTGTCACTCCCATCATGGGCCGAACTCGTTGATGAGTCAACGATATTCGTACCCTAAAGAGTAACCATCCTTAAGCGTTCTTCAGGCGCGATATTCCATCCGATCCTCGTAAGATAGGTGCAACCCGGCAAGGGCTGTCGGAGCCTACCGTTCTAGATCGGAGTCCAGCTATGAAGAAGACTATCGCGGCAGCATTACTGATCTTTTCGATGACTACTTTGGCTTGGTCCCAGAGCCGCAACGCGCAAACGGATCGCGTCCAAACCGCGAGCACTGTGCTGACCCAGATCATGTCAGCTCCCGATCGCGCCATTCCCGACGGAATCATGTCGGGAGCGAAATGCATCGCGATCATTCCGTCCAGCCTGAAGGCCAGTTTCATCTTCGGAGCGAACTACGGCAAGGGAGTGGCGACGTGCCGCACCGAGCATGGTTGGAGTGCGCCAGTGTTCTTCCGCTTGACCGGCGGCAGCTTCGGATTTCAGGCTGGTGGTCAGGCTTCCGATCTGGTCCTGATCATCCGCACGGATGACGGTATGCAGCATCTGCTGCAAAGCAAGTTCAAGTTGGGCGCCGATGCCTCCGCGTCGGCCGGTCCGGTGGGACGCGATGCTCAGGCCATGACCGACCTTACCTTACGCGCACAAGTACTGACCTACTCGCGTTCCCGCGGATTGTTTCTTGGCGTCTCCTTGAGCGGTGGCGTCATTCGCCAGGACGGCGGCGACACTCGCGCCTTCTATGGCGGAAAGGATTGGACGTTCTATTCCCTGCTCAACGGAGAGGTTCCGGCTCCAAAGGACTCGATGGTCCTGCTGAACACAGTTGAGAAGTATGCTCCCACGCCGAAGGTTCGCGCGCAGGCTGCGCCGGCGCCTGTGGTGACAGCTCCGGCGACCGCGGCTACAGCAGGCCAGACGCCGACCGCGTCCTCGCCTGCATCTCCGGCAGAGGTACCGGCCACGACAACCGACCCGGCGACGGACGAACAACCAGCTCCGGCTCCAACGGCGACACCATCAACGACCGCGGCGCCACCCGTGGCGACAACCCCGGCTAGTAGCGGCTCAGACGATCTCTAGATTCGTGATGTAGCAGAGCGGTGGCTGCGGCCACCGCTTTTCTCTTGCCCCGCAATCGTTGCGGGCGCGTTTGACCTTGTTTTTTTGCAGTGCTACCGTCAAACCGACACTTGCAATGCGCCACAAGTTGCAATACGTTCCAGTCGCGCTGCTGGTGCGCCTGATCGGCGCCTTGCCGCGACCGATGGCCCGCGGGTGCGGCATCCTGCTCGGCGGAGTCGTATACCACCTGCATCGCCGCCTGCGTCGCGTCGGGATGCGGAACCTCGAGCTAGCCTTTCCTGAAAAATCTGCGAAAGAACGCCGCCAGATCCTGCGCGGAGTCTACGTTTCGTTGGGCCGCTTGCTGGGAGAGGCTTGCCTCTTCCCCAGCTACACCAAGGAAAACGCCTCGCAGGTTGCCGTGTATCAGGGCATCGAGAATTTTGAGGCCGCAGAGAAGCTTGGCAAGGGAGTGCTTTTCCTCACCGGCCACTTTGGAGGGTGGGAGGTCGGTTCATTTTTCCACTCGCTGCAGGGCCATCCCATGAAAATCGTGGTGCGGCCGCTCGACAACCCTTACGTCGATGAGCTGGTCGCGCGCTATCGCGGCCTGTATGGCAATGTCATGATCGGCAAGGACGAATTTGCTCGCGGCTTGCTTGCGGCGATGCGTAACAGCGAAACCGTCGGCGTCCTGATGGACACCAACATGACGCCACCGCAGGGCGTCTTTGTGAATTTCTTTGGAATCCCAGCCTGCACCGCCAGCGGCGTGGCGCGCGTGGCTTCGCATACTGGCGCAGCTGTCGTTCCGGCTTTTACCATCTGGGATTCGGTGCTGCGTAAATATCGAGTGGAGTTCGACCGAGCGGTTGATCTGATGCGGACGGGAGACCCTGAAGTCGACGCCGTCACAAATACCGCCCTGTTCAACAAGATCATTGAGGATTACGTGCGCCGCTATCCCGATCAGTGGCTCTGGGTGCACAGGCGCTGGAAGACCCGGCCGCCGGGTGAGCCGCCGCTGTATTGAGAAGTAGTGGTTAGGGAATAGTGGGTAGTGGATAGTGTGGTCGGTGAGTCGTCGATCGCGTAGCTACTCGATTGTTTCAACTTTCACGGGATACCATTCTTGAGTTTGTCATCCTGAACCTTGAGTCATTCATCCAGAGCCTTTTTGAGCTTGTGCTACTGAGCGCAGGCGGCACTTCGCCGCCGTAGTCAGTTTGTCATCCTGAGCGACGAGCGCAGCAAGGAGTCGAAGGACCCCTATATTGCTCGCCACTTTCATTATGCGAGACGGCAATCTATCCACTATCCACTGTTCACTATCCACTGCTATAACAACTTCATGGCGCAAACACTGCAATCGCTGGCGGAATTCACTGCCACCCGCTTGATCGGCGACGGCAACCTCGAAATCTCAACCGTCGCCAGCATCGCACAAGCGCAACCGGGCGCTCTGGTGTTCGTCCAAGACGACAAGTACCTGGAGCAGGCGCTGACATCGCACGCGAGCGCCGTCATCGCTGGAGAGTTCGCAGCATCGGCGGCGGGGCGCAAGCCGTTACTGATCGCACAGCATCCCCGGTTGGCTTTTGCTCGAGCCGGGGCATTGCTCCATCCTCAGAGGACCTACGCCCCTGGCATTCATCCCACTGCTATCGTGCACGCGTCGGCTACGGTTGCATCCACCGCGGCTATTGACGCACATGCGGTGATCGAAGCTAACGTTGTGATTGGAGAGCGCTCCCACATTGGCGCTGGCTGTTGCATTAACGAAGGCGTTGTAATCGGTAACGATTGTGACCTGTATCCGCGCGTCATCATCTATTCGGGTGCGACCCTGGGTCGGCGCGTGATAGTGCATGCCGGTGCAGTATTGGGCGCGGACGGCTTCGGATTCGTGCGCGATGAACAATACGGCCGCTATCATAAGTTTCCCCAGATCGGCGAACTTGTTATCGGCGACTACGTCGAGATTGGCGCCAATTGCACCATTGATCGCGGTGCCTTGGACAAGACCGTAATCGGCGCGGGAACGAAGCTCGACAACCTGATCCACATCGGCCACAACGTTACCGTCGGAGCCAATGTCGTGATCGCGGCACAGACGGGGATATCCGGCAGTGTGGAAATCGGTGACGGCGCGGTCATTGGAGGACAGGTTGGTATCGGCGACCATGCGACAGTCGGACCGGGCGTCGTTCTCGGATCAGGCAGCGGCGTGCTGTCGAATAAGGTCGTTCGCGGAAAGGGTGTCGTCTTCTGGGGCAGGCCTGCTCGCCCGCTCCGACAGTATTTGAAAGAGCTGGCGGCGCTGGCACGGCTGGCACGCGAAAGCGAAAAACGCACTTAGCATTTAGCACTCAGCACTTATCATTGGCCGTCTCGAGCTGTTGCTAGGTGCCAATTGCTAACTGCTAATTGCTGCTTTTCTTATGGCTATCATTGTCATTGGCGGACACTCTCGCAGCGTGGGCAAGACCAGCGTGGTCGCTGGCCTGATCGCAGCGCTACCCGAATTTCGTTGGACGGCCATGAAGATCACGCAATACGGACACGGCATTTGTTCCGCCAACGGCGAACTCTGCAACTGCGCCACTGACGACCACAGTTGGGCTGTGACCGAAGAGCGCGATCGCGGCGGCGAGAGCGACACCTCGCGTTTTCTCGTCTCTGGTGCAGCTCGCTCGTTGTGGGTACGCACCCGCCAAGGAATGCTGGCCGAAGCCATGCCTCGTGTGCGCAAAGAACTGGCCAGTGCGGAGAATACCATCATAGAGTCCAACTCCGTGATGCGCTTCCTGCGACCCGACCTCTATCTAACGATCCTCGACACAGCTACAGCCGACTTCAAGACCTCGGCGCAGGAATTTCTCGATCGCGCCGACGCAGTGATTCTCCACAACGGCTCCGACGACGTCTCCTGGGCGAATGTCTCATTGAAACCAGTTGCCAGCAAACCGATATTTCACATTCGACCGCCGCTGTATGTGACATCAGAGCTGATCGAATTTGTCCGGGACAGACTCCAACAGGCTGCACGAAATCTGCGCATCTCGCGGTAGTCGACAACACAAGAACAAGTGCGGGAAACGAATGCGGCTAAGGAATGAGTTCCTGGCGTAGTTGCTTCGAGAGCTTCTCGATTCGCTTCAACTTATTGTTCAGGTCTTTGGCTAGAAGTCCCCGTGTCGCGCGTTCCGTGTCTGCGCGCACCTGCTGTGCGAGCGCTACCAAATCATCCGCCTGCTGCAATACTTGCGCGGCAGTAATGTTTTGCACCGGAGGCGCGGGAGGCTCGACATTTTCCGCCTCCCGGGTAGCGCGGTTAGCGGCGGTATGACCGGGTGGAACGGGGGTTCCCGTTTGCGACGACATAGTCGCTGGCAAGCCGAGGACCAGGACAATTGTCAGAACGAAAGCGCAGGTCTTAGGTAAATACCTTCTCACAGCACACCTCACATGAGGTTGTCCCTTGTCTGGAACCATACACTTGTTCCACGGCCGCAGCCTGGATTTCCTATATGGTAGGTTATTTCTGTTCGTGCGCTTGGAGGACACATGGCCACATTTGGCTTCATCGAATATGCCGACGCTAGCCCAGAAGTGCGGGCGGTGTATGACGACATCATGACAACGCGCAAGACCGACTGGATCAACAATTTCTGGAAAGGGTTGGCGCACGATCCCGCGCTGTTGAGGCGTACATGGAATGACGTTAAGGAGATCATGGCGCCCGGTGCGCTCGATCCGCTGATCAAGGAACTGATCTACGTCGCGGTTAGCGTGACCAATGGCTGCCCTTACTGTATCGCCGCGCATACGGTTTCTGCGCGCGGCAAAGGCATGACTGATGCCATGTTCCACGAACTGATGTCGGTAGTTGGAATGGCGAATGAAACAAACCGGCTGGTGAACGGCTATCAGATCGAGATCGACGAAGCCTTCAAGACCCCGGAGCTTGGCCTACGCGACAGATAATGAGTTGGCCGGCTCCCAGGGGACGACTGTTGCTTTTCGTGGACTTTATTTGCTCCTTGAATGCGTTGTGTCCGAGTCCAAACAAAGCCGCCCGTGAAAGGGCGGCCAATTGATGTTGCGCAAATTTGCTGGATTCATCAGAAACAAGAAAACCGCCGTCCGGCGGTTTATCTGACTGCAGTCCCCGTGGTTCCTCTCACCAAATAACCGTAATTTCAGTGGTCGTCAGGTACGTCGACGGCCGACGTCTTCGCCAATCAGCAAGACGCACAGTTGGGAAAATCTTGGCTGATGGCACGCTCGATTCAAGAAGCGGCTGACCCCATGAAGGCGTCGCAGCCTGTCGTCACCACGCTTGAGGATGCCGTCAGTGCCTATTAAGCCGACGAGACGGGACGCAATCTTTCTAAGGAGACAACGAAGCAATCAAAGACGCTGTTCGAGCGTCAACTGCTTTCAACTTGGATGTACCAGCGAGGGTAACGACATAGCACAAACATGACACCTGCCATGCCATTGTCACGCGCTAAAGTGACAGCAATCACCTAAGTCTTTCGTGCTAAGTGATAGTTATTAGGCCAGCCCGACCTCAGGGCCATCCGGTTTCTGCAACTTGAACCATGCGGAGCATTTCCCAACTCAAGTTGCTGATAGCAGGTTCACCGAACACTGCGGCTGATGAGGAATTGCGTCGACCCTAATGCGCTACGTTGATTGGCTTGGGCTGCTTATTTTCTCGCTGGCATTACTGGCTTGGTTAGGCCAAAGATCAGGCTTCTTGCAGAAGCGGCCGTTCGATCGCCCCGGTGTCGGCTACTTCCGCTACTTCTTCAGCGCCGCCCTTAAGCGCGGGCTGGAAAACACACTCCATTTCCAGCTAGGGGACGAGCAGGGCATGGAGGCGTTCTATAGCTTCGCCGTGCTGCGATGGTTTCGCGTCGCGGCGGACCTGCAAGTAATCGAGCCAGGCGACCGTAGCTTCAATACAAAAGTTTACGCAGGAATTAGTGGGCAAGTGAGGTTCTGAAAGGACGCAGAACATATGAAAAGCAGCACACGAATTATTTTCACCACCTCTTGGGTTTGATCATTGGCGCAATTCTCAGCACCTGGTCGATGAGCTTTCAAGTGACATCGCTGTTTCCTAAGAAACAGTAAGTCAATGGTTCCGATGTGCTGTCGGGATTCGTGGAATCGCACATCGACCCGGTGTTGGCGCTGTTCGCAGAAAGCGCAGATTTGATCCTAACGAAGATAATCGGCTTGCGAAATGCAAGCAGGAGAAATGCAAATGGATAGACGAACTTTTACAGCTTGTATGCTTGCCGCGCCGGTCGCCATGAAGGCGAGCCTTGCGGCCCTCGCTTCCCCGGCAGCTTGGACTGAAGCCGGCGATCCGCTCTGCTACGCGTCGGTTGACGATCTCATCGGCCATGTTCCGGGCCAGGAAGGCTTCGCCGGTCGATCTGCTGAAGGCGCAGATCAAGCGGATCGAAGCGCTCAATCCGAAGGTCAATTGCATCACCTACGAGCACTTCGATCAGGCGATGAAGGAGGCGCAACAGTCCGAGGATCGCTATCGGCGCGGCGACGCAAGACCGCTCGAAGGAATTACGGTCGCCATCAAGGACGAATTCAGCCGGCCGGGCTGGCGGACGACGCAGGGCTCGCTCATCTTCAAGGACTCGCCGCCCGCAACGGAAAACGCAGCCATCATCGACTTGCTCGAGGCGGCTGGCGCCGTCATGCCGTTCCAGACGACGGTGCCGGAATTCTACCTCTTCCTCGGCGCCTCGACCCGCGCCTGGGGCACGACCCATAATCCGTGGAACCTCGAATACTCCCCGGGCGGGTCGTCCGCGGGATCGGCGGCGGCGCTGGCCGCGGGCTTCGCGACGCTCGCCATGGGATCGGACATGGGCGGCTCGATCCGCATCCCCGCCTCGCAAAACGGTCTCTACGGCTTCAGGCCGCCGTTCGGGCGGGTCGCGGGTGGGGAGATCCCCTCTTCGACCTCGGGCCCGCTTGCGCAGACGCTTCGACGACCTCGTCCATTTCCAGAACGCGATCGTCGGTCCCTCCGACAAGATCATGGCCGCGATCCGGCCTCGCCTCGACTATCCATCCCAATACGCCGACCTTTCGGGGTGGCGCATCGCCGTGGATTGGGGCGCCGACCTTGCCGACGTCATTCCGTCGGTGAAGGACGCGATGCTGAAAGGCATCGAGACGCTGCGCGGCAGCCGGTTGCGTCGTGGACGAGGTCGACTGCGGCTTCTCGAAGGACGGACAAGTTCGTCTTCTTGCGTGGGCTGATGTCGACGTCCATAGGCACTTTGATCGAGATCGCGAATTCCCATCGGGATCTGCTCTCGCCCTATATGACGGAGATGCTCGACCAGGTCGGAACCATCGGACCGCGCCAGGCAGAGGAAGCCGAGGAGTTGCTGGAGCGCTACCACCGGCAGGTCCAGCAGCGCGTCTTTGGAAAAGGCTACCGCATCCTGCTCATGCCGACCATGGCGACGCCTCTTGTCGGCGCCGACATGTTCAAGAGCAAAGAGAAGCAGCTGGATCCTGTGGACCGGCACCGGGCTGGGATTTGCCCTGACGTGGCCCTGGAACCTCCTCAACCGCTATCCAGTCGTGGACGTCCCGCTCGGCGTGGTCGAAAACCGAATGCCCTCGGGGATGCAGGTGGTCGGCCAAACCTTCGCCGATCTCGATGCCTTCCAGTTCGCGTTCAACTGGTCTCGACTTCGGCCGGCACTCTTCGCCGAGGGGCGGTTCCCGACCTTCGCGTAAGGTTGCGCGGACGAAGGGAGCGTCTGAGTCGCACAGAAAGGCGAAGGCGGGTGGCGCTCCATCTGCCTTCACAAACAAGGTAGTGCGATGAAAGTTGAGTTCGAAACTTAGGCTCTACGAGATGGCGATCGATAACCCCAGTTGTAACCGGGAACGAGCGGGCCCTTGAGGTTCTGAACAGTGAGATGCCAAAAGTGCAACGAACCTTTTCGCGAAGATTTTGCGGATGGCTTCAAGCGGCTGGACGGCACGCTTGTCGACATATGGTATCGAAGAACGCAGGAGTTTTTTGAAGCTGTCCTCGGTCGTCCGTTAGAGGGCAAACCACCAAAACATCTGACCCAAGACGGCGAGTCAGGGACTGTTTGTCAACCGGCTGAGTCGCACAAATATAAGGAAAACCCGATGAAGTCTATTCATATGCTAGTTGCTTCCGTCGTATTGTTCGCAGCCATCGTTAGCATCGTCGCTGCCCCGGCTCTTGCGGCCGACAAGGCCGACTACGTTTTTAAGAACGGCGCGATCTACACCATCGACAGCAAGAACCCCACGGCACAGGCCATTGCGATCAAAGGCAAGTACATAACCTATGTAGGAACCAATGACGGCGTGCAGCCGTTCATCGGCGACAAGACGCAGGTCATCGATCTCAAAGGGCAGATGCTGCTGCCCGGATTCGTCGATTCGCATATCCACCCGACGCTGGCGATGTTCGCGGGAGGCGCCGATTTGCAGTACGACTCGCTTGAAGAGGTGCTGGCATCCGTGAAGAAGTGGGCCGACGCCCACTCCTGATGCCAAGGTGATTCGCGGCTATGGCTGGCGCTATACCCTGTTTCCCACCACTGGCCCGACCAAAGCCGACCTCGACAAACTGTTTCCCAACCGTCCTGTGCTCCTGGTTGCGATTGACGTGCACAGCGCATGGGTCAACAGCAAGGCGCTGGAGCTGGCAGGCGTGAACGCCAAGACTCCGGACCCGGTGCCCGGCTTCAGCTACTTCCAGCGGGACCCCAAGACCGGTGAGCCTACCGGTTGGGTGGTTGAGACTCCAGCGGAGCAAGCCGTGCTGGCCAAACTGACGCCTCCTACAGCCGACGCCCAGATTGCTGCGATGGCAGAGTTGTTGCCGAAGTTTTCGGCGGCAGGCATTACGGCCGTGTTTGAAGCCGGAATTGCAACCATGCCGACCGAGACGGGATACGACGGCTATCAGCATTTAGAGAAAGAAAACAAGCTGCCGGTGAGGGTGGTAGGCACCTACTACTGGAATAACCCCGAAATTAAAGATCCGGTCGATACCGTCCTGAAGCTCCGGGACAAGTACCACTCCGAACTGGTGCAGGCTCAAGACCTTAAAAATCATGTTTGATGGCGGCGAGGCCCAGCACACCGCGGTTCTGCTCAAACCTTATTACGACCGGCCCGGCTACAACGCGGAGTATCTTCTCGATCCCAAGCTTGTCGGGGCCGCTGTCCTGAAGGCGCAGCAGAACGGAGTGGACACTCACTGCCACTGCTACGGGGATGCCGCCATTCGCGCGTATCTGGACATCGTGGCCGAGGCCGAGAAGCAATACCCCAACAGCCCTTCGCGGCACACCATCGCGCATTCGCTGCTGATCACCGACCAGGACGTACCGCGCTTCAAAGAACTCAATGTCACGATGCAGACTTCGCCGCAGTGGATCACCCCTGACCCGTACAGCGAGATGGTCACACAGATTCTCGGGAACGATGTGGTCAACACCGAGTGGGCGCGCATGAATTCGGTATCGAAGGCGGGAGGCCGTCTGGCGTTCGGGACCGACTGGCCGGCGTCAGGCTACGTCTCCAGTTATCGTCCGCTGGATGCAATCCAGGTGGCCTTGACGCGCGCCATTCTGCCGCAATACGAGAAAATCCAGTTCACGCCCATCATGCCGCCGGCAAACGAGCGCATCACGCTGGATCAGGCGCTCAAGGCCTACACGCTCGACTCGGCATATGTGTTGGACTTGGAGAAGCAGATTGGCTCTCTCGAAGTCGGAAAGCTGGCCGACATCGTCGTGCTGGAGAAAGACCTGTACAAAATTCCGCCCAGCGACATCAGCACGACGAAGGTGAAGCTGACGATGATGAACGGCAACGTGACCTATCGCGCGCAGTAAATCCTTTGCCGCCACTGATTAAGTCAATAACTGACGTGTTGTCAATACTCCGTAATAGTAAGGTCCCGACCAGCCGCGAGCCGAGCCAAAGCAGTAGAACACCCGACTCAACCTGGACAGTCCCGCTTGGGCTTTTGTTAGCTGGAGCGGGGGCGGTTGATTCATAAGCAACTTTCTTTTGGTGACTTCGTGGCGCCGCAGGCTTATTCGGCCGGTCGCCAAGTGTTGTCAGGATCAAACTCGGACATCGCCGCGGCCAATTTGTCCGTGTCCTGGCCAAGGTCTTTTTCGTACACCACGCCATCCTGATTGACGATGAAGGTCATAACGCCGGAGTTGCGATACTCAGCTGGGTAAGCGACAAATGCAAAGCCGCGCGTGAGCTGGCCGTTCACCATGTAATCGCGCGCACCGCCCTTGGCCGCGGGACCCTGTTTCGTGAGGATGCGGTAGTAGTAGCCGTGGAAGGGCTCTTGCTGGCCCTGTTTCATAGCGTAGCCCTCGCCCGTGGCCGAAACCAGCAGAGGTCCAATCGGGCTGGGGGTCTCGTTGTCGTTCGTCTTCCAATACAGGCCATCCTGCTTGCCTTCGCTGCTCAAGAACTTCATGGCGTAATGCTTGGTCTTGTCGCCGTCATGCGTCTCGGAAGCATAGTCGTGCTGGGCGTCAACCAGCGTATGTAGAACGTCGATGGCGTCGTTCTCGTTTCTGCCGACCCGGCGGTAAAGGATTTCCTGTTTCCCGCTTTCCGTGTCGAAGTACCAGGCGCCATTGTTGTTCTTGACTACAGGAATTGGCATCGGCCAGTTGTCGGCGCCGACATAGAGGGTGACCGTCTGGTCGGGTTCCATCACCACGCGATGCATCTGGTCGTAACGGCGAACGAAGTCCGTCCCCATCTTCTTGTCGGCAACCTCGTCTCCCGTGTGCAGGATGGGGCCGGAGTTGGAACCGAGAATTGCGCTCAGTGCCTGCGCATCGTTGGACTTGACGGCGTTGTATAGGGCCAGCACTGCGTCACCCGGGGAAGCGAATGTCTTCTCGTTGCCCTGTTGCGCGAATAAGCCTGGGGCACTCAGCAGAAACAGCAGACTTACGGCGAACATCGCCAGCGACGACCGGAGGGTAAGTGCTCGCAAAGATTGCGCGATGAATTTCACAGTGCGTCTTCTCCTTAGATTTCGGTCCCGCGATCAGGGGCCGGCCATTCGCCTCAACTACCGGCGCCGGCCTCCTCCGCCTCCGCCAGCGCGTGCACCACCACCGCCGCTACGCTCGGCGCCTCCGCCACGGTTTCCGGCCAGACTTTGCTGGCCGCGCGCGCTGTTGGTTCGAGCGTTACCGCCCTTGCTGTAATCGCCAAATGCGCTAGTGCCGGCGCCGCGGGTGCCCTGCTCACCATAGCCCCGCTGTGGCTGCCGCTGATTCTGATTGAAGTTGTTGGCGCGGCCCTGATTCTGGTTCATGCCGGCTCGGTTCTGCTGCTGGCCGCCACGATTCTGGTTCTGGTTGAAATTGGGCTGATTGCCGCCTCGCCCTCCCACGTTGCCACCGCGTTGCCCTGTCAGGTTCTGCGCGTTTTCATTTCTGAATTGCTTCTGGTTCAAATTCTGATTGAAGTGCGGCTCGTTACCGCTGTTGAAGTTGTTGGCGCGGTTATTGACGTTATTGCGATTGATATTGTTACGGTTGATGTTGTTGGCGTTCAGGTTGTTGCGATTGATGTTATTGGTATTGATGTTATTGCGGTTGACGTTATTGAAGTTCGCATTGTTGCGATTGTAGTAATTGTTCCGGTTGGCGAATGTATTGGAGTTCGAAATATAGGTGTTGTGGTTATAGACGACGGTGGAGTTGTGCCAGCCGCATCCCCACGAGTTCCAGCCCCATCCGCAGCATCCCCCGCCACCGCTGATGGCAGCGCCGACCGCAATGCCCACTCCAAAAGAAAGCAGGCTGGTGGCGACCATGGCGCCGGTAGAGTACCCGGGATAGACAGCCACCGGAGCTCCATAGACCACCGTCGGGTTATAGGTGGGCACATACACCACGTCTGGCTGCGCCGGTTGAATGATGATGGTTTGCGGCGGAGGCTGCACGATCGTAGTCTGTGGTTCGCCGGACGAGGCTTCTGGAGGCGGAGCGGTTCCCGGTGCCTGGTTCTGCACAGTGACATTCTGCTGCTGGGTGGTCTTGAGATTGCCCGCCTTATACGCGCGCTGCCTCATCACCTGCACTGCGTTCATCACACTCTGTGGGATGTTGTAGTAGGCGTCACCCAAAGCGGAAGTCCACGACAGGTTCGTCGCCATCTGGCTCAGCACGTCAGAGAACTGGGTCAATCCCTTGACACTAGCGTCCCACGGCTGCTGATTGACGGCCTCCAACAGTTGCGGACCCTTGAGGCTGGAATTCTGCTGGAGCCACTGATAAGCAGCGCTTACTTGGTCTGGGAAGGTCGAAGCCGCCAGAACCTGCGCCACCAGGTTGTCGGGAAACAGCGCAATGGGAGCGACCAGCTGGTAGAGTTGGTCCGGAGTGGGGGTGGCATAGGTTGTCGCGGGAGCTTGCTGCTGCTGCGGTTGTTCAGACTGCGCCGGTTCCGACTTCTTGCTGCACCCGTCGAGGCCGAGGACACCAAGAATCAGACTAGCGCTGAGAAAAGTAGAAAGACCTTGTCGCAAATATGACATGGGGGCTCGCTCGTCGCGCAATGAGGACTGAATCGCGCAGTTAGGCTTTAGGCTTTCCAAAATGAGTAATATATACACCGACCTGCACTCAGGCAACTCGAAATTAGTTTCCGCAGACCAGACTCGTTCCTGATCACGAGGTTGTCAGCGATTCGCGCATGCTGAGATTTTTCTTGCACTCGGTCCGGTTGAATCGGGAACTAGCTGGCAAAGCGGTCGATCAGCAGGCCGTGCCGTAGCCCGCGATCGCTGACCGACAACTTATCTTTGCGAAGTTTGTCCATCACAGTCGCAACTATGCATGCGCCTGCAAGAATCACGTCAGCGCGTTTTGGCTGCAGGCCGACGATGCTGCGCCGATCCTCCAGCGAACGCGTACGATAGAGCTCAATCTGGCGTTCGATCTCGCTGCTCTCGATCACCGACCCTTGAATGACGTTGGGATCGTATTTCGCTAGCCCATGCTTCACCGCGGCGATGTTGGTGACGGCGCCACCCATCCCAACCAGCACGTCAGGCGATGGCTTGTTCTCGATGCGGACGAATTCAGCGGCGATCGCTGCGCGAGCGACGCGAAGTTTTTCAGCCAACACCACTCCGTCCAGAGCAAATTGCTCGGTGAGCCGAACCGCGCCGATGTTCAGGCTAAACCGTTCTTCCACCGTAGAACCGCGACCGAACGTAAATTGTGTGCTTCCGCCTCCAGTGTCGAAGATTACTAGTGAGCCTTGCGTCAGACCGAGGCCGGATTTGACAGCAAGATATGCCAGTCGCCCTTCTTCTTCGCCGGAGATGACTTCAATCGTGATGCCAGATCGCTTCTGGACAGCGTCAATAAACTGCTGGCTATTGCGGGCCGTGCGCAATCCCATGGTGCCGACGGCCGCGATTGCCGTCACTCCATGCTGACGAGCTTCCGAAACCATCCCCGCGACCGCGTCCACGGTGCGAGCGATGGCCTCGCTGCTAATCTCGTTGGTCTTGTCTAACCCCTCGCCGAGCTGGGTGATTTCAGCGCGATCGACGATCGTCTGCCATGTTCCATCGTCGTGACGTTCGCTGATATTGAATTTCACCGAATTTGTGCCTACATCGACGACCGCATAGCTAGGCATAGCGAAATTTCCTCAGTTCGACATCCCGACAAGCCGTTTCAGGCCTCGCGGATAGCTAATGTTCTTAAACTGGTCTAGTCCGAGTTGGCGCACGGTAGCAATCACAAGAGCCGGATCTTCCGATTCCAGCGCCACCGTGCGTATCTTTCTGCCGTCCGCCTGCACCTCAGTCAGCTCAGCCATGCAGCCTTCAAGCTTGTAGCGGGCGCGCTTCTTGTGGACCTTCACGATACGCAACTGTCCCCTTGACCCCGCCAGGTCGGTAACAAATTGTTCAAGCGTGTAGTCTGCACGGGTCAACGCCGGGGACTCGAGCTCAAGGGCCGCAAATACCCTCTTCACTTCCGCGCCGGGCAATGGAAAACCGGCTTTCATGACAGGTTTCCACTGTTCGAGGCCATCGCCGTTGACCTGCTCAAGTGTCTTTATGTCCATCAACTGATCGCGAACCTTGACGTTCTGATCGCTGACGGACGAGAGCAGATACACCTCGTCACTTTCCTGCACGTCGCCAGGTTGAAGAGTTGCGAACCGGCGATCAGCGTCGCCAAAATTCTCTCCGAAAGTCCTCCATTCCCAGCGAGGAATAATCTTCTCCATGATGACACTCCTGTCAGTTACCATATAGCCGGACCGACTGGTACTGACGAGCAGCCCAGTGCAAGGCCAGTAGCGTCCGACACTTCAGACGGTATAGCGAATACAAATTTTGTTTGATTCCTATCTGTCAGTGTATGAAGAGATGAGCTTCCGGGCAAATCGTGGCGCCGCTGATCTATTTGGTTCCAGACCATATTGGCCGCTACGAACCGCAGCCCTCGTGTGGTTTTCATTTCACGAGCGCGTGCGATGGATCGGGCGAATTTGCGGTGTCGACATCAACGTGTACCCCGGTGCTGGCCGACATGTTTGGGGGATAGCAGTTGCCATCTGGCGCATAGGTCTGACGGCAAGCCGCAGTCATCTCTGGACGCCGGGGCGATTGCGCGAACTGCCATGCGTCCGCGAAGGGCACTCCGCTCGCGGCAGGAGCCGGCGGCGGCTTGGGAAAAACGCAGCCCGGCGAAGGTCCGCACTGATCGTTGCTCACGAAGAAATGGATGTCCCGGCCACCGGCATGATCGCGAATGTCATTGGCTGTCACCACGGAGACAGTACTTGATTCGCGAAACGGCAATGCCCGAACAATAGATACCGGCACGATAGCCTTCCTGCACTACTCCATCGACCCAGGCATGAATATAGGCGCGCTGCTCGGGCAGCATGCGACCACCTTGCTCCTGATCGAGAAACAGGATGGATCTCTTGGGAAAAGCGTCGCCAGCAGCCGCCTTCACAGCAGCCGCGGCGTCGCGACTCCCCAGTTGGGCTGCATTGCCCGAAGCTTTAAGCTGGCGGTACTCACGGCCGTTAAACAGGAGAAGGAAGCCGTAGCCCATGGATTGGAGCGTATTGCGCTTGCCTTGCCAGGTGTTGGCGTTCGCGCCGGGCGGGTTGTTCAACCAATAGCCCGTGAAGGCAAATGTCTTGCGTAGCGTGGCCATGTTGGCGTCGCCGGGATAATCATTGCGATCCACGCCAAGGTAGGTTGCTTGTGGTTGGGCTGACAAACCCGCAGGCCAGGTCGTAATCGACACAAGAACGAGCAAGACGAGACGCGTTATGAGCCGTACCTTCACGACGTCGAACATCGCATATCTTGAATGCACCATGTCACTACGAAGTTCCGATCAGAATACCGGTAGCAAACACCAGCGCGCCTCCGAACGCCACCTGAATCGCCGCCGACAGCGGTGGAGTATCCATGAAACGATTGCGCACCCACGTAATGATCGCCAGCTCGAACAGCACAACGATGATCGCAATCGTCGTGGCTACTCGGAAGTCATGAATGAGATATGGCAAGGTGTGGCCAATTCCGCCCAACGCCGTCATGGCGCCACATACCAAGCCGCGCAACCACGGGGTGCCGCGCCCGGTCAGGCTGCCGTCGTCGGACAGCGCCTCGGCAAACCCCATGCTGATGCCAGCTCCCAGCGAGGCGGCGAGTCCGACGGCGAAAGCATCCCATGTGTTCTTGGTGGCAAACGCGGCCGCGAAGACGGGAGCTAGAGTTGATACCGACCCGTCCATCAGACCAGCAAGTCCAGGTTGCACGATCTGCAAGACGAAGAGTCGGCGTTGCGCTTTTTCTTCTTCCTCCCGAACCTCCGGCTTAAGTTCGGTCTTCTCCAACTGCTCGGCTCGCTCGACATGCGAAGCCTCTTCGACCGCCAGATCGTCGAGCAATTGACGAATGCCGGCATCTTCGGCACGCGCAGCCGCGTGCTCGTAGAATCGGCGCGTCTCCACTTCCATGGCACCCACCTGGCGGCGGATCTGTTCCAGACGAAGCGGGGTGTTCAGCCAGATGGGCTTTCGCTGCACAAAGCCGCGAATGTCTTGCCGGCGGATGAGCGGAATATGCTCGCCGAATTTCTGCTGGTAAAGCTCGATCAGGCGGCGGCGATGGCCGATCTCTTCCTGGCGCATTTCTTCGAACACCTGCGCCGTACCGGGAAAATTTTCCCGCAGATTTTCGCCGAAGTCGGAATAGATTCGTTCGTCTTCTTCCTCCAGCGAAATGGCCAGGGCCAGGATTTCCTTTTGCGACAAACTGTTGAAGTCTCGCACGGGCGGCGTCACCTCCGCAGAGGATGATAAATCACGGTTGGAGGCCCGGCGATGGGTCCGTACTGGGCTAGTTCACTGTGGCCGCGCGTTCGGCGGGCTGAATGACAACTCACTTCCGTAGCCGGACAAAGGCTGCGATAGGAGCAAAAGCGGCAATGCCGGCCAGGCTTGGGATTCGAAGTTTCCCTCGGCAATATTGGCTGCGGCGCTGCTCACTCGGGCCGCTTCGCTGTCGAGTTGCTTTTCGGAGCGCCGCGACTCGACCGCGCTGCAATCGGCCAGATTGACGATCACCAGCGACTCGGCGATGAAACCCATGCTCCTCGCCGCAAGCGCATAGATAGAAAGTTGCAAGCTCTCGTCGGCATCATCCTGCGTCTTCGGCTTTCCGGTCTTGTAGTCGACAATGCTTGACACGGTCTCCATCGATCCGTTCCAGGCGATCCATTCTTCCCTTCACCATCGTCCCGCCAATGGCGGCACGGAAGAATCTCTCGTTGTTAAGAATCTCGCCAGTGGGTGTTGCCAGTTCGGAGCGCAGAAACTGCCGCAGTTGCTCGCAACCATCCTTGTCGTAGAGCTCGCGCTGCGCATCCTCGTCGATCTTCGCCTTGCCGAACTCGTCGCGAAAACACGCGATGACCGCGTCTTCATTAGGTGGATGCCCGGCCCGCACGCCATCGAAGTACGCCTTAAGGGCAAGATGCATAGCCGAGCCGAACTGCATCATGGCCGCGGGTTCCTCGGGGATACACCAGTCGCGGCTAAGCTTGAATGCCAGCGGACAGCGTTCGTACTGCTCGATGGCGCTGGCGCTCAACTCGCCCAGCGGCGCATCGCAGCGCGCGGGAAGCTGCACCCACTGCGAGATCAGCGGCTGTGGCTCTGCGGCGGCATGTAACTTTGGAATAACTTCGGATGCCGGCAACACACGGCATTCGATTGCGCCCTTGAGCGTGGACTTTCCAGCATTCACCAACTCCCGCATGTACTTTGTAGGAGCGGGATTATTTTTCGCCTTACTGATCTTTCCGCAAAGGTAGAGCTCATCCTTAGCACGTGTCATGGCGACGTAAAACAAGCGACGCTCTTCTTCCTCGTGAAGAATTTTGGGCGGGCTCTCAGCGGCATTATCCTTGCTGCGCAGTTGCTGCGGAAACTCAACCAGCGGCTCCGTGTAGTTGTGCGGAAACGATTGTGAAGCGACGCGCAAAACAAAGACGCAGGGGAACTCCAATCCCTTAGCAGCGTGCACGGTCATCAATTGCACCGCGTCTTCCAGAGGCCGCTTGCTGAAGTCGGCAGGCGCCAGCGCCGCCACCGGATCGTCCTCTCCGCCATCCTCGGCAAGGCATCCCCCTGCCTCGCGAAATAGCTCGACGTACTCGAGAAACTCGCGCAGAGTTCCCTGCCCCACCAGTGGCTTGGGTTTCTTGCACCATTGATCCGCCAATTCCTGAAGTCGCCGCAGGGGAAGTGAATCCGGCAGTTGGAATACGTGTTGCGCAATCTTCATCGCCGGCGCCAGTTGATCGTTGGCGTTGGCAAGGTCATGTCGCGCCTCGCGCACCGATTCCATTACCGCGAAGCCACCGGAACTTTTTCCAGCAAGGACTCAATCGACGCTTTCTTGCCGGCGAGGGCGAGGGCAGCTCGAAACTCTTCCGCATCCACGTTGAACTGGGGAAATGCCGACACTCGAACCAGCGCAATGGGATTGGCGGACTCCATGACCTGCAATGCCGCCATGGCATCGCGGACCTCTGGGGTATCGAAGAGATCGACGCCCTGGACGTGCACGGCAATGTCGCGTCGGCGAAGTTCCGCCAGCACTTCTTGTCGATGGGTGTGGGTGCGGTACAACACAGCGACGTCGGAAAGCTTCATCGCCGGTCGCTGCTGGCGCATTGCCTCGATCGTATCGGCGATGAATTCGGCTTCCTGCTCGAAGCGATTGTGCACCACCGCCTGTACCGGCAAAGCGTGCGCCAGAGCCGGATCGTCTTTCAGACGGGCGCAGCCGAGGGGCTCGCGCGGCCAACCGCCATCACGCAGTTCGATGCTGGCAATTAAGGGATTGCACGCAATTGCCTGATAAGCACAACGCAAGATGGATGGCGTAGAGCGCCGATTCTCCGATAGCGTGATCGCCCTTGACCCGTCCCGGGCCGAAGGTCCGGAGAAACTGATCGAACGCACCGCTGGTGGCGCCACGGAAGCGATAAATCGCCTGATCGGGATCGCCTACCGCAAACACGTTAGCCTCGTCACCGGCGAGCAGCCGGGCAAGCTGAATCTGCGCGACGTTGGAGTCCTGGAACTCGTCAATCAGAATAAAGCGGGCATGTTTTTGGGCGCGTTGCAGCACCGATTGGCGACGGCTGAGCAACTCGACAGCGCGCGTGATGATGTGGCCGAAGCTCCCGAGACCCTCCTGCTTCAGCAGGTCTTCCACATAATGAAAAACTTGCGCGATCTCGTGACAACGCTCGAGCACTTCGTCACGGACCATGGTCTCGGCGTCTTTCGACTTCCCCACCCGCGGCAGCGGAATCTCGCCGCGCTCCAGGCGCGTGATGTAGGCGTCGTAATCGTCGGGAGTGCGCAACTCGTCATGGCAACTGCGGAAGAATTCCAGTAAATCCTTGAGGAACTGTCCCGGTTCTGACGCTTTGATGAAGCGCTTGAGCGGCAGATCTTGAATGCGGCGTCGCAACAGTATTTGCAGGTCTTTCTCATCGAGAAGCGCAAATCGAAGGTTGGCGTCGCGCAGCAATCCGTAGCAATAGGAATGAAAGGTGTGAGGCCGCAGTCCACTGGCCATCAGTTTGCCAGCCGCACTCGCCTGATCGAGATGAGGATAGAGGATCTCCCCAACTCGAGAAATCAACTGGGCCGCTCCATTGCGGGTGTAGGTGACAGCCAGAATCTCTTTGGGCTTGGCTGCCTCGCTCTCGATGAGATGAGCGATCCGCCGCGACAGCACCGTAGTTTTGCCGGTGCCTGCGCCCGCCACCACGAGCATGGGACCGTACACGTGCTCGATGGCATGGAGTTGTTCGTCCGTAGGCTCGAAATCGAATGGTAGATAGTTCTGCATCGCGGTCCCTCATAACGCGAAGAAAAAGCGAATATTCTATTATGCTCGGTCGGCGAGCTGTTGGCAAGAGAAAGAGACGGCTCACCAGCGCGAGGTGTATCGCTAAGCTGCTCTTTGTTCGCGGCGTATAATCGTCATTTGCGCACCTCATCCCCGTCACCACAGGAACCCACGTGAGTCATCAGCATACGCATATGCCGGGCCAGCCGCAGGCTGGTCCGCAGCCGCTTCCTGGAGTCAACAGCATCATTGCCGTGGGCTCTGGTAAAGGCGGCGTCGGCAAAACCACTCTCGCGGTAAACTTGGCGATCGCCCTGGCGCGGCTTGGCCACAAGGTTGGACTACTCGATGCCGACGTCTACGGCCCCAACGTGCCGCTGATGCTGGGCACGACAATGTCTCCCAGCGTCGTCGGCGAAGATCGCATTCTGCCACCAGAACGCTACGGCCTGAAGGTAATGTCGGTAGGCTTTCTCAGCCCGGGAGACAAGCCCCTGGTATGGCGCGGTCCTATGTTGCACTCCATCGTCAAACAGTTTCTAGGGCAAGTGGAGTGGGGGCAACTCGACTACCTTGTCGTTGATCTCCCACCAGGCACAGGGGACGTCGTTATTTCCCTGGTGCAGACGGTGCCGCTGACGGGCGCGGTGGTAGTCACCACGCCGAGTGACGTGTCGCTGCAGGACGCGCGCAAAGCCATCGAGATGTTCAAGCAGGTGAAGGTGGACATTCTCGGCATCGTCGAAAACATGAGCTACTTTGTGTGCCCACACTGCCAGCACGAGATCGATATTTTCTCTAAAGGTGGAGGCGCTCGCACCGCGCAGCAGTTCGGAGTGCCGTTTCTCGGCAGCATCGAACTTGACCCCGACATCCGCAAGGGCGGCGACAGCGGCCAGCCCATCGTGCTCGAAGGCGACCAGTCTCCACACGCCCAGTCATTGTTCGCGTTCACCAAGCGGGTGATCGAGCGCACCAAGGAATTGCAGGAAGCCGATAGCGGCAGCGTGATTGAGATTCAGTAGGATACGAACCGACAGCGCTGGCAAGCGAATGCAGTTACCCTGAAGGGTTCCCCACCGAAGCACAAAAGCCTGGATGGGATCGAACGCGCTCATAGGCTAGCCAAGTGGGAAGTGGCCCCGCACCTAGACAGGGCCACCTTTATTCGTTAATGGGCAGACTGCACCGCGTTCAACAGATCGAGCAGTCCCCATCCATAGACATCATTGGGGATAAAGCTCATTCCACAGAACTGTGAAGGTATCAGACGGTGAGCTGACTGGGTGAAGGCTGCTTCGGTGGCGGTGATGTTGCCGATCAAGTCGGGATGTGCCTGCCACAAGAGAGCAACCCCACCTGCCAAGTGTGGGGCCGCCATTGAGGTTCCGGACCAATACCCTTGATACAACGTGGCCCACGGAACAGCCGCGCGAATGTTGACGCCGGGGGCAGAAAGTTCCGGCTTCATTCGACCACTCCCATCGACGGTCACGGGGCCTCGGCTGCTGAATAAGGCAACATTGTTGAACGTATCAGTCGCGCCAACGCTGACTGAGCTTGCGTAAAATTCGGGGGGATCGGAAACGGTGGAACAACCGGGGCCGGAATTACCAACTGCCATAGCAGGAAAGATTCCGGCCGCACGTACAGCGTCAACCACACTCTGCAAGGTGGTAACCGTGCAGCCCTCGCTTGCTGGGCAAGCCCAGGAGTTATTGATGGCATCCGGGGCCTTCGAAGGGTCACCCTGGCTCGGGTTCCCGTTCACCGGATAGGGGGCCATCAGGAACTGGAAGCACTCGATATACTGTGACGGAGATCCGGTTCCATGTAGATCCATATTGCGACAGGCAATCCACTTTGCTCCCGGGGCCACTCCAACCTGGTTGCCCAGCCCGTCGTCTCCCACCATCTCGCTCGCCGTGAAGGTGCCGTGCGCATTGGGATCCACCGGTACCGGAGAACGCTGACTGGTAGCGTCGTGCCAGTTGTAGTCGTGATCCACCGTAGTGCCATTCCAGCCGCGGTAATGCGATTTCAGGGCAGGATGAGTCCAGAGTACGCCGGTGTCGTTGCCCGCCACCACCATACCCTCGCCGCGATAGCCTAATGCCCACACCTGCGGGGCATTGACTCGCTGCACGTTCCACTCCGGTCCAGATCCCGGTGAATCCATGCCTGTGCCAGGTGTCCCCAGTATAGAGCTCCGAACCTGGGGGTTAGCGTCAATATGCGCTACGTCGGTGCGCGCCGCCAATTCATCCAACAAGGCGCGGTCTGCGGTCACTTTTATCATGTTGACGATATAAAACGACTGAAAAGGAATGCCGCGCTGTTCCAGCAACATGCGGAGGGGAGCTTGTGTGCGCTCTGCGACAGCCTGGAGCGATTGAAAAACGTAGCGCCCCTTTTCCAGCTTGGTATGCAAGGTTGAGGCTGCACTTAGATCAGCCTGTTCGGAAAACACTATCAGGGCTTCAGAGCGTGCGCCATTCGCCGTCTCGGAGAGCAACCGCACGGAAATCTTACCGCTAGCAGAATTTCCGACTGCAGACGCCGGAAGCACCAGAAATACGAAAAACGTGACTAAGAGTGCGCTGATGAGAAGCTGGTGACTGAGGCGTGTTCGGTTATTGAGAAGAATAGGTTTGGCAGACAAAAGGCAGAACGGGGAGAGAATTTGCATCTATCATCCTCTTTTCTTCGCGACTTCTCTTTGCGAACTGCATAGGGGAGTCGACTCGGTTTGTCGAACCTAATGACTTGTAGTTTTTTCGAGAGGTCTAATCCTACAGAACTAAGGTCACTTTTGCCTAGCACTTTTCGACGACATCATTAGTACTTTAGTAACCATCAGTACCCGCGCCGCGGCGCCAGGGTAATTATGATCGGCGGAATAGCGGGCGCCGCAACCTGCTTCTTTCTGACGCTCAACCTCGACTGTGTTTTAAAAAAACATCGGCAACGAGAGCTGCATCGCTGCTAAATATCAGCAACGCCCGCCTTAGTCAGTCAGCTTCGGGGAGGACCTGCAGGAAGATCAGACGCGACCACACCCCGGCCCTTGCGTCTGGTTGAGGTGCTAGTGTCGTGGCTGGCACGACAGAAGTCGTTCGGTTTGAGGCATGGTAGTGGGGTGGTGGGACGTCTTCAATGGCTGCAGAACAAGCAGCCAGCTTACAAGATGGTTCTTGACAAGTTCGCAGATTTTTCCCAAGGCCCGGAAGGGTCTGAAGGCAGAGCAAAAGTTGACGGGTGATAGCGCTTAACCACTAGGCTGATTGACGCATCGGCGAACTCGCCGACTGGGACAACCTAAGTGATCCTGCTACCACCCGTCCGAACTGCTAAGAAACACCTTGAACCCCTCAGTAGCTGACATGGGTTGCCACCTCTTGAGGGCACGACAACCTACCGCTTCAGCCGCGTACTCCCAAGCGCAATTTACGCCAGAACCCTCCAACGACCATCAACCCGCTTCCAAGTAAGCCGATCGAGGATGGCTCAGGGGTGGTGGAAGGGGCATTAGCGGGTTCGTAAGCAGCTGCATAACCCGCAGTGCCATCCTGGGCGCTTAGAAAACCATTGAAATCATAGTGATGCGCATTCGTTTCGATCACCAGCAGAGGGGTTGTCTCTCCGGGGAGAATTTCATCTCCGGGATTGTAGTTGAAGCCCACCACGCTGCCCGTCATGCTGCGATCAATACTGGTTGGATCGTGCATTCCGAAAGGGTCCGTACCAACATCAAGACTCCAATTCGACCCATTATTGAAGTTGTACATCGTGTATCGGGCGTTGATGTCAGGGCCGTTATTCGTGAACTGATAGACGAAGTCCAAGCATCCTGAACACCAGGTGTTGTTTGGATCCGAATACACCCACTGAGTGAAAGTGGCCATGAAGGTTGCAGTTGTAATGGTACCCGAAGTCGACGCCTCTAAAACTCCTCCTGGAAAGAGCGGGCTTGGCGCAACCGACCCACCGTCGCTGAGAGTAGAAGCGTGAAGCACAGGTACCGCAAGGCTGAATGCCAGCACAAGCACGAAGTTTCTGGCGACTTGCATTTTGCAAAACTGGGTAATCACGTCCATGCCTCCAAATTCTTGGTCCGAAAACGCTGAAGCGTCGAAACGGCGACAATCGAGAGCCGACGGGCCATAGACCACCACAGCACTCCCCGGAGTACATATGCAATTGCAATTCCATTCGACGATATGCCATATGCCCCAGTAGATACTGTGTCTTAAGAGGCTCATCCGTTCAAATTTAGCGAACTGGACTGCAATGTCTTGCAACATTAAGTCTGAAGTTTTTCCGAGTCTCAAGAAACGCATGCGGCACACTCTGCAAGGGAAAAGATCGCTGTCGCGATCCACTTTCGAGCAGTCCAGCCAGCCTAAACATGCCAGCCTAGACCGTGAACCTCGACCGTTGAAATCTTATACAGGAGAAATGCTTATCCCAATATCGCAAACGGTTGCAGTTGAGGGATTAGGACCGTAACCTAGCATGTTACTTAGACACTACTTAACACCTACTTCATTGGAGTCAGAATTGCATCATGCTCCTACGGACATTGTTTGCTGCGCCACTTTTTCTTTTGGGGAATTTCGCAGCCGGCAGTGCTAAGCAACTGGAAAATGGGCTTGGGAGGATGACAATATGCTTAGAAAATGGTCGCCACTGTTGCTGTTGGTCTGCCTACTTTCGCTGACAGCGGTCGGTTTTGGTACGCCGACCACAGTGATCTTGGGAGATAGCAGCCCCGGGCAGGTGCTGATCACGAACACAGGTTCCGATACGACGCTGGCCTTCACGGGTTCGTGCGGCGGCCCGGATTGCCTGACTGGCCTCGGGTATTTCGGAACCAACGTCGGAACTTACTCCATGTGGTTCGTCAGCGGCAGAAGCGGCGATTTGCTGCTCGGCTCCCCTAACGGAGATATGTTCCCGATTAACATGAACGGAAACACCATTGACTTTACCTTCGGTTACGGTTCGACGTTTCTCGATGGAACCGTCGTTCTGAATAACGTCACAGACGGAACCGATGCTCCGCGGTTCATCGGTGGCCTGTTCGTCACCAGTACCAATCTTGCAGGGTTCCGCGATGGCACCTACGTGGATTTGGATTTCAACATCTATCTGGGAACCAACCCGACCATCGATCAGGTCTTCTCAGGACAGTATCACTCCACTCAAGGTCCTATATCGTCTGGAGAGATCGTGCCCTCGACACCGGAACCAAGTAGCATCGCGCTCTTCGGCTCTGGAGTGTTGGGACTCGCCGGATTGCTGCGTCGGAAGCTGAACCGCTAACTTCAACTTGTCCCCCTGGGTCCTCAGAGCCGGAGCCAAGCGCTCCGGCTTTTTGTTGTCTATGCAGGCCCGGCTCGACAGCTGCGGTCAAACGCGGGAACCTTTAACCTCATATTCGATGAGTAGTTTTGCTGGGGGCGATTTCCGGCAATGTTGTGCCCCGGGACGGCACGGGGATCTTACGGGAGGTTGTTCAGCGTTAATCCCAGCAGACTCTCGGGGTCGAGGTATGCACCTTCCCAGCGAACGCCCATGTGGAGGTGCGGGCCGGTCGCTCTGCCCGTAGCACCACTCAGACCAATCTCCTGTCCTTTGGCCACTCTTTGTCCCGCCACCACTTCGAATCGAGACAGGTGCATGTACAAGGTCATGAACCCTTCTCCGTGATCGATGATGACGCAGTTACCTTCATAAAACATCTTGCGGGCCAGCACTACCTCACCGGAATTAGCCGCAAGTACAGGAGACCCTGTTTTGGCCCTGAAATCCAATCCCCGATGCACGCTCACCAACTCACCATTGAAAACCCGCCGCGTGCCAAACGAATCGGACACGACCGAAGCGATCGGCGGGAGGAAATCTCCCGACCATTCCGGGACCGGAATGTCGTGCGAGAAGGCAATTTTCTTGGCTTCTTTGTCGGATTCGATCTGACGCAGAGTCGCCGCGTTTGGCTTCACAAAACGGTCAGGTACCCGGAGCGATACGGTCGGATAGCTCGATGGGCCGATCGGAACTTCACGTACCAGGTGAATGATTTTGCCATCAGCCATTGTGGCCTCCACCTCGAGCGGATAGACCCCAGGCGAGGCTTCCACATCAACCCCCGCTAAGCCATACCACTTGTGGCTGTTCCGTCCTTGGAAAAAGGAGATGTCTCGATCCATCCACTTTCCGCTCAACTTCGCGGGTGCGCCTTCAAATTGGATGGCGAACAGACACGCTGACCCGGTTTGCAGCTCTTGCGGGATCCAGGTCACACGCTCGGAAGAGCTGGCTTTCGTCGCCGCAATCAGCGGTGCCGTTTGGACCACTAGTAGCAGCAGAGCAAACTGAATACGGTTGCGCATCATGGCGTCTAGCACTGCGTCACTCTAAGTTTTGTGTATGGTGACACAGTCGGAATGAAAGGGAGTGTGTACTGGAGCCGAACGTTATGCAAGCAAAAACTGAGCGTGAACCGCCCCCAGCAACAAGAGCGCTCTGGAGGCGCTTGCGCAAAGCCTAAAATTCTTTCCTCACCTGCTCGCAGAACAAAGCAACCGTGAAGATCGCACTACCCCGCAACCGAACGATCGACTATTCCTCCTTCACTTCATCGAGACGATCGGCTGCACTTCCCTGCCGCCATGCCAGATCGCGGCTATCTTCCTGGTATTGCGAATGTCATCCAGCGGATTGCCATCCAGCACGATCAAGTCTGCCTGCTTCCCCGCCGTGAGCGTTCCCGTTGTCTTCGCGATGCCGAGAAGCTCGGCATTGGTCTTGGTCGCGCACATAATGGCCTGCATCGGCGTCAGTCCCGCAGCGACCATCATCTCGAGTTCATGATGTTCAGCCAAGCCGGGAATGCGCGACGGAATGGCGCCAGAATCCGTACCAAAGCCGACCTTCACACCAGCATCGTAAGCCAGCTTCAGGTTCTTCTGATCGTTGGCGAAGTCGCGCTTGTGAAGCGCCATGGCTGGATCATGCTCGACTTTCTGCCGCGCCGCATCGCTGGTAAGCATGTTGAGCAACTCGGGACTCATGCCAGCCTTCAAGAATGCGTCGTTCTTCCATTCCGGATGCTCCGCGTACGCGAAGAATGACTCGTCCACCGTGAGGGTAGGAATGTAAAACACACCGCGCTGCTGCATGGCAGCCAGCACTTCCTGATCGATCGTCTGGTCACGAACGCTGTGCGCCAGAACATCCACGCCATCGTTAACGAGCGCCTTGGCATCGGCCAGGTAATAGACGTGCGCGGCCACGCGTAGTCCGTCACGATGAGCCTGGTCGATGACGGCGCGATAAATAGCTGGATCCATCGAAGGCTTTGTACCATGTAGATTGTCCACCCAAATCTTGACGAAGTCGGCATGACGTGCAGCCATCGCATCGATGTCGGTCCGCGCCTCCTCAGGCGTCTTCGGCGTGTAAAGCTGATCGGGGGCGTGCGGCAATGGCGGCGCTGCGTCCGGCACTCCAATGCCACGGTCCGCGCTATACACGGTCGCACCATCCAGTTTGCCGGCCCGCTGTTGGCCGCGGACCTCATAAATCAGGTCGCGATTGACGCCCAGCGACAACATGCTGGTCACTCCATAGCGCTCGTACTGACGCAACTCGGCGATGACATTCTCCTTCGTGTAACAGCTCGCTGAATTCTGTAGCCCGCTTACCAGGGCCAGATGTCCGTGAGCATTGATCAGCCCAGGAATGACGGTCTTGCCTGAGTAGTCGATGACGCGCGCACCAGCCGGAATCTTTGCGCTGTTATCAGTTGTCACTGCGGCGATTTTTCCATCTCGAATGATGACGGTGGCGTTTTCTCTCGGCGCCGCTCCAGTACCGTCGATGAGCCGCACATGGGACAACACAATGGTCTGTGAGCCGCTCTCGCCAGCCTGGGAAATACCATGCTGCGTCAAACTCAGAACCAAGAAAGGAAGCGCAATTAACAAAATACGCACGTCAAAACTCCAGAAAACAATCTACTGCCTACAATCTTATTAGACGACAGGCACTGTTTTTGCACTTCTAGTCTCGCGCCGGTCGATTACACTCGCTCCTCGACGCTGGTTTGATACAATGTCGCCACGAGCGCAGCATGGGGATAAGGGCGCTCGCCGCAAATTTAAACCGCATCTCCTACTGAACTCGATATGAACCTTGGCCGGCAAGCGATTTTATCGCTCGTTTGGCGCGGCCGTAACATTTAACAGGAGCCTGTTCTGACCTCGCGACCTGGCCTTATCAGTTACAACCCGGCGCACCATCGTTTCGCGGTATTTCTGGCCTGGGCCACTTTCCTATTAATCGTTGCTGGCGCTCTGGTCACCAGCAATGATGCAGGCTTATCGGTGCCAGATTGGCCAACCTCCTTCGGTTCGCTTTACAAGCTTCCGCCTATGGTCGGCGGCGTGCAGTACGAACACACCCATCGCATGATTGCCGAGTTCATCAGCCTGCTCATCATCGTAATGGCGGTGTGGACGCAACGGGTCGAAACCCGGAAATGGATGCGGGTGCTGGGCTGGACTTCGCTGGCGGCCGTCATAGGCCAGGGGATCCTCGGCGGTATCACAGTCCTGAACCTGCTGCCCTGGTCGATCTCCACCGCGCATGCCACGCTGGGACAGATGATCTTCTGCATCGTGATTGCGATGGCCCTCTTCACCAGTCGCAGTTGGTTGCAGGATGAACATCCGCTTCCCGAGCGCGACCTCACACCCAGCACTCCAACTCTGGCTATATTCGCGGGGGCTTGCGTGTGGGTGCAGCTGATCCTCGGCGCAGCGTTCCGTCACTCCGGCATAAAACTTTTGCCGCACCTCATCGGTGCCTGCGTCGTGACTGCCGTCGTCTGTTGGACAGTCGTCCGCGTGCTGACGCGCTACGGCAACGTGGATCACCTGCGCAAGCCTGCACAATTGCTGCTGGCGCTGCTGATGGTCCAACTTGGCCTCGGCTTCGCATCCTATTTGACTCGGCTGCAATGGATGATGAACGCACCTCAGCCGACCACCGGCATTGTGATCAGCACGGTTTCGCACGTCGCTGGTGGCGCGCTGGTATTGGCCACCTGCGTGGTGCTGGCGCTCCAGACCCGGCGCATGATCAACGTTCACGCTGAGCAAGCAGCCGTTCACTCCGCACCACGAAAGGCCGTCACTGCATGAGCAGCGCCACGCAGCCGCTGGCTGTGCCACGCGAAGGATTTTCCGCGCTCGCACGCGACTATTCCGTTCTCATCAAAGCGCGGGTCACTACGCTCATCGTAATGACTGCGTGGGCAGGCGCGTATTTTGCAGCGGCGAAGTCGGGCGTGTCGTCGCTCTCTTGGATACTGTTGCACGCGCTGATCGGTATAGGCCTGGTCAGCGGAGGCACCGCCGCTATCAACGAAGTGGTCGAGCGCGATCTGGATGCCCTCATGCGCCGCACCTCACAGCGTCCGCTGGTTACCGGCAGCATGAGCCTGATGCACGCGTCCGTGGTCGCTTTCGGCATGACCATCGGCGGCGTGCTCTATCTGTGGGCGACGACGAACGGACTCACCGCCGCGCTGGCTGCGCTCACCTCCATCAGCTATCTCGCGGTATACACGCCGATGAAACGCGTCCACCCGATCTGCACCTTTCTCGGCGCGTTTCCCGGAGCCATGCCTCCGGTGCTGGGATGGACCGCGATTCGCGGGCGCCTCGACAGCGAAGCCTTCGTGCTGTTCGCGATTCTGTTTTTCTGGCAGTTCCCTCATTTTCATTCCATCGCGTGGCTCTACCGCGAGGACTACGAGAACGCGCGCATCCGCATGTTGCCCGTGGTTGAGAGCGATGGCCGCTCCACCGCGCTCGCCATCGTGATGTACGCCCTGGCGCTGGTTCCGGTATCGCTCGCGCCCACCCTGATGGGCATGGCGGGCTGGACGTACTTCGCCGGCGCGTTGTTGCTCGGCGGCGGCATGTTGTGGTTCAGCCTGCGTATGTGGACGATGAAGCTCACGCCCGCCGCTCCCGACTCGAAGCTGCGCGCGCGTCACGTCCTACAGGCATCGGTGATCTACCTGCCGCTGCTGTTCGCGCTGATGATGCTCAACCGCGCGTAGCGGAGAGCCGTCAACTATCGGTTCTCGGCATTAGCGCCGAAGTCTCCGGCTTGCGCCATCATGACAGACTACCGTTTCAACCTTGGGTAGACGGCTGACAGCCAAGTCGCCGTTCGCCCTGCTCTTCCCCGCGTAATACAATCATCTATGGCTTCCCACATGGCAACATCTGAAACCATCGATCATGCAATCGCGACAAACTCCGGCGAAACCGCGGCGGCCGTAATCCAACTGCAAGACCTCCGCCACCAGTACGGAGATCGAGCCGCGCTTGGCTGGTGTTTCGTTCGATGTGCGGCCTGCCGAGATCTTCGGGCTGCTGGGCCCCAACGGCAGCGGCAAGACCACGACCTTCCGCATTCTCTCGACCCTGATGGTGCCCTCGGGTGGACGCGGCCTGATCATGGGCCACGATGTAGCGCGCGAGCCTGCACTGGTACGACGCAATATCGGCGTCGTCTTCCAGGAGAAGAGCATCGACATCAAGCTCTCGGCGGAAGAGAACCTGATGCTGATCGGCCATGTTTACGGCTTGCGCGGCGCCGCGCTGAAGAAGCGCGTCGCCGAAATGTTGAGCCGCGTTGGTCTCGCCGACCGCGCCAAGGAGAAAGCGGAGACGTTTTCCGGCGGGCATGCAGCGGCGGCTGGAACTTGCCAAGGGACTGCTGCATCATCCTTCGGTGTTGCTGCTCGACGAGCCCACCACGGGACTCGATCCGGGCGCTCGGCGCGATTTGTGGCAGTACCTGCACGTCCTGCGTGATGAAGAACGCGTGACTGTGCTGGTTACAACGCATTTGATGGAAGAAGCCGAGCGCTGCGATCGGCTGGCGATCTATGCCAATGGCAGCGTGGTGGCATTTGGCACGCCCGCCGAACTGAAGAGCGAAATTGGTGGCGACGTTATTCTGCTTGATTCGGATGAGCCCGACTCGCTGGCGCAACGCATTGAGCAGCGCTTCAGCTTGCATCCCACCGTGCTGGATCATCGCGTGCGGCTGGAGATCGAGAGCGGTCACCGCTTCGTCACCGAAGTAGTCGAGGCATTCCCTGGCGAGATCGAAGGCGTCTCGGTTCATAAGCCGAGTCTGGAAGATGTTTTCATCCGCCGCACCGGTCACCGCTTCTGGACTGCGGACAATACTGAAAACGGCGAAGCGGAAGGAAAGTAGATTCATGGCAACTCGCGAAATTACGGCTTTTCCCGCGACCACCGCGCCCGTCAATGTGGGTTGGGTGCTGCCCTCGTGGTCGCTATGGTGGCGCGAAATTGTGCGCTTCTACCGCCAGCGCGCGCGTGTGGTCGGCGTCATCGCTTCTCCGCTGCTGTTCTGGTTGGTGATTGGCTCGGGCTTCGGCACGTCGTTTCGCTCCAATGGAGCGGCCGGCGGCCAGCACTACCTCAATTACTTCTTTCCCGGCGCTCTCATCATGATCGTGCTGTTCACGGCCATCTTCACCATGATGTCGGTGATCGAGGACCGCAAAGAAGGTTTTCTGCTCTCCGTGCTGGTGGCGCCGGTAAGCCGCTCGGTCATCGTGCTAGGCAAGGTGCTCGGCGGCGCGACACTGGCAACCGCCGCAAGGACTGATTTTCCTGGTCTTCGCTCCGGCGTTGGGCGTGCATTTCACGCTCGCCAGTTTTGGACTGACGGTGCTGGCGATCTTCCTGGTCGCATTTTCACTGACTGCGCTGGGCTTCATCATTGCGTGGCCGATGGATTCGACTGCAGGCTTTCACGCGGTGATCAATCTGTTTCTCATCCCGCTGTGGCTGCTATCGGGATCGCTGTTTCCGCTGTCGGGGGCGTCCATCTGGATTCGATTGCTGATGCGCATCAACCCGTTGACCTACGGCACCGAAGCATTGCGGAGTCTGCTCTTCCCCGGCTCGGCTTCAACCGGACTTATCGCTCAGCGCCAACTTCGCGGTGCTGGCCCTGTTCACATTGATCATGTTTGCGCTCTCGTTTCTGATAGCGAACCGTCGTACCACGAAGCCTGCAGCCTGATGCAAGTCAGCCTAACGTTCTATCCGGCCCTGAACGCCGTCCTAAACGGCAGCAGCGCGATTTTGATTGGCTCTGGTCTCTATCTCATCAAGCGCCGTCGCATTAACGCTCACAAGCGGGTGATGATCGCAGCATTCATCACCTCGGTGCTGTTTCTCATCTCGTATCTCTACTACCATTTGGTTCTGCGAGCAGGCATTACGCACTTCCAGGGCCAAGGACTGTCGCGCCCGATCTATTTCACTATCCTGATCTCGCACACCATCCTGGCAGTAGTAGTCGTGCCGTTCATTTTGGTCACACTTTTCCGTGCGCTGAAGGGCAATTTCGCCCGACATAAAGCCATCGCGCCGTACACGTTTGCCATTTGGATGTACGTGTCGGTAACGGGCGTCGTTATCTACATGATGCTGTATAAGATTTTTGTGCGCTAGAAAGATGTCAGAAGTGGTTTTGTGTGGAGAGTCAGCTGGTTTTTATGGCGCCGACGGATGCCGCGGCCAGTTCGACGAGCCACGCAGCATGATCGAACGCTCTCGTGTCCTTGGTTGTGTACTCCCCGGGTTGGCGGCGAACTGCCGGCCGCACTACGCTGCGGTCGCAGACTTTTGCTGGGCGGCCTCATTCTGACCCTGTGCCGCGTTATCGATCGATGCATTAACCTGATGCATCTCGCGATAGCGCTTGGGCGTAACCGCCGACAGCCGCCGAAAAACACTGGTAAAGTGACTCTGCGTTTCGAATCCTACGTGAGTGGCAATCTCGGCCAGGGGTGTGCGCGCTTCGCGCAATATTTCCTGCGCGCGTTCTACCCTCTGCCGCATAACGTATTGGTGAGGCGTTGTGCCAGTGCTCAACTTGAACAGCTTGGAGAAGTAGTACTGGCTCATACCCACTACCTGCGCGAGTTCGGCTACGGTGAGACCCCGGGCAATATTCTCGCGCACATGAGCAAATACCCGCTGTAAACGGCGGGGAGGCAACCCTCCTACGACTTCCACTGGCGCAAGGGTTGACTCCAGGTACGCATTCACCACCTCTTGAGCATGGTCTTGTGCCAACGAATGCAACGACAGCACCAGCACGTTCATCCCTTCGGCCTTGGCTCCAATGGACGCCGAATAAGCGTCGTGACACGCGGCCGCTCGAATGCCGGGAACTCGGTTTGCCGCCACCGACGCTCCTACTACTCGGCTCGTGACAATAATGCCGCGTTCCGCGTTGTGGCGCAGCACCAACATGGCCACCTGCTCCGCGTAATCGGCGGCGCCGTGCGGTTGCACGGCCTCGGTTGCATCCGTCACCTGATGTCCAGCTTCGATTAACTTAGCGGCGATTTGCTCTTTCGCCGCGCGGCCTGTGTGATCGGATCCGATTGCAATGTGCACTTTTGCTCTCCTTCGTCCATCAAAGCTCTTGGTTCTACGTATCGGTGGAAACGGGGGGACTGATCGCTCGCACCTATGGGCTCTTCCAACAAGGATTCACACCAGCTTGGGAAAAGGTTCCGACAATATGCCTGGAAATTACGACGTCCATAAGCGAACCTTGCGGCGTTATATACCGTTGTGTAGGTTTCTATCATCGCAGCACAACGTCGACCGATTGCACGGTCCCATTGATCAATTGGATGCGCCGAACCTGGCGGAGGCGTCTCGCAACTAGCCTCAACAACGAAACTCTCGGAATCGTTCTACCCCAACAAGGCACTTGGAAAGCGCCCCCTTGGTTTGTAATGATAGCAAGCACGCGCCGCCGTGAGGCTACCTGGAAGCATCATTCATTCCATATTTACAATTATTTACAATCGGAGATCTCGCGGCAAAATAGTTGATGCTCGCGATACACTGCGAAGGCTTGGACTAAAGCGATGTCACCTAATCGAGAACTGCTAAATACCATGATTGGCAGCAATCTAGCTCCGGGCGGACCGGGCATATTGCCTCGTTGGACGCGCGGGGCCAAAGACGCTGTGGGAACCGCCTACGCCGTCTCCAGCCGTGTGTGGTACACCATGGCCAGCGGGGTGGTCACCGAGGTTTACTATCCCACCATCGACACGCCGCAAATCCGCGACTTGCAATTTCTGGTGACCGATGGCGAAACCTTCTTCCACGATGAGCGCCGGCATATGGCGACTCACATGGACTGCTTCGGCGCCTTCGGTCTGGGGTTCAAGGTCACCAACTCAGACCCTGACGGGCGCTATTCCATTGAGAAGGTGATCATCGGCGATCCCCACCTTAGCTGTCTGCTGATGCATACAAAATTTAATGTCGCACCCGCATGGCAGGGGCGGTTGCAACTCTACGTCATCTGTGCCCCTCATCTGCAGATCGGTGGTTATCACAACAACGCGCTAGTGGTGAAGGCACGCGGTCGAAAATTCCTGATGGCGTATCGCGACGACGCTTTCCTGGCAATGGCAGGTACCGCACACTTCTCCAGGACGTCGTGCGGATACGTGGGTGTGAATGATGGTTGGACGGACCTGGCACACAACTTCGAAATGAATTGGGAATATGAGGCTGCGCTGGATGGCAATGTCGCGCTAACGGGTGAAATCGATCTCTCGCGCGGCACCGAGTTTACCCTGGGGGTTGGGTTCGGCCATACCGGCCATAACGCTGCCGCAATCTTATTTCAGTCCCTCAGCATCCCATTCGATGCCGCACAGAAGAGCTTCCTCGATCAGTGGCAGCGTACCAGCAAGCGCCTGGGCTTGATGGACAAGCTTGACCACCGCGATTCGTCACTGTTTGCCCGCAGTGTAAATCTTCTGCTCGCCCACGAAGACAAGGTCTATCCCGGAGCCATGATCGCCAGCTTGAGCATTCCCTGGGGCGAAGACCGGGGTGACGACGATCTCGGCGGGTATCACCTGGTATGGACACGCGACATGGTGAATGCCGCAACTGCCTTGCTCGCCGTAGGAGACACCGCAACTCCGCTGCGAGCCATGATTTACCTCGCCATAACTCAACGTGAAGATGGCGGCTTCTATCAGAATTTTTGGATCGATGGGCGTCCTTTCTGGATGGGAGTGCAACTCGACGAGGTTTCCTTCCCGATCATTCTGGCGTGGAGACTATGGAAAGCCAATGCACTCGGCAACTTCGACCCCTACGTAACCGTGGTACGCGCCTGCGGCTATCTTATCCGCGAAGGACCCGCAACATCCGAGGAGCGTTGGGAAGAAGCTGCGGGCTATTCTCCCTCCACACTAGCCAGCAACATTGCTGCCCTGATCTGCGCCGCGGAATTTCTCGAGGCCCGCGGCGACAAGTGCAGCGCTGAGTTCGTCCGCACCCATGCCGACTTCCTGGAGTCGCACGTAGAGAAGTGGACGGTCACGGAGAAAGGGACGCTGGTTCCTGGCATCACTCGCCACTATATTCGCATCAATCCTGCTTCCAGCTCGAAGAACGACCCTGGCGATGAGGATCCCGACACGGGCGAACTCGTGCTGGCCAATCAGCGACCGGGAGATCGTTATCACTATCCAGCCAACCAAATCGTCGATGCAGGATTTCTCGAATTAGTGCGCTTCGGCATCCGCGAAGCCGGCGATCCTCTGATCGAAGATTCCCTGAAAGTCGTGGATGCTGTATTGAAGGTGAGTACTCCCAAGGGGCCGTGCTGGAAGCGCTACAACCATGATGGATACGGACAGCGCGATGATGGCGGCCCGTTTAACAAATGGGGAGTGGGACGTCCATGGCCGCTGTTGACGGGCGAGCGTGCAACTTACGAACTTGCGGCGGGACGCAACGTGGATGTTTACTTGCGCGCCATTGAGAATTTCACGACCGGCATCGGGCTTATCCCAGAGCAGATCTGGGATGGGCCCGACATGCCCGACAATTTGTTGACCTTCGGTGGAGCAACAGGGTCGGCTATTCCCCTGATATGGGCGCACTCCGAATATGTAAAATTGTTGCGCTCGGTTGTGGACAACCGAGTATTTGATTTAATTGACGCGGTGGCCCAGCGATATCGCAACGATAAGCCGCGCCCGGTAATCGAAGTATGGAAGATGAATCGGCAAGTGCGCGCCGTTCCTGCCGGAGGTTTGCTGCGTGTCCAGGCTTCGTCTCCGTTCACGCTGCATTGGAGTGACGATGAATGGAAAACGGTGAAGGATACGGATTCAACCCCCACTGCCGTGGGAACGGACTACGCAGACATCGAGGTCACTCCCTCGCAGACCGCGCCATTACGCTTTACTTTTTTCTGGCGGCAACAGAACGAGTGGCAGGGAAGCAATTATCAAGTTAACGTTCAACCAGCAACAATAATGGTCAGGTAGCAGAAAGGCGGCAAGGGGTGAGTAGCCAAGTCGAAGTCACCGCACAGGAAAAGAAACAACTGAACGCCAAGGACCTGGCGGCCTCGATCGCAGTGGGTCCTAAAGACGGATTCGGCGATGAGACCAAGGAGCAGCGTCAGCTCAATTGTCTCTGCATTAATACGATTCGTACGCTCTCAATGGACGCCGTGCAGAAGGCCAATAGCGGACATCCGGGAACTCCGATGGCGCTGGCTCCGCTGGCGTTTACCCTGTGGACCCGCTATCTGCGGCATAATCCCAAGAATCCGCATTGGCCGGGCCGCGATCGCTTCATTCTTTCTAACGGCCACGCCTGCATGCTGCTGTACTCCATGCTGTACCTCACAGGCTACGATCTCTCGCTCGACGACATCAAGCAGTTCAGGCAGTGGGGATCCAAAACCCCGGGCCATCCTGAATACGGATTAGTGCCGGGCGCCGAAGCCACGACGGGCCCGTTGGGGCAGGGAGTCAGCAATTCGGTCGGTATGGCGATCGCCCAGCGTTGGCTGGCTTCGCAGTTCAACAAGGACGGACACAATCTCTTCGACTACCGCATTTACGCGTTTTGCGGTGATGGCGATCTGATGGAAGGCGTGAGCAATGAGGCGGCGTCAATCGCCGGGCATCTTGGACTCTCAAACCTGATCTGGTTCTACGATAACAATCACATCACTATCGAGGGCAGTACGTCGCTAGCATTCAGCGATAACGTCGCGCTGCGTTTCGAGGGCTGGCACTGGAATGTTCTGCACGTCAGCGATGTGAACGATCTCGACATGATTGACGTGACCATTCAGGCCGCGCAAAGGGAGACCAGCCGGCCTACGCTCGTTATCGTCGATACCCACATCGGCTACGGCGCGCCTCATCGGCAAGACACCAAAGAGGCCCATGGCGAAGCGCTGGGAGAAGATGAGGTTCGCCTTACTAAGATCGCCTACGGTTGGCCTCCAGACGCCCATTTCCTGGTGCCCGACGAAGTTAAGGCTCACATGGGCAAAGCCGTCGAGCGCGGCGCCCAATGGGAGAAAGACTGGAGCGGCCGCTATGACGCGTGGGCGAAAGCGCTTCCCGATCTCGCGAAGACATTCCAGCAAATGGCCAAGCGGGAATTGCCCGATGGCTGGGACAAAGACATTCCATCTTTCCCTGCGGATGCCAAAGGTCTCGCGACACGCGACTCCGGCGGCAGGGTAATGAATGCGATCGCGAAGAATGTGGCATGGCTACTGGGGGGCGCAGCTGATCTGGATCCATCAACCAAGACCAAACTCAGCGGCACAACCAGCTTCGAAAAGAACAGCTATTCAGGCCGGAACTTTCACTTCGGTATCCGCGAGCACGCTATGGGCTCCATCCTCAATGGCATGGCGCTTTCCGGGTTACGCCCTTTTGGCGCTACCTTCTTTGTCTTTTCCGATTACATGCGGCCGGTGCTTCGCCTGGCGGCAATAATGGACCAGCCGGTCATTTGGATTTACACGCACGACTCATTTTGCCTCGGTGAGGATGGACCCACGCACCAGCCCATCGAACACCTGATGGCCGTGCGTGCCATTCCGCGGTTGCTGCTGATTCGGCCGGCGGATGCCAATGAGGTCGCCGAAGCCTGGCGCTACATCATGCCGCTAAAAACTGTGCCGGTTGCGCTGGTGCTTACCCGCCAGGCGGTTCCGACCTTCGACCGCACCAAGTATGCCTCGGCGACAGGCCTTGCGAAAGGCGCGTATATCATGGCCGATTCCGGAGGCACTCCGGACATTATCTTGATGGGTACCGGCTCTGAGGTGCAGCTTTGTGTCGGCGCTTATGAAAAGCTGACCGCCGAGGGCGTCAAGGCATGCGTAGTGTCCATGCCTTGCTGGAGACTGTTCGAAGAGCAACCGGACGATTACAAGCGCCAGGTTCTTCCACCCGAGGTGCGAGCCCGCGTGGCCGTGGAAGCGGGCACCGCTTTTGGGTGGAGGGAATACATTGGCAATGATGGGCATGTTGTGGCCAGGAATGACTTTGGCGCATCTGCTCCTTATAAGGAGCTGCTCAAACATTTCGGGTTCACCGTGGATGACGTCGTGGCCAGGGCCAAGGACGTCATGAAAAAAATCAAAGACTAATAGTGCAGGCGTACCATGAAGATGAAGATAGCCGTAGGCGCTGACCACGCCGGAGTTCCACTCAACGAAACTGTTATTGCCGAGTTAAGAAAGCTAGGGCACGAGGTCGTGGACTGCGGTACCCACGACCCCAGCAAGCCAGATGACTATCCCGATTACGCCGAGGCCGTCGGCCGCGCCGTACTCGCAGGCAAAGCGGAACGCGCTGTATTGATCTGCGGCAGCGGAGTCGGTGCCTCCGTGGCAGCGAACAAGCTGCCCGGCATTCGCGCAGCGGTTTGCCACGATTGCTATTCGGCGCATCAGGGCGTCGAACATGACAACATGAATATTCTGTGCCTGGGCTCCCGCATTATCGGACCGGAGCTGGCGTTGGATTTGGTACGAACATTTCTGGGTGCGAACTTCACCGGAGAAGAACGCCACCGCCGGCGGCTGGCGAAAATCACTGCGCTCGAAGAGCACGATCTGCGAGGACTGAAATGAGCAGCAACCCACTACTACAGCTACATGATTTGGGCCAGAGTATTTGGCTTGATCAGTTGAGCCGGTCTCTTTTGACAACTGGAGGGCTGAAACGCCTCATAGACGAAGATGGCCTCCGCGGCGTGACGTCGAACCCGACTATCTTTCAGAAGGCCATTAGCGGCAGCCACGACTATGCCCACCAATTGGAAGAGCTGACGCGCGGCGGCAGCGACGTTTCGCAGGTCTACCAGGAGATCGTGCTCCAGGACATTGGCAACGCGGCCGACGTGCTACGCGGTGTTTACGACACCAATGACGGCGCCGACGGATTCATCAGCCTGGAAGTTTCTCCCCTTCTCGCCAACGACACCAAAGCTACGATCGAAGAAGCCAAAAAGCTATTTGCCCACCTGAATCGGCCCAACGTGATGATCAAGGTGCCGGCCACGCCAGCCGGCCTTCCTGCCATTGAAGAGCTGTTGTTCTCCGGGCTGAACATCAACATCACCCTGATCTTCGCCGTCGATGTTTATGAGCAAGTCGCCGAGGCCTACATCAAAGGACTCGAGCGCCGTGTCGCCGCCGGCCTCCCAATTGACCGCATCGCTTCAGTCGCAAGCTTTTTCGTCAGCCGCATTGACAGTATGGTGGACAAGCAGCTTGAACAGCTAGGCGAGGAAGCCACCGACGATCAGCAAAGGCAGCGTATCAGTGCGCTGCTGGGCAAGACTGCGATTGCCAATGCCAAACTCGCGTACGAATCGTTTAAGCGCATCTTCGGTAGTGCGCGTTTTGCCAAGCTGCGGGAAAAAGGCGCCAAGGTTCAGCGCCCGCTGTGGGCTTCGACCAGCACAAAAAATCCGGCATATCCCGATACCATGTACCTGGATACTTTGATCGGTCCCGACACGGTCAATACTGTGCCTCCCGCAACGCTGGATGCCTTCCGCGATCACGGCACGGCTAAGCCGACGCTGGATACTGGGATCGAAGAAGCCCATCACATCTTCGACGAACTGAAGGCTGTGGGCATTGACATGGCGGCGGTCACCAACAAGCTCACCGAAGAGGGCGTGGCATCTTTTTCGGAATCGTTTGACGACCTGTTCGAAGTAATCGAAGGCCGCCGCGTCGAGGTGATGCGCTCCATCATCGCGCGTCACAGCGCAGCCCTTGGCAGTTATCAGGGCAATTTCGAAACCACGCTCAACAATATCGACAAGCAGAAGCTCGTCAGCCGCCTGTGGAAGAAGGATCCCACAGTGTGGAAGGACGAGCCTGATCATGCGGCGATTATTCGCAGCTCCCTGGGCTGGCTCAAGGTTGCCGAGACCATGCAGCCGCACATTGCAGAGCTGGTCGCGTTTGCCGAGGACATTCGCAAGGCAGGGTTTGAATATGCTGTCGTGCTCGGGGTGGGTGGATCGAGTTTCTGTCCTGAAGTGATCGGGCGTACCTTCGGCAAGAAGGATAACTACCCGCAGCTGTATGTTCTCGACTCTACCGTCCCGACGGCCATACGTCATCTGGAGCAGAAGATTGATGTCGGCAAAACCCTGTTCGTCGTATCGTCGAAGTCGGGCGACACCACCGAGCCGCAGATGTTTCAGCGCTATTTCCACGACCGGGTAAAGCGGGTGAAGGGTGACACGGCGGGTGGAAACTTCGTAGCCGTAACCGATCCTGGAACTCAGCTCGCGAAGGATGCAGTGCACTATCATTTTCGCCGCGTATTTATGAATATGCCCGACATTGGTGGTCGCTACTCGGCGCTGTCGTACTCGGGCATGGTTCCGTTTGCCGTCATGGGCGGCGACCTCAAGACATTCCTCGAACGCGCTCTACAAGCTCAGCATGCCTGCGTAGGGCCTGTCGGCATCAACGAAAATCCGGGTGCGCGGCTGGGTGCCGTTCTCGGCTCGCTCGCGCAAGCGGGACGTAACAAGTTGACATTAGTCACGCCGGCACCACTCGACTCGCTGGCCCTCTGGATCGAACAGCTAATAGCCGAGAGCACCGGCAAAGAGGGGAAAGGCATTGTGCCCGTCGCCGGCGAGCCGCTGGGTTCACCTGACAACTACGGCGACGATCGCGTCTTTGCGTTCATTCACACTGAGTCGTCCAAGACCGGTGACATCGATGCCAAGCTGGCAGCGCTCGAGGCGGCCGGCCATCCCGTGCTGCGTCATGTGCTGAACGAAACGCTCGATCTGGGCGAGGAATTTTTCCTGTGGGAATTTGCCACCGCGGTCGCGGCTGCGCTGCTGGTTGTCGATCCGTTCGACCAGCCCAATGTGCAGGAGTCAAAAGACAACACCAAACGCCTGCTCGGCGAGTATGTGCAGAACGGTTCGCTTGCCCAGCAGAAGCTGATCATTGCCGAGGAATCGATGCGCGTCTTTGGTGACGAAGCTACCCGCGATTTATTGCGGCGCGGTGGTTCGTCCATGCAGGAGATCATTACCGCCCATCTTTCGCGCATTAAGCCAGGCGATTACTTCGCGGTCACGCAATATGTTGAAGAGTTGAACAACTACGAAGGCTTGCTCCAGCAAGTTCGTATCGCCGTGCGTGACGAAAAGAAAGTCGCCACTACCAGCGGCTACGGACCTCGCTTTCTTCATTCCACCGGCCAGTTGCACAAGGGTGGTCCCGATAGCGGTGTATTTCTCCAGATCACCTCGGAGGACATCAACGACATCGAAATCCCCGCCGAGAAATTCACCTTTGCCGTCCTCAAACAGGCACAAGCGCTGGGCGATTTCGAGTCGCTGGTGGCGCGCGGCCGCCGTGCCATCCGCGTTGACCTCGGACGCGACATTGAGAAGGGCCTCCGTCGTCTGCTTGCATTGATAAAGCAAGCAGTGTCGCAAGCTCCCGCCGCGGAAGCCGCCGTTCGGCAATAAGGAGCGACTCATGTCTGCGACGAATTCCATCCTCGACTCGAGCGGAGCCAGATGAATATGAGTACTCTCGTCCAACCCAAGCCACACAAAGTTGCGCAACCTACGTTGCCGCAAGCCGACTCATGCCTGCTGGTTATTTTCGGCGCGACTGGCGACCTCACCCATCGCAAGCTGATTCCTGCGCTCTACGATTTGGCCTGTGCCGGTTGCACCAGCCGCAACTTCGACGTGCTCGGCATCGGCCGTACGAAGCTCACTGATGACGAGCTCCGCGGGCGGTTGCGCGACGGCGCTGCCGACTCAAAGGACGCCCACAACTTCACCGAGGAAGGCTGGAACAATTTTGCCAAACGCCTGCATTACCTGATCGGCGACGCCAATCAGCCAGACTTTTATCCTCACCTGAAGGCGAAGCTGGAAGAAATGCAGAAGAATGGCGCCAGCAAGAATGTGTTGTTTTATATCTCGACTTCGGCTTCGCTTGCGCCCCCTATTGTTGAAGGCCTTGGCGCCGCAGGACTGGCGCGCAATACTGACGGCTGGACGCGAATCATTCTGGAGAAGCCCTTCGGACGTGATCTTAAGAGCGCGCACGAGTTGAACGAAATCGTCTCGCGTGTCTTCGACGAACCATCCGTTTACCGCATCGATCACTACCTGGGTAAAGAAACTGTCCAGAACATCATGATGTTTCGCTTCGGTAACTCGATGTTCGAGCCGGTGTGGAACCGAAATTACATTGAGTACATCGAGATCACCGCCGCCGAGACTCTCGGAGTCGAGAGTCGCGCCGCGTTTTATGAAGAGACCGGCGCGCTACGCGACATGGTCGCGAACCATCTGCTCCAATGCCTTACGTTGACCGCGATGGAGCCGCCGGTCGCCTTCGACGCCGAGGCTGTGCGCGGACACAAAGTCGAAGTGCTGCGCGCCATCGCTCCCATGTCGAAGGACGAGGTGGCTCGGCGTACCGTTCGCGGACAGTATGGCCCTGGGCAGATCGATGGCAAGCCGGTGCCAGGCTATCGCCAGGAAAAGGGAGTCAATCCGAATTCACGTACCGAGACCTACGTTGCCGTCGAGTTCCACGTCGATAACTGGCGCTGGGCGGGAGTTCCCTTCTACGTGCGTGCGGGCAAGCGGTTGGCCAATCAGTTGACTGAGATTGCGGTCCACTTCAAGCGTACACCGCAAGCCTTGTTCTCTCGCAATCCCAAAGACGTCCACCACAATGTCATCACCATGCGTATTCAGCCGAATGAAGGTATCTCGGTGAGCTTTGGCGCCAAACAGCCGGGGCCACAGATGCGCGCCATTCGCGTGGACATGGACTTTTCCTATCGTGATGCTTTTGGCGGTGAAAGCCCCGCGGCTTACGAGACGCTCCTGCTTGATGCCATGCGAGGTGATGCCACGCTGTTTACGCGTCGTGATGAGGTGGAGGCCGAGTGGCGCATCATTACACCGATTGAAGAGGCTTGGGCCGAATTGCCACCACCGCAATTTCCCAACTACGCCGCTGGCACTGGAGGCCCGGATGCTGCCGACGGGCTGATCCAATACGATCGTCATCGCTGGCGCCGACTGGAGCGAGATGGCTCTGAGGATTTGTAATGGCTGGGACCGACACCCAGCCTAAGGTGAGATTGGTCGTCTCGGACATCGACGGCACCCTGCTTGATCCTGGGAAGAACCTCAGCCCCAGTGCGCCAGCAGCGGTGCGGCGCCTCAAGCAGGCAGGCATACGCTTTACCGTTGCTAGTGCAAGGCCGCCACGGCTGACCCAGTTACTGCTACGCCATCTCCATATCTCCTAACCTTCGGCGTGTTTCAACGGCGGCCTGCCTCGGTCTAGGGATATTCCTGAAGGTTGGTTAGGCTGCAGCGGGAATGGCTGGCCAAGGACACTGCGACTAATGCTTCGGAATGGGCTGGCCCTTGCCTTGCTGGCCTTGCATGGTTTCGCCCGGGCGAAGCAAGGTTGGACGCGCCGACTGCGGCGTACTGGAGGAATTGTTCTGCGGCTGCGTCGAAGTATCGGAGGCTGCTGGACTCGAATTCGAGCCTGTGTTTTGGCCGGCCGCGGCCGTGGAAGGATCGCTTTCTACGGCGGAGCCGCCGCCCGGCAGGTTTGCGCTCGTCACCGAGCCGGAGCTTCCAGCCGGTTGCGATGATGGACCTGGGACAGAATTCGTACTTGTCGCCGTGCCCTGACTGCCCGCGCTGCCGGCCGCTCCGCCTCTTGCGGCTTGTGTGGCGCGAGCATCCTTGGTCGTAGGCGGATCGAAGCTCACTCTCTCGGCCAGCAACTGTTGCAACTCGCTGTCATGAGGGGCAGCAAAAAACCACGTCAACAGGTAGCCTTGTCGCTCGGTAATAGCCATCGCAATCGATAACCGTCGCGAAAGTTCGTCATTGGGAACTTTGAAGCCGACGTTTTCGTGGAGCAAGAGAAAGACCGTGCCCTGTGAGGTGAAAGCCTTGGCGTCGCGCATGTCGCGCAAGATCGGGTGGGTAAGCCCGATGAGGAGCAAGAAATCCCGAGCTGCCTGCGCGTCGGTTGAGCTGGTGGGAAACTTCACCCCGGGAAAACACTCTGCCGATATCGCCGAGAGCGTCACCTCGCCAAAGTCGTCGTAGGGGATCTGCCCATCCGGTCCGGGTCGCTTCGCCCACACGGAAAACAAGGTGCGACTGCACGCTTTCAGCAGTTGGCGCTCAGCAGCACCCGCATCGGGGGGACCACCCAGCAGTCCATCCAGCGCATCACTGGCGCGTGCCCGCTCGATGGCCGGCAACACTGCGCCTTCAGATTCCGCGACCCATCCGGACGGGACCTGGTAGCTGAAGCCGAGCGCTGGATTGCGGTAGATGTCTCCCTCAAGTTTGCCCGGGTCGATGTGATTTCCCGGGGGATCGGCTTCCAACTGGGCCAGGCGATGCGACGAGATCGCCGGGCCTTCATATGGCTGAGCATCCGCGGTAACGTACTGACGAAGCTGCGCGGGCGCGAAGAACACGATGTGTTGCAGAGACGACTCCAGATCTTTCACCATGTTCTCGTTGTGCGCCCCCAGTTGCATGAGCACCACATAGCCGTCGAGATTCGCCCCCGCCAGCATGTGCTGATCAATCCCGCGCCGGGTCTCGTAGAAGTAGAACTGGTGGCCGGCGAGTGTTGTCTTCGAGAGTCCGCGAAGTTCCTCGACACCTCGGAACAGTTCCTGGTCAAGGGCCCTGCGGAGCACAACCTTCGCGTCTAAAGGTCCCCTTCCCGCCGGCGGAAGAGCGGCGATCGAAACGGTTGCGTCGGCGGGCGCTAGCCCACCCAATTGCAACAGTTGAATGCGCCCGTCAGAGGCGACCGGCTCCGGAATCGGCAGCAGATGGGCGTCGGCCGGAAGATCAATCGCGAAGCCGAAAAATTCGTTGGTGTAACGCGTGGACGACAGATAGGCTCGCTCGGGATATCGCGACGCAGCCGCGGCCGAGCTGGCCGCGGGGCCGGCACCAGACGAAGCTGCTTGCCCGTTTAGATAGAGCGGGCAGCTCAGGAGGCAACCGAGGATCGCGGAAAATACTGCTTGCAGGCGCATCGGGTTCCGATTGTTTTATTGTTAGCCGTTCGCGGATAAGAGTCAACGTAGCCAGCGACTTCGCCGAGAAAACGACCCAATTCTGCATTATTTGGTAGTTCCAATTTCAGTAACTATAAGTTCCGCCGTTTGGGCCGGTCGGGTCGGGTACAATCGAGCGGTCAGGGTGCTCTCCGCAATCGCTCACTGCAGCGGAGCGTACCCTCCGCTATCTTTCTCGCGGAGATTACATTCCTGAGCCGCGCATTCAACTTGATTGGCAGTCTGCTGGTGGAACCGCACGGCGTGCGCCACTACCTGAGATCGCATTTTTTGGACCCGACATTTAAAGGGCTGTATCACGCTAACGCTTTCGATATGGCGTTGCTGATTCCTTACTTCGTCGTCCTGGTACTGCTGGCCTTTTACGGAATGCACCGCTACCAACTGGTTTATCTGTACTACAAGCACCGCAAGAACAAAGTAACCGAACCCTCCTCGCACTTCGCCGAATTGCCCCGGGTCACAATTCAGCTGCCGATCTTCAACGAGCAATACGTCATTGACCGGCTGGTGGAATGTGTCTGCAAGATGGAATATCCGCTCGATAAGCTGGAGATCCAGGTACTCGACGATTCCACTGACGAAACTGTGGAAGTCGCGCGGGCGGTGGTGGAGCGCTATGCCGCGATGGGCCACAAGATTACCTATCACCACCGGACCAACCGCCAGGGCTTCAAGGCGGGCGCACTCGACGCCGGCCTGAAGGTATCGACCAGCGAGTTCGTGGCCATCTTTGATGCCGATTTCACTCCCCAGCCCGAGTGGTTGATGAAAGTGATCCACCACTTTGCCGATCCGGAGATCGGCATGGTGCAGACGCGCTGGACGCACCTGAACCGCAGCTATTCGTATCTGACGCAGGTGGAGGCTATCCTGCTGGATGGCCACTTCGTCCTCGAGCACGGCGGCCGCTCGCGCGCAGGCGTCTTCTTCAACTTCAACGGTACCGCTGGCATGTGGCGGCGCCAGGCCATCGACGACGCGGGTGGTTGGGAGCACGACACCCTCACCGAAGACACCGATCTGAGCTACCGCTCGCAGTTGAAGGGATGGAAATTCCGCTACCTGCAGGACGTGGAATGCCCTGCCGAACTGCCCATCGAGATGACGGCGTTCAAGACGCAGCAGGCGCGCTGGGCCAAGGGGCTGATCCAATGCGCCAAGAAGGACCTGCCGAAGGTGCTACGGGCGGATGTTTCGCGGCGCGAAAAATGGGAAGCCTGGTATCACCTGACCGCCAACATCAGCTATCCGCTGATGATCGTGCTCAGCACGCTGCTGCTGCCGGCGATGATTATTCGCTTCTATCAGGGCTGGTTCCAGATGGTGTACATCGATCTGCCCCTGTTCCTGGCCTCGACCTTTTCCATCTCCAGCTTCTACCTGGTTTCGCAGAAAGAGCTGTTTCCGCGTACCTGGTATCGCACCATCTGGTATCTGCCGCCCCTCATGGCGCTGGGGATCGGATTAACCATCACTAACAGCAAGGCGGTTCTGGAAGCGCTCGTGGGTCAGCAAAGCGCGTTTGTACGCACTCCGAAATATCGCGTCATCAACAAGAGCGACAAGGCTGTAGCAGCCAAGAAATATCGCAAGCGTCTGGGCTGGGTTCCGTATATTGAGTTGCTGATTGGCACCTATTTTGCGTTGACCGTCTGGTACGCAATCGCAAACGAAAACTACATCACGGTGCCGTTTTTGTTCCTGTTCGTCTTCGGATATTGGTACACGGGATTGATGTCGCTGCTTCAGGGCCGCTTTGATAGTCTGGTGCGCGAGCGGGGAGAGGAGCACAGCGCCAAGCCATTCCCGGTCGGCGTGTAACGATTCCGGCGGTAAAGCCGAAGATCGGACTAACGGCGGTATCTCAGGTAGGATTTGGGTTTCCAGGGTTTATCGTCGACGATAGGGAAAATCCGAACTACGCAGGAACCCGCTCCAGCTCATCGGCATCTACTTCCACGGCCACGCTTCGCCTGATCAGTTCCAGGGTTAGCACAACCCGTAAGTTGTTCTTCTTGCGGGCCAAAACACCGACCATGCCAGCCAGAGATCCAGACTTGATGCGCGCTTTCTCGCCCACAATCAGGTATGGATGAGGTTCAAACTTGCGGAGGTGCAGACCCGAGCGCAGCGCCTCGACCTCGAAGTCCGGCAAGGGCAGCGGTTCGCGGCCGGAACCAACAATCAACAAGACCCCGGGAACGGATAGCACATGAGTTGAGCCAGATCGCCCGATTCGGGCAAAGACATAGCCAGGGAATAAAGGCTGCTGAACATTGACGCGGCAACCGTTCTTCCACCGATGCATCTCCATGTAAAGAGGAAGAAATGACTCAATTCGGCGAAATTCTAAGTGCCGGGCGACCGCCTTTTCATGACGGGGAGTCGTGTAGACAGCAAACCACTTCAGCGACTCCTCAGCTGAGCCGACCAATGAGGCCGGCGAGGACATCGCGGCACTTAGATCTCCTGGCGGATATTGTTTGGCCACAGACATACCTTCGTTGTCCTACCCCCGCACAATGAAACCACACCCCTTTGCGAGCCAACTCACGGCTCACCATAGCCCCCTCACCTCGGCACCGCCCCATCCGGGGCTTCACTGCCTTAAAAAGCAGACTGCGAGGAAGAGTGAGACAGTGAGTGATTACTTGCGTTGCGGTACGATTGGTGGGCCTTAGGTTAGGACAACGGTTCTGCCCTGGTCAAGGAAAAAAATATGAATATTGCGCGTAAGATGCGGGCTGAGCAGTGCGGTTTACCTCGGTAGCCGTTGTCACGGAGCCGCATCCATGGCGATATCTGAAAGCAAACTAAAAGTGAGTGCTCACACGCAATTCGCCAACACCGGCCGTAGCTACTTGTCCGTCGGTCCCTACACCTTGTGTTATCAACCGGTTCACGGCTGGTTCGAATCGTGACTGATGCCCAGGGGCACCAGCACCTTTCTCGTTATGGTCGGCCAGTACTCCTTGAGGAGATTCACCCCGACTGAACCCGCCAGAGCCCAGCCGTAGGCCTTGAAGGTGTAGCCTGCGCCCTTTTGAGCGTCCGGCCAGTACGTGTTCGCGATCCCGGCTGCACCCAAAGGCGCTATGATTCCAGGCCAATTGAAGGCTTCGCTCCCGTTGTCTTTTCGAATGATTACAACTCGCCGCAGAGCATACTTAATGCCCTGCTTTAAGCTTCCATCACCCATTACAAAGAATCGTGGGTCGTCGTGCAGTACCGAGCACAAGAAGAAGTTGCCGAGCAGATTCGTACTGGCTCGGTTCGCCATGGCAGCACCAAATCGCTGCCCATAGGCGCTGGCCCCTTGGCCATAGCCTGCAGGTGTATTCAGAGCTTGCCCAAAACCGGCAGCGAACGCTGATCCGAGAAAGGTGGCGGGAGAGACGGTGTTAGCCAGGGCGAGCCGAAGCTTATCGCCGGGGGTCAGCGGCTGGCCGCCGTGAGCCAGATCAGGAAAGAAAAATGATCGCTTGTCGAGGACTTTCGCCTCTGGTACCTGCCGGTGCCTTTTAGCCCCCGTAGTCGACGTCTGCGCGTGGCCTTTCCCCAGAGACGACGGAGTCTTTGGATCTACGACTTGCGCCGTCGCGAGCATTTGCCCACCAAGCAAAGCGATCATTACAATAATCGACCCTCCGGCAAACCGACTCCCCACGTTATGGCGATCGGAATCTTCTCCGCTACGGTTAAGCATCGTGACTTGCCTCTGAGTGTCCTGCCCCGTTCGCCGTCAATGTCCGACACGAGCGCCGTGGGTCGAGTCCAAAAGCCGGGAGACTACAGCACCGTCGGCTCCTTGACGCCGACATACCCGCTGGCGTGTTTCGAATCAAATGGAGATCTACCCCTGCTTTTGATCGCTTGGAAGGATGAGAAGTTGTCCCTGCAACGCGCCGTAATGAGGCTCGTGGCGCGTAGCGGAACCTTAACATAGCACGCATGAATACGAACCCCGCCCAGGTGGGCGGGGTCCTTAGCAAGCTGGAGCAACTGACCCGGCCTGCGGCTTTGCCGCAAGCATCGTCGAACTCAGTGCTGCATGTCGTTCATGGCACCGCCGGTACCGCCAGACTGTGCCAGCATTTTGACTTTATCCACGTGCAGCGTGCCGTTGTCGGTCATCTTGCCCATCACTTCCACATGATGACCTTCATGACCGGCGAGGGCATCAGGATTGTCAATCGCAACCACCTTCTGGTCTTTGTCGGTCACCAATACCGGTTTTGCGCCTGCCGCAATGCACTTCTTGGCACATGCTTCATGGTCTGCGTTGGCGCCCTTGGCACCACACTTTGAATCGCTGACCCAGCCGCTCCAACTCAAGTCCTTGGCGGCCGCCAGCACCGTCATGCTGCACAAATACAGCCCGATCACCAACAACACTCTCTTTTTCATAGTTGAATCTCCTCTTGAAGTGCCGCCAGGCGGCGGAGCTTGTTCATAAGAGGGGGAAGCCAGCCAGTGCCAGACGAATCGCCAAGGTCGCTCCTCATACCGGGCAAACCCGGTTGCTCACCTTGGCGCCTCCACCCCACGTGAGGTACGAGGCACAAGCCCCCACAGATTCTGCTGCCGACAAGTTTATTCCACGAAGCGGACTTGCGCGAAAAAAACATCCAGCTTGCAATCAAACCTTTGCGGCGAGGAGATGCATCGGTTGGTCTCTTGCTACTTTTGATCAGTATTCTCGGCAACTGCGGGGGCACGCCTGGTGTCGGGTTTAGCCTGGGGTTCGACCAATACAATCTCACCCGGCTTCACGTATCCGAGTTGTTCGCGCGCTTCTTTTTCGATGGCGCTCGGATCTTCCCGTTGCAGGCTATCGACCTGGCGCTGCAGTTGCTCGTTTAGGGTTTTCTCGTCGCCAATCTGCTGTTGAAGTCGGACCGCTTCGGCTCGTTTGTCCTCGTAGACCTTCATGCCGTTAGCGCCGAAGATCACCTTATAACCAATGAAGACAGCCAGCGCGCCAATACATAGCGTTGCCAGCAAGCGGCGCATGCGGTAGAACCAGCCTCCGGCAATACGAACGGTTAGCACCATTTCAATACCCGAGAATCTGTCGCCCGGCGGGACAGCAACCTTCTAGTGAACTTCCGAATGAGCTCGGCCGTCAAGCCTAAGTTCCATTGAAAACGAACGAGGAACCAAGATCGGCAAATGGCTGTCGGCATTGTTTCCCAGACCGCTGGCACACTTTCGATTCCCTGCCGTGGTACAGTCTGAACCCAAAATCTTCACGGGGGCAGCGGATGACGAGCGCGCGCATAGTGCTTACGACAATCGGACAAAAGCAAGACGCCGACAAACTAGCCTTGCAGTTGCTAGAGCGCAGATTGGCGGCGTGTGTGAACATCGTCGGACCGATCCGTTCCGTTTACCGCTGGAAGCAGAACATCGCAAACGAGGCAGAGTATCTGCTGATAATCAAGACGACCAGTGAACACGCCGCACAACTGCGGTCGGCGTTCAAGGAACTGCACCCTTACGAGTTGCCGGAATGCGTCGAATTGGCCGTGCAAGGCGGTAGTGAAGATTATTTAGCTTGGCTGGCGGGAGAGGTCAGCGGTTGACCTTGAAGGGGCACGGCTTCACAGTTTGCTGAAAAACGCGATTGGCACTTGGTTTGTGTCAGGGCAGGACTTCAGTCGTGCCGATAAGTCATTTATTTTTGTCATCACGAGCGGGCTTCAGCCCGCGAGGGATCTGCTTTTCTGACTTTTTCAGCAAACTGTTCAGCCATGCCGAAGCTGCTGTTATTTCATGGCGGCGTAGCCACTGAGGGACTTCGGTGTTGCGTGGAGCTCCGCGGCTGAAGCCTCTCGGCATGACAATAAATAAGCGGTTACACTGACGGCCCGAAGGTACGCCCCTTTAAGAGGTGCTGAACCGCTTCGAGCCTTCCCCTTCTACCTTTCTCCCTCGTCGTCGCTTCCCGCCGGAAAGACAGAGTGACGCGGTGCGGGCATAGGAACCCTTCCCTTCGCTGCCCTCCACAAGATGGCATTCAGCACATTTGTGTCCGCCGCATCTGCGACCTTGAAATTCAGCCTGGCTGACTGCTTGGCTCCGGGCGCGTTCGCCGTATTAGCCTGATAGATCATTCCGTTATCACGGTTGCGATAATCAGCCTTGAATGCCGGTTGCTCACCCGCTCCGGTGAATAAGGGCGCCATGACCGCTGCGTATGCGTCGTTGTTGTTCATGGGTGGAAGTCCCAGCAGGACCTCCATGGTGTGGATCAGGTTCACCGTGGTATAGAAATGATGGTCCACCGAAGGTTGTTGTGGCGTGCCGGGTGAATACTTGCTGATCACCAGGGCAATACTGCGGTGCGCATCCACGTGATCAGCGCCATCTTGCGCATCGTCCTCCAGAATGAAGATCGCCGTATCCGCCCAGTAGGGACTGCTGGAAACGGCTTCCACCACGCGCCCAACCGCGAGATCGTTGTCCGCGATGGAAGCATTCGGTGTGGGCGATCCCGGACGTGTGCCGGCAGTATGATCATCAGGCAAGCGCAGGAGCACGAAGCTGGGCAACTGTTCGCCCGTACCACTCTCCCGAGCGTGTACGAACGCTCCAAACTCACGCAAGAACTCATCGGCGCGAAACTGGTCAGGATAGTTGACATTGAAGTCCGCGAAATTGGGATCGAAATGCCCACGCAACTCCGGTTTGTTGGCTGCATCGTAGGCGATGAGCGGAATCTTGTATTGGTAGGGACTCTTCCCTCCACCCAGATTCTCAGGCAGGTCCTCGCCGGGCTTTACTTCCTTACGCGCGCAATCGAGCGGGCGGCCGGGGGAAGCTGCGTCGGCTGCCGGGGTGTTCTGGGTAATCTCTTCACACCACCAGGTGTTCACGTACTCGCCATAGTTTCGGTAAGTCAGATTGTGCCGTGCCAGGTTGCCCCACAGGTAACCTGTTCCAGGCTCATTCACGTCGGGAATGCCGATCGTCATGGGATTGGAATCACCGACGAATCCCTCATAGTCGTAATGCCGTTCTTTGCCGCGATAGGTGATCTCCCAAGTCTTCTCGTTATAGTCGCTGGTGATGGCGGCGGTAGACCACGAATGCCCGTCGCCAGAGACCTCGCCGCTGTCGTAAAAGTTGTCCAGAATCCCAAATTGCTGCGCCAGTTTGTGCTGGTTCGGAGTGATGTCCATCCCGTACATCACCAGCGAGGGATAACCGTTCGCCTCCCGGAGGTCGCCAAAGATCTGATCGTACGTGCGATTTTCCTTGATGATGTAAATGACGTGATGGATTGGGTTTTCGCCATGTTGAAAGCTGATAGTGCCGGTGCGGCCTTCCATCTGATTGCCGCGAACCACTTCCTCGGTGAGCTTATCGTGATGACTTTCTGCGTCAGTCAACGACACTCGGGCGATCGACCCATGGAGCAGCGTCGCGATGTAGGGATGGCTGCGTTTCCCCGGATGCTCAGGGTCGTCTTCCCAACCCGCGTTAGGGCCTGTTCCCTCTCCTTTGCCGCTCGCAATCAGCAATTCGCCGTCATGGGCCGCTACCGCGGTCGGATACCACTCCGCGGGAATGAAGTACTCCGCGTTCCGTACATTGCCGGACCGCATATCAAAAACCGCAATTGCATCAGCTGATGCGTCGGCGACATACAACTTACTTCCGTCCGAGGATTGCGCAAGCGCGTTGGGATAGCTGCCACCATAAGTCTGGCCGGGCAAACTTGTGCTGAGGTAGCGCTCGACCTTTCCGTCTGCGGTTGAGACCGCGGCAACTGCGTCGCGGTTGGAGAGCGTCGCGTAAAGATGGCGTTGATCTGGACTCAACAGGAGAGCGGTCGCGTGCGAGGAGGCGTCGATTTCGCGTTGCGGCGGCATCAACGCGATCTGCCGCACAATTTTCCCGGAGCGCAGATCCAGCTCTACGACCTGCGACGCATTCCACAAGGAACACCATCCACGGCTGCCATCAGCACTGACCACAACACCGTACGGGAAAGTAGCAGGAACATACTTACCGTGACTCAGATCGAAACGTTGCAGCACTCTGCCGCTGCGCGTGTCGAGCAACACCGCGTCGTCAGCGAGGTTCTCCGCAACCAGTAGCGCATCGCCGCTTTCGCGCTTCACCACCGCCAGTCCGGCAGGATAGGGATTGGCTGCCCCGGGCGCAACGCTCTTCGGGTTGTAAGTAAATTGTTTACCGTGTCCGAGCGGCGCTAAAGGCAGCTTCAGAAAACGGTCCGCCACCAGCGTGCCGTTTTGCAAACGATACACGGCGACACCATTTCCCGTATCGCTGCGCTTCTTCCCTTCGGGATCGGTCAGCGACGCGATCGAAGCATACAGATTGTTTCCATCACGGCTCCACGCCAGGCCGAGAAAATACGACTGCTTGGCATGAAGCGCAAGACGCGGATCCGGAAAGTCGCGCAGTTGATTGCTCGCAAGTCCAGCAAAGCGATGGACTGTTGAAACTTGGACTCGGCCGTGCCGTACCCGTTGTTCAAAATGGCCAAGTACGCGCCATCCGGGCTGACCGCCACAGCAGTGGGAAAGCTGTTAGTGCGTTGCGGCCCACCCGGTGCCGGCAACGACAACAGTTTGCCGGAAGGCAACTCTATTCCTTTGTTTTGCGCGGAGGTTTGGGCCGCAGCAGACGACGCAAGCAAGCAGATCAGTGCGAGAGCAGAGCAGGTGGCGCGGACCTTCATTCGTACCTCATGATTCGTAACATAAGCTACCGCTGCGCCTGATCAGCACATTGACGCTTTAGCATTGGCAATTCGGCTCCGATAGTGCGCCAGCACCCGGTCGACCCCCTCGCCAATAGGCTCGCTTCCGGACACCACGACGTCCGCATGAATGATAGTCGGACGCACGTAGCGTTGCGCCATGGGAGCGACGGTCGCGGCATATTGCTCCACCACGGACTCGGGAGTACGTCCGCGTTCGCGTACATCGCGTGCCTGGCGTCGCGTCAGGCAGACTTCGTCATCCATGTCCACAAAGACCTTGGTGCCCAGCAATTCGCGCAGATTGGGCCAATGCAGTGTAAATAGCCCCTCGATAATAACCACGGCTGACGGACGTAGCACCTCTGTCTTCCGCGTTCGTGTATGGGTCGCGAAGTCATAGGCCGGCAGCTGCACAGTCTCGTTGTTTCGCAAGCGCCGCAACTTGGTCGACCATGAGTTCCTGGTCGAGCGCCTCGGGAGCATCGAAATTCATTCGCGCCCGCTGCTCAGGAGATAAATGCGAAAGGTCCCGATAGTAGCGGTCAAGCGCCAGCACCGGGGCATGAAGGTCGCGGCCAGATGTGTGGACAGGTAGGTCTTTCCCGCGCCGGAAGGACCGGTAATACCGATTAGATATATTTCCGCGGACATGTGCCATGTAGTGTAGCGCAGACATTGGCGGCTTGGTGAGTGGCGTTAAGATGCCCTCTAATCGGATTTTGTTGAGCGGTTCTTCAGATAGCCGTCGATTCTCGGGTATCACCGCACGCAACAGCGCGAGAAACTTTGCGCTCAGCCGTTCCCCGGTCTCCACTACTTCCTCAGTGGTGATCCTTTCGCCGGTCATGCCTGCTGCCATGTTGGTCACACAAGAGATTGCCAGTACTTCCATGCCCATGTGCCGTGCCGCAATCACTTCGAGCACGGTTGACATCCCGACCAGGTCCGCGCCGATGGTGCGCAGAAAGCGGATCTCCGCCGGAGTTTCAAAGTTAGGGCCGGACACCGCCGCATATACCCCTTCGAAGATGCCCCCGCCCAATCGTTCCGATTCCTCGCGCACGAACTGTCGAAATCGCGCGTTGTAGGCGTCGGTCATGTCGGGATGGCGCAATCCAAGGCGTTCGTCGTTCGGACCGATGAGCGGGTTCTGTCCCTGCAGATTGATGTGGTCGCGGATGACTACCAGCGCGCCGCGGCTATACGCAGGGGCGATTCCGCCGGCGGCATTTGTCAGCACGAGGGCGCGCACTCCCATGCGCGCCAGTGCGCGCACAGGAAGGACAATCTGGCTTGGCGAATAGCCTTCGTAGAGATGAGCCCGACCTTGCAGCATCGCCAAGGGAATGTTGTCGAGGGTTCCGATGGCGAGTACTCCCGCGTGACCCTCGACAGTGCTCTTCGGAAAATGTGGAATTTCTTCGAAGGGGATCGCCGACCGCGTCGCTTAGCCCGTAGGCGACAGCACCTAGTCCTGACCCCAGCACCAGGCCGATCGTCGGCCGCAACTGGTGCGTTCGAGGATGAACTGCGCCGCCTGTTCAGCGCGGGACGAAATCGTCGTAGGCGGAGGCTGCCATATTGCGCTCATTCCTGGCGGTTCAGATTGTCATCCTGAGCGGAGTGCGAGTCCGCTATTGGCGGATTCGTGTTGTCATCCTGAGTACATCGGCCTGCGGCCCACTCACAGAAATGAAAATCTTTTTCGCCTGTCATCCTGAGCGAGCATAGCGAGTCGAAGGACCCCTATACTCCCAACTCACTCTTGGCCGGCATGGTTTCGCCGGAGCGGCCGAAATTACTTTACTTGCCGATCTCTTCCAGATACTTCTCGGCTTCAAGAGCAGCCATGCAGCCGGTTCCCGCGGCCGTTACCGCCTGCCGATAGTGGCGATCAGCGACGTCGCCGCTGATGAACACTCCCGGCGCTCGCGAACAGACATATCCATCGGGAATGAGATACCCATCGCCATCGCGGTCGAGTTGCTCACCCACGAACTGCGCGTTGGGCGTATGTCCGATACCCAGGAACATCGCGCTGACCGGAAGGTCCCACTGTTCGCCTGTCTTCAGATTGCGCAGTCGCAGTCCGGTGACTTCCTTTTTGTTCACGTCGAAGACATCGTCCACAATTGTGTCGGTGAGAAACTCAATCTGTTTATGCGCGCGCGCGCGGTCCAGCATGATCTTAGAGGCGCGAAACTCGCCGCGACGATGAATAAGCGTTACCTTGGTCGCAAAGCGAGTGAGGAACAGCGCCTCTTCCATGGCCGAGTCGCCGCCGCCGATAACGGCGATCTCTTTGCCCGAAAAGAAAAAACCGTCGCAAGTGGCGCAAGAGGAAACGCCATGACCGATAAGCGCCTGCTCGTTGGGCGAGGCCCAGCCACCGCGCCGAAGCGCCGCTGGCAATGATGAGGGTGCGCGTCAACAACGTCGTCGCGGCCAAGATTGACCTCGATGGGCTTCTTGCCTTCAGGGCCATTTTTGGCCGAGATCCACTTTCGCCACGTGTCCGGCGAGAAATTCGGCGCCAAAACGCATCGCTTGCTTGCGCATGTTCTCGATGAGTTCCGGCCCCTGAACGCCGTCAGGAAATCCGGGAAAATTCTCCACCAGCGTGGTGATAGCGAGCTGTCCGCCGGGCTCATGGCCATCGATGACCAGTGGGCTAAGATTGGCGCGGGCAGCATAGATCGCTGCGGTCAGTCCGGAACATCCGGAACCGATGATGATGACGTTACGCACATTGTCTGGCATAGGACTGGAGTTAGATTCCGCTCCGCGCCGGAAGATGCAACCGCACCCGCCGTGAAGCGCACAAACGCAAAATAATGGCTTGCTGCTCAAAAGCTTGCAGACCTGAATGCCGTCGTCCGGATTCTAACAAGTGCCTGCGGTTTGGGAAACGTTTAGAATCGTGGGATGGCAAAGTTGACTCTGGTGTATGGCCTGCGTCTTCTCCCGTCAGATGAAGTCGCCGAAGTAGGCGAGGGCACGGTCAAGCTGAAAAACGGCCATGAGGCGCACGTGACGCTGCATATCATTGAGGGCTCGAAAGAGGAGATCGAGCGGCAGTTACGACACAAGCGTGGAGGCGTTTTTCGATCTTTATCCAGAAATCTGAGAGCGACGCATTAGCAGCTTCGTAAACTTCATGATGCGTTGAAATGTTTCCCGGCGACCAACCGTATCCTAAGACTGGCGCCAAACGCCATCGAGCGGCAATAGTTCCAAGACCTTATGGTGTTCAAGCTACCAGAGTCCAGAGAAATCAAGTCCCGGCTGCGAAGGGTCTTGCGCCCCAAAACCAAGTTAGGGCGCACGACATTGTGGTTTGGCGCATTGGCGTTGATCCTCGAAGGACTGCGCCTCATCTTCCGTTCGCCCAGTGGGACCATGCTGAGCGGCTGGGCCACCTTCCTGATCTTCATCTTTGCTGTTTGCGCCGCCCTCATGTTCCTGCGCTGGGTGCGTCAGCGAGCTCATGTGGCGCCTGCGAAATCGCTTAATCGTCACCTATGTCTTCATCGGCGTCATTCCTGTCATTTTGCTGGTGATGATGGCGCTTCTCGCTGGATATTTGTTTGCCGGACAGTTTGCAACCTACGTTGCCATGTCGGATTTGCAGTCCGAATTGCACCACCTGGAATCGGCCAACCGGTCCCTTGCCATTCAGTTTCTTAGTTTGGCGCGTTCTGAAAAGTTGAATGAGCAGATTGCCGCCGAGATCTCCAGCGCGTCAGACGAGAACTTCCGCAATCGCTGTGGTAAGCGTGTGGGACGGTGACAAATTTTTTGTGCTGAGCCGGGGGTAGGCAAGCCCCACAGATTGCGCCAATTCAGCCATCCGCTGCAATCCAGGGAGATTTTGCCGGATTTGTGCTCGACGGCAAACGCTTGCACCTGCGCGTGGTCAAACATGTGGAAGCCGGTGCCCATCACCTGACGGTGATCTCCAATGTGCCGGTCACTCCGCAGCTGCTGCGAATGGCCACGTCGCAGTTGGGATCCGTGGCCGTGCTTCCTCCAGACCAGGAAGAAACGGAGCCGCAATCCAAGGCTGCAACGGGTAGCTCCGCTTCCACTCCTAAATCGTCGGCGACAACCAAAAGATACAACCTGAGCAAAGACAAGCTGGACGTCGACGTGGGCGACACGCACTCGACGGTGAGCTTATCGGGCGAGAATACCGGCTCGAGGGTGGTGGCTGGCCGTGTTCCACCTCCCGCGGACGCCTTCGACGTGCACATTCCCTTTGCCACTCGATTCAGCGCGATTGATTGGCGCACAGGAAAGTCGCTAACCGGCCTGGTGCTGGTGGACACCCGGCCCTCAATGCTGTACGGAACCCTGTTTAACGCGCTGGGAGATAAGGCCGAGATATTTCTCGATGGTCTGATCGGCATCGGAATCTTCTTTGGCATCATTGAGCTGATCGCGCTGTTCATCGGCATGCGGCTGAGTCGCAGCATCACCAAGTCCGTGGCCGACCTATACGTTGCCACCCAGCACGTGAATCGCGGCGACCTGGCCCATCGCATCAAAGTCCGCACCCACGATCAGATGGCCGCGCTGGAGCAATCGTTCAACTCCATGACGCAGTCGCTGTCGAATTTGATGAACGAGCAAAAGGAAAAGCAGCGGCTGGAGAGTGAACTGGCAATTGCGCACGAGGTGCAAACCTTGCTCTTCCCTGCCGATTTGTCCGGCCTGGCCACAGCTGGAGGTGCATGGAGTGTGCCGCCCGGCGCGGACCGTGAGCGGCGACTATTACGATTTCATTCCGCTTACGCGAAGACAGGCTGGTGCTGGCGGTAGGCGACATCAGCGGCAAAGGTATTTCGGCGGCGCTGTTGATGGCCACGGTACACGCGTTCGTCCGCGCCTATTCGCTGGAGCCGGAGCGGACCCTGGCGTCGGTAGCACTGGACGCCGGACTGCCTAAGGACAGCGCTCTTCCTATGTACTACCGCGGCGACGGCATTAACGATTCCGAACTCGCTCCGGGATTGTTGATGGCCACGCTGAACTATCAGCTTTATCGCAGCACGCCGCCGGAGAAGTACGCGACCATGTTCCTGGGCTGCTACGACGCGGCTCGCGCTCGCTTACCTATTCCAATGCCGGCCACCTTCCTCCTCTAGTCGTGAGCAACAATGGCCAGGTCAGGCGCCTGGAGACCTCGGGTACCGTGGTGGGTCTATTCGACGGAATGAGCTATGACGAAAGCACGATTCGGCATGGAGCCGGGAGACATGTTCATCGCCTACAGCGACGGCGTCACCGAGCCGGAGAACGAGTTTGGCGAATTCGGCGAGGAGCGCCTGATTGAGCTGATCCAGGCGCATCGCGATCAGTCGCTGGCGCGCATCAGCGAGCTGGTCACCGGCGCCGTCACCGACTGGATAGCCGGCGGTGAACAACCGGACGACGTGACCCTGGTACTCGCCCGGGCGCGCTAGGACAGCCGTGGCTGGCGTATTGCTTGTCATCCTGAGCTAAGCCGCGCCGCAGTTGCGCGCGCGGAGTCGAAGGATCCCTATTGCTCGCCGCTGCATACCGTGCGCCAGCCGACCTGGCACTGTAAGATTACTGCTTATGCCCGCAGCCAGCGAGCGTCCGCTCGCCCATCCTGCATCGAAGCGATTCCCCATGACGGCTGCAGAATTCTCCCGCCGCGACCGGGTCTTGCTCCTGACCTTTCTGACGCTCGCCGGTGCTGCCTTCCGTCTCTTCCACCTCGGCGCAAAAAGCATATGGCTGGATGAAGGCGCCACGGTGACGTTGGCGCGAATGGCATGGCCGCATTTCGTACATGTCTGGTGGTATGGCGAGGCCAGCTTTCAGGGCGCCTTCTTCCTCTTGATGCGAGGCTGGCTCCATCTGGGCCAGAGCGAAGCCTGGGTCCGCCTTCCAGCCGCTCTATGCGGTATCGCGTCGATTCCGTTGATCTACTTTGTGGCGCGGAAATTGGTCGGCGTGGGGCGGCGTTGGCATCCGCCGCCATCCTGGCGTTCAGTCCCACCCACGTGTACTACTCGCAGGAAGCCCGCAGTTACACCATGACGATTCTCCTGGTGCTGGTGTCGTCATGGTTCTTCGCGCGAGCGGTCGAGGAAAATCGGGAAAGAGATTGGCTCCTTTGGACCCTCTTCGGCGTCCTGGCGGTTTACAGCCACTACTTCGGGGCCCTTGTGTTAGTGGCGCAAGCCTGCTCCCTGTTCTTCCACAAGAAACCAACGCCTTGGACACGAATGATCATCCACGGCTTGGCGATTCTGGCGATTGCAGCGCCAGGACTCACCTATGTGCTGCGCGTTCCGCCGCAGGCGATGACCTTCCCCTGGATGCCGAAACCGACTCCCAAGCAATTGCTGCACCTCGCGCTGTTTCTTGGTGGGAGTGGCGAGAAATTTCTGGTGTCCGCGATTCTTTGGGTGGCAGGAGTGATTGCGATTCGCCGCGAGCGCCATGGTGACTCTACGCCCGGACAGTTACTGGCGAGGCATGCTAGTCATCTCGTGGGCCGTGGTGCCGGTCGCGCTCACCGCGCTGGCATCGCTGCGCCATCCGGTCTTCGTGCAGAGGTATATGATCTTCAGCCTTCCAGCCACGGTCATGCTGGCAGGCCGGGGAATGAGTGCGTTGCCAAAGAAGCATGATTGGCTTTTGGCTGGTGGTCTTATTGTGTGTGACTTCGATTCCAACCCTCATCATGGGCTACCGCAAGCCCCGCGAAGACTGGCGCAGCGCCACGAACGTCATTCTCACGTCAGCGCAGCCTGGGGACGCAGTAGTCATCTATCCGTTCTATGCCATCGTGGGCTTCGATTACTATCGCCAGCTCGACCCGCACGCGCCCGCTTTGCATGTGTTCACGCAACCGTATTACGGCGTAGGGGACAATGACAAAACCCTGCTGCAAGCGCTCAATTCCAGCTCGCGTGAATTCCGTCATGTCTGGGTCATGATTCGGCGTGAAGGTCCCGGTCGAGACGATCTGCAAGACGATTCTCCGGCGGTTGCCGCCAAGTTGCAGTCGGTGTTTGGAGCGCCCGCCGTATGGCAATTCAAGGACATCACCGTTCTGGAGTTCGGCCGCTAGCTGCTGTTAAGAGAGCTCTGCTCGCGTTCTTTCCTCACTGCACTTTCAGCGGCACGATGAGGCTGCCTATGCGTCCGGTCTGGTTGTCGCGAATGACAAAGTGGATATTCAAGTCTCCCGGCGTAACCTCGATCGAGCGCTTCAATTGAAAGCCCAGTTCTTTGATCTGCGCAACCGCCTCGGGTGGAAACTGGCCGCCAGCGCCTTCGTTCAGCTTGCCCACCGTCGCGCCTTTGGCATCTTTGGCAACCGCAACTATGACAAGATCGACGCTGCGGATAGCTTCGTTCAGCACTCCGGTATCGCCAGCGAGCGAAATGGTCATGTTGACCTTCTTCTTGCCCGCGACATCCTGGTTGCCGGTGAACGCGACGCTAAACGGAATCCCTGTGTAGGACAGCGGTGATTGCAGCGCCAGCGTCACCTCCTCCTGCGCCAGGAGACTTCGGAGTGCCCTCGTGTCGGAAAGTATCCTTCCGGAGCGCTGACGGTCGTGCCTGGCTTATTCAAGGTAACCTGCACGCGTTGGAATTCAGAAGGGGCGTGAGACTCCCTCGGCAAACCCGAGCACGTACCCGCCGACGTTGCCGTTGCTGATCTGCAGGATCTCCGGGAAGGGATCGTTGGCGCCGTAAAAGGCCTTGCCGCCCGTGAAGGATGCAAGGAGCTTCATTCTTGCCTGGGTAAACGCACTACTGGCCGCCGTAAAGCTATTTTGCGCTTCCACTGGATATACCGCGACCCCTCCGTCAAACAGCGCGCGCATGCTCGCACGCCACACCGGCAGTATCTTCTTCACCTGTTCAGCGCTGAGAACATCTCTCGATCCGCCAGCCGCCACTCCCGCCTGTCCGGGGCTGTTGGCCGCTTCACTGGCATTAAAGTTCACGGCCGCGCCCCGATTGGTGGCTTTGGGCGACACGAAATTAAACGTTTTGGGGTCGATGTCGAAAGGCACCGCATTGGTAACCCAGACCAGGGCTTTACGTCCGGGCATGCCATACGCTCGCATGGCCGACATCCTGAAACATCACCATCGGCATTTGCGGGTTGGACCGTAGCAATTGTTCTTGCGGCGTCGCATTGGAAAGGTCTCCTTTGCTGAATGCCGTCAACCGGGCCGCCTCAGTATTGACCAACGCGTCATCCACTCCCGGGGGCGGAGTCGCCCCCTTCATACCTCCCAGCCCCGCTTTGATCAATGCCGCCAGCAGAACATCCGGACCGGAACGGTAATCGTGATAAACCGTAAGACCCTTCTCGCTTAGGATGGCGAGGGTTACTGCATGTTTGGACTGCGCTGCCCTCCCCATGAACTTCAGGATCATTGCACGCATGTCGCGCTCGTCAAGGTAGCGTGTATGGATGGTATCGAGCACGACAAAGATCGCGCCCGACTGGGTTACGTCTGGCGCATTCGTGAACTGGCCCGCCTGCTGCGGAGTTGCGGCGGGCGTCTCTGAGGGCGCAACGAAGGTGTCGATGGTCTGCGGTTTGCCTTCATCCTGCACGGCGAAGTCCGCTTTTTTCAGATCGCGGACCGGAGTTCCGTCGGCGCTGGCTAACGCTGACTGTCAGCCGCACGTTGTTTTGCGCGACTACCGGAAATGTTGATAAGGCACAAACCGTCAAGCAAAACAGCCATTGCACGAATTCTCATGAGTGCAACTCCCAGTGGATGCTCGCGAACGAGCGGGATGCCCTCGCTTAAGAAAAAGGCTTGCCCGCAGGAGTACGAGCGATCTCCGATCGCAATATCGGTGATACTTGCGGGTGCAGTTTACGCCCACGTTAAGAGCAGAACAACGGCAAAGGTCACAAGCCGAAGGTTCATGGAGATCAAAGCAGGAAAGGTCCTACTTGCCAGAGCCAGAATCGCCCGTGCGCTGATGGGCCTGGGTAGCAACTGGCGTGGCAAGAACCGGTAGCCCACTCCGCGTACGGTGAGCAGGTGTTGAGGGTGCGACGGGTCCTTCTCGATATACTTGCGCAACCGAACCACGAAATTATCGATAGCGCGCGTGTCGGTATCTTCGTGTAATCCCCACACCTCTTCGAGAATGGATTTGCGCGAGACGATCTTCCCGCTGTTGCGAATCAGATGCCGCAATAGTTCGGCTTCCATGAGGGTCAGGCGAAAGACTTTGCCATGGGCCCGCAACTCCAGCGTCCCAAAATCAACCTGCTTGCCTTCGAAGGTATAGACGTCGAACTCGCGCAAAGAGCCTGCATCTTCGGGTTCCGCCACTCGCACCGCCGCCGGCGGATCGGTGAGTAGGGTACGGCTCCAGTCGCGGCGGCGTAACAGGCTGCGAATGCGCGCCAGCAAAATGGCCAGATCAAACGGCTTAGGCAGATAGTCGTCAGCCCCTGAGGCAAAACCCTTCAGCACATCTTCCGGTCGACCGCGGGCGGTGAGCATCAGCAGCGGTATGTAATGGTTGGCCTTGCGCAACTCCGTGGCCACCGCGAAGCCATCTTTGCCCGGCAGCATGACGTCGAGGACCAGCAGATCAAACTGATTGTGGTTCTTCAACAGCAATTCCAGCGCGGTTTCGCCGTCGCCCACCACCCTGGTGGGATAGCCTTCGGCTTCCAGGTTGAACTTCAGCCCTCGCGCCAGATGCTCTTCGTCTTCGACCAGCAGTATGTCGCTCACTGCGAATTCCTCGGCAATTGGATGGTGACGGTTGTCCCTCGGCCTGTGCCTTCACTTTCCGCAAAGGCCTTGCCTCCGTGACGGCGCGCGATGGCGCGCACGATGAATAAGCCTAAGCCACTCCCCTTCACCTGGGTAGTGACCGGTGTCAGCACACGATAAAAACGCTTGAAGATACGTTTTAGCTCGCCGCGGGATATGCCGATTCCATTGTCCTGTACTCGAATTTGCACATACCGCAGATCGGGCGTAAGCACTTCGACCCGGATGGCAGGGTCCTTCTGCGAGTATTTAACCGCATTGTCAAACACATTGGATAACGCCGTGGTCAATTCTTCCCGGTCTCCCATAACGGTTAGCCGATCGGCCGGCCGGCCGTCTTTCGTCCAGTCTATGGCGTCGGGCGACAGATGATGGCGCGAGCGCGCTAGATCCAGCGCATCCTGCACCAGAGGTCCAACCTCAACTTCGGTGCGCGACAGTATAGCGTTCTTCTGCACCACTCGGGCGGCGCGCAGTACCTGATCCACCGTGCCTATCAGGCGCTGGGTATCGTCCAGCATGACTTGATAGAACTCGCGCCGCTGTTCCTCATCCACGTTGCGCTTCTGTAAGGTCTCCAGGTACAGGCGGATGGAGGTGATCGGCGTCTTCAATTCATGGGTGACGGCGTTCAAAAAGCTGTCTTGCTGCTCATTGCGCCGGATTTCACGGACCAGAAAAATGGTGTTGAGGATGACGCCGGCAATGATAAAGCCAAAGAAGACCACTCCCAGAATTAGGGGCACGATCTCGCGCCAGTTGAGAATGACCCAGCTGGTGCTGAGCACCGTCGCCGCCACCGCCAGACAGACGCCCAGGGTGATGAAGAACGCGATGGTTGTCTTGCGGCTGGTAATGCGCATGGAGCGACGAGTAGAGGATAGCACTGCTGAATCGGGCGGCGTCGGGCTTAGCGGATACCGTTGCTGGCTACTGCGCCAGCAGTTGGTCAGCGCCGCGCTGCGCACTGTCCAGGTTTCGGGTCATACTCTGCGCCTGCCGAGTGGCGGAAAGCGCCGCTTTATCGTTTCCGTTTCGCTCGAAGGTCCGTGCAAGCAACAGATACCCCCAATCCGACGGCGCTACCCTCATAGCTTCGGAGAACGCGTGAATCGCCGCTGCGAGGTTTCCGGATTTTTGCTCGACCAGCCCCAAGCCGAGCCAGGCGTCGCCGAAGCCAGGGTCTGAGGCTACGGCCGCTTCAAAGCTCTCCCGCGCATGAGGTAAATCGCCGATCGCACGATAGGAGTAGCCCATATTGCTGAAAGCCTTCGCTCGCACTCCCTGGCTCAGGACCAGCGAGTCTTGCGTGCTGCTGATGACCTTCTTGTACTGCGCGATGGCTTGCGAGAAGTGGCGGTCCTGTTGCTCGTAACCACCAATGTTGAGGTTAGCGTCAGGATCGTTCGGATTGATTGCCACCGCCCGGTAGAAATGCGGCATTGCGGCCTCAATCTGTCCATCGGCCAATAGCGCGCCACCCAGATGATCTTCGGCCATATAGTTGCCAGTCGTGACCTGTACTGCATGGGACCACAGAGTGATGTTGTCGTCCCAATAGGTAATCTGGCGGTGGGTCACTACGATGAGCGCCACTAACACCACTGCGCTGATGGCGGCCAAGACCGCTCGGGGGATCCGCCGCTCTATCGCCCACTCGGTTACACCCCAGCAAACCATGATGAACAAGCCAATGAACGGCAGGTAGGCATACCGGTCGGCCCTAGCCTGATTGCCCACTTGCACCAGACCTGTCATCGGTACCAAGGTCCCCAGGAACCAAAACCAACCCACCAGGAGATAACGCCAGCGCCGGCCGGCCAGCACTAGCGAAGTAACCGCGACGAGAATAGCTGCTGCCGCACCCACCTGCCAGAAAGGCAACGAACCTCCTGGATGGGGGTAGTACAGCGACAAGTTTGAAGGCCAGAACGCTACTGCCAAGTATTGCACGTAGGCGACAACGGCATTCTGCAACCGGACAGAAAATGGATGCCAGTTAATGCCGCTCATGGCTCCCGCCGCCCGCTGTGCCTTTAGCGTAATCGCCGCGCTGACCGCGCAGATTGCGAAAAGAGGTAGTTTCTCCAAGACTAGGCGCGAAAGATTTTGTGCTGGCATCGTTGCCAACGTCTCACCGGAAGACGATTCCTCCCTGCCGGCAAACATCCTTCGCAGCGGCCAGTAATCCCAAAGCAACAGCACGAACGGGAAAGTAATCACCTGCGGTTTGGCCATGATGCCGAACGCAAACAGCACTGCCACCATTACGTACCTGGTGAAGCGAGGCTTTTGCGCATACCACCGGTAAGCGCCCAAGGCGAGCAGAAAGAACAACATGCTCAGCAGATTCTTGCGCTCGGAGATCCAGGCCACCGACTCGACATTGACCGGGTGCAGGGCAAACAATGCGGCCACCATCAAACTTGGGCCGGGGGAACCTGTCGCCCGAAGCAACACCCAAAACAGCAGAAGCACATTCAGTGCATGCAGCACTACATTGGTTTCATGATGTCCACCCGGATCCAGCGCAAACATCTGGTAATCCGCGGCATGAGAAAGCCACGTCAGGGGATGCCAATTGGCCGAGTAGAAGGTAGTAAAAGACCATCGAACCGTATCCCAGCTCAAGCCGGATTTTATGTGAGGGTTTGCGGATACATAGGCATCGTCATCGTAGTTGACGAATGGGTGATGGCTGACGGGGTAGTACAACGCGACCGTCGTGACCAGAAGGACCAGAACCAGGATCCAGGATCGCGAATTGTACGCAGCGAATGCGCCTCGGCTCGGAGGAGATTCGATTCCCTTTCGATCCTTCGTTCCAGGTTTCGACAGAACCGACGACACCGCTACTCCTGCCCCAGGGTCAGACTACGCCACAGAGAATAGCAATAATCTATCATCCGTAGAGGAATCGCCAGCGATGATGAGGAGTTTCGGTAGTGGAGCCTCACAAATGTGAGGTCACAAAGGATCCCGATGCCGATGCCGCGTCCTGGCGAGCAACGGGCTGGAAGCTGGCTTTTCGAAACACTCGTAACCCTGGAAACGCGACAACGCTCTCAATGACGGTTTGACATAGAACAACACTTGCGTTGACAAGTACCGCCCGAAAGGGCAAACTGCTCCATCTTGGAGATTCTGTTCCTTTGGACCTTGGACGCGCACTGAACAGGACGGAACGGGCCGATTGATGACCGCGCCACAACGCGTTTCATACAGGATGGAGTCCACGCTGGAAAGCGTGAATAAAGCGGAAGCAATGGCCGACCAGATTTCGTCGCAGGCTGGTTTCGATGAGGACACGCGGAGCGGAATCTCGATGGCGGTTCGTGAGGCGATGATCAACGCGGTACTGCACGGCAACGCCTACGATCCGGCCAAGAGCGTAAACTTAACCTTCGAGCAAAACGGACGGGAGTTGGTCATTACGATCACCGACCAGGGAAAGGGACTCGACCCGGCCGAGGTTCCTGACCCGCTTGCGCCAGAAAATCTTATGAAACAGTCCGGCCGTGGCATATTCTTAATGCGGGCTTTCATGGACGAAGTCCGCTTTCGTAAACTAGATCCCGGCACTGAAATTACTTTGATCAAGCGGCTCCAGAACAGTGATCTGGACCGTCAGGAGGCTTCCACGTGAGCATGAAAGCAAGTACCCGGCAGGTAGATGGTGTCACCATTGTCGACTTGAGTGGACGAATCACTCTGGGTGAAGGCAGTGTGGTGTTACGCGACACCATCAAGGACCTGCTTGGGAAAGGGCAGAAGAAAATCCTGTTGAACCTGGGCGATGTCAGCTACATCGACAGCTCGGGCATCGGCGAACTGGTTAGCGCCTTCACGTCGGTTCGCAACCAGGGCGGCGAATTGAAACTGCTGCATCTAACCAAGAAGGTGCACGACCTGCTGCAGATCACCAAGCTTTACACCGTCTTTGATGTACGAGACGACGAAGCGTCGGCCATCGCGGCGTTCAGCAAATAACCAGTTTCGCTGCCTTGCGGCAACACATTGCACGACCCAAACGCCCTTTCGCGTCTCGCGGGAGGGCGTTGTTTTGGCAGTTGGCAGTTGCACTTGGCCAGCGGCAATCAGCCTTCAACAATTCCCTGCGATGGGTGCAGCGATCTATTACGGCGGCGCTAGAGTACTAAACGCTAAATGTTAAGTGCTAATTACTAATTGCCCGTCGCTAATTGCTCGCCGCTGATCTTCGGCGCAAATCGCATTCCGTAGAACAACACCGCCGCCGAAAGCGCAACCGCCACGATCATTGACATCAGTCCGTCTGAAGATTGGTCCTGTCTGAGATATAGCCGATCAGAGTGGGCGAAAATGCGTCACCCAGCAGGTGGATGATGAATATGTTCACCGCCAGCGCCGTGGCGCGAATGCGGGCGCTTACCGAGTTCACCAGGGCGGCATTGAGTGGAGCGGTGTTGAGTAGAAGGCAAAATTCGCCAAGAAAAATCGCGGGATACATCGCCGGCCCCGTGAAGTAGATGGCCACTACAATTGCCGGAATTGAAAGCGTCATTCCGGTCGCTGAGATAAGTTGATAGGCCGCAGGCGTACGCCGCAGCAATCGGTCCCCCAGCCATCCACCCAACAAGGTAGCCACGGTGCCGGCGATCACGGTCATGGCGCCGAAGGAGATATTAGCTCGATCCAGCGGCACATTGCGGATGCGGGTCAAGAAGGTGGGCATCCACACCTGCAGCCCGCCGATGGCGAAGGTCATCATGGCAGCCCCAAGGCTGATGGTCCAAAAGGCCCGGTTGTGGAGCAGCCCACGTATGGAACCGCGCTCGCGGCTGTCCGCCAGGTGATCGCTGGCGCCGCGCACGGGTTCACGCAATGCCAGGACGCCCAGTGCCAGCAGGAATCCGGGTAGCGCCGAAACCAGAAACGGAGCACGCCAGCCGTAGCGGCTTCCGAGAAAGCCGCCGAGCAGATATCCCAGCGCGCTACCTACCGGTGTAGCCAGATAAAAAAGTCCCATGATCCGTCCGCGTACGGCTTCAGGGAAAAGATCGGAGAGGAAAGCCGGCGAAATGGCGACGAAGGTCGCTTCCCCGATGCCGACGATAACGTGACGCAGTAAGAGTTCGTCGTAATTGTGCGTGACCGCACTTAGCAGTGTCGCCAGACTCCAGACGAAAGCGCCTGCCGCCATGATTCGCCGGCGCGGGAAGCGATCAGCCAGGGGCACGATCAGCGGCGCGGCGATCATGTAGCAGACGAAAAATGCCGAGGTTAAAAAGCCAACCTGCTCGTCGCTGAGCTGGAATTCCTTCTGGATCAATGGTTGTACCGCAAATAGGACATTGCGATCGATGTAGTTGAGAAAGTTCAGGGCCGTCAGCAGCAGTAGCGCGGCCCAGGCGTTTGTCTTGGCAGACATGAGTGGGCGGAGGATAACACGAAGGGCGGGGTTCGCATTTCGCTATTCGCTTTTCGCGAAGATTTAATCGCAACTGAGCCGCCAGCGAAGAGCGCTTAGGTGTATATATTGTTGCGCACTCAGGACGCCAAAATGGACTGTCCTAGTTAACAGAAAGAGAGAACGACCCATGTCAAACCATTTCACTGGACTCAGTCTTGGCCCGCCGTTGGGCGATCAGCGACTTGATCTCTGCGACTTGTACGCATTCCAGTCGCCCACTGACAACGGCCGAACCGTGATCATTCTCAATGCGAATCCCAATGCGGACGCACTCCATCCCGACGCCATCTATCGCGTCAACATCGATAACGACGGCGATTACTTGACGGACATCGCGTTCAGCTATGTCTTCTCGAAGCCGCAGAACGGCACGCAAACGGTTAGTGTGTTCATGGCGAAGGGCGCGGAGGCGCGCTCGGTCGAAGCGGTAGGGACGAAGATAATCGCCGACGCCGAGGTCTCCTTCAGCGCCAAGCCAAATATCATCAAGTCGGGCCCCTACACTTTTTTCGCCGGCAGCCGCAGCGACGCGTTCTTTTTCGACTTTGACGGGATCAAGAACCTGTTCGATACCCGGGGCAAACGCAACTTCACCGAGCCCCACCTCGGTGGCAAGTCTCCATGGACCGGTGCGGATTCGAATACTGAAGCGAACGTGTTTTCGACCGTGATCGAACTGCCAACGAGTGAACTGAATCCCAAGCCGGAGATACACATCTGGGGGCGGTGCAGTGTGCGCGAGAACGGCAAACTGGTTCACGCCGATCGTGCCGGCCATCCGAGCGTCAGCAGCTTTTTCAACACCGATGACACCAAACTGGAATATAACGCCAGCGAGCCCGTCAACGACCGCCAGCGATGGCTCGAGCAGTTCGTGCATCTGCTGGGGCATACCGGCAATTACACGCGTGAGGAAGCGATTGCCGCGATCGACACGGAGCGCACTCTTCCCGACGTGCTAAGTTTCGATCCGTCCAAGCCTGCGACGTATCCCAACGGCCGTGTCTTCACAGACGACGTGATCAATTACCGCCTCGCCTTCCTGACGAAAAATGAGTGCCCGCCCACGGGCCTCAAACCCCACACCGACGTTCTGAAGAAGTTTCCCTACCTCGGCACGCCGCATGCGAAAAGTGCCGGAGCATGATTCAAAAAGGGTGAAGGAGTGCCTGAGCTGTTCGGGCACTCCTCTATTTCTCCAAGGTGCACGATGTGCTTCCCTGTTCAGTCTCTCAGAGATGAATCGAGCTATCGAACAGCACAGCCGAAGGTAGAGAAGATTGCTACTCAGCTTCGGGTGCGGCGCGCATTCTTGACGACGTGAAGCGGCACTGCGCAACACGCAAAAGTCCTTCCCAGGATGGCCATAGCAAGATAATCTCTCGTGGAGAAGAATCGACCAGTGAATGCGCTCGCTCACTGCCAGCCGGCGCTATGTGTCCCGCCTCCACAATCCGGCGAGGCGCCGCACTTGTCTACTTCTTCTCAGCTGTAATCCAACTTATCGTCGCGGAGAGTGTATGAAACGCTTGCTACTGTTCCTGGTTGTTTGTCTGCTGCAGGTCACCCTGCTGGCGCAAGATTCAAAGCCGGCAACTGACGCGAATGCTGTGGCCGATTCCCAGCCCACTACCCCCGCTAAACCAGCGGCTAATTCGGACCGCATGTTTTTTCCCAAGGATTGGTATTGGGGATGGGCGCAATTCGACATCGCTCCTCCGCATAACGAGATTGATCCCAACCTCTGCGCGGCGAACGCCGGCGCGCCGCAATACGGCGGCAAGGACGCGCCTTGCAGCGCCTTCGCGCGCTACCAGATTTCCGGTAATGTGGAGATCCGTCCCATCGGCAGGACAATCGCGAAGCGCCTGATGTTGTTCTATGAACCGAATTTTCTCTTCGGGAAGAACCTCCCCCAAACGCTCTATACCTGGTCATGGAGCGGCATCGGAATGGAATTCAAGTGGGGCGTTGGCATCGATCTGCCGAAGCGCTTCGAGTTTCGCTTCACATCGCATCCGAAGCTGGTACGCTTCGGGTCCCGCGATCAGCCTCTTGGGCCGGCGTGGCTCGGTCCCGATGGCCCTTGGGGACAATACAACACCTTCGGCATCCGTAAGTACTTCGGCACCCGGCGGGAGGGAACGTACTAGAAGACTTTTGGAGGGTGGAGCACCGTTCAGCGCTGCATATCGCGATGGCTCTGAAACCATCGTCAGCCGCCGAGGTATTGAACAAGCAGATACCAATTTCATTGGCGGCTGACAAAGTCGGAAAGGCACCTCCGTTGCCGACTATCTAGAGTCGGTGAGGGATGACAAAAAAGTAAAGGACTTGTCACGCGGCGCCTCAGGTGTGACTCCTTCCAAACGCCGCCCAGTGGACTTTTTGCCGCAGCCGGTGAAGGCGTGCTCCGCCCGGTGCCCACACACCAAAGGCGAAGCAGCCTTCCACCACGCGGGTTTTATTTCGTCGGCCTTGGGTAACGCGCAATCACTACCGTACCGATACCGCCGCGCGGGCGGAACTCGCCCTTGACTTCCGCCCATTTCGGTTTGCTCGCCCGCACCACGTCCTTCAGAACGCGGTTCACGATGTTTTCTTGAAAGATGCCGAGATTACGGTAGCCAATCAAGTATTCCTTGAGCGACTTCAGTTCCAAACAGGACTGGTCGGGCATATAGCGAATCCACAGCGTCCCGAAGTCGGGCAGGCCAGTCTTAGGACAAACGGAGGTGAACTCGGGTATGTCAATCACGATCTCATAGCCGGGAAACTGGTTCGGCCAGGTTTCAATTTCTGGAAGTTTAGCGGAGAGGCCTGCCTCGGCGTGCTCCGGCGTATAACGCGCGCTCTTTGCCATGATGGATTCATTGTAGCGACATGCACTGGCCTATCGCGATGTGAAATCACGTGTCCAAATCGAGGGAAGGCTGAGCGTGATGGGTCTTCGGACAAGCTCGAACATCAGATATCAAGGCGCAGCCGATGCTCCCGCACCTTGCCAGTAACGCCCCTCGAGAGGGGGAAGTTGTGTCCTACGTTATACTTATAGATTCGAGCAGGAATGGCACCTACAACTGAGAACGGCTATCCCCATGCGCACGCGAGGCGGACCTGGATCTTCCTGGTCGGACTGATTCTGGCCGTGGTGGTGCTGGCAGCCTTCATCTCGCTGCACCGCTCTCAGGTGCCCATTCGGGTGGGTCTCGTGGACCGCGAAACCATTACCGAAAGCATTGCCACCAATGGCAAGATCGAGGCCCTGAATAACTTCGAAGCCTACGCTCCCGTGGCCACCACCGTAAAGAGAATCTATGTTCAGCAGGGTTCATGGGTGAAGCCCGGACAAATACTTCTGCAGCTTGAAGACGCGAACGCGCGGTCGCAGGCGGCGCGGGCCGAAGCGCAATTAAAGGGCGCCCAAGCCGACCTTAATACTGTAGAGAATGGTGGCACCAAGGACGAATTGTTGACCACGCGGAATACCCTAGTGAAGGCCCAGGCCGATCGCGACGCGGCGCAACGGAATCTGGAAGCCATGCAGCGTTTGCTACAGACCGGAGCCGCATCCCAGGCGGAAGTGGATGCCGCACAAAACAAGTTGCGAATTGACGAAGCCAACGTGGAAATGCTGCAGCAAAAGTTGACCGGCCGTTACTCAACCCAGGAGGTTGGCCACGTCGAGGCGCAGGAGACGGAAGCGCGCGCTTCCCTCGCCGCAGCGCAGGAGTTGCTGATTAATTCCAACGTGGTTGCACCTCGCGCGGGAATGGTGTATTCGCTGCCGGTGCGGCAAGGCGCGTTTGTCAACTCTGGAGATCTGCTGGTACAAGTTGCTGATCTTCACAAGGTGCGAGTGCGCGCGTTTGTGGATGAGCCAGAGATCGGCAAGCTTCGCAAGGGGCAATTGGTCGAGGTCACGTGGGATGCCATCCCCGGACGGGTTTGGCAAGGCACAGTGGATGCCCTGCCGACAACGGTAGTACAACGCGGGACGCGAATGGTAGGCGAAGTGACCTGCGTTGTGGAGAACAACGACCTCAGGCTGCTGCCCAACACGAACATCAGTGTCGCTGTCGTCATTGCGCGCCAGCAAAACGCGCTGACCGTACCTCGCGAAGCTGTGCATCAGGACGCTCAGGGTCAGTTTGTGTTTCAGGTGGTAAATGGAGAGTTGCAGCGACGCGATGTGAAAACCTCAGTCGCGAACCTCACGCGAATTCAAGTTACCCGCGGCCTCACAGACAATGCGGTGCTGGCCTTGGGAGCTATCAACATGCAGTCCCTCCGTGAGGGAATGCCGGTGAAAATCGCTAATCCATGAAATTTCTTTATTCGAAATTTTTTGTTCTGATTTTGCTGCTCATGGTTCCGGCCTTCGGCGTCGCTGATCCGGCGCCGGTGCAGTTACTATCACTGGGTCGCATGAATGACGCCATCAGCGCGCTAAGCAATCGGGATGATGCGGAGTCGTTCAACTTGCTGTCTCGCGCCTACTATGCCATGGAGCGCTGGGATGATGCGGTGAAGTGGGGAGAACGTGCAGTCGCTGAGGAGCCCCAGGACGCCAGCTTTCACCTTTGGCTGGCCCGAGCCTATGGCAGGAAGGCGGGAGAGGCGAAACCGCTGGCTGCCGCGGGGCTCGCGCGCAAGGCGAGGAACGAGTTTGAGCGGGCAGTACAGCTGGCGCCTGCGAACGTCGAGGCCCGCAGCGATCTTTCCCAGTACTACACGCAAGCCCCGGCAATCATGGGTGGGGGACTCGACAAGGCGCGTGATCAAGCGGCAGAGATCGGCAAATACAACGCTGCCGAGGCACATTTGATCCTGGCGCAGGTTGCTGCCAAGGAAAAACGGTACGATGAGGCCGAGAGTGAGTTCCACAGCGCCATCGAGGAAGCACGCAATCCTGCGACCTACTGGTTGCGATTGGCCGATTACTACCGCCTCCGAGGACGCTATGACGACGCACAGAAGAGCGTTCTGACGGCCATGACGCAGCCGAGTCGGAGTGCGGAAAACTATTTTGACGCTGCCAATGAGCTGTATCTGAGCGGCCGGGATTTTCCGGAAGCAGTGCAATATTTGCAGCGATATCTCGATTCCGGTGGGCTGGTAGAGAATGCACCGGCCTTCCGCGCTCATTACCTTTTGGGTCAGGTTTACGAGAAGATGGGTCGCGGATCAGCGGCCACCTCGGAATATGAGGCGTCGCTCGCCCTGGCGTCCGGTTTTGACCCTGCGCGGAAAGCTCTTGGCCGGCGGCAGTAGCCGGATATCTTCAAATCGCTTCACCAGGTAGAGCAAGGATGCCCCCAAGGCCCCGCCGTTTCAGAATGACTCGGGTTGATTGTGCCGTAAGGCTGGCCGCTCTCGCTGGTCTGCTCGTCCTTGCTTGCGCGGTCGGCATGGCAGCCGATGGCGCGCCCCCAGAGCCGATTCCCTTTCGCAACGCGGTGGACCTGGCATTACAGCACAGCGGCGTCATGGGCATCGCCACGGTCAACCAGTGGCGAGCGCGCAAGGCCTACGAGGAAGTACGCGCGAACTACATTCCGCAAATCACCATTGGCTCCGGCCTCGGTTATTCCTACGGATTTCCGCTCACCCTGGAAGGCTCGGCGCCTTCGGTGGTGAACTTCAACTCCGTCCAGTCGTTTTTCAACCTCTCGCTTAGGCAATTCCTCAAGGCGGCGAAGATCGACTGGAATGCGACCTCGTTGGATGTGCAAGACAAGCGCGACGCCGTGATTCTGGACACGGCATTGACGTACGAGCAACTCGACCAGCTCACCGGCAAGCTTAAAGTTTTAGGTGAAGCGCAAAGCGCGGCCGACAATGCAGAGTTTGTCACCCAGCAGCGCCTGCAACAAGGGGTGGACAGCAAGCTCGACCTCACTAAAAGCCAGTTGGTGGCAGCTCGCATCCGGTTGAGAATTGCCGAGGCGCAGGGACAAGCTGACGTACTCCGTGAACATTTGGCTGCGCTGTTGGGGTTGTCCGCCAGCGCCATCGCAGTTGATCCGGGATCGATGCCGGAACTACCGGTGATTTCGCAAGATGAGGATTTGCCGGCGCGCGCCGTGGAAAACAGTCTGGCCGTGAAACAGGCAGAGCAAAAAGTTGCATCGGCGGAGGCCCGGGCCAAGGGCGAACATAAGGCGCTGACCACCCCGATCATCGATTTGGCGTCGCAGTACGCCTATCTTGCCAAGTACAACAACTACGACCTCTACTACCGCAATTACACCGCTAACAATTTCAGCGGCGGTTTAAATGTCAGGTTCTCCATCTTCAACTCGGTGCAGAAGGCCAAGGCAGAGCAAGCCGACGCCGATGCCTTAATCGCGAAAAAGCAGATGGAGCTTACGAAAAGTCAGGTCAGCGAAGACGCCCTAAAGCTTCAGAGATCGTTGCGACAACTGGCAGCAGCACGAGACGTGGCCAAATTGGAATGGGAAGTTGCTCAGGGAGACTTGGAGGCCGTGAAGGCAAAGGTCGGGATCGGTAATGCCAATCTTCGCGACCAGCAGAATGCCCGCCTCGACGCCGAAGATAAGCACGCAGCCTATTTTGATGCTGAACTCGAACTCAGCCGGGCCGAACTGCAACTGCTCCGCCTTACCGGACAATTGGAAAATTGGGCCATTCCACCCCACTAACTCACCGTTCGCTACCAACCAACGAAATGCATCCAGCTGGCATTCGAACGTATCTAACTGGAACACAGCCAAGAAGTTCCGGCAGTCGAAGACAGATGATACGATAGTTATGCCTATGCCTCTGAAAACTCTATTTTTGAATCCTCCTTCGTTTGAGAACTATGACGGTGGCGCCAGTTCCCGCTGGCCCGCAACCCGCGAGATCGAGTCCTATTGGTACCCGGTCTGGCTGGCGTATCCGGCGGGCATGTTGGAGGGCTCACGTCTGCTCGACGCTTCTCCGCACAAGGTGAATGCGCAAGAAACTATTCAAATCGGAAAGGATTACGAATTCCTGGTGCTGTTTACCAGCACGCCGGGCTTTCAGGGAGACATCAAGCTGGCAGCTGCCATGAAGGCGGCCAATCCCAAGCTGAAGATCGCGTTCGTAGGGCCGCACGTGACCACGCTACCCGAAGCCTCGCTGAAGGAAGGAACGGCACTCGATTTCATTGTGCGCCGGGAATTTGACTACGCGGTAGTCGAGTATGCCAATGGCAAGCCCTTGAGCGAGATCCTGGGTGTTTCCTATCGGGGCACGAACGGCCAGATACTGCACACCGCCGACCGCCCGGCGGTGGCCGATCTCGACGCCCTGCCTGACGTAGTCGACGTGTATAAGCGCGACATCGATCCTCGCCGCTACAACGTGCCGTTTCTGCTTTATCCCTTCGTCTCGCTCTACACCACGCGCGGCTGCCCGGCGCAGTGCACATTCTGCTTGTGGCCGCAGACCCTCAGTGGACATCCATGGCGCAAACGCTCGACAGACGCCGTAGCTGCCGAAATGGCGAAGGCCAAGGAATATTGGCCTTGGGTAAAAGAGTTTTTCTTTGACGATGACACCTTCAACATTCAGAAGGCCCGCACCATCGAGCTGTGCACCAAGCTGAAGCCGTTGAGCCTGACCTGGTCTTGCACCTCACGCGTGACCACCGATTACGAAACGCTGAAGGCCATGAAAGAGGCTGGCTGCCGGTTGTTGATTGTCGGCTATGAGTCGGGCGATCAGCAGATCCTGAAGAACATCAAGAAAGGCGCAACCGTCGAACGCGCGCGTGATTTCACCAGAGACTGCAAGAAGCTGGGCCTTGTGGTGCACGGCGACTTCATCCTCGGGCTGCCTGGCGAAACCAAAGAGACCATCCGACGCACCATCGATTTTGCAAAAGAGTTGGACGTAGAGACCATTCAGGTGTCGCTGGCGCATGCCTACCCAGGCACGGAGCTTTACGACTACGCCAAGGCGAACGGCTTTATTCTGAATGAAGGCTCGCAGATGGTCGACGAAATGGGACATCAGGTAGCGATGATCGAGTATCCGGGGATCTCACGCGACTACATTCTGGAAATGGTGCACCGCTTCTACGATGAGTATTACTTCCGTCCCAAAGCCATCTTCCGGATCGTCAGGAGGGCGGCGTTCGACGCCACCGATCGGAAACGTCTATACACTGAGGCGAAGTCATTTCTGAAGCTGCGCGCGGCGCGTAATCGTTCGGTCAAGGAGTCGCGCAAACAGCAAGGCGTTGGATTGACACCTCCGCCCGCCGGCATGTCCGATACCGGAACCAAATCTGAAACGGTTGAACCGGTCAACGCCTAGAGGTTGGCGTGACCCCTCGCAAGTATTTTGTCCTCTTGCTGGTCGTCCTCTTCGCCGCCTGTGGTGACGTTTGCCTGGCGCGGGGGATGAGAGACTTCGGCCCGGTAACGTCGGCGAACTTGACCCATCTGTTGGCCTCCCTGTGGAACCCCTGGATCGTGACAGGCATCTGCCTGCTGCTGTTGTTTATGGCAAGCTATCTCACAGCGCTCTCTTGGGCGGACCTGACCTATGTGCTTCCGGCTACCGCCTTGAGCTATGTGCTCATGGCCCTGCTTGGCAAGTTCTTCCTGCATGAAACCGTGAGCATTTGGCGCTGGCTGGGAATCGCGCTCATCACCGCGGGCGTTGGCTTCGTAGCAGGCGGACCAGCACTGACACCCCCAGACGACGTGGGCGAGGCTTCTCCCAATCGAGAATCGCGTGGGCGACAGCGTCCCGTGTCACCGGCTGGCCGGAGCGATGGATGACGAGTGCGGCCATGTGGGCGGGAATTGCGGCCATCGTCATTGCTGCTACCTGCGGCGACGTACTGCAAGCGAGCGCGATGAAGGAGATTGGTGACCTCGGCGCAGTGCGCAGGTCGCAGGGCTTTTTTCAAGTGGTGCGGCGTGTCGTTGCCAGTCCAAAATTCATGTTTGGATTGCTGTTTATGGCGTTGGCGTTTGCCGGTCTGCTGGTGACACTGTCATGGGCCGACGTGAGTATCGTGGGACCCGCATCTGCGTCACTCACCTTCATAGCCAACGCTCTTGCGGCGCGAGTATTTTTGAAGGAGCGTGTGGACCGACGCCGCTGGCTCGCCGCCTTGTTTGTAGCAGCAGGTGTCGCGCTGCTGGCGTATTGAGGAGCAATTAGCTGTTAGCTCTTTAGCGCTCTTGGCTCTTGGCTCTTGGCTCTTGGCTCTTGGCTCTTGGCTCTTGGCTCTTGGCTGTTAGACTTTAGGGCGTCGTGAGCGCAACAAAACATTTCTAGCAACTCGCTGCCCCGAGAAGTGCATCCGCTGTAGTGGCTGATGGCTGGTAGCTAAAACCTAATTGTTAGTTGCTTTCCTAAGGACCTCATGAGAAAGATCGTCGTCCCCTGCTTCGCGCTGCTATGTTTGCTGGCTGCCTGTTCGTCAGGCACAAAAACCGGTAGTAGCAATGAATCGCATCCACCAGCCAAACCCGTCGCGACACAACCAGAGTACGAAACCGGACGTACGGCCTTCCAGAAGCTGTATCTGTCCGCGCGGGGATGGGCAGGGGATGTGAAACCCTTCCGCTTACAGTCGCAATTTACCTCCGATACCCCGACCAATGAAGGCAAGAGCGGTCTATGGCGCGCCTCGTTTGCTTCTCCCGCTAAGCGCTCGATGAAGTTATTTGTCTGGTCGGGATTAGTGGGGCCGGACACGCCGGAACCGGGCGTCAGCTTTTCCGCCGAGGACAGCTGGAATCCAAACAACGCGTCGACGCAGGTATTTGATATTGGATTTCTAAAAGTGGACAGCGATAAGGCCTATGAGGTAGCGCAGACGAACGGCGGCGAAAAGCTGACGCATAAGGATCCCAAGCAACCGATTTTCTTTGTTCTCGACTGGGATGCCTCGAAGAACCAACTTCTCTGGCACGTTATTTACGGAAACAGCCAGGATGAGGCCAAGTTGCGGATTGCCGTGGATGCCACCAGCGGCAAGTTTGTACGGGTGGAAAGATAGGCCCTTGTTTCAGCCCAAGGTCAAGTAAATGGGCTGAGGCATGACCTTCCGCTCGTTTTAGTGGGCACTCCGAAAAAGCAGTTCCCTCGCTTTGGCGCCGGATCGTTTGCCCGGCCCGAAGGCCATGCCTGACTCTTACTTACCTGCGGATTTCGATGGTTTCCATCCCGCCCAGATGGGAACGCCTTTGTCGTCCCTCAGCGTGGCCGTATTACTGCCGTCGGTTATTTCGCGTGCCAGTATCACGTCATCCGGTGAGTCAGGGGCTTTCGCACCCACCACTACTACCTCGTCCCCTTTGTTGAACGTGGTGTCGATTTCTTTCAGGAAGTCAGTGGGAGCGACGCGTACTAACACGGTCTTGGTGTCGATTTTTACCACCAGTTGAGTACCTTCGGATTCGCCAGGAACGTCCCGGACATCGACAATGACCCCTTTTATCTTCACCTCGTTGGCGGTGTCGTACTTGGCGACTGTCTTGGTGGCATGCTGCCCCCAGGCCGCAGATGATATGCATGTCATCGAGGGCGGCGATAAATAGCGTTTTCGACCACAATTTAGAGTTCATAGTCTGTACCTCCTTCCGGCCATGGAAAGCTGCTGCATCTCCACGGAAGGTTCGCATCTTGACAGGATTTTTCCGTTCCCGGCGAAACTTGGAAAAATCGGTCACGGCGTTTCCTGCGACCGCCATATTGCTCCCAAAGCTCCTTGCTCTGCAACTCTAAAGTAGTCACAAGACTTCACTTTAAGCAGTGAGCGGGGTCACAAAAAGGGGTGATTGGTCACACGTTCTGCCATCCGAAGCATACTGGGAAGTTGTTGCCTCTGGTCTCACGCGGCTGGCGGCCCAGTCCGATGTCAGTTTCCTGCTACCTGGTATCGACAAAATTCCGTTTTGCAGTTTAGCGCTTTAGTGGCATAATCGTGCCACCCCCCGCAGATATTCCGTAAAGGAGTTTCTTCTCTGCTGCTGCCTTTGTCTCCAGGTCCGTCTACGCGCAGATTCCTCTCCCGGCTCCGGGGCTCCGGCCGCCGGTACGAAGACGGCCGCGTGGAGCGTGTGCTCGGATTTTCGCGTTTGTTCCTGGCACTCACCGCTCTGATAGCCTGGCTGATCCGACCGGTCGCGAGCGGCCCGTACTATCACTTCGGTCGATTTCTCCTGTTGGCCTACATCATCCATAGTCTTGGGCTGCTGATGCTGCTCCGGATACAACGGACGCCAACCCGCGACTTCGTAGTGTGGTCCCAGATCAGCGACATCCTGTGGCCATCGCTGCTGTGTCTTTTTACCGACCCGCCGAATAGTATCTTCTTTGTTTTTTTCCTTTTCGCGATGCTGGCAGCCGCCTTTCGCTGGGGTTTCACCGAAACCATGGCCACGGCCGTAATCAGCGCGGGGGTACTGCTATTTCAGGCGGCAATAGTGAGGTACGGACCGTCTGCCGTTGCAGCAGGTGATGTTCACGCGGCTGGAAGCGCCCCGGGTCGTCATGCGCTGTGGTTTTCTTTTGATCACCGGGTTTCTCCTGGGTTTTCTCGCCGAGGGTGAGAAGGAACTGCGAGGGGAGATCGATCTGACCAATCGCCTCTTATCGCTGGCCCGCATTGGCGGACGCTTTGCCGTGGCCCTGCAAGACACCATGATTGAACTTGGTAGCGTCTTTCGCAGCAAGGAAGTGTACGAGATCGTCTCTCAGGGCAGCACGGGGCGGGCATTTAAGTGGGCTACGACAACTTCCCCGGAACGTTTGGCAGAGGTTCGAGAGCTTGCTCCTTCTAAGTCCGGGTCAGAACTGATGAGCGGCTATCCTCACACCTTCTACATGTGGGCCGCGGGCCGCAGGCAGGGGTGCCGCATTGCCGCGTTGGACGACGAAGGACGGCGGCTGGAACCTTCTCAACTTAAGCACTTGCAGATGCCGATTCCGGGGGCTCGCTCGGTTCTAGCGGTGAGCCACGAGATGGGGCGGGATTGGACGGGCCGGTTTGTGGTGATCAATGCCTACGTTGGCCGTCGCCGTGAACGTGAACTTCGTTTTGCACAAAACATCCTGCGCCAGGTCGGCCCCGGGCTGTATTCCGTCTATCTTGTTTCGCCGGTTTCGTTCTCGCGCCGGAGCGGTGGAGCGAGCCCGCGTGGCCCGCGAATTACACGACACGGTGATCCAGTCGCTGATCAGCGTCGAGATGCAAGTTGACGTGTTGCGTCGTCGCGGCGATAACGATTCTCAACTCTCGGTGGAGTTGGAACGTATCCAGGAATTGTTGCGCCAGGAGGTTTTGAACCTCCGGGAGCTGATGCAGACGATGAGGCCTCCGGATATCGGCCCACATCAATTCCTTGACTTTATCGCTCAACTCGTAGAACGTTTTTCTAGAGACACCGGTGTCGTAGCCCGTTTTGTATCGGAATTGCAGGAGGTCTCCCTTCCGGCGGCCACCTGCCGGGAACTGGCCAGAGTGGTGCAGGAAGGATTGGTTAATATCCGGAAACATAGCGGTGCGCAATCGGCAGTCGTGCGCTTTGGCGCGCAAAACGGTTGGTGGAAGCTGGTGATTGACGACGACGGCAAGGGCTTTCCCTTCGCAGGTCGCTTTACCCTGACCGAGCTTGACAACTTTCACAAAGGGCCGACTGTCATTAAGGAACGAGTTCGGGCCGTGGGCGGAGACATGGTAATCGAATCCAATCCGGGCCACGGATCCAAGCTCGAAATCACGGTTCCACAGAAAGGCAAGGAACCCTATGGATAAAAAAGACTCATCTGTGCGTATCGTCATCGCGGATGACCATACTATCTTCCGCGATGGCCTGCGGCGCTTGCTGGAGGCCGAGCCGGAATTGGAGGTTGCGGGCGAAGCGGCCGACGGCGCTGACGCTATCAGTCAAACGCGCCAGCTGAGTCCCGATATTCTTTTGCTGGACTTAGCGATGCCCCGGGTACCCGGCATGGACGTGTTGCGTGAGCTATCGTCCACCGACGATGACATCAAAACCAAGATCATCGTGCTGACTGCGGCAGTAGAGCGCATCCAGATCGTGCAGGCGCTGCACATGGGCGCGCGCGGAGTTGTCATGAAAGAAGCCGCCACCCAACTGCTGATGAAGGCTATCCGCACCGTAATGGCAGGCCAGTACTGGATCGGACGGGAAGCCGTCGGCGATATTGTCGACTTCATGCGCACCAACCCCTCGGGCGAGAAAGCGCCCCGAAACTTCGGTCTGACCAAGCGCGAAATGGACATCCTTACCACCATCGTCGCCGGGCTCAGCAACAAAGAGATTGCACGCCGCTTTGCACTTAGCGAAGACACCGTGAAACATCACCTCACCAACATCTTCGACAAGGTTGGCGTCGCCAGCCGCCTGGAGTTGGCGCTGTTTGCGATCAATAACCACCTTACCGAGCAACAGAGCTCGTGACGTACGCAGGCTCCCAGCTAGCCGGAGCCTGCGACAAATCCGAAATACCACGTCTAACCCTACGGTCTAGCAGCGCGTAACCTTCACGAAAAAGAGAGGCGAGGGTCTCTACTGGGTCTCGTGAACGGTGATTGCTGCGTCGTGTAGCGAATCCGGCTAACAGCAAGGTGGCGGTTGACGATCCGCCACGCGACAACTCTCATCGAAAAGTGTTTACCCCTTGAGAATAATTTTAGGAGCCGTGGTTCATGATGAAGACTAGGGTATCCCGGTATGCGATTTGGTTGCTGGTATCCGCGCTCTTAATCTTGGCGGGGTGTTCGCGGAAACCAGTTCGCACCGACGGTCAGGTTGAGGAGGAGATACAAAACAAGCTGTATAACGATTCGGCTATTCGGAGCCGGGGGATCGAGGTCCAGGCCTCCGGCGGCGTCGTTACGCTTAGCGGCGACGTCAACAATGACGCCGAACGCGCCCTCGCGGCGAGGGATGCCGCAACAGTTGAGGGCGTAAGAACCATCGTCAATAACCTGCAGGTGCAGCAGGCAACAGCCACTCCCCCGCCTGCTCCGCCGGCTGCTAAGCCCGCGAAGGCGCGGGTGACTCATGCCAAATCAAATGGAACTCGTCATCGCGGTAAGGCCGAAGAGGATGCGGCGGACTCCTCCCCCACCAATGATGCTGTTGCGGACAACACACCGCCCCCACCACTGCCCGCACCGGAGACGGCCCCCGCTCCTCCTCAGCCGCCACCGCCTCCGAAGAAGATCACCGTACCGGCTGGAACTCAGCTCACCATAAGGCTTAATAATCCGCTTGACTCCGAGCGGAACCAGGTTGGCGACAGCTTTCATGGTTCGCTGAGTAACCCGATCGTACTGGATGGAGAAACCGTGATTCCGGCCGGCGCAGATGTCGTGGGCCGAGTGGCGGATGTGAAAAGCGCTGGCCGCTTTGCCGGCAATTCCGTCTTGACGCTGGAATTGACATCTCTGTCGGTGAACGGCAGAACCTACAATATTCAGACCAATCAGTGGACGCGCTCCGGGAGTGGCGAAGGCAAGAAAACCGCAACCAAGGTGGGCGTCGGGACAGCGGCCGGCGCGATCCTGGGTGGCATCTTCGGCGGTGGCAAGGGCGCGGCAATTGGAGCAGCAACGGGTGCAGGTGCGGGAACTGGAGTTGCTGCCGCCAAGAAAGGACAGCAGATCCAGCTACCCGCCGAGGCAGTGTTGAACTTCCAGACCATCAATGCGGTGACGGTGGTACAACAGGGAAACAATGAGCGAAACGCAGGACGTACGCCTCTTTCTTAGACGATTGTCCAACGTAATTTACAGGCGCAGTCACAACCGGCTGCGCCTTTTTTGCGTCTAGCTGGATACGCAGTCCCATGCGGTCTGCGATATCCTTCACTAGAGCTGCCAAATGCCCAAGATCACCGCCTTGCTCCACACCCACAATGATGCGCTCCGCCTAGGCCGCACCTTGGATTCGCTTCGTCCGTGTGATGAGGTGCTGCTGATTGACGATTGCTCGGAAGACGATACTTCGCGAGTCGCCCGCGAACATGGAGCGACTGTGAAGACCGCAATCCCCGGCGTCACATTTGGCGCTTACGCAGCGGACGCCTCGCATGATTGGATACTCTGCCTTCTCCCCAACGAGGCGCTGTCAGATGATTTGGAGGCAGCTCTATTCGACTGGAAACACCGGGAGCCCCAAGAGACTATAGCCGGCTATAGGGTGTCGATCCGGGAGCAAAATGGGACCGGGTGGCAAGGCTGCCCGCCTGAAACCCGGCTGGTTAATCGCAGGTTGGTGAATTGGATAGGCGAGATGCCGCCGGATGATCCATCCGAAAACAAGCTCAGCGGCGATCTGCTGCGCTTTCATCAGCCGTAGGAGAGGACTCCATAACAGGCCTTGGACCTAGCTTTCGAGTGCGCGCTGTTCGTCGTCGGACTGGCCTTCGGTAGTTTTCTGAATGTCTGTATCAGCCGCATTCCCCGCGACCAGTCGGTCGTCGCTCCCAGGTCTCACTGCCCTGCCTGCGGCGCTGTTCTCCGTTGGCACGACAATATTCCATTATTAAGTTGGGTCCTGCTCCGCCGCCGCTGTCGCGACTGCGGTGGCCGAATTTCGCTGCGTTATCCCATCGTCGAATTGCTGATAGCTTTCTTATTCACCGCTTGCTACGTGTCATTCGGGCCGACGCTCATCGCGGCAAAGTTCTGCATCTTCTGCTTCCTGCTGGTCGGGCTGATTTTCATGGATGCGGAAACCGGCCTCCTGCCACGCGAATTCACCTATCCGGGAATGCTGCTGGGACTTGCCCTCTCCTGGATCATTCCAACCGACAGCACCGGAACACAGTTTTTGCTGCGCGCCTTCGGGACACAGCTCTCACCTCGCCCGCTCGCGCTGCTCGATTCTGTTCTGGGCGCTTTCGTCGGGGCGGCCTTCTTCTATCTGGCTTGGGCGCTGTACTACCTGCTTCGCAAACGTCACGGAATGGGGTTCGGAGACATCGCACTGATGGCTATGGTAGGAGCATTCTTGGGACTGGAACTCACGCTGCTGGTGATCTTCGCCGCTCCGCTGGCTGGCAGCATTTATGCGGTCCTGCTAGTGGTGCGAGGTACCAGGGGTACTGCGCAGAACGACAGAACCTCTGATGGACAGGCACCGCCCTCTGCCCGAGAGATGCTCCTAACCCACGAGTTGCCTTTCGGTGTGTTTCTCGGTGCATGTTCGCTCGCCACAATTTTTTTTGGCGAGCCTAATATGGCGCTGGTATCTAGGTCTTTTCTAGCCGCTGAGCGCACCGGTCAGGCGCGCCCCGAACTGGCCTGGCGGATCCGTTGCTGGATTTGCCTCAAGTGGTGTCTGGCATGGGCACGATGAACGCGCCGCCAGTCTGTGGCGTTGAGGGGGCCCAGGATGGGATGGTCGAGTATCTTGGCCACGCTGCCGAATCGCTTTTCCGCATCCGCCAAAGTGGCGTCCATGGCGACCAGGGCGTCATTGAAGTGACCGCAACGACTGCTCGCCGCCGTTCTGAGGAACTGTCTGTTTCGGAGCCGCAAGACCTGTAGGCAAGAGCCCCAACCTGGCTACGTAGAAGGTCGTGAATTTATCCTTCAACGTCGGCTTTCCGCCTAGCGGTTTTCCCGTCTGTAGCGCCGTGAGGGCTCCCTTTGTGGTGGCTGTGTAACTGAGGCGAAGGTGCTCCAGAATCTGGGCGGAACTCCACTTCCCAGGCGGGGCGTAGCGCCAGTTGTCCTGTGACATCGTGCCGGCAACGCGTTGCACCTCACCGCGGATCTGTTCCAGTTCTGGTGACACAACGCCATCCCCACAGAAACAAGATCTAACCACGGTGGCTGCCTCGACGACGCCACTCGTGCGAACCCTAAATGTAATGTTACTCCAACCACCCATCCCCAGACTTGCAGATTACGATGACCCACACCTCAGTGGTGTGAAACGCTGGTACCGTGATTCAGCCAGCAAATGCTCATGCCTACGGCTATATTCAAACACGGATATATCGCCCGAGGTGCAACTACAAAGATGCCGGGATGCGCGTTGGCTCAGTTTGCATCAACGAGCTCAGCATGGGCAGTCTCGCTGCGCCATAGAGACCAGCATCACTACCCATCAAGGCACGCGTGACAATGGTGTGTTTCTTCCCGGGTATCGGGCCGTCAGGAGCCGTGACCTGATAGATGAAGGAACGCACTCTCAGCTCCTCCAGCATTGTTGGCGCGAAAGCGTCCCACGCACTGGCAACGCCGCCACCGATTACATACATCGGCAGATTCAGCGCGTTCACGATCCCTCCAATACCGATTCCCAATGACCGGCCAACGGTTTGATAGATTCGTTGTGCAGCCAAGTCGCCTTGAATTGCCAACTGGTAGATGACCCGCGAATTAAACTCGACGTTGCCGCGTGAAACCTGAGCCAGCTCGTCGGCTTGTCCGCTGGCGATCAACTCGTGCGCCATTCGCACAATGGCTGTCGCCGATGCATATTGCTCAAGGCAGCCACGGCTGCCGCAACCACAGGCATGTCCTTCCGGTTCTACGCAAAAATGTCCTAGCTCTCCTGCCATGCCGTTCATGCCGTGCCACAGGCGGCCATTCAGCACCAAGCCGCCTCCTACTCCGGTTCCGAGCGTGTACATCGCCATGTGGTCCACATCGCGGCCGGCTCCCAGCCATTTCTCGCCCATAGCAGCCGAGTTGGCGTCATTCTCCAGAATCACGGGCGTTCCGAGGCGGCGCTGAATGTCGTCGCGAACCGGAAAGTTCGCCCACCCCGGAAGGTTGGGGGATTCCATGATGGTGCCGCTATCCATGTCGATAAAGCCGGGCACGCCAATGCCAATTCCAGCCAGTTGTCCAAAGTCGCGAAACTTCACACCCACGGACTGGATCGCTTCGCACATTTCGCCGATTACGGAATCGCGCCCACGACCCACTTCGGTTCCCGTGGTCAGCTTCTCCAACAGTTTGCCTTCAGCGTCGACTGCTGCGATGCGGAGGTTTGTTCCTCCCAGATCAACCCCGATTGAATAAACGCCCATATTCAGCTCTAAGCTCCTCTTTTAAACACTAGCTGCAAGTTTTAAATCCCGAACCGATCGCAACAGCTTACTTCTGACACTGCGGACAATAATGACTGCTTCGTCCCGCGATGATAACTCGTTTGATGGGCGTCCCGCATACCAGGCATGGCTTGCCCTCCCTTCCGTAAACGCGGTGCCGCAATTGAAAAAATCCTTCCTTGCCTTCCGCGTCCACATAATCATTTACCGACGAACCACCAAGTTTGATGGCTTCGCGTAGGACTGCCTTAAGCGCGATGTGCAGTCTTTGCAGTTCATCTCGCGTGAGCGACGCCGCCCGCCTGCGCGGCCGGATTCCGGCGCGGAAAAGCGACTCGTCAGCATAGATATTTCCCACACCGCTCAGCAGTTTCTGATTCAGCAGAGCGCTCTTGATGGGAGTCTTGCGCCCGCGAAACAACGCCAGGAATGGCCCGGTCTTCGACTGCAGGGGCTCATCGCCGGGCGCAGCAAATCCAGCTGAGCTCGTTGCTTCAATCCGTACCACCGCCAACCGGCCGAATCGCCGGGGGTCGACGAATCGCAGCTCCCTTCCCGACGCCAGCTTCAGCACCGCGTGGGTGTGCTTGGCCATTTCGATTTCCGGTGTGGCTATCACCAGACGACCAGTCATCCCGAGATGCACAATCCATTGCGCGTCGATCGCTGGCGCTTTCTGGAAACGGTTTCGCCGAGAACGCTGCAAATCGAAAACGATGTGCTTGCCCACGCGCCGTACCTGCACGATACGGCGGCGCTCTAGCAGAGAAACGATCTCCGCGGCGGTCGATTTCAACGGCTCGGGTTTTTCTCCCAGCCAGACCGAATCGATCACGTCTCCAGCAATGCGTTGGTTCAGTCCACGGGCAACGGTTTCGACTTCGGGCAGTTCTGGCATAAGTTGCTAGTGTAGCGTTGTCGGGGTCGTTCTGGCGGCGGTGGAATGGGAGATCCTTATTTTGTGAGGTTCATAGCCTGCGTATCGCCACCGCGACGTTGGTTAATGCCTCTCAGCAAAGAGGGTCGTGCCACACGTGGAATTTAAGCTTGGTATGAGAAAAAGAAAGGGTGCCTCGAATTGCCGAGGTCACCCTTTGCTGAGGATCAGCTTCAATTCAGTGCGGCGGTAAACTGCAAGTAAGAGTTCCTACCGCCGCTTTATGGCCTTGGCATTGCAATCGCCGGAAGGTCATCGCGCACTGTCAAAAGACAGCACGCTCCCCATGCCAACTCAGGACAATGTCCCTAGGTTTCAGTGCTTGTATCCAGCCCCACGCAATGCGGCTTCAAAGCGATTCGCAAAATCGTGAACATGTTCCGTCGTCGCCAGCGGGCCCATCAGTCCGATACGGAAGATCTTTCCGGCCAGTGGTCCAAAGCCTCCGGCGATTTCAATACCATGCTCCTTGAGCAGCGTAGCGCGCACTTTTGCTTCGTCCACACCTTGAGGAACTTTCGGCGTGTTCAAATTCCAGATGCGATGCTCGGGCGCTACCAGCATTTCCAGGCCCATGGCTTCCAGCGTCTTCACGAACTCCAGATGCGCCTGGTGGTGCCGATTCCAGCGATTCTGCAGGCCTTCCTCTTCGATGAGCGTGAGACCTTCATGCAGCGCATAAAACATGGTCGCCGAGGCAGTGTGGTGATAGCGGTGCGAGATCGTCAAATAGTCGGCAATCAACTTCAGATCGAAATACCACGAGCGATTCGGAGTTTCGCGTCCCTTCAGCCACTCGGCCGCACGCGGTGAAACCGTGATCGGGGACAGTCCGGGAGGACAGCTCAGTCCTTTCTGAGTGCAGCTGTACGCCACATCGATGCCGGTCTTGTCCACCTCGACGGGCATAGCTCCCAGCGACGTCACACAGTCAGCAATCACCAATGCACCAACTTCATGTGCCGCCTGGCAAATGGCTTCGCCACGCTGGAAAGCTCCTGCGGAAGTTTCAGCTTGCACGTACATCACGACTCTAGGCTTTTCCAGCCGGATGAAATCGGCGACCTCTCGGTCATTGAAGACTTCTCCCCACGGTTTCTCAAAGCGAACCAGTTCGGCACCCTGACGGCGTGCCATTTCCGACATGCGATCGCAGAAGAAACCATTGGCAAACGACGCCACTTTCATTCCCGGCAGAACAAAGTTAGAGATTGCAGTCTCCATACCGCCGCTGCCAGTGGCCGAGATGACGAAGGTCAGATCGTTTTTGGTTCCGAACACGGTGCGCAGCAGCCGTTGAATGTTAGAAGAGATCTCAAAGAAATAGGCATCGAGGTGGCCGACGACGGGTTGAGCCATCGCCTGGTAAACCCGAGGATGCACTTGACTCGGTCCTGGCCCAAATAAAAGTCGCTTGGGAGGATGGATAGAAATTTCATTCATAATTGCGGGTTTCTCTAAAGTGGTAGCCATTATGTATCTCCTGGCAGAGTGATGGCTTTAGTATAAACACCGGCGGAGAATTGGGCATGGTAATCCATCACTCGGCTGTGTGCGGTTGACCGTCGCTGCAGTTATCGGCTCTCCGGCGGGTTGCGTACGGAAAAATCTTTCGGGGATGATAAACGACGGCCCTTCACGAATCCTGACTTCATGCGTACGCAGCGAGGTGAGCACTGCGCTTAACGAAAACGAGTAGCCCGCGTGCTTCGATCGGCGCCGCCAAGAAGGCCATTGCGGGGAGCGTCACTTCAGAAATTTTTCGGAATGCTAGTTGGAGTTGGTCCAGAAAGCGGACTTCACATTTCCCAATGGACATCATTTTTTCTCGATATTCAGTTGCCGCCGATGCATCCCTGAAGCTGGCGCCGGTGGTTCAAACGCCGATCGCGCCGCTGCGTCAGAACGGCTACAACCAAAGCGAATGCTGCCAACACGAGCTTATAATCTCCCCACATGTCCGAGTCGGCGCCACCACCACTCCATCCTCCGACGGAATTCTTAGCCCGCGAAATGCGCGATCGCGCGACGGAGATATTCGAGCATGCTTTGTCCGAGTGCAGTATCCCGCGCGCATTTTCCAGACACGTGCTCTACGAGCATGGCGAGCTTCGCCTGGGAAACGATCTCTATGCACTGAGATCGTTCGAGCGGACGATCGTTGTCTCCATTGGCAAGGCGGGACATACCATGGCCGAGGCACTGGTCAATATTGTTGGCAGCGGTCTGATGGGAATCGTTTGCTGTCTCAATGCGCCGGCGGCGCAATTGTTTGGCTTTCGCTACTTCCTGGGTGGACATCCGCTTCCTAACCAGGATTCGTTACGGGCCGGCGATGCCATCCTGCGACTGCTAAGCACACCGTCTCCGGAAGCCCTGGTCGTGTATCTGATCAGCGGGGGCGCTTCGGCCATCGCAGAGAAACCTATCAGCGCTGGCATTTCGCTCGCCGATGTGGTGGAAACCTATAAGGCACTGGTGCATTCCGGAGCGCCTATTGCCGAGATCAATGCCATTCGCAAACACCTGTCGGCGTTGAAGGGCGGACGCCTGGCCCGCGCGGCCGCACCCTCCTATCAGGCGTCGGTACTGGTATCCGATGTGCCCGAAGGAGCGCTCGATGCCCTGGCCTCGGGTCCTACAATGCCCGACACGACCACCGTCGCCGACTGTTATGCCATCGCTAAGCGCTATAAGCTGCTGAAGAACTTTCCTCCTGCCGTACGTACGTTGTTCGAACGCGAGCAACTCGAGGAGACACCCAGACCAAACGACCCTGCCTTTCACCGCTCGCGCTACACCACGGTGCTGTCGAACGCTACTGCGGTGAACGCTGCGGTGGAACGCGCTGCGTTAAGCGGTTTCGCCATCGAGGTGGACAACAGTTGCGATGATTGGAACTATGAGCGCGCCGCCGACCACCTGCTAGGACGGTTGCGTGAGTTGCGCCGAGGCGTTTCGCGGGTGTGTCTAATCTCAGGTGGAGAGGTCACGGTGAAAGTGGAGGCGAAGCCGGGATTGGGTGGGCGCAACCAGCAGTTCGCGCTTTATTGCGCGCAGAAAATTGCCAGCGAAAACATCACCGTCTTGAGCGCAGGAACGGACGGCATCGATGGCAACAGCCCTGCGGCCGGAGCGGTGGTGGACGGAACGACAATTGAGCGGGCCACACAGCGCGGGCTGGACACTGCCACGGCTTTGTCAGCCTTCAATGCTTATCCTGTGTTTGACGCCATCGGCGACTGCGTCACAACTGGACCGACTGGAAACAATGTGAGGGACCTTCGAATCTTGATGGCGTACTGAAAAGGAATCGGCGAGGATTTAACCAACCGGTTGGGCTTGCCGCTCCAACGCATCCATCGTTGCCAGGATGGTATCGGTTAGCATCTCAATTCCCTGGTCGGAGTTCAACATCATGTGATAAAGCCGACGACATGGCCACTCGGCGTTGAAGTATTTCCGAATGAAAGCCGAGCGCTCGCGATCAATTGTATCGACCATCTCTTCAGCGTACTTCCCATCCATCTTCAAACTAATCAGCCGGCGGATTTTTTCTTCGCGCGAGCCATACACGAACACGTGAAAAGTGTCCTGCCGATTCCTTAAGATGTAGGGTGCGCCCCGCCCGACGATAACGCAGTTCCCTCTTCGCCTTTCTTCTCAATGATGGTGGTCGCCAGTTCCACCATTTCGTCAGCGCCGAAAAGTTTGTCGTCGGAGATCGGCAGCGACCGCTCGTAGCTGCCGCGCCAGAATACCTTTGCCAGACGATGCATTAGCGGGTCACATTTCTCTTCACGGCAAGCGCTACCGCCTTCTCGTCCACGGCAGCGAGCTTGGCGATCTCGCAGGTGAGTTGCTGATCAAGAAGCTGCCATCCCTTGCGTCGCGCCAATTGCGCGGCGACCAGGCTGCCACCAGCCCCGTACTCGCGTTCCACTGTGATGACTCGGAACATTGCCTGCCCCCCATACCTCCACTGAGAGAATCATAGCCCAAGCGCGGCGTCCACACTATACCGCGATTGCGGGCGAAGAATGAACCCTAATAAACAGAACAGACTCGCTCGATAAAGGGTTGCCTGCGGAGCCAGGCGGAGAACTGTTAAGTCTTGTAATCCAGGAAGGGTCAGGCGAGCCTCGCGGTGTTTGTAATGACATCAAACTGTATAGCCAAAACGGTAACAAGATGAGGACCAACATGCGAAAATTACTCCGAAACTACTCCTATGTAGCCTGCTGCTGGCGTTCAGTGCAGGCGCGGTGGCTCAAACATCGTCGGCAGCGTCGATGAATCAGCCATCGCAGACGACTCTTGATTTCGAGCAACGGCCCCGTGGTGGCCGATTACGGCAAACAGCCCCAGTCAAGCGATCCGGTGGAAAACAACATCGCCAAGGAAGTTCGGCATGAATTGCTCATGCTGCCGTACTACTCACTGTTCGACGATCTGGAATACACCGTCCAGGGACGGACTGTGATCCTGAGTGGCAGCCTTACCAGCGAGCATGCTGAAACTAAGTCCGACGCCGCGGCGGTCGTGAAGCGTATCGAAGGCGTGGACAAAGTGATCAACAACATAAAAATCCTGCCACCGGCGCCGATTGACCAACAGGCGCGCGTGCAGCTTTATCGACGGCATGGCAAACACGGGAGATTTGTCTCGGTATTTCTGGGAGGCGGCTCCCAGTATCCACATTATTGTCGACAATCAGCATGTAACGCTGAAGGGATTCGTCAACGATGAAATGGACAAGAACCTGGCAACCATGGCTGCCAATCAGGTGCCGGGCATCTTTCAGGTGACCAATGATTTACGAGTTGTGAAGTAAGCCAATCGACAGCTTTGTACGGCGGCGGCACCGTCCGCCGCCTGATTTTGGGGCACCAGCGTAGTGGACGCCGAAGCAGCACCGTCTTGAAGTGGCCCCCCTATACCCTTCCGCATTCCAAGCTTCAAACCTGTTAGAATTTAGCCCCTCGACCTCGCCTGGCAGGTCTAACCAGTAAAGTACAGGGCCCTATGCGCAACGGTCTGAAATCACTATGGTTGGGAATTGTTCTTCTCCTGATCGTTCTGGCTATCAACGGCTATGTGACTTTCTTGTCGTTTGAGCGGGTGAGCCGGGACAACTCTCTGGTTGAACACAGCCAGCAGGTATTGCTCGAAACAGAGCGACTGAAGTCGTTGCTCGTCGATGCCGAGACCGGTCAACGAGGATATCTCTACACCGGTGACGTGCATTATCTGGATCCCTACAACCGGGCTTCTGAAGAAATCGACGGGCAACTTAATCGAGTCGCCGCTCTTACTGCTGACATAGCATTGCAACGGAGCCAGGTTCAACGACTTCGCGATCTCAGCCACGCGAAGATGAAAGAACTAGCCGACATCATTGCTCTGGCCAATTCAGGTCAAAGCGAACAGGCCAAGGCCCGGGTCCAGTCGAACGTCGGTAAGAACATCATGGATGACATTCGAACCCAGATCTCGGAAATCGAGGGCGTCGAGGCCGGTTTGCGGGCCAGCAGGGTTTCCGAGATGAAGTCGGCCACGCGCTCAGCGAGATCGGCGTTTGTTATTGCCACCTCGATTGCGGCAGCGGCTTTGCTGGTTTTCGGTGGCCTGTTGGCGCGCGAGGTGCGCAAGTCGGAAGCAGCAGCGGCTGCAGTGCTTGAGCAAAAGGAGTGGCTGGATACGACATTGCGCAGTATCGGTGACGCCGTGCTGGCAACCGACACCTCTGGCCGTGTCGTGTTTCTCAATGCGGTGGCTGCGACTCTGACGGGCTATAGCAGCAACGATGCTCGGGGCCGGCCGCTGAGCCAAGTCTTCCCGATCTTCAACGAGATTACTCGCGAGCAAACGGAAGATCCAGTAGCAAAGGTGATCCGTACCGGTACAGTTATCGGCCTTGCCAATCACACCGTACTATGCAGGCAAGACGGAACCGAGATCGCCATCGACGATAGCGCAGCGCCCATCCGGAATGCACGGGGTGAGATGATCGGCGTGGTGCTGGTGTTTCGCGATGTCACCAAACAACGCGAGATGGAGGCTACCCTCCGCAACGCCGAGAAACTGGCCACGGCGGGAAGATTCGCCGCTACCATTGCCCATGAGATCAACAACCCTCTGGAAGCAGCCATAAACTCGCTGTTCCTCCTTAACCACGAATCCGGATTGAGCACTGAAGGCCGAGAGTACTTGTCGCTGGCGGAGCAAGAACTGAGCCGGGTGGCGGCTGTGGCCCGGCAAACGTTGGCTTTCTACAAAGACACTTCGACTCCCGCGCCGGTTGATATTCCGCAGCTGCTCGACGAAATCCTGATGGTCTACGGCAGACGGATTGAAGCCCGGAAGATACATATTATTCGTAATTATCAGGAGCATACCCAGTTTATTGGATCGGTCGGGGAATTAAGGCAGGTATTTGCCAATCTCATTCTGAATTCGCTTGATGCCCTTCAGGCGGGTGGAATACTAACTCTCAACGTAAGCGACCACAAGGATGGACATCCTGCGGTACGGGTCGAGGTTGAGGACAATGGCAGCGGCATTCGACCCGACCATATGAACAAGATCTTCGAGCCATTCTTCACCACGAAGAAAGACGTGGGGACAGGACTAGGCTTGTGGTCCGCCAAGAACCTCGTCGAAAAGCATGACGGCCAACTGCTGGCCGAATCCTTCGCGGGGAAGACCAGACTGACCGTGCTGCTGCCGGTAGTGCACGGAGAGGCGAGCCAAGCAGACGCGGGCTGACAGAATCTTGAACGGGTTCCTCATTCCGCATTTCACAGTTTGGATCCCGACTGTGCAGCATTTAGAGTAACGCATAACGTTTCCGCGGTAATTGACGACTGGCCACTGAATCCGTAGGATTGCCAATCCCCCCATGACGAATCCATACTTTGGAAGGCTGGTCTGATGCTGATCATCCCCACCTATAACGAGAAGGGGAATATCGCGGTCCTCGTATCCAGAATCCGCAAGGCGGCCGGAACCGAACCGATTTTTTTTGTGGATGATAACTCTCCGGACGGCACGGCGGATGAAATTCGCCGGCTTCAAGAGGCCGACGCGCATATTCACTTAATGGCACGCCCCGGCAAAGGCGGCTACGGATCAGCGTGCCGCGATGCGATGAAAGAAATCCTGAGGAAGAACCTGGCCAGCTATGTCATCCAGTCCGACGCCGATCTGTCGCATCCGCCCGAGTTGCTGCCGCAGATGATCGAGTTGCTCAAGGTTTGCCCAGTTGTGATTGGTTCGCGTTACGTGGCCGGTGGTGGCGCGAAGAACTGGAATTTATCGCGGCGCGTGCTCAGCTTTGGCGCAAACCTGTATGCCCGTACGCTAACAGGAGTACCGGTGCGCGATATGACCGCCGGCTTTGTCGGATATCAAGTCGCGGCCCTCCGCGGCGTAGATCTGGACCACATCCGCTCCGAGGGATACGCCTTCCTCATGGAGATGAAATTTAGCCTGCACCGGCGTGGGACCCACTTCCGCGAGTTCCCCATCATTTTTTCGGAACGCGAATCCGGCCACTCCAAGTTCAGCCGGAAGATCTTGTTCGAGGGAATTCGATTTCCACTCAAGGCCTTCGGTCGGAGAATCCGCGGATCGTAGCTCTATCGGCTTTCTGGTCACGTACTACGCGCCAAGACCGTGGCTGGTGTTACACCGCCGATCTTGGAGCTCGCCAAGTTCTGTTGCGCCAACATGCGCCGTTTGAGGCTCTCATAGATAGGCTCGCTGTTAAGCAGCATTGCCACGACCATGGCAATTAGAGACGCCACCAGCAATCCCAAGGTCAAATCGCCGCGGCCGGTCATCTCCACCGCGAGCACGACTCCGGTCAGGGGAGCGCGAACGCTGGCTGAGAAAAGCGCTCCCATTCCAACCACCGCAAACGCGACTGGAGACAGACCCAAGGTTGGTAAAAAGTGGTTCAGCGTCCCAGCAAACAGCGCACCAGAACACGCACCCAATACCAGCAGCGGAGCAAAAATGCCTCCCGGTGCGCCGGCAGCGTAGGACCACGGACCAATGAGAAAACGAATGAGAAATATCGGTCAGCAATGCTCCAACTGCGTATCGATTCGAGAGTATTGCCTGGGTAACGCTTTCACCCCCTCCAACCAGAGTAGGCGTAAACCATGCGACAACACCGACAACCGCCCCAATAAATGCAGCTCGCTGCACCGACGAAAACCGCGTCAAGCGATCGCAGAATCCCAGCAACCATATGGTAATGAAGTTATAGAAGGCGCCAGCGGCACCTAATAGTGCTCCGAGCGCGAAAAACGGCGAGACCTTCCAGGCCTCGGTGGGACTGACGTGCTCCACCGAGAAAACCAGTGTGTTGCCCAACATGTATCGCATCAGCCAGATCGCCATCGAGGCGGCGGCAAGGGTTGCGACCAACAGCCAAGGAGTGAAATTGCTGGTCAGTTCCTCGAAGACAAATACCGATCCACCGATGGGGGCATTGAAGGCTACGGCAAGGCCTGCGCCCGCGCCGGCGGCATCGATAACCTTCCGGTCCTCCTCCTGCCGCACGACAAAGCGTCCGACCAAGGAGCCAAGCGAGGCGCCCATCTGCACGGTTGGTCCTTCGCGGCCCAGCGCCAGGCCGGATCCCATTGCCAGCAAGCCGCCGAAGAACTTAATCAGGACGATTGAATGTGGCGCAGGCTTTACTTCCCCGTTGAATACCGCTTCCACCCTCTGGACACCGCTGCCTTCCGCGGATGGCGCGAAACGAACCACCAGAAGCCGCGCCAGAGCGGCTCCCAACAAGCCCAAGCGCGAGAGGCGCGAGCCAGCCAATGTGAGGCCATCTGTGCGACCAAAGTACCAACAGGTTACGCAGGTTGTCGGCAGTGATGAGGAGGTAGCGGAAGGCGCCGCCGACGATTCCGATCAGAATTCCCGTGAGAACGCTGGCCGTAGCGAGGCGGATCACGCGCGAATTCAAGAGCTTCATGGAAGATGCCCCCTTGCGACCGCGCCCGAGGCAATGTCACGCTCGCCGGACGACGAATTCTACTACGGCTGGTGTCGGGTCGCCAGTGTCCGCGGCCGGCCCGGTTGTCCGAAAGCGGCGATGGGCAAGAGATCGCCGCGAGGCAAGTAAAATCGGGTGCACAAAAGTTCTTGACAAACCACCCGGGGGCAGCAATCATCCCGTCACCGAAGAAATCTCGAAGTCGCCCGTGGGGGCAGAACGCTAGCTTTCAATTTCCACAGTTAAACCTGACGATTCATACGTCACCGACAGCCGGGAGACTAGTGTTTTGAGCTTTAATCCGGGAACCGGAAAGTTGTTTACGCAGCGCTTGCGCTTGGCTGTGCCTGGGAGTGGCGGACTTGGCGTGGGCACAATCCGGCACCGCGCCGGTGCCGCCGAACATCTTTTCTCCGGTATCGACGCCAGCTGATTCCATCTACCATTTGTCGCTGTTCGTGCTGGCGATTTGCGGGGCGATCTTTGTTACGGTTTTCAGTCTGCTGTTGTACTCGGTGGTCAAGTACCGGCGGCGCGCCGATGACGATGGTCGCGAGCCACCGCAAGTCTATGGCAGTAACCAGGTCGAGCTTGCATGGACGGTGATTCCGGTACTGATTGTGGTGGTGCTGTTTCTGGCGACGGCGCGGGTCATCCACGCCGTGGAGGATGCGCGCTTTCCGGCGGGCACCACGGAAGTCACGGCCGTAGGGCATCAGTTCTGGTGGGAGTTCCAATATCCGCAACAAGGATTCATAACGGCGAATGAGTTGCACGTTCCGGTCAGCGACCCGGCTCATCCGACACCCACTCACCTCACTCTGCTGTCTGCCGACACCGATCACAGCTTCTGGGTGCCCAAACTAGCCGGCAAGACCGACCTGATTCCCAACCGCACCAACAGTATGTGGATCGATCCGCGCGAAGCCGGAGTTTACGTGGGCCAGTGCGCTCAATATTGCGGCACGCAGCACGCCAAGATGCTGTTGCGGGTGATTGTGCAGTCACGCGACGATTTCGACCGTTGGGTCGCACAGCAACGCCAACCTGCGCAGCCCCTCGACAACGTCGCCAAAGGTCGCCAGGTTTTCGAGTCCACAGCGTGCGTCAATTGCCATACCGTTGCCGGAACCAATGCCCATGGAACCTTCGGGCCCGATCTGACTCACCTGATGAGCCGCGAAACTATCGGAGCAGGCGCGGCGTTGAACGATCGGGCAAACCTGCGGCAATGGATTCAGAATCCGGACAGCTTCAAACCAGGAGCCCTGATGCCCGCCATGCAACTGGATGAACACGATTTGGACGCTGTCACCGATTATCTGCTTACGCTGAAGTAGGAGACCAAGGGAATAGCCGATGTGGGATGCTGAACCGATTGCGAAACCGCTGGCGGTGCCGCCTGTAGGCGAAGCCGTTCAGCCGCTATTCGACCGGGTGCATGGCTGGATTACCACCGTCGATCATAAACGGCTGGGAATCCTGTACATCGCGTATGCCCTGTTTTTTCTGGTCATCGGCGGCGTCGAAGCCACGATCATGCGCATCCAGTTGATTCGGCCGCATAACGATTTCGTCTCGCCGCAGGTCTTTAACCGGATGTTCACGATGCATGGCACTACGATGATTTTCTTCGTCGCCATGCCGATTGTGTTTGGCTTCATCAACTATGCGATTCCCCTGATGATCGGCGCGCGCGACATGGCATTCCCGCGGCTGAATGCGTGGGGCTTCTGGATGACCGCGTTCGGCGGCATCATCCTGTATTTCAGCTTCCTGGGGGGAAGCGGCCTGTACGGCGCCGGCAGCGCACCTGACGTAGGCTGGTTTGCCTACGCGCCGCTAACCTCGCGGGCATTTTCGGTGGGACACAGCACCGACTACTGGATCATCGGCCTGCTAATCAGCGGCTTCGGCAGCATCGCCACGGCAATCAATGTTTTGACTACGATTTTCTGCCTGCGCTGTCCAGGTATGACACTGGGCAAAATGCCGCTGTTCGCGTGGTTGAACCTGGTGACCACCGGCTTGGTGGTGCTGGCGCTGGGCCCGCTTACCGCTGCCCAACTAATGCTGCTGATCGATCGCTACCTTGGCGGCCATTTCTTCGACACCCAAGCTGGCGGATCGGCCGTCATCTGGATGCACTTCTTCTGGGTCTTCGGCCATCCCGAAGTTTATATCCTGGTCATGCCGGCGTTCGCCTCCGTGACCGAGATCATTCCCGTGTTTTCGCGGAAGCCGATCTTCGGATATCCCATCATGGTAGCGGCATCCGTTTCGATTGGCTTCATCAGCATGAGCGTATGGGCGCACCACATGTTTACCGTAGGCATGACGTCGTATGGCAACGCTTTCTTCGTAGCTTCCACCATGGCGATTGCAGTGCCTACGGGAATAAAGATCTTCAATTGGCTGGGCACCATGTGGGGCGGCAAACTGATATTCAAAGCGCCGATGCTTTTTTGCGTCGCGTTTTTGTTTCAGTTCCTTATCGCCGGGCTGACCGGCGTCATGCTAAGCGTGGCGCCGTTCGATTGGCAATTGGGCAATTCCTATTTCGTGGTGGCGCACTTCCACTATGTCATCGTAGGCGGAATTCTGTTTGCGCTGTTCGGCGCTTTCTATTACTGGTTCCCCAAGATGTCGGGCCGGATGTACGACGAAAGCCTGGCCAAGTGGCACTTCTGGCTGTTCCTCATCGGCTTCCACCTGACGTTCGACTTTATGCACATTCCCGGCCTCTTGGGCATGCCGCGTCGGATTTATACCTACGAGCCGGGACGCGGCTGGGACACCTGGAACCTCATCATCACCATCGGTGTGTTCTTTCAGGCCGTCGCTATCCTGATTTTTGTTTACAACCTGATCTCGTCGTACTTCAAAGGCAAGTTGGCGGGCAATGATCCCTGGGACGCGTGGACGCTGGAGTGGAGCACCAGTTCCCCGCCGCCGGACTACAACTTTGCAAAGATTCCTGTGGTGAGAAGCCGTCGTCCGCTGTGGGACTTGAAGCATCCGGAAGATCCTGACTGGAAGTACGAGTAACGCACCGGGCCGCGCAGAGCAGCGCGGTTTCGGACCGAAAGTTAAGGAGACTCTCGCTTGGCAGCTACAACCATCGCGTTACCACAACCCGAAACACCGCTCTCGTCCGAATTACGCGGGCGCGTGGGAATGTGGTTTCTGATTGCCGCCGAGTCGGCGATCTTCAGTATTTTCGTAGTTGCGTATTTGTATTACGCAGGCAAGAGTATTAGTGGACCAACACCACGCGAAGTTCTTCACGTCCCATATTTCAACTCCATTTGCCTCTTCTCCAGCAGCTTCACCATCGTCATGGCCGAGCACGCTATTGCACGCGGCAAAACCAAGCTGTTCGGAATCTGGTGGCTGCTGACCATCGTCCTGGGCGCGATCTTTATCGTGGGCACGGCGCGTGAGTGGTACGGCCTGATCTATCACGACGGAGTGACCATCAGCTCCAGTTTGTTTGGAACCACGTTTTACTCGCTGGTGGGATTGCACGCCTTCCATGTGCTAGTTGGACTGACCGGGCTGTCCATCATTCTGATCTTGACCGCTCTGGGATACGTGAAGCAGGAACATGCGGAACGGGTCGGAGTGTTTGCCATGTACTGGCACTTCGTCGATGCCATCTGGGTGGTCGTGTTGTCGGTTGTGTACTTCATCACGCGCTGAGTGAAACGGAACAAACGAGCGAAGAAAGTATGCAGATGCAGGAATCGCAAATCGATAATGCGGAACCCAGAGAGGTGATGCTACCGGCGCCGACTGCGTGGCCGTTCGCCTTGGCGCTGGGATTGGCATTGCTGTTTGCTGGCCTGCTGACCAATGTGTCGATCAGTGTCCTGGGTGCGCTGTTATATCTGATAGCGGCTGTAGGATGGTTCCGCGAGGTACTTCCCCATGAACACCATGTGAGCGTGCCTTTGGAGCGCGAGGAAGAGCCAGCAGTATCGGCCCCTCGCGAAGTAATGCGATTGCCGGTGGCGCAGCAAGTACAGCGCGCCTGGCTGCCCTTGAAGATCTATCCCGTCTCGGCCGGAGTGAAGGGTGGATTGGCTGGCGGCGTTGCCATGGCGGTGCTGGCCATGCTCTACGGCGTGGTCTTCTTTCGCAGCGTGTGGTATCCGATCAACTTGATCGCCGGCAGTCTATACGACGCTCCCGCAATTCCCTCCATCCAGGAGCTGCTGCGATTTCACGTGGGATGGTTCTTTTTCGCGCTGGCCATGCACCTCACGATGTGTGTGCTAGTGGGACTTCTGTACGGTGCGATGCTGCCCATGCTTCCCACTCGTCCCATCGTCCTGGGAGGAATCATCGGACCTCTGCTGTGGACAGGATTGCTGTACTACATTCTGGACTACATCAATCCCTTGCTGGACCAGCGAATCAATTGGACCTGGTTTGCGGTGTCGCAAGTGGCCTTCGGAGTAGTAGCGGGGCTGGTGGTGGCGCGACAAAGCAAAGTTTGGACGACCGAAAACGTACCGCTGGCCATGCGAGCTGGTATCGAAGCGCCGGGCATCATTCATGAGCGCGACGGCGAGGACACCCGGCGATGAAGGTGTACTCCGCATTTGGGGCAGGCATGCTGGCCGTGTTACTAGCGCTCACTGGCTGTTCGTTGAGAGGAAAACCGGGTCCGGGCCCTGAAGTTCCGCGGCCGGACTCCGTGTTGGATCCGGTGGTACTCTATCGCGAAAACTGCGCGGCTTGCCATGGCGCCGAAGGCAAACATGGAGCGGCTATGACCCTGGCCGATCCAGTTTATTTGGCTATCGTTGATGACGACACGCTGCGAACCACGATTTCCAAGGGACGGGCGGGCACGGCGATGTCGGCCTTCGCGCAAAAAGAAGGCGGCATGCTGACCGATCAACAAATCACCGCCATCATTCATGGCATCCGCGAGCGCTGGAGCCAGCCCAGTGTTTTGAATGGCGTGATGGCTCCGCCGTACGCGGCCAAAGCGGGTGGTAATCCCCAGGCCGGGCAGGCCGCCTACAACACGTTTTGCGCTTCCTGCCACGGCAACGGAAACCAGGGCGGACCTAAGGCGGGCTCCGTCACCAATGGCGCTTATCTCAGCCTGATCAGCAATCAAGGACTGCGCACGCTGGTCATCACCGGGCGCCCCGACTTCGACGCGCCGGATTGGCGAAACAATGTTCCCGGACATCCCATGAGCGATCAGGAAATTTCCGATGTGGTGGCTTGGCTAGCAGCACAACGTCCGCAGCCGTCAACTCCGCCTTCTATAGCGACTTCGTCTTCTACCGCGAACTCATCTTCGCCCGGAGGTGTGCATTGAGTGAGGCGCCCGCCAAAGCCACTCAGCCTGACGCTCCCAACGGCAAGACTGATATTTCACGCCGCGACCTGTTCGCCAAAATCGGCATGGCGCTGAACGGCTTGGCTGTGGTGGTGCTGGCCACTCCGGTCGTAGGTTATCTGTTGGCTCCGATTCTGCGCGGCGAACGCGGCCAGTATCAGCACTGGGTCACGTTGGGCGATCTTGATGAGTTTCCCGAAGGCCAGACCCGGCTGGCCCAGTTTCGTAATCCGATCTCCAATGCCTGGGATGGCGACACCGACAAGATTCCCTGCTGGGTACGCCGCCTAACCGGCGAACAGTTCCAGGTGTTCGCCATTAATTGCGCCCACTTGGGTTGTCCGGTCCGCTGGTTCGCGCAATCCGGGTTGTTCATGTGCCCATGCCATGGCGGGGTGTATTACCAGGACGGCTCGCGTGCTTCCGGACCGCCTCCGCGCGGCCTGTTCCAGTATTCCTACAAAGTGGAGAACGGCAAGTTGATGATCGAAGCGGGACAGATTCCCACCCTGTCAACGACCGCGAGCCTGCAGACGAGGAGAGGTGGATGTCAAGGCTGAAGCAGATCGGAGACTGGTTTGAGCAGCGCCTGCAGATCGCTGGCGTAGTCCGCGACACGGCCACGCATCGGGTGCCCCGCAATTCGGCAAGCTGGTGGTACGTCTTCGGCAGCGCCGCGCTTACCGTTTTCATCTTGCAGGTCTTCACCGGCATCATGCTGGCGCTGATCTATGTGCCTTCGGCGGGCGAAGCCTGGAACAGTCTGCAGTATCTGAATCACGGCGTTACGCTGGGATGGTTTCTGCGCGGAGTTCACGGCTGGGGCTCTAACTTCATGGTCGCGCTGGTGCTCATCCACATGGCGCAGGTGTTTCTGTTCGGCGCCTACAAGTTTCCTCGCGAGCTGACTTGGATCGTGGGGGTATTTCTGCTGCTGATGACGCTGGGAATGGCGTTCACCGGCCAGGTTCTGCGCTTTGACCAAGATGCCTATTGGGGACTCGGGATTGGAGTGGCCATTGTCGGCCGTGTTCCGCTTCTTGGCGGTGCGCTGGTGCATCTGCTGCTGGGCGGACCCATCATCGCTGGCGACACGCTCTCCCGATTTTTCGCGCTGCACGTGTTCGTAATTCCCGGCCTGCTCATTGGCTTCGTTTGCGTGCATCTGCTGATGGTGCTGAAGCTCGGCATCAACGAGTGGCCCATGCCCGGGCGTATCGTCCGCCGCTCGACCTATATCAAGGAATACCATGAGCTGGCGCACCGCGACGGCGTTCCCTTCGTGCCCGACGCGGTGTGGAAGGACATGTTCTTTGCCGCCGCCATCATCGTGAGCGTGATGGCGTGTGCCGCTTACTTCGGACCCTTTGGGCCCAGCGGCTATCCCGATCCAACCATCGTACAAACCATTCCTAAGCCTGACTTCTTCTTCCTGTGGATCTATGCCATGCTGGCGCTGCTGCCGCCACAGTTGGAAACCGCAGTCATGCTGATCGCGCCGGTGGTGGTGCTGGGCTTTCTGATTTTGTTGCCCTTCCTGTCGGGTGAAGGAGAGAAGAGTTGGAAGCGGCGTCCCATCGCCGTGATCACGGTACTACTGATCGCAGTGGCTCTGGGGACCTTCACCAAACTTGCAACCTATTCTCCCTGGAGCCCGGTAATGGACGGCTGGAGCGGCGACCCCGTACCAGTGGAGTATCTCAACGGACGCTCGCCGCTGGAGCGGCAAGGCGCGCTGGTCTTCCAGGTAAAGCAATGTCGCAACTGCCATTCCATTGGGGACTCCGGCGGTAAGCGTGGTCCCGCACTTGACCGAGTTGCCACCAGCCTCACCCGTGACCAACTGGTCCGACAAGTCATTCAAGGCGGCGGCAACATGCCGGCCTACGGAAAGAACCTGAACCCAGCGGAGGTGACAGCGCTGGTTTCGTTCCTGGAAACGCTGTATCCGCCCGGCCACCCGCCCGCGCGTGACGCTGCTCAGGCGGTCGTGACTAAGCAAGAGAGCTCTGCGCCCGCCAACAACCGTTGAGGCGCCCATGCAACCGGTCCTTCAAGCGGCGCTGCGATCGTGGTCGATTCCGCCAGCCGCTACCTTCGCGCTGCTGCTGACGGCGCTGGTTTATCTGCGCGGCTGGATCAATCTTCGCCGTGCGGGCTCCATCGAGTTACCGCCATGGCGCGCCGCCAGTTTCCTCGGGGGACTCTTTTCGCTGTGGGTCGCGCTGGCTTCCCCGCTCGATACTTTCTCGGGATTCGTGCTTACAGCCCACATGCTGCAACACATGCTGCTGATGATGGTGGCGCCCCCGCTAATCCTGCTGGGTGCTCCGCTCATCCCCATCGTGCGCGGATTGCCCCGCTTCGCCGCCCGCGAATTCGCGGGACCATTTCTGAATTGGCCGCTCGCCAACCGGATTGGAACCCTGCTGACGAATCCAATCTTCGCGCTGACACTGATGGGCGTGGTGATGTTCGCCTGGCATACGCCAAGGCTGTACGAGCTGGCTTTGGGTTCGAGCTCGTGGCATGACGTGGAACATGCATGCTTCTTTCTTACCTCGATAATTTTCTGGTGGCCGGTGGTGCAGCCGTGGCCGAGCCGGCCACAGTGGCCGCGATGGGCTATGGTGCCTTATCTATTCGTCGGTGATCTTCAAAACACCATCCTGTCGGCCATTTTGGTTTTCTCCGATCGCGTACTCTATCCCTCCTACGCCCAGATACCTCGCCTGTTCGGCCTGTCGGCGCAAGCCGACCAAGCCGCGTCGGGAGCCATCATGTGGGTTCTGGGAGGGTTCGCATACGTGTTCCCGGCGGTTGTCATCGCCATAAATTGTCTGTCTAAGCGTTCTGGGCAGCGCAATATGATCCCGCCTCGCAGGGAACGCATTGATGAAGCGCCTTCGCCCCGCGGCAAATTTCCATTGCTTGGCGATTTGCTGCGTCCGAGATTCAGCGGCAGAACCAGAGAGATGGTTTGGTTTGTAGCTGTATTCGTGGCAACCGGATTGTGCTTTTCCTTCCTGATCGCGAACTCGTCCGACGATGACGATCAGGCGCTCCGACTGTGGAAGCAGACCGGGCCGTTTAGTATCGCAGTGTTCGCACCATCAGGTGACCTTCAGGCCGGTACCGCCGACGTCGGCGTTTTCGTACAGGATCGAAATACGGATGAGATCTTGCTCGACTCGGCAATTGAACTGACCGCGCGCAAGGATTCTGATGTAGGGGCGTCGGGTGCGGCCGTTCGCGCATCGAGCGAAGGCTCAGAAAACAAGCTCTTGCAAACCGCAGAACTCGATCTCCCCGCCCCTGGTGACTGGACGGTGAAGCTTTCTCTGAGCCGCAACACCGAAAGGGCCGAGATCTCACTGCCACTCCGCGTAGTGAAGCGTGAAAGTGGCCTCGGCGATATGTGGCCTTATTTTATTTTCCCAGCTTTTGGCATGATCCTGTTCGGGGTGTATGTACGGAGGCACCGAGAGGCCGCCGTTTCACTGGAGCACATGCCCTCGTAAGTAGCCGGGAACGGCAGGAGTGTGGTGCTCTTGATCGGAGGCCTCAGCATCGTGCATTTCATGAGCGCAGCATTCTTTGTATAATGAGGATCGCGAGGAAGCATCCCATTGCTTACCGTACTTCTGGATGTTCCCAACTTCGGGGGGCTATAGCTCAGCTGGGAGAGCGCATCGTTCGCAACGATGAGGTCGTCGGTTCGATCCCGACTAGCTCCACCAAATTAACTACTTTAAAATCAATAACTTACAGACAGCACCTTGAAAATGTACCTAAATTGTACCCATGACGGTACAATGAGCCTGCGTTTTGTTCACGTCCCAGGGAGGCTCAGTGCTGTTTGTTTATGCTCGCCACACGCCCGATTGCGACCACCGCGACGACCCGAAATACCGCCGTTGCCGCTGCCCCAAATGGATCGATGGATATGTGGACAACCAACGTCTGCGCCAGTCTGCCAAGACGCGCAGTTGGGAAAAAGCTGAGCTGACAGCCCGCTCAATTCAGGAAGCGGCTGACCCGATGAAGGCCGCGCAGCCAGTCATCACGACCATCCAGGATGCAATCGACGCTTATGTTGCCGATGAGAACGCTCGCAATCTCTCGAAGGAAACGACCAAGCAATCGAAGACGCTTTTCGAAAAGCAACTCCTTCCTTGGGCGAAGCACCGTGGGCTCAATCGGCTGCGCGATCTCACTGCCCCAGAACTCGTCAACTTCCGCGCGACTTGGGGAAATAATGGTTTGACTGCAAACCGCAAGCTCTCCCGCCTGGCCGGCTTCTTTGCGTTCTGCATTCAAAACGGTTGGTTGACTGAGAATCCCGCCGCGAGAGTAAAACGCTCAACCGTCGGCTCACTTCCGACGGGCTGGTTTCCCAAACCTGAGTTTCAACGGATCATTGACGCGACGTACGCATACGGAGACTGGCGTGGAGGTCGCGACTTTCATTACCGGGCTGACCGGCTTCGCGCCCTCGTGTTGCTGATGCGTTGGTCGGGACTCGCCATTCAGGATGCAGTTACGCTAGAGCGCGAGCGCCTGAGCGACGACGGCAAGCTCTTCCTCTATCGCGCCAAAACCGGCGTGCCGGTTCAGGTTCCGCTTCCCCCGGATATCGCTGCAATGCTTCGAGCACTTCCCAGCGATAACGCGCGATACTTTTTCTGGTCAGGAAACGGAGATCCTCAAACCGCATGCAAGGGCTGGCGCCGCTCATTGACTCGACTTTTTGCTGTCGCCAATATCCGTAAACCGGACGGCACTCTGAAACGCTGCCACGCGCACATGTTCCGCGACACATTTGCTGTTGAGCTGCTCAACAAGGGCGTCCCGATTGACCGTGTATCCCTGTTGCTCGGCCACAGCAGCGTCAAAGTGACGGAAAAGCACTACGCTCCGTTCGTGAAGGAACGCCAGCAGCAACTCGAAACCTACGCTCGGATGGCTTGGGACGAAACAGTAGAAAATGCGACACCACCGCGTAGAGGGTCTTCCCAGCGAAAGCCATTTCTGCTCAGAGTACGCAAGGCGAATAGCCCAGGGGGCCGCGCTGCAGCTCAGGTGTAAATGCGAGCGCAGCTTTGAAGTTGCGGTCGGGTTACGAAAGTTAGGGTCGGGTTACCTCATGACTGATTGAACCTTCGGGCTGAACTGTTCACGCTCTAGTTTGCTCATTCGCGCCGGCTAGTATCACCAGGATGGACGCACACCTCGTCCATTTCATATTTCACTTTCCCAATGATTAAGAAACGCCTGAAGCGCGCGACTACTCTGCTCGGTAGGTCACCTTCCCGTTCATCATAGTCATCTTTACCTTCGTCGTGCTGATGTCGCTGGGAGGAATCTTGTACAGGTCCTTTTCCAGAACCACGATGTCGGCCAGCTTTCCAACTTCGAGAGAGCCAATCTGCTTCTCCAGGTCCAATACGTAAGCCGAGCCGAGCGTGTATGCCTTGAGCGCCTGGTCTAGGGTGATGCGCTCGTTCGCCGGCGGCATGATGGGCGTGAATTGAATCTTCTCGTATTGCGGCAGAATTGCGCGTGTCAAGGCCACCTGTATTGCGTCGAGCGGACGATAACTGGAGAAGTAGCCTGCCGCTGGCCAGTCGGAGCCGAACGCCAGGCGGCCTCCCGCCTTTGATACCGAGTCCATGCGCGCCCATTCGGTGTTGACTACTTCGTTCCCGAGAATCTGTGTGACCTTTTCGCTATACGGGTCAGGCGTGATCCACTGCGGCGAAGTCTGCATCGTTACATTGAGTTCTTTGAAGCGCGGTACGTCCTGGTCGGTGATCAGCAGCGAATGCGCGATGGTGTGCCGCGAAGGGCTGTTGGGATATTGCTTCTGGGCCTTGGCCACGATGTCCAGGTAAGCGCGAATGGCGGCATCCCCGTAACAGTGACAGTGGGTGTCCACTCCATTCTGCTGTGCCTTGAGGACAGCGGCCTCTACAAGCTCGGGACTGAGCTGATATTGCGCATTGAAACCGGGGCGGTCGTAATAAGGTTTGAGAAGAACTGCGGTGTGCTGGGCCTCGCCGCCGTCCATCATGATTTTTAAGGTTTTAACCTGCACCAGTTCTGACTTGTACTTGTCCCGGAGTTTCAGCACGGGTCCGACGGGATCCTTTTCCTCGGGATTGTTCCAGTAGTAAGTGCCTACCACCCTCACCGGCAGCTTGTTTTCTTTCTCTAACTGCTGATAGCCGTCGTATCCCGTCTCGGCGGGCATGGTTGCGATTCCGGCTTCAAACAAGGCCGTGATGCCCTGCCGCCGAGAACTTTGGCAACAACGCTGCCGCCTCAGCAATCTGGGCCTCGGGCGTAGGAGGCGTCAGCTTGGCCAGTACAGCTTGTTCGGCTGGAGTCTCAACCACCCAACCGGTAGGTTCGCCGGTCTTGGGGTCCTTCTGGAAGTAGCTGAAGCCGGGCACCGGATCCGGAGTCTTGGCGTTCACGCCTGCAAGCTCCATCGCCTTGCTGTTGATCCATGCGCTGTGCACATCAATGGCAACCAGGAAGCACAGGACGGTCGGGAAACGCTTTGTCCAGAGCATCTTTAGTCGGGCCAGTGGTGGGAAACAGGGTATAGCGCCAGCCATAGCCGCGAATCACTGGAGCATCGGGATGGGCGTCAGCCCATTTCCTTACGGATGCCAGCACCTCTTCGATGGAGTCGTACTGCAAATCGGCGCCTCCCGCGAACATGCGCCAGCATCGGGTGAATATGCGAATCGACGAACCCCGGCAGCAGCATCTGCCCTTTGAGATCGATGACCTGCGTCTTGTCGCCGATGAACGGCTTCACGCCGTCGTTGCTCCCGACGTAGGAAATATGCTTGCCCGTAATGGCAATTGCCTGTGCCGTGGGATTCTTGCTGTCGATGGTGTAGACTGCGCCGTTCTTGAAAACGTAGTCGGCCTTGCTGGCCAGCGAAACTGGGGAGAGCTGCCATGCCGAGAACAGCTGCGATAAATACGAAGTAGCAAGCGAGCTTATAAGTAGATTTCATTTTTCTTCCTGTTGTCCTGGAATGTCTACTACGCCACGGTGGCGTTCATCCGTGGGCCAACTTCAATCCGACAATGCCTGCGACGATGAGAAAGGCGGAGCCGAGACGCATGGCATTCGCCGGTTCGCCATAAACCAAAATTCCGACCAGCAGCGTGCCTACCGCGCCGATGCCGGTCCAGACCGCATAAGCCGTTCCCATGGGAATCTGCTTCTGGGCAAGCCAGAGAAACGTGCCGCTGGCAGCCATGAAAAATACGGCGGTAACGATGCCGTGAATACGCCGTACAGGGTTCTCCGCCAGCTTTATGCCGATCGGCCAACCGATTTCCAGCAATCCCGCCATCACCAAATAAATCCAGTTCATGCTCAACTCCGGTCGCTTATTCTTTCTTAGTTCCCATCGGGCGGGTAAGTCTCCGCTGATTCACGGTCTTGCCTCGTCTGTTCTGACAGGATGTCTTCTAACGGATAGTCGAAGACGGCTTCAAAGAACTCCTGCGTCGTTCGGCACCATGTGTGGACGAGCGTGCCGTCGCGCAACCTGAAGCTATCGTCAGAGTCGTTGCGAAAAGGCTGGTTGCATTTGGCACAGTTCATAGCGTCCTCTACACACCCTCGCCATGCGTGACGCGTCCATCCATCATGGTCTGTATCACCTTGGTAGAGTGGATCGCGTCCGGAGACACTTTGAACAAGTCCTTTTCCAGGAACACCAAGTCCGCCTTCTTGCCCACGATTATCGATCCCACCTGATCTTCCATGCGCATCTGGTAGGCACCGTTGTAGGTGTAGCACTGAATCGCTTGAGCCAACGTGACCTTCTGACGAGCCACGAATGTCGGGTCGTTCGGATACCCGGGACGCTTGCGCGTGACCGCCGCCTCGAGGGTCATAAGAGGAGGCATATCGGGTATCTCGATGCCGGGAACGTCCGACCCATACGTCACTATGGCTCCCGAACGCACCAAGTCGCCGTAGGGGAATATCTCTTCCTCGACTCGGCGTGCCCCAAGGGCTTTGGCGAATGACTCGATGTAGTCGCCGTTGTAGTTGGTTCCCCACATCGGCGTGCAGTTGGCTATGATGTGCAACTGCTTGTAGCGGGGGATGTCCGTGGGACTCACGGTGGAGTTGTGGCAGATCACGTGCCGATGACCGCCCTGGCCCAAATTGGCGTTGCACTTCCTCCAGCGAATTCAACACGGTCCGCGCCGACCCGTCGGCATCCACGTGAATGTGCATGTCGAACCCGGCCTTTTGAACTTCGCGCGCCTGCGCAGTGATTTGGTCCTGCGTGAAGGTCATCCGGCCATAATCATTCTTCGTGCCTTCAAATGGCTCGAGCAGCAGCGCGCCACCCGAGAGCACCGTTCCATCGGACCACATCTTGCAGACGTCAATTTTCACGTGCTCCGACTTGAACTTTCTGTTCCAGTCGGTCAGCAGGTCAGCAATCATCTTCGGATCGTTGGAGCCTTCGCGAGTCCATGCACAGCCGGTGATGCGCAGAGGCAGACTGCCAGCCTTGTCGCGCGCGACTAACTCTTCATAGACCCACTCGCCATCCTGGCAGCGGGTACCGAGAACGACGCCAGCGTCGAAAAGACTCGTGATGCCCCAGGAAGGAGCCGGAGTCAACATCCGCGCTTGTGATGCATGCACGTTTTCCGGGCTGACCAGCCCGAGCGGAATGGCGACTAGCATGGTCGCGGCAGTTTCAACACCATATCCCGTGGGTACGCCATCGGCTCCGCGCGCGAAGTACTGCGAACCCGGGTCGGGGTCAGGCGTGTTCGCGCCGATTCCTACGGCCTTCATAGCGGCGGTGTTGAACCATATGTCATGGGCGTCGAACGAAAGCACGTACATGGGCCGGTCGCCGGTAATCGGATCCAGCCAGTCGCGGGTAGGTTTGATCTCACTGGGATTAAAGCCAAACCCCTTCAGCACGCTTGTCCCGGGGTTCTTTTCGACGTACTCGCGCACGCGGCTCAAGATCACATCCTTGTCCTTGACGCCCGTGAGGTCCAAACCCATCTTCGTTATGCCTAGTTCAGGATGCGCATGAGCATCCACGAAGCCCGGCATGAGCATGCCGCCATCCAGGTTCACGGTGCGTGTGTTTGGACCTTGCCACGCCCCTACGTCCTTGGAGCTGCCGACAAAGACAATCTGATTGCCCCTTACGGCGACCGCTTCCGCCGTTGGCCGGGCAGGATCGACCGTGTAAATCAGGCCACCCTTATAGATCCAATCGGCTTTTCCATCGCTGGGCGAAGCAACTTTGGCAAACAGCGATTGTGGCGATAGCGCAACAATCCCGGCTCCAATTGCAAGATCTTGCAGAAATTCTCGACGTTTCATAGGGTTCCTTTTCCTGGAAAATGGTCAATTGGACCTCGCTTCTTGTGGCTCCAAGGCGCAGCGTCAACATCAACAAGTTGCGAAAGTGTCTGCCACACCACGCGGTTATCGGGCTCTCGATTTGCCGCAGCGTGTGCCTTCATTTCCCTTGGGGAAACAGCAATGTGATCTGGAAACTCATCGACCAAGTCGGCATGCCGGCCGGCGTCGTCGCATTGCCATAGAACGTTCCCGAGAAATCCACCGGGGCCTTGCCGATGTTTACGAGCCTTCCAACTCCCAACCCAAATGGCACAGTCCACACATTGCCGGCAGTGGCGCGCCAGTCGGCGGTTATCGTGGGCGACGAGTTCAGATACCAATCGTGCGGCAGGTTGTAGACCAGGAAATACTGCAAAGCCATGCGATTGACCGGAGGGCGTCCACCCGATCCCGCCACCGACCACACGTTGCTGACCAGCGCGCCGACCGTCCATGGGCCTGGTTGCGCGAGCACAACCGCCGACGGCCCAATGCCCAGCTTTCCCTGTCCGAGTAGCTGGCTGGTTGCCGTAGGAATCACGACTGCCGGACCGGCCCCCCAGATCAGCGCGCCGGGGTTCTTCGGAGCAAGGAAAAAGCTTGGATTCATGTCTCCCAGGCCAAATACACCGCCGCTCTTCTGGTCGGGATATGGCTGCCAAACGATGGGCTGAATAATTCGGGTGATAAGCATCCAGTTCTCGCTCGAGGTTCAGAGGGATGACCGGTTGCAGGCTGATTACGTTCTGGACGCGCCCGTATGGCGCAATTCCGGGATTGATGTTGTTCTGGATGGGAACGCTGATTAGGTCCGCTACGGGATTTTGAACGGCTTTGAGCAGAGCTTCGTCAGCGGCTTCCGTTGACTTCACTTGGGATGCCGCTGGCTGAGCAGTCTGGTCCTGCGAATGGGCCAGACTTACTGAACAAGCCAGACCAAACAAAGCTATCGCCACTAGCCACAGTGACGGACTACCTCTTAATACTCTCGCGGATTCGGTGCGCATCACGATCGTCCTCTTTCGTTGACTCACATTCCGGCAACGGTTGTGTTGTGTGGAACGCGAACAACTAAGCGCCGATTCTGCGCGTGAGACCTTCTGCTTTCACTTGCGCGACCGAAGCGGTATGCTCTGCGTCCTTTCAAAACCTCACTTGCCCGCTGACTCCTGCATAAACTTCAGTACTGAAACTTCGATTACCCGGCTCAATCACCTGAAGATCAGCCGCGATGCGAAACCATCGCACCACGGCGAAGTTGTAGAAAGCCTCCATGCCTTGCTCATCGCCTAGCTTGAAATCGATTGTGTTTTCGAGGCCGCGCTTGAGGGCGTCGCTGAAGAAGTAATGGAAGTAGCCGATACCAGCGCGATCGAACGGCCGCTTCTGCAAGAATCCAGTTCCGCCAAGACCGAGGAGGAGATTTCCTGCCAAGGGGTTTGGATTAGCGTCGGAGATCGAGGCTTGGGCAAACAGGCCCCACCCGTTTCCAGGCCGGCTCTTGTCCTGATGGAAGTATTGCTGAACCGCATAGCTTCCGAAGTAATAGCCTGACTTGGCACGCAGTATATTTTGCCCGACTCAGGCGGCAGAACTGAGCTGCGGAATATCTTCGAGATTCAAACCTGTCTGACTGGACGCCGCGAAAGTAAAGGTATGGAAGCCCTGCAGACCACGAATCTTTGCCGGGAAACGCGCCGAAATCCTGCCCGTAATGCCTTGCGTGCCCCACCCGTTGAGCCCAGCCTTCTGCTGAGCATTCGTTGGGTCGTAGAGCATGAACGTGAACGTCCCCGGCTTGGTGCTGATGCTGAGATTCCCGCCTGTCATATAGGGCGGCAATACTCCGCTGGGCGGCGCTGCGAAAGCGATATTCCAGAAAGTGTCGAGGCCCCCTCCGCCCAGAATGGGCGTGCGCGAAGGAGCATTAATCATGTCGAACTTGCCGATGCTGAGAGATACTCTCTCGCCAAATCTCTGAGTAACATTGAGCGACAGATCGCCGCCTGTCCCTACATCCTGAGGGAACGCTAGCGCCGTGTTCTGGATGAGGACGGAACCACCCATGCCGTTTACGTTGGCTCCGTCGTTCAACTCGCCGGTCAAATTGATTGAGAAGCCTTTCCATAGGTGGAGCTTGGCTCCGTCGAGAACCAATTTTCCCAGCATTTTGCCGCCGAGCCGCCAGCTGTGATTGCCATCACCCTCCACCAGACCCTGTCCGAACTCGGTGTAGGTGACGGTCAGGTCGATGCCACGCTGGCGAAGAGATTCCAGCGGACTACCGGGTCCGTCGAGCAAGCCGGGACGGTTTTGCAGCGGTAGCGCTTGCGGTTGAGTTAGTGAGGAAGCAGGGTCGCCGGAATTGCTCGGTTGTACAGGGGTTTGACCTTGCAGTGGACAAGTCAGCAACACCAGCGACGAAATAAACAGCGTGGCCAATAGACTGCAGCGCATAGAAGGTAGCGGAACAACCCATCCGACAGGCGATGGTAGGAGAAGCTGTTCTTTGGCTCCATCTGCTCAAGAGCGCGAAGCGTGGTCTTCGAAGTTAAGGTAGTACGCGCCCACGAGCTCGAGCGAGCCGGCTCTACTGCCGGAGATTTGGATCACCTTATGACTATCAGCCGGCGCTAAGGAATGTAGTGATTGCTGTCACTATGGTGTGTGATAAATGTGGAAACTTAGTCTCTTTAGTGCTATGTCCTGACGTCGGACGCTAGCCCGCTATTCGCAGCTGCCGGTGCACACGCAGCATAACTGTTTCGGGAACGCGTAAGGTCTTGTACCCGCGTTTGTACCGCGATTCGGAGCTTCCCCAACAGAGGACGCCTGGCTCGTTCTCAAACATGCGTCGGATGGTCCGTTCACTCAAGCCCCAGAGCTTTGCGAGCTCCGGGACGGAGTAATGCTTTTCGCCGGCCAATTCAGGCCCGAGAAACGCGTGCTTTCCGATCTCGCGTGAGGATTCGACAGGTTTCCTGGCAAAACTGGCCACAGAAGAACTCCGGTTGCGAATTTCGCAGAATCTCGCGCAACACGGCCCCGTAATTCGCCGTGTCGCGCTAATAAGACTGTTAACCACTTTGAGTCCCTCCAGCCAAATACGTCCAATGACAATTGGGATCGACTTCATTCCTGGCAGGAATAAGCGCCCCGTATTGTGAACCGATTTGCGAATAAAGGCCAAGTGGCGTATTCTAAATAGCCAAGAGGCTAACATGACTTCAGTGGCGATCGCAGAGGCGTTAGGCGGCAAGAGGGTGCTGGGGCGTTCGATCAAGAGCTTCGCTGAGCTTGCAGAGTTGATCCGCCTCGGTCTGCCGGCTGGTTCCCTTACTGCGTTGGGAGAAAAGCTCGACCTCAAGAATGCTGCTCTGTCCGAGAAGCTCGGAATTCCACAGCGCACACTGACCCGTCGTCTAAGCCAGCATTCGCGGTTGACCGCTGCGGAATCGGACCGGACGGTTCGCCTAGCTCGTGTTTACGCCACTGCCGTTGAGATGATCGGCAATGCCGACAAAGCCTCGAAATGGCTTCGAACTCCGAATCGTGCTCTCGGGGGCGATGTCCCGCTCGACCACTTGGATACGGATTTGGGTGCAAAGGAAGTCGAGAACATACTTGGGCGCATCGCCTACGGTGTTTACAGCTAATGCGCCTCTGGAGAATGTGCCGTCAGGTACATGCTGCAGCGGCTTTCTCCGGGGAAGGCGCCCGATTGTATGGCGGGCGTTGGAATAGCCCAGGCGTGAAAATGGTCTACACTTCCACGTCTCTTGCTCTCGCTGCGATCGAAACCTTTGTCCACCTGGAGCCTAACCTGCAGCCTGACGACTTGGTCTCAATCGAATGTGAACTTCCAGATGAGATTGAAACGGAGCGGCTGGACGTGCGATCCATTCCGCATCGCTGGAACATCATGAGGGATGAGTCGCTTCGCAAGTTCGGCGATGCCTGGATTCGGACCGGACAAACTCTTTCGCTGTATGTACCCTCAGCCGCCATCCGAGGTGAGTGGAACGTTCTCATCAACCCAGATCACGCACTTTTCCGGAAACTCAAAATTGGCGAGCCAGAGCCGTTTGAGTTCGATCTCCGAATGTTCCGCTAGGAAATCAATACAGGTCAGGGCTCGCTTTGGCGCAGTTTTGCGTATTGGTCCGGCGTAAGCTCCAGCCAGACGCCTCCGCGTTTCTTCCTGATTGCTTCCTCAATTTCTTGACGCCCGGAGATGTTCAGCGTGAAGCCACCACGCTTCACGAGTTCGAACAGCTTGCCCTCATCGCTAAGCAGCACGGTGCGCGGCAAAGGCGTTTTTCGATCCTCTTCAAGGAATTGACAAAACCAGCCTTGCCGAAAGCTGAACTGCAGGAACACTCGCTTCATGCTCACCCCTGCGCACCGTTCACAGAGCCGCTCGCCTCTTCGATGAGGAGGCGGAAGGGGAGCCTTGCATTCGCAGCAAATCTTTCCTGCGTACCGCTGCCGAACTGATGATGCCCGCTCGCCACCCACGACGAGAGTATAACGCAGTATTCGCCTTTTGTTCGCCACGATATGCGGCTGTTGCCAGGGACGCGTTTTCAGGCGTGCCGGACAGAAGTGAATTGCGTCCGAGTTAGCCTGATTTCCCCAATGATCTCAATGTCACCGACAAATCGCGCAGTCTAAGGCTATCGTTGCGTCATGACGTTGACGAAGCTCTGCACAACAGTTCTCTTCGCCATGGTCGTAGTCGCCTTGGCCTCGACTGCCCAAACAGGAGATGCTGCTACGTCGCCTGAACGCCTGGCAAATGAGAACAAATCGCCCAGACCGGGAGCTTTTATCGTTGAGTACTGTGTCGCCGAGGCCGATACGGGTTCGGGCTACGAGACAGGCCCGCTTCAGATTGTTTACAGCGACGGAAGGCGGTTTGTTGAAGCGCTTCCTCCCAAGAAACAAAGCACAGCTAAGGAGACCGTAGATAATCAGGAAGGAATCTCGGACCCACAGCTCGCCGAGGATCGGCAAACAATGGGCTGGCTCGAAAATTACGACAACTGTTGTACATCATATGCAATTCCCCGCGCCCTTGTGCTGTTCCGGTCTGGATCGATTATTCAACGGATTTGGCCGGGACAAATGATCTGGGAGTGGATGTTTCTTGACGGCGGCAAATTCGTAGGCGTGATATCAGGGCCGACGCACGGAACGGATATAGGCGAATACAAACTCTACCGAGTTAAGACGGGCCGCCTTGTCGCTGAGGCTATTACCAACGCACAACTGCCAGCGTTGAAAGCCGACGCGCCAGCATGGGCGAAGAAGTTAGACAAGAAGTTAGGTCAACCATCTCAGGCAACCGTGACCTCGCCGTGCACGGAATAGCTGTTGTGACATCGCTACTGCGCAAGTAATCCAGTGCGGTCACGATTGGTTGTGATAACGCCACGCATCGAATCAGGCCCGGCGTAGACTCATTGAATGAAGCGGCTCTTGAGCGTTGTTTTGTGTCTGATTGTGTGTCATCTCGCTCTGTTAGCCCAGCAGGACGCGCGACAGCCTTCGGTAACGAAGATTTCGCTTCCCGAACCGGCGTACATTGGGATGCCGATCTGGATGCAGCTGGTATCGGCGACCGGGTATAAAGTCCACTATCCCTCCAGCACGACTCCGAACGATTTCTACTGCAATCAAATCGAGGTGAAGCAAAACGGACGCTTATTGCCAGCGGTCACTGGCTTTCCGGCAGCCGGTAGGGCTGGGGGTGCCTGCGGGTGGTTGGGAATGGCGGGTATCGCGGAGTCAAAGCTACCGATACATCTCCAATATCTGCTGACTGAGCCGGGCACGTACATGGTTCGATTCACACGGCGCGAATACCGTCGAGAGAAGCGGGGGGAACAGATTGGGGAACAATCTGACTGGCTAACAATGCACCTCCGCGTTGCACCGCCTGGGATGGTCGAACAATGGCTGACAGGCGAACTTGCGGCGCTTCCTGTAACTCCCGGACGGCTGCTAGGGGACGCACTTCCATCATTGCTGGCGAGCCGCGATCCGCGCGTTCTGCGGCTGATGATCGACACCAGCTACAGCCCGGACCCGTTGGTCGCAGCCTACGCCGCTAACAGCCTCGAACTGTTCGATCCGATGCAGGTGCGGCCTATGTTGCTTTCGGTTCTCCACGGGCGAGGGCCCAACGATGCGCTAGGCTATCTATTCGGCTCGCGCGGGAACATCATTGTACCCATTGCGGCACAGATCGTTGCCGTATCCTTGCCATACCTGCACTCCTCGAACCCCACGGAGGTCGAAGGTGCGGTTCATGTCCTCTCGATCCTGCGCGACCCTTATTACGGTTTGCCGCCCGAAACACTTGCGCAGATTGCAAGTGCGCTCCAAGCGGACATTGATCTTATTGTCTCCCAGAGCAACGAGAAGGCCGCGTGGTGGGTTGCGAACTTCCTGGGCGCGACACGCCCGCCGAACGGGCGTGAACTGCTTTGGAAGCTCATCGACGCGGGATTGGCAGAAGAACAGACCCTTATCTGTGTTGCCTGGTACAAAAATCCGTCTGATCTTCCGCGACTTACAGCAATTGTGAAACAGGATAATCCCACTGATCCGCACGGACGGTCGCATTCGGGCATCGTGATGCATTTCGGAAGTGAGTATGGTGACATTGCGCGGCCTTACCTTCGTGATCTTCTCGCGACTTCGCAACAGACGTGGGTAAGGACAGCCGCCGCAAAGGACCTTGTGCAGATGAACGATCCGGCGGGATGGGAATTCTTTATCGGGGTCATTCACCAACGGCCCTTCTACAGAGATGAGATGGTCCAGTGGCTGGGCGATAACTTTCCAGCAATTCGGGGTGCGGACGATCCTGCAATTGTCACTTTCCTTGAGTCAAGGCTGTCTACAACGACAGGTCCGGAGCATCTCTAAGTTTGATTCGTGTGATGCAAGCCGTTCGTAGCCCCTGTTAGGCCAACCTCAAAGAGGGAATGTAGACCGAATAGCCGTCAAAATATCGCCTTCTCGTTCGTAATCGCCCCCGTAGTCCTCAATGCCCAACTGTTATGCCTTGTCGGAATAATCGACATCCGAGAAGTGATTGGACGGCAGCGACTCTGCCGATTAGTTTGAGCCAAAAGCAGCGACCTGACGGCTGCTGCTGGAGGCCCAAATGCCGAACGCACCTGATGCTAATCGCCAACTCCGGCGGCCACCGGCTTCTCGGTGGAGATTCGCAAGCTCAACCCTCGCCGTTGCTACGTTCCTTGCCTTAGTTCCACTCGCAGCCCACGCCCAGGGCGGATCTCCCTTTGATACTGGGTTCACCGCCCTGCAAACGCTCTTCACCGGCACGGTAGCGAAAGTCGCCAGCCTTATTGCCATCGTCATTGGCGGATACCAGTTTGCCCATGGTGAGCCAGGCGCCAAGAAAGCGCTTGCTGGCGTGGCCGCAGGAAGCGGGATTGCCGTACTCGCCGCGAATGTGCTGACTTGGCTGTGGGGCGTGTGATCCCTCGCATCCACAAAAGACTGTCACAACCCAATCCGACCCAATTGAGTAGAGGGGGCTTTCGTGCAGGAAATCAATCTCAAACGTCGCAATCGCGTCTTCAAGAGCTTGCATAAGCCCCTCACCTATCTAGGCGTGGAGCGGACCCTCTTCTATTTCGTCTGCGTCGGAGCCGTCGGCGTCTTCAATCTCTTCGAAAGCCTCCTAGCTGGGATCATCGTGTTCATCGGTGGGTACGCGTTTGGCCGCTGGATAACCGAGCGCTGATCCAGCCATGTTGCGCATTCTTGCGCAAAGCGAACGCTTCCGCCCGCGCTACGACGCGGCCAAGCAGGAAATTCCTGCCGTCGAGGTGCGCTAGTGCTCCGTATCGACCGTGTTCTCAAGCCGTGGAACGAATCGGGCTCGCTCAACGCTCAGATCAACCTCTATGGGTTCTGGAATGACGAAGTATTCCTCACCAAGAGCGGCGATCTGGGAATCGTGCTCCGTGTCCGTGGCGTTGATTACGAGAGCCTGGATCAGGCGGCCCAAGAGTATGCCGTCAAACGGCTCGAAGCTGCTTTGAAGATCTTCGGACCCGGCTTTCACGTCTATCAGTACCTACTTAAAACGAACCGGCCCAACATTCCGTTCGAGTCGTCCGACGACCCTGTTGTCCAAGCGGCGATCGATCAACGGCAGGAATTCTTCAGCCAGAAACTCGACCAACTGTTCGCAGTCGAGATCTTTTACGCGATCGTCATTGAAGGGACGCGATCCAAAACCGGTGTCGCAGCCGCACTCGCACAACTGCCGACTGACCCGCGGGCTGGCCTACGAGAGCTAAAGGCACAATTCTCCAGCGACAAGCTGAAAATCCTATTGCGAGAACAAATCGAGGCAGACCTGCTCCGCCTTGAGCAGCGTGTCCGCAGCTTCATGCGGCAACTGGCCGACTTCGTACACATCGAGCCTCTTCAACGGGACGACTGCTTTCGCTTTCTCCGCCGGCTGCTCAATTACGACGGATGGCGTATCGACGGCCGCCCAGAAAGCGGGCAGTTCCTCGATTATCAGGTAGCGAACTCGAATATCGAAGCAGAACGCGATCACTTACGGGTCGGCGATCACTTCGTTCGCGTCCTGACAATGAAAGAGGCGATCACCGAGACCAAGCCTCTCGTTTTGAAGCAGCTATTGGAGATCCAGGCTAACTTCTGCGTCGTCACCGAATGGATGCCGATTGAGAGCTCACTGGCGCGAAAAGAGATCACAAAGCGGAAGCGACATTTCAACGTTTCCAAGTCGTCCTTCATTTCGTCGATGCAACGCGATCCCGAGAAGCTATGACCCGCGTAACGTCATCATCGACGAATCGAAGCAGGCCGACATCGAGAACTTGGGCGACTGCCTGCGCGCCATAGGAGAGGGGCAAACGCTGGGAGACTTCTCCCTGACCGTGGTGCTGTACGCGGAAGACAAGAAGGCGCTCGACAGGACGCTGCCGGAGGTCGTGCGCATCTTCACCAGCGCCGACGGTAGCCTATTCTCGGAGACCTACAACCAGCTCAACGCCTACTTCGCGATCGTTCCCGGCAATTACCGACAGAATCTGCGCAGGCTTTATCTGCTGAATTCCAACTACGCCGACCTGTCGTTTCTGTTCACGATCCTTCCCGGCGAGACCTGGAACGACCATCTGGCAGCGGAGTATCTCGCGGTTCTGGAAACCGAACATGACACTCCGTATTACCTGAATCTGCACAACCGAGATGTCGCCCACACCCTCATTCTGGGTGCGACCGGATCGGGCAAGAGCTTCTTCTGCAACTTCGTTTTGCAGAACGCCCAGAAGTACAAGCCCCTCACCTACATTTTCGATATCGGGGGCAGCTTTGAGTCGCTGACGCGAATCTTCGGCGGTTCGTACCTAAACGTTGGCCACGAATCGCGGGATTTCACGATCAATCCATTTTCGCTTGAGCCCACGCGCGACAATCTCCAATTCCTCTATTCGCTGTTCCGCGTGCTGATCGAGGGCGAACGATACAAGTTGGATTTCAAAGAAGAGCGCCAGCTTTACAGCGCCATCGAGCGCATGTACGTTCTCGAACCTGACCAGAGGACGGTGAGCAATCTCGCTGAGATCGTCGGGGAGTTGAAGGATCGGCTCCATCGCTGGACGCGCGCTGGACAGTACGGATTTCTCTTCGACAACGTGAAAGACACGCTGACGTTCAGCCAGTTCCAGACCTTCAACTTCCACGGTTGGAACGACACACCCGAGTTGTTGGAGCCGCTCCTCTTTTATGTCCTGCATCGCGCGAGCAATGAAATCGCTGACCCCAACAGGCTAGCGACGTTCAAGATGTTCCTGCTCGACGAAGCTTGGCTGTTCATTCGAAATGAGACGATTCGCGGTTACGTCACCCAGGCCCAGAAGACCTGGCGCAAACATAACGCCGCGATGGTTCTGGCAACCCAATCAGTCAAAGAGCTTGCAGCGTCGGGGATGTTAACGGTGGTTGCCGAAAGCTGCCCGACGAAGATCTTTCTCGCCAATCCAGACATGGAGCCAGCCGTCTACCGAGATGCGTTCGGCCTGAATGATACCGAGCTTGCCCTGATCGCCGACTTGGTACCGCCTGGTCAAATGCTCATCCGGAAACACGACGGATCGAAGAAGGTCCACCTCAACGTCGATTCTCTCTCGTACTGGATGGCTACCAACAACTCACGCGACAACGTCCTGAAATATCGGTACTTCGACCGTTACGGCGTCACCGAAGGTCTGCGTCGTTTAGCAGAAGAACACCCGTTCAGTCCGGAAAGCCAATCAAGAAAAAGGCCCTCTCCGGCAGGTCAGTCCAAACAGCCCCAGATTTCCGTCATGGAAGGAGTCCGTAAATGAAGCCGGTAACGGCACTAGCCGCGATTGCAATCGTGTTGAACGCAATCACTCTCCCGTTGCATGCCGAAAGCTCAGCCCGCACGATCTCCTATCACAGCCAGGACATCGTGAACATCCGAGCGAAGGTGAAGTACACCACGCTCATTCAGTTGCCGGCGACCGAGAAGATCATCGAGGCCGCAACGGGCGACAAAGAATTCTGGATCATCGATATCGTCGGAAATTTCTGCTTCGTGCATCCGGCGAAGGCGGCGATTCATTCCAATCTGAATCTGATCACCGACAAAGGCAACATCTACTCATTCACGCTGGAAGACGTTTCCAGTCAGAACGCGGACCCGGACCTCAAGGTGATCATTCAACCTGCGGACGGCTCGTCAATCGCGGCCTCCACCGGCCCGGCCCAATATGTCCCCGCGACGGAAGTGGCGGCGGTCGAAAATCAGCTCCAAGCCCTGCAGTCGCGCGTGGTCCAAACGGTCGATCAGTACAAGGACACTTACCGGGCGCAGCTCAAGTTCGATTACCGCTACAAGGGCAACGAAGCGCCGTTCAACATTGCATCGATCTACCACGACGATCGATTTACCTACATCAAGTCCGACGCCCAGGAAAAGTTCACGCTTTACGAAGTGCGCGACGGTGCGCCCAACCTTATCAACTACGACCTTCGCGAAGGCACATACGTAATTCCCAAGATCCTCGACAAGGGTTACGTAGAAATCGGCAAGAAACGCATGGACTTCGAGCGGAAACAGGGGCAGTGATGAGCACGAGCATTCCTTTGTCGGGTCAGCATCACGAAGGGGACCACCCGGAGCTTGAGAACCATGCTCCGGAGCCCAAGGGAGTAATCCGGCGCAACCTCAAGATGCAGGTCTACCTGGGGATTGCTGTGTTGTTCATCGTTGCGACTGCGATCAGCTCGCTTCGCCACAAACCGGTAGCGAAGCAGCAGGGTCAGCCGCCTGCACCCATGTTGCAAGACTCAAACGCCAACATTGAAGAAATGAAGCGGAGTCTTGAGGCTCAACAGCGACAGGCGGCAGGACCCCGGCTGGGAAACCCAGCACCGGAGATGGCAACACCCTCTCAGCCCGGCGTCCAGCCATACGGCCCAGGCGAAATGCCGTCAGGATACCCCTGTGTGCCTGGACAGCCTTGTTCGCCTCCGGCGCAAGGCGGCTACTCCGCTTACCAGCAGCAACTCACGCCTCAACAGCAAGAGCAGATGCAGATCGAGCAGCAGGAGCGCCAATTGGCCTACAGGTCTCGCTTCGCCTCTAACCTTGCGTACAGCCAGAGTCACGCGATCAATGGTCCGTCGAGCCTGAGTGCCCAAAATCAGCTTACGACTCCAAGCGGGACGAGCGACTCATCCTTTCGACCTCAAGTAAGTCCAGCATCGTCCTCCGGTTACGCAGCGCCCCAGTATGGACCTCCGGCAACGGGCTCCTCAGGCCCCCAACTTGGCACAGCCACAGGGAGCCCCAGAGGCTTCTAACGATTTGCGGGCCCAGAACGGCTACAAGCGACCAGCGGAAGTGAACATCAATTCCGCTACCGGCCAGCCTTACGTGGTCTACGAGGGCACGCTGATTGAGACTGCGCTCATGAACCGTTTGGATGGAGACGCGTCGGGTCCTGTGAAAGTGCTGGTCACGAATCCGGTCTACTCGCACGACCATCAACACGTCCTGATTCCTGATGGAACCGTCGTGCTTGGGGAAACGCACAAAATTGGCACCACGGGATTCGGGCACCAACGGCGTCTAGCCGTTGTATTCCATCGGATGATCATGCCAGACGGCTACAGCGTCGATCTCGATCAATTCTTAGGACTGAACCAGATCGGCGAGACGGGGCTCAAAGACAAGGTCAACAATCATTACTTCCAAATCTTTGGCAGCTCCATCGCGCTAGGGATCATTGCCGGTGCCGCCGAAGTTTCCAACAGTGGCGGTGCTTTAACCGGCAACGGAACCGACGCCTACAAGTACGGTGTTGCATCCAGCCTTTCTCAAAGCGCCACCACCATTCTGGATCAGTTCATCAACATTCCACCGACGATCACGATTCGTGAGGGACATCGCGTGAAGGTCTACATCAGTCAGGATCTTTTGTTGCCTGCGTATGAGAATCACACGATCCCGAGCACGCTCTAGGAGGAAACATGCGGAAGTTGATACCGCTCGCTGTGTATTGATGCTGGTGCTGGCGGGTTGCAGCAAAACAAATGAACAACAGCCTTCGGAGCCGAACAAAAACAGATGCAACAGGAACACGATAAAGCGATGGAACAGCAGAGGCAACTGACGTCCGGCGAGGGCAATTCCATGTTGCGGGACGAACCCCAGCCGAATCAAGGGAAGACGCAACAGCAGAGCCAACCTAATCAAAAGAGATCTCAACAGAAGTCGAAACAACAGCCAAATCCGTCCGCAGCAATAAGGAGGAATCGAAAGTGAAAATCACAGTTCTTGGTCTAGCGTTTGTGATCACGTCGCTGGCCGGCACGGCCCACGCACAATTTGGCAATGGGATTGTATTCGACCCGACTCAAAGCGCTCATGCGATCGAACAAATCCGGCAGGCGGAGCAGATGTACACGACTGCCGAGCGCACGAGGGAAACTGTGATCTCGACATACAACCTCGCTCAGCAGATGGCGAATCTTCCGGACTCACTTTATCAGCGCTATGCCACTCCCTGGACTACTTGGCGGAACGTTGCAGCGGGCAACACCTATGGGAATGTGCAAGGGTGGGTCAATGCTGCGAATACCGGAATTGGAGTGATTCTTGGCTACCAAGCCGCAACGATCAACGTCACGCCTCAATACCCTCTATACGACCAGCTCAGCCAAGGAAGCCAACGAATCGTTGCAACCCAGGCAGCGACGAGCGACTTGGGGGATGGCATTGTTGAGAGCAACTTGCAGACGCTGGGAGCGATGCGCGCAAACTCAGAAGCACGAGAATCGGACATTCGGCAGCTTGAGGCCGTTACATACTCGACTGACCCTGCGCAACATACCGACATGGCCACTTTGCAGCGGATCAACCAAGCAACCCTGATGCAGCTCCGAGCCCAGCAAGACGCAAATCAGATCGCTCAGGCCGCGGCACTGCAGCAGATCATCTCGCAAAAGCAACAGCAAGACGCTTTAAAAGCCACATTCAAGACGCAGCCGGGTATCAACAGCAATACAACCAGACTGTTGCGCCTCTCATCATCGGGCTACGGCGATAGCATGATGCCAGCCGCACTAGAAACATCAAAACGAGGAGAGGGCATCCGATGAATTTGCTCGACTGGATCAATCAGGGTATCGACAATATGACGCAACTAGCCGGGCCAGGCATGGACGCCCTTGGCTTCCGGATCTTCGTTGCTCTGCTCACGACGATGATGGTGTGGTTTGGAGTCCAGGAAGCGCTATCGTCCGCCCAAGGCGGATCGGGATTCAACTTCGCTAAGTTCGTGGACTTTGTGGTTGTCGCGTCTTTCGCTTACACGTTCATCGAGTTCTACGACAGCGCCATTCCAGGAGTCGGCTACTCGTTCAAGCAGTTCATCACGGTCGGTGCCACCGATGTGGCAAACATCATCGGTGCACGATGGACTCAACCAATTGAATCAGACGATTAACGACATGCAGAGCCAGCTATGGGTCAGCGAATATGATCAAGGCGCTGATGGATACCTACTACGCTCTAACGTGATCGTCTGGTGCAGGTTCTGCTTGGGATTATTCTCGGCCACGATCGCAGCGATTGTTGCCTACGGCGCAGTAGCAGCGGCGGTTGCTGGACTGCATTGGGCCTATCGTTCATTCCGTTCCTGCTGGTTGACAAGCTGAGTTTTCTTGTTTTGGGGATGGCTTCGGGCCTTCATCGGCTTCAGCTTCTACAAAGTGGTGGCGGCGGCGGTTCTCAGCGTTCTCGGACATCTTTATCAGCTGTATCTATATGAGCCTCATACCCCTTGAGCCGGTCACGTTGGTGACGAAGCTTCCATTGCTGATGCTGCTGGTTCTCGTGAACGTCTATCATCCTGTTCAAGATTCCGGCAATCACCAGCTTCGATCTTTTCTGGGCACACTGGCGGCCAAGGCGGAGGCGTTGGGTCTCGTCGCACTCGCAGCCCGCTTCGTATAGCCAGATCAGGAGATCAATCATGAGCCGTACAGGCACACGCAGAGACTTTTCGCGCCCAAAATCCGCCCTCGCGCACGATCAGCAAGGCAGCGGAGCGCTATCTGGAGCAATATGGCGACCCGCTGGTGATGAACACGTATCTGAAGGTCACGATCTTGGTGCTCGCGCTCGTCTGCCTGATGCTGGGTCTGCTCGTGTTTCGCAGCCAGAAGGCACTCGCCAACATTCATCCGCTGGTGCTTCGGATTGACGACGTGGGGCACGCTGAGGCGCTCGATTTTCACGATTTCGCCTACCGACCGAAAGAAGTCGAGAACAAGTACTACCTCTCCCGCTGGACAGAACTCTATTTCGGGCGCAATCGCTACACGATTCAGCGCGACTTCACCAACTCGCTGTACTTCATGAATGCCGACGTACAACGCGCCGTGGTCGAGGACTACCGCAAGAACAAGACGATTGATGCCTTTGTCCGGGACAGCACCATTCCTTATGTCGATATTGAAGTGAAGAACGTCATTCTGGACGACCTCCGGCAGTCCCCGTATTCGGCCCGCGTCGAGTTTCTGAAGATCTACACGAATCCCTCTGACCATTCAGAGGTGAAGCGCGAACGCTGGACGGCCAGCGTCACATACGTCTTTCGCAACGCCGTTCAGAACTCTGAGATTCAGGTGAACCCACTGGGACTCACCATCGTCAAATTCCGCGCCGACCAGGCCTTTGACTGAAGGATGCAATCGACTTCCGACGTGACGACCATGCCGATTCGTGTCACCAATTCCCGCGAACAGCTCCGCCCAGTTGCGATGGCCTTGGCCAGGATGCGCTCCGGCTTCGCATGCGTCCCAGCCACGACTACCGCCAACCGGGAGCGAGACAGCCGTCTGCTTTGTGGCGGCCGGGAGCAGCAGCAAACGCACTGAGCCGGCGGGCTTCTACGTCCTCCGAGAATCCGTTCCGCAGCTTCTGTGCATGTGCGTCTTTCCGCTTCGATACCCGCCTTTACTTGGGCACCGGTTCGGGGCAATTCCGTCGCCCTGCGGCGCTCGGTCTTCTGCTTCACTTCGTGCCCTGCGGGTTCCGGTTCCTCCCCAAAGAAATTCGCTCAAACGGCAAAGAACGCCGAGCGAATTTCTTTTGGTTCCCTCCGGAAAAGCAGACCTTCGGCACTTGGGAGCCGGGCCCACTCCCGCGGCTTCGCCAGGTGTGCCCCAAGCAAATTCGGGAGCTCAAAACGGAGAACAAGACATGTATCTGAACAGAATCACGCTCATCGGTTTCCTCGGAAGTGACGCAGAGACTCGCACCGTCAATAACTCGACATTTGCGCAGCTATCGCTCGCCACAAAGAGTTCCTACAAAGACAAGAAGACGGGCGAATACGTCTCGCACACCGAATGGCATCGCGCCATCGTCTGGGGCAAGCTCGCGGACTACGCGAAGACCCTGACCAAGGGCGCTCACCTGCAGATTGAAGGCGAGCTGCGCAGCCGGGAATACGCCGACAAGAAGAACAACGACGCCAAGCGCCGGGTCTGGGAAGTGCGGGTCGATTCCATCCTGAAGCTGGACCGCGCAGAGAAGGCTTCCGCTGACGATGCGGCCACGGTTCCCGCGCCCGAGGAAGTGCCCTTTTAGGGGCACTTCCTTCTGCGTAGCGCTGTGCAGGAGTGAGATATGAGCTTTGAGTTAATACTGCCGTTCTTGCGCCCGATCGAGGGCGCTTCTCTTGGACGATGGCATCAGCGAGATCATGGGAAATCCCGACTCGACTTGGTGGTTTGAGCGGGACGGGATACTCCATCCGGCGCAGGACATCTCGTTCACGTCGGACCGCCTGCGGACGGGCCTCGAAGTAGTCGCCAACAAGCTGGGCAAGAAGCTCGATGAGGACAACCCGGTTCTTAACGCTCAGCTACCCGATGGGAGCCGATTAGCGGCGGTGATTCCGCCCGTGGTACGGCCAGCTCCGGCACTGGTAATCCGCAAGTTTTCGAGCCGCAAATTCACGGTCGAAGACCTCATCCATCGCGGCACGTTAACCAGCGAATTAGCCGGGTATTTGTCCGAGCAAATTCAGAGTGGCAAGACCATCCTCATCAGCGGCGGAACGGGGACCGGAAAGACGACGTTACTGAACATCCTGGCGCAGTCGATTCCCAGCAGCGAACGGATCGTAATCATCGAAGATACGGCGGAGCTTTCGATCCAGAAACCGAACATTCTGGCGGTGGAATGCCAGACCGATACCTACAAGTCTCCCGTGTCCTTCGAAGACCTGCTCCGTAGCGCTCTACGGTGGCGACCCGACCGAATCATTCTGGGCGAAGTGCGCGGAGTTGAAGCCCGCACACTGCTGGATTCGTTCAACACCGGGCACGCCGGTTCGCTCGCCACGATCCACGCGAATTCGGCCACGAAAGCGCTGCGGAGATTTGCCAACCTGGTCATGCGAAGCCACCAGCAAGCCACGGTCGAAGACATCGAGGCCGAGATCGGCGAAGCGGTTGATTTCGTGATCCACATCGAGCGGCAACCTGGCCGGCGAGCGGTGAGCGAAGTTGTGCGGCTTACAGGCTATGACCGCCGCGCTGAACAGTTTGTTTCAGAACGGATATTCCCGTGCGCAAAGGGAGCTGTCGCGTGAGCCGGATCGAGGTCGTCACAGGGGTGCTTAATTCGGTCGTACAGCTCATCGTGAGTCTTCCGAAACAGGCCCGCATTACGACCAGAATGACGAGCGACGGGGCAGGCCGAGAGGTCGTGTGTTTCGAGATTGATGTTCATGAATCCGACCGGGGAAAGCTGATCGGAAAAGGCGGAGCAAACATGCGTGCACTGCGGGTGCTATTGAACTCAGCAGGGTACCTGTCGGGTGCGCGCTATCGGGTGAACTGCAAGGACGACTTGGACGCAAGCCCAGCAGTAAGCGTGGGCTCAAGGCTCGAAGGTTAGGACCAAGGAGGAACGGAATATATGGCGCTCTTAGAGATCACACAATCGCGGCAGATTACGGCCACTATCCGGCTGGAAGAGAAGACGGCGGAGCAGGTGGACAAGTATGCGGCATTCATTCACGCATCAGCGGACGACGTGGTCAATCATGCGCTGGATTACGTGTTCAGCAAGGATCGCGATTTCCAGGAGTATCTGAAGTCGGCGGAAGCTGGAGATGCGGTGCCGAGCCTGCGGGTGCGGAGAACGCCGCAGCCTGCGGAGCGGCAGGAGAAGCCGCTGCGGCTGAAGAAGGCGCAGTGCGTAGAGGCGTGACGGATGCGAGGCGGACGATTTGCAGCGGATTGGGAAGGTTATTCCGGGGTGGAGAGTAGGCGCCGCTGCGCGGCGGGAGAATTTTTGACACTCCACCCCTGTTAGGGAACTGCCCAGATACTTCGGTATCTCGTCAGTTACTCAGGCGAATGAAGAACTTGCAGGAGGTCGGTATCTCAGCGGATACCGGCGTTTTTGATCCAGGAGAAGCAGTGCATGGCTGATGCGATGGAAGTGACGTTGTTTGACGCCGCGAAGTTGAAGGGACGGGACAGGCGTACTCAGAACTTGAGCACCAAGCTGACACAGGAGGAAGAGAAGGAGTTGCAGAGAGCCTCAGCAGCCGAAGGCAAGACGCTAAGCGAATGGGCGCGCGAGATACTGCTGCGATCTGCTCGCAAGGCCGTACCTGCTGCCGGCCACGAACCCTTCGTGTTGACCGAGGTCGTCGGCATCCAGCTCTTCCTAATGAATGTGCTGTCTCCGCTATCGCGTGGCGAACACCTCACGCCGGAACAGTACCAAACCATCATCAAGAGCGTGCAGACCAGCAAGAGCCGCGTGACCCAAGAACTTGTTGCGAAGCGCCTGAGCGCCGGGGAGCAGTAGTCATGTCCAAGGTTCAAAAATGGGGCCGAGAGGAATCGATCATATGGCCACCGCGAGGGTTCTACTACACCTATGGAGCGATCTTTTTAGCGTTGCTCGTGGCTGGCTTTCTCGTGTATGTCCGCTTCGCTTTCGGGCTGAGCCCACTGGAGAAATACTACCTGCCGTACTACCTGCGCACGGATACGGCGGGGTTGATGCACCAACGCAGCGAATATCAGTTGATCTACGTTCTCAACGATGCGCGAGACACTCGGCTGGCCCTCGACAGCGATGTTCAGACGGGGCAATCGCCGCAGGTCGTGGGAAAGGCGCTGCCGTTTCAACTTTCCGCCCAGGCATTGCAAAAGGGTGACCGCTTTCTCTGGCGGGAGTCGCTCCGTTCGTACCAAAACAAAGCGCTTCATGACTTTCTCGCTCGCTGGATTTATGGCGATGCTTCGCTGTTAACTCTGTTTGAAACGCCTCTCCTGTGTGGGGTCTTCGCTCTCTTCCTGCAGCTACCTTTCTCAATCCGGAAGGACGTCCGACGTCGGCAGCAACTGCGGTATGGCCGACGCCTCAAAGGCCCTCTTCTGGTATCGGGAAGTGAGTTTTCCAAGGCTCTGGACGGGGATGGGATCGGCCTTGCGATGGATGGCGAAAAGAAGCCGCTACGCATTCCTCGGGCTGCCGAAAACAAGCACATCCTCACCGTCGGCGACACCGGCGCGGGCAAATCCACGATCATTCGCCAGATCCTCTTCCAGGTTGCGGAACGGGGACACAGTGCAATCGTCTACGACCCGGCCTGCGAGTTCATCCAGCAGTTTTATGACGAGCGACGCGGCGACATCGTGCTCAATCCGCTGGACGCCCGCTGCCCATATTGGAGCCCTTCGGATGAATTGCAGCGCAAGGCGGAAGCCAAGGCAATTGCGGTTTCGCTGTTCCAACCGGCGGGGATCACCAATCGCTTCTTTGTCGAAAGCCCACAAAAGGTCTTCGCACACCTGCTGAGTTTTCTGCCTACCCCCACTCAGTTGATTGAGTGGATGTCACACCCGGAAGAGATCGACAAGAGGGTCAAAGGAACGGAACTGGCGGCGCTCATCGATCCCCGCGCGCCCAATCAGCGCACGGGCGTTCTTGGCTCTCTCAACATGGTCGCTGACAGCTTTCGCCTGCTGCCGAAAAGAGAGGAAACATCCTCAACCTGGACCGCGACCAAGTGGGCGGAGGACCGAAGAGGCTGGATCTTCATCACCTCGCGTCCAGCCTTACGAGAAGCACTTCTCCCCCTTATCAGCCTCTGGCTCGACCTCTTGGTGCTTCGACTGCTCACGGAGCCGCATCCTCATCAGCGTCCCGCATGGTTCGTGATTGACGAGTTGGCCAGCCTGCAGCGTCTGCCGCAGCTGCACACTGCCATCACGGAGAACAGGAAATCAAACAATCCAATCATTCTCGGATTCCAGGGGCGCAGCCAGTTGGAAGCCCGCTACGGGCATGACGCCGAGGCGATGCTTTCGCAACCGGCGACCAAGATCTTCTTGCGTACCAGCGAGCCGAGGGCGGCCAAGTGGGTGAGTGAAGCCATCGGTGAAGTCGAGATCGAACGGCTTCGAGAAACGCACTACGACGGCACTCGAACGGGCAAGAACTTCGCACTCGACCGGCAGACCGAACCGCTGGTCATGCCCTCCGAAATCTCCGGCATGGACGACCTCCGGGCCTACCTCAAGTACGGCAATTACGTCGCCCGATTCTCGTTTCCCTTCATTGAGCTGCAGGCGAAACACAAGGCTTTCATTGAACGCGAAATGGACGATTTCCTGCCGCGCTCGTTCGATCCTCGCGACGTGATTCCTGAAGAGGAAACGCTGTCGCGAGGTTGGGAAAATCCCGAGCAGGCGGCAATCGATTTCAATGCAGAGAACCTGTGAGTGACCGATGCTGACCATCTCCAAGCCACTGACCGCCGGGCAAGCCCAGACGTATCACAAGAAAGAATTCACCTCCAAGGAGCAGAGCTATTGGGCGCGCGGGCAAGAAGTGCAAGGAGAGTGGCAAGGGCGGCTCGCAGAGAAATACGGCCTAGCAGGGTCAGTTGGTAATGAGGAATTCGCCCGATTAAGCAATGGCCAGCACCCGTTGACGGGCGAACAACTCGTTCGCCATCGATCCTCACATCAGTATGAAGGCGCTGACGGGAAGACCATCACGACGGCTGAGCACCGCGCGGGGTGGGACGCGACTTTCTCGGCTCCGAAGTCCGTCTCTCTGACAGCTTTGGTAGGCGGTGACGCGCGTGTCCGCGAAGCCCACCGCGAGAGTGTTCGAACCGCATTGGATGAGCTGGAACGGTACACACAAGCCCGAATCGGCGGCAATCATCCAGCGGAAACCACCGGTAAATTCGTTGTGGCCAAGTTCGAACATGACACTGCCCGGCCGGTGGATGGATACGCCGCCCCTCAGCTCCACACTCATGCCGTAATCTTCAATCTAACCGAACTGGAGAATGGCCAGACACGGGCGCTGCAGCCGCAAAGCCTGTTTGCTTCCCAGCAGTTTGCAACCGCCGTGTACCAGTCCGAGCTTACCTACCGGCTCGCCCGACTGGGATACGAACTGGAGGCTGGGAGAAGCGGTGCGCCTGAAATCAAGGGCTATTCCCAGGAATACCTCGACGCTTCCAGTCCACGCAGCCAGCAGATCAGAGCACATCTGGAAAAGGTAGGGCTGAGCAGCAAGGAATCCGCCGAGATCGCGGCGCATTCGACGCGAGACAAGAAACAAATCCTGACACCCGCTGAGGTGCTTTCCGCGCACCGGCAGCTTGCTGCGGAGTTCGGCAATCAGGCCGATCGAGTAGTCGCCGACGCTCGTGCCCGAACGATGGAACAGCGTCAGCCCGCAAACTCTGTATTGCGAGCCCAGGAAGCTGTGACTTTCTCCCGCGACAAGCACTTTGAACGTGAAGCGGTGGTTGACGAGCGATTACTGATGCGCGATGCTCTGCGACGCGGCATGGGCAAGACCACATATCAGCAAGTCCGCCAGAACTTCGAAAACCGAGTGCTGAAAGGTGAGTTTCTTGCCACCAGCCCGGCGACGAGAACGGTTGGAAGGCTGTTTACAACGCCGGAGACTGTTTCTGCTGAACGGGAGGTGATTCAACGTATGCGCGCCGGCCAAGGGCAGGCAGAGCCGATTATGTCCCATCGGGAGGCGGCCAGAATAGCCAACCAGCACTCGCATCTTAATACGGGCCAAAAGACTGCAATCGAGCATGTGCTCACTTCCCGTGACCGCGTTCAGGGAATTCAAGGTGTTGCCGGGGCGGGAAAGACTACAGCTCTTAGACGTCATTCGCATTGCAGCGGAAGGTAGAGGTTATGCGGTGGAAGGCTTCGCCCCCACCTCGCGCGCAGCAAAGCAGCTTGGTGATGCAGGCATTTCAGCAGGAACTCTGCAGGGTTTTCTGGCTCGCGGAGACAGCGGCGGCTCCCCTATTGATCAGAAGCGCTTGTACTTCGTCGATGAATCAAGCCTGACGAGCACAAACCAGATGAAGGAGTTCCTCGATCGGCTCACGCCACAGCATCGAGTCATTCTCGTCGGTGATATCCGCCAGCATCAGGCGATTGAGGCAGGCCGGCCGTTCGAGCAACTGCAAGATGCTGGGATGAGCACAGCGAAACTCGACCAGATCGTGCGGCAGAGAGAACCCGGCCTGAAGACAGCCGTTGAATACCTTTCACGCGGAGACGTTTCGGAGGGGATTAGAGCCTTGCGAGCCCAGGGCCGCATTCGCGAAATCATCGATCCCGCGGAGCGTGTTCGCGCGATTGCCAAAGATTTCGGGGAGCATCCGACCAACACTCTAGTAGTCTCTCCCGACAACGCGAGTCGGCGGGAACTAAATAATGCGATCCGGACTGAGCTACAGTCGAAAGGAATAGTTGCCGGCGAAAATCACACGTTAAGGGTATTGGTGCAACAGCAGGAACTGACCGGTGCCGACAGACGATGGGCAGCTCGCTATGCCGTAAACGACCAGCTCCGCTACTCCCGTGGCAGTAGTGCGATCGGTATTGAGCGCGGCAGCTACGCACGAGTCGTCTCCACCAATCTGCAGGAAAACCTTTTGACTGTCGAGACGAAGAGCGGCGACCACGTCACCTACGATCCAAGACGGCTTAACGGGGTGAGCATTTACCGTGAGACCGAGCAGCCATTCGCTGCAGGCGACCGAATTCAATTCACGGCACCGGACAAATCGATTGGTGTCGCCAATCGAGAGCTCGGGACAATCGAGAACATCTCATCGGAAAGGAACCTAACGGTCCGATTGGAGAAAGGCAGAACCGTAGAACTAAACCCTTCCGAGAACCGGCATTTCGATCATGGCTATGCGGTCACAAGCCACAGCGCCCAAGGCCTTACGGCAGATCGGGTGCTCATTAATATGGACACCAAAACCCACCCAGATCTCATAAACTCACGATTGGCGTATGTCTCCGTATCTCGTGCGAGGTACCATGCGGAGATTTATACAAACGATGCCACCGGACTAGGACCGAGGCTCAACCGTTCTGTGGGAAAAACATCTGCCGTTGAGTTTTCTCAGTCTTCTGTAACGTCCGACAAAGATCTAAGCGTAGGTCACAATGTTTGACTCGCGCTGGTCTCGTAGTCGGACCGTACACTTGAATCGGCCCCCCCTCCAACTTACTGAGCGGAACACGTGAGATGGGGGTTGACCGGACTATGCTAAACCCAAAGGCCCATCCCTATCGCTGTGTTCAGGCCTTTGCCGACGCCGCAAGGACGCTGTCTAAGAGGTGATCAATCGAGCAATTCTCAGGTAATTCTTCCCGCTCAGCGATCGCCTCCGGTGTGGGGAAAAGTGGATTTCCCGGTGACCACAATTCCACGCTCTCAATGTTTTCTTCGTAGTATCCCGGGTCTGTCGTTATGCGAATTGGGGCGTTCATTCCCGGTGCAAGATAGGCGTACTCGCGTTGGCTAAGACCGTTGACAAGGATACCTGTCGGCCTCGCTGATTCAGCCGTGACGACGCGATCAAGGTCATCAAAGTTGTAGAGCGGCTTCGGTCGAGCGGTTACTTCAAGCTCGTCATCAGTTGCTGCATCCAGGTCCAATCCACTGCCTTTGTCGTTCACCGCATCTTCGATCTCAGCTATCACCTGTCCGCGATCCCGATGCGTAAGAACACTCTGGGAGATCCGCTGAGGCAACTGCGACAGGATCGGCTGAAGCCGTCCAACCACGGATTCAAACAAGCCAATGCGCGTACGCAGAGCACGATACACGTCGGTTTCGACGGTGTCGTCATAATGAAGGTTGATGATTCGTATTACTGGATTCAACTGGCCTAAACGATCTATTCGACCAATGCGCTGCTCCACGCGCATCGGATTCCAAGGCATGTCGTAATTAACCATTGCGCCGCAGAACTGGAAATTCAATCCCTCTGCCGCTGCATCCGTGCAGAGCAGGACGTCGGCCTGTCCTTCGCGGAAGCGACGCTTGGCATCGTCGCGTGAAATGACACGCCAAGTCCCGTCCGCACTGCGGACCTCCCCGCCCCTTCCTGAGTAGCACATTAGGCGGAGAGTACCGTCCAAACTCAAGTGATCGCGGAGGAAGTCCATCGTATCCGTGTACTGCGTGAAGACCATGACCCGATCGTAATCGGCGCTCCGCAAGTCTTCTAGAGCCTTCTTAAGCGTCTGAATTTTGGAGTCGGGCGGCAGCGTCCGAATACGCCTGAGCAGGACTTCGACTGCGCTCCGCTCCTCAAACGTGAGCGCCTCACGCTCCAGGTTAGCGGCGTCTTCGGCATCAAGGAGTTCGTCATCAACTTCAGTGTCGAATACGTCATCTTCCAGTGCCGCTTCTGCACGCCGATCATGTCCGGCCTTTATGGACTCCAGATGCGCCGTCAGTGTCTGCCCAAGCGCGAAGAAGCTACTCGCCAGCCGCCGACGATAGATCGTCATTACGAATCCGACCGCTGTGCGCTGCTTCGCTGATGCCGCGTTGTAAGTGCTTGAAATGTAGTTCTCTACCTCGTCGTACAGCATCCGCTCTTCTGGCGTCATCCGGATGAACTCATCCTTGACGCTTCGGTCGGCAATCGGTGTCGTCAGTTTGCCTTCCTTGAAGTACCTCCGGAGCAACTCGCGCGTGTGACGTGAAACCAGCTTTCGGACCGGCGTATTCGCGCGCATAAGCGAGACTGCAGCTCGGCGATCGTTATTCTCAAGCTGCCGGCGCGGGACGTTTGCCACATCGCGCAGTGCTCGCAACACTCGATTCGCAGTCAGGCGTTTACCGTTGCAGAAACGAATTGCCTCGTCGATCCCGACCTGTCCGTAGGTAGCTTCAACGGATTGGAACAGCCGAGCCATCTCGTCCAGTGCTTCTGGTGATGGATTCGGTTGTTCGACCATTTCGAAGAAGCGAAGGAAAGCTGCTTCATTCCAGTATGCGGGGATGCCAAGCAACGCGAGCAGATCCCAAACCTCGATTGGGTTCACCTGCATCGGAGTAGCCGTCATCAGCACGAGTCCCTGTGCATTGTTTTTCAACTCACGCATCAGTCGCAGCAACTTGTTCGGACGGACGTCGGTGCCAGCTCCACCTGCACGCCTTCGCGCATGGTGCGCTTCATCTAGAACAATGACGTCCCACGGCTCAGCCTTCAGCAGTTCCTCGGCGCGGTTCTCGCGCCGCATCAACTGGCTCGACGTGATTACGAAGGGCTCTTTATGCCATTCGGTGGACTTCACAGGATGTTCATGGTTACCGCGAAGAGCAGGCGATGGGTACCAGCACAACTTCTGTCCGTCATACACCGGCCAGTTCAAGTTGAACTTCTCACGAAGTTCGACCTGCCACTGTTTCAAAACGGCCTTGGGAGCGAGTATCAAAACCCGCTTGGTTCTCCCAGCCATCCACGCCTGGCGCAACAAAAGTCCCGCCTGAATCGTCTTGCCCAAACCGACTTCGTCGGCGATCAACAGTTTCGGAGGCCAGTTATCGTACATCCGATCAAATGCGCGTATCTGATGCGGCCAAGGTTCAATCGCAGCAGTCGCTTCACCTACCCGCTCGCCGCCATTTGGCATAGCCGGTGCATGTTTGACGAAGCCCCACACCAATCGACGCAATTCAGTCGCCGACAGTGGATGCGGCGAGACATCGATAGGTTTCGTAGGCGGTTCTGCTGGACCCGATGGTTCTTTGATTATCCGAGCTGGACGGTCATCTGTGGGCATGAATCGCAACAGATCGTCACGAATCGCCTGCGGTACATCGACAGTGATAATCCGCGGCGCCTTGTTGGCCCACACCTTGGCGAAGTGGTCCTCTTCTTCGTCCACTCGCTTCGGTTCGGGACCCCAGCTTGTGAAGACGTGGAAGCTCTCAGCATTTCGCAGCCATCCGTTCTCTGTCTCGTTCAGACTGCCGTTCCAAGCAATCCGATATCCCGCCTTGTCCTCTACAATCCCGACCTTTTCGTGAAAGATTCCATCCGACGTGATCGGCTTTCGATTCAAGTCACACGGAACAGCCACCTTTACCTCAAGAATGCCTTTGGCGACCATCCATGCCAGCAATTCCAGCGCGTCGTTCGCTTCTTGGCTTCCTGGAGCGAGCGGAAATGCGGTCAAGTGCTGTTCAACCGCATCACGTAACTGCAAGCCCTTCTCGATTGCCGCCACTTCGTCAGGGCCGAGCGTGCAACCGACGACGAGCTTCATCTCGCCGGTATTCCTCACCAGCCCCTCGATACCACGAGCGGCAAGAGTCAGAGCATTGGCGCTAAAGTATCCGGTCGAGCGGTTATACCGCTTCGCCGCTTCAAGGGCTGGGACATAGAATAGGCGCACGAGATCACCGTCGTCCGGCGTGTACTTCAGTTTCCACGAATGATCGAGAAGCAAGCTCATGGTCCCTATGCCTCTACTGCGGCGGCCTCTTCCTTCCAGAGCTGTAACTGTTGAGGTTCATCGACATCGGTTGCAAACGCCAGCTTGCGAAGATTTTCCAGCGCCTCGAAATCGTTGCCGAACTCCGCGACCTCGCCTTCCAAATCGATCCCTGAAAATGCCTTGGATACCGGCAGCACTTCAAGCACCGCTTCCAGTGCGGCGAAAAAGTTCGGGTCACTATCCACTTGAGCTTTGCTTAACATTTCCCGTGCGTGCTGAAGGTTACGACTCCGTGCCGAATATGCAGCATGGTGCACAGCATCAAGCCATGAACGCGATCCGTCAGCCGGACCTAATGAACCCTTTGCAGCACGCTTCGCACTATCCCAGAGCGTAACGTCACTCCCTTTCTTTTCGGCTACGTGCCCGATGATGTCCTTTTCAAGATCCACACCGACGGCGCGTGCAAGGCGCAGAGCTTCGTCGTAGTCGAAGCGAGGCGCCTTAAAGGCGTCCCACGCCAACACGTAAAACGAAGTCAATGGATCGAGATCAGTTCGCGCCTTCATGTGTGTGAGCTGCTGCAACCGCCAACTCTTAACTTCACGTCGAGCTGCATCTAGGGCGTCCTCAGGTGTCACAACATATGGATCCCACTCTTCTTCGAACATTTCAGCTTGCTTCTTGCGCTTCCTGACCTCGGGCTGGGGTCGCGGAGTACCGCGTCGTAACGGCCAGTGCTCGGAGAACTTCTGGAGTGCCGGTCCGAACGATGCTAGGTAGAGATCGACCCCTCCAATGCCGGCGTCCTGGAACTCTTTGATACGCTCGCGAACGGCACCAGCGACTTGAGGCTCTACGTCTTCCCAGTAGCTTATGGGAGCATCGCTGGGTTGTGCGGCACGTGGACGGCAAGCGAGGAAAATAGTGCTGTTCGCCGCTGCCTTATCCTTGATGTGCATGCTCCCTTCGGCCTCGGTGTTTATCGGCCATGACGCCGTGATGGTGAACCCCGCCTGCATAAGACCTTTGGTAAGTGCGTCCCATGCACCTGTAGCCTTATGCGTAAACATCAGGGTCATGATGCCATTCGGCTTCAATACACGACGACATTCGGTAAAAATTGCGCCCATGCGCTCTCTATAATCACGAGCAGCAAGCGTTTTCGGGTTCTTCTGTCCTTTAAACTTCGCCAGGTTTGCAACTGCTTCATGATCCTTGTCGGTCAGCGACTGGCGGAACAGCTCCGGAACAGCACAACCGGCTGTGCGCTTGAGCCAGACGTAGAAATAATCAGACAATTCTGCATACATCACATTGTCGTAATATGGGGGATCCATTACGACGATATCAACCGACGAATCCTGAACGTGATCAAGCGCGTCGGCAGACTTGCAAGAGATGACCGTCGGCGGTGGTTCGTAGGAAGTCTGTGGTTTCAGTCCGGGTAGCGTTGGAACTTTCTCGTTTCTATCTTCATGCCGAACGAGCGCGCAGAGCTCTTGCACGCACTTGCCGGTTTTCTCCATCGCCCATTGATACCCCGATCCGACAACCAGCGCAGCCATCTCAGGATAAGACCAACAGAAGGCGAAGTTGTGCTGACCGAAGGTGTTCACTATCACCTCTCGTTTCGAGTGCCACTTTGTCATTCGAGAGTTATAGTCGAGCAACTTATCGAGGGAGAGTGCAAGGTAAATGTACGCGGCCTTTCGCAGGTCGGAGAGCTTGCCTTCTCGCTTGTCGTCCTCAAACATCTCGCGATATGTTTCAACGCTAATCCCGTGGGATAAGAGCTGACGCGGAGAGAACATGTCCGTCCATTTGTACATCCCGTACATACGATGGCCACGGTCGTAGTTGGTCTCCACGGGGAATCCTTCAGTCGGTAATGTGCCCAATGCTTCCCATTCGGGCAGTTTTTCCGAAAGCCGCTCATGGATATGTTCACTGTTGTTATCGTCAACCCGAGGGGAGCGAAACCCGCGTTCCCATTTGACCCGCTGCTTGCCAGATTTGGTAACCCCGGTTACGACCTTGCGTTTGAATACAACGGCATAGAGCTGCTCGCCCATTTGGCCGGCCTGCGCCTGGCGCTTAATGTCATCCCCATCGATCACTCGCTCGCAGTCCGGGTATGGACAACGCGCATCGCCGTCTGCCACGGTACCCTCTGAATGCAGCGCCGCCTTAGGTACTATTTCGAACTCGCACACCCTCTGAGCATTCAATTGCGGGTGCAGCCGTACGCCGGTCCCACCGCCTGACAACGTCCAGTTTGGCGACAACGGAACCTTCCCTTCGCAGTAAGGGCAAGCAATTGTGCGAGCGAAGAGGTAACCCAAAACCTGAACGTTCGGCGGTTCCTCCGGGAAGACACCTTGGTACTTGGGCTCCGCTCTACGGATGAACTCCTTCGACAGACATTTAAATTCAGAGACAAGGGTTGTCCCGAAGCGAGCGGGCGCATCGATCGTCGCAAACAGTATCAACGCTGCGACTGGATTCAGGTCGTTAGAGTAAGTTGACAGTCCCAGCCGTACACTTTCAAAGGGAATACTTCCGCCACCGGATGTCGGATCAAGCACAACACGACCGGGCAACAGTGATTCCCGTAACCATTCCTTGTCTTTAGAATCCGGTAGCCATTGGAAAGCCCGTGAGTAACCGTAAGGGTTAGGTCCCAGATCTTCGCCCGTTCGCCGCGCTAAGTCGATGCGACGACGCGTAAGAACTGGATCACCGTGGATCCCAAGCGTGTGCAGGAACTTCTTGCGATCCGCATCTGCGGGCAACATGCAGCCTAGGATCGCAGCACGTGACGCGACTAGCGGCCGCCGCGCCCACCACACGTGCAAGTAATAGGTAGGCGGCAGTGCAGTCATAGAGCGGCGCTCCCGCACGCTCTCTTCTCCAAGCGCGGCAATGGGTAACCACCGCTCGATCAATCGTGTATCGCTGGACATCCGGGCCCTTTCATTTCTTGTGCGTCGGTTCGGTGAGCAGATAACGAAGTGCGGTCAGTACCCGTCGCGGATTCTTGCGGTGCATCGCCATGCCGAGCCAGTACGCAGCTTCCTCGCGCCCCATCGCCTCGATGCCTTCAGTTACAGAGCGCATGCGATCCCGACTGCGCATCGGCGCCAGTGCACGAAAAAGCAATCCGAGTCGCAATGCCAGCTCCTCGGTGATGTTGTAGCCACGGACACGCTCGGTCGTTCGGGGCAAGCGCACTCCACCCTGGTTCAAGCGCCGGAGGACTCGATACTCAACCAATTCCAAATTGCGCCCACGGAGACCCGCAACGCGTACCGCTGACGTCAAGTGTGGGCTCGCCGGCGAAGGCATCTCCCACACTTCAATCTCAGCGTCGCCAATTCCATGATTCCGTACCCGAACTTCGTACTGCGGAGCGGACCTGGGAGTTTCCACGAGTTTCATTCTTGGAATTCTCGTTGGGGCGCTGCTCATTGCTGCACCTCCGCCACGGCAGTAACGTAAGCCGCTCCGCTGGCAAACTTCACCAGCTTCTCTGTAAGTTTTTCGGCGGCTTCCCCCGCCAGTTCAAGGCCTTGCTCGAACGTCATCGAGTATGAGGTCTTCAGGTCCTGTTCGCTGGCGGCGCGGAACTGCGCATCGAGGAACTCCTTCACCGGTTTTGCGTCTTCCACCAAACCCTCGAACCGGAACTCGAAGACGCCTTGTTCCTTGGTAGCGTATCCCCCCGTGAAGACTACTTTTTTTGAAGCATTACTGATGGAGCCGATCATGCCAAGCAACTTGAAGGCATCGCCAGCCTCGTACATCTGGATCTCCAGGGCCCCAATCTTCGCCACCTTCGCTGCTCGAGCCTGCTCCCATAACCGTATCAATGCTTCACGAAGTACACCCTGGGCTGTGAACTGTTTGTGCCCAGGCGATGGGGGAGTTGGAGCAGCACCAGAACCCGCTCCAAAACCGGTCCCAGGCCCCCCAATCGGACCAGCGCCGGGACCAAACAGACCTCCACCGCCGACTGTGGCGGCACCAGCCCCCGGTTCAGCACCTGGTGCAGGCTGTGCCTGACGTGGCCAGATGCCATGTTGCTGAGCGTAACCAGACGTGAAAATGATCGACTGCTCGTCCACGATAATCATCGCCATCGGATCGCCCTTGCCATACAACAGCTCGCCGCGACGGTAAACGTACTCACCTTGCTCAACACCCTTATGGATTGCCTTAATAAAGGTATCGTTCTCGATTAACATCGGCAGTGCTGGATCTCTTCGAAACTCCTCACGCAACGCCCCGACCGTCATCTGTCCCTTGCGAAGAGGCGTTCGATCACGAATGTAGCTCGGCGAATCGGGTTCATCGCCAGGTAAGCGCAGCTTTCCTAAATCCTGCAGCGCGTGCATGAGCGCTCGCTGCCCCTCGCCCGGATGGTTACCGGTTGCATGCACATCGAGGGCAGTATGGGCGAGATCCACCTCGCTTGTACCGATCCGATTCCGCGATGGATAGAACACGTGGCGATAACACTGTTGAATTGAGATCGCCAGTTCGGTCAGCGACCTGGACTCCAATTCTTTCACCTTGTTCTGCTGGTGTTCAGCGAGTTCCTTCAACCTCTCCGGATTCTTCATCTCGATCAGAGCGAGCCGGAGCACCATTTTCGCCCGCATGTCCTCCTTGCGGGTCTCGTCCGCAACCAGAAAGACCAGATTGTTTCGGAAGCTGCGGAAATCTGTGCCTGCGGCACCCTTGCGATCAAATATCTTGGCGATTAGCTCGGGGACGGTGTCCACCGAACCACCGACGGTCACGCCGTCATACGACATCACCGCGAGCAATGGTCGGCCATCACCGACTTCGTCAGGTACTTCGTACGGACCGGCAGGAAACGGAATCATCTGGAACCGACCAGACCCAAAGATGATTCTGATCTGGTCGTTCAACTCCACTCGTGCCTGCGCCCTATCAACGTGTTGTTCTTGCCGGCGAATGATCTGTGTCAAGTTCGCTTCGGCCAGGAAACGCATAGGAGCGATCGGACGATCATCAAGGTAGGCCGACGACGTTATGAACTTCTTCCGCGCGTCCTCAATAAAACCGACATCGGTGCTGGGGCCGAGGATGGAATATCTGAGGCGCTCGGGTGTGACGCCCTTAAGTGGCTCGTTGAATGCCAGCGAGTTCAAGAAGATCGTCCGCGCAACGTACGTCGCATACGGTGGAAGACCCTTGTAGTTGCTGTCATCGAGTTCTTGAGCAAGCGCGCGCTGTGGTTCCGCACCTGTGATGTCATTGCGGATCGCAGGCACGTACGCGGACTGCTGCAACCGCGTCACAATTTCCTGAAGGATTGGTGCGAAGGCAACATCCACATGGTGTAGGTGGATGGCAGTCGCATCCTGCGGGCGATTCTTCGAATCCCACATATGTGCAATTGTCCGCGTTAGGATGCGGAGCATGCCGCGAACTCGTTGGAAATTCGATAGTGTAGCGGTTTTCGAAGTCAGAACATCGAGAACTTCCGGATGGATCGGATAGCTAGTTCGGAATGCCTCGACAGTTTCGGGATGATCTGCTTCCGTTGCGAGGCCTTCCTTGTTCGCTGCCCACAGGCCGCGATATGCCCCAATGATCTCGGCAGCCTTAGTATCATCAACCGATTCGAACAGCCGACGACGAAGAACCTTTACTGTTTCATCGTCTTCGGTCGGGTTCAGGAGCGTCGCCTTACGAGCCGAGACACTTTCGGCTTCCGCCATGCGATCTGCGATGTACTTGTTCTCGGTGGCATACGCATCCGTTGTCTGCCCATCTTTGCCAATTGCTAAGGTATAGACCAGCGCCGCACGTGGCGAACTCTCGACTGCCTTGAATAGAGAGGTTAAGAAAGCCGTTAACTGATCGCCCGCTGCCGGAACCGCTGCCAGCGCCTTGCGAAGATAAACCGAGAGCTCGTCAAGGAGAATCAGAGTTGGCTCGTTGCCGAATAGCTCGGCGATTGTCTCTGCTCCGGGGGCAACCATTTGCTCGTCACTGCGGCGCAGCCTTTCATATCCCTTCTTCCCGGCTAGACCATACGCAATCTCGCCCCAGGGCGTGTGAGCGAAAACACCTTCGCCCATGGATCGCCCGTTGGCAGGATCGGCATTCTCTCCATCGAATGCCGCCACGCGGACTTTGCTTTTCGGCACGAGGACTGGATCGATAAACTCGGATGGGTTAGAGACGCCCTGCATCCCATTGGCGGCGTGCACGAGTGCAATCAGGCCGTGTGTCTTACCACCACCGTAGCTGGTATCCAACCGAAAGATAGATGCGGCTTCGGCACCGGTGCCACTCAGTCGCGCACAGACATTCGCTAATAAGTTCCGGAGGCCACGTGTCGGGTATGTGTTCGCGAAGAACTTGTTGGCCTCCAGATACTCTTCGGCGGCAATACCACGAATGACCTTGGCGAGATCAGCCGCGAAGTCTGCATCAGTGACGCCCTTTAGGACGTCGCTGCGGGGCGTACAAACATCGAAGATGAATGGCACAGATGCGGTCCGAGGTGTCGAAGAGGCCACTTTTATGACTCCCGTGAAATGCTGGATTATAGGCCGTTCCTAAGCGATATCCCATCTGCGGTGGCGCACGAACCGGTTATTTCAAAGCGAGCTCGGGACCGGAGCACCATCTATCCGAATAGTTCCGAAACATACTGCGAAGGCTGCTGCGCTCTCACAGCCCCCCAAGGCATGACTTTTGTGTTGGGATATGTGACATAGAGCAGCCGCCTTGAGCGAGTGACCGCCACAAACGCGCTTCTGCGCTCCTCCTCCAAAGCGGCACCACTGGCTCGATAGTCTGGAAACGTGCCCTCGTTCATGCCAATCAGGAATACCACATCGAATTCCATTCCCTTTGCTGAATGCACCGTGAGCAGCGCCAAGCCGTCTTCCGTCGGCTGCTGCGTTGTGCCGAGGGCTACTTGTCCCAGGAACGAACTGATGCTATGAGCGCCGCCCGGCTCCGATCTGACATAGTAATCCCAGTGTTTTCTCCATTCAGCAGTATCTTGAAGGACGAGAGCGCGATCCTGTTCGGGAAGCGTATTCGCGTATTCTTCAATCTTCTTTAGGGCGTTGAGAAATTTGAAATCGTCTCCGGTCCATTTCAAGGCATCAATCGCATTGAGTACGGTCGGGGCACAGCCTTTCCGTGCCCCGTTTGCAAGTGCCTTCAGTAAGGACATTGGATCGTCTGTGTCGTGGGGTTTGGGCGCGTCCTCCGCAAGTGCTTGTGCCCCCCAAGCTTTGGCAAGTATATCCAGATGTAATTTGTCTCTTGGATTGGCCAGGAGACGAAGAGCTAGCTCGAATTGCTCGACAACGTCGGATTCGCTCTGATAGGTCGCGGCGGAGAGTTTTTTGTAGAAAAGCATCCCCTGTTTTTTCAGCTCTTCCTGCAGGCTCCCGAAAACAAACCGATTGCGGCCCAAGACAGCGCACCGGCCCGGTGTAATGTCGCCCTCGATATCGGGATGCCCGTTGGCTTCAAGCGATCTGATTTTTTCGATTACGGCCTGGGCTTCGCCGGGTTCATCCTCGCTTTCGATAAGTTCAACCGCGCCCTCGATGGGGAGCTGCCCCTCGACAGTGTAGGACGAATCCAGCCGCTGGGCCGCAGCAACGACGGCCTTAGAACAGCGGAAATTCTCAGTAAGCTCGATTTTCTTGGCCTTAAAGTCCCGCTGAAACAGATCGAGATATTTCGGATCGGCTCCGTTCCAGACATAGATTGCTTGCCTGGGGTCGCCCACCATCATTACGTTCGTAAATTCTGATCCGCAAAGACTGACGAGCAGGCGATACTGCGCCTCATTGAGATCCTGGGCTTCATCGATGCATATGTACTTGTACTGACGTCGGTAAAAATCCGCGGTCTTGGGCCGCTCCGCAAAGAGCCGGTAAGTCAGAAGAAGGAGATCATCATAGTCGAGCGCAGCGGAGGCCCTCAGTTGCGCGTCGTATCCTTCATAGAGCCGCCGTTCATCATCATCTTCCACCATACTGGGCAGGACCAATGAATTCTTAAGTTCGCTGATCCGCTCAAGCCAGGAGCTGAGTCTGCGCTGTTGTTCCTTCGGTTCTCCAGCGTCCCTCAGTGCGGCCGAAAGCTGAGGGTCGGAACGGACGGCATTTGCCAGTACCTGCCTTCGATCATCGAATGACTCGAAAATATTGGGCAGCCCTTCTACGCCAATTGGTTTACCCCGGTTAGCCAGAACCTCCATGCAGAAGCTGTGAAGCGTTCCGACAAACGCGCGCTTGAGGATATCCGGCACGTCGTTGAGCCGTTCCTTCATTTCGTTGGCGGCTTTGTTGGTAAATGTCAGCGCCAGAATGCGGAAATGCTGCGAGGGATCATCCAGAAGTCTGCGGACCCGCTCGGTCAGCACACGCGTCTTCCCGGAGCCTGGACCAGCCACTACAAGCAAGGCTCCGGTCCCGTGGGCAACAACCTGTCGCTGAATTGCTGTCAGTCGGACGCTCATGCCTTCTTCTCAGCCGGTTTCGGTGGAGTCAGTTCACTGTCGATCTTTTTGAATAAATCTTCAAGCGCCGCAGGAACGGGAAGCACCTTCCCCACGACCGAGCCATATTGCGTCTTGCTCGTTTCCATCTCCGCCAAAATGTCCTTGAGTTGATCAGCAGTCGATTTTCGCAGCCCACTCCTTCTGCAGCGCAGCCAGATGTTGGGCATTTGCGGCTCTTCTCTCGATAATGGCGGTTATCAGCGCGTCCTTGGATGCCTCGGTCACAATATAAGTCTCGAACTTCTTGCCGCCCGGCAGAACAATGACGCGGGGATTATTGGGAATTGCAGGCCTGGCCGATTGCCGCCAAAGCGGCATTTACCGCGGTGATGGTATCGGCCTCGCCGTCGGAAAATATGAACCAAGGAATCTTGAAACTCTCCGCCATGCGCAGAAAAGGCAGGTAACTCCCCTTTGCCTCCGACTCCAACAAAGCTGAAACCCAGATCGTTAGGATGTTTGCCCCAGCGCTTTCTCGGCAAAATCGGGCAAAGCTTGTTCTTCGGTTTCTCCTTCGAAGAAAACGAGCGCCCGGGCGAAGAGCATATCGCCGCGCGTATTCATGACCTGGCGATCAATCTTGCGGAGATCCTCGTCCGTAAGCTTCTTCTCCCCCGTGCCCATGTCGATGCGGCACACCACTGTTTCCTCGCCCTTCTTTGAGAAATGTCTGATCTGCGCAATCTCGGACTGGCCGCAGATATAAGGGGAGTGCGTGCTGATGATGCGCTGGCCAGGCATTCGGTTGATCTGACGGAATAAAGAACGTTGCGCCTGGGGATGGAGATGTGTTTCCGGCTCTTCCATCGCCATCATCGGATGAACCGCGCCGGAACTGCCTTGTTTTTGCCTCCAGGTCGTGAAGGCCCAGAAGGTAAAGAAAGTGCCAAGGCTCCGGGTGCCCATGCCCTGCTGATGCAGGGGAAACGGCGGAGCGCCGCGTGTCGAGAGCACTACGTCCATCCCGCGCGACAAATCGCGAAGGTGACGTGCAAGCGGCGTTATGGAGACGCTGTCCTCATCGCATGAAAGCGTTTCGTGGAAATTCTTCAAATGCGACTGTATGTGGGTGAGGACATCGCTGCTCTCCACGATATCTTTGTTGATTTCGGACAAATCCTCCTCGATGCGCTCGACATCCTCCGCGCTTAGGCCGTGTTCCTCCACCATCTTGTTCCAGAAGGAGCTTCGGGTCCGCAGATCTTCCGCGATGTCGCGCTTGGCATCCAGCAAGTACACTGCGAGCGGTTCGATCTGCTGAGCGGAAACAGCGGCCACCTTTTCAACCGGCTTTGAGTCCTCCCATTTGGTGCCGTCTTTCTGCCAGTCTTTCAAAAACCGGCGCTCCAGAATGTACTCGCCTTTGATCGTATTCCACTTGAACTGCGTGCGGATCGCGACCAAATCGTGCTCGTCGTCGTCCTGGACAACGCCAAGGCCCCAAAGTTCAAGCCAAGCACTCCCCTGCGGGAAAACATCTACAATCTTGCCCTGGTCATCTGTCGGTCGTATCAGGATGTCGATGGCGATTACCCTGTCCTTTCGGCGCCGAGACTTCACTCTTCTGGAGAAAAACATCGTCGGCTCGAAATTATTCGCTGCCCTGCTCCTATAGCAGCGAAGAGTGCATTTAGAAAACTCGTCTTGCCCGCATTATTCTGCCCGATAATCACTGTCAGTATATCCAGTTCAACGTCGACGGAGCGAAGACACCGATAATTCCGAACTCTCACTTCTGTAATGACGATGCCACTGAACTTGGCAGTAGGAGCAATGTTTACTGGAGCAAGTGTTCCTACAATCTGGTCCTTTCGTTTATCTGCCGCTCTCGGACCCGCAGCAGCCGACTTATCTGTTGTAATCATTCTTTCCGAACACCCCTTCGATAAAGCCACTCCGGAGGTCAATCGCCCGATATGAACGACTACGCAAATCCATCCGCCAGCGCTCGTCTGACTCAGCTACAAACATAGAGATGCCTGAACTACTTTCGCGTCATTGCGAGTACGCTAGAACGTGCCGGGGACATTTCCTTTTCGACCTGACTACTTGGCGCAGCAGCAAATTCGGATAGAACATCAATCAAAAACTCCTTTGAGAGATTGAGCATTTCTGCCATGTTTTCCGTTTTTGCTTGCGAACCAAAAGCCGCCTCCAGCATCTTTCTGATCGCCCGCGGCTTCTCGATGGAGATGGCCGTAAATTCTGGTTCCCTTACCCTCCATCCTCGCACGCTAATCTGTTGCATCAGGTATCTATACTGACGTTCCGTAATCACCTGGAGCTCGCGAGCTCGCCGGGCGATCGCCTGCATGGAAACTAACCACTTCGACTTTAGCTGTGCGAGCCGGAACAGGCTCAGCTTTTCCTGCCGCAGATCATCAATGATCGACGCAGACGGCATTAGTAATTCAGCAGCAAACGTGTATGCTTCGTCTTCCAGCATCCGGCTACTGGTAATAAGCTCGCGGTGAAGTATTAAATGTCCGAGCTCATGCGCAAGATTCATGCGCGTTCGATCTCCTGGTCTTTCGGTTACGATCCCTATAACCGGAACAGCAGCCTCTGACCCCGCCCACACTGCGAACGCGTCGCATTCATTCGAATTCGGTAAGGGAAGTATCCACACACCCAGACGCTCAATCCTTCGCAAAAGGTCGCTGATTGGCCCGTCGCCAGCGTGCATTAAGGCCCGCACTTGACGAGCGGCATCGATCGGATCGTCAGATACCGGCAACCGCACCGGAATAATTGTCACGGAAGCGGCCAATCTCCAACCAATTTCAAAAATGATCTGCGCGTGCGCGTGAGCCTCCGAAATAAATCGCTTGCCTAGACCAGCCTTGGCTCGGAAAAGAAGGGTTCCTTTCGCAAGTGCAGGAGGAGACGGTTGACGAAAAAAACTTGGAGGAAATCGCAGAACGGTCGCAATAGCGTGCAGGAGCTCAGAATTGGGTTGTTTTGTTCCACGCTCGATATGTGCGACCATCGTCTGATCGATACCAAGAATCTCTGCTAGAGCCGCCTGTGTGAGAACCCTTAGCTCACGCGCCTGGCGAACACGTTGGCCATTGATTGGAGCCGATGGAATCTCAAAGAGAAGTCCAGACATTGCTAAGCCTTAGCCGCACGGGAGGCACCACCCTCAATTGGAGCGATTCCCTCCAAATCCGAATCAGGACTAATCGGTCCCTCCGCCGCGGGAATGATCCCTTGCTCAGTGCCACCCCACTTAGCTATCCAGAAACAATCGACAATCCCATCGCTATTCGCTGTTCGTGGACACGCCACTTCCAGTCCAAGATATTTAAATTCCTCGTCGATGTCCCACAACAGCACTAGCGTTAACGGTAAGTCGCAAGGCGTTTCATCAGAAACTCCCTCGTTGAACTTTAAGAGCATTTGATTGCTACTGTAGTACCTTGATCTCGCCGCGCTTGTCGCCCTGGGAACACCCAACGGACCGACTTTGAGAATTCGGATCTCCGCGTCGGGTAGCTTTGCGAACAATCCGCAATTCGGAACCCACTGAATGTCGAGATCTCCGCTTGGCGATTGCTCTTCCGCCGAAACCTCGTTGGCTTGAAGGAAGACCTTCATTAAATAGCGGGTGTTCATCGCATGCACAGCGCGATCAGGGTAACCGCCCAACAACGCGAACATGTTCTTCGCTTTCGGAATCGAATCCCGTAGTGCCGTATCAACCAAACCAAAAGTATCCTCAAACTTTGCGAGAACCGCATCTCGATGACGCGCAATGTCTGCTGAATCATTAGGATCCGGTAGATTTAAGTGAGGGGTCGAATTCATGGTCATAATATGACCTATAAATTGACAAAAAGCAAGAGCCCTTATTTTCACTCCTTGTATCTTTCGGTTCAGGTACGTACCGCCTTCCTACGAACCCAACGATCCACGACAGTAGAGGCTTCGCCCGTCGTCCTCCCACTGCGCCCTCCTCCGGGTGGACGCCGCTTAGCCGCGGCTCGGACGGGCGTTTCGGACTGCGCCGGTTTCGCGCCAAACCATAAAACAACAGCGGTTTGTCACTCACCGCGCTTTCCCTCACGCCCTGCCACCCTCCTCCGGCCTCCGTTCTGCCCTTTGCCCCGTTCCGCCTTGTTTTTTCCCGCTGCCGCTCTAGTGAAGAAAAAAACAAGCCGGAAACGGCGCGAAAGGGAAAAACAATGAAATTAGAGGACATCAAGAACAAAACCAAAGACGCAGTCGATTATCTCGTCCAGTCGCTGGAGTCCGGGCACAGCGAAGTGCTCACCCAATACCTCGGCGCCATGGCCCGATTCCATACCTACTCTTTCGGCAATGTGATGTTGATTGCCAGACAGAAACCCGACGCCAGCAATGTGGCCGGAATTCGCACTTGGAATTCGCTTGGCCGCTTCGTCAAACGCGGCGAGAAGGGCATTCTCATTCTGGCTCCGATGGTCGGCAATCGCAGGCTGCGGCAGGAAGAAACCGCAGCCGATTCCACCACCGATGCGAAGGAAGAACGCAAGCAGCAACTCGTTGGCTTTCGTGCCGTGTACGTGTTCGATATCACCCAGACTGAAGGCAAAGACCTACCGACCCTGACCGAGATCCAAGGCGACGTGAGCGGATACCGCGAGCGGCTGTTCGGATTTGTAGAGGCTCAAGGCATCGACCTCTCTTTCTCTGACCGGATTGCGCCCGCGAAGGGACTGTCTCACGGCGGAAAGATCACACTGCTTTCCGGTATGCAGCCCGCCGAGGAGTTTTCGACGCTGGTTCATGAAATCGGCCACGAAATGCTGCATCGAGGCGAGCGCCGGACGTTGACTACCAAGCAAGTCCGCGAGACCGAAGCCGAAGCAGTGGCTTTTGTGGTCTGTCAGGCAGTCGGCCTCCAGACCGGAACCTCCTCCCAGGACTATATCCAGCTCTGGCATGGGGATGCTGACCTGCTGCGCGAGAGTTTGGAAGCCGTCCAGCACACCGCTGCCGTAATCCTCGGGGGCATTGCCCCCGAGCCGGCGACGGAAACCAGCACCGCAGGCTAGCCAACAAAAAAACCCGTTGGCGCTCATGCCCCGAGGTATGCGCCTTGACCGCAATCAAACGACCTATCAAACCTGAAGTCCAAGACCGGGCGATTAGGTGTCGCTTGTCAGCGAGGATCTTCTCCTCTCTTTCTCCGTTCGCGAACCCAGAATCGCGCTCCACTCGCCTACTCCTGTCAAGTGCCTCCGTGCGGCTCTAGTGCTCGCTCCGCTGTGCGCTTCGCCGTACTCGTCCGCTTACGCGGCGCCATAGAACAGCGCACTTGACAGCGGCTCCCTCTGCGCAACCCAGGGCCTGCGAACGAAGAAAAAAAATTGTTTTTCTTTAAGGAGCAGACCCCATGAACAGCGCAGACGTTGCCACGGTGATCGAATCCGTACTCACCACCCAAAAAATATCCCACTTGGCCCCGGAACAAGTGCCGGTTCTCTTGCACCATATGTTTCACAGTGCATCTACCCCAGTGCGCATCCAAGTCGCAGAAGTGGTATTCCGTCATGAACGGGCACACGCCAACGCATTAGACCTCTTTCTCGCCTGTGTTTTGCCTTTGGCTCACAGGGCCGCCTGCCGGCGGGCCGCCCGCTTCCTGCATCCTTCGGAGTGGCGTATTGAGGTCATGTACGACGGTGCCGTAAATCTCGCCATTGAAATGTTTCACAGGGGCGAAATACGAGAGTCCGGCGAAAGCGGTTTTCGGCGTTATCTGCTCCGCACCCTCGTGTATGGCACCTTGCGCTATTTCAGCCGGGAGGAGAATTTGGCAGTCTCCTCAGACAGCGATGTGCTGAACGTGCGCCCCTTCGACAATCTCAGACAGGGATGGGGCTGTCGGCGTACTGCTTTGAACACGGTCGAGGAGCGAATGATCACCCAACAGCTTCTAGGCCAGGTAACGAGCTTCCCGCAGCTGCCCGGCGAAGTTCGCGCTACGCTGCAATGTATTGCCGAGCTTGGCCCTGATAATGCCCTGAAAGAACACGCCTTCACCGCATCGGGCAATCCGGATAATTGGAAACGCGACCGCGGGAGACGGCCTATTCTCGACCCTGATGCAATAGCAGCCGCAATGAACACAGACCGCCGCACCGTCCATCGCCGACTCGGTCAAGCCCGCATGGTTCTACGCGAAGTCTTCAATTCCGACGGGAGACTGTTCCAGAGGCGCTGAAGGGGGAGGTTTCCTGTGCTCACGAATGGGGTGCGTGACAGTCACGTGCCCCATAGAGCTTTGCGTAGTTATGGACCGAGCGCCAAAGGTGCGTTCCTTCGGAACGGTCTTCCCCCACACGCGCTGCTTTCCTGCTTTCGACTCAACGCTCTTACGCTTACCCCACCATGAACGTGCCGGAAATTTATCCCGCAGCCCGTGTGGGACCCAGGGCGGCAGTGCCGCCCATAGCAGTGGAGGGCAAACCCCTCCGCTCCGCGATCGCTTACTGTTGCATGGCTGAAAATGTCTGACAGAGGGACTTTACCGCTTCGCCTGCTTCATCCAAAAGGCTATTTCATGGAATCTTCTGCTAGCGAAACGGCGAATCCGGCAAGCTGCCATGCCTTATTTTATGCCTCAGCGTATCGAATGACCTTGCGATTTTGTGTGACAGTGTTCTCCGTCGCGTCGTAGTGCCGTTTATCTACTTCGGTTGTTACAAGCTCGGGATACGCTGTGCAGAGATCCTCAATCATGTACGGACCGTCGTACAGGCTCGCCTTCGCCGGAACTGGTTGGGTCCACTTATCGCAATACCCGAGCGGGAAGTCGGTGTCGACCTTCGCGCTCCAGAGTTGCCCCGCCGCTTTATACCACCTCATAGCGTCCGTAAGTGCTCTAGTCAATCCGGGAAACCGTTCGGCTTTATCGCTCTTGAGGTACATCTTGAGTGGAAAATTCGCGTCAGCCAAAGCTCTCGTGTAGTCTGGAAGGCTAACGCCGGACTCGACAATAGACTGCAATTTCTCCAGGGCCAAGAGAGCCTCTTTTGCCTCAGAGCAATTCTTGGGCGACGACTGGGCTGTCCCTTTTGAAGGGAGCGGGTTGGTACTGTGCTGGGCAAGTACTGATAGGCCAGTTACGAAGAACAGCGCGATGATCGCAAATGTTCGCATGGATTGCACCCTCGTGCACATTTAAGCTGGCACGCGCGTCGACAAACAGATTGTGCTTCTCGGACCAGGCCACGTCAATGAGAGTATTTAGCGAGGGGCCTTGCGAGTCACAGTTTCTACAGAAGAGGACTGCAGCTGCCAGTTCGAACAGGAACGAGGAATAGTCGGTGGATTCCGTGCTCTCGCAATTCCCAGCGCTTGCGGCTTGCAGCGAAAGCGTCCAATACGAGCGGAAGCTGGCCTATATCAGCGAACTGCTCCGTTTGTTCGAAAGTGATCAAATAGATTTTGGACTATCCGAAGTTGATGCTGCTTTGGAGACGCTGCTCACACGATTCACAGTGGACGACCTTCGTGAGCAGATTCAGGACCTTTTCTGTTCCGATTCCAATCTCAGTCAAGCCAAGTGGGAAAAGGCCCTAACGGAACTGTACGCATTCGCTCACTTCGAACACCGGGGACTACTCTATTCCCTCGGGTGGCCGCCGGGCTACAGCTCCACACCACCGTTCGATTTCCGCGCCTGGGTGGCTGGTGAAATTGTCCTCTGTGACGCAAAGCCCGCGAGCGGCAATGCGCTTTACGTAGTTCGCCACGCGATCGAGGAGATCATCGATCAGTGGGCGGCGCGCCATGCCCTGACCGGGGTGCAGGCATTTGTGAATTATCGAGGCACCATGACTCAACAGATTGTTGGCCCGGCACTGAGGCAGGGCTCGGCAATCGCACAGTTCGCCGCGGACTTAGATACATACGACGACATTCCGGCTACACCCCTCAAGCTGACGCTCGGCCGGTCCCGGATCGAGGTGACACTGGCAGCGGGTCATTCTCGGCAGGTTTCTGGCGGCACTCAGAGCGTTGACGCACTTGTTACTTCTCTAGTCCCTACAGTCACGAAGCACGTGATTCAGAAAGCCAAACTCTCGTCTGCAAATGGCTCAAGACCCTTCGTTCTCGTGTATGTACATTTGCCAGGAAGTGGGGCAAGCGACGTCAAATCGAGGTTTATCCTGCCAAGAGTGTTTGCAGAGGTCGATAGAGCACAACAGCTGGATCGCGACGTTGATTCTCTTTGGCTCGGTGCCGTCATTTTGGATCACCGTCACGCAGGCGCGCCAACTCTCACGTGCGGTCTTCGGAAGCGTGCAACGTGGCCGCGAGACCTCACTCCATTGGCGTTTGCAAATGCTGCCGGTGGAACGCTCGTCGCATTCCAGCTAACCTGAGCAAGGCTTGGGAGTACGTGGACAGATTGATTTGTAGGTGCCGCGCGCGGTCGCACAGACGAGGAATACGACGCTGCGGATTTTGGCCAGCTACTTCATCCGGAGCCAAGATCCGACCTTGGTTCCTCGGAACGGTCTTTGCTAAGGCGGCGATGTCATCAATCGTGGCGGAGAGCACCCTTCCACGTCACCCTGCGCAGGACATGCCGGTTGGCTAGGGACCATCACACTGAGGCAGGTAAAAGAGGACAACGCTTGAATTATGAATATCAACAGCATCGGCGAGCGCGGATTGAGGGCTATAACATCACCCGCGCACGGCTCCAGGAGCAGTTTGCCACTGGCATCACCGATCCGCGCGAGTTGGAGAACGCCATTCTAGAGCACCTTTCCGTCACACTAGCCAAAACTGCCGCTTGGCGTCGATCGGAGATGGAACAAGCTGGATACCAAGAGGGCGTTCGTTTGGCTGCGCTGGAATTCTATTGGGAACATCGCCAGGCGGCACACCCAAAGGAACTCAATCCCGAACTTCACCACGAGGCCCGATTCTGATTTTGAATTATTGTTCATGTTGAGACGGGACGCACATCTTAGTGGCGCGTAGCATACGAGCCTGCGAAAACTGTCGCGCGTTTGCGCATGGCCTGGACTTTAAAATGCGGTTAAAACTTGATTGTTAGAGGCACATATTCTCAGCGACAAGACTCCTGCAGTTTGAAAGTCTTCGCAACGCATTTCTTCTGCTGGCGTGCTATTCCGGGCTCCTGGCTGAAACGGTAGCGGAACAATGTCATCCCATTAGGCTCGTGCAATATCTCTGTGGGCTGGTCTACGTTCGAACCCGCAGGACCAAAGCAAAGCCGGGTAGTCAACGGCCCCTCCTTTGATGCTGCTTCAACCAACAAATTCGTAATGAACGGATTGAAACGAAACACGAACCAGTCTTCTGATTGCGACGGCCCTTCCATCGAAGCACATTGCACGTCCATGCTGTAGGCGATATCCCTGAAGCTTCTGTCAGTGATCATCAATGGCTCGGTCGTGGTTCTTTCAGGACGACAAAACTGGGGTAAGCCGAGTTTTGGGAATTCTCGCCACAATTCGAGCGATCGCATCTCTCGCGCTCCAACTGAATACGGAACCCAACAAAGATAGCTTCCTTCTCCTCCATGCTCGGTCACATGCTTGGGCAGATACGCAACAAAGCAACGATATTTGTCGCCACCGACATTCAGGTCGATGTCCTCAGTTCCTGTCTGGGTAACCCACGTGCTCCAGCACGACCCAAAATCGAATCGGTACTTCCCATTGCGGAAAGTAATGGGCACCTCCTGCCTGACCCCCCGCACGGCTCTTCTCTTCCGGATAAAGGAGCGAATACTTCACGCGATTGCAGTGGCCGTTCTTGTCGCAGTCTCGCCACAGTCCGCTGCGGCGACCATTCGTGTACTGGCCACGGACCTCCGGAAATTGTTCGTTGTACCAGAACCGATAAGGCCCATGCTTGACGCGCAGCGACCCGGGAAGTAAGCGCTCGCAAAATTCTTCTCGCCCGGCGTAGGGCCTCAAGTCCCGATATTCCGTACCGCTAGGACAGTTGATGTCCTTCGTCCATTCGGCATAACTCAATGTGGAACTCAGACAGAGCATCCCCAGCAGCAGAACCGCGAAGCGACCTTCCTTCATGCAGGTGGCGCCTTTCATGGCCGGAGTCTCAGGCAGATGAGAGCACTTTCAGTCTAAACGTCATACCGGGGTTGAAAGGGAGCGAAGCGTTCGACCCGATGGAATTTTCGAGTGCGCAACACGAGATGACATACGGCATTCCTCAGAGCCACTGCGGTTTGCAAATCGAGATGCTCTCCAACACGCTTGTAGTACTTCTTGATGGGCAGTCTTGCGGTATGTTGCCAATCGTCTGTGTCCCTCCGGAAGGAGAGCCAGAGCGACAGATATCCGAAATGCAGCCAGCAGCGAAAGCGGGTGCATCCTTCGTTCTCGGCTCGTCGAATCATTACTTCGAGCGGCGGCAGACACTCCCTGAACACGGCGATGGCGGTTGCGTCCGAAAGCTCTTGTTCGACTTCTTCGCGATCGCTGCTGCTGAAGTAGTCGGGATTTGCGATGGCCACATCCAAACGATGCTCGCTGCCGGGGAATGCGCTGCTTTAACCACGCGGATAACTTCGGCAGTTTTCTGCATCCGGCGATGCCACGGAGCCCTAGCTGCCCTGATTCACATTGCCCCGACAGGCGGAGGACCAAAGGCATCGACGACGGGTCTTCGGGTCTTTGCGCCAACCCGAAGTGCTTCTGATCAATGGTCGCGTTCCACTTAAGGCTTTTCGAATTTGGGCCGCTTAGTTTATGCGGTTTCACCCAGCGACATTTGAGTGGCTGACAACGATTGACGTGAGTACTTCCTGAGAAATTCCATTCCGAACTGATCGATCAGGCGGGAGGTTTCAGCCCTCGTTACGAGACATGTATCGAACCGCAGTGATTCGTCCGAGAGCGGCCTAAAGACGACTCCATCCATGTGCGTACTGAGTGCCGTTGCCTCGGAGACGAAGGCTATTCCGTTTTGTTCGGTGACCACGTGGAACGCATCAGGAGCGCCCAATACTTCGTGAATCTCGTGCGGAACGATCTGTTCTCTTTGCACTAGACGCATGATTGCAGAATGCGCGTTGGGATTGGCCTGCTCGCTAAACAAACCCCAAGTATCCCGGTCCAGGTCGCGCAGTGTTACCGCTCTCTTGAGAGCCTCTCTGTGGCTGTCCGGCAACGCCACGTAGAGGGGGACGCGAACGAAGACGGCCGCGGTAATTCTTGGATCGTTCGGCGGCGCGGTTACAATCGCCAAATCTAGTTCGCCGGAGATCACCCCGCGAGCCAAATCGGTCGCAAATCGGCTCTTCAGCCGCAGCCGAAGCTTGGGATAAAGCGGCAGACGAAGTGCCAGCAGCGTTGAAATCCATGCTCGATCGGCAAAAGGCGAATGGCCCACCGTCAACACGGTTTCCGAGCCATGACTGATGGAACGCGCCATGTGGACGGCGCGTTCGGCGTGGAGCACAGCCGACCGCGCTTCCTCGACGAACACGCGTCCCGGTTCACTGAGATCGATGATTTTCTTGCGCTGGCGGAGAAACAATGGAAAGCCAAGACCTTTTTCGAGCTCGGCCATCTGTTTGCTGAGTGCAGGTTGGCAAATATTTAGTCTGATCGCTGCGCGCGTGAAATTCAGTTCTTCGGCCAAAACGATGACAGCGTGCAGGTGACGTACTTCAACGTTTGGATACAGCACCTCAAACCCCCTATGCTCCGCTCAAGTAATAGGGCTTGCACGTTCATTCGTCACCAAGGGCCTCCGGCTTTCGGGCACTGAGGTGGGGAATTTCCACAGTATGTGGAAATTGAGCAGTGTTGTCAACCTGGGTACCTCCTTAGGGGCAGAACCTCAGGTTTACAACGTATTCGCCCTAGTTCTTTTGGGCTCTGCGGTGTCAAACCAGTTAATACTCCGAGAAAAAAGCTCTCGTCGCGAGGACCTGAGTCTGCGGTAGACTTGCACGTCGCATCGCAAAGAAAGTCCCGCGCTGCTGTCCAATTCAGCCCAAGGTTTCACAATTCATGAGTAATCAGACTGTCTTTGTCTTGGGAGCGGGTTTTTCGTCCCTTGCCGGCATTCCCCTGATGGACGAACTGCGCGATGAGGTGCTCACCGATCCTCGCATCCAAGATCTGCCCGCGCTCACCGGTCAAGACAAGCGGAGCAGCCTCGAAGAAATACTGCTCGACCTTCGAAAGGGGGCAAACGAATCCGCGACACAAGCCCATGATGCATTGCTGAATGCCTCTTTGTGCCTGCTCTGGAAGAAGCATCAAATGATGCCCGATCTCCCAGAGGCGTATTCCCGTTTCGCCCGAGTTGCCGGTGACAGCGTTGGAATTGTGTCTCTGAACTGGGACCTGGTGTGCGAGCTGGCACTCTACACAGCCGACATCAATTGGAGCTACTCGACAGACCCTGGAATTCCAGTCGTCAAGCCCCACGGTTCGATCAATTGGACGAATCATCCGCAGATACCAAAGAAGAAATGGAAGAGCGGCAACGGATTCGCCCAAATCGACGACGAACGATCCATCTCTTACCGCCCTGATGATCCTTTTCGAGACCCTCTCCTCGGATACACGGATAGTGATTTCAAGTACGTCGCCTTCCCGGGTCTTCTCTACGAGAACTCCGAAGCAACTCGATCGTCTTTGGGCGGATGTGCGCGACCTTGATAGCCAAGGCGTCGCGTGTCGTGTTTATCGGGTATTCACTGCCGGCCTATGACACTCGCTCCAGGAGCGAGTTTCAAACTGCATGTTCAGGGAAAGAAGTTACTGTCATCGACCCGTCCGAACAAGCTGTAGAAATCTACCAAAACCATTTTGGCAAGGGCGTCTTTGGTCGGCTCGGAAGATTCGACGAGTGCGAGGTGTAAGGAGGCTGAAGCCCATACTGGCTGCCTTTCGACCTGGATTTCAAGCGAAGCAACGCCGAGTTCCCGCGTCGCAGTCTCGTCCTCAATCTAGTTTTCGCCGTGCGATCGTCAGGAGCCGACAATCCAAAAAGCAATGACTGAACTCCTTACTCGAAAGGCGCTCTACGACCTCGTCTGGTCGGAACCGATGAAGACTATCTCAGAACGGTTCGGCATCTCAGATGTTGCACTGAAGAAGATATGCGTTCGGGCGACAATTCCGACGCCTGACAGGGGCTATTGGGCAAAGAAAGATGCCGGAAAGCAGACCTTCCAGGCAGAGTTCCCGGCGCGTCCTCCCGGCATGAGTGATCAAATTCTGATCGGGAAAGCAGACCACAGTTCGTACAACAGCTGGGGCTGGAACACGGAGTATCTTCTCGGTCCGATAGGCCCGCCTCCAGAGTTTCCCGAGCCGATCGAGGAAGTGAGGGCACGAATCGCTGCCGACGTCGGTCGCGTTTCAGTTCCGCGCAAGGTCGGAAACTGGCATAGCGCGATTGATCGAGTGCTCAAGGAAGACGACAAGCGTCGGGAAAAGCAGTTGAACGCCCCTTATCCGATGTCGTGGGAGAAGCCTCTGTTCGATTCACCATTTGAGCGTCGCAGGCTTCGCATCCTGAACAGCCTGTTTTTTGCAGTCGCGAAGATAAACGGCAAGTCCTCGGTCCATGGCCGCGAAGCACGAGAAATTCGGATTTGCTTTTTCCAGCAGCACCTTCCTCTCACCCTCGACAGGCCGAAACGGTCACGAGGGCATTCCGGATTCTCAACCTCCGCCGGGGAATCGCGTGATATGAAGTTGTGCCTTTCCGTTCTCAAGGGTTCGGGCTCTGAACAAACGATAGTGACTTGGGAGGACGAAGACGATCAGAAGCTTGAATCACGCATGACAGATATCGCTGATTCAGGTCATCCTCACTGCCGAAATCGAGTATCGTGAGGGCGCTTTTCGGCAATATGAATGGCGTGTCCAACGGAAGGCCGAGCTTGAAGAAGAAGAGCGAAAGCGCAAGCTCGAAGCAGAACGCGCGGAGAAGGAACGATTGAAACGCATTGAGCAGGAGAGGGTGGACCGGCTCTTGAAAGATGCCGCTTCGTTTCATCAGGCCCGCACGATAACCGAAGAAGATACGTTGAGGCAATTCGATTAGCGCAGCCGCCTGAAAGCTCCCCCTCACACGAAGAGTTCGAACAATGGAGCCAATGGGCGTTGACCCAAGCGGATCGGATCGATCCAGTTATTGGCGACAGATTCTTAAAAGCGATGCGGGACCAAGACGCAACTTAGTACAAATTGATCTTGGCAGCACAGCGTAAACAAATGCCGGTTCCCGGAGCGCAGAGCCAGAAATCCTTACCCGGAACTCACTCTTTCTCTGGCTGCTCTGCTTCAGTACGCATTTTGAGGAAGATCTCGACACGATTTGTTGTCCAGACCGCAATACCTGTTCCGAAGAAGTCCGCGTCCTCGCTCCAGAGGGGGCAAGCCAGTCCGAGCGCTGTGGCCAATATCGGCCAATCATCCTCGTCGCGACCGCGCAGACGTTCGCGGGCTTCATCTTCAAAAGCACCGTAGAGGTCGCCATACACGGGACTAATGATGTTTCGCAAGTATTCGAGCGAGGCTGGAACATCGGCGTGAGGCTTACCGCGCTTCTTCAAGAGGGCAGGCAAATACTTCTCGGCGTCGTCGAAACAAACATCAGGTGCAAAGAATCGCACTCCCTGTGGTGCGTAAGTTTCGACAAGTTGCCGTACACGGCGTCCCAGCACGGCACGGATCAAGATATTCGCATCGAGAACGATCATCTCAACGAGAGGTGCCTTTCCCGCGCCGGCGCAGAGTTTTGAACTCGTCTACCAGCTCTTCTTCATCGACATCCGCCAACGCTTGCGGACAGACGGTCCGCCGCGGCTTTGAGCTCGGACATGTCGGCAGTCTTGGTACGCTTTCGGCGGGTCGGAACATAAACCCCGAGAGTCTCTCCGCGGCGAGTGACGGCGACCGGCGTGTCAGACTCCAAGAACGTGGAAATCTTTTCCCGGAACTCGCGTACACCTACTTTGATTGCTGCCATACCGACTTCTCCTTGCGTACATCTAAGTGTACACAACGGAATACCTGGTCGACAAGCCGTACGAGTGCCGTTTGCGGGAACGCAAGAGCGACATTATCAAGAAGCGCATGGAGTGAGCGACTCTGAGAGGTGGCGCAACGGGATATTTTCTTGCTCCATTTATGATCCACGAACTGCTTCCAACCCTTACTGAAACTGCTTTCGGTAGCCATCCGCGTTGCGTAGTTTCAATAAGTTACGACGAACCTAAGTCCTTTCACGACGACAACACGGGTTCGATACTTTCAACGGCGCCAACTTTCCCTAGTCCTTGAGATTGGACTGTATAGTCCAGCGAAGCCTGCGAGACTCACCGGTTATGTCTATTTGCACATCGCCAGCTTTATGATTCAGTTCCACATCCCAGTGCTTCTTGCAGCGGAGGTGGCTGAAGCGTCCGGCGCCGCTCCAATACGACGAGTTCCTGAACATGATCAATTCGGTGGCCGATCTGCGGGCACACTGAAGCTACCCCAAACGAGTCACTCGCATCCCCATGTGACATGAAACACGATCACGCGAACTCACTGAACGACGGGCTTTACGGGCAGTCGGGGGATATTGAGAAGCCACTGACCTCCGATGAGTTCGACCAGCTCGAAGAATTCCTGTTCAGCAGCCCTATCCTTGGAGCACTGACTCTTGAAGAAGTTGATGGGTACTTTGCGTCACTTCTCGTGGGACCGGAAAACTTCCATTACGCAGAGGGGGTTACCGGGGCTCTGGGCGGGGATAGTATCGAAATGGTTCGTCAGCACGACGTGGATGATCTGCGCCTTGCGCTCGTACTCCTGGGCCGACACTGGCATTCGATGAAAAAGGCCCTGGAACTCCACTCACCACGGACGCCAGAGCTGCGCGAGCGCGGTGACGACTCTTTCGGACGGGATTGGGCGCGGGGGTTCATGCGCGGCGTCTCTACAACCGCCGAGAGTTGGGATTCTCTCAGGAGAGATCCCGAGGCAAGAGCATGGCTGCAATCGCTACAACTTCTTGGGGCGGAGGACGTCCTGTTGACGTCCGATAAACGACTTACCGCAAAGCAGCGCATGGATGTTTTAGCAGATATTCCCAACCAGCTGCTGCGATTACATCGGCACTTCTACTCTCGACGTTCAGCCCATTTCCGGAAGGATGTTGTTGGCGAAGACTTCGAACGCCGTTCCACGAAGCCTTGCCCATGCGGTTCAGGTATGGACTATCACAAGTGCTGCGGATCAAGCTTGATCCAATGAAAGTGCTTCCTGAGCGTTACGGAGCAACGCGCTTGCGAATATTTGAATTTCGCTTCGCATGAACGCTGAAGCATCTATTTGTGAGATGGTGCTGATGCAGCAGCCCGCATTCGTGCGGCTTGCTTGCGAGTGGCCGTTTCGCGCAAGCCAATCTGCAGCCCAAGATCTCGCAATAAGGTACAAGTTGCCAACGAGCCGCTTCACTTGGCGAATAGGGCGTTTTACGTCAAGTGGCGGTGCTACTGCTTGTTGCCGGATGGCCAACATTCCGGTATTAATATTCCGGACGAAATCGGCGTCCAGGTAGCAATTGAAGTCCGGCACTACCAAAAAAACATCCATGGAAGACAACTCAACAGGTCGCTTTGGCATCGTTGGGAAAGCCAAAAACGCCCAATTCTGGATCCCCAAAACGGTCCCTCGTGGAGTTCCATC
>CAVWLY010000015.1:0-329227 GCA_963755865.1 uncultured Acidobacteriaceae bacterium | reverse complement strand
GCCGGGAAGTAATCGGCGTACGGGCCGGCGTTGCCGCCGGGGGCGTTGGCGCTCCAGACCCAAATGAGGTTGTCGAGCCCATGATGGCCGGCGAGGCGCTCATACATGAGCTGCCAGAGGGCCTTGAGGCCCTTGTCCCCCTTCTTGCCGCACCACCAGAACCAGTCGCCGTTCATCTCGTGATAGGGGCGCCAGAGCACGGGCACACGCGAGTCCCGAAGCTGCTTCAAGAACTCGGCGATGACATCCACCTGCGCCTGCCAGCGCAGGTTCAGCGGCGTTCCGGGGGTGACCAACTGGCTCCACTGCTCGGGGGTCATCTTGTGCCAGACACTCGCCTTCCACTCGTTGGGCTCATCGTCCAGGGGGCAGACGGCGTGCCAGGTGAGGGTGATGATCGCGCCGCTGCGATGCTGGCGGATGGCCTCGGCGATCATCGCGGGCCGGTTGCTAATGCCGTCCAGGCCGTCGGCGCGAAAACCAAAATCATACCCCCAGATGGCGGGATATTTGCCGACGAGTTCCTTGACTTTCTCGCACATGGCGCTGGGGCCAGGCTTGAGCCCCGGCTGGTTGTGCTGGCCGGAGAGGAGTTTATGCCCGGAAATCTGGTAGAGGTACCTCAGCAGCGCGCGGGCCTCGGCCGAGGCGGCGGGGTTAACCGGCAGGCAGTCGGTCGCGGGGGCCGCGGGAAGGCCGGCTGGGGGACTTGATGGCGGCGCGGACCTGGGCGGGGCCTGCGGCGGGCTGGTTTGGGCGCCAGCGGAGAGCAGGAGCGAGCAAACCAGCGCCGCGAGCGGGCAACGGGTCGCAAAGCGGGGGCCTTTCATAGAGTTAGCGGACATAGCTGCGTTGAGTATTGTTAGCAAGGCAACCGCCTCGGGGCACGTCATCAATATTTGTTACATGACGGCAGGCTCACATCCGGGCAGACTGGCGGGAAATCGAACAGAATGACACTCTGCCCGTTCCGCAAGGTGTTCGGTCCGCCAACCCACGAACCGGCCCCGGGGCAGGCAACCGAGAATCGCAGATTGAAGATGGCAAATTACCAAACCCGGCGAGCGCGAACCGAGGCAAGTGCCTGGTCTAAGGGCATGTTCAGCAATCGGGGAAATCTCACCCTTGGACTGCTTGCGATAGCTGTCGCGAGCCTGTCGGTGGCAGCCACCCTTCCGATGAAGGAACCGCGGCAAACGGAAGCCCAGGCGCGCGAGCAATTGACGGCCTTCGCGAAGACCTGGCACACGCAAGCCGAATGGGAGGCGCGGGCGAAGAACATTCGCGAGTGCATTCTCCGCGAGGCCAATCTCACTCCCCTGCCCTTGCGGACGCCGCTGAAGCCGATTATCTGGGGCCAGCGCGCGTGCAAGGGCTACACCATTGAAAACGTGGCCTTCGAGAGCTTGCCGGGCTTTTTCGTGACTGGGAATCTGTACCGGCCCGCCGAAGGGAAAGGGCCTTTCCCCGGCGTGCTGTGTCCGCACGGCCACGGCGCCCGGGCGCGGATGCATCCGGCCACCCAGACGCGCTCGGCCATGCTGGCGCGCATGGGGGCGGTGGTGTTCGCCTACGACATGGTCGGCATCGGCGACTCGACGCAGGCCAAACATGACGACCCGAATGTGCTGACGCTCCAGTTGTGGGACAGCATGAGGGCGCTGGACTTTCTCACCTCCCTGCCGGAAGTGGATGTCGGGCGGCTGGGCTGCACCGGGGAATCCGGCGGGGGCACGCAGACGTTCCTGCTGGGCGCTGTGGACAACCGGCTGGCGGTGAGCGTGCCAGTGGTGCAGGTGTCGGCCCACTTCTTCGGCGGATGCAAGTGTGAGAGCGGCCTGCCGATCCATCGCAGCGAGCGGCACGACACCGACAACGCCGAGATCGCCGCGCTCTTTGCCCCCAAACCGCAACTTGTGGTTTCGGACGGCAAGGATTGGACCCGGAACGTGCCGCAGGTCGAGTTGCCTTACATCCGGAGCGTGTACCAGGTCTATGGCGCCGAGGACAAGGTCGAGAACGCCCATTTTGGCAGCGAAGGTCATGATTATGGGCCATCGAAACGAGAGGCGATGTACCGGTTTATGGCCAAGCGATTGGGATTGAATCTCGGGGCCGTAATGACGCGCGATGGCAAGATGGACGAGTCGGAGACAACCGTCGCCGGGGAATCGCTCGATGTCTTCACCGCGGAGCATCCGCGCCCGGCTTATGCGCTCAAAGACGGCGCGGCGGTGGCCGAGTCGCTAGCCGCGGCAAAGCGGACCCGGTAAGGTGGAAGCTCTCCGCCGGCGCATGATTATCTGCGAGGCGCGGTTGTCCTTATTGAAAGTCGTTACTATGATGCCTTTTGAGGCCTGTGCTCAGGCAACGGTGGAAATGTACCTGACCTTCGCGGCTGGGTATGAAAGGTCTTTGCCGGGCAGGCGGCTGGCGGCTGACGTGCTCACCAGGCTGGCCGAGCCAATGCAGTCGCTCGCGAAGTTCGGCACCGCATTTGCGCAGTTACGCAGCCAGCCGTCCTTGCTATCGCCGGGCAGCAGATTGACGTTGCCCGTCATTTCATAATTCAGGAAATTGAGCAGCACCAGGTCTTGGAAGAACGGGCTGCGCGAAACGATAAGACTGCTCGGCTTGCCGTCGGGGAATGCCTCAAGCTTTTGCAAGGGCCCCATATTCTCGGTGGGCAACCGGTTGCCAAACACCGCCTCGCTGATGCACAGCACGGCGCGCTTCCGGATCTCCGCGTTCATGGTCAATTCCCTGAGCAAAGAGCCAGTGTGGAATTCCTTCACCCCGCCCTGATGCGCAATCTTGCCCACATTGCCGGCCAGACCGAGAAGGTTTTTGAGAGCGCCGGTTGCGCCGCTGTAATGCTTCTTGAACAAATGCAGGTTGATCAGGTAATCGGCTTGCATGACCGCCAGCGGGATGTCAACTGAGGGCAGGCCGTTGACCAAGGCAATGCTCGCGCCCGAAGCGCGCACCTCTCCGCCGCCCTGGGCCAAGACGTCCGGGCACTGCGCGTGCAGGTCCGCTTTCCACTCTTTCTCGAACGTTCGCGAGCGGTCGAAGAAGGTGATATTTTCGTGTCGAATCCCAGCCCGCTCAAGGCTCATGGCCAGCGCCGCCATCATCCGCGGAGATGTGTTGGGTGCGCTGGCATAATAAGCCCCGTGGTCCCCGTTCAATTCATGTGAGCAGTTGATGTTGATCTTCACGGCCACCTTCGAGGCCGAAGACATCCCCGGCATGATCAATCGCCAAGCCACGGCTGGCATCGCAGCCCCGGTTATTTGCCGCAGCGCGGTCCCCAGCATCGTTTCAAGCCGGTTCGCATCGAATGTCCGATAATAGAAGTTCCTCTCCGACGAGCCGAACACATACGAAGAAACCAACGGGTCATGCACCCGCACAACGGTCCTATCGTTGTAAGGATCGGGATCAAAAGTCCCGCTAGCCGCCAGAAGATTTCCGGGTTGGACTCCCACCAGCGCGACCCCTCCGGCCGCCGCTGCGGCTGTCGAAAGAAACGCTCGTCGCGTCATGTCTTTAACCGGGATGCCACCTGTTTGATTGCGTATTTGGCCGAAACTCATAGGCCCGAGTTTGCCCTGGACGATCCCCGTTGTCATGTCCTCAGTATTCGCTACATGGCGGGACTTCGGTGGAGCAGCAGCGGGGCCGACCTTGGCGCTTGGTGGCCCAGAACAAAGTCTTCCCACGGTGTTTCCCTTGCCCTGCGGCATCCACCGAGGCAGTGACGGTTGAAGATTGCCCTTAAGGACCGGTGACCCGGACGCGCATGAAGCGCTGCGGGGCGGCGCTCAAGGGCACATTATCGCGCACCACAATCGTCTCGACCCCGTTGGTCGGCATTCGGCTGAGTTCGGTCGTGTTAGTGGTCGCCGGAACCACGTTCGTGCTCGCATACCTCGATCCCGCCAGCCATTGGCTCAAGTCGGGCGACACCTGCACCGTGAAGGTACGGTCGGTGGCGTTGGTGGCCCGCTGGAAGGTCAACGAGAGGTAGTTCGCACCCGAATCGTTCACGAGCGCACCCTTCGGCAACCCGGCCGTTGATTTCACGAGCGGGTTCAGGCCGAAGGCGTACTCCAGGAAGTTTGGTATCCCGTCTCCGTCCGGGTCGGTGGAAAGGGCGGAAACCGCCGGGCTATTGGTGTTGCCGAAGTTCGCATAGCGCCAGGCTTCGATGGGGACGAAGGCGCTGAAGAGGCTCGTCGCATCGTTTACCACGAGCGTCGTGAGGCCGCTGAAGGGCACCCGGAGCAGGTTGGAAATCGCATTGTAGGTGTAATCGGTCCCAAAATTCAGCTTCATCCCATTGCGCATCACAGTGCTGGGGTTCTGGAGATAGATCTCCATGTTCCCGCCCAAGCCCAAATCGCCGAACTGAATTGTGAGGGTATGGTGCTGGTTGGAGCAGGTGATGTTTTGCACCGTGCTGCCGGTGTAGTAGGGAAAGCGGGTGCCGAAGTTGTCGGACGGGAAGAACTCCAGGCGAAGCTGCGGCGCCCAGTTCGGAGTCCAAAGGTTGTTACCCTGGAAGATGTCTCCGCACGGGATGATCGCCCCTTCGTTGACATACAACGGGATGGTGGCCCGCGGCGCAGAAGAGGATGTGCGCCTCCGCCGGAGTTGAGAAAATATGGTCGGGGCTGAGAATCCTCTTGTGAAGTCCATCGCCCAAACTGCCCGATTCCAAGCGGGAAGACTCACCTATCACTTCAATCCCAATCTCGGCAACCAACTGCTTGCATCAATTCCCAATCCCCCAACCATCGTCCCGCCCTCATGGAGCTTCCCGTGGGGTACGTCCCCCGACACGCACAGGCTGTACCAAGGACTATCGGCCCGTTGCCTCTACCACTTCTTCGCGACTCACTTCGGCGCAGTCAAATGGAGTGTCCTCGGGGGGGGCGTCTCTGACTGACCTTCCCCCACTACCGGATGAGCAGTCTCCGCGAGATTGGCGGCGCAAGTCGCTCTATCCGCGGCCCTTACGCGGATTAGTCAGGCGTCGTTTGTTGGCTTTTTCTAGAGACAACAACGGTGGTTTCAACTTCGGCAGCACCGCCAACACCTCGGACTGGGCTGCGGGATAACTGGTGGGCAGTCGCCACAGCCCGATCTCGCTCTGGCCCAGCCGCACCAACCGGACCCCCTGGAGCCGCTCCAGACCATCCTCGACTGTCAGCCCCAGCGCGGGGCCAGACGCCGATCCAGCTCCCGCGCCAGCTTGAGCGCCAGCAAGCACACCAGGGCGTGGCCTCGGGTACGACCCTCCTTGCGCAAGAAGATGGGTCGCAGCTCCAACAGCCCGGTTTTGAGCGTGCGAAAATCCCGCTCCACTTTGGTCAGGTCCAGGTAGCGGTCATGCACCTGCTGCGGGTTCGCCACCTCCTTGGGCAAGTCGCTCTCGATGACGTAGCACCCGTCCAGTTCGGCTTGCTTTTGGCGTGCCGCCGCATCCTCCGTCCACACGACCCGGCGTCCCTCCAAGGCCACCTGGACCCAGCCCTGGAGCCGATACCGGACCAGCAGAGCCTGGGCTTGTTTTGAGCGAACTGTTGGGGTCGCTCCGTGGCTTTCGTTCCACTTCCTGATTGCGGGCCGTGATTTTGGCTTGCACCCGCGCCCACTGGTCGGCCCGGCGAGCTCGTTCCCGGGCTTGAGTCTGAGGATTGCAGCGCAGCACGTAGCGCTTGCCCGCCAACTCCACCTCGGCCGGCTTGTCTTCAAAGAGCTCCAGTTGCAGCTTTTTCCTGGCCAGCAGCGCGCGAATCTGCGGGTCGGTCAGCGCCGTCACATAACAGAACCGGACCTCTCCCAGCGCCGCCTTGCCCAGCCGTTTGATCATGCCCCGGTCCCCGACCAAGGCGACTTGCTCTGCGCCAAAGCGGGCCTTGAGCTTTTGCACCGCATCCAAGAAAGTCGGCGGATCACCCGTGTTTCCTCGATAGAGCTGAATCGAAATGGGTTCTCCCTCCCCATCGGTCAACAGCCCGGCGACCAACTGTTTCTTGCCGGCCTTGCCGTCCCGGTTATAGCCGAAATCGGCCAGCTCGTTTTCCAGCCCCTCAAAATACACGCTGGTCACGTCATACAGATAAATCGTGCGCGCTTGGCCGACCGCCGCCTTGGGTGCCAGCGCCACTTCGATACTGGCCTGCCGTTGTGCTAAATCGTCCAGCGTGGCGTAGAGATCGTCTTCATCAAAACTACCCACTTGCAGAATCTCCTTTACCGCATGGTCTTCGCTCCAGCGCACCGCCGAGAGGCGGCTGCCTTGATGGGCCAGCCGGGCATAGATCAGGAACAAGGCCAGGCGCTGCGCACGGGTTTGCTCGCCCACAGCTTGGACCAAACCCGACTCGCGAGCCAAGCCGTCCAGGCATCCCAGCACGCCATAGCAAGGCCCCATGTGAATGGCGGCAGCGGCGTCGGCGGCCGCCACCGGCAGGCCGGAGGCCTCGGCGAGTTGAGGTTGATGTTTGCAGTGTCGGTCAATCAGCTCGATGAGCTCGGGCGGCAGCTTGGAAAGATTGGCCAGCGTTTCGTGGACCACCACCGATTTGGGGGGCGGGGCGCCGGCGGCGGGACGCCCGGGCCCGCGCTTGGCCGGAACGCGCCTGCCTTGGACCAGGAGAATGGACTGATAGCCTTTGCCGCCGAACCGGGTGCGATTGCGCTTAATGAACACGATGGCGGGAGCATGGGCGAAAAGAAGGGGGGGAGCAAGACTATTATTCCACTATTAGAGACAACACAATAAATGCATAAACTCCCCGTGGACGTTAATATATTGCTCAAAAACCCCGCTCTAATGGAGGAAGGTCAGTCAGACCTCTGTCCTCTCTTTGAAAAACAAAAACTTGTCTCTGACCTCAGCGAGGTAACCGGTGTGGCCGCCGAATCGGCCACGGCCATCCTCGATGCCCTTACTTACGGAAACGGGACGGATACTCCGGACCCTGCCCTCCAACCGCTGAGAGGCGGGTCCAGGGTTGCCAGGTCCTGGCCGTCAGTCGCGTTGCCAGGTTCGGCAGTAGGTCTTTTGGTATTTCCGAATGAACCGGTCGTATTCGGCGGGGTTCTGTTGTTTGAGGTCCAGCATGCCGGCCAGTTTTTCGGAGGCCTCGATCATCAGGCGTTTCATTTCGTCGTCCGTGATTCGGCTGTAGCCAGGCTGGTCGAGGAGGGGTGAGTGTTTGCCGGCGTGGAGATCTTCGAGGAAGCCGTTGCAAAAGGCATGGGCGGTGAGGGCGTTCGCCTCGTCGCGGAGGGTGAATTCGCCCGTGGGAACCGGGGCGGTGATTTGGGGGACAGCCTGGGGTTCTTGGGCGGCTGAGGCGATGTCTTCCGGCGTGGCGAGGGTTGGGCAGGCTTTGAGGAAGTTAGCTTTGGTGCATTCATGGGGGAGGCCGGCCTTTTCGTGGTACGTGACCATTTGGCCTTCGATGTCGTCGATTTTGCGGACGAAGATGCGGTTGCGGTTGAGGTGCGAGGCGCCGACCTGGAGGTCCTTGGGAGTGAGATTCGTTGGAGCTGGCATGGTGGAGACGATAAACCTAGAGCGTGAAAAGGCAATTAGAAAAGCAGGTGACAACCAGAAAAGATCGCAAAGGGGGCTAAGCTGCTGGCAGCAAGAGTGGCGGGTCCATGGCTGCCAAGTCCTGGCGAGGTGTGAGCCGCACAGCCGAGCGGGGCAGAGCCCCGTTAGAAAATGATGGCCAGTGCGGCCTGAGCACTCGCGCTGAAAGCGGCAAGGGAGCCAGAGGGCTTGCTCTTTGGCGCGGGTCTGGGCCGCCGTGAGGCCCAATGCGGCCCGGTCGGGGATGGGCTGCCTAAATTATACCGCCGAGAGGCCGCATGAGCGTCTTGACACTACGATGGCCAAGGAATCCAACTCGACACCAGTTTTAGGCTTTCTTGGCTTCACTTGTTCAATCCTTCTTCGATGAACCATGCTTCAACCCTCGTGCGCGCCCACGGTGTTTTGCGCAGAAACGTAAGACTGGACTTTACGCTCGGATTGAATTGAAAACAACGGATCGGGATGCGATGTCCCATCTCAGCCCAACCATGCCGCGCGACCAGTTCTTTAACGATGCGCTCCAGCGTGATGCCGTGCAATGGATCGCGGGGATGTAGAACAGGTGGTGGCATATCTTTGGGATTTCACAATATCCGGCAGTGGGCCTCGCACTCAGAGACCTCACTGGTAATGTGGCGGCTTCTGCACGTTGGACTTCATACGTTCCAGCTCCAGCGTCTGCATGGCGCCGGACTGCCGTTGAGTTTCCTTGCTGAGCCGGTCCAGTAGTTTGCCCTGCTCGATGACCACGCCGTTCAACTGCTCGACCTGGTGCTCGAGGTGAGCAAGGTGCGATTCCAGCCTGTCCATGCGCTGGGAGTTTGCGTCTGACATCCTCGGATTTTGCCTCTGTAACCGCCCAAAGTCGAGCAGTGCACACCGATAAATTGCACCCACGCCACTTCCAGCACCAGCAACTTGCCGAGCTTATCGATCTTCGATCTGGTTTGCCCCACACCGACCGCGCAATGGAGCGTCGGATCGTGGGCATTCCAGTTCTACACGATTTCCACGCGCCGATGCTGAAACGGTAATGGCTGTTCGTATTGCCAATCTCCAGAATCCGGTCTGGCTCAGATTGTCCCTCTGCCACCAGCAATTTCACCCCGAAGAGCTTGCTCTCCTGCAGGCCGCTGAGGCCTTCGGTCATGAGCGTCTAGCCCAGGTCGCCACCGATCTCGTTACGATCCCAGGTGAGGGACCGCTTCGCGGTGCGCCGTTCATCAGGAACACGCCGCTATTCAGGTAGTGAGCTTCCAGCTTGCTCAGCACTGATAACCTCCACTTGCTGCAGTGACACCATGCCGCTGGGCCAGACCCCGCTTGCGCAACAGACCCCGATTCTGTGTTATAAATATTTGAATAGGAGACTATCCCCGTTCGGTCCCGTGCTGCCACCCGGCATCGCTGGACATCAACCTCAACCCTTCGCAAAGGAGAAAGCTCATGGCTCGACCAACCCATTACTCTCCGGCGATCGAGCGATTCCGGTCAGTGTCCTTTACCACGAAGCCCGGCACCGGAACATTCCGATGACCCGACTGGCCAATCAAATCCTCAAGGAGCAATTGGCTGACACCGTGGGCTGGCAGCTAGCCCTGCAATCGCTCAACACGCCGGGCTGGTGTAAATGTCGTTCTGTAATTTGCTCGTCTTCCTTCCGCCCAGCCCCCCTTCGGGGGCGGCGGAGCGGAGGCGAGCGTAGCGAGCCGGAGCGCAGTCGCCCCCGAAGGGGGGCTGCCTCTGTCAAAAACTGGTCGAGGGCGGGCCATAATGGTTTCCTGTTGGGGTGTCAGCAAACACATCCAAAGCAAATCCATGACGACCCACCAAACGAATCCTGAACTCTTGAACACCGTTCTGCAACTCCTCACTGAGCAAGGTGCCAGCGATGGCTTCGCCGAAGGCATCCGCCTCCTGGTCAACGAAGCGATGCGCCAGGAACGCTCCCAAGCCCTCCAAGCCCGGCCCTACGAACGCACCAAAACCCGCCAAGGCCATGCCAATGGGTTCAAACCCAAAACCCTCGACACCCGCGTCGGCTCCATCCAGTTCCAGGTCCCGCAGGTCCGGGGCGGCTTGGAGTTCTATCCCCGCGCCCTGGAAAAGGGGGTGCGGAGCGAGCAAGCACTCAAGCTGGCCCTGGCCGAAATGTATGTCCAAGGCGTCTCCACTCGCAAAGTCTCCGCCATCGTCGAGCAACTCTGCGGCGCCTCCGTTAGCTCGACCCAGGTCAGTCAGTGCGCCGCCAAGCTCGATGCCCAGCTCCAAGCCTGGCGCTCCCGCCCCCTGGGGGCCTTTCCCTACCTGATCCTGGATGCCCGCTACGAAAAGGTCCGCCATGGGGGCCAACTCCTGGATTGCGCCGTCCTCATCGCCTTGGGCATCGACCCCGAGGGCAAACGCTCCATTCTGGGCGTCAGCGTCGCGCTGAGCGAAGCCGAAGTCCATTGGCGCCAGTTCCTCCAGGGCTTGCAGCAGCGCGGTCTCCACGGCGTCCAATTCATGGTCAGCGATGACCATGCCGGCATGGGCGCAGCGCGCACCGCGGTCTTTCCGTCCGTGCCTTGGCAACGCTGCCAGTTCCACCTCCAGCAAAATGCCCAAGCCTATGTCCCCCGCTTGGACCAACGCGCCGCCGTCGCCAACGCCATCCGCAGTGTGTTCAACAGCCCGGATCGGCCAGCCGCTGAACGACGCCTCAAGGAAATCGTCGCCCTCTATGCCACCAGCGCTCCCAAACTCTCCGCCTGGATGGAAACCAGCCTGCCCCAAGGCTTCACCGTCTTCGCCCTGCCACTCGCCCACCAACTCCGATTGCGCACCAGCAATGCCCTGGAACGGGTCAACCAAGAACTCAAGCGCCGTACCCGCGTCGCACTGCCGCCGGCCAGGCTGACGAAGGTCGGCAGGAAATCAAAGTTCGCGGCGACGGCATCCACCACGGCGTCGGGGGGCACGTGGCCGGGCCACCAGGCCAGGGTCGGCTCGCGCACGCCCCCCTCGTAGGTGCCACCTTTACCACCGCGCAGCGGGCCGGCCACACCCGCATTGGTCCCCTGCTTTAACCAGGGGCCGTTGTCACTGGTGAAGAAGACCAGCGTGCGCTGCGCCATGCCCAGTTCGCGCACGGTATCGAGCACGCGTCCCACGCTCCAATCCACCTCTTCGACCCAATCGTTGTAGATGCCGTGGGGTGACTTGCCGCGGAACCGGTCGCCGGGATGGATCGGCACGTGGACGGCGGTATGGGGCAGGTAGAGGAAGAACGGCGTGTCCTTGTGCTCACGGATGAATTTCACCGCTTCATCGGTGTAGCGCTCGGTCAGCCGGTTTTGGCCTTCGGGCGTGACGGTCTCGATGACTCGGTCGTTTTCCACGAGCGGCAGCGGCGGGCGGCGGTCCCGTCTCGCTTTGGACCCGGTTGGTGGGACCGCCCATGTCATTGGAGTAAGGGAGGCCGAAATAGCGGTCGAAGCCGTGGCGGGTGGGCAGAAACTCAGGCTGATCGCCCACGTGCCATTTGCCGATGGCGATGGTGGCGTAGCCCTGCTGCTTGAGCAGTTCGGCAATCGAATGCTCGCGGGCGCTCAGGCCGATGGGCGCAGCGGGCGAAAGCACCAGGGGCAGCGAGACGCGCTTGGCATAGCAGCCGGTGAGAATCTGCGCCCGGGAAGGGGTGCATACCGGCGCGGCGTAAAAGCTGGTGAACTTAACCCCTTCGCGCGCCATGCGGTCCAGGTTTGGGGTGCGGTTCTTCACGGAGCCGAACGGCCCGATGTCGCCGTAGCCCATATCATCGGCCAGGATGAGAATGAGGCTGGGTTTCGGGGCGGCTTGAGCGCACAGCAAATGAGATGCCAGGGCGCAGAGAACGACCACAACGGGGGGAAAGGATTTCATAGCGGAATCAGGCCTTCCAGCCTTTGCGATAATGGCCGTGGATATATTGATCCCCCTCGATGCCCGACCGCGTTTCCACCAACCGGAGCACTGCGTGCGTTGTTTCGCTTAGGTTCATGTGTGCGACACCGTCTGTTCTTGATATTGGATTCTCCGGAAAAAGGCGAGTGGCGAATCGTATAGGAGACTGGAAGCTTTTCGTAGCAGGGATGAGCCTTAACAGACCCTTGCTTCGCGCAACCAGCCCCGAAACGAAAGAATAGTTGTTTGGCCGGGCGCGTGCGGCCATGGCGGCGCTTACGGCACGCAGGCGCGCTTTTCAGGCCGCCGCCGCAAGCGCGTTGAGATTTGAGGCCGAGCGCTGACTCTTCAGCTACCCTGAGGCTGTGTAAGAGCCGAGCCGAAAGGTTCGGCTTTTCTTGCACCGTAAAATCACCAAATTTGACCGTTTGGAGCGGGGTGATCTCGAAGCATCCTGAGCCAGCCGCGAGCGGAATTGAACCGCCTGTTCAATTCCGGCGGTCAGGTTCCAAGTCACTATAGTCCCCCGACAGCCGTAGCGCGCCTGTGCGACGGCTCGGCATGTGCAGGATCGTCCGGCGAACGCCAACTCTATTCAGCTATACGCCGAGATATTCCCCGGGCACGAGGTGGCAGAGCATCGCGCGGCCCTACTAGGCGATCACCGCCGCGTCAATGCCGAGGTGATGTGGTCATAACCTGGCGCGATGTCGGCAGTGAGAACGAGGGCAGCTCATGTCGGTGCTGTGCTGTCGGTCACTTGGAAACGGGCGCTACTTGGCCGGACGCAGCTTCTCGGAGCGCCTGCGCCAACTGGCGGCTGAAGTCGGCCACGAGCTCGCTCAGCGTGGCGATGGCGCCGGATGGGCTGGCGTCTGGCGGCGGGCCCTGGCGTGTGAGCCGGCTTTCGCCGGCCTTGAGAGTCTTCTCTCCGCCCGGTGAGAGGATGCGCCACCAGGCGACGAGCACCGCCTGGCCGCTGGAGTCCACGTCGAACTGCTCGATGGTGACATAGACTTCCGCCGCAACGTCATCGCTCCGCCAGGCGGACAACCGAATCTGGTCCGTGGGCAGCAAGGTGGCCAGGTTCGCCGCCAGGACACGCTGCACGCCGGTGTCAAGCCGCTCGGCCCAGAGCACCGACGGCAGATAATCAATTTCGTTGGTGCCTTTGCGGACGGCCAGCGAGGTGTCAAAGAGATAAGCCGGGAGTTTCACCTGGCCCACGCCGACGGCCATGGCGCCCGGGAGGCGCCGTCGCTGGCCCAGCGGCTGGCAGCGGCGTCAGGTCGAAATGACGCGCCGTATCATGTGCCGGCTTGAACACGCCACAGCCGGTCAAGCCCACGCAAGCGGCCAGGGCGAGGAGCAGGTTGGCCAGATCCGAAATCCGAAATCCGAAATCCGAACGATAGCCCGAGCGCGAATTCCGAAGGCCAGCGGGACCGCGGCTCTCCATGCTTCCCGACGTGGGTGGTATGGCTATTCGAACAGGCCCGCCTTCCGGGTTTGGGAGTTCGGATGTTGGATTTGGGGTGTTGCATTTGGTGTTCATGGCTTTTTCGGTTGGTCTTTGCGGCCGGCGATGAGGGAGTTTGGGTGTTGTTTGAGGAACTCAGCAAGTGAAGCAATGGACTCGGACGCGCCGGCGAGTTGTTGCAGGGCCTGGTCGAGGTTGTTGCGCAAAGGCGAATCGGCCGCGAGCAAGCTCCGCAGGTTTTCTCCGGCGCCGCGGACTTGGCCCAGGGTGCGAGTGGCCTCGGCGAGCGTATTGGTGATGCTGTCGGCCAGCGGATCAATGCGGCTGTTGAGCTTCTCGCCCACCAACCGGTATTGGTCCAGGGTTGTCTTCACGGCGGCCAGGTCGTTGGTAATCTCCGGGGAAGTGACGAGCCGGTCAAGGGAGAGCAAGCAGGTTGGTAACGCCCTGATTGATGTTCGCCATGTGGAGGCTGTCCACGGTGGTGTCCAGCTTGACGAGCAGCACGTTCAGGTTTGTCTGGATGCTCTTGATGTCGAGGCTGGCGAGGTTTTCCATCAATTGCTGGATCTGCGTCGGCTCGGTGGGCAGCTCGGTATAGATGTCGGTGAGTTCATGGAAGACCGGCGGCGGGGCGTTCGGATTGATACCGGAGGTCAATGTAGAGGACGCCGGTGACCAGGCTCTCCGTCTGCAAGGAGGCGCGCAGCCCCATTCTGATCAGATGCTGCCAGCGGAGCGTTTCGTAAAGACCGCCATGCTATCAGCGCCCAGCCGCTCGCCGCAGGAGCTTCTCTTCCATTTCGATGATCACCGGCATGGCAAAATCATTGGTGGCCTGGTTGAACTGGACCATCACCCGCTTGACTGAGCCGATGGTCACGCCGCGGTACTTGACCGGGGCGCCCCGTTCAGGCCGTTGAGCGATTCGTTGAAGTAAACGATGTTGTCAATGGTAGGCGAGAAGAGCTTGGACGAGCTGAAGAGCAGCAAGCCGGTGACGCCCAGCGCTACGCCGGTGACGATGAACAGGCCGATGGAGGTGGTGTTGGTCTTTTGTGCTCATAATACAGGAAGGTTACTGGGTTTGGCATTGGCTGGCTGGGCGGAGGCTTCGCCGCGGGTGAGAAACTCCTGCACCGCCGGGTCGGTGGAGTTCTTCAGGAGCTCGCGCGGGTTGCCCTGGGCCCGCATCGTGCGGGTGATTGGGGTCCAGGAAAACGGAGTTGTCGCCGATGGTGAAAATGCTCGCCAGCTCGTGCGTGACGACGACGAAGGTGGCGCCGAGGCTGTCGCGGAGCTGCAGAATCAGGTCGTCCAGGTTGCGCGAGCTGATCGGGTCCAGGCCGGCGGAGGGCTCGTCGAAGAACAGAATATCCGGGTCCAGCGCGAGGGCGCGGGCCAGCCCGGCGCGCTTGCACATGCCGCCGGAAATCTCCGCCGGATAGTAATCCTCGAAGCCCTTCAGCCCGACGAGCGCCAGCTTGAGCCGCGCGATGTCCCGGATCTCCGCCGGCGGGAACTCGGTGTATTCGCCCAGGACCAGGCCGATGTTCTCCGCCAGCGTCATCGAGCTCCACAGGGCGCCGCCCTGGAACAGATACGCCGAAGCTGCGCAGCTTCTCCTGCCGCACCTCGTCGTCCGATTTCCAGAAGGGAACGCCGTCGTAGAAGATATCCCCTTTGGCCGGCTCTTTCAGGCCGATCATGTGTCGCAGCAGCGTGCTTTTGCCGCAGCCGCTGCCGCCCATGATGATGAAGATCTCGCCGCGCTTGATCCTGGCGTTGATGTCGCGCATGACGACGAACGAGCCGTAGGCCATCGTCAGGTCGCGAATCTCGATCTTGATGTCGGTTTCGGCGTTCATGGGTCAAAGGTGCAGGGCGCTGCAGATGACGGCGAAAATGCCATCGGAGGCGATGATGCAGGTGATGCCGGTGACCACCGCCGAGGTGGTGGCCTGGCCGACGGCGGCGGCGTTGGTGCCGCATTGCATCCCCCGCAAGCAGCCGGTCAGCGCCACCAGCACGCCAAAGAACCCGCCCTTGAAAACGCCCAGCAGAAACCCGGTCAGGCGTGATGGCTGCGACGGTGCGGTGCAGATACAGCACCGGGGCGACGTTCAGCATCAGGGTCGAAACCAGGAACCCGCCGGCGATGGAGATCAGGTCGGCAAACAGGCACAGGAGCGGCATCATCAGGATCAACGCCACCATCCGCGGAAGGACGAGGAACTCGAACGGCGAGATGCCGAAGGTTTGGAACGCTTCGATTTCCTGGTTCACCTTCATGGTGCCCAGTTGCGCGGCAAAGGCCGCGCCGGTGCGGCCGCAGATGATGATGCCGGTCATGATGCAGGCCATCTCGCGGACCGTGGCCACGGCCACCAGATCCGCCGTGTAGATGGACGCGCCGAACTGGGCCAGCTCGGTGGCGCCCACGAAGGCGAGGATCATGCCGATGAGAAAGTTGATGAGGGCCACGATGCCCAAAGCCTCCGGCCCGCACTGCTGGATAACCATGAGCGTGTCCGACCAGCGGAACTGCGCCTGGCCACGCAGCATCTTCAGCAAGGCCACCACGCTCTCGCCCATGAAGCTGAGCATCACCGGCGCCGCCGGTCCAGGCCTCCACGCCCGACTCGCCGACGCGCTGGAGGAAAGAAGTCTGTCGCGTCCCGGCGGGCAGCATCGGCCTTTTCCGGCACGGCCTCAGCGAGCGCAATCAGCTTCGCGAGCCCGACCGGCAGGGTCGTGGCGCGGAACGCGACCTTCCCTTTGGTGCAAAGGTCGTTGAGATCAAGGATGCGCACCATCAAGGCGCTGTCCCAGCGACCCAGCCCCTGCGCATCGAACTCCAACGCGCTTCACGCTGCCCCCGGCCAGTTCCTTCGTCCACCGCGGAATGTCCGGCAGGCCCGAACGATCCAGCCAATCGCCGGCGATTTCGACGAGGAGAACGCCGATCCTCTTTGCGCCGAGCGGTCAGCCGTGCGCGAGTATGCTCAGGATTGCGGTGTTGAGTGGCGAGGGGCATTTGGGAAAGCGATCGGTAATCAGTGACCTACTCCGGTTCCTCAACCCAAATAGCATCCATCTGTGTGATGCGGAACACAACACGTTCGCCCAGCTTGTGGCGGCTCAGGTCCACGTCCTTGCGGACGAACGTCTGGATGTTGCCGTCGTCGAACTCCAGGGTGGCCTCGTGTTTCTCCGAATCCAAGGCGACGACTTTGGCGGTCACCTGTGTGGTTTCCGCCGCCAAGCCATCCGGAGACGAAGTGGCGCCGCCTTTGTCGACGGAGATGACCATTCTCTGCGCCACGACGGCGGTGACCTGGTCGCCCACGCGGACCTGGTCAAAGTTGACGGCTTCCCGCCCCACCTTCACGGCGAACTTCTTACCGTCGGGTACCAGGAGAGTTGCCGTGCGTTTGGCGTGATCGATCGCAGTTTCGGTGGCGGTCATTTTGACGGTCTGGACGAACACACCTCCGAGGACACCTTTCTTGTAGATCAGTACGCCCAACCCCACCGGGGGCGGTGGAGTGGAGGTGGACGAGCACGAGGTGAGGGTGAACAGGGCGGCCGGCAACAGGGCCAGCGCTGTCAGGCTGATGGTTTTGGTTTTCATACGTTTAGCCAAATGGTGGGATGGGGCAGAACGAACTCATGGTTCTCATTCCCCACTCTGGTGCAACAAGTTCAGCATCGGCTCGCTGGAGATCCGCATGAGTCCGCCTAACGGGCGATCCAACTCCAGAATCAGAAAGATGGCGCCAGCCGCGCACAAGGCCGAAGCGAGCAAGGCGAAATTGGCAGTGGCGTTTGGCGGTGCGATCAGGCTGAAAAGGAGGAAAATCATCGCGAGCCAGAGGACCACCACGATCAGCATCGGTTTGGAGAGGGTCGCGGTCGATTCAGCCAGCATGAGCGAGTGAAGCTGGCCGATTTCGAGGGTCAGGCTCACGGCCTGCGCCTTGAGGACAGGTTCCGTGTCGTCGCTCGCCTCCAGTCCCAGGAGGGCAACGTAGAATGCATTGCCTGATCTCAGGCTTGGACTTCCATCCCGCCGGAATATCGGAATCGTCCGGCCACAGACGCCGCGTTGATTCCTCGATCAAGGCATGCAACTGGCCTCGCAGCTCCGCAGTCTGCGGCCCGTAGATACCCAGCACCCGATCGAGGAGGGCGAACCTGGCCTTCTGCATCACCTGAGTGCCAGTGGTGTCGCCCAGGACAAGGCCGATGTTCTCCGCCAAGGTCATCGATCTCCACATGGCGCCACCCTGAAACAGAACGCCGAAGCTCCGCAGTTCTTCCTGCCGGACGGCGTCGTCCGCCTGCCAGTAGGGCGTCCCATCGTAATAGATGTCTCCTTTGGCCGGCTGTTTGAGGCCGATCATGTGCCGGAGCAGGGTGCTTTTGCCGCAACCGCTGCCACCCATGATGATGAACACCTCGCCGCGCCGGATCAGAGCGTTGATGTCACGCATGACCACGAACGAACCGGAGGCCATCGTCAGGTCGCGAATCTCGATCTTGATGTTGGTTTCGGCGGTCATGACTCAAATGTGCAGGGCGCTGCAGATGACGGCGAAGATGCCGGCCAGGGCGAAGGGATCGCACCCGGCTTGAGCGGAGGTGCGAATCCCGATACGGTGATTTGAGGCAAGCGCAGCCGTTGGATAGGTGGGTGCAGGAACCTTTTCCACGAACGCGGGTCAACGTCATAGCCAAACAACGACTCATCGGACCGCCGTTTGAGCCGGTGCTTGCCGTCGTCCTGTTCGTCAGTCCACCCGGACGGCAAGTCTTCCATCGAGGTCATTCGGTCACAGATCATGGCACCTTCTCGAACCGTCGCCCCGATCACGTGATAGCCGCGTTTGGCCAAGGCCTGGACCCAATCCTCCAAGCGCCCTGGCTCGAAGGCAGCCCTGTCTTTGACTTGGAGAGGAATGGCATTCATTGCCGCTCAAACCCGTCCGAACTACTGCCGAGCTGCGGTCAGAATTCGTTCGCCAAGATCAGCTGCAGCCGGCGACAGATTTCACGCCCGTAGTCGGTCCAGATCCCGCTGCCCCAGTAGCGGAAATCGCTGGTCTCCGAGCAAAGCAGGTGAAAGAGCGCATTGCGACAGCGTTGTCCGTTTGTCGGAATTCCAGTCTTCAGTACTTTTCATGAAAATGTAAGTTGGCCCTATCGGTTTGCATTGCGTAACTGAGACCTTCCTGCGGCACATCCGGCGACGTCCGCTCAACCACTAGGTTCGGGATGGAAGCTGTTGCAGCCATTGGTCGTTCGTTGCATGTTCCTCCAATCCCGTTTATGCAGCCTGCTTTAGTGCCACCCCCAACAGGTCCTTCGCAACGGTGGCCACCGCATCCGGTTCGAAACCAAATTTCTTCTGGAGTTCCTTGAGCGGCGCCGAGGCGCCAAAGGTTTGCATGCCGATTACCCGGCCGCTCGCTGCCGACGTAACGTTCCCAGCCAAAGGTCGAGGCCTGCTCGACCGCGACGCGTGCTGTCACGTTCGGCGGTAACACGGTGTCGCGATATTCCTGGGGTTGGTGCTCGAAGATGTCCCAGGAGGGCATCGAAACCACGCGCGACCGAATGCCCTCGGCGACCAACTGCTCGTGCGCCTCCACGGCGAGAATGACTTCGCTGCCCGAGGCGATGAGGATCAGCTCGGGATTGCCGCCTGGCGGCGTCGGCCAGGACATAAGCGCCCCGCGCGACCCCTGCTGCGGAGGCGTATTTGTTCCGGTCCAAAGTCGGCAGCGGTTGACGGGACAAGACCAGCACCGCCGGCTTGTGGCGCAGTTGCATGATATATCGGTAAGCCTCGACGACTTCGTTGGCGTCGCCGGGCCGCAGCAGCACCAGGCCCGGAACGGCGCGCAACGAGGCCAACTGCTCGATGGGTTGATGCGTCGGGCCGTCCTCGCCATCGCCCATGGCGTCGTGGGTAAACACGAACAGAGTGGGCAACTCCATCAAGGCCGAAAGCCGGATCGCGGGCGCGGGCATAGTCGCTGAAGATGAAAAAGGTCGCGCCGAAAGGCCGCAGCTTGGAGAGCGACATCCCGTTGACGATGGCGCCCATGGCATGTTCGCGAATGCCGTAATGCATGTTCTTCCCGCCCGGACTGGCCGGCCTGAAGCTGGCCCGCGCCCTCGAAGGTCAGGGTGGTTTTGTTCGAAGGGCCGAGATCCGCCGAGCCGCCCAGGAACCAGGGGATGTTTTGCGCCAGGACGTTCAAGACCTTGCCGGAGGCATCGCGGCCGGCGAAGCCTTTCGGGTCGGCGGGAAAGACCGGCAGATTGCGATCCCAGCCCGCCGGGAGTTCCCTTCGTTGCATCTGATCCATCTCAGTCGCAAGGGCGGGGTTTTTGGCCCGATAAGCGGCGAACAATTCCGTCCATTGTCTTCCTGGCCTCGCCGCCGCGCCTGCCGATTCCGGCCTGGAAATGCTCATAAACGCCTTCCGGAACCAGGAACTTTGCGTCTTCGGGCCAGCCGTAGAAGCGCTTGACCAGGCGGATTTCCTCTTCGCCGAGCGGCTCGCCGTGCGCTTCCGGCCGTGTCCTGCTTGTGCGGAGAACCGTAGCCGATATGGCTGTCCAGGACGATGAAGGTGGGCCGGCCTTTTGTCTGCCGGAAAACCGCCAGCGCATGTTCGATGCGATCAATGTCGTTGGCATCGCCCACGCGCAGGACGTTCCAACCGTAGGCGAGGAACCGCGCGGCCACATCTTCCGTGAAGGTGATGCGCGTGTTGCCCTCGATGGTGATATGGTTGTTGTCCTAGACCCAGCAGAGGTTGTCGAGGCCGAGATGGCCGGCCAGCGAAGCCGCCTCGGAAGCGACTCCTTCCATCATGCAGCCGTCGCCGCACACGGCATAGATGTTGTAATCGAAAATCTCGAAGCCGGGCTGGTTGTAACGGCTGGCCAGCCATTTTTGGGCGATGGCCATGCCGACGCTGGTGGCGACTCCCTGTCCAAGCGGGCCGGTGGTGGTTTCAACGCCCGATACCCAATGATATTCCGGATGGCCCGGCGCCTTGCTGCCCAGTTGGCGAAACCGGCGGATGTCGTCGAGTGTTACCGAAGGCTGTCCCAGCGTCTCATAGTCGGCATTCACCGCCTGGACGCCGGTAAGGTGGAGGATGGACCAGAGCAGCATGGAGGCGTGGCCGTTTGAGAGCACAAACCGGTCGCGATTGGGCCAGATCGGGTCCTGCGGGTCAAAGCGCAGGACGCGGTTCCAGATCGTATAGACCAGCGGCGCGAGGGCCATAGGCGTGCCGGGGTGGCCGGATTTGGCCGCCTGGACCGCATCGATCGAGAGAGTGCGAATCGTATTGATCGCCAGTTGAACCATGTTGTCATCTGCCATAAAGACTCCTTCATATCTCCGTTCCCTCTGTTATCTCTTGTTCATGGTATTCCCCTCCAGCGCCGCCACCTTGCCCAGTCGGCGCAGGTGTCGTGGGGCCTGGCTGAATTCGGCGGCAAGAAACGTCTGGACCAGGTCCCAGGCCAATTCCGGGCCTTCGATGCGCCCGCCCAGACAAAGCACGTTGAGGTCGTCGTCCTCGACCCCTTGTCTTGCCGAGAAATGATCTTCGATCAGACAGGCGCGGACGCCTTTGATCTTGTTCGCGCAAACCGAGGCGCCGACGCCGCTGCCGCAAACCGCCACGCCACGGTCCACTTTGCCGGCAGCCACGGCCTGGCCCAGCGGAATGACGAAATCGGGATAATCATCTTCCGGCGTCAGCTTGTGAGCGCCGAAATCAGTGACCTCGTGGCCCGCATCGCGCAGTCGAGCAGCCAGCTTTTCCTTCAGCTCAAACCCACCGTGATCAGTCGCAATTCCTATCCGCATATTTCTCGTCCTTCTTTCCGGCCGCGGCGCGGTCGGCCAGAACCTGGGCCTTGTCCTGGCGGATGCGACCCGCCGGAATGGAGGGGTCGCCACTCTGCAACCGTGCTAGCATTTCGGCTTTCTCCGGCCCGGTCACCAGCCACAGGATGCGGCGGGAACGATTAAGCATGGGATAGGTCAAGGTCATCCGCCTCCGCTGCTGGTAAAAGCCTGTCAGGGCAACGTCACGGTCGGTAATATCGAGGACCGGATCACCCGGCACAAGCGAGGCCGTGTGTCCATCCGGTCCAAGCCCCAAATGAACAAGGTCCAGCACCGGAGGGGAACCGGCAATCTGCTGAAGCAATCTGGCATAGCTTGCAGCGGCGGCTTCCAAATCCTTTTCTTCCACTGGCATGGGGTGAATTTGTTCGGGCGGCAGCGGAGCGTGTTCGAGCAGGCTATCCCGCAGGTGCGTCAGATTACGATCTGGGTCGCCAGCCGGGGCCACCCGCTCGTCCACCTGCACCACGTGCAGGTTCTTCCACGGCACGGACTCCTCGGCCAATCCGCGGAGCATCTGCCACGGAGTGTGGCCGCCACTGACCGCCATGACAAATCGGCCGCGTGCAGCCACGGCGGCCATGGCTTCCGCCGCAATGATTCTTGCTGCCTGTTTGGCCACGGCATCGGAATTGCCAAGCACCTGAATCTTCATGGCAGAAACCTCAACTAAATCGAAACAAGCAAGATTGGTACGCTTATGCGGCCTGTAACTGTGCTTCCTTTTCCAGCTCGGAAACAGTTACGACCGGGTTGGCCCATCCACCAGGGGGCGTAACGGATTCGACCTCAGCCGGCCCCCAGGTCTTTGGCTCATATTCATGCACCGGCGTGCCGGCCTTCAGCACCGGGTCAACGATGCGCCAGGCCTCCTCGACATAATCCTCGCGGGCGAACAACGTGGCATCTCCCGCCATGGCGTCACTCAGCACCCGTTCGTAGGCATCCATCTCCTTGGCGCAGGGATGGCGGCCTGCCAGCAGTTCCGATAACTCGCTTTGTGATTCCTCAACTGGGGAGGTGACGTTGAGGCCGAAAGCCAAAACGATGTCAGGGCTGATCCTCAGCCGAGCGTAGTTGGGTTCCAGATTGTAATGCTCATACATGGTCGGCGGCTGACGCAAGCGGACCAGGATTTCGGTGCAGGTCACGGCGAGGCATTTCCCGGCCCGGAGATAGAAGGGCACTCCGCGCCAGCGCCAGGAATCAATACACAATTTGAGGGCCGCAAACGTTTCAACTTTGGAATCAGACGCCACGCCCGGCTCCTTGCGGTAACCCCGGAACTGGCCGCGCACCAGGTTCTTCGCTTCGAGCGGCGGGATGGCCTTGAGCACCTTCACTTTTTCGTCGCGGATGGATTCACTGTCGGGGCGAATGGGCGGTTCCATGGCCAGATTGGCCAGCACCTGGAACAGGTGGTTTTGCACCACGTCGCGTACGGTGCCGACCTGCTCGTAAAACTTGCCGCGGCCCTGGACACCAAAGTCCTCGGCCATCGTGATCTGCACGCTCTCGACGTGGGAACGGTTCCAGAACGGCTCCAAGATTTCGTTGGCGAACCGGAAGAAGGTCATACTATGCACCGGCTGCTTGCCGAGATAATGGTCAATGCGGAAGATGGCGCTCTCGTCAAAGGCCTTGAGCAGAATCTGGTTCAAGGCCCTGGCCGAGGGCAGGTCGCGGCCGAAAGGCTTTTCGATAATGACCCGAGCGCCCTGGGTGCAACCGCTCTGGGAGAGATGCTCCACCACGGTGCCAAAGGCAGAAGGCGGGATAGCCAAGTAATAGGCCGGGTTTCGGGCGTTACCCATCTCTTTGCGCAAGGCCTGATAGGTTGCCGGGTCGGAATCGTCCCCCTGCACATAGCGCAGCAGGCCGGTGAGTTTCTCAAAAGCCGCCGGATCAACTCCCCCATGGGCTTCCAGGCTCGCGCGGGCGCGGGCTTTGAGGGCAGCCAAATCAGGGGCCGAACGGGCGACTCCAATAACCGGCACGTTGAGGTTGCCGCGTTTGATCATCGCCTGCAGCGCCGGGAAGATCTTCTTGAAGGCCAGGTCGCCCGTGGCCCCGAAAAAGACCAAAGCGTCGGAATGAAAAGAGTTCATAGGCTTTATGCTGCCTTGGCGAGTGGCTGTTCCAGGTGCCCGCCGAAACCAAACCGCATGGCGGAAAGCAGTTTGTCCTGGTAATCGGCCTCGCCGCGTGAGGCGAACCGTTCGTAAAGCGCGGTGGTCAACACCGGCACCGGCACCCCTTCGTCAATGGCCGCCTTGATCGTCCAGCGGCCCTCGCCTGAATCGGAGACCCGGCCGGCGAACTTCGCCAAGTTGCGGGTCGGCGGCCAGCGCGCTGGCTGTAAGGTCCAGGAGCCAGGAGGCGATGACACTGCCACGGCGCCACACTTCGGCCACGTCGGCCAGGTTGAGGTCGTATTGATAGTCTTCCGGGTCGCGTAACGGCGTCGTTTCGGCGTCGGCCTCGGCTTCGCTCTCTCCCAATGTTGGCAGATTTCAATACCCCCAAACCTTCGGCGTAAGCGGCCATGATGCCGTATTCGATGCCGTTGTGAACCATCTTGACGAAGTGGCCGGCGCCGTTGGAGCCGCAATGCAGGTAGCCTTGCTCGGCGCGTGCCGCCCAGTTTCTCCCGTCCCGACGTGCGCGGGAATGTCGCCAATGCCAGGCGCCAGCGTGGCGAAGATGGGATCCAGGTGCTGCACCACCTCCGATTCGCCTCCGATCATCATGCAGTAGCCACGTTCCAGACCCCAGATGCCGCCGCTGGTGCCCACATCCACATAATGGATTGCCTTTGGAGGCCAGTTCCTTGGCGCGGCGGATGTCGTCCACGTAATAGGAATTGCCGCCATCAATGAGGATGTCGCCAGCCTCCAGCAGGGGCAATAGATCGGCGATCGACTGGTCCACCACCGCCGCCGGGACCATCAGCCAGACCGCGCGCGGCTTGTTGAGTTTCTTGACAAAATCGCCAGCGAGGTGGCGCCGACGGCTTTCTCTTTGACCAAGTCTTTCACGGCTTCCGGCTGAACGGTCAAAGACGACGCATTGATGCCCGTCCTTGATAAGCCGGCGCACCATGTTGGCGCCCATCCGGCCCAGTCCAATCATACCAAGTTGCATTGTTGTCTTTTCTCTCATAACCAACTCCTCCTTATTCTTTGTGTTTCGTTCGCCGCAGTATTCGCGGCGGTTTGCAGCCGCTTCATAGCGGTCGCTACTCCTTGGCCGGCACCGAAAATCGAGGTCCCGGCCACCAGGACGTTGGCTCCGGCTGCCACGGCCAAGGGAACGGTTCCTTCGTCAATCCCGCCGTCCACTTCCAGATCGCACTCCGGCTTGACCTGCTCGATCATCTGGCGCACCCGTCGAATCTTGGCGAGGGTCGAGTGGAGGAAATGCTGGTGGCCGAAACCCGGATTAACCGTCATGACCAGCACCTGATCCGCATCGGGCAGAATCTCCTCGAGCATGGCGGCGGGCGTCGCGGGGTTGATCACCACGCCGGCGCGCTTGCCCAGCGCCTTGATACGCTGAACCGTCCGATGCAGATTATTATTGCCTTCCCAGTGCACAAGGAATGAATCCGCGCCCGGCGGCGATGAATTCATCGAAAAACGTGTCCGGGTCCGTGATCATCATGTGAACCTCAAGCAGCAATCGCGTTACCGGGCGCAGCGCTTCCACCATAACGGCACCGAAGGAGATGTTGGGCACGAAATGGCCGTCCATCACATCCACATGGATGCGGTCGGCGCCAGAGCGCTCGGCCTCGGCGACCTGCTCGCCCAGGCGGAGAAGATCGGCTGCGAGGATGGAAGGGGCAATTTTGATGGCGCCTTGGCGCATGGGGTCTCTAGCTTCGTTTTGAGTGATGAATGCAGCAGCCGCGCTTTCACACCATACCGTTGGGCAGGCTGCCTTCAGCTCCCTTCCTTGCTGCCATCCTGCTCTTAACCGTGGACGCCTCAAAGATGCTCTGAATGGCGCTATCCAACAGGGCGTTGTATTCCGCATCGGGCTGCTGGGCTGTCAAACCCTCGACCAAGGCCCGCGAAAAGCTCGCGACAACGCCATGATTCCTGCGCAGGCGGTCGTTGCTCTCGTGGCGCGAATAACCACCCGAGAGCGCCAGCACCCTCACCACCTTCGGATGTCTGACGCAATCTGCGTAAAAGTCGTCTTGCTCCGGCAGCGTGAGCTTGAGGAAAACCAACTGACCGGCTGGCAGCTTGTCGAGCCGCTCGAGCAGAGCCGCCTTGAGGAGCGCTTCCGCTTTGGCTTTCTCGAGGCAGTGAATATCTACTTCCGGCTCGACAATCGGCACGAGGTCCGCCGCGAGGATTTGCGCCACCCACCTCGAACTGCTGACTGACGATCTCGTTGATCCCGGCAGCATTGGCCTGGTTGATGAACGAGCGCATCTTGGTGCCGAAAATGCGCTTGGCTTTGGCCTTGCTGAGCAGCGCGGCAAGCTGCGGCATCGGTTTCATCAAGTGCACCTCGTTTTTCTCATCGGCGAGGCCCTTGTCCACTTTCAGAAACGGAACGACCCGTTTCACGTTCCAGAGGTAGTCCGCCGCGGGTTGCCCCTGAATCTCCCGGTCCATAGTGTTCTCGAAGAGAATCGCGCCAAGAATCCGTTCGCCGGAGAAGCTGGGGCTGGTCATGATGCGTGTGCGCATCTGATGCACAATCGTGAACATTTCATCTTCGTTGGACCACGCGCCCACCTTGATTCCGTAGGCCGCCAAGGCCCTGGGCGTGCTGCCACCGCTTTGGTCCAGCGCGGCCACGAAGCCGGGCTGTGCTTTCATTTTCTGCAGTTGTTGTTGGCTCAAGCTAAGCGCATTCATAATGTCTTCTTCATCTTCCGGTAGCGGCGGATGAGGTTGTTGGTCGAGCTGTCGTGGTTGAGGTTGGGCTCGGTTGGGCCTTCAAGTTCCGGCAAAATTCGTTGGGCGAGGGCCTTGCCGAGTTCGACGCCCCACTGGTCAAACGAGTTGATGCTCCAGATAACACCCTGTGTGAAAACGCTGTGCTCGTAGAGGGCCACGAGTTTGCCGAGCATTGCCGGCGTGAGCCGTTCAGCCAGGAGGACGTTCGACGGCCGATTCCCCTCGAAGACCCGATGCGGCAGCGAGCCAATCGGGCGTGCCCTCTGCTTTCACTTGGGCGGGCGTCTTGCCGAAGGCCAGCGCCTCGGCCTGGGCAAAGACATTCGCCAGCAGTATGTCGTGGTGTCGTCCCAGCGGCGTCAGAGCATGGCCAAATGCGATGAAATCACACGGGATCAGCCGAGTGCCCTGATGAATCAACTGGTAGAACGAGTGCTGGCCATTTGTGCCCGGGTTCGCCCCAGAAGATTGGCCCCGTGTCATATCTGACCTGCTTTCCGGCAAGGGTCACGTGTTTGCCATTGCTTTCCATGGTCAACTGTTGCAGGTAAGCGGGAAAGCGCTTCAGATACTGCTCGTAAGGCAACACGGCGACAGTCTGGGCGTCCAAGAAGCCGGTGTACCATACAACCAGCAGGCCCATAAGAACCGGGAGGTTTTGCGCAAAGGGCGCGGTTCGGAAATGCTCGTCCATCTCGTGGAAGCCGCTCAGCATAGCGCGGAAGTTGTCGGGTCCAATCGCCAGCATCGTTGAAAGCCCGATCGCTGAATCCATCGAATAGCGTCCACCCACCCAGTCCCAAAAGCCGAACATGTTGGCCGTATCAATGCCAAAGGCGGAGACCTTCTCGGCGTTGGTGGACACTGCCACGAAATGCTTGGCCACCGCCGAGCGATCACCGCCCAGGCCGTTGAGCAACCAATCGCGAGCGGTCTGGGCGTTGGTCATGGTCTCCAGGGTGGTGAAGGTTTTGGAAGAGACGATGAACAGCGTTTCTGCCGGGTCGAGGTCGCGGGTCGCCTCCACAAAATCAATTCCATCCACGTTCGAGACGAAATGGAACGTCATGCCGCGCTCGCTGTAATGCCTGAGCGCCTCATAGGCCATTACCGGACCGAGATCCGAGCCGCCGATGCCGATGTTGACGACATTGCTGGATGCGTTTGCCGGTGTGGCCTTTCCATTCCCCGCTCCGCACGCGATTTGAGAAGTTCGCCATCCTGTCCAGCACCGCATGGACCTCGGGCACTACGTTCTTGCCTTCCACCAGGATGGAGGCATCTCTCGGCGCGCGCAGGGCTACGTGCAAGACCGCACGGTTCTCCGTGACGTTGATCTTCTCGCCGCTGAACATCGCGTCAATCCTAGCGCGCAAATCGGATTCCTTGGCCAGTTCGCAGAAGCAGCTTCAGCGTGTCGTCAGTGATGCGGTTCTTTGAGTAGTCCAGAAACAGCCCGGCGGCCTCGGCAGTAAATCGCTCGCCGCGCCTAGCGTCTTCCGCGAAGAGCTCTCCGCAGATGCAGCTTTTTGATTTGTTTGCTGTGCTCGGCCAGCGATTTCCAGGCCGGGCGTTGGGGGAGGGGTTTGATGGTTGCTTTCATGTTCGTGGTTCTTTCTCGCTTTCGATCTGAAGGGGTCTGCCTTCCGCCCGGACGCATGGTGGTGCTTGTCCCGCGTGGAGCCGTCCGCATTTTCCCACAGGCGAAATCCGCCACGGAAGGCGTTGGTGTTGTCGCCGGCACGGCAACCCGGCGGCAGCTTTTTCAATTTGTGAACGTTGCCACCTCCGAGCACCACGTCCTCGGGTTCAAGAGCGGCGATGAGGCGTTCCACGACGTCAGCGACATAACGCCGCCACTTCTTCTTGCCATACTTCTCCAGTCCTCGAACGCCCAACGTAGTCCTCGAAAGTAGCCTTTTTGTAAGGCAGGTGCCCCAACTCCATGCGGTTCAACAATGCCGTCCACGATCACCGCGGAACCAAGACCTGTGCCCAAGCCCAGAAAAAGCATTTTGCCGTGCTTGTAACTGCCCAGAGCCTGCATGGCGGCGTCATTGATGACCTTGACCGGGCGTTTGAAGGCAGCTTCAAAATTGAAACCCTTCCAACCCTTTCCCAGGTTCCACGGTTCGGAAATGGGCCGGTTCTGCAGGACGGGCCCCGGGTAACCGATGGAAATGGCGTCATATTTCCAGTCGGCTGACCAGTTTCCGGACTTTGGACACCATCCGCTTGGGGGTCAGGGTCGGCCCGGAAACAAATTCCCGCTTGGTGTCCTGACCGGTGGCCAGGACCTTGACGTGAGTTCCGCCGACATCAATGACCAGCACGGATTTCATTTCATTTGCCACCGCCAGTTCCGCATTTCCGGCAGGTCCTCGCCGTGTTTGTCGATGTAGGTCTTGTGGTCAATCAGCTTGTCGCGGATGAATTGCTTGACGTAAGCGGCGCGCGGACCCAGGCTCGGGACCCGGTCGATCACGTCGCCGACCAGGTGAAAACGGTCGAGCTCGTTGAGCACCACCATGTCGAACGGCGTGGTGGTGGTGCCTTCCTCCTTGTAACCGCGCACGTGCAGATTGTCGTGATTGGTCCGGCGATAGGTCAGGCGATGGATCAGCCAGGGATAGCCGTGGAAGGCGAAGATGATGGGCTTATCCGTGGTGAACAGCGCATCGAAATCCTTGTCGCTCAACCCGTGCGGATGTTCGCTCTGCGGCTGGAGGGTCATCAGGTCCACCACGTTGATGACGCGGATTTTCAGTTCCGGGAAATGTTGGCGCAGAATCTCCACCGCCGCCAGGTTTCCAGCGTCGGCACATCGCCGCGCAGGCCATCACCACGTCCGGCTCGCCGCCCTGGTCGTTGCTGGCCCATTCCCAGATGCCGATGCCCGGCGGTGCAATGCTTGATGGCGGCGTCCATGTCCAGCCATTGCAGCGCCGGTTGTTTGCCCGCGACGATCACGTTGACGTAATTGCGGCTGCGCAGGCAATGGTCGGTCACGGACAGAAGCGTGTTGGCATCCGGCGGCAGATAAACGCGGATGACTTCGGCCTTCTTGTTGACCACGTGATCGATGAAGCCGGGGTCCTGGTGGCTGAAGCCGTTGTGGTCCTGCCGCCAGACGATGCGAGGTGAGCAGGTAATTCAAGCGAAGCGATCGGCCGCCGCCAGGGAATGTGGCGCGTCACCTTCAGCCATTTGGCGTGCTGGTTGAACATCGAATCCACGATGTGGATGAACGCCTCGTAGCAGGAGAAAAAGCCGTGCCGGCCGGTGAGCAGATAGCCTTCCAGCCAGCCCTCGCATTGGTGCTCGCTCAACATCTCCATCACGCGGCCATCGGGGGCAGACATGGTCGTCGAGTTGGAATGATTTCCGCCGTCGAACGCCGGTTGGTGACCTCGAAGACGGCGCTCCAGCGGTTGGATGCGGTTTCGTCCGGGCCGAAAACGCGGAAATTTGTTCGGGTTGAGCTTGATCACGTCGCGGATGAACTGGCCCTGCACACGCGTCGGCTTCGGCCACCACGGCGCCGGGCTTGGGCACCTTGACGGCATAATCGCGGAAATCGGGCATGCGCAAGTCGCGCAGCAGCAGCCCGCCATTGGCGTGCGGGTTGGCGCCCATGCGGCGGTCGCCCTTGGGCGCCAGCTCGGCCAGTTCGGGACGCAGTCTGCCAGTCTTGTCGAAGAGTTCCTCGCGGCTGTAGCTCTTCATCCAGCCTTCGAGGATTTTGATGTGCTCCGGTTTGTCCATGTCGCCCATCGGAACCTGGTGCGCGCGGAACGTCCCTTCGATCTGTTTGCCATCCACGACCTTGGGGCCGGTCCAGCCTTTGGGCGTGCGCAACATGATCATCGGCCAGCGCGGCCGCTCTTGAAGCCCTTGCGCGCGCGCCTCGTCGCTGGATGCGCTTTGATCTCGTGACAACGATCGTGTCGAGCGTCGCCGCCATGAGTTGGTGCATCTGGCTCGGGCTCGTCGCCTTCCACGAAGTAAGGCTTGTAGCCATAACCGCGGAAGAGCGATTCGAGTTCGCTCTTGCGGAATGCGCGCCAGCACCGTCGGACCGGCGATCTTGTAGCCGTTCAGATGCAGGATGGGCAGCACCGCGCCGTCCCGCACCGGATTCGAGAAACTTGTTGGAATGCCAGCTCGTGGCCAGCGGGCCGGTCTCGGCCTCGCCATCGCCGACCACGCACGCGACGAGCAGGTCCGGATTGTCGAACGCCGCGCCGAAGGCGTGCGACAAGCGAATAGCCCAGTTCGCCGCCTTCGTGGATCGAGCCCGGCGTTTCGGGCGCGACGTGGCTGGGAATGCCGCCGGGAAAGGAGAACTGCTTGAACAAGCGCTTCATGCCCTCTTCGTCCTGCGAGATGTTCGGATAAACCTCGCTGTAGGTGCCTTCCAGATATGTGTTGGCCACCATGCCCGGCCCGCCATGACCGGGGCCGGTGATGTAAATCATGTTCAGGTCGTGCTCCTTGATCAGGCGGTTGAGATGGACGTAGATGAAATTCAATCCGGGCGTGGTGCCCCAGTGGCCCAGCAAGCCGCGGCTTGATGTGCTCGCGCTTGAGCGGCTCTTTGAGCAGCGGATTGTCGTAGAGATAGATCTGGCCGACCGACAGATAGTTGGCGGCGCGCCAATAGGCGTCCATCTTTCGCAGCAGTTCGAGGGAGAGCGGGCCTTTGCAGGCGGCGGGTGCCTGAGAAGTTCGTTCCCGCCTGCCGCGGCCTGCTTGCTCCTGCTACGGAGAGAATGGTTCCCCTGGAACCGAAAACTCCGATCGGCGCTTCGGTGGCGCGAGGTATGAAGAATGTTTCTAGTGCGTCCAGCCGCTGTGCTAGTGTTCACTTTTCATATTGTCTTCTCCTTTCCAATATTCAAATCCAAAACGCAGACCGTTTTGGCAATCATCCATTCCTCGTCTGTGCGGATGACGCGGACCGCGACCCGACCGGCTCGGTCGAAATCACGCCCGGGTTGGCCGGGTTTCGTTTCCCATCGATTTCGATGCCGAGAAATCCCAGGCCGTCGCAGATCCGCGCGCGGATCGGGGCGCACGCTCGCCGATGCCGCCCGCGAAGACCAGCGTGTCCAAACCTCCCAGCGCCCCGGCCAAGGCGCAAATCCATTTTTTCGCTTGATAGCAAAACAAGGCGACGGCTTCAGCGGCGCGAACATCTTCCTTTTCCCGCAACAGCAGTTCGCGCATGTCGGAACTGGTTTCTGAAACCCCCAGCAGGCCCGATTCGAGGTTGACCATGTGGTGAAATTGTTTGGCGTCGACTTTCTCGATTCGCGCCAAGAACCAGACCAGCCCGGGATCCAAATCGCCCGAGCGGGTGCTCATGGGCAGGCCGGCGGTGGGCGTGAAGCTCATGCTGGTATCAATGCTCTTACCGCCGCGCACCGCGGTGATGCTCGCGCCGTTGCCGAGATGCGCCAGAACCACGCGGCCCTTTGCGGCCCGCGCCCGCCACGCGGGCAAGTTCCTCATCAGAATAAGCGCAAGACAGCCCGTGGAATCCGTAACGCCGAACGCCCTTGGCATCGTAGCGGCGCGGGATCGGCAGCAGACGCGCCACGCGCGGCAGATCGTGATGAAACGCCGTGTCAAAGCAAGCGACCTGCGGCACATCCGGAAAACGATGGTGAAACGCTTCGGTCAAGAGAATCTCTTCCGGCAAATGTTCCGGATCGAACGGGCTCAGTTGATGCAACTCTTCTACCATCTCCGGCGTGATGCGTTGCGGCTCCCAATACTTCGGTCCGCCATGCACCACGCGATGGCCCACCGCCGCCAGCGTGCCATTGTCGATCCGTTCCTTTACCCAATCCATCAGTACATTCACCGCCACGGTGTGATCGGGAGCGACGACCGGCTTGGAAACATTGTCGGCCGCATCCAAGCCCTTTGCCTTGAAACTGCCTTGGCGAAGGCCGATCCCTTCTATTCGTCCCTCCAGCATCCGCTGCGGTGCTCCGTCAGCTTCGAACAGCGCGAACTTGATGCTGGACGAGCCGCCGTTGACCGTCAGAACGGATGGAGTTTTCGGTTTCATCAGTGTCTTTTCGTCATCTTGGCCGGTGGCAAACGCGGTCAAGCGGCCTTCTGAAGTACGACGCTCTTGGACCCGATCACCGCCAGGAGTTCGTTCCAGGACTTCACAAAGGACTTTGCGCCCTCGTCCTGAAGTTGAGCCGCCAGCGCATCCACGTTGACCCCAGCCCGGGCGAACTGGGCCAGGACCGTTTCACAATCCCCGCCGTCCATCGGCAAGGCGGAGCCCACCTCACCGTGGTCGGCAAAAGCCTTCAAAGTCCCCTCGGGCATCGTGTTCACCGTGAATGGCGCCGCAAGGTTCTTGATATATAACGTGTCAGGCGCCTTAGGGTCCTTGGTTCCCGTGCTGGCCCATAGCAATCGCTGAGGAATAGCGCCATCGTTGTAAGCGCGTTGCCAGCGCGGCGAACCGATCAGGCTCCGGTAGGCCTTGTAAGTTCGGAGGGCAATGGCAATGCCAAGCCGATTGTTCAACTCGGCCGGCACCTTGCCTGCCACCGCGGCGTCCCAGCGGCTGACGAACACCGAGGCCACGGAACCGACCTTCGGATTGAGGCCCGCGGCGATTCGCCGTTCGACGCCCCGCAGGTGCGCTTCGGCCGCCGCCAGGTAGTGCTCGCGCGAAAACAGGAGCGTCACGTTGACCGGCACACCCGCAAAAATTGCCTCTTCGATCGCCGGCAGCCCTTCCTGGGTGCCTGGAATCTTGATGAACAGGTTGGGACGCCTGGCGCGCGCGAAGAGTTCCCTGGCCTCCTTCAAAGTGCTGGCGGTGTCGTGCGCCAGGAGCGGCGAGACCTCCAGCGAAACCCAGCCGTCCACGCCATTGGTCCGGTCGTAAACCGGCCGAAACAGATCGGCGGCCCGGGTGATGTCCTCAAGTGCCAGATCAAAGAAGAGATTCTCGCCGGATTGACCGGCCGCCAGACCCGTCGCGAATGGCCTCGTCGTAGGCGCTGCTGTTCTTGATGGCATGATCGAAAATGGTCGGATTGGAGGTCAGCCCTGTCACCGAGAGCTCCCCGATGTAACGCTTGAGCGTGCCGTTGTTCAGCAGGTCGCGCGTGATGTTGTCGAGCCAGAGGCTCTGGCCCAGGTCGTGCAGCAGTTGTGTCGCTTTCATATACTTGTTATTTCTCGATCGATTCAGTCTCCCGCGCACCCGGTATCATCCCAAAAGTCGATCACCGGCCGGGAGAGGTTATTCTCATATCCGATGGCGCTCAGGCTCGCGGTTTTTAACATAAAAAATCTTCCGGCGGCAGGCTCCAGCCCCAGCCAGCGGGCGGCGAGCACGCGCAGGAAATGCCCGCTCGAAAAGATCAGCACATTGCCCTTGCATTCCCGCAGGCGGCTCACCACGCGATCGGCTCGCTCGCCAACCTGGTCCGGGGATTCGCCGCCGGGGCAGCCGTCGCGGAATAATTGCCAGCCGGGACGTTTTGCCTGAATCTCGATGGTTCGAAGACCTTCGTAGTCGCCGTAGTTCCACTCGACCAGATTGGGATCCACCTCGGCGACGGCCCCGAAGCCGGCCAGTTCGCAGGTGCGGACTGCGCGCTGCAACGGGCTCGTGAAGACCTTTGCGAAAGCCAGTCCGTCCAGCCGTTTCCCGAGCCGTCGGGCGTTGCGTTCGCCGCGCTCGGTCAGCGGCAAGATCGGTCGGTCCCGTGTGCTGGCCCGTGAGGCTCCAGGCCGTCTCGCCGTGGCGCGCCAGATAAATTGCATGGAAGTTTTTCGCTCATGTAATGCGGGACACGCCGATCGACCCATTTGAGTCCTTGGACAGTTGACTCATAAAATGCTCACTTGCCAGTTGTGGCCCTGCCAGCGCTGTTCACCTTTCCAAAAGAAGGTAAACTCAGCACTGCGCCTTGCCGGCCAATCCGCGGTCGGAAAATCCGCAAACCAGAGATTGAGGTCGCCTTGATGGACGTCTCCGTCGTGTTGGTGCGCGCCCAACCATCCGTTGACCAGACGATCGTCGCCTCCGCCGCGAGGATGATCCGCAAGATCTTTCCCGCGGGGCACGCGCCGCAAGGGATGGCGGAGACTCCAAATCTCATGGCGGCTCTGGCACCGGGTTCACCACATAACGCTGGAAAGCCGGCTCGACGCGATCAAAGCAGACGCCGTCGTGGCGGCTGCGCACCAGGGAAATGTATTCGGCATGCGACCAGCAAAGCGGCATCGCGGCGCCGGTCGGGCACCCGCGCCTCATGCAGCCGTCCGGCAAGTCATCAGCGTCCCAAAGCTGTTCGCTGATCATTCCGCCCTCGTTGGCGAACTTCTCCATCGCCGCGATGAACGGCTTCGGATCGCGGCCCGGCGGCCAGTTCGTAATGGCCGCGTTCTCCCGTCAAAATCGGCCAGCAGCGGCCCACGCCCGTGCCGTCGAAAGCGCTGCCGTCGTCCTTTTGCCCGTAGCCGTCATGGTTGTAGCGGCGCCAGCCCGGGCCTTGCGGCAGATCGCGCTTGAGCACGCGGTCAATCACTTCGATTGAGTCGCGCACGATCGGATCGTTCGCGCCCGAATGCCGAGCCGAACCAGATGGAGAAAATCGCCGCCCACCACATTCCGCGCGGGATGGAGGCCGCCGCCATTGGCGATCTGAATCATCGGTCGTGTTCGGATCGGCATGCGGGTCCGGCGCACACCGGGTCGGTGGGATTGATGCGGATGTAATGGCGGGGAAAGCCCTCGACCAATTCGCCCTGGGTGGTCACCGTCCATTCTTCGAGGTGCGCCGCCAGCCAGTCCGCATACGCCAGAATGAAATCGGCGCAGCTCGTGCTGGCCGCGTTCTCTTGGCGCACTCCGCGGCGCAGACCAGGCCGGCAATGACCGTGGCCAGCGTCGAAGGCGAGTAGCCGGCATTTTCCTCCCACCGTTCCTGGCCGGTGACCGGCCCTTGGAGAATGAGGTAGGCCGCGGCCCGCATGAATCATCGCGTGCGGATCGAAATGTTCCCGCGTCGCATTATGCTGGTGCAAGCGCCAGGCCAGCAGCATCGGGGCGGCGACTTCGTCGAGCTGCAGCCCGGACCAATAGGCGCTGCCGTCAATCCAGCTATTTTGCGGGAAACTGCCATCGGGCCGCTGAATGGCCGCCAGCCAGATCAAGGCGCGCAGCGGCGTGCCGGTTTGGCCGGTGGCCAGGAGCGCCGTTGCGCTCTGCACCAGGTCTCGCGTCCAGACCAGATGATAGCCGCCGAGGTCGTTGTCGCCCTTGGTCTCACCCCAGGGAATGCTCATGGAGGCGACCAGCGCGCCCTGGAAGACTTTGTCTTCATGGGCCAGCAACACGCAACGGCTCAGCCGGTACATGTCGGCCGCCGTCGGACGTGTCCTGGCTGAAGTCGAATTGGGGATTCACGACCGCGCGCTGCCACTGGCGGACATACCCTTCGCGGTGCGTCTCAAACGGCTCGGCCAGCGATTGGAGCACCTTGGCGGCGGTGCTCTGGTAGCTGCCGCCACAGGCGATGGCGATGGTGAATTCGCCGCTGTCTGGCAGCGTGATTTCGCCGGTCAGCGCAATGTTGCCCTCTTCAGCCCTGCGGAATTCCCAGTCCATCTTGAAATTGCCCATCAAATCCTGCCAGCCGTCGCTGGCGCCGACGTAACCGACCGAACGGCGGGAAAAGCCCGTGCTGCACGCCATGACCAGATGAGCGCCTTCGCGCCGGGCATGGATCAGGTTGGCGCCGCCGATTTCAGAACACCGACCCGGAATTGCCGGCGCCGTAACGGGCAATATGCGGCGCCAGCAACGCATAGAGGCGCAATTTCCCGCGCAAGGACTCATCAAGCACTTCGACCTTCGTGTGCACGAGCAAGACCGACCGGTGCGGATCGGTAAGCACGTGCTTTATCAACCGGTAGCGGCCCTGGGGTTCCGAATTGGTCAGGCGGTAAAAGAGGCAATCGCGCTCCGGGTATTCGATCTGGTGGTTCAGGTCGCGCTTTTCCTCGTGGCAAAAGGTTTCGCCATCGGTGATGAGGAACTGGAAGTCGCGCGTGTTCGGTTGGTCCACATGCGGATAATAAATCTCATTGATGATGCCGTGACTCAGCGTGAACCAGAGCCGGCAACTGGTATGATAGGCCGTGCCCACGCCTTCCTTCGCGCTCGAAGTCCAGCGGGGCTCAATTCCCGGCGCGCCGAACGCAACTGAGTCTTCAGACGGATTCATTTGCTTCGCGATCGTTGTGATTTTCATGGCCCCCTCGCGAATCCCGCATGGGGCCGTTGACAATGGCTACTTGCTCTTTGTTGGTTTTTCCCTTCATAGCATTTTTCTCCGCTACTCTTGAACCAAGGGACAACCTTGCCTCCCAGAGTGCCCCACGCTATTGGCCATGTGGACGGTTTTTTGTTCTGCGAACGAACTAGACCGTTCTACTCCTTTCGGACTAGGCACCTTCCTGTCCAAAGATGACCAGGCGCGGTTGCGCAAAAAGCCGCCCCGGGTCAAGGCTTTGCCAGATGGCTTGGCTGTCGCTTCGTCAGGCTGCGTGAAGAATTCGACGGAACCATCGGTGAGGTAAACCCGGACAAGCATTGCCGGTGAGGCAGGTGCTGGCGCTGCGTTTTGATTCATATCATCAGTGGGCAGTAGAATTGCCCTTGGCATACTCGGAATTGATCTCCTCCATGATCTCGCGCAAGTCGGCGTCCCAGGCGGCCATGAGGGCGTCGGGAGTTTTTCTGGCCATTGGGGTTTCGTGTGCGCAGACCTTGTCGAGCACGATGCGTCCCGGGATACCGTCCTTGACCTCATAACATATAAAGTGAATCTCCATTGTCGCGACCGGCTTCGACGCCTTGCGAAAATCGCCGTAGAGTTCGGTGACCGAAACCTCGACAACCAAGCTCGGGGCCAGGCCGCTGCCCGGCTGCACGAGACGCCCGAAGACGCCGCCTGCGCGCATCGAGGCGCGAATTGCTTCCGCCAGGGCCTGTTCGGGCGGAATCAGAAAGCCGGCGTAAGGATCCTGTTCGTAAGAGTTCTCGGCTGTCCTGTAAGTAAAGGAACGGCTTTGAAAAAGCGGCGAAATGGAGACGCGGCTGAGTGCAACGATATTGGTTTCCGAGCTTGGGGCCGGCGGATCGGCCGGCGGGGAGAAAGCAAACGCCCTGCCGCTGCCAACCGGGACCGGAGGCGCAGCCGCACAGAACGGCGGCGGCGAGTATTATGGGCGCAAGGCGTCTCATCTTCTGGGCGGTTTCTCCAATTCGGGCACCGGCTTAGGGGTCTTGCTGAATATTAATGAAGCGGGCCGCTGCTCCAATTTGTGGACCAGAACAACCAGCTCATCTGTGGCGGCGCGAACGTTTTCCAGCGAACTGTTCAGTTCTCCTGTGTCCACGCCGGCAAGAACGCGACGCAGTTCCAGAGCGGCGCTGGAAAGTTTGGCCTCCAGCGCGCGCGGGTCACGGCTGACCGCGGGCAGGTCGGCTCCGTTGATGGCGCCTTGCGCATCGGCGAGGGTCTGCTGCAGGCGGCGGGCCGTGTCGCGGAATTCGACAATCAGGCCAGCGGCGTTGGTGCCCAGTTGTTGGAAATCAAGTTGATTGACGTTCGTGGCGACGCGATCCGCCGCCTCAATCAGGCTTATTGGCGCGATCCAGCAGGCCCGCCAGGTCGAGGTCCTCGACGTGACTCAGACTCTATCTCCAACGACGCCATGACGCGGTTGAACTGGCTCGGCGCTGAAGGAATGTAATAGTGCTTCGGCGTCCAGGGAACTGGCTCGGCGGGATACAGCTTGGGGTCCACATATTCAAGGGCGAGGATGCTGGCGCCGATAAATCCCTGCGCCTGCACCCGCGCGCGAAGACCCTGCGCGGCTTCAGCATCGAGCAGTTCCTGGATGTGGTCCGTTTCCGCGCTCCAGACTGTTCCCCGGGGAACCTCGAACTGAATGAGAACATACCGTTGCTGGTATTCGCGGGTATTCCGCCCCGATGAACTCGATGGCACTGACTTTGCCGATGGTCACTCCGCGCAGCTTGACGAGGGCGCCCACCGAAAGGTTTTCCACTTTGCCGGTGACATAGGTCTCAAAGATGTCGCGCTGGCCGAAATAGGCCTTCAAACCCACGGCAAAGAGCGCCGCGACGAACAGGCCGCCCCCGTCAGCACAAAGAGTCCAATTCTGAAATGATGCGTTTTGGCGCTCATGCCGCCTCCCGGTTTAGAAACCGCCGCACCCACGGCTGGGCGGCGTGGTCCCGCAACCACGCCGGCGGGCCCTCAGCAACGATCCCGCGAGTCTTGCGGATCCAGCATGATGACGCGGTCAGCGACCGAGTAGATGCTGGCCAATTCGTGAGTCACCATCACGAATGTGATGCCAAGGCCATGGGCCAATTCGCGAATCAAGGCATCCAGGCCGGCGGAGGTGATCGGGTCGAGGCCCGCCGACGGCTCGTCGAGAAAAAGCAGGCACGGGTCCATGACGATGGCCCGGGCAATGCCGGCGCGCTTTTGCATGCCGCCGCTCAGATCGGCCGGGAGCTTCGTCGCGGCGGATTCCAAGCCGACCAGCCGCAACTTGGATAGCGCGATTAAATCCTTGGCCATCTCCGACAGATCAGTGAATTCATCGAGCGGCAAACGGACGTTCTCGACGGTCGTGAGGGAGCCAAACAAAGCGCCGCCCTGGTAGAGAACGCCGAATCTTCGCAGGATCCTCAATCGTTCCTCTCCTTCCGCTTGAACGAGGCTCGCCCCGGTAATCAGCACGTCACCGTCGCATCGGCTGGTAAAGCCCAATCAGGTGTTTCAGCAGCGTGCTCTTGCCCGAGCCGGACGCGCCGAGGATGGCCAGCACTTCGCCACGATGCACCTTGAAGTTGATCCTTTCGAGAACCGGGCGCTCGCCATACCCGACCGTAAGATCGCGCGCCTCAATCATGGTTTTCGCCGCGCCGTTCATTTTCTCAGGTTGTAAGTCACCGCGGCAAAGAGCGCGTCGGCGAGGATGATCAACAGAATGCTGCTGACCACGGAACGGGTGGTGGATTCGCCGACCGCGCGCGGGCCTTCGCCGGTTTGAATTCCGCGCAAGCAGCTTACGGAAGCGACGATGGCTCCGAAGACGATGCTCTTGGAAAGACCTTCCGCCAAATCGCCGAAATGCAGGCTGATTTGGACCTGGTTCAGCACCATGCGCAAGGGAAAGCCCAGGCCCAGCAGGACCGGGATCCCGCCCACCAGCCCGGCATACATCGCGAACATCGTCAGGACCGGGGTGAGCAGGATGCCCGCGACGACGCGTTGCACGACCAGGAATTGCACGGGTGACAAGCCCATGGTTTGGAGCGCGTTCAGTTCTTCATTCACCTTCATGGTTCCCAGCTCGGCGGCGAAAGCGGACCCCGAGCGGCCCGCCAGCATAATCGCCGCCATGACGGGGCCCAGCTCCCGCGTCATGACCAGGCCCAGCAAGTTCGCCACGAACATCTGCGCGCCGAATTGCGCCAGCGGTTGCGCCGACTCGAACGCAATCACGGTCCCTACCAGGCAGGTGAGCAGCGACACGATCGGCAGCGCGTTGACTCCGGCCACCTCAAAGACGCGCAGGACCTCCTTCCAGCGCATGAGCCGCGGTCGCAACACGCTTGCGATGACCGCGAGGGTGGTCTCCCCGATGAACTCGACCTGTTGACGCAAGTCGGCCAGCCAGGAGGAGGTGGCCGCGCCGACGTCTTCGGCAATTGCCGAACAAGGCGGCTCATGTTCCTGCAATACCCGAAAATCCTCCTTCGAGAAGCTGCCCAGGAGATGCTGAAGGTCCGGGCTCAGCCCGGTCAACTCGACCGTTGCCCCCGGTGTCATTCCGCCCGATCGAAAGGTAATAGAGCAACGCCAGGCCGGCGCTGTCGCACTCGAGCCGGCGAACATCCATTTCCAGCCGAACCATCTGGCTCCCGCCAACTCGCTCTCCAGGCTGCGCCAGGCCACGGGAGTGGACTCGGCATCGAGCTCACCCGTGAAAGCGAGTGTGCCCGTGCCATCGGGCTGCACCGAGAGCTCCCAGCGAACCGGCAAATCAACTGGAGGTGAGACAGCCATTTAAGGGTGCTGATTCGCTTTCATTTCGTCCTGCCAGCCGCCGCCGAGGGCTTTGTAGAGGGCGACGACTGCGACCAGTTGATTCCGGCCGCCAGGCGAGGACCGTGAGCTGCAGGGCCACGACCTGGTTGCCACGATGGCAGCCCAGGTTAGCTCGGCTTGACATGGCTTTCTACTTCGCGCCTATGCATGTTTTCCCCCGTCGCCCTCGGCAGCCCGCCGCCTGCGGCCGCTGAGCAGATAGACGTCCGCGCGCACATCCGTGAGCGGGTCGCCCGACGAATCAATGCCATCAATCCTGGGGAGGGGATCGAAGATGATCTTCCGTCGTTCCGGTTCCTGCTCATCCACGCGGGCCTTCAGGGTAATCGTGCCGAAGGGGACCTCCTTGCGGCTGTCCGGCCACGTCACGCTGGCGTCCGTTACGTCATCGCCCGGCTCCGCCAATTGCACGAACACGCCGAGCTTGACCGGCGCCTTGGCCAGCCGCGGGCCGATCTCGTCGAACAGGAAGTTCGCGGACTTCGCCGCCGCCTGTTCGTTGGAGAGGTATTCGGTGCCTGCTTCAGGCCGGATGCGAAACCGCCCGTGACGGCTCACCCCTTCTGCGTTGGTGAACTTGAAGGACGTGACGGCGATAGAAGGCCTCCCGTGCGAAGCTCGTTGGTATCGGCTTGGGCGTCTCGATGAACTTCTTCGCATTCGGGTGGGCGGCGAGGAATGCTCCCATTGCCTCCGGTCGGCCCGCGCCGAAGGCTGCCGCCGCGTGCATCAGCTCCACGAATTCCTCGCCGGTGCGCACCGGGAAGCCGTTGGTGGAATGGGCGATGATGTCCGTGTGCGCGTGCTCGCCCAGGTGAAAGCGGATGGCCATCCCTCGGGGGCCGGATCGCGCTGGGTCGTTATCCGGGAATGGTCGGCAGGCCCGTCGAGTCCGAAAACCGCACTGTCACGGGCGTGGATGGCCTGTTCGCGTGCGGGGCGCGCGTCAATTTCGCCGCCTCGGGCGACGGGGTGAACGTGCCCGAGCACATCAGACCCTTTGGCATGGGCGGGCCGATAGCCGGGGTGCACCCCGGATGTCGCGTCAAAGGCGTCGAGCACCTCCTGGGCAAGGTGCTGGGTTCGTTATGGTGCCGGTCGGCGCAGGTTTCTCTTGGCTGAGCGTTGGTGAGTGTTGCGTTTGTCATATTTGTGTTTCTCCTTATGCGTTCTTATTCTCGTTGCGTTTCTCCGTCGGAGGGCACTTCTGTTCTCCTTCAAATGACCTGGCACGCCTCCTCAAAGGTGAGGCGCGGCGAGCGGGGATAAAGCTTGCTCGCATCGCCGTAACCGAGCGCGCAAAGGAAATTGGATTTGATGGTCGTTCCGGCAAAGAACTCCGCGTCCACTTTGGCGTTGTTGAAGCCCGACATCGGGCCGCAGTCCAACCCCAGGGACCGGGCAGCGAGCATGAAATAAGCGCCCTGGAGCGAGGAGTTCCGCAAGGCGATGTATTCAAGCACCGGCTCCGGCAGGTCCTTGAACCACGACCGCGCGTCTGCGTGCGGGAACAATCGGGGTAGCTTCTCGTAGAAGCGGATGTCCATGCCGAGGATGGCGGTGACGGGCGCGGTCATGACTTTGTTCACGTTGCCCGCATCGAGCGCCGGCTTTAGCCGCTCCTTTGCCTCCCGCGACTTCACGAAGATGATCCGCAGCGGGCACATGTTGGCTGAAGTCGGCCCCATTTTCGCCAGATCATAGACCTGCCTCAGCAACGCGTCGTCCACCGGCTTGTCCAGCCAATAGCTGTACGAACGGGCGTTGCGGAAAATGAGGTCCTGGCCTTCGTCGCTAAGCATATTCTTCATTTCATCGTCAGCACCACCCGAAACCGCGCCTTGCCGCTCATCATGCGGTCGTAGGCCTCGCTAACTCGTTCCAGCGGGAAGGTCTCGTTCATCGAGCGCACGCCGGTGCGGGCGCTGAAGGCCAGCGTGTCCTGTGAATCAATCGCCGTGCCGGAATACCAGCCTTTGACCGAACGCTTGCCTGCCAGCAAAACCATCGGCGACACTTGCATGGATTCGGCCACGCCGAGGAGGAGCAGCGTCCCGTTGATGGCCAGTCCACCCTGGACCGCGCTCATCGCCTCCCCGGAGGTCACCGTCGAAATGACAACGCTCGCGCCGCCCAGCTTGAGCAGCTCCGCCGCGGGGTCCTGCGACTGGCTGTCAATGTAGACCGACGCGCCCAACTGCCGGGCCAGCGGCTCCTTGTCCTTGCCGCGCGCGATGGCGACGACGTTGAAGCCCGTCTTCGCGGCGTACTGCACCGCCAGGTGCCCGAGTCCGCCCAGGCCAAGCACCGCCACCACATCGCCCGGGCGCGCCCCCGAATTGCGCAAGGCGTTGAACGTCGTCACCCCGGCGCACAGGAGCGGCGCGGCATCCGCGGGCGACAACCCATCGGGAAACCGCGCCACGGCGCTGACCGGGGCGATCATGTACTCGCCGTAGCCCCCGTCGAAGCTGATGCCGGTAACCTGCTGCGTCTCGCACGCGAACAGGTTCCCGCGCCGGCATTGCTCGCACCGTCCGCAATATCCGCCGTGCCAGCCCACCCCGACGCGTTGGCCTGGCGCCCACCCCGTCACTCCCTCGCCGACGGCATCAATGGTGCCGGCCACCTCATGCCCCGGGACGCGCGGGTATTGCAGTCCGGGCCAGAGGCCCTCTTTCACCAGCGAATCGCTGTGGCAGACGCCGCAGGCCGCCACCTTGATCCGAACCGTTCCCGGCGCCGCCTCGGGTATCGGCCGTTCGACAATCTCAAACTTCCCCTTTGGGCCCGTAACTTGTGCCACACGCATCGTTGCCATAAATCCTCTGCTTTCTGTGATGCTCCTTCGGTTCCACGCTCACGAGTCCTCCCAATCCATGCCGGTCACGCCGAAGAACAGGTGCGGCTGGTGATCGACTAAGATCACTGCGCAATTGTCAGGTTTACAGGGGGTTTACAGGGGGTGAAGGTGGGGCGGGCGCGCAGATCAGGAGGCGGCGGCCTCGCGCTCTCGGGATTGGCTCAAGGTGCTGCCGACAGGGGCGCATCCCGACACTGCCACCAGGAATCGACGAATCGCGGCGGAGCGCAGAGCATTGCTCTGCCCGGCATGGGTTCCAGCACAGCGGGCAGAGCAATGCTCTGCGCTCCGGGGGCAGTGCGCGGATACGCCCTGCCGAGAGCAATCGGTGAGTTGACATTGGACAATTATGCCCACTTACGTTAGGATGGGGGCGCGCGAGTCGGACGGAGCGGGTTTCAGTTAAATGGCATAACCAACTAATAACCATGGCCACACATCACACTTGGAAATTCTTTCGTGCCGGCGGCTTTGACCAGGTCCGGCTGGAAACCGGGGCCGATCTCATGGCCCTCGACCAACTCGACCAGAAACTCTGGGTCGCCCTGGCCTGCCCCACCACGGGGCTGGAGTTCGACAAGACCCTGGCTCTGATTGATACCGACAAGGACGGCCGCATCCGCGCGCCGGAACTCATCGCCGCCGACCAAGTGGGCGGGCGGCCTGCTTAAGAACCCGGACGACCTGCTCAAGTCCTCCCCCACCCTGCGCGCTCAGCGCCATCAACGACGCCACGCCCGAAGGCAAGCAGATTGCTGGCCTCCGCCCGGCAGATCCTGGCCAACCTGGAAAAGGCCGATCGAGCATCACCGTGCGAGGACACAGCCACCGTCAGCGAGATGTTCGCGGCCAAACGCCCTTCAACGGCGACGGCATCGTGCCCGCGGACGCCGCCGAGGACGACGCCACCAAGGCGGTCATCAATGACATTATCGCCTGCCTGGGCGCGGAAACCGACCGCAGCGGCAAGCCCGGCAGTGAGCCAGGCCAAGGTGGACCAGTTCTTCGCCGACGCCGCAGGCCTATTCGGATTGGTGGAAGAAGGCCGAAGCCGACGCGGCGATCCTGCCGCTGGGCGAAGCGCACCGCGGCTGCGGCCGCCGCCGTGAAAGCGGTCAAGGCCAAGGTGGACGACTTATTTCACCCGCTGCCGGCTGGCCGCGTTCGACCCGCGCGCCGTCAATGCGCTCAACCGCGAGGAGAAGGAATACCTGGCGCTGGGCGCCAAGGACCTGACCGCCACGCACGCGGACATCGCCGGCTTCCCGCTCGCGCGCGTGGAGGCCAGACCGCGCCCTGCCCCTGACGCAAGGGATCAACCCGGCCTGGGCCGCCGCCATGGCCAAGCTCCACACCGACGCCGTCAAGCCGCTTGCTCGGCGACAAGACTTCGCTCACGGAAGCCGACTGGGCCACGCTGCTGGCCAAGCTCGGCGCCTTCGACTGCTGGTCAGCGGCAAGGCCGGCGCCTCGGTGGAGAAGCTCGGCCTGAAGCGCGTCCGGGAAATCCTGGCCAGCAAGGCCAAGGACACCCTCACCGGCGCTGATCGCCAAAGACAAGAGCCGGGAAGCCGCAGTTCGGACGCCATCGCCGTCGGTCTGGAAGCCTCGTCCGCTACCACCGCGACCTCTACCAGCTCTGCACAACTTCGTCTCCTTCCGCGATTTCTACGGCCGCAAGGACAAGGCGATCTTCCAGGCCGGCACGCTCTACCTGGACCAGCGGAGCTGCGACCTGTGCCTCACGGTCGAGGACCCCGGCCAAGCACGCGCTCATGGCGGGCCTGGCCGGCACCTACCTGGCCTACTGCGATTGCGTCCGCAAAGGCACGCGGCGAGAAGCTGCAGATCGTGGCCGCCTTCACCGGCGGCGATTCCGACAACCTCATGGTCGGCCGCAACGGCATCTTCTACGACCGCAAAGGCCGCGACTGGGACGCCACCATCACCAAGATCATCGAGAACCCGATCAGCATCCGGCAGGCCTTCTGGGCGCCCTACAAGAAGCTGGTGCGCATGATCGAGGAGCATGGCCGCCAAGCGCGCCGCCGGCGGCGGATGCCGCCGCGGCATGCCCAGACGGCCGCCCTGGCCAAGGCGACGGTGAGCGGCGAGGTTCGCCGCCGCCGCGTCGACCACCGCAAACAGAAGATGGACACCGGCACGCTGGCGGCGATCGGCTTGGTGCTCACCACCTTGCTGGCAGCCTTGGGCGGCATCTTCTCCAAGATCCTCGGCCTGCCGTGGTGGCAGATCCCGCTGGCCTGCCTGGCCATCCTGCTGGCCGTCTCCGCACCCTCAATGATCATCGCCTAGCTCAAACTGCGCCGGCGCAACCTGGGGCCCGATTCTCGACGCCAACGGCTGGGCGGTGAATGCCAAGGCCAAGATGAACGTGCCCTTTGGCGGCTCGCTCACCGGCGTGGCCACGCTGCCGCCCGGCTCCCAGCGCGACCTGGCTGACCCGTTTGCCGAGAAGAAGAGCCCGTGGCCGAAGGTCATTGTGGTGGTCGTGCTGCTGATCCTGGCCTATGTCGGCCTCAATGAGATGGGCTTCATCTATGATTGGACCGGCGCCCGACTGGGCAAGCCCAAGCCCGCCAAGGTAGAGAAGGCTCCCCCCGCAGCCCCCGACGCCGCAGCCAAACCGGCTGAGGCCACGAAGTGACTGCCCCTGCTCAAGGTGGTCCAAGGGGTTCGTGGGTAAGGCGCGCTGTCCCCAACGCGCCGCGACCGTCCGCAGATGTCCCAAGTCTGCGTATAGGGGCGCCTTCCCCCGGCGCGCTGGGGACAGCGCGCCCCACGGCCATTAAGTTAAGCACGCACGCGCCGACTGGACGGGAGGAACTCTCCTGGCTGAGGATGCCCTCCACAGCGTGGCTCAAAGCGCCAGAGGGCTGGCGCACTCCAAGACGCTTCGCGTTTTCTCGCGCATGGGAAGGCGCGCTAGCGTCTTGGAGTGCGCCAGCCCCCTGGCGCTTTCCCGCGCAAACGCACACCCAATTCGGAGTCGCCACGCTAGGAAATGGCCTCCTTGTATCTCTTAACTTAACGGCAGTGCAGCGCGTCCTGCCTTTCACCCGATGAGCCGCATCTGGACGACGGCAGCGGTCCTGGGTCTGCTATTGGGCTGCGGGCTCCGAGCCGAAGCCGAGACCGGGACCCGCGTTATTCCCCGTCCCCTGCCCTCGCATCCCGGCAACATATTCCTGGTCGGGGAGCGAGTCAGTGTGGCGGCACCAACCAACGGGGCAGAGACCTGGCGGGCGATAGACTACGAGGGAAAGACGGCGGCCGAAGGGCGAGTAGAGAAGGGACGCGCCGAACTGGGCCAGTTGCCGGCCGGCTATTACGAACTGGCGTGGGGTGAGGGGGCGCTTTCCAATCGCGTTTCTCTGGGTGTGCTGGAGGCACTGCGGGTGCCGACCCCGCTGACCTCTCCCATCGGCATAGACGTCGCCATGGCGTGGTTCTTTCCCAAGGATCGCATGGCCGCGCCGGCCAACCTGTGCACCCTGGCGGGGATGAACCGCGTGCGGGATCGGCTCCACTGGCCGGAGCTGGAACCCAAGCGGGGAGAGTTTGCCGCCCAAACCCGGTATGACGATTCCGCGCAGGCGCAGGTGGCGGCGGGTTTGAAGGTTCTCCAAGTTGGTCACGCCTCGCCGCCATGGGCCGACCCGAACGCAATGCGCTTCCCGCTTGATCTGCGAGACATCTACGCCTTTTACCGGGGAATGGCGCATCGCTGGCAAGGCCAGGTCGAGGCTTTCGAGCCCTGGAACGAGGCCGACATCAAGGAGTTTGGAGGCCACACCGGCAGCGAGATGGCGACGCTGCAGAAGGCGGCCTATCTCGGCTTGAAAGCCGGCAACTCAAACGTGATTGCGTGTCTCAACGTCTTTGCCATCCGCCGCGCCGCGACCCTGAGCGACTTTGACGCCAACGAGGCCTGGCCCTATTTTGACACCTTCAACCTGCATCATTACGAGCCGCTGCAGAATTACCCGCAGCTCTACGCCGATTTGCGGTCCGTGTCAGGCGGTAAACCGATGTGGGTGACCGAATGCAGCGTGCAGGTGAAATGGCAGGGAGACGAACAACGCAAGGAGCTGACCGAGGAGGACGCGCGCCTGCAAGGCGAGCGGGTGACCAAGACCTACGCCCTGGCCCTGCATCAGGGGGTGGAGGCGATCTTCTATTTCATGCTGCCGCACTACGCCGAGGGGCAGCTCCAGTTCGGCCTGCTGCACTCCGACCTGACACCGCGGCCCGGCTACCTGGCGCTGGCGGCTGTGGGCCGGCTGCTGGCCGATGCCAAGCCGCTGGGGCGTGTAGCCCTTACCAACAACAGGGGCCAGGGATATTTCTTCAGCGCACTGCCGGACGGCAAACCGGCCGACGTCCTGGTGGCCTGGGCCGCGGAGGAGACGAGCCTCGAACTGCCGGCGGCGGCGCTGGCCTGCTACGACCATTTGGGCCGTCCTCGCCCTGTAACCGGCAAAGTGCTGCAAGTGGGGCCCAAGCCGCTTTACGCCGTGCTGGCGAAGGGGGCGCATCCGGTGCTGATCCCTCCCCCCAAACCGGCGAAGCTGCTGCCCGGGGAACCCGGCGCGCTTGTTTTGCAGGCCCTATTGCCGGAAAATAGCATAGTCCTGGACCGATCAGCCTATAAGATTGCCGGCGGCCGGACCAATGCGATCCCGCTCTTTCTATATAACTTCAGCGGGAAGAAGGCCCAAGGCCGGTTGAGCCTGAGCGCACCGGATGGGTGGAGAGCGGAGTTGCCATGCGAGGTGGAGGTGGCACCCGGAGAGCGCAAGGAACTGACCCTCAGCTTGGGCCGCACTGCGACCAACAGTTGGAAGGATGCAACCATCAGGATAACAAGTGACTTCGGCGCCGAGGGCCGGCCGCTGCTAGCCTTCCGTCTCGTGCCGGAATGAAGCTTGTGCGTAATTGCCCTTAGTAATCATAGTGCCGGTTAATGAAGCACCGTTACCCTTCAACATATCAGCCGTGGTCCTATCTGCCCCGTTGCCTGCTCGCGGCGATGGCGAGTCTGGTGCTGGCGGCGCCGCCTGTTTTTGCTGGCCGGGACTGGGGCGCGGTGAAGAGCTGGGTGTATCAGCTCACCAACTATAAAGACGGCCGTTTGGATGAAATCGCCAACGCTGGCTTCGACCTGGCGGTGATTGATCTGGCACGGGATGGCAAGGATAGTTTCTTCACGCGGGAGGAAATCGCTGCGCTGAAGCAGAAAGGGGTGATCGTCCTGGCCTACTTCGAGATCGGGGCCATTGAGAACTACCGCCCGGAGTGGAAGGACGTTCCGGAAGACTTGAAGGCCGGCGCGGTCAAGGGCTGGCCCAAGGAGCGGCTGGTGAAGTTCTGGGAGGAGCGCTGGTGGCCGGTGGTCAAGGGGCGTGTCGACCAGGCGCTCCAGGCCGGCTTTGACGGCGCCTATCTTGACATGGTCACTGCCTATGAAGAGATCCCTGCCAAAGACCTGAAGCGCGAGGAGCTGGCGCACAAGATGGTCGCCTTGATCAGCCGCCTCTCCCAATACGCCAAGGCGGCCAATCCTCAATTCAAGATCGTCCCCCAGAATTCGCCTGAGCTCTACACCTGGTCCTTCTGGGAGGCCAAACCGAACGAGACCTATATCCATGCCGTTGATGGCCTCGGCATCGAAGATGTCTTCTACCTGGCCCACGACAAGCCGGCCACCGCCCGCTGGGCTCAGGACAACCGCAACAGCGCCCTGGCCATCAAGCGCGCCGGAAAGCTGGTGCTCGGCGTGGACTACGCCAAAACCCCCGCGTGCATTGCCGATGCCTACGCCAAACAACGCGCCATAGGGTTCGTCCCTTACGTCACTGCAGTTCAACTAGACGTGGTGCGGCGGGAGGGCGAGTCAAAGCCCCGCGGCAAGCCGCATCCCTGAGCCGGGCGTCTCGCCTGCCCGTTAGCGGGAGCCTCCCGCCCCGCGATCTTTGCCCGCTTGGCGGGGGGACGCCGCCAGAACCCGCAGGCGAGACGCCCGCGCCACTAAAATGGGGTTGCTTGACCGCCGATCAACGAACACTCTAGACCCTCATCGCTCAAGAATCATGCAGACTAAGAATACTACCCTTTGGCGCGCGGCTCGCTGCGCTTGCGTCCTGCTTCCGCTATTGGCCGGCTGCAAGCCCGGCGGCCAAAGCGCGCCCAACCCAGCCAGCAAGCCGCGCGTGGCGCTCGTGATGAAGTCGCTGGCAAACGAGTTCTTCCTCACGATGGAGAATGGGGCCAAGGCGCATCAGCAGGCCCACGCGGCCGATTACGAGCTTCTCGCCAACGGCATCAAAGACGAGCTGGACGTGGGTCGGCAGATCGATCTGGTCGAACAGATGATCGCGCAGAAGGTGGATGCCATCGTCATCGCGCCGGCGGATTCCAAGGCGCTGGTCCCCGTGTGCAAGAAGGCGCTCCAGGCAGGCATCATAGTCGTGAACATTGACAACAAGTTCGATGAGGCGGTGCTGGCGGCCAGCGGCGTCAAGTTCCCCTTCGTCGGTCCGGATAACCGCAAGGGCGCTAAAGCCGTGGGCGACGCGCTGGCGGCCAAGCTCAAGGCGGGCGACGGGGTGATCATCGTGGAGGGCGCCCCCAACGCCTTCAACGGGATTCAGCGCAAGCAGGGCTTCGAGGACGCGATGAGCGCCGCGGGCATGAAGATCATCAGCTCGCAATCGGGCTATTGGGAGACGGACAAGGCGAACCAGGTCGTCGCCTCGCTCATTACCGAGCATCCCGATATGAAGGCCGTGCTGTGCGCCAACGACAGCATGGCCCTGGGCGCCGTTGCTGCCCTGCGGGCGGCGGGCAAGCAGACCCAGGTATTGGTGGTCGGCTACGACAACATCGGCGCCGTGCAACAGTTGGTGCGTGAAGGCAAGATCCTGGCCACCGCGGACCAACATGCCGACCGGCTGGCTATCTTCGGCATCGAATACGCGCTGGAGACCTTGAAAACCAAGAGCACGACTGCTGACCGGGAGACGCCCGTGGATTTGGTGGTGGCAACCTCGCTGCCAGGGAAATGATCGAGCCCGCGACCCAAACCGCACCGCCGGCATCTGCGTGGCGCAACTGGGCGACCGATTACCTCGGCCTGGCGACGGCGCTGGGCCTGCTGGTGCTCATCTTCAGCCTTTCTACCCGGCACTTCTTCAGCCCGGAAACCTTCCGCACCCTGGCCAACCAGATCCCGGCCGCGATGCTCGTGGCGACCGGCATGACCTTTGTCTTGATTGTAGCCGAGATCGATCTTTCGGTCGGTTCCGTGCTCGGCTTGTGCGGCGCCCTGGTCGGCGTGGCCTTGGCCCAATGGCGCTGGCCGCTGTGGGCGGCGGTGCTGCTCGCTCTGAGCACGGGAGCGCTCTGCGGCGCTTTCAACGGCTGGGTCTCGCGACGGTGGCGGTTGCCCTCCTTCATCGTCACCTTAGGCATGATGGAAATGGCGCGGCGGCGGCGCGCACGCCGTGACCAAGTCGCAGACGCAATACATCGGCTCGGCTATCGAAGGCATCGCCGGCACCGCGGTGCTCGGGCTCTCGCTTCCCTTTCTGCTGGCCCTGGCCCTGGTCGTCGCCGCCCAGGTCACCCTCTCCTATGCGGTCTTTGGCCGCTACATGTTTGCGGTCGGGGGCAACGAACAGGCCGCGCGGCTCAGCGGCATTGAGCCGGGACCAGTCAAGGTGACAATCTTTGTCCTCAGTGGAATGCTGGTGGCGCTGGCGGCCATCGTGGACACGTCGCGCTTTCAAGCCGCCAATCCCAACGCCGGCACGGGCTTCGAGCTCCAGGCCATCGCCGCGGTCGTCATCGGCGGCACCAGCCTGCTGGGCGGGCGGGGCTCAGTGGTGCGCACCTTCTTCGGCGTGCTGATCATCGCGGTGTTGAACTCCGGCCTGGCCTCGGTCGGCGCCCGAGACGAGATCAAACGCCTGGTCACTGGGGCGGTGATTATTGCCGCGGTGATCGTTGATTACTACCGCCGCCGGTTAAACCAGCGGCATACGTCATGAAACCACAAGTCCTGGTCGTCGGCAGCTCCAACACCGACATGATCATCAAGGTGCAGCGCATCCCTAAGCCGGGCGAGACGCTGCTGGGCGGGCAATTTGCCAGCGCAGCCGGTGGCAAGGGGGCCAACCAGGCGGTGGGGGCGGCGCGCGCGGGCGGGGCGGTTACCCTGATCGCGCGGGTGGGCCAGGACATGTTCGGGGACAAGGCGGTGGCCGGCTTCATCGCTGACGGCATCAACGTGGATTATGTGGTGCGCGACCGCGCCACCCCGTCGGGCGTGGCCTTGATCTTCGTCGGGCAGAACGGCGAGAACAGCATCGCGGTGGCTTCGGGTGCCAACGCCATGCTGAGGCCAGCCGATGTCCGCAAGGCCAGGAGCGCGTTTCGCCACGCCAGCGTGCTGCTGCTCCAATTGGAAACGCCGCTCCACACCGTCCGGGCCGCGGCTGAACTCGCGGCGGCGGCGGGCGTGCGCGTGATCCTGAATCCTGCCCCGGCCCGGCCCCTGCCTGAGAAACTGCTCCGCCGGGTCTTCCTCCTGACCCCAAACGAGAGCGAGGCAGAGCTGCTGACTGGGATTTCTGTGGGTAATGTGAACGGCGCCGCTAAAGCCGCCGAGGCGCTGCTCTCACGCGGTGCCAGGAACGTGATCATCACCATGGGCGCGCGCGGAGCCTGGGTGGCTGGAGCACAGGGCGGGCAACTGATTCCCGCGTTCAAGGTCAAGGCCGTGGACACTACCGCTGCGGGTGACGTCTTCAACGGCGTATTGGCGGTCGGCTTGGCCGAGGGCAGGCCATTGGTCGAAGCGGTGCGCTTTGCGAGTGCCGCCGCGGCTATCTCGGTCACCCGCATGGGAGCCCAGACCTCCGCTCCCACATGCAGGGAAATTGAGCACCTGCTTGCGGCCGGCAATGGTTCAAGGGGTGTGGGTTCGGGAAAGGGCCGTCCAGCAAGGCGCCCACCGCCTAAACCCGCATGAAGACCCGAACGCGAATGCATTTCTACCTCTCCCTGGTAGCAGCCCTGTGTGCCCTCGCGACTTTTGGCGCGGAACCCCTGGCCCCTGCTCCCAGGATGACCTTCCTGGACAATGGTGAGGTTCGGATCGGCATGGACTTGGCTTTGGGCGGAGCCGTCACCTTTATCTCCACCAAGGATCATCCGGGGAACATTATCAACGGCGCTGACCTAGGCCGGCAGATCCAGATGTCTCATTACTCCGGCCCGTGGCCCTTTGAGGCGGGCGACAAGAAGCCTAACCCGGCGTGGGCTGCCCTGGGCTGGAATCCGATCCAAACCGGCGACTGCTATGGCAACCCTTCAAAGCTCATCGAGCACCGCAACGACGGCAAGGAGCTTTACGTCAAATGTATTCCCATGCAGTGGCCGCTCAACAATGTCCCGGGCGATTGCCTCTTTGAAACCTGGACCACCCTGCAAGGCCGGGTCATTCACATGCGCTACCGTTGCACCAATCGGCGTTCGGACAAGACCGCCTACCCCCCCTGCCCCCAGGAACTGCCGGCGGTCTACACCATCTCCAAGCTGTGCCGCCTGATGTCCTACACGGGCAGCCGGCCTTTTACCCAGGGCCAGCTCACCCAGGTCACCAACGACTGGCACCAGCCCTGGCCCTGGACGCGCTTCGTGGGCACCGAAGGCTGGGCGGCGCTCGTGGACGACGCCGGCTGGGGCCTGGGTGTCTTCAAAGAGGATGGCGGGGAGTTCCATGGTGGAATACATGGCGACGGCCGCTCAAACGATCCCAAGCACAGTTCGACTGCGTATGTGGCGCCGATCCACATGGAGAACTTCGACTACAACATCGTCTACGAGCACCGCACGGCCTTTGCGGTCGGCAAACTCGCGGACATTCGCCAATGCTTCAACGGCATGGCCACCAAGACCCCACCAGTCTGGCGCTTTGCCAGGGACCGGCAGCACTGGACGCTGCGCAATGCTGCGGATCAGGGTTTCCCTTTGGACGGAGCATGGCGGGTAACCTTCGGGGCGGACACTCCGCACCTGGAAAGCCCCACCCAATGTTGGCGAGCCGAGCAGGCCCCCGCGATGGACCTGGAGATTGCCTACACCGGAAAGGCCACGACCGCGCGCATTTGCTGGAAGCGCCTAGACGACGATCATTGGGACAGCCAGAAGAGCCTGGGGCTCAACCTGAATCCCGATGGCAAATTCCACGCCTACCACCTCGACCTGGCGTCGTCAGCAGCCTACCGCGACCTCATCATCGGCCTGGCGCTTGAGCCGGTGACTGAAGGGCGTTCGGGAGAAGGCATGGCCATCAAGTCGATCGTGCTTTCGGGCGTTCGGCCGTGAACTGGAAGGGAGCCCAGCGCCCCTTTTGATCACCCCGCCGCGCGCAGCAGTTCGATCACCGACTCTTCGATATCCACTGACACCGGCACGGGTTGACTCTCGAACTCCTCGATTTCCTTCACCACCGCTCCCAGCCGCTCCTCAAGCTGCTCCAACCAAAGCAACAGGACTGGTTCCATGGTGTTATTGGCCTTCGTCTCCTGGGCCGGGTCGGGCCTCCAACCGTTTCCGCCGTTTTGTTCGTCGTCGGGCCAGGCCTCCAGCAGCGTGCCGCAGGCGCCCAGGTCTTTGCGAAGCTGCTCCAGGTACTTCCGGCTCTGCGCGATCTGTTGGTGCAAGTGCTCGCGTTGGCCGAGCAACGAACTCCAGGCGCTCCGGGGTCCAAATAGATTGACTTCGAGCAGAGCCACCTCCGTGGCCGGGTTACTGTCGGTGCAGGAGAACTCTTGTGGCATACGTTTCGTATTCATTGGTTGCGTTCTTTTGTCAGGCTTTCAGTCGTTGGTTCATCTTCCATCCAATATGCCCAGCATAGATCAAAGCGCCCTGCGCGGACTATCGGGGAAACTATGAAAGAGCCATGGGAAATACACCGATGCCGCCGGGGCCAGCGCCGCGTCAGTTGCGCCGGAAGGGCTCTAACGGGGACTTTTACGCATGGAAAAAGAGACCAGCCGAGTGGAGGTCCGCATCGCCTGGAGCACTATAGTCAAGCTGCTTTGCGGGGTCTTGCTGGCGTTTGTGGCCATCCGGCTTTGGCCGTTCTTCAAGCTGCTCATCATCTCGATGCTCCTGGCCGTGGCGCTCTACCAGATCGTGCTCTGGGCCAGCCACCAAGGGTGGCCGCGCTGGGCGGGGCTCTCGCTGGCCAGCGCCGCCCTGGCTTTGGCGGTGCTCGGTTTTGCGGCAGTCCTCGGGCCCATGGCCTTCACCCAGGCCTCCGAATTCGCCAAGGATTTGCCCAAGCTCAAGGAACAATTGCTGGCTCAGCTACCGGCCCGAGGGCCCTTGCGGGAGGCCGTGGAGCACGCCGCGGACTTGGGCGGCAGCGTCAACTTGCAGCAGCTTTCGGAGAAGGCGCTCGCGGCCGCCAAGACCACGCTGGGCGGCCTGGTGGACCTGGCGCTGGTCGTGGCCCTGACGATCTACCTGATGGCCGACGGCCCCCGCGCGCTGCAATGGTTCGTCACCTTCTTTCCCCGGGAACAGCGCCCCAGGGTCACCAAGGGGTTGGGGGAAATCGCTGCCCGGGTGGTTTCCTACGTCTCCGGCCAAGCCATGGTGTCCGGGCTTTTCGCCGTCTACAGCTTTGTGGTCCTATCCCTTCTCAAGGTGCCCCTGGCCCTGGTCCTGGCCGTGCTGGCCGGAGTGCTGGACGTCGTGCCCGTCGTGGGCATCTCGATCTCGCTCACGCTGGCCGCATTATTGGGGCTATCCGTTTCGGCTACTACCGGGCTGCTGGTGCTGGTGTTTTACGCCGCCTATCACGTGCTGGAGAATTATCTCATCATCCCCAAGATTTATGGCAAGAAGCTGCAGCTCTCCACTCTGGCGGTGCTCTTGTCCATGATCGCCGGCGGCACGGTGGCGGGCGTCATCGGCGCGGTCGCCGTCCTGCCGCTGATTGCAGCCTACCCGGTCCTGGAAGGCCTCTGGCTGGCCCCGCAACTGGAGCCCGAAGTCGTCACCGATCACCAGAAGCAACGCCGCGCGGCGTGAGCCCGCTAGTTGAGGGTTGGAGCGTTGATAGTTGATTGCTTAGCCCGAACCTCTCATACCCCGGTAGCCGGGCGTGTTGCCCAAGTCGTGCGGTGGTAGGGCGCGCTGTCCTCAGCGCGCCGCGAGCGTCCGCAGATGTTCGAAATGCTCGTATTTGAATGCCTTCCCCCGGCGCGCTGCGGAGAGCGCGCCCTACCTTTATACGCTTGGACGACTTGGGCAACACGCCCTGGCGTTGGCGGCTACACGCTTTTGGCCAATCGTGAGAGGCATGAGATATCCGGGTTAGGGGGATCACACCGCCACCAACGGGTTCCGCAGTCGGTGGAAGGCCAAATGCCGGTACGATTTTCCCCGATGCCGAAACGGACATTCCCCGATTGAGCGGGGCTGGCTCTATGCCAATCTGCTAGTCGTTTCGGCAGAAACCGCAACTTGGAGAAAAGGATTCTTTTACTATGCGCACATCTCGTCTCTTAACCGGCCTGAACCTCCTTTGCCTGGCCGCCCTGATCGGCGCGGCCTCCCCGGCCCCGGGCGCGACCGCCACCTTGCTCGGCTGGAATAACCTCGGCATGCACTGCATGGATAGCGATTACTCCGTGTTCTCCATCCTGCCGCCCTATAACACCATCGAGGCGCAGCTCATCGTGGGCGGCCAACTGGTCACTAACGGCGCCGGCTACACGCTCACCTACCAGGCGGTCGCCGACCCGGACGGCTCCTTCAACTCGACGGCGATGGGCAAGGGCAACTTCTTCACCTATGTGGCCCCACTTTATGGCGCCGCGCTGGCGCCGGAAATGGGCCTGGCGGGCTGGGCCATGCCGGGGACCAATAACATCCCCCAAGCCATGCGCTTCGAGCCAACCAACCAGCCGGCCCCAGGCGTCTCCACCCCGGTCAATTGGTTCCGCGCCGAGGGCATTCCCCTCTCGCCCTACGACGACGCGCTGGTCAAGAACCCCTACCCTTTAATGCGCCTGGTCGCTCGCGACGCGGCCAGCAACGTGCTGGCCACCAGTTCGATTGTCCTGCCCATCTCCGATGAAATGGACTGCCGCGCCTGTCATGGCTCGGGGACGCAAAGCGCCGCGCAACCCGTCGCCGGCTGGGCCAGCGATCCCAACCCGGAGCGCGAATACCGGCTCAATATTTTGCGCCTGCACGATGATCGCCAGTTCGCGCTGCACCCGGCGCTCTACTCGGCGGCGCTGGCCGCCCGCGGTTTGAACCCGCTGGGGCTTTACACCAACGTCGTGGCAAATGCTACCCCGGTCCTGTGCGCAACCTGCCATGCCTCCGCCGCTTTAGGGACGGCCAGCTTTGGGAGCATCCCGCAGCTCACGACCTCAGTCCATTCGCACCATGCCTCGGTGGCTGACCCGATTTCGCACCTCGCACTCGACAACGCCTTAGATCGCTCCGCCTGTTATCGCTGTCATCCCGGCTCGACCACCCGCTGCCTGCGGGGGGCCATGGGCAGCGCCATTGCGGCCGATGGCTCGATGGCGATGCAGTGCCAGAGCTGTCACGGCAACCTGAGCGCGGTGGGCTCGGCCAACCGCGTCGGCTGGTTTATGGAACCTACTTGCCAGAGCTGCCACACGGGCTCCGGCCACCGACAATAACGGTCAAATCCGCTACACCTCCGCCTTCGAATCCAACGGCGCCGCCCGCGTCGCCGTGGACCCGACCTTTGCCACCACGGCCGATACGCCGGCGCCGGGCCTTTCCCTGTATCGCTTCTCGGTCGGCCATGGCGGCCTGCAGTGCGAGGCCTGCCACGGCTCCACCCACGCCGAATTCCCCAGCTCCCACCGCAATGACAATCTGCGCAACCTCCAACTCCAGGGTCATGTCGGGGTGATGGTGGAATGCACCGCCTGCCATGCCACGCTGCCGGTAACGGTCACCGGCGGCCCCCATGGAATGCATCCCGTCGGCCAGGCTTGGGTGAACCAGCACGGCGGCCTCTTTGATGGCAGCGGCCAGACGGCCCAAAGCCAGTGCCAGGCCTGCCACGGCACCGATTACCGCGGCACCATCCTTTCCCGTGCCCAAGGCGACCGCCAGTTTGCCGGCGGCTCCGATAACTTCACCCTCACCGTCCAGCTATTCCGCGGGGCCCAGATCGGCTGTTACACTTGCCATAACGGTCCGGGCGGCCAGGACGTGAACACCAGCCCGGCGCCGACCGTGAGCAATGTCTCGGCCAGCACCGCGATCGGCCAGGCCGTGACGTTCACTCTCCCAGCCTCCGGGGCCACCCTCGCGCTGAGCATTATCGCGCAACCGGCCAACGGTTCGGTCGGGCTGGCGGGCAACGCTGCCACCTTCTTCCCCGCGCCGGGCTTCGCCGGCACGGCCACCTTCACCTTCGCCGCTTATGACGGGGCCAAGAACTCCAACCTGGGCACCGCGACCGTTACCGTCGGCTCCCTCGCGGACACGATCCCGCCGACGGTGAAGATCACCAGCCCCACCAGCGGGGCGACCTACACCGCGGCGGCGGCCACGCTCACACTGGCCGGCACGGCGGCCGACAATGTGGGCGTGGTCAGCGTCACCTGGACCAATAGTCGCGGCGGCAGCGGCACGGCCACCGGCACCACCAACTGGACCGCCCCGGGCATCCCGCTGAGCAGCGGACTCAATGTGCTCACCGTGATGGCCCGCGACGCCGCCAACCTCGTGGGCACCGATACCCTGACGGTCACCTCCGGGACGTCCAATCGCTTGACGGTCATCAGCAGCGGCGTCGGCACGGTCGCGCCCAACCTGAACGGCCAGGCGTTGCTGGTCGGCAAAACCTATAGCCTGACGGCCCGGCCCGGCTCGGGCTACCTGTTCGCCGCCTGGAGCGGCAGCCTCAGCGTGAGCACCCCCACCATTCAATTCGTCATGCAGCCCAACCTGGTCTTGCAGGCCAATTTCATCCGCAAACCCGCTTACCCGGCGGGCATTTACAACGCCCTGTTCTCCGAATCCGATGGTCCGGCGGCTTACAGTTGCGGTAGCCTCACCCTCACGCTCTCCACGGGCGGCGGGGCCAGCGCCAAGCTGCAGCTCGCGGGCGCCTCCTACCCCTTCAGCAGTCAATTCGACGCGATCGGCAAGGCGCACGCCCTCATCTCCCGTGCCACCATGAACCCGCTGACGGTCGATCTGCAGTTCGGACATGACCAACGGCACGGATCGTATCGTCGGCACCGTCGGCAACGGCACCTGGACCGCTGACTTGGCCGGCGATCGCGGGGTGTTCGACGGCCGCTCCAGCGTCGCTCCCCAGGCGGGCCGCTACACGATCCTCATTCCCGGCCAACCCGAATCCGCTACGGAACCCGGCGGTGACGGCTACGCCACCCTCTCCGTGGACCGCGCCGGCAAACTCCTGCTCAGCGGCTTGCTGGCCGATGGCACCAAGCTCACTCAGAGCTCAGTCGTCTCGAAGAACGGGCAAGCCCCCCTCTACCAGGGGCTCTATCAGGGCCAGGGCTTCCTGATGGGCTGGCTGACGTTCACGAACCTGCCCAACGATGATTTCGACCGGGGAGGTGTTCTGGAGCAAGCCGTCCGGGGCTGGGCGCCTTTATGCGAACGGATTCGACCTGACGGCCACGATGCGAGGGTCGCGTTACACGCCCCTGCAGCCGGCGTCCGAGTGCTGGAGATGACTTCCGGCCAGCTCGCCCTGATGGGCGGCGGCCTCACGGCCGGCTTCACCAACCTCCTCTCGCTCACCGCCAGCAACCGCGTCATCAATGTGAGCAGCAACAAATTGAGCCTGGCCCTGGCGCTGACCACCGGCTCTTTCAGCGGTAGCGTGATCAACCCCGGGACCGCCAAACCCATTACCTTCGGCGGCGTGCTGCTGCAAAAACAGAACTTGGGTGCCGGCGCCTTCCTAAACACCAATCAGTGTGGCCGAGTGTATTTTGGCCCCTAAACCCTGCGCCGGGAAGGCACAAGAGCACCAAAGCCACCTTAAAGCCACCTCAAGCCATCTGAAGGCCACATCAAAGCCAATTGCTAGCCAATTGCTAGCCAACCAGTTGCGACCCCAAAGCCACTCTAAGGCCACCCTAAGGCCACCCCCATGCGCCCCCTAAGCCACCACACAAGGGACGGGGTGGGGCGAGGGATTGACTTGGCAGCGGAAGGACATGGCTCGGGGGCGCTCCGTACTTCCCCGCAGACTCCATCCGTAAACAATGGATTCCTGCCTTGGGCGCTTTTGGGTATGATGGCGCCGATGTATATTGGCTTTACGCCTTCGGCAATTTCGGCGTAGCCAAGCGCCATACATCGTGGGCAGACTCTAGAACCAGCAAGACTGAGGGACAAAGACAAGCATTATGGCTAATCAGGCGCTGATTCCCCAATCCCAGCAGGATGAACTGAATCTTCTGCCACGGACCAACATGGACGAGTCCTTGTTCAGTTCGTTGAAGAGCAACATCCGTGCTGCCTTGTTTCCTGAAAAATTGCCTCCTCTGCATTTGACCTCGCGTCCGGTGCAGGTGCGGGACATCTGGGGCGAATACAACTACAAAAAACAAAGCGCTGGGGTTTCCCTGGTGGTACACATTTTGATGGTGGGGGGCCTGATCGCAATTTCCATCATGGGTGCGAGGGCGGTCAAGCAGGCGGAGAAGCCAAAGGAGACCGTCACGTTGATTGCGCCCGACCTGACACCCCAGCTGCCGATGACAAAGAAAAGCAGCACCACCGTTGGCGGCGGTGGAGGCGGCGGTGATCGCGACAAGCTGCAAGCCCCGAAGGGAAAGTTGCCCAAGCTGGCGATGGAGCAGATCACACCTCCGGCGATTGTGATTCGTAATGATCATCCGAAGCTGCCGGTGGAACCAACGGTGGTGGTGCCTCCTCAAATCAAGCTTGCGTCCAATATGCCTTCCATCGGCAATCCTATGGCGGCGATTCCTTCCGGTCCTCCATCCAACGGAACGGGTAGCGGTGGTGGCATCGGTTCTGGCTCGGGCGGTGGCGTTGGCTCCGGCACGGGTCCGGGCGTCGGTCCCGGTCACGGCGGAGGTATTGGCGGTGGCGTATTCCGCGTAGGTGGTGGCGTGTCGGCTCCGCGTGCCTTAGATACGCCAGATCCGGAGTATTCCGAAGAAGCCCGCAAAGCAAAGTATCAGGGAACCTGCGTGCTGTGGTTGATTGTCGGTCCTGATGGCAAGCCGCGCGACATAAAGGTGGCGCGAGCCCTGGGCATGGGTCTGGATCAGAAAGCGATTGAAGCGGTACGTAACTGGAAGTTCGAACCCGCGATGAAGGATGGCAAGCCAGTAGCCGTGCAAATCAACGTTGAAGTGAACTTCCGGCTGTACTAGTCGGAGACAGATTGCAGGAGGAACGAAGTTTAGGGGTAACTTCGCACGGCCAAAGAAAACCGGACAGCACCTGCCAAGGCTCAACTTGTATTGCGTCGATTGGCGAGATCCTAAGGGAGAGGTCAACCAGCCTCTCCTTTTTCGCGTCGGGCGGTCATCGGGATTGCCGGAAGGCTATACCGCCTGAAGCAGCAATTCTGTGCATCTCTTGTTAAAGTGGAATGTAAGCGGCGCTCCCTGCGTCAGCGCTCTACCAGATTGATATGCCGTCAATTACCAGCGCGCCAATTGGTACAGCTTGTGAAGCCTGTGGACAGGAAGTTCCCGCCGGCGCTCCTCGGTGCCCAGCTTGCGGACAAGCGGTCGCTCCCCGATATGGCCGGCTAACTGTGTTCCTAGTGGTTGTACTGATCATGGCAGGATTCGCCTTTACGCAGTATTTCGTCACGCTGCATCGGAGGACCGAGGATTCGCTAGCGCAAAGATGGTTTGCCCGCGGCGACGCGGCTATGCAGGCAGGCGATCCCGCGGCTGCAGCCGATGAGTATCGCAACGCGCTCGGTTACGATCGCGAGAACGATCTTTATCGGCTGCGGCTGGCACAGGCGTTGCTTGCTTCCAATCGCCTGAATGAAGCACATGCCCATCTCATCAGTTTGTGGGACGAGGAACCCGCCGACGGGGAAGTGAACCTGGGACTTGCACGAGTGTATGTGCGGCGACATGATCCCAACCAGGCGGTACGTTACTATCGCAACGCGATCAACGGAGTGTGGAGCGACACGCCCCAACAGCATCGAATTGCCACTCGCTTCGAATTGGTCCAGTACCTCATGGAGCAACACCACATGGGACAGGCATCGGCTGAGCTGCTGGCTCTGCAGGCGGACCAGCCGTCCGATGTTTCTGACCAGCTGCGGCTGGCTCAACTGCTGCTTGAGGTTGGTGAAGCAGCGCGGGCAATGGATGTCTACAACAAACTGTTGAAAGAAGATCCCCGCAACGCACAGGCATGGTTAGGATTGGGAGAAGCGTCAATCACGCTAGGCGACTACCTACAGGCTGAACGTGCACTGGATACGGCGGTAGAGCGTGATCCGGCTTCCACGGAGGCGCATAAGCAGCTTGACTTGGCACGCGAAGTGCTTCGAATTGCGCCGTCTTTGCGAGACCTCTCCCTGACCGAGCGTACCGTTCGCGTAGCCGAGGCTTTCAATACTGCCATGGGCCGGTTGACCAGTTGTGCGACGCAGAAAGGATACAGTCTCGGAGCAGAGGGCATCTCAACCCCCTCGACCTCTTCTCACAACAAGAGCCTGCCCATAGGGAAGGGAAGCGCAGTGCCCGCCGTGGGAATGATGGCCCCTGCTCCCGACGATATGCAGCTTCTCTACAGCCACGGCCTGCAGATTAAAGCGGACGCCAGCGAACGGGCGCTGCGGCGAAATCCCGATTCCCTGGAACCCGTGATGCAGTTTGTATTTCAGGTAGAACGGACCACTGCACCTGTTTGCCCTGACATGAGTTTGACTGACCAGGCACTGCTGCTTCTGGCGCAACATGAGAGTGAGACCCTGCGATGAGCGCGGACGAAACAGTTAGCCTCCCTCCAAAAGACACGCCTGCACTCAAGCCGACTGTCTCTACGCCCACCCGGCGTCAGTATTGGAATACGCTGCGCACCATGTTGTCCCCTGAGCGCTTCAGTCTCCGGGAGGAGCAATTCTTTCTGTTGCTGGCAGTGCTCATTGGGATCGCGGCCGGATTGTCTGTGGTTTGTTTCCGCTTGTGCATTGACTTTCTGCGTCTGAAGCTGCTTGGCAGTGGCCTACAACCCTCGGTACCACGCGTCTTTCTGGCCCCAATGCTCACCGGTTTGGTCATCGCGTTCCTGGTAATTCGGTTCTTCCCGCGGGCGCGCGGCAGCGGCGTCAACCAGACCAAAGCCGCGCTCTACATTTACGACGGCTACATACCCGTCGTCACCGTAATTGGCAAGTTCATCACCAGCGCATTGGCCATTGGCAGTGGACAGTCACTGGGGCCCGAGGATCCAGCGCTGCAAATCGGCGCCGGGTTGGCATCGGCATTAGGGCGCCGACTGAAACTCTCCCGCGAGAAGTTGCGCTTGATTGCTCCGGTGGGCGCTGCGGCCGGATTGGCAGCAGCCTTCAATGCGCCAATTACTGCGGTGTTGTTCGTCATCGAAGAAGTCATCGGCCGCTGGACGGCAGGCATTCTCGGCGCAGTGGTACTCGCGGCCATTTCCAGCGCAGTGGTCGAGCGCTGGTTCCTGGGTGATGAACCGCTATTCCACGTGCCTGCTTATCATCTGGAGCACGTCGGAGAGTTGGGCGCCTACGCCAGCCTCGGTGTGATCGGTGGCTTCGCGTCGCTGGCATTCGTGAAATACATCGGCTATCTTCGGCCACGGCTTCGGCAGCTGCCGGCGTGGACGCAATATTTCCAACCTGCGGCGGCGGGTTTACTCATCGGCTTCATTGGAATTAAGTTTCCGCAGGTCATGGGCGCCGGCTACAGCTATATGGACCAGGCGATGCACGAGCAGTACACGTGGCAGATCCTGGCTATCCTGGGTGCACTCAAAATAGTTTCCACCGGCTTGTCGTTCACCAGCGGGACGCCCGGTGGACTATTTGCGCCTACGCTGTTTATGGGAGCCATGATTGGCGGCGCGGTGGGCATGGCTGAGCGCCAGATCGTACCACATCTGGCGATCCCTGTGGGAGCCTATGCGCTGGTCGGCATGGGCACCCTGTTTGCAGGAATTCTGCGAGCGCCCATGACCTCCGTATTCATGATCATGGAGGTCAGCGGAAATTACAGCATCATCGTTCCGGTAATCATCTCCAACGCCATCGCGTATTTCATCTCGCGCACCTTCCAGCCGACCCCGATCTTCGATTTGCTGTCACGCCAGGACGGGCTGGAGCTTCCATCGCTCGAAGAAGAACGCGAGGTTCCACTCTTACGCGTGGAAGATGCCATGCGCCCGCCGGTGGGACAAATCCTGAAGGCGGACATGCCTCTACGGGAAGCCCAGGAACGAGTCCGCGGTTCGTCACAAGAGTTCCTGGTGGTCGGTCTCGGTGGAGAAGACTGGGCAGGTATTAGCCGGGCAAAGCTGCTCGACTTGATCCCCAATTCCGAGGTCTGGCTGTCGCATGTTGTCACGGGAACGATTCCGTACCTTCATCCCGATCATCCGCTCGATACCGCTTTGCGAGTGATGGGCGAGTGGCCGCTGTTGCCAGTTGTTCACCGTGCCAATTTGCAACGCTTACTCGGCGTAGTCTCGCTCGATGATGTCATGCGGGCCTATCGCGGCGCGGGAGTGGGAGAAACCCGGGCCACGCCGGAGCTGATTGTGCCCTGAATACATCGTGGCGTCGCGGCCTTACTTGATGGAATTCACAAAAAGGTGGGACGGCTGGCGCCGTCCCACTCAAGGTTTACAACTCAGTTGAATTGTTGATGACTCTAATTAGCCGCTGACGCTAGGGCACAATTGCGTTAATGAAGCTAGCACCATTCGGTGTGCCTACTCCTGTAACGTCGTCCCAACCGGGGCCGGTAACTAGTGTGCTGTCCAGTCCAAAGCCGATAGCGTACCACCGAGTGGAGGTGCCTTGGTAGAAGCCACTGGTGAACTGGGTTGAGACGTCCGGACCGGTGATTCCGGTTGGAGACTCATACGTCGGAGCCCCGCCGGTGAAGATGTTGCCGGCCAGATTCGTCGATGTATAAGGCGATGCCTGCACCACATCGAGCACCGCACCGTGCGGCAGGCTGTACATGTAAGGCGCAGCCAGGCCGGCTGAATGGCCGGTGCGCTGCACACTCTTCTGATTCACGATGGCCCAGACCCCGGAAAACATTGGGACGGAGGCACTGGTTCCACCGATTACCCCTAGGGAGAAGGTGCCCGGGCTGGCATAAGAGGAGATGATGGTAACACCTGTATAGGGATCAGCCGTCAGTGAGACGTCAGGCTGTTGACGTCCGGTGCCCGGTAGACTGCTCTGGTACGACGGTTTGGGGAAGAATTGGCTCATGCCGCCTCCGCCGCCAAAGTAGAAGCACTGCCCTGGCGCCAGCGTGGACGCGCAAACCGGAGGAACTTCAGGCGGGTTGGTTCCATTAGGTTTGGCAATGCGAGTAAGAGTGGTCCCCCACCCGGTTTGGAACTTGATGCTGTAATCCGCATTCAAGAAGACACTGACACCGCCAACCGCGGTGGCGTGCGGCGAATTGGAGGGAACGCTTACGGTGTAGGCGCCCACAGCGCGATAGAAATCCCCACTGTCCCCGGTCGAGAAGTTCACCGAAACTCCCATACCAGCAGCCGTTGCAAGCAAGTCATCCCAAGCCTGCATATCCATGGCATCGTCGTCGTATTCGTCCGAACCATAGCTATTGGAGATTACATTGCCGAGGTGATTGTCGAGGGCATACTGAATACCGCCCATCAGGTTGTTGTCGAAGTTATCGATGGTCTGGATGAGCACGACGTTGGCTCCAGGCGCCATCGCATGTGACCATTCGATATCGAGCGTGGTTTCACCGGCCCAGCCCGAGTTGTAGGGTGGCAATCCCTGGGGGTTGTACACGGAGAAGTTGGCAGCTGGCAGGCTAAAGGTGCTGGAAAATTGCGCCAGGTCAACTGCAGCAGTGGGTGAACCGAAAGCATCGACGATCACCACCGTCTGGCCGGTCCCATCCAACCCGCTGGAATAGACGGGTATCAGACCATAGGCAGTTTGCAGCGTTGTGGGCTCATACCCGCACGGAGGCAGGTGCCCTTGTCCGCCGGTGATATCGGCCCCGTAGCGGTTGCCCTGATATATCGCCGCTGGCATGAAGCCGCTAGTGGTGAAACCATGTGCCTGGGTTCCGCGGTAGCACTGATACTCCCAGTACAGTTGCCCGCTTGTGGGGCTTTGACCCGGGCTTCGCCTCTGCACGATGGACTCTCCATCCAGTTGAACCACGTGATGGGTCTGCATTCTCACTTCATGCAGGCCACCAATCGAGCCCACCAAGCCACTAAGCTGAACCGGAAGCGAAGGGTTGTTGGCGTTGGAGTAGCGAGTTTCCCCATTGAAGCTGTAACGGTTGATCTGGACAGCGAAGGCTTTCTGAATATCAGAGACTCGGCCCTGCGCCGTGATCGTGTAGTTAAATCGATTTACGTCGGTGATCGTCAGGCCCTGTGACCGCAGGAAGTCCTGCACCGTCGCGGCTGCCTGAGCGGTAGGGGCAAACCGGGCAGCATATTGCTCCGCAGTCAACCACTTCTGGTACTGCGGCGAGTTCTTGTCGTACAGATCGCGCAGTAAGGCGTCGCGCCCAGCGCGATCACGCAAGGCCATCCGCATCGTGATACTGATGACCCGGCCCGGATCTTCTTGCCCTAGGTTCTGGGCCCGGGAGATATATGGTGGCACGCTATTGGGAATAACGGTGGCGGCGAATGACATCATCGAAAGCAGCAATACAGCTAGTAACACCTGCACTAGCAAAACTCGGAATAATCCTGGGATTTTCATGAATCGCATGTCAAAATTCCTCCTCGTCAATTTGCTTGACGTGTGAACTGGTCCAAGAAGTTCATCGACTTGTCCGCTGGAAGCGGCGCTCCGGAAACTGGGGCGAGGGCCTCAGACTGTCTAGAACATCGACTTGCGGCGAATCCATCCCGCCAGGCCGATAACTCCGGAGCCTAGCAATGCCAAGGTGCCCGGCTCGGGAGTGCCCTGCAAAGTGGCACTACCCGGGGCGAGAAATGCATAGCTTCCGTCTCCCGGAGGCACGGTCTGTGCCAGTACGATGGACAACGCATAAGTTCCATCTCCTTCGAGCGAAGCGAAGCTGAAAGTACCTGAGGCCTCCATCTCGGTTCCGCAATAACCACAGTCCGCCACCAGGAAAGAACCTACGAGAACGCTGTTGATGTACACATCATTCTCGTACTGGGCGCCGGGGTTGCCGCCGAGACTATCGAGATAAAAGAAGTCATACGATAGACCGCTGATGGATGTTTGTCCGGTGAAAAAGATTTCGCTAACAAAGTCGCCGGCAGTATAGAAGTAGCCGGTCTGATGTCCATTGTTTCCGACGAAGTTACAACCGCCTCCGGCGGTGCAATAAAAACTGTTATCGCTGGGAAAGGTGACCGCAACATCAGCGTGAGCCATTCCCACGGCGAAACAGCTAATTGCCATTAGTAACAAAACTGCACGCACGTTAAGGCTTCTCATGCAATCCTCCAAACAGTAACGCTGGAATTTTGTACGGCTGATAAATCGCCACCACTGTATACCCCCGCCATCGGGCGTAATAGCAAAAAATAGCTGGCTACTGGTCTGCTGTGTAATACATTGAAACTAAAGGCTGTACTACCTATAGTAGTATTACCAATATGGCACTTTTCGGATATAGATAAGGTTTTATCCGTTCAGAGACAATTTGTGACGGAGCAAGCTAAAGCTTCTTCAGAAAGGCCTTTGCGCGCTCGAACTCGGGGAATAGTTTTTCTTCTGCCTGGAAGTCGGCCCCGTGCACACAGCGGCGGCTACCGCGCAGCTTCACCGGATGCTTCAGGTGAAGCATTTCGTGATACACGATGTACTCGACGGCGTATCGCGGCACCCTCTGCTGGTCAAATGCGCGGCTGACTACGATGGCGTTGTGGGCAGGATCATAATGCGCAAGGCTTCGGCGGGCTTGGGATTGGCTCCATGTCATCTGAGGCCGGCCCAGCAAGCCGTGAAAGAAACGCCGGTTGAGTTCTTCAAAGATCTGCTCCAGGTTGTAGACCTCTCCCTGGGCAGACGCAATCCATTTTCGCCCGCGTAACTGTCGCACCCTTTGCGCTTTGGCGCTGATGTCGTGGCTGGAAACATAGCGGCGATAGCGGGTCGAGTGCAGTGGTGCGATAGGTCTGCGATACATTTTCGCCAGCAGGATGTGCGCGATCGCTTCCAGGACAGTATCGGGGGCGCCTTCCAGCAGATCCGAGATCCGAGCGTGCACGATGGTCTCGCGCACGCGAATTGTGCTGTTCACATTGGCAAAGGGATAGAACTCGACACGGAATTGCGGGATGGGCGCACGCGGCCGCAGCTCGCGGTAGCTCCTCTGGAAAATCTCCTGCAGCTTGGGAAGCAAGATGTTACTAATCTAGCACGGAAGGCGTCGCGCTGAGGACTAGTCTGGCCGCTCCGAGTAAACCTTGTTCAGTTTCTTTTCCTTGGCCAGCTCATTCTGCTTTTGCAGCTCTTCCCGGGCGCTGTCCGCACCATCGCTTACGGCCTCGATGGCGTTGGTCAAGACAAAAGAATATTGTTCCAGTTCTTCTGGAGGGGACTTTTCTTTTAACTCACGCAGCTTAAGTGCCCACTCACTGTCAGCTTCAATCAGCAACCTCAAGCCCTTGCGCATATCAGTTTTGTGCGAGGCGTACATGTCTTCATTGTCGTCAATCTCGTCCAGCAGCGAGGAAACATCCTGCAGCAAATCGTGTATTTGCATCGGACGGTCCTTCGCACCTTTCGCGTCGGTGCGTAATTGATCGATCGAGTTCACGCGCGCTCGCACGAAGCTGATCATCAACTCCAGGCGCTTGTCGGGATAGTCGGCCACCTCGCGCATCTGGTCGATTTCCTTCTCATTCAGCGGATCTCGACTGCGAGTTTGCGTCAAGCCGAGTTGCGACAGAGAGCATAGAAAGAACACCAGACCGATGAACCAATGGATCCTACGCCGCATCAAGATTTCTCCTTCGGTTCTGCTTGCGGTCCGAACATTCTGGCCAGCAGGTCAGAGCGGATTTGTTCGATGTCATTCACCGCTTTCAGCACGGGCGGGCGGTCTTCCACCGCCAGCGTTTCGGCAATGTCGTGCAGGCGCTTGGACAGCTTGCGCAACTCAATCTCCGTTTGTTTCAGATGCTTTCCCGACGCGGAGGCGGCGTCGGCTGCCTTTCGGCCGTATTCCACCACTTCTCCAACTTCACTTTGTGCTTTGTCCACATCGCCGTTGGTGAACTGGGCATTGGCATCCTCCAGTACTCGCTGAGCATATGCAAGGCAGAGCTTCGCTTGCTCTCCTCCGTGCGCCGCATCGGCACGAACTTTTAGTTGAGGCAGGGATTCGTTCGCCGCCAGTCCCATGCCAGTGAGCAGTAACACGATCGCCGCGCTTTGTAAGGGTCGCCACATGCTAAGGGGTGATCGTATCGTTTGAGAGTTCTCGCACGGAAATATCGACTCCGGCACATTTGACAGCCCGGAAGTCGATAGTTCGTTGTCCTTTATACGTCAGCTCCAGATGGGTTGGAGTTAACCAATTCATCCCCACCCTCATACCATCGGGTTCGAAGTGCCATCAGAGAACGCCAGAATCAGCATTTTAGGCTGTGACCCTGTGGTCCAGCTCAGGTAGACAAAAGTTGCGTCTGGGCCGGGTGCGACAAATCCCCCGTTTGCGAATGTATCCGCCGTTGCAATCATCTTCCCATCTGGAGACCGGACCTCCGCGGACCAAGTCGGCGGAGCTTTACAGCCGGACATCAAAACACAGGCTCCAAGCATTAACAGCGAAATTGCCATGCCTATCGAGATCAGACCACCTGTACCAGTCTTCTTGATCAGTGCCATGTTTTGCTTTAGTCAGAAGCCGCTTATTTCTTCTTGATTTGATACTTCTCAGCATGCTGCGGGTCCAGCGCCATAAGCCGGTGGCGGGCCTTCCATTCCTCGTCAGGAAGCTTGCCGGCGTCCTCCACCAGGAAACGTTGATAATATTCCACTGCTTGCTTTGACGCCTTCAAGTTGTCGAAGCACGTGGCTCGCAGGAAATAACTGATCGCAGACTCGGGCAAAAACTTGGCGCGATAATCGAGTGCCTTCAACGCCAGCTCATAATTCTTGTTGGCTGAAGCCACTACGGCAAGGTTGCCATAGGCATCGGCCAAGTCTGGCTTCAACTTCACGGCCAGCAGCAGTTCCTGTTGGGCCTCAGGAAGTTTCTTCTCGTGCATTAACAAAGAGCCGAGGGCGTAATGTGCTTCCGCGTTCTGGGGCATCTTCTGGACCGCGATCCGAAATTGCGCTTCCGCTTCGCTGTCCTTGCCGGCTTGTACATAGAGCGTGCCCAACTCCAGGGCGGCGTGCGGATCATCAGGGTTAGCTTTCAGCCCCTGCTGGAGCTCATCGGCAGCCTGCTCGCTTTTGCCCTCGGCTGCCAGGACGCGTCCCAGTTGGACACGTGCATTGTTGTTCTGCGGATCGGCGGCCAGCAGTTTGCGTAACGCCGCTTCGGCGTCAGCATACTTCTTCTCCTTCATCGCGACATTCGCCAAACCCGCCAAGGCTTCCGGCGACTTGGGATCGAGATCCGCAGCAGTCTGGAACTCACGCACCGCGGCGCCAAAGTCATTCTGTTTTTCCAGTAAGATCCCGGCAGACAGGTGCGGCTGGATGGCTTTGGGATTGAGCTTGGCGGCTTCGGCATAGGCGGCGAGCGCCTGTTGCGGATCACTGTCCTCTTCGACACGACCCAGCGACTGCCAGGCGCGCGCCAATCCCTCGTCAGGGTTTGCGGTGGGTTTAAGCTGCGTTGCGGCTTTCAGATACTTGGCGGCCTCAACTTTGTCACCTTGCCCGGCCAGCAATATACCCAGATTCAGATTGGATTCGAACACATCTGGCTTGGCCGCGACCGCTTTACGATAGGCGTCGATCGCCAGCGCGCTGCGCTGGGTTGCGTTATACACATAGCCAAGGTCGAACCACGCCCGATACTCGTTCGGCTTGGCACTTATGGCTTTCTGCAGCAGCGACTCTGCAGTCGTAAAATCGCCATGCTGCATCGCTGTTTCCGCCTGGTCCACCTCAGGCGAGCTGGTGTCGTCCGGGACTTCCTCGGCCACGCGATGATGACGAATCGTCGGCTTGCTCTCCTGTGCGGTAACAGTCGCCGTGCCAGCGGTAGTCAGGGCCGCGAAGAGAATTACCGCCGCGGCGTGCCTATCGATGCTCATTCGATTGAGGGTTCCCGTTGCGCGGTAAGATGCGCGCCAGCCACTGACCGGTGTAGGAATTTTGAGCCTTGGCGATGCTCTCCGGCGGTCCCACCGCCACCACGTGGCCACCGCGCGATCCGCCCTCCGGACCCAAGTCGATAACCCAGTCCGCAGTCTTGATGATGTCGAGATTATGCTCGATAACCAGAATCGATCCGCCAGCCTCAATTAGTCGCCGGAAGGCCGCCAACAGCTTGCTGACATCATCAAAGTGCAGCCCTGTGGTGGGCTCATCAAAGATGTACAGCATCCTCGGGTGGCGCTTATTGCGCTCGGTCTGCGACCGACCGATGTCACGCAGCTTGGGTTGCAGGTGGGCTGCCAGTTTCATGCGTTGCGCTTCGCCCCCGGAAAGCGTAGTTGCCGACTGGCCAAGCCGCAAATAGCCCAGGCCGACTTCCTCCAGCACGCGTAGTTTTTCTACAATCTTGGGCACGCCCGAGAAGAAGTGCAGCGCCTCCTTGACGGTAAGGTTCAGTACCTCGTGAATGTTCTTGCCATGGTAGTGGACTTCCAGAATCTCCGGCTTGTAACGCATGCCCTTGCATTCTTCGCACACCAGCTCAACATCTGCCAAAAACTGCATCTCCACGGTGACAGTACCGTCGCCCTGGCAGCCTTCGCAACGTCCACCCGGGATATTGAAGGAAAAGTGACCCGCCGTATAACCATGCTTCTTACTCTCGGGCAGGGAAGCGAAGAGTTCACGGATCGCGTCGAATGCCTTAATGTAGGTCACCGGATTCGAGCGCGGAGTACGGCCAATCGGTGATTGATCCACCAGCACTACTTCGTCGATCCACTCCGCGCCCTCCACGCGATCTAATTCAGCCTGCGGTCCGCCGGTGAGCTGACCCGTTTGCGCTGCGATCGCGTTATAGAGGACATCATGTACCAGCGTCGATTTTCCCGATCCAGACACGCCGGTAATGCACACCATCATCCCCAATGGAATGCAGACGTTCACCTTCTTCAGATTATGAGCCCTTGCGCCGATCAGTTTTATTTGCCGTCCGGTTCCGGTTCGCCGTGACGACGGCGTCGGTATGCGCAGGTCGTCGCTTAAGTAGCGCCCGGTGAGCGAAGCAGGGTTGCGCACGATTTCATCATAGGTCCCGGCCGCAATCACACGGCCGCCGTTTTCCCCCGCCCCCGGACCGAGATCGAGGATGCGATCAGCCGAGCGCATAATCTCGGCATCGTGCTCCACCACGAGAATCGTATTTCCCAGGTCACGCAAGTCGTGCAGGATTTTGATTAGCCGGCTGGTATCGCGGTGGTGCAGTCCGATCGACGGCTCGTCCAGCACGTACAGGGTACCAACCAGCCGCGAACCCAGAGACGTCGCCAATTGGATACGCTGCGCTTCGCCCCCGGACAGCGTCGAAGACAATCGATCAAGCGTCAGGTATTCCAAGCCCACGTCGTTTAGATACCGCAGCCGGTCGTTGATTTCATCCAGCAGCTTTCCAGCGATGTCGGCTTCCTGCCGCGTCAGTTGCAACTGCGAGAAGAATTGCGTTGCCTCCTCCACTGTCATCGCCGACACCTGACAGATGTCTTTGCCACCGATCTTCACCTGCCGTGCTTCGCGGCGCAGGCGCAGACCTTCGCAATCGGAGCATACGGAGTATCCACGGTACCGGCTGAGAAAAACCCGTACATGCAGCTTGTACTTCTTGCGCTCCAGGTGCTCAAAGAAACCGCGTACCCCCCAGAACTTGCCGTCGCCGTTGACGACGTAGTTTTTCTGCTCGGCAGTAAGGTCTTGCCATGGCACGTCGAGGGGGATGCCGGCCGAGCGGGCGTATCGGCGCATCTCCGTCGCCAGCGGGCGGTATTTCGGCTTGGTCCAAGGTTCGATTGCGCCTTCGGCTAGCGTCAGCGTCTTGTTGGGAATCACCAGGTTGAGATCGAAATCAATAGTGTTGCCGAAGCCCTGACATCGCGGACATGCGCCGAATGGATTGTTGAACGAAAACAACCGCGGCTCCGGCTCTTCGTAACGAATGTTGCACCGCTTGCACTCAAAACGCTGAGAAAACCGCAATCGCTGCGGCATCTCACCGTCACGCGGCGCCGTTTCGAACAGCACTTCGCCGCCTTCGCGGGAGCCCTGCTCCACCGCATCAACGATGCGCGCCCGCGCGTCAGGCGAGACCGCGATGCGGTCGATCAACACCAGCACCGGTTCGGCAAAATTGAGGTCGAGCAAGGACTCGGGCGTAGAGAACTCAACCACCCGGCCGTTCTGGTAGAGCCGGTTATACCCTCGCTTGCGCAGTTCGAACAGACGCTCCTTCAGCAGGGAATCGTTCGCTGGCTTCGGGGTTTTCTTTTTTGCGATGCGGCGTCCCTTCGATTTTTCCGCTTCAGCGGGCTTGGGTGGAGGCTGAAGTGGAAAGAATGCCTGCACCCGCGCTCCTTCGCCGAGCGCGAGAATCTGCTCCGCCACTTCGTCAACCGTGTCCTTCTTCACCTCCTGACCGCAGTTCAGACAGTAGGTGCGGCCCACCCGGGCATATAACAATCGCAAATAGTCGTAGATCTCCGTCGCGGTGGCGACCGTTGAGCGAGGATTGCGCGTGGTGTTCTTCTGCCGGATGGCCACCGCGGGAGCGATCCCGTCGATGACGTCGACATCGGGCTTCTCGATGCGCTCCAGAAACTGTCGTGCGTAGGCGGAAAGTGATTCCACATAACGGCGCTGACCTTCGGCGTAAACGGTATCGAACGCCAGCGACGACTTGCCCGAACCCGAAACCCCAGTCACCACCGTCAAGGCATTGTGCGGAATTTCGAAGTCGATGTTCTTCAGATTATGGACGCGCGCTCCGCGCACAACGATGCTCTCGTTCGACATGGGCTCCAGGTTTCCGGCAAGGTAAAAATCTGCGGTGCGGCGGCATTTCGCCTGTTCAGCCTCACAGACGCGACTAAAGATGACTGCCGAAACCTCTGATTATATCTGTTTGGAGGTGTCGCGTGAGGCGGCCCTATCTCGCGAAGTACAGCAGTGCGAAGATGTAAATCCACAGAAAACCCATGAAGTGCCAGTACCACGCGGTCACATCGATGACCAGACGGCGGGTTTCGGGTGGCCCATGCAGCCAAGTCGTCATGCCGGCGTAGAGCAGCGCCAGAAGTCCTCCGACCAGGTGCACTGCGTGGACGCCGGTCAACATGAAAAAAAACGAACTGCTCGTATTGGTGGCGAACGTAGCATTGGTCAACCGCAATAAATGCCACGCGTATGCCTGCCCGGCGAGAAAGCCGAGACCGAGAACGACCGTCGCCCAAACCCATGGAAGCGCATGGCTGGCGCTCACCCGAATGCCCGGCATGCCGACGATGGGCGCTAGTGCAACATCTTCCGCGGCACGCCGCCGCGCGAATTCCAGCACAAAGCTGCTAAGCAGCAAAATGAAAGTATTTACCAGCAGGATCCGGGTGGGGAGTGTGAGCGGAACCCAGTTACTGACGTAGTCATTGCTCGCCGGGTCCCAGATGGCGCCTGCCTTGCGCACTACATAAGCAGTAGTGAACGAGACGAAGAGCATGACGACAGAAGACAGCGCCAACATCAGCCCCAGACGATAGCGCCGCAACCGTTCGCCATAGTTGGGAGTGTTGTCATCGCCACCGCGGCCACCACCACCCCCGGGCCAGCCCGTAGCGGGGCCACGGCCTCCACCGCCTTGCGCGGTTCTCGGTACCCGAATGCTGATTCCCCGGCTCACAACTGCTATACCCTTGGGTCGCCGTTTGGCTGTGCCTTGCCGGCGTGCAAGCTAAACGCCCGATTGCGAATGTTGAACCGAAACGCGAGACACCCACTTTTCCTCGCGTCACAACGCCCTGTGACATTATGATGCACGCGGCGGCGACGGAACTCAACTGATCTCTGAGGGTATATTTTGGAAGGGAAGTCGTCGGCCTGCAGAGCAAGGGTCGTCTCTTGCATATGAAACGCATCGTCCTCATCGTGATTGTTGTTGCGGGCCTCCTCTATCTGGCTGACTTTCTATCGGTGCGCTTTCGCATCCCCGCGCGCGACACCTTCGGCACGGTGACTATGCATACCTACTACGTGGTCAAGTTGAAGAATGGAAAAACAGAGTACGACTACGCGGGCGACCACGATGTAAGTTGCTCAAATTCCATGTTTCCGCAATTCGGCCTCAGACCGTGCTGGTATGCCAGTCGGCATACCGAGGAACAGATCAACATCGACTCCGGCAATCCGAATAATCCTCATCTATTCTGAGAAGCTGTCGGCCATCAGCCAAAACTTAATCGCTATTCGCTCTTCGCCGCCCGCTTTTCGCCAAAAATGATTGACCATAGAGCGGGGCAGAGTCCAGTCCCGCGGAAAATGACTGTCGGCTCTTCGCTCTCCGGTCTTCGTTATTCGCCAGCTATTCTGTGCCGACACTAGCGACGGGCGAACGGCGAGAAGCGAAGAGCGACTGGCGCAAAGCATCTTCCCACTTGCATCCTCATCGACTCTGCTTCATCTTGGTTTCATGCCCCAGCACGAGCGAGTTCACGGCCACGAGGTAAAAAAGGCGCAAATTGCCAACAACTGCTTCGGTTGCGGCCCCGCTAACGAAGCCGGACTGCGGTTGGAGTTCGTCCTCGACAAAGAGCACGAACGCTTCGTCTGCCACTTTCAACTCGAGGACCGCTTCGTCGGGCCGCCGGGCCACGCTCACGGCGGCATCATCGCCACCATCCTCGACGAGGCCATGGGCAAGGTCAGCAAACTGCGCAATGTGATCGCGCTGACGGGCCGGATGGAAGTCACCTATCTCAGGCCGACGCCGTTACTCACACCTCTCATCGTCGAAGGCTGGGAGGTGAGGGTAGATGGCCGCGAGCATATCCACGCTGCCGAAATTCGCAATGGCAAAGGAGAAGTGCTGGCGGAAAGTATAGGAACATTCATCGAGATCGATCCCCATCGCATGTTTGCGAAATATTTGAAGAAGACCGGTAGCGACGCGACGTAGAAGGCGGGTCGAGGTCCTTCGACTCATCGCTATGCTCGTCGCTGAGGATGACGGCCAGAGAGTTTCAGGTGCCCACCATCCTGCTCCTGCGTTCCATGAGCACGGTGTCGCGCCAGCGTCCATCCAGGCAGCCAATCCTTTCGCGACTCCCCACAATGCGAAACCCCGCCTGCTGGTGCAAGCGGATACTGACGGCATTCTCGGCGAAGACTCCTGCCTGGAGGGTCCAGATGCCGTTCTCCTCCGAGGCTTCTACCAGGGCACGCAGCAACTTGCGTCCGATTCCGCGTCCCCGAACCTCCTCCGCGATATAGATGCTCACCTCGGCGACGCCCGCGTAAACTTCGCGGCTGGAGACGCGACTCAGCGCGGCCCAACCGAGGACCTTGTCGTTCCAGCGCGCGACCAGCCTGCAAGGGGAAAGGTGGCGTTCGTCCCACTCCGTGTATTCCGGCACGGCTCTCTCGAACGTGGCATTCCCGGTCGCGATTCCCTGAAGATAGATTTCGCGAACCGCCTCCCAGTCGCGCTGTTCCATGGGGACGATCTCAAGGCTCGGCATATTGGTGGGTTCTCACAGGGAAGTATAGGGTCTATCACGCTGGAGATTGGCGCAAATGATAACCGGCACAGCACGGAGTTACGCGGCACACCCGCGCAGAGTAAAATAGAAGGTTCCGCAAGTATTTAGGATCGCGCTACTGCTTGGGGTTAGCACTTGGCATTTAGCACTTAGCATTTGGCCAAGACTTCCTGAGCGTCACTGAGAGCCAAGTGCTTAACGCTCCGATCCGAGGAGAAATCTATGTCAGAGAACAATGGCAACAACACCAGCCTGCGCCTGAAGACCGGCTTGGCCGAGATGCTCAAGGGCGGCGTCATCATGGACGTGATGAGCGTCGAACAGGCCGAGGTCGCCGAGAAGGCCGGCGCGACCGCAGTCATGGCGCTGGAGCGCGTGCCTGCCATCATTCGCGCCGAGGGCGGAGTGTCGCGGATGGCCAATCCCAAGCTGATCCGCCAGATCATGGCCACAGTCTCGATACCGGTAATGGCCAAATGCCGCATCGGCCACTTTGCCGAGGCGCAGATCCTGCAGGAGATCGGCGTGGACTACATCGACGAGTCGGAGGTGTTGACCCCCGCCGATGAAGAACATCATGTGAACAAGCACGCGTTCAAGACGCCGTTCGTTTGCGGCGCGCGAAATTTAGGAGAGGCTCTGCGCCGCATTGCCGAAGGTGCCGCCATGATCCGTACCAAAGGCGAGGCTGGGACCGGCGATGTGATTCATGCCGTCAAACACATGCGGCAAATAGTTAAAGAAATGCGTCAACTCACGGTGATGAGCGAGGAAGAGCTTTTTGCCGCTGCCAAGAACCACCAGGCGCCGTACGAGTTGGTGCGCATTGTCGCCAAGGCAGGGAAGTTGCCGGTGCCGAATTTCTCCGCCGGAGGCATTGCGACGCCGGCAGATGCCTCGCTGATGATGCAACTGGGAGCCGAAGCTGTATTCGTCGGCTCGGGGATTTTCATGAAGGGCGGAGCGACTCCTCTAGACCTGACGGTGAAGACCGAACGCGAAGAGGCCGAATCGCGTGCTCGCGCCATCGTGATCGCTACCACGCACTACGACGATGCCAAGGTACTCGCCGAAGTCAGCGAGCAGATGACCGGAGCAATGAAGGGCCTGGCCGTCGGCGCCATCGCGGAAAAAGACCTGCTGCAGACGCGGGGATGGTGAAAGCGGCCGTTAGCAATTAGCTCTTAGCCTTTAGCAATCCGCGACTAGCGCAGCTTCGGCTGCGCTTTGTTTTGTAACGCCATAAACCCTAGAAGCGAATACCGTTCACGCGGCATCTCTGTTATTGGAAGTTTGCTAAAGGCTAACAGCTAAACGCTAAGAGCTAAGCAATGAAGATCGGCGTTCTTGCCCTACAGGGCGATTTCGATGCGCATCGCCGCCGCCTGGAAGAACTGGGCGCGGAAGTCGCACTGGTGCGCAAACCCGAGCAGTTCGACGACATCGATGGTCTGGTCATTCCCGGAGGCGAGTCGACCACGTTCCTGAAGCTTCTCGGGCAAGATACCTTTCACAAGCTCAACGATTTTGTGCACAGCAAGCCTACCTTCGGCACTTGTGCCGGCGCCATTCTGCTGGCAAAGCAAGTGGAGAATCCGCATCAGCCGGGTTTAGACGCTCTTGATATCACAATCCGACGCAACGGCTACGGGCGGCAGATCGACTCGACAATTGTTGAGGCGGCCAGCGCGCTCGGCGGCGAACCGCTGGAGATGGTATTCATTCGCGCGCCACTGATCGAACGTGTTGGCCAAGGCGTAGAAGTCCTGGCGAAACGAGGCAACGATCCTGTGCTGGTGCGGAAGGGAAGTGTAATGGCGGCAACTTTCCATCCTGAACTGTCCGAAGACAGGCGCGTGCATGAAGAGTTTCTGAACCTTGTACAGAACGGGACGAAGCGATTCAACGGCCCTGACTGAAATTCTTCCGTGCTCTCCGTGTCCTCAGTGGTGAAACGCATTCCACCTGTCATAATCTAAAGGCAGTCCATTCATCCCAAAGAAAGAGCACTCATTCATGGCCGAATCTCCGATTACTGCCCGCGCACAGGATTTTGCAACTTGGTACCAGGACGTAGTTCTGCAAGGCGACATGGCCGAGCCCGCCGAGATTGTCAAGGGCTGCATGGTCATCAAGGCCAACGGCTACGCGGTCTGGGAGCTGATACAACGCGAGCTCGACGACCGCTTCAAAGCCACAGGTCATCAGAACATGTATTTTCCGCTGCTGATCCCGCAAAGCTTCTTGCACAAGGAAGCCGAGCACGTTGAGGGTTTCTCGCCCGAGCTTGCTGTGGTCACGCTCGCTGGCGGCAAGCAACTGGAAGAGCCATACGTCATTCGTCCCACATCGGAGACGATCATTGGGCACTTCTTCGCCAAGTGGATCAAGAGCTGGCGCGATCTGCCGGTGCTTGTGAACCAGTGGGCCAACATCATCCGTTGGGAGCTACGCACGCGCATGTTTCTCCGCACCACGGAATTCCTCTGGCAGGAGGGCCACACCGCGCACTCCAATCATGATGAAGCCCTTCAGGAAGTTCTGCGCATGCTCGATGTGTACGCCGAGGTTGCCGAGGACGTCATGGCGATGCCGGTGATCAAAGGCCTGAAGACGCAATCGGAGAAGTTCGCTGGTGCGCTGCAAAGCTACAGCATCGAAGCGATGATGCAGAACGGCTTTGCGCTGCAGGCCGGCACTAGCCACGACCTCGGGCAGAATTTCGGCAAAGCCTTCGACGTGCAATTTCAGAGCAAGGAAGGTCAGCTTGATTACGTGTGGCAGACGAGTTGGGGAGTGAGCACGCGACTGGTCGGCGGCCTGATCATGAGCCACTCCGACGACAAGGGCTTGGTGCTGCCGCCGAAGGTCGCGCCCATCAAAGCCGTGCTCGTTCCGATTTATCGCAAAGATGAAGAGAAGGAAAAGGTACTCGAAGCGTCGCACCGCATCGCGAAAGATCTCGGCGCGAAGTTGGACGACCGCGAAGGACAGTCACCTGGCGCAAAGTTCTTTCATTGGGAGCGCCGCGGCGTGCCGGTTGTTCTCGAACTTGGCCCTCGCGACCTGGCATCAGGCAGCATTGTGTTGAAACGACGTGACACAGGAGTCAAGGAACCGATGCCGCAATCTGATGTCGCTGGCAAGTTGCCTGCCGTCCTGGCGGACATGCAGCAGAACATGTACGACGCTGCCAAACAACGCCTGAAGTCCAACACGGTGCTGGCAAATTCCATTGAAGAGGTGGAGTCTATTTTGAGGGATGTGACCGCGGAAAAGGGTGGCGGGAAATTCGTAATGGCGCATCTCAAGGACGATCCGCGATGCGATGCGCGCATCAAGGAGTTCAAGGCCACGATCCGTTGCATTCCTTTAGTGGACGAACATGACGGGCCAGGCAAGTGCATTGTAACCGGCGAGACGGTGGATCGCCGCGTGGTGGTGGCGAAAGCGTACTGAGAGGCCGCTTTTCGCTCTTCGCCTTTCGCTGTTCGCAGACGGGACGGGTGGGTTTGCTGACGGCTAAGCACTAACTGCTAATCGCTGAGGTGTACAAAGCCAGGAGTGAACGATGGGCCTGTACGATCTGTCCGCAAAGCTGAACAACGGCCGCAACAAGAAGCTCGCCGACTACAAGGGCAAAGTCCTGCTCATCGTCAACACTGCCAGCAAGTGCGGATTTACGCCGCAGTACGATGGGCTGCAATCGCTTTACGAAAAGTACAAAGACCGCGGCCTGGAAGTGCTGGGTTTTCCGTGCGACCAGTTCGGTCACCAGGAACCCGGTTCTGATGATGAGATCAAATCGTTCTGCCAGCTCAATTACGGCGTGGACTTTCCGCTGTTCTCGAAAATCGAGGTCAACGGCGACGACGCTCATCCGCTGTACAAATTTCTGAAGAGCGAAAAAGGCGGCTTGCTTGGCGATAGCATCAAGTGGAACTTCACCAAGTTTCTGGTGGATAAGAAGGGGAACGTGATTGAGCGTTATGCGCCCACCACACCGCCGGCGTCAATCGAGCCCCAGATCGAGAAGCTGCTGGGCAAATAAATTCCTCTTTTTACCACTGAGGACACGGAGAGCACGGAGAGCACGGAGAAGCAAAATTCTTTAATTCTTCTCTGTGCTCTCTGTGCCTCTGTGGTGAATCCTCTCCGCATTCCCGTTATACTGATGAGTATCGAGGATGGCTGTGAGTTCCACGCAAAAGACTTTCTACATCGAGACCTTCGGTTGCCAGATGAACTTCCACGACTCCGAAAAAGTTGTTGGGACGCTCATCTCCGAGGGCTATGCGCAAGTGCAGCGCGAAGAGGATGCCGACCTCATCGTTTACAACACCTGCTCGATCCGCGACAAGGCCGAACAGAAGGTGTTCCATCGCCTCAACGATTTCAAAAAGCTGCACAGGGAAGGGAAGCGTTTCGCCGTTCTGGGCTGTGTCGCCCAACAGGAGGGCGAAAAGATCTTCGAGCGAGCGCCCTACGTTTCCCTGGTCGCCGGATCGGCTTCGTACCGCAACTTGCCGGCTATGTTAGTGCAGATCGAAGCGGGCGCCGACCGCGTGACCGGCCTTGACGATCGCCAGACCGACCAGACGTTTGAGACCGAGTTTACCGCGCGCACCAACCCGCATCGGGGATACATCACCATCATCGAGGGCTGCGACAAGTTCTGCGCCTATTGCGTAGTGCCGTACACCCGCGGCAAGGAGCGCAGCCGCACGTCGCAGTCGGTGCTTGACGAAGCGCGGCGCATGGCCGACGCGGGTTACACCAACATTCAGTTGCTCGGGCAGAACGTGAATTCTTATCGCGATCCGGCAGGGAAGAAAAGTTTCGCGGAATTGCTGTCAGCGGTCGGGGAATTGCCGGGTATCCGTCGTGTCCGCTTCACCACCTCGCATCCGCGAGACTTTACCAAGGACATCATTGACGCCATCGATGCTGTCCCGACCCTCTGCGACCACGTGCATCTGCCGGTCCAGAGCGGATCGACGCGGGTGCTCGAGTCCATGTTCCGCGATTACTCGCGCGAAGAATATCTGGAGCGCATCGCATGGATGAAGGCAACTCACAACAAGGAAATCAGTATCACGACCGACGTGATAGTCGGATTTCCCGGTGAGACCGAAGCCGAATTTTGCGAGACCCTAAGCTTGCTCGACGAAGTTGGATACGATGGAGTTTTTTCCTTCAAGTACTCGCCCCGCCCCAACACTCCCGCGCTACAGTACGCCGACTCCATTCCAGATACCGAAAAATCGCGGCGCTTGCAGGTCATGCAGGAGCACCAGCGTGAGCTGCAGAGGATCAGCTATCGGAGGCATTTAGGGCAAATACTTGAAGTTATGGTGGAGGGGAAGAATCCGGCGCGCGGACAGATTACCGGCCGCACCTCGCAGAACAAGACGCTCAACTTCGTGGTCCATGGCAACCCGGAGCCGCGCATCGGCGAGTACGTCAGGGTGCGGGTTACCCAGACATTTCCTAACAGCCTATTGGGCGAGATGGCCGTCTAAACATCCAGAAAGTGTTTGCGTTTCGTACTCGAGACGGAGTATCAAGAGTCAAGAACCTGGGGAGGGAACCATGATGGAAGTTGAAATGAAGATTCGCGGGCTGATGATGGATCCCGTGACCAACATGCCCATCGTGATCCTGAAGGACCAGGGGAGCGACACCGTACTGCCGATCTGGGTCGGCGTCTATGAAGCCAATGCAATTGCCCTCGAGATCGAGAAGGTCACCACTCCGCGCCCCATGACCCACGACCTGTTGAAGAACCTGCTGGTAGGGCTGGAAACCACGGTGCAAAAGGTGGTCGTTACCGAGCTGCGCGACGACACCTTCTTCGCTGTCATCTGGCTGGAGCGCGACGGTCAGGCCATCAGCATCGATTCTCGGCCCTCTGACGCCCTGGCTCTGGCGCTGCGCATGGATTGCCCGATCTTTGTGGAGGATGAAGTCCTGAAGTCGAGCAAGCAGGCCAACGCTGCCAGCGATCGCGTCAACAACGACGAACTCCGCAAGTGGCTGGAAAACCTTGGCGAAGACGACTTGGGCCGCTACAAGATGTAGGAAGGCCGCTTTTCGCCGTGGGCTCTTCGCTCGACGCCGACAAAGGACGCAGGAAGTGCTAATCCCTAGCCCTCAGGCGGCATAAGCCATGCCCGATCCCGCCGAACAACTCCAACGCATTTATCTGGCCGGCTTTGAGCTGCAGACCTTCGAACGCTATCCCAATTCCATCGGCGTGGTTCGCGACGGCTGCACCGCGCTGCTGAGAGCGACTCCAGTCGGCCTACAGATGGTTGGAACCCCCGGCTGGCGGATGGGGGAAGTCCTCGGCGTGCTCGTCGAGAAGGACGGCCGCCAAGTGTTCCAAGCCAAGACCGAGGTCGTGGAAGCCACGCAGGAGCGGCTGGAGGTTCTACGGCGGTTCCGGGAGGATTTGGAGCAGTTGCTGACCGCGACGGCGTAGGTGAGGTATTTCGCTACTTAAGCACGGAGGTGAAACCGTATCATGGGCCGCGGTTTGGCGATAATCATAGACTTAACATAATATCTGTTATCGGACATTGAATTACTCTCGGATTACAGAACCTGTGCAAAGCCTTATTCGACGCGGCGCTAACCCCCTTCAACGGTTTCATTAGATACCTACTGATTACGGTCTCAGGTGCACAAAACCACCTTGGGATGGAAAAGCGTCCCTGCTACTCGGCTGGCGAGGCAGATCAGCTCCGACTGTCCGGCGAAGACCTTTACGAAGCGCGATTGAGACATCTCCGGCAGGTTGACTGTCCGGCCGTGGCGAATCTTGTCGATATCCTCGTCGGTGGCCGTGACCGACGGAATGTCCGGCAGAACGCGGCGGGGATGCACCAGTAGCGCCTCAAACCGGCCTTGGCTGACCGCCTCGCTGATTTCCTCCAACGTGTGGCTTTCCGCAATGGAAAACTCGGCTACCTGCGTCCGGCGAAGGCTGGCAAGGTGGGCTCCGACGCCAAGCTTCTGTCCCAATTCATGAGCCAGGCTGCGGACATAGGTTCCGGACGATACCCGGCAACGGAATTCCACCAGATCGCCGTTCAGGCCTGGAACGGTAAACTCCTTCACCTCTACCTCGATCGGCTGAAGTTCGACTTCTTGCTTCTTACGGGCCAGCTTGTAGGCTGGAACTCCCTTGATCTTCTTGGCGGAGAATGGCGGCGGAACCTGCTGAACGACGCCGACGAAGCCTACGACGACAGCTTGAATTTCTTCAAGCTTTACATTAACTGCGGTCGTTGGGCCTGCCGGGTCGCCATCACAGTCATAGGTGTCGGTGGCGAAGCCCAGCCGGATTTTCCCATCGTAGGACTTTTCTGAGGACGTATAGAACTGACACAGGCGCGTCATTCGCCCGAGCACCAGTGGAAGCACTCCGGTTGCCATAGGATCGAGCGTTCCCAGATGGCCAATCGAGCGTTCGCCCAAAATGCGACGTGTTTTCGCCACAACGTCGTGCGAGGTCCATCCCCCGGGTTTGTCCACCACCATCACACCGTTGCAGGGCATCCTTCTGCTATCGTGTAGGTTCGCCGCAGGTTTGGTCAAATCGCAAGCCAGATCTTCATTGCCGCAAGGAATTGCAGGGAATTCAGTTCCCTGCCGCGCGGTAGGCGTAATGACAGCCTATGATTCCGTTGAAAGACGACGCACCGCGGGTCGGCACTCCGTATATCAATTATGTGCTGTTGGTAATGAACGTCCTCGTTTTCTTGTTTTCTCTGGATTGGCGTTTGTTTCCGCCGGAGCCCCGGCCGATTTTTCTTGCAGTTTTTGGTGTCATTCCAGCGCGCTTTTCCGTTGTTATTTTTAACCACGGCTACGTACCCTGGGACCTGATTTCAGGGCTGGGTATGAGGTACATTTCTCCCCTGCAGGCTTTTCTGCCGGTTATTACGTCCATGTTTCTACATGGAGGCTGGTTACACCTGATCTTCAACATGTGGGCGCTATGGATCTTCGGCGATAACGTCGAAGACTATCTTGGTCATTCGCTTTACCTGGTGTTGTACTTCTTGAGCGGAATCGCGGCCGCCGTGCTACACACGCTCTTCAACATTGGCTCGACGATACCCAGCGTCGGGGCCAGCGGAGCTATCGCCGGGGTGATGGGTGCATTCTTCCTCCTATACCCTCGCGCACGGGTCCTGACCTTGGTGCCATTCTTCTTCGTGTTCTTTATGTGGTTGCCGGCGTGGATCGTGCTCGGCTATTGGTTTGTCGCACAATTTCTCAGCGGGGCGGCAGGTTCGATCGCGGCACACAACAGCGCTTCCAGTGGAATTGCCTTTTGGGCGCACGTCGGAGGCTTTCTTGCCGGTATGTTCCTGATAAAGGTCTTCCCTGCCCGGACTCGGCGATATCACTACGGGCTGTAGAGGCCGCTGTTCGCTCTTGGCTCTTCGCTTTTCGCGCGTACCAGTTCGATTTTCAGCTCCCGGCAATCGTAGGACATGGACAAGTGGTATCGGAGTACTGTGTCCGGGAGAACTATGAAAGCGAAGAGCCAAGAGCGAAAGGCGAAGAGCGACAAGCGAATAGCGCTTCCCTACAGTGCCCCGCCAGTTGGGTCCAGCCGAATTTGTGAGGGATTGACGTTCGGTGGGAGGAGCACGGCGTAAAGCACAGCTTGGGCCACGCTGTCCGCGTCGATCATTCGTTCGCGCGGAGCGTCGGGCATGATCTGGTCCCACATGTCGGTTGCCGTCGCCCCCGGCATCAGTGCCATTACCCGAATGCCGCGCGGGATAAGCTCTTCGCGCAAGGAGAGCGTGAAGCCTAATGCTCCCCGCTTGGCGGCACTGTAGGTAGCATATTTTGGGAACACTTGTTCGGCCGCCGCCGATAGATTGTTGATGATGGTTGCCCCCGCACGCATCGTCGGCAGTGCGGCCCGCGTGCACAGAAAGATGCCAGTGAGATTGGTGTCGATTACGTCTCGCCACATCTCCAGTGTCGTCTCCTCGACGGCCACTGTCGGCTGCGTGATGCCCGCATTGTTCACCAGAACGTCAACTTTTCCAAAGGTCTTCTTGACGACCCTGAACAACGATGACACGGAGTCCGGCTCGCGTACGTCGCATACCACAGGCAGGATTTGCGGGGCTTCGTTCTGCTGGCCCACTGACCGGGCGATCTCCTCTGCACTCTTCGCGAGCGTTGACTGATTGCGGCCAGTGATGACGACACTACATCCCTCGGCGGCAAGCGTGCGCGCGATGGCGTAGCCAATGCCGCGGCTGCCACCAGTCACAACCGCGACTTGGCCGAGCAGTCGAGGCTGGCCCAGTCGCGCTGTTTCCGCGCCTTTTTTGCGGTGAGACTGCGGCTCCTTCGCAGTCATAGGTTAGGTCCCGTTGCTGTTCTTAGCGTGAATCAGCGACAGAAATTCCTGGCGGGTTTGTTGCGCACGGAACGCGCCCAGCATGGACGAGGTGACCGTAGCCGAATGTTGCTTCTCGACCCCGCGCATCATCATGCAGAGGTGACGCGCCTCGATGACCACTCCAACCCCTAAAGGCTGAATGGCTTTCTGAATCGTCTCGGCAATTTGCACGGTCAAGCGCTCCTGTACCTGGAGACGTCGTGCAAACACTTCCACCAGCCGCGGAACCTTGCTCAGCCCGATCACCTTGCCTTTGGGGATATAGGCGACATGGACCTTACCGAAAAATGGAAGCACATGGTGCTCGCAAAGGCTGAACATCTCGATGTCCTTCACGATCACCATCTCGTCATAATCGACGGTAAACAATGCAGCCTTAAGGATCTGTTCAGGGTCTTCTTGATAGCCTTTGGTCAGATAGTGCAGGGCGTTGGCAAAGCGTTCAGGCGTCTTCAGCAGACCCTCTCGGTCTGCTTCTTCGCCCAGGCGGACCAGCATCTCACGCGCCAGGTCCTCGAAGGTGGCGCTGGTTAAAGTTGGCGTCTCCGTCAAATCTCTCATTATGCTCCCAGAGTTCACACCCGTAATTCTGCTCCACCTGCATACTCGAAGCTATTCATCAGGGTCTCTTCGAGCCTTACTTTTTCCAGATGAGCTGCGGTAAAGCTTTGGCTCAAAATGTTGAAGATAACTTCGCTTAGGTTCTCCGAAGTCGGCACGATCGCCGCGAACTCCCGACGAACGTTCAAATTCTCATGATCAAAGCGCTCTAGAATCTCCATCTGTACACAGCGATCAAGCTGCGAAAGGTTACAAACCATTCCGGTCAGTGGATCAACTGGCCCGCTCACCGTTACCTCGAGCGCGTAGTTATGGCCGTGTCCATGCGGGTTATTACACTTGCCGTAAGTCGCGAGATTCTCCGCAGGGGAAAGCCCATCGCAGTGTAAGCGATGAGACGCCGAAAACAGGTAACGCCGCGTCAGGTGGACTTTCATGCTTCCCCATAGAAATCGACGAAAAGATCCGGCAGTTCGTAGACGCGCACCCGATGTAATTGCGCCACCTGCAATTTACCCTGCAAGCGCTTCCAGATGGCAATGGCAAGGTTCTCTGTCGTGGGAATCTGTTGCGAAAACTCCGGCACTTCCTTATTCAGATGCCTATGATCGAGGGCTTCGAGGACTTCGCGATTCAGGATTTCCTTTAGCTCCTTCAGGTCCACCACAAAGCCAGTTTTCGGATCGATGTCGCCCTTCACGGTTACTTCGAGGGTGTAATTGTGGCCGTGGCCATTCAGGTTGGCACACTTGCCGAAGATGCGCTGGTTCTCTTTCGGCGAGAACTCAGGGTTGTGGTAATAGTGCGACGCAGAGAACTCACACTTGCGAGTTAAGTAGACCATGTTTTCCTGGGCCGATCGCGCAGTCGTTAGAACAGCGTTCGCCTAGTGCGGACCTTCAGCTATATTATTCCTGTTCCCCTTCAAAGCTTGCGGTCGCGAGCCATCGAAATACGTGAATAATCCAAGTTCGGGTCCGCCGGTTGAATGTCTCGCATACCGGAGTACTCGCGTCCCTTCCAGCGGACTGATCCTCGCCTAAGACAGATGCTGGAATTGAGCAAAAGTACCGCGAAAAGCGGCAAGCCGAAGAACGCCAGCACGTTCGACAATGTATCAAAATGTGCGCGCCTGATCCGCTTTCCGAAGAGACAGAGCCCGAGCACAGTCAATGCTGCCAATACAGCGAAGACCACTCTGTCGTCTCGGGTCAGCGCGACAATCGAAAATGCTGCGAGGGCCAGGATAACGATAAACTCGAGGCCCCGCCACAACGCCAGCTTGCGCGGATTGGGAAACAGCAGCGCCAGATTCTTTGTCCAACCCTCCCACATCTGCGGAAAGCTACGGTACATTCTGGTGCTGACCGCGTCGGACATGCTAAAGCGCAGCTTGAATCGCGCTCTCTTCAACCGCTTTGCCAGTTCCACATCTTCGAGAAGTGCTGTCGCCACGGCGGCATGTCCACCGACCGCATCGTACGCTTCGCGGCGAATAAGTAAGTACTGTCCGTTTGCGGCTGCCACGGTCGAGTTCGGATCGCACACGTCCTTGGGCGGATAAGTCTTTGCCAGCTCGGCAAAGATCACGGGCATCAGCGCGCGTTCCGCCAATCCGTGCACCTCCTGACTAGGCGAATACGAAAGCATGTCCGCACCAGCCGCTTTCAGCTCCTGCAGACCCCGCGCAATTGAATCCGGCGAGTGCCTGGTGTCGGCGTCGGTAAAGAGTAGCCACTTCCCTTTCGCCACCTTGGCGCCGCTCCAGACGGCGTTGCACTTACCGCTCCAACCGTGAGGCAGTTCACCAGCGCTGAGCACGCGAACTACGGGTGCCTTTGGCATCTTTTGCGAAACGGTCGGAGGACAGAAGCCTTCAGCGATCGCGTATGTACCGTCGGTCGAGTGGTCGTCCACCACGATGAGTTCGTAGGCGACTCCCATTTGGCTGACCAGCGATCGCAAGCAATCAGCCAGACAAGCTTCTTCGTTCCGCGCAGGAACGATAACTGACACTTCCGGAACGCTGTCTTCCGCTTGAGAGTTTGAACTGATTTCGTTTGGCGATTGAAAAGTCACGAGTTTGGCGGCTTCCATTATTATATGAGGGTGAAGCGTTACTTCCTGGCCATACTGCCCGTCTGTTTATTCTCGCTCGCCGCGTGCAATAGTGGCTCGCATCCGCCGCGCATCGGCAGCGCCGCTCCCGAGTTCACCATCACCGACTCGCAGCGCACGGTTTCACTAAACCAGTTTCACGGCAAGCCTGTGGTGCTCAACTTTTGGGCAACGTGGTGCCCGCCGTGCATTCAGGAGATGCCATCGCTGGTGCAATTGCAGAAGGAGTTGGGCGACAAGGTTACCATTATCGCTGTCAGCGAGGACGACGACGACAGCGCGTACAAGCAGTTCGTCCACGACCACAACGTTGATCTGCTCACTGTCCGCGACACCGGACAGAAGACTAACGCACTGTACGGTACTTTCAAGTTCCCCGAGACCTTCGTGATCGATCGCAACGGCAAGATCGTGCGCAAGTTCATTGGCGCACAGGACTGGACCAGCCCGGAAATTGTGGATTATTTGAAGAAGATGTAGCTAGAGAATTAGAATTGTTTTACGAACTGCCCGCATTGCGAACTTTCATAAACTGCCATAAAATGGCGCCATGCCAATGACCTCCTTAAATATTTCGCTACCCGAGGCTCTGAAGGCCTACGTCGAAGGCCAAGTTTCTTCGGGGGACTGGGGCACTCCGAGTGAATACATCCGCGAGCTGATCCGGCAGGATAAAGAGCGCCGCTTATCCGCTCTAGAGGAGTCATTGCTTGCCGCGGCAAAGGGGCGAGCGATTCAAATCCCCCTGGCAGAAATCCGCAAGAAGGGATTGATTACAGCCTTGCGCGCACGTACGCAGCACCGTTGAAAATGCCTCGAATTATATTCAGCGATCTGGCGGTCGTTGATGTCCTCCAACAGGCTGACTGGTACGAAACGCGGGCAGACTGGAAATTGGCGAAGCGTTGGGAGAAAGCGGTGACCTCTACGGTGCTGAGCATCGCTAAAGTCCCGCGGGCCGGAGCGCCTTGCACGTTCCAGGCAGATCAACTGAGCGGCACGCGTCGTTTGCCCGTTACTGGATTTCCTAAACACCTGCTGTTTTATCAGTTTCGGGAGGATGAATATTCGAGTCTTGCGCGTAGTCCATGGTGCGAGAGATCTTGAGATCCTGTTCTCCAATTGACCCAGCCACTTCTACAGCTTCACCCTCCTCAACCTCAGCGCATTGCTGATCACCGATACCGAACTGAAGCTCATCGCTGCGGCTGCGAAGATTGGGCTGAGCAGAATGCCGAACTTCGGATACAGAATACCCGCCGCGATCGGCACGCCCAGCGAGTTATAGATAAACGCGAAGAACAGGTTTTCGCGAATGTTGCGCATGACGGCGCGGCTGAGGCGGCGGGCGCGCACTAACGCAGCCAGGTCGCCCTTCAGCAGCGTGATGCCAGCACTTTCCATGGCAACATCTGTGCCGGTACCCATGGCGATGCCAACCTGCGCCTGCGCCAGCGCGGGTGCATCGTTGATGCCGTCGCCCGCCATCGCGACGACTCTCCCCTGCTCTTGCAGCTTCTTTACCGCGTCGGCTTTGTGGGTGGGCAGCACTCCGGCTTCAAAATCGCTGATGCCGAGTTGCCTCGCAACAGCTTCTGCCGTGGTTTGACTGTCGCCGGTTAACATCACCACACGCAGACCTTCTTTTCGCAGGTCGCGAATCGCCTGTGCCGCCTCTGGCTTCACCGGATCAGCAATACCCAGCAGCCCGGCGCTGCGTCCATCCACCGCAACGAAGACCACGGTGTTGCCATCGCGGCGCATAGCTTCGGCCTTCGGCTTCAGTTCTGCGCCATCGACTCCTAGCTCTTGCAGCAGGTCTTCATTTCCTGCCGCAACTTCGTGTCCTCCGACTCTGCCCACGACGCCGCGTCCAGTAAGAGAACGGAATTCCTCGGTGGGCATCAAGTGCAGCCCATTGGCTTGCGCAGCTTCGACAATCGCCGCTGCGAGAGGATGTTCGCTTCCCTGCTCTAGGCTGGCCACCAGCCGCACAACGCGATCTTCGGTCTCGCCTCCAACCGCGACCACCGACATCAGTTCGGGCTTGCCCTGGGTGAGCGTGCCCGTCTTGTCGAGCGCGAGCGTATCGACTTTCTGCAGAGTCTCCAGTGCTTCCGCGTTTTTGATGAGAATGCCAGCCCGCGCGCCACGACCTGTGCCGACCATGATCGCCATCGGTGTGGCCAAGCCTAGCGCACAGGGACAGGCAATGATCAGCACTGCAACGGCATTCACGATGGCGTTGGCAAGCCTTGGCTCCGGTCCTACGATGAACCACACGGCAAAGGTGATGACAGCAGCCGCCAATACTGTGGGAACGAACCACGCCGCAACTTTGTCTGCCAGCCGCTGAATCGGTGCCCGGCTGCGTTGCGCGTTGCTCACCATCTGCACGATCTGTGCCAGCAAAGTCTCGCTGCCCACGCGCTCCGCCCGCATCAGCAACCACCCCGTACCGTTCACTGTGGCGCCGACCACCCTGTCGCCGGCCCGCTTCTCCGCCGGCATCGCTTCGCCAGTCACCATGGACTGGTCCACTGAGCTGAGACCGTCAAGTACGACGCCGTCGGTCGGAATCTTCTCACCGGGGCGCACCCTCAGCTTGTCGCCAACCTTCACCTGCTCCAGGGGAACGTCGTACTCGCTGCCGTCGTCGCGCATGATGCGCGCCAGCTTCGGCGAAAGGTCGAGCAACGCGCGGATAGCGCTGCTGGTGCGGCTACGGGCGCGAAGCTCCAACACTTGCCCGAGCAGCACCAGTGCGATGATGGCTGCGGCCGCTTCGAAGTACACCTCCGGCTGGCCATGCATGAGGCGCATGGAAGGCGGAAAGATCTGCGGTGCGATGGTGGCAACGGCGCTGTAGATATAAGCCACCCCCACCCCCATCGCAATCAGCGTAAACATGTTCGGGCTTCGAAATTTGACCGACGCCCAGCCGCGCGCGAAGAAAGGCCAGCCGCACCACAGCACGATTGGCGTTGCCAGCGCGAATTCGAACCATGTGCCTGACCGCACTGTGAAAATGTGCGCTAAGGGTCCCATGCGCAGCATGGCGTAGGCAACCAGCGGAACACCCAGAAGCACGCTGATCCAGAAGCGTCGCGTCATGTCGCGTAGTTCGGGGTTCTCTTCCTGCGCGGCCGTGACCGTCTTAGGTTCCAGCGCCATGCCGCAGATGGGGCATCCACCCGGAGCATCACGAACGATCTCTGGATGCATGGGACAGGTCCACTGGGTTCTGGTCGCAACCACAGGAACGTCCGGTTCCAGCGCCATACCGCACTTGTGGCAGGCTCCGGGTCGCGATTGGCGAACCTCCGGGTCCATGGGACACACGTATATCGTGCCCGACGGCGGTGGAGCGGTCTTGCTCTCCGCAGCTACATCGACTGCCATTATCTTGGGAGGCGGATCTGGCGCGAGATACTTCTCAGGATCAGCTTTGAATTTCTCCCCGCAGGCTCGGCTGCAGAAGTAATACGTTTGGCCTCGGTGCGCGGCCGTGGAGGCAGGCTTCGCCGGATCGACATGCATCCCGCAAACCACGTCCTTCTCCCGCTTGCGAGCGGCGACAATCTGCACTGGGGCGCCACCGATTTGGACGGTCCCGCCCATGCCGCCAGCCTTGTAATTCGGGGAAAGATATTTTTCCGGGTAATCTTTGAATTTCTCCGCGCACCCGCGACAGCAGAAGTGATACAGCTTACCTTCGTATTCCACCGAGGCCGCGGCCTTGGAGGCATCGACATCCATTCCGCAAACTGGGTCTTTGTCGCCCTTCCGAGACACCACTGCGGGCGGAGAGCTGGGCGAAGTTTTGTGCGCGGCATCAAGATACTTGGTGGGAGATAGTCCAAACTTGTGCATGCACCCGGGCGAACAGAAATAGTAGGTCTGCCCGTCATGCTGCGCCTTGCCGCGAGCCTCGGCCGGGTTCACCGCCATCCCACAGACCGGATCGATCACCGAAATATCGATAATGCGATTCTCCGAGCTCTCCTCGGGTTCGTTCATGCCCTCCCTCTTACGATGTCCGTGCTTGCATTGTTCATTAGGTCGGCCATGCTCTATATTGAAGGCGGATCGAGTGCGAGGAACGAAACTCGTATCGCAGATGCCGACGAAGTTCGCCGCCGCTTGTCCTTGTCATTATCATTGCACGTTTTGCTAGAGGATTGATCGATGACCGCAGTCGAAGTGTTGTTTCGCTATGGAATGCCGCCGGGCGAGATGGAAATGGGCGCACTAGGACAGGTAAGCGATGTCTATGGTATCCGCCGCGTGCGTTTCAGTGAGCCCGATCGTACTATCCGAGTGGAATACGACGCCACGCGGTTGAACGATTCAACGGTGGAAAAGCTATTACGCAGCGCCGGGTTTGACATTCGCGAGAAGCTCGCCCTGGTATAACCCGCGATGACGCCAACAATCTGAGAATACAAAAGGCGAAGTGCCTGATGAAGCACTTCGCCTTTACAATTTTGCCGGTTTGCGGCCTGCTCCAATCTTAGGAAGCACTCGGCGGGCTGTCCGGCACAATCGACGTTCTGGGGGAGGCTAAACTTAAGAAAGGGCCGTTCAGCGAAAGGAACTCTGGCCGAAATTCCTTTCTGAACGGCCCCCTATTGCGCCACTTCGTCTGGCATTGTAAGTAGCATCCAACGTGCCAAAGGGTAGCTATTGAAAATTAAAGAGTTAGGGAGAACCATTTTTTACACATACTGTAGAAGTTTCCTGGTACCGCGCAAAGTTTTCTAGGCACTAAAGTGGCTACCACCTCGCTCTCGCTGCTGCAACACTCGCAACTTGTCTTCCCCGATGGTGGTACCAGCCTCACGCTCAGAGTCGGCTGACGTGAGGAAAATGTCGTTCACGGCTTTTGGTATAATTTGCTGACTGCTTAGTGTCCGCGCCCTTAGCTCAGCTGGATAGAGCGTCTGGCTACGAACCAGAAGGCCGGGAGTTCGAATCTCTCAGGGCGCGCCATACTTTTCTGTGCCTAAGTTCAACCTTGGGCAGGCTGTTAGTCGCACATACTGCAGGCGCCCTTGGGCGACCGGAATTCAGCGGGCGCCATCTCTAAGGACGATTTCCATCAAGGAGAAAGGTGTAGTCTTGCATTTCGTCTTGCCGATCGCATTTTATGTTGATCCCGGCTCCGGCAGCATGATTCTTCAGCTGTTGCTCGGTGGCGTCAGCGGCATTTACGTCATTTTCCGTCTGTTTAAGCAGAGGATTCTAAGAATGCTGGGCATCCGTAGCGAAGCCAGCTTATCAACGGCCTCACCTCTCACCGAGCCACTTCCTCCGGAGAATGAAGATCCCCATAGGCGGTCCGCTTAGGAGCGATGCGGCCGGATCTACTGGCTCCGGGCTTGCACCGCGATCGAGGATCGTTTCGCGACCCCGACGGCTTCATTGTCAGAGAGGACGAACGAATCTTTCGCGTTGTGCTGCCCCGCGCGGTGCAACTCTGGCGGCAATTTTCCGCTTCGGGTCTGGCCGCAGAGCTTCAATCCGCCGGACTCCTGATACCTACTCACGAAGTCGCGGCGGATGTGCTCTCATCCGACTTGCCGATTCCCAGCGGCGCCATCGTGCTGGAACACGAGCGGATTCCCTTTGTCGCTTATCCATACGAATGGACGTTCGACATGCTGCGCGATGCGGCGCTGTTGCAGTTGGAAATCGTCGAACGCTCGCTAAAGCACGGCCGGATATTGAAGGACGCCACCGCTTATAACGTACAGTTTCGCGGGGTCACGCCGCTATTTATCGATGTGCTTTCCTTTGCGCCCTTGCAGCAGGGCGAGCCTTGGGCTGGTTACAACCAATTCTGCCGCATGATGCTCTACCCGTTGATGCTGGAGGCATACAAAGGTGTGCCTTTCCAGCCGTGGTTACGGAGCGAACTGGAGGGCATCGACCCGGTCGTGTTTGGCCGCATGTTTCGCGGCCTGGAGCGCTTGCGGCAAGGGGTGGTGACCCACGTCGTCGCACAGGCCTATCTGCAGCGCAAGTTTTCCTCAGCAGATTACAGCGTGCGCCAGCAGATCAAGTCGGCGGGTATGACTCCGGAGATGATCTCGCGCAATGTGCGCAAGCTGAGGAAGCTAATTGTCCGCTTGAGTGCACGCAAGGAGAGCACCACGTGGAGCGATTACTCGCGCACCCACTACGGCGATGATGCGCTGGCTCGCAAAGAAGCCTTCGTCACCGAGAGCATTGCCGGAAGACATTTTAAGTTAGCGTGGGACCTGGGTTGCAACGATGGCCGATTCAGTCGAATCGTAGGCGATGCGGCTGACACCGTGGTCGCCATGGATTCGGATGCAGGCAGTGTTAATCGTCTTTATTCCGAGTTGCGCAAAGAGGTCCGAACCAACATATTGCCATTGTTGATGAATGTGGCCAATCCATCACCGGCACAGGGTTGGGCTTGGTGCGAACGCGCATCGCTGATCGAACGAGGCAAGCCAGAACTGACGCTGGCACTAGCTCTCGTCCATCACCTAGTAATCAGCGCGAACGTTCCCTTGGCCGCCATCGTGGAGTGGCTATCGGAGGTCACCAGCGAGCTGGTGATCGAGTTCATCAGTAAAGATGACGTCATGGTGCAGCGTTTACTGCTCAACAAGGACGACACGTACGGTGACTACAACCGCGAGGCCTTCGAGTCCCATCTGCAGCGGTATTTCCGGATTAAGTCGCGCACCGAATTGCCTGGTGGAACACGCTTTCTCTACCATGCCGTCGCGACCGATGTCACGCCTTGATGGGCACGTACTAGGCCGCGCCGTAGGCGAACTGTCCCCCATAGGACTCGGACTCCCTTCACGCAATCTTCTTTTCGCGCTTGTACTCGTCGTATGCCTCAAGATAACGATCAATCTCTTTCTTCTGCACGTAGTAAGGGGTTGAGAGTCGCAGCTTCGACGGCTGTGAGCCGCCACGGAGGCGGATCTTCTTCGTCGTCCACAACCAGCTTTCCAGGTCGGTGCGCACAATCGGAGGAGCGTTCACGGTGACGATGGCGCAACGCAGTGCCGGGTCGGGCGATGTCCACGATTCCACGCCACGCTTCTGCATCCCCACCAGCATGTAATCGCCAAGTTCGCGATGACGCCGCTCAATGCGATCCATGCTGATATCGTTCGCCATCTTGATGGACGCGCGCAGCCCACAAAGCGAAGGCACGTTGGACGATCCGATTCGCTGGAAGCGTTCGGCCCGCAGCTTGGGTTCATCCCAGCCTTCAGTCGCGATGGTGTTCCACATGCGGTCGATGACCTCATCGCGCACGTAGAGGTAGCCTGATCCCTTCGGCGATTGCAGCCACTTGTGCGGGCTTGAGGTGTACATGTCGCAGCCTAAATCGCGGATATTAAGCTGCATCATGCCGGTGACGTGTGCGCCGTCAATCGCCGAGAGAATGCCCTTCGATCGCGCCAGGGCACATAGCTCCTTCGCCGGCAATACCACGCCGGTCACCGTCGTGATGTGGCTGAAGAAGATGACCCGCGTGCGCGGCGTGATGGCGTCGCTAAATAGGTTGAGGACCTGCGGTGCATCCTGGACCGGCATGGGTAGCGCGACTTTCTTCACCACAATGCCGTAACGCTTCGCCTTCACCTGCCACGGCTGCTCACCGCCGGGATGCTCTTGGTCGGTCATCAGCACTTCCTCGCCGGGCTTCATGTCGATGCCATTGGCGATGTAGCTGTTGGCCTCAGTGGCATTACGTAGCAGGGCGATCTCATCGCGATTGCAGCCCACGAACGCCGCCAGCGGATCGCGAAACTCGTTCCATGCAGCGTAGCCCCAGATCGGATAATCCTCGGGATCAACTTCGTCCAGCTTCTCCGTTGAGGTGTAGCTGTCGAAGACCGCGCGCAGCACCGGCGCAGGGCTGGAACCTACGGTGCCATTGTTCAAATAAATTTCGTCCGCAGGGATCAGGAATTGTTTGCGCAGTTCGGCCCAGTATTCCTCCTCATTGTCGGCGAACAGTTTCGGATCGGGCAGCGAAGATGGAACATTCTGGAGTTGCGCGAACAGATCAGTGCGAAGACTGAGCGCGGCGGCGGCGAGTCCAGCGCTGGTGGCAAGGAAGCGGCGACGGTCGAGCACGAGTACCTCCGGCAAACAAAGCCAACATGGTACACCTGAGTCGAATCTAGGAACTAATTTCCTGCTGGCGAATCACCAGTCATTCGCCGATGGCTTCTTCGCGTGCCTTCGCCATTCGAAAAGCAGCCGCTCTCTCGCGCTGCCGGCCGATGGCGAAATAGAGTACCGTTATCAGCACCAGCCAGGGGATCCCGGCCTCCAAGGTAACTCGCATTCCTTCGACCCACCACGTAGAGATCAAAATTGCCAACACAGCCAGGCCTCCCGCGATGGTGGTAACGGGAAACAGTGGCATCTCGACCGGTAGACGGCGGCCATGCTGCTCACGCCAGTGTTTGCGAAAGCTGAGATGGGTGACAAAGATCATCATCCATACGAACAGCCCGCCGAACAATGCAATGCCAAACATATACACGTAGGCTGATCCCGGAAACCAGATGGCGAGCAGCGTGGCGGCGCCCAAGCCGCCCGCAGACATCAACAATGCGGCAATGGGGGTTCCTCGGTCCGACACCCGCCCTAGCACCTCGGGCGCATAACCACTGCGGGACAACGAAAAAACCATTCGCGTGGCCAGGTAGAGATTGCAATTCATGCTGGACAACGCCGCCGTTAGCACGACGAAGTTGATGATTTGCGCTGCCGCGGGGATGTGCATCACCTCAAAGACGCGCACAAATGGGCTGACGGTAATTCCCTGCCCCGGCTGGATCTGCGTCCAGGGAATTACGCCGACCAGGATAAAGATCGCGCCAACGTAGAAGATGATCAACCGAACCAGCATAGTGCGCATGGCACGCGGCACCGATCGCTCAGGGTCCTTCGCTTCGCCTGCCGCAACGGCAACCGTCTCCGTCCCAATGAAGCTGAAGATCACGAAAGCTAAGGCGAGCCCCACGCCGAGCCATCCCTTAGGCAGGAAGCCACCGTGGGTGCGGAAGTTCTCCAGTCCGATCGGCCGCTGCTGATGCACGCCGAACAAAATGGCTGCTCCCAATACGATGAACACGACGATGGCACTTACCTTGATGATCGAGAACCAGTACTCAAACTCGCCAAATGCGCCAACGCTGCGCGCGTTCACAAAGATGAGGACCGCCGAATAGAAGACGACCCACGCCCACGCCGGGGTGTGTGGGAACCACCACTGGGTGTAGATGGCGCCGGCAACGGCTTCCCCGCCGATGGCGATCGACTGCGCCGCCCAATACGTATAGCGCACCACGAAGCCCGCCCAATGGGAAACGTAAAGCTCGGCGTAGATTCCGAACGATCCTGCCGTGGGATGTGCAACCGCCATCTCCGAGAGGCAGAGCATGAGAAGTAACGCGATTCCTGCCGCGAAAAGATAGCTCAGAATGACACCCGGCCCGGCGGTCCGGACCGCCAGTGCGCTGCCTAGGAATAGTCCCGTGCCGATTGCTCCGCCTAAAGCAATCATGCTCAGCTGCCGCTCGCTGAGTTGGCGCGCTAGTCCTTGCTCTTTGTCGATCGCTTGATGGTCATGCAATGGCGCGCCCGCCCGGAGGTCCGTCATTTACACCGCAGCTTTCGCATGTTGATGTAGATACACGCCCAGAAGTTCGAGCAGGCGGTCGAGATCGTCCTGATTGTTGAAGAGGTGGCAGCCAACGCGCACCCCGCCAACGTGAGAGGTATAGCGTACCGCTACCAGGACTTTGTGCTGCTGCAGAAAATTCGTAAGGGCGATATTCTCCTTCACGTCGCCGAGCGTGAAGGTAACGATTCCGGATCGCCAGCGCCGGTCTTCTGGTGTGACTATGCGAATGTCCTGTTGCTGAAGGCCGCTGATGAGATAGTCCGTGAGCGACAATATGTGGTCGCCAATGTTCGTGATACCCAGTTCGTTGATCAGTGTCACTGATTCCGCAAGGCCGATCGCTCCCGGGTAGTTGGAAGTTCCCCCGGTCTCCCAGCGGCGCGCACCGCCGACAAATTCATAGTCACGCACGGGAGCGGCTGATGGTGTCTGGAAGTACTTGCCCCATCCACCTTCCGGTTCGGCGACAGATAGATACCCGGCAGTCGGCGCCTTCACCTTTGCGCGAAACTCCTTGCTGAGGTAAAGGAAACCGCAGCCAAAGGGCGCCATTAGCCACTTATGGCCGCCGCAGGCAATGGCGTCCGCCGGAGTTTTCTGCACGTCGAGTTGAATCGCACCGATTTGCTGAACAGCGTCCACAATGAGAAAGATCCCGCGCTCACGGCAAAGTCGAGACAACGCTTCGAGATCGCACCGAAAACCATTGCTCCACTGGACGGAACTGATCGCGACGACTTTAGTGCGTTTCCCGATCGCGGTCTCGATGTCCTCAATCAAAATCTGCCCATCGCGATTGTGGACCGTGTCGATTTCGATGCCAAGTTCCTCCCGCTTCTGCATCCACGGCACCGCAACTTCAAGGAACTCCAGGTCACAAATGATCATCCGGTCTCCCCGCTCGAACGAGATAGCATTCGCCACCAGACTCAAGCCATGCGTGGTGCTCTCGACCAAGGCAATGTCATCCTCGTCCGCATTGATGAGTTTCGCGATCTGGGGACGCGCCTGGCTGCGCATGGCGTCCATATCGAGATGATGCTGCGTCGAAGACCCTGACGGGCAGTACGCAGCCATGTCGAGGAAACGGCGCAGCTCTTCTACCGCGCGCTGAGGAGCCAGGCTTACACAGGCGGAGTCGAGGAATGTTTGTTGCTGCAGCGCGGGAAATTCGTTGCGAACGTCTGGCAATGTCATGAAGTAGTCCGTCGGCGAGTGCATCTACCCGCGATGGGACATTGTACAAAACAAAACGGCAGGCGCATGTACGTTGAACATTAGGTACACTGCCTGCCGTTGCCTGGTTGGACAATCCCTCAAGGCGACAAGTGCGCGCTGAGCAATTCCCTTTTACTTTCGCATCTGTTTCGCCGTGCGATCGGCGACTTTCACCTCGCCCGTCTGCTGGTCGAGTATCACGCGACCGCTTCCACTCTGGTTAAAGTCGAACATGTTGTTGATGGGGCCTGCGATCGCATCAAACGAGCCAAGTATCCGCTGTCCACCCAGCCAATTGTCTTCGATGAAACGCACGATAGAGCTTTGATCGGTCATGGTGTGATCGACGAAGTTCTGGCGCGCGAAGGGAGAGATAACCAGCAGAGGTATGCGTGGACCATAGCCACAGCGGCCTTGGGCGTGCGGTCCGTTGATTCCGGCCAGCATCGGCATAGCATGGCCGCAGAAGCCCGGCCCGTTCAGCGCATCCTGCGAGGTCTGCGACTGATTCACGATCTGTCCGAGTTGATGGTCGTACCAGCCGTCGGAGTCATCCCAGGTGATGGCAACTGCGGTGTTCGCCCATTCCGGCCGCTGCTGGAGAAAGTTGATCACCTGAACGATAAAGTTCTGTTCATCGAGCGGCGTCGAGTAGCCGGCGTGTCCGTCCTGATATCCCGGTGCTTTAAGGTAGCTAACGGCTGGAAAGTTTCCGGCATTCACGGCATCGAAAAAGTCGTGAATGTCGTACTGGTGATTGCCGGCATCACCATTGTGCCCAATCGTAGAAATGGAAGTGGGCCGAGTGTGCTGCAAGTTTTGGGTAGACACGTAGTACTGAAACGGTTGATGGTGTGGAATGTAGTCGGCTTTTGGCGTCCCGACATAAGCTGAGGTGTGCGACCGATGGCATCCCGTGGTGCCGTTTGGGTTGGTGATGGTGAGATCAAAGCCACCCTCAAAAAACCCCCACGTGATGCCCGCAGCGGTCAGCAGGTCGCCGATATTTTGGCCGCCCATTTGCACCTGCGAGCTTCCTGAGCACACGTCGCCTACGGGGTCAGTGTCGCTGACGAGCGAGTATCCGCCATTGCCATCCGGAACCACCGCATAGTCGGAATTGATGTTCTGGGTCACCCCATCGGTCTGCCCCGAAATAACATTCAACGCCCCCGGCGTCGAAGGCCCGAACGTGGTCCCGTAGAAGTTGTCGTTCAGCGAGTAGAACTGGGCATAATTCCACAAGGCGGTTGTGGTGTTTCCGTCGTAGTAACCCAATACCAGGCCAGTGGTGTCAACAACCGGCGGCCCACTGTAAGGCGGAGGCCCGGGCGTTCCAACATTAAGCGGAAACAGGTCCATCAAGCCGCCGTCGAAAGCCGCTTGCTCCGGTCCGTAATCATGGTCCTGATCGGCAGTCCAAGCCTGCGAGCGATCGAGGCGAAAGGGATTTGTGGCTCCCGCACCATTGGCCGGATTGAGATTGGGATTATTGTTCAAGAGCGCGGGGTTAAAGCCATTGACGCTCGGCGTACCTGGCGCAGGAAAGAACTTAGGTTCTGGCACCACAGAACTTCCCCCCGAAGGGTTCTCGGCGATGGGATACGTTCCGAAATAGTGATCAAAGGAAACGTTTTCCTGAAAGATAATCACCAGGTGCGTGATCGGTGTGGCCGTCTGGCTGATCCCGGCATGGGTGCCCTGCGGGGCTGCCGGAGCCGCGTAGGCGTTGACCAATGGCCCCAGAACCATTGCCGCCGTTAACGTAGCTGCGAGAAATCGACGCATATTTCTCCTCACCTTTCCAGTCCGCATAATGGACTCGTGTGCGTTGATACTCTGCGGAGATCAAATGGGAGTGAATGTACGGTTAAAAGAGAATTAACCGCCAAATAAGTGTTTGATTCGTGCGATCTCTAACAACTGGACTACGACAGAATGGTGGTGACTTGCATGGCTCCGTGTTAGCGGCAAGTTCTGATAGGTTGAAGGCAGGAGGTGCCGATGAAGCGTGTGCTGGTTGCGACGTCAAACCCAGGCAAGATTCGTGATCTGGTTGGAGCCGCCGCTGCGCATAATGTGCAAATCGAAACGCTTCCCGGCTTCTCATCGCTGCCGGGCGTCATCGAAGATGGCTTGACGTTTGAGGCGAATGCGCGCAAGAAGGCTGAGCATTACAGCAAGTATGCCGCAGGCGAGTTAGTTATCGCCGACGATTCGGGGCTGGAAGTCGATGCACTTGGCGGCGCTCCTGGGGTTCGCTCGGCGCGCTACGCTGCCGATGAGCAGAACGCGCCGGAGCATGCGCCAAACTCCGATGACGAAGCCAACAACGCGCGCCTTCTGCGCGAACTGCACGATGTTCCCGAGGAATACCGCACAGGAAGATTCGTCTGCGTTATCGCTGCAGCCCGCAACGGCCACACGCTTGCCACGTTTCAGGGCAAGGCTGAGGGCGTTCTCCTGCGCGCGCTTCGAGGCTCAAACGGTTTTGGGTATGATCCGCTGTTCTACTTCCCTGAGATTGCCAAGACCTTCGCCGAACTGACCGCGGAGGAGAAAGCCCTCTACAGCCATCGCGGGGCAGCCTTTCGCGCGTTTCTCGCATGGGAAGACGAAAGTCACGAACAACACCCTCACACGGACGGGTGATCCAGATCACGAGGTCATAGTGCGCTGTGATGCACATCACAAATATTCCGCCCTCGCAGCAGCTATTCTGAACCCCGCTTATCCGCCCGAGACCGCCCGCCTCCGGCGTTTCGCCACGCTCAGCGTTCCTTGACTTGCGTTGTTGGCGAAATTGATAATCAAAGGTTCGTTTATACACTCCGCGATCATAAGGAGTTGGCTTCGTGGCTTCTTCGGCCAGTTCTGTCGATACAAGTACCGCTCGAATTAAGCAGGGAGTGGCTCCGCTGCGCGCCGGCCAGGGCTACTCTTTCGTTTTACGCAGACTGCATTCCCTGTCTGGCATCGTTCCCATTGGCGCATTCCTGATCGAACATTTCATCTCCAACTCAGAGGCGACCAAGGGCGTTCAGGCCTATAACGACCAGGTGAAGTTCCTGACCAGTTTGCCTTTCGTCCACGTCCTGGAATGGGTGTTTATCTTTCTGCCGCTTCTGTATCACGGGATCTACGGCTTGTACATCTGGTACAAGGGCGATTCCAACGTCGGCGAATATCCCTGGACCGGCAACTGGCTTTACACGTCGCAGCGCTGGACCGGAATCATCGCTTTCATCTATATCGCGTATCACGTGTTTGATATGCGGTTCACGGGTGTGCACCTGATGGGGGGCGGCTATAACAACGCGTTCTCCAAAGTATGGTTCGACTTCCAAAGCCCCTGGACGATCGCCTTTTACGTAATCGGGATTGTTGCTGTGTCGTGGCACTTTTCTTACGGCGTTTGGCTGTTTGCAGCCAAGTGGGGTTTTACCACTGGCGATAATGCGCGCCGCAAGTTCGGATACGTATGCACTGCCTTGGCGATTGTTCTCATCGGCATTGGACTGTGGACAATCACCGGCTTCGTGCAAACGCCCGCCGATCAGGTTCCCTATGTTCAGCACGATTAGGAAGTACTAGGCTCAGTTTGGCCGTTTTCGGCCTTCATAACTTTGCGTAAAGATCATCATGGCTCATCCTAAGATCATTGTTGTGGGTGGCGGGCTAGCAGGTCTGGCAGCCACCATCAAGATAGCCGAGATGGGAGGTCACGTTGACCTCTTTTCTATCGTCCCGGTCAAGCGGTCTCACTCCGTATGCGCGCAGGGCGGCATCAACGCTGCCAAGAACCTGAAAGGTGAAGGCGACTCCACCTGGCAGCACTTCGACGACACGATTTACGGCGGCGACTTTCTGGCGAACCAGCCCCCAGTAAAGGGCATGTGCGAGGCCGCGCCCGGCATCATCGACCTGCTCGATCGGATGGGCGTTCCCTTCAATCGCACGCCCGAAGGACTGCTCGACTTTCGCCGCTTCGGCGGCACGCTCTACAACCGCACCGCGTTTGCCGGCGCCACCACTGGCCAGCAGCTTCTCTACGCGCTCGATGAGCAGGTGCGCCGCTATGAGGCCGAAGGCAAAGTCACCAAGTACGAAGCCTGGGAATTCCTTTCCGCAGTGATCGATGATCAGCGTGTGTGTCACGGTATTTGCGCCATGGATCTTCGCAGCATGGCCGTGCACACCTTCCCGGCGGAGGCGGTCATCATTGCGACGGGGGGAAACGGAGCCATCTTTGGCAAATCCACCAACTCGGTGGTTTGTACCGGATCGGCGCAGTCAGCGCTTTATCAGCAAGGGGTGTATTACGCCAACGGCGAGTTCATCCAGGTACACCCGACGTGCATTCCCGGCGAAGACAAATTGCGCCTCATGTCCGAGTCGGCTCGCGGCGAAGGCGGACGTGTATGGGTGCCGAAGCAGCCCGGCGATAAGCGCGATCCCAAGAGCATTCCCGAAGGCGAGCGCTGGTACTTCCTGGAAGAGTGGTATCCCAAGTACGGCAATCTGGTGCCACGCGACATCGCGACCCGTGCCATCCATAAAGTAGTTTACGAGCATCACCTCGGCATCGATGGACAGCCAATGGTCTATCTCGATTTGACCCACATCGATCGCGCCACCCTCGACCGCAAGCTCGAAGGCATTCTGGAGATCTACGAGAAATTTGTTGGTGACGATCCGCGTGACACGCCGATGAAAATCTTTCCGGGCATGCACTACACCATGGGCGGCTTGTGGGTGGACTTTGAGCAGCGCACCAATGTCGAGGGGCTTTATGCCGCGGGCGAGTGCGAGTATCAGTACCACGGTGCCAATCGCCTCGGCGCAAATTCGCTGGTGTCGTGCATCTACGGCGGATTCGTGTCTGGGCCCAACGCAGTCAAGTACGCGCACAACGTGATAAAGAGCGGTCAGCATCCCGCCGGACATGTGTTTGACTCTGAGCGCAAGCGACAGGAAGAGATCAATTCCCGCCTGCTGAAGAATGAAGGCGCGGAGAATCCATTCTTGCTGTGGCGGGAACTGGGCGACGTCATGACCAAGAACTGCACCGTGATCCGCTACAACAAGAACCTGGTTGACACAGACGCCAAGCTGGTGGAGCTGCTGGAGCGCTATCGTCATGTCAACCTGAGCGACCGCTCAATGTGGGCCAATACGTCGTTTGTGTTTGCGCGGCAACTTTACAACATGCTGCAACTGGCGCGTGTGATCGTTCAGGGCGCTGCCATGCGGGACGAGTCGCGCGGCGCGCATTACAAGCCGGACTTTCCCGAGCGCGATGACGCGAACTGGTTGAAGACCACCAAAGCGTACTTTGCGGCCGATGCCGATGAGCCACGCTTCGAGTTTGAGCAGGTGGATACGTCGCTGATCAAGCCCCGCCCACGGCGCTACGACGCGGCAACGTAAAGACAGGGGTCAGGGGCCAGGGGCTAGTTTTAGTTTCGAGTTTTAAGTTGCATATGCCGCACGGATGGTTGCTGACGGCTGGCAGTTAAGAGCGAACAGCGAAGAGCAAAAAGCGAAGAGCGTACAAATAAAAATGGCGAATCCTAAGACCGTTATCTTCAAAATAAAACGCCAGGAAACTCCCGAGTCTAAACCGTACTGGGAGGAGTTCGAGATCCCTTATCGTCCGGGGATGAACGTCACCTCGTCGCTGATGGATATTGCGGCCAACCCTGTCACCCGCCAGGGCAAGCCGACTACTCCGGTCACCTACGATTCGAACTGTCTGGAGGAGATCTGTGGCTCTTGCGCCATGCTGATCAACGGGCAGGCCAAGATGGCGTGCTCGGCGTTGATACACAATCTCAAGCAGCCCATCACCCTGGAGCCGTTCTCCAAGTTCCCCATCGTGCGCGATCTTGCGGTGGATAGGAGCGTCCTCTTCGAAAACCTGAAGAAGGTGAAGGCGTGGATTCCGGTTGACGGCACCTACGACCTTGGATCCGGCCCTCGCCAGTCGTCGGAAATGCAGGAAGAAGCGTACCCGCTTTCCAATTGCATTTCGTGCTGCTGCTGCATGGAAGCTTGTCCTCAGTTCAACGACAAGACAGGTTTCGTGGGCGCGGCTACCATCGCGCAGGTCCGGCTCTTCAATTCGCATCCGACCGGCAAGGCACTCAAGACCGAACGCTTAAAGGCCCTGATGGGCGACGGCGGCATCCAGGAATGCGGTTACGCACAGAACTGCGTGGAAGTCTGCCCGAAGGAATTACCACTGACCAAATCCATCGCCGACGTTGGCGGCCAGGTGATGTGGCAGGCAGTCAAGGACCTGTTCCGGACATAGAGCGCCGAGCGGCTACGACCGCGCAAACATCTCGACCAAAGTAGCGGAAACCACGTTGGCAGTTGTCGCTGAGACTCTTCCGATTTTTCGCACTAAACGCTGACGATCCACGGCGCGGAGTTGATCCAGCGCGACCTGTCCGCGCTTGCCATGGAAGGTCACTGGGACGCGCGTCGGATAGAGTCGCTCCGCGGTGGTCATCGGCGCGATGATAGTGGTTCGTAAATGGACGTTCATTTCATCCGGTGATATGACGAGGCAAGGACGGGTTTTCTGAATCTCTGCGCCAGAGGTAGGATCGAGAGCGACCAGCCACACTTCATCCTGCCGAGGCTGGGCGCTTACCACGTCCATTCCTCGCGATCGAACTTACCAGGTGCAACTGATCGCAAGAGGAGTTGGTCGCTCTCCGAGGCGCCGGCGGCGCGGAAGGCTGAGTCCCAGCCGTCGCGAGGTGCACGTTGAGAATATATGATCAAACGGTTGTCTTCGATGCGCAGCTCAACGTTGTCGCCCAGTCGGCACTGTTCAATGATAGGCTTCGGAATGCGGATACCGCGCGAATTACCAATTCGTACCAGTTCGGTTTTCATAAGCCGTAGTTACATTGTACTTACATGATCGACACCTCCGCAAGGCCCAGCTGAATCCAGGGTTCGAGTGTCGCCGCTCGAGTTCATTTACAATCCAATCGCACCTGATTCTTGCGGGAAGCGATCCATCAGCCTGATGCGAACTTCATACCGACTCATTCTCTTCATAGTTTTTGGTCTACCGTACGTTTTCTCACAAACTGCGCCATCTCCCGCGTCGCCGACCTCACGGTCACAAGCCAATGCAAAGGCGCGCGCCATCCACAACTCCGCACTCATCATCGACACCCACGCCGACACTCCCGGCCGGTTCGTCGATGAGAATTTTGATCTCTCACAAGACGCCGGGGCCGGCTATCTGGACCTCAACAAGATCAAGGCCGGAAATCTTGGAGCGGAGTTCTTCTCCATCTGGGTCGAGCCGAAAGCCAATAAAGGCCACGAGGCCAAGCGCGCGCTCGACATGATTGACTCGGTTTACGAGCAGGCACGTCTGCATCCCGACAAGATGATGATGGCCTTCAGCACGCAGGACATTCTTGCCGCCCATCGCCAGCACAAACTGGCAGCGCTGTTGGGGGTTGAGGGCGGGCACGCAATCGAAGGCGACATCCGTATCCTTCGCGACTACTACCGCCTTGGCGTGCGCTACATGACCCTTACCTGGTCAAACACGAATGAGCTCGGCGATTCCAGCGGCGACCTCAACGACAAAAGCGTCGAACACCACGATGGCATTACCGATTTCGGACGGCAGGTGGTGCGGGAAATGAACCGGCTAGGCATGATGGTGGACATCTCGCACGTAGCTGACCGCACGTTCTACCAGGCCCTGGTGGCCTCCCGCGCGCCAGTCATCGCATCGCATTCTTCGTCGCGCGCGCTCACCAATGCTCCGCGAAATATGACTGATGACATGCTCGTGGCACTGGCCAGAAATGGCGGCGTGGCGCAGGTGAATTTCTATTGTGCGTTCGTCTCGCAGAAGTATCTTGATCGGATGAAAGAACTTGAGGCACAGCACGACCCTGACTTTGAGCGTGAGCAGAAGCTTTTCATCTCCGCGCAAACGCCCGAGGTGAGAAACGAGTATCTTGAGGCAAGGGCGACCCTGGAGAAAAAGTTGCCCCGTCCGCCGCTTAGCGACCTGATCGACCACATTGATCACATGGTGAAGGTCGCGGGCATCGATCACGTCGGCCTGGGCTCTGATTTCGATGGCATTGACTGCTCGCCACAGGGAATCGACTCTGCCGCCGACCTGCCGAAGATAACGCAAGCGCTGTACGACCGCGGCTACAAAGCATCCGACCTTGATAAGATTCTTGGCGGGAACCTTATGCGGGTATTTGCTGAGGTTGAGAAGCTGTCGAAACAGATTCAGACGGAAACTAATCCGGACACGCGCCGTGAGATTGCGCCTGCCGCGGCACAGCCATAATCGGAAACACTCTTCATTGGGAGGGATTTATGCGTAACGTTTTAGCAGCCATTCTGTGTCTCAGCCTAACAGGCTTGGCGGGAGCGCAGACCTCGACCACCGGTTCAACATCGGAGCAACATGCAACCACGGAAAAGACGGCTCAGGGAACACTAGGCCAGTCGAAGGAGCCAACTGCTGTCATAGAAACTACCGCCGGCAACATTACCTGCACCCTCTTTCCCGAGCAAGCTCCGTTGACGGTCGCCAACTTCATCGGACTGGCTACGGGCACCAAAGCGTGGAAGGATCCGAAGACCGGCAAGATGATGACTGGGGTGCCGCTCTACAATGGCACCATCTTCCACCGGGTGATACCAAACTTCATGATTCAGGGTGGTGACCCTATGGGCAATGGATCGGGCGACCCTGGCTATAGTTTCAAGGATGAGGTTACGCCCTCCCTCACCTTCGACCAACCCGGACGGCTGGCGATGGCCAACAGCGGGCCCAATACTAACGGTTCGCAATTCTTCATCACAGAAGTTCCTTACCCGTCCTTAAACGGTCATTACAGTCTCTTCGGTCAGTGCCAGGATCTTGACGTGGTGAAAAAGATCGCGCGAATGGCGACCGATCCTCGCAATGATAGGCCCTATGATCCACCCAAGATCATACGAATCAAGATCATCGATCCCCGCCATCCTGTGGCCAAGCCGAATACGGGGACGCATAAACCCGCGACAGCAAAGCCGGCTACTCCGCCAAGCCAATAAAGCTTTCGCACATGTGATGAAAGGCCGGGCTAGCCGCTCGGCTTTTTTTGCATGACCCGGCTCACGGCTTCCTTCCTCGCGTGCCATCCTGCCAGTCATCCCACAGGCCGAAGCCCTTCATCTGGTCGTCGAGATGGGTGTCTTTGAAGGTCGCTTCAATCTGGGGCCGGCTGATGCGCGGTCCAATTCGTTGCGGCGCATTTGCCAGCTCAACCATCAGTTCCGCGGCCATGGCCTCATTCTTTTTCAGTTGCGCGAAATCCACCTTGTCGTAAGTGTCAGAGCTGGCGTGATAGTTAATCAAGTAATTGGCTTCGGCCTGGTTCGGCAGAATGGTGGGGACGCCTTGCAACATGAAGTCATAGTTGTCGGTGCCCACCGTAGCATCGTTGGTCACCTGACTGGCATTCCATTGCGCAAATGGTTGGACCATCGGAGTCAGCGCCGCGTCCACGTCTTTTCGTCCGCCAGTTGAGAAGCTAATGATGGGTCCACTGCCCTCGTCGAGTACCAGTTCAGCCACAACGTTGTCGAGTTCGTTCAGGTGAGCGCGAACATACGCGTACGACCCCAGCAGGCCTTCTTCTTCACCTGAAAAAGAATGAAGCGCATGGTTCGCTTCGGACGAATGCCCGCCGTCTTGATCGCTCGCAGAGTGTCGATGACCAGCGCCGCATTGCATCCGTTGTCGAGCGCGCCCGTTCCCAGCTCCCATGAATCCAGGTGCGCTCCCAGAATCACGACTTCGTCGGGCAGTTCGGTTCCCTTTAATTCAGCCACTACGTTGCGCGTGGTGATGGTTGGTCCAATTTGATTGGGCATGGACAGCGACATCTGGACTTTCTCTCCATGTGCAAGCAACCGCGCAATTCGTTCGGAATCTTCGCGTGCCAGCAGGACCTGAGGGATCACATCGATGTTCCCGTTCATGGCGTTGATGTGGCGATACAGCAAGTCATGCTCACGGCTGGAGGTAAAAGCGATGGCCAGGGCCTTGCCCTGCCGCGCCAGAGCGATAATTCCGGGCGCACGGTAGTACTCCTGAAAGAGGTCGTCCCAAGTCTTCAGCACGTCGCTATGCGCCAGCACAATGGCGCCTGTAACGTCTCCAGCTTTGGCAAACTCGGCGGCCGTTCCCATACCGACATCCACCACCCGCGCGGTCGTCGGTTTCAGTGCCGGTCCCCACGCAATCGAGTGCGCAAGCACGTGAAACTTCACTGGAGCCACGACATTGACCTCAGTGTCGCCCTCGGCCCAAGCGGTTGGGATGGTGAATTCTTCAGCGTGAACTGAATCGGCCCCGGCAGCCTTGAAAGCGGCAACCGCCCACTCAGCTGCCTGGTCGAACGCCGGCGTGCCCGGGATGCGTCCGCCAATTTCGTCGGTGAGAACACGTAGATTTTCTTGCAGCGGGCTCGACGGGCTGAGCGCCCGCTGCATGACAGCCTCGTTCGATTGGCCAAGACCGACACCGATGCTGCATAGCAGGAGCGCACAGATGAGAAGAGCAATTCGGTATTCGCGCATAACGAAGGGAATTATACGCAAGGGCCAGCGGTCACATGCCTAAGGAGTGACGAAAGTAGCAAGCGCTGGTTCGACGATATGGCGATTTACCATCCACTATCACCGCCAACAAAAGCTCGCCGGGAGTAACATGTCAACACTATGAAAACACGTACCAAGGTGTTCGCCATTCTCCTGTTCGCTGCTTCCCTGGTGTTCGTACAAAGTCAGATGACCGCGGCGGCGACCCTGGCGGGCCCGCAGGCTCCGGAGCGAGTTGCCGCCGACACTCCGAAAACGACGGTAATGGGAAACACGTTCATCGTTCCAAAGGACTGGACGGTGACGGTGAAGGGTCCGGCGACAATCCTGGAAGCTCCGGAGGGAGGTTCGTGGGTTGCGCTGGTGGACGTTACGGCCAAGGACGATGACGAAGCGCTGGCCGAGGCATGGAAGGCTTACCGGCCAGAGGCGAAGTGGCCGGTACTGGTGAGCAACGATCTTCCCGACCGCGACGGCTGGAGTAAGCGCCGCTCCTACGACTACCTGACCTCGCCCAATGAGAAGCGCAGCGTGGCCGCGATAGTCCAATACGCGGGCACGACGTGGACAGTTGTAATTGAAGACATGGCTGACGCCGTGGCCGAGAAGCGCGGCGGTCAGCTGGGGGTGGCGCTGGGAAGGCTGTTGCCGAAGGGCTATTCGCGCGAATCCTTCGCCGACAAGAAGGCGAACCCGCTGGACCAGGCACGGATCGCAGAGCTGGGCCGCTTCATCGAGCAAGGACAAAGTGAAACGGAGGTTCCTGGAGTCGCGCTCGGACTGGTACAGGACGGGAAGGTGGTCTTTGCCGATGGTTTCGGCGTCAAGGAGCTGGGCGGCACCGCGAAGCCGGATGGCGAGACGCTGTTCATGATCGCGTCGAACACCAAAGCGCTCACCACGCTGATGCTGGCAAAGCTGGTGGACGAGCACAAGATGAACTGGGACACGCAGGTCACGACGCTGTATCCCGATTTCAAGCTCGGCGACGCAGCGACGACCAAGAGCGTGCTCGTCAAGCAGCTGATCTGCGCCTGTACCGGAATGCCCCGGCAAGACCTGGAGTGGCTCTTTGAATACGGGAAGATGACTCCGCAGAGTTCCATGACGCTGCTGGGAACGATGCAGCCTACGTCGAAATTCGGCGAGCTATTCCAGTATTCCAACCTGATGGCCGCGGCCGCAGGGTACACCGGAGGACACGTACTGTATCCCAACATGGAAGTTGGCCAGGCCTATGACAAAGGTATGCAGATGCTGGTGTTCGATCCGCTGGGGATGAGCGAGACTACCTTCGACTTTGAAAAGGCGCAGAAGGCTAATCATGCCGGGCCGCACGCGCCCGACATCGATGGGAAACCTGCGAAGGCGCTGATGGCAGCAAATTACTCGGTCATTCCGCTGCGTCCGGCAGGTGGGGCGTGGAGCAGTGTTAACGACATGCTGAAGTACGTTTCCATGGAACTGGCCGATGGCAAGCTGCCGGACGGCAAGACTTACATTGCCCCGGAGCCTCTGCTGGAGCGTCGCAAGCCGCAGGTGTACATGAGCAAGGACGATTCCTACGGCATGGGATTGATGGTGGACAAGACGTACGGAGTTCCGGTGGTCCATCACGGTGGAGACATGATTGGCTATCACAGCGACATGATTTGGCTGCCGCAGCAGAACGTGGGAGCCGTGATCCTGACCAATGGCAACCCCGGGTGGCTGATCCGGAGCCGCTTTCGCCGCAAGCTGCTGGAGGTCCTCTTCGATGGGCGTCCGGAGGCCGACAATCTGCTGGCAGCGGATGCCAAGAGCTATTTCGCTGAGATCGCGGCCGAGCGCAAGCTTCTGACCGTGCCGGCGGACGCCACGGAAAGCACGAAGCTAGCGAAGCACTATTGGAATGCGTCCTTAGGAGATATCGATGTGAGCATGGCGAGCGGGAAGACGTACTTTGACTTCGGCGAATGGAAGAGTGAGGTCGCGACCAAGAAGAATCCCGATGGAACGCTCTCGTTCGTGACCATCGTGCCAGGAATGGAGGGATTCGAGTTCGTGGTCGGTACCGGCGCGAAGAAGACGCTGATCACGCGAGATGCTCAGCATGAGTACATCTTCGACGTGAAGTAGCCTGGCTTCGCTCCTACCCTTTCGCAAGGGATTTGTCCTTTTTTCCGAGAACCGACGAGATGGTTGTAATTACAGCAAGGACGCTCAATGTTGTTGACGGCCCATCCATTCGAAGCCCGCGAAGGAGTGGGGCACCCGGCCTTCAACGATGAGTGCGAAGCGATCCTTCACACTTCGCTCACTTCTTCACCGTGATGCTGTCGGCGATCTTGCTGTACTCCTCGCGCGAGATGATTCGTTTATCGATCAACTGGTGCGTGTCAGCGTAAGGCCGCGCCGCAATGATCCGGTCGGCCGCAGCGTCGTCGATCCCCGGCAGACTCAGAAACTGACTCTTCGAGGCTAAGTTCAGATCGAGGGGATGATCTGACGTAGGCCGGTTCAGCCCCTCCCGAATACCTTGCGCAACGGCCTTGGCGTTGTCTTTCAGGTCTGCTGTGGCTTGCGCGGTCTTTTCTCGCACCTGGTCGGGGTTCGATGGCTGGACACTACATGCATTACAACCCGTAAGAATAATCTGGCTGCCACTCAGAACCAGCGCCAGCAAAACGATCTTCGTCCGCATGGCGATGAGATGCGAATTGGCCTCCGTAGGTTTGATCCCATGATGCGTGCATCGCTCTGGAATCGCCGACCTGTTTCACGATTCGTAAAGGAATGCCAACGCAAAAAAGGAACAGTGACGAAACTGTACCTTTCGGGTCATGAAAACTGACTTCGTACATCATGCCGACGGTAGCGTGCTAGCACTGGCTATTACGGGGCGTACTGTTTCTCAGAAATTCAATTCCGCCAACGGTCTGCGATTGAATGCTGTCGATCGCGCACGTTGCAGCCTTCGCCATCCGCGCTCTCGCCAATCGCTGCGGACCCAAGTCAACTAGTGACGTTTCGCGCTACGCGTAATACGCGGCGTTCTTCTCGATGAATTCCTGCTTGTCGGCTGGGACCTCATCCACGATGAAAATCGAATTGGACGGGCACACTGGGACGCAGGCGCCACAATCGATGCAGCCTTCCGGGTCCACGTACAACTGGGTCGCCGCTTCGAACTTCTCTTCGTCCTTTTTGGGATGGATACAATCCGTCGGACAAGCTTCAACGCAGAGTTCGTCTTTGGTGCAGGTGTCGGTAATGATGTATGCCATGATTGCGATCTCCGATTTTGGTTTCTTGCTGCCACCCTCATCGCGACAGCTGGCGTTTCTTTCGCCAGACTCAATGTACAAATACCTCGACCATCAAGGCGGTGATATCAATCACTTTCCTGTTGTGAGCTAGCGCACATCATGATTGCCGCGACCGGCTGGTTCCGGTCACGGATTTTACGGGTCAGCCTAGATGGTCCTTCAGAGAAAATTGAGCGCCCGATCCGCATTATCCGTGAAAATCCGCAGTTGATTTTGTTTTCTTGCATATGCCAGACCGTTGGCCGTTGATTGGCAATCCGCTTGCTGTTTACTGTCTTATTACTCCAGCAAAGCCAGCCAAGTAGTGGAAATATCGACCCGCCGACGACCCGCATCGCGTAATTTATGCATCCTGGGTGGGAATTCTCGGCCGTCCGCAGCTTCCGCTATAATCGGTATCCGCTTCGTTAACTCTGGAAGGAGCCAGGAAATGCACGCCGTCAAGAAACCGAAAGTTCTGGTGGTCGACGATGAGCAAATCATAGCCGACACTTTGGCCAAGATCCTCGATCTCAATGGCTATGAGGCTTCGCCGGTTTACACCGGAACAGCGGCAGTAGAGAGCGCACGCACTCTGCAGCCGGACCTTATCATCAGCGACGTCATCATGCCCGACATGGACGGCATCCAGGCGGCCATCAAAATCCGCGAGTTTTTGCCAAACTGCAAGATTCTCCTCTTCTCCGGACAAGCAGCTACGGCTGACCTGCTGGAGAATGCGCGCGCCCAAGGACACGAGTTCGAAATCCTAGGCAAGCCCGTCCATCCTTCCGATCTGCTGGCAAAGTTGAGGGGTTAGACGCGTCCTTCTCATTTCCCGATCCGCACCCTATTGGCCACGCTGAGCATCCAACCATAAAACGCCTCTTTAGCCTAAGGACTTGATGAAAACTTCAGAAGTTCTACATGCGTGGGGCGCTATCCTCGCGGGACGCCGCCCTTCATTGTCGATCGAATTGACTCGCGAATGTCCGCTGCGCTGTCCCGGCTGTTATGCCTACGAAGACGCACACCTGAATGCGGGGGGCGTAACCCTGCGTCAGCTCGTCGACAGCAAGGGCAGCGACTTGGTGCAGGGCGTGCTTCGCGTGGTCGAGGAGCTCCGCCCGTTGCACGTCTCGCTGGTAGGCGGAGACCCCCTGGTGCGTTATCGCGAGCTGCAAGTGCTTTTGCCGGAGTTACAGCGTCGCGGCATTCACGTACAAGTGGTGACCAGCGCGTTCCGCGAGATTCCTGCTGAATGGAATGCTCTGTCGCACCTAAACATTGTGGTCTCGGTAGACGGACTGCAACCGGAGCACGACGTCCGCCGCAAGCCGGCAACCTACGAACGCATCCTGAAGTGCATCGCACACAGCCACGTCAGCATTCATTGCACCATCACCAGCCAGATGATGCGAGGCGAAGGCTACTTGGAAGAGTTCGTGAAGTTCTGGAGTTCGCGCCCGCAGACCAAACGCATCTGGTTCAGTATCTTCACGCCGCAAAAAGGCTCCCGCGATCCGGAGATATTGACTCGCCAGCAGCGGCTCCGTGTTATTGCCGAATTGTTGCGCTTGCGCGAAATGTATCCACTACTCGACATGCACGCATCCGCGATCAAGGAATTCGCTCATCCGCCAGCTTCGCCTCGCGACTGCATCTTCGCCAGTACCACCACAACAATCTCGGCCGATCTGAAGACGCGCGTCACGCCCTGCCAGTTCGGCGGCGACCCTGACTGTTCGCAGTGCGGCTGCGTTGCCAGCATGGGTCTGGCGGCGGTTGGCCACCACCAACTCCTGCCCGGCCTTACTACCGGACAGGTCTTCACCGTCTCTCAGCTGATTGGGCGCAGGGTGAACGCTCTGCGATCTTTTGGCCATCGGGAGGAAGCTGTCATCGAGCCTGAGGTTGAAGAGCAGACCCCGGCTGCCTAGGCTGACCCGCAACCTCACGACAGTCCCCGGCTGGTGATTTCTTGCGCGGGTGAGCCGCCTGTCATGCCCTGCGCCAGCACCAGATCGCGGGTCTTCGCTCGCAACGTTGGCATGTGTTTGCCAAACCAGATCGCTGCAGCGATGCATGCCACGCCGCCGGTCGCAACCGTCCAGGGAGCGCCCAGGTGATTGGCCACCGTGCCAGCAAAGAGCGCACCCAGCGGCGCCATGCCCATGAACATCATGGAGTACACCGACATGACTCTGCCTCGCAGCTTATCCGGAACCATGGCCTGAATCAGCGTATTGGAAGAAGCCATCTGCACCATCATGGCAAGGCCCACGGGCACCAGCAGCACGGTGGACAGCCAGAATATTTTTGACGACGAGAACAGAATCAGGCTCAGCCCAAATCCTCCCGCCGAAAGCGCAATCAGCTTCCCCAGTCCCTTCACTCCCACTCGCGCCGCCAGGCTGGCCGCACCCAGCAACGCTCCCACACCGGTGGCTCCCATTAGAATGCCCAGCTCCCGGGCACCCCCGTGCAGGATCTTTTCCGCGAAGACAGGCATCAGCACGGCATACGGCATTCCCACAAAACTAACAACCCCCAGCAACAACAGAATGGCGAGGACGGGGCCGGTATTTCGGACGAAGGCAAATCCCTCCAGGATGTTCTCCAGCGGTGATCCCTCGTTGGCGAGATTCGCGGGATGCGCGATCCGCATCAGCAGCAAACCGACAATCACCGCGATATAGCTCACCGCATTCACGAAGAAGCACCACCCCTCGCCGATGGACGCTACCAGGATGCCGGCAATGGCCGGGCCGATAATGCGCGCCCCGTTGAACATCGACGAGTTCAACGCGATCGCATTCAGCAGGTCTCCCCTGCCTACCATGTCGATCAGGAACGCCTGCCGCGCTGGAATGTCGAACGCATTCACTACGCCAAGACCAGCGGCCAGCACCATGATCTCCCAGACCCGAATGCGTCCCGACAGCGTGAGCGCCGCAAGTATCGCAGCCAGGACCATGGCTGCGCTTTGCGTGCCGATGACTACCCGCCGGCGGTCATTACGGTCGGCGACAATGCCGCCAAGCGGGGCCATGATGAATACCGGAATCTGGCTGGCGAAACCGACCGCTCCCAACAGCAACGCCGAGCCGGTCATCCGATACACCAGCCACGACTGGGCCACGGTCTGCATCCACGTACCTATCAGCGAGATCGCCTGACCGGCGAAGAACAGCTGAAAGTTACGGTGGCGCAGGGCCCGCACTGCCAGTCCCAACCTGGATTGGCGTGACGCTGGCCGCGCAAACTCCTGCTTCTCCTGTTCAACAGTGGAGCGCAGAAGCTCGCGTTCGGATTCCCAGAAATCCTTGGCCATAAAGTCGAGGGGTGCTGCGGGCCGCAATCGTGGCCGGACCGGCGATACTAACCAGAATACTTCAACTCGCATTAACCCATTTGTAACCTGATGAATGTGGAGTGCCTCTTCCGGAAGAAATCTTCCCGGAAAAACCAGTTCCAAGCGGGACAGTTGCAACCTACGGCAGTGGCATCTATCTTTCTCACTTTGTGAATCAAAGAGAGCGGGTGAACACGAGGAGAATGCTGTGCGCTGACGGAGTTTTACATTTGGTGTTTGCGTGATGGGTGCCGCAGGCATCGGGGTGGCCGCAGAACGCTAAACTTGAAAGTCAAACCACTAATCCTTAACCACTGATTTACACTTTCTCCATGTCTCCTCCCCAGGAAATCGAAATCAAGTTCCTCGTCTCTGATCCAAAAAAACTTGCGCGAAGGCTGCGCGACTTGGGCTTTCGCGAGGAAACGCCCTCGACGCACGAGGTCAACACCCTCTACGATCTGCCGGGCCAGAAGCTTCGCCGCAAGGGCGAACTGCTTCGACTGCGGAACTACGGAGGAAAATGGAAACTGACCCACAAGGCCAAGGTTAAGGCAGGAAAGCACAAATCACGCGGCGAACTAGAGACTGGTGTCTCCGATGGCAAGCACATGGATGCCATGCTGCGCGCATTGGGCTACTCGCCGTCATTCGCCTATGAGAAGTTTCGCGCAGAATGGAGCGACGACGATGGGCATGTTGTTCTCGACCATACACCCATCGGCGACGTTGCTGAGATCGAAGGCAAGTCACGCTGGATTGACCGCATCGCCCGCGAACTTGGCCTGAGACCATCCGACTACATCACTAAATCGTATGCTGAACTTTTCTTCGACTGGAAACGTAAAACAGGTAGCAAGGCAGAGAACATGACATTCCACGAGGTGAAAGACGGTGGCTAGTTGCTAGTGGTTAGTGTTCGAATTTAAGTGAGGCAGCAAAACGAGTACCGACGACAGAACCATCGCACTCATCATTTCCGCGGAAACCTGCGCCGGCTCCGGAGTTTAGACCTTGCCGGGCCTGAACCGGAGCCGGAAAGCAGTGACTAGGGTTAAGTGGTTAGTGATTAGTTTACAGCAGCAAACTCAGACGAAAATCTGAAACCACACTATCCACCATTCACTAACCACTAGTTTTTATCCTTTCCAGCACCGCACCTGCGATCAATGGCAATCCCACCGTCGCATCAAGCAGCACTTCGGCAAAGCGTCCCCCCTCTTCCGGAGGCACAAATTTTCCCCAAGACACTGCTTCGCTATAGGTGCAGCCCGACAACCCGCCCCAGTTCACCGGTTCGGGGCAGATGCGCACCCCATAGTGAAACCGCTTCAGCGGCAACTCTTCCCCGCCCCGGCGATGGCGCAACTCTATGAACGGCCCAAACTGTTGCGCCCAGTTTCTGGGAACGCCTCCACCGATAGTCAAGATACCCAGGCGCTCTTGCTGTAACAATGTTTCTGCGTAGTATTCCAGGTCTTCAAAGGGGTCAAAGCGCAGCGGAGGAATATTGTTCTTTCGCCGCATACGGTTATGTAAGGCGACATCCAAGCCGATCTCCGAATCGCTGAAAGCAGGCACGAAGACCGGCACATTCTTCTCATAGGCGGACTTTAAGATGCCGCGATCTTCCACATGTTCGTTCAAGTAGCGGCCGATCTCGCGGTTCAGTTTGTATGAGCACAGCACTTCGTTGTGGTCCCAATTCTTCAGAATGCGCGCGACGATGGTTTCCACGAAGTCTAGGTTGGTTTCCGGCTCCAGCGTGTCATACACGCGGTTGTAGCCGGCTTCGTAGAGTTCGCTGTCGTCCATCTTCGGGTCATAGCGGAAGTGCGACCGCCCGGCCGCCTCGACTAAACCGTGTGCCATCAGCGCGCCGGTTGAGACCACGGCCTTCACCACCCCATGGTCGATCAAGTCGGTGACGATCAACCCTTGCTTCGCGACCGTCATGGCGCCGGCCAGGGTCATCACGACGAAACAGTCCTTATCGCGGGCCATTGCTTCCAGAACTTCCGCGCCTTCTCCCACCTGCCGCCCGGTGAATGCGGTGTTCCCCATGGCGCGGACGAGGTCATCGACGGTATTGATTTTCCCAAGATCGAGCGGCTCGAGAGGAATCAACTTATCGGAAATGGGATCGTGGAGCCTACGATCAATGCCTTCGCCTTGCGTCTTGTGGTGCTCTTCAGCCAAGCTTCACCTCAATGAAAGTGGAACAATCGAAGCTACAGGCATGGCGAGGCTCGCGTCAATCGCAAGCGAGAGTCGAGAGATTGTCATCGCTTGTTAACAATCACCATGGTGCACGAATAGCTCCCGCATGGGATGCTATTCTTGAAAACGCATTTCACGCTGGAGATCTCACATTGGCTGACAGGAACTTTCAGCTCGGTATCGTGCAGATGTCGTGCACACCGCAACCGGAGCAGAACCTGGAGCGCGCGATTGCGCACATTCGCGAGGCTGCCGGGAGAGGTGCTGAGATCGTCTGTCTGCCCGAATTATTTCAAACGCAGTATTTTTGCCAGCGTGAAGATATAGCTCTCTTTGACTTGGCGGAGCCGATCCCAGGCCCCACGACCGCACGCCTCGGAGATCTTGCTCGTGACCTGAAGATTACGATCGTCGCATCACTGTTCGAGCGACGCGCTCCCGGTATCTATCACAACACTGCTGCGATTCTTGGTACGGATGGAAAGCTGGCGGGCATTTACCGCAAGATGCACATCCCCGATGATCCCCTTTATTACGAGAAGTATTACTTCACGCAGGGCGATCTGGGATTCAAGGCTTTCGAAACTGGCGTCGGCAAAATCGGAACACTCGTGTGCTGGGACCAGTGGTATCCCGAGGGCGCGCGCCTGACCGCGCTTCAGGGCGCCAACGTCTTGTTTTATCCCACCGCAATCGGATGGCATCCGGACGAGAAGGCGCAATATGGCGAGGCTCAGTACGACGCCTGGAAGACGATACAGCGTGCTCACGCTATCGCGAATGGAGTTTACGTTGCGGTGCCTAACCGCGTTGGCTTCGAGACGGGTAATATTCGCGGCAACGTGGCGCCGGGCAAGGGTTTGGAATTCTGGGGCGGATCGTTCGTCGCTGATCCCTTTGGAGAGGTAATCGCGCACGCGTCGCACGACAAGGAAGAAGTGCTGATCGCCGAAGTCAACTTACAACGCATCGAAGACGTGCGCCGCAACTGGCCCTTCTGGCGAGATCGCCGCGTCGATGCGTACGGCCCCATCACCCAGAGATTCCTGATATAACGAGCCGTCTGATCGAATGGCCAAGCCTCGCAAACTCTCGCAGACTCCCGCCGCACTTGGCTACCGCATGCCAGCCGAGTGGGAACCACACGAGGCGACGTGGCTTGCGTGGCCGCACAACCGAAGCGACTGGCCGGGCCGCTTCGAGCCGATCCCGTGGATATACGCGGAAATCGTGCGGCATCTGGCGCGAGTGGAACGCGTCAATATTCTGGTCGAACACGAGGCGGCCGAAGCCAAGGTTCGCGAGCTGCTGATTCGCGCGCACGTTTTACCGGAAAAAGCCGCCGCGCCGGGCAAGCCGGCCGGAAACATTCGCTTTCACCACATTCCCACCGATCGCGGTTGGACGCGCGACTCGGGCCCGATCTTCGTGAGGCGCGACTCTCGTGGCACCAAAGACTTTCCCACTGTAGCGGCCACCGCGTGGCACTTCAACGCCTGGGCCAAATACAACGATTGGAAGTTGGATGCGACCATCCCGGGGGCGATCGCCGATCGCCTCCATGTTCCAGTGTGGACGCCGGAGGTTAGAGTGAACGGCCATCTTCGTCACGTGGTGCTGGAAGGCGGCAGCATCGACGTAAACGGTTGTGGCACCCTCATCACCACCGAAGAGTGCCTGCTAAGCGAGGTGCAGCAGCGCAATCCGGGGGTCACGCGCGCGCAACTCGAAGAGCTCTTCGCCGATTACCTCGGAATAGAGAAAGTCATCTGGCTGGATCGCGGCATCGCCGGCGACGACACCCATGGGCACGTCGACGATATCACTCGCTTCGTCACACCGACGACCGTGGTGACAGCCTATGAGCCCGACCCCGACGACCCCAACCATGAGCCGCTGAGCGACAACTTCCGTTGGCTGAAGAAGAGCACGGACCAATCCGGTCATCCGCTGCGCGTGGTCAAGCTGCCGATGCCTGCGCCGGTGTATTTTCGTGGAAGGCGCTTGCCTGCGAGTTATGCCAATTTCTACATCGCCAACAGGCTGGTGCTCGTGCCCATATTCAGCGACCCCAACGATCGGGTTGCGCTCAACACGCTTGCCGCATTATTTCCCGATCGCGAAATTGTCGGAATTTATTGTCGCGACTTTATCTGGGGATTGGGCGCACTGCACTGCATGACCCAGCAGCAACCAGCGAAGTGAACCTTAAAGCGGGCTCGGCCGTTGCCCGATGGAATTCCACGTCGACACTTGAATACCAAAACAAATCCGGGGCGATAGGTCACAATCTATTTTCGCCGAATGTGCAGCAGCTTCTGCACTTCGGCGACAACGTCGCCGGATTCATCCCTGATCTCGACACTGAACGTGGGCTCGTACTTCTCTTGCAGCTTGAGCTTTTCGCGGATCTCGTCGAGTTGTGCATCGGTTAGGCGGAATTCGGCTTTGACCTTGCCCTTGCCTGGTTTGCGAAAGCGAATGCTGGCGGCCTTATCCCAGACAATGTAATCGCGGCCCAAGTGTTCCATCAGCATCAGCATGTAAAAGGGGTCGGCCATGGAGTAGAGCGAGCCTCCATAGTGCGTCCCGACATAGTTGCGATTCCAGAAGCGCAACTTCATTTCGACATCGACAGCTTTGTGGTCGTCGCCCCACTTGACCCGGATTCCGGCGCCGAAGAAGGGGGGCCAGATATTAATGGAGCGCAGCATCCATCGTTGCAGTCTCGTGGCCATGGAGAAGAACGATGATAAACCCGCAAGGCGATTCCTGACCCGCATTCGCGGATCATCGAGGGTCACGAAGGCAAGAAATGCAATCCCGGCTGAAGCGTTGCTGAAATAGGCGTCGCAATGGGAAGAGACAGCAGGTCACCCGGCAGGCTGAGGCGAGTAATGACAAAAGAAAAGGCCGTCCACCATGAAGACGGCCTTTCTCGGAGGGGCCCTTTGCCCATATCTACTCAAGGACGAGAATTCTCACGTCGCCCCCTACTGCGGCTGCTGCGTCTGCCCTACGGAGCCAGGCTGCGTAGATGAAGCAGACTCGGTTGCATTGTTGGTCATCAGAGTTACATCCACCCGCCGGTTCTTGGCCCGCCCGGCCGCGCTCGTGTTCCTTGCGACTGGGTTATCCTTCCCTAAGCCGATCAGATAAATCTTGTACGCGGGAACGTTGTATTTTTGTGCAAGGTATTGAATGACGGCGTCGGCGCGGCGTTGGCTCAGTTGGTAATTGTAATCGGCTGGCCCGGTCGAATCGGTGTAGCCTTCGACTTGGACTATGTAGTGCTTCTGGGTTCCCATTCGCTGTGCAAACTGGTCGAGTGCTTCCTTGTCCTTGCGCGTGAGATCAGCCTTATTGAAGCCAAACAAAACCGTGGTGTCGCTGACCGCCTTGTAGTTATCCAGGTTCTCGACTGTGCCTGCCAGGCTGGTAACGCGATGCGAGGCCTGGGTCGCGTTCTGGTTAGCCTGGTCAGCCGCCTGCCCTGCAGCCAGCGCCTTCTGATCGGCAGCGTCCGCCTGCGACTTCGCCTGCTGAATTCCCTGTTGAGCACGTGCATCGGTATCACGAATGTCATGAGTATTTTTTGCCGTCAGATCATCTAACTCATTGACCTTATTGACCGTCGGCGTCACTTCGTTGCGAACGTACTTTTTTGTGGCACAACCGACCGTGAACGGCACGCTGCCAGCCACCAGCGCTGCGACGAGGGTAAATCGATTCATGAAATTGAAACTCCTTGCGAACATTCCGCGACTACGTATCGCTGCCTCTGGGGAACAAGAGAGCAACCGGCCTGCCATTTAGAAGAAAATGTACTGATGATGAAGAACACTATTTGTTTCAACGGATTACGAGCTGTGGAGGAGTCGACGGTGGGAAGTCCCCGCTTGGGGTCGGATAATCCTGACGCGAGGAGTAAAATTTTTACCAAGTTGAAAGTGGTAGCGAGCCGCCTAACGCAAATTAAAGAACCGCGTTTCTCGCGCGACGTGCCAACGACCAAGACGCTGCAAGGCCAACACCTTGTTTGCGTCCCTTATCCGAACTGATGGACCTTCACCAGAAAATTCGTACTTTGCCGACCACGCCCGGCGTGTATCTCTATAAGAATGCCGAGGGCGAGATCATTTATGTGGGCAAAGCCAACAGCTTACGCGCCCGCGTGCGCTCGTACTTCCTGGAAGGCGCGGCGGAGAATGCTAAGACCGGTACGTTGCTGCGGGAAGCGGTTGACCTCGACTACATCGTCGTGGACAACGAAAAGGAAGCGCTCGCACTCGAGAATAATCTGATCAAGCAAAAGAAGCCGCGCTACAACATTCTTCTGCGCGACGACAAAACGTACCCTTACATCAAGCTGACGATTGGGGAGCGCTATCCGCGGGTTTATCCGACACGTCGGCTGCGCCGCGATGGATCGCTGTACTTCGGGCCGTACTTCCCGACGAGCCTGGCCTACCGGATCGTAGACCTTATCCATCGCCACTTCCTGATTCCGTCGTGCAAGCTTGACCTGAATCGTTACTATCCGCGGCCGTGCCTGCAATACTACATTGGGCGCTGCCTGGGACCGTGCGTGGAGGGTCTGACCACACCCGAGCGCTACGCCGAAGCCGTACACGACGTGAGAATGTTTCTCGAAGGCCGCGGGGCCGATCTCACCCGCTCCTTGCAGAAACGCATGTCCGCTGCTGCCGAGCGCGAACAGTACGAACTGGCGGCGAAGTATCGCGATCTGATCTCCACCGTTGAGTTGCTGGACAAAAAGCAACGCATCGCCGCAGTTGAGGGTGACGATGCCGATGTCTTTGGCTTTCACTACGAGAACGAGATGTTGGCGGTGAACCTCTTCCACATGCGGGGCGGCAAGATCGTGGACAAGCGCGAGTTCTTCTGGGAAGATCTCGTCTCGATGGTGGGGACTACCGGCTTCGAGCCAGGAGAATTCTTTTCAGCGCTGTTGAAGCAGGTGTACCTGGACCAACAGTATGTGCCCCACACAATCTATGTTCCGGTGGACTTCGAAGATCGCGTCACACTGGAGGAAATGCTATCGGAGGGCCAGAAGCGGCACGTGCAGATCCACGTGCCCCAGCGCGGTGACAAGCGCTCATTGATCGACCTGGTCGGGCAGAATGCCAAGCAGTCGTACGATCAGCGCTTCCGCGTCATGAAGCCGGCGGCTAAGGCAATTCAGGAAGCGTTGCAGGACTCTCTGATGCTGCCCGGGTTGCCAAAACGCATTGAGTGTTTTGACATCTCCCACATCCAGGGCGCCGAAACCGTTGCGTCGATGGTGGTGTGGGAAGACGGCAAGATGAAGAAGTCCGACTATCGCAAGTTCATCATCAGGGGCGTCGAGGGCGTGGATGATTTTGCCTCGATGCGCGAGGTGGTGACCCGCCGCTATAAGCGAGTACAAGAGGAAAAGCACGCGATGCCAAGCCTGGTGCTCATCGACGGCGGGATCGGGCAGTTGCACGCGGCCGCCCAGGCGCTGGAAGGGCTGGCCATCATCAATCAACCGTTGGCCTCCATAGCCAAGCGCGAGGAGATTATCTACGTGCAAGGCCAGGAGGACGAGCCCATCATACTCGACCGGCATTCGCCAGTTTTGCACCTCGTGCAGGTGGTCCGCGATGAGGCCCATCGCTTTGCCGTGACCTTCCATCGCAAACGGCGGCAGATGCGCGACCGTAAAACCGAGCTGTTGGATATTCCCGGTGTGGGTGCGCGGACCACCAACCGCCTGTTGCAGCATTTTGGCAGCTTGCAAGCGGTCAAGGAGGCGGATGCCGCAGCCTTGACCTCGGTGGTCAGCCGTCCACAGGCAGACGCGATTCTGCGCTATTTTCGCAAAGACGAACTCACCGCTGACACGTCTGAAGCTTCAGTGGCAGAATAGGTTTGAGGATATAGTAATGGTTGTGGGTAGCGATTCAAGAGCTCGACTGGTCGTTCTCTGCATATGTGTGACGCTGTTGGTCTGGATCGTAGGCTTCGGCTTTGACCGCGTGCTGGCCAGGGACGGTGTCGCTCGCGTAGACATCCTGCTTACCTCGAATTTCCTCACTGGGCTCGTAGCCGGCTTTCTTTTCTTCAGTCTTAGCAATTATGAGCGATTACGCCGCAACCTAGTAGAAGAGCGACTGCGCACCATCGCTGAGATGAACCATCACATCCGTAATGCTTTACAAGTCATTACCTACGCGACCGCCTCAAAGAGCGAATCGGGCTCCGTGAAACTGATAAGGGATTCTGTGGAGCGTATCGAGTGGGCGCTCCGCGAAGTGCTACCGGGACACGTGGTTCCGCTGGAGGCAGCGCCGGAGCGTGACCGGCATGAAGAAACAACCTCCGCGACATGACAGAACTCCGCACCAATCGGAACTGAGATCTCGGTTCTCCGCTCTGTTACTGGGTGCAAGATCCCCGCGCCGTCGAGACATCGAATGACGCTCGTCACCCACGCAGGAGTCCCTAACTGGGGCCCTCGACAATTTACTATGTAGCAGGATTGCCGTTCAGAAAAGCAGCACAAGCCAACAGATAGCGGAGACCGACCACATGAGCTCAGAGATGGAAGCGCTGGACAAAGCAAGGGAGGCGGCCGCGGAGGCCAAGGAACGAAAGCACCTGGCGCCAGTCAGCCTCACTATGGCAGTCTTGGCGGTACTTGTCGCCACGGTTTCGCTGCTGGGCCACAGGGCGCACACAGAAGAGATCCTCATGCAAACTCGGGCCACCGACCAATGGGCCTATTATCAGGCCAAGAACATGCGCCGGAATAACCTGGAGGCTCTGGATGACGTGCTGACCGCCCTGGAAAACACCAAGGCCGAACGCGCCGAGCAAGTGCAGAAACACTTCCACGAAGAGATTGACAAATATCGCGATCAGCAGAAGGACATCCAGAACGAGGCGCGGAGCCTGGAGTCAGAAGTGGGACAGGCCAGCCGCCGTGCCGACCGCTTCGATTTGGGCGAGGTCTTCTTGGAGATCGCGCTCGTCGTTACTTCCATCACGCTGCTCACCGACAATCGAGCCTATTGGTATTTCGGATTTGTTCTGGCCACCATCGGCGTAATCAGTGGCGCCAGCGGATTTCTGGTGCGGTGAGAAGTGGAGAGTTCAGCGTCAGAGTGCGAAACATTGGTCGGTGCGAGCTCTTATTTATCAGCTTAGAGTGGGTTGCCGCCGACTGTGTATTCCCGATGCTCAATCCTGCCTACGGCTCCCATCCTTCCTTTCCGACGAGAGGCACGAAGCGGCAGAGCTCGTGTAACGTTACATGAGAATCTGAGCCAATTTTATGAACGACCTGCACCTGCTGCTCAAACCGATTCCCTACGGGCACAACCATCAGGCCACCGTCCACAAGCTGCGCCAGCAAGGTTTCAGGGATTTTTGGCGCCGCTGCCGCCACTAAGATCTTGTCGAACGGCGCCTCTTGCGGCAAACCTACACTCCCATCGCCAACTACGACGTGGACGTTGGCATAGCCAAGCTTGGCCAGGATCGCACGCGCCTTGGTCGCCAACTCCTCATGGCGCTCGATGGTCCAAACCTCGGCAGCCAACTCACCCAAGATGGCAGCCTGGTAACCCGTACCTGTGCCCACTTCCAGCACACGGTCAGTGGCGCGCAGCTGCAACGCAGCGATCATGGCGGCTACCATATAGGGTTGAGAGACGGTTTGACCGGCCCCGATGGGCAGTGGATGATCGCCGTAAGCATTACCGAGGTCTTCGGCAGCGATGAACTCCTCGCGGGGAACCTTCCCCATGGCGGCTAGCAATTGAGGATCGCGAATTCCTCGTGATCGCAGCTGCTCCTCTACCATGCGTTCGCGCTGTCGCTTCGCGGTCTCGGTTACGTCGCCGTTGTTGAAATAAGTCGTTACCATTTAGCACTTAGCAATTAGTGAGACCCGGGACTCATACTTGAAGCCATATCCCGCCGCATTTACAATGATTTCAATTAATCAGTTCCCTCGCCGTAAATGGTTGACGACCGAAGATAGGGTCAATTGCTAGCTGCTAGTTGCTCTTCCTCTTTAGCGCTTCCGTTTACGGATAAGGATGTCGAAGCTGACCACTCCATTCTCATCGCGTATAGCTTCGACGGTATATTCGCTATTGATGTTGTATTCGAACTGAATCACTTGCTGGGCTGACCTCGTCAGGTTGGTAATGTAGGTAAGGGTCACGTTGTTCGAGACTTGTTGCTCAACGGTGAGCCGCGCATTGGGATTGTTGTCCGGCCCACCTATTGCAGGATTGATCCGAATAGAGCTCACTCCGAATAGCTTCGACACGCGATTGGTCACAGCCTGATTGATTGCCTGCCCAAGGATGGCGCCAGAAGCGCTCTCGGCGAATCCGGACTGCGGCGTAGTGTTCATCGCGCTCTGCTGCTGCGTTCTGCCGAAAGCCAGCAGCGCTACGATGTCTTCGCTCGACAGGGGTGGGTCGGAGCGATAGGTAGTGTTGAGCCGCTCCAGTGTGCCGTGCAAGCCGATGGTGATGTCGTAATCCTGAACCCGGGTGGATGCCTCTACGTCGAGCACCGGGTCAATGCGCACGGGATCAGTAAAGGTTATATCGCCTCGCTCCAGGTGATACTTGGTTCCAGCCAGCTTAATATCGCCTTCGGCAATGTTAATGCGTCCCAGCAGAACCGGGCGAGCCGCCGTGCCGCGTAGTCGCAGGTCCACATCGCCCTGCCAATTTGGCCAATGACGTCTGCACGGTCAACTCCGGAGTGGACAGAATACGGACGTCCAGGTGCAGATTATTCAGCGGCGAATTTACCATGGGCACCGCCGTGGGAGTTGCCTGTGCCAGGGCCAACGACAGGTCGCCGGAAGGAATCTGCGCAAAACGGGTAACGGTTACGTCTCCGCTTAGAGATGAACTTTGCAGGGTACCCACCAGGCGCAGCGATTCATCCGCGGTAACGCTGATCCCAGAATAGCGGAAGCGAATGTCGGTTCCATTCGCCGTCAGGTTAAAACCTATAGTCCGCCCATAGGTGATGAAGCCGCCAAAGGTCACCGTCCCACCGCCGGTGCGCGCCGTCAGGTGTTCCACCTCCAACCGGTCCCGATTAAAGACCAGACTCCCGTTGATGTCACCGAGCCCTGCGGGCAAGTCAATCATCGAAAGACCCGCGTGTTCGATATTGATACGCCCCGAGATCAGGGGCTGCTCTATCCGGCCATCAACCGTGAGATCAAGATTTGAGGTGCCATACGAAGTTACGTCAGGATCAAGTACGTGCACTAGCGCTAGGTTGACATGGCCATGCGCGCGCAAATCCAGTCGGTGGTTGTTCAGGCTGGCGGTGCCGTCCAAGGTGAAGCGCGAATTTTCGCTGACCAGGACGCACCGCTGCACGGTAACCAACTGGTTCGCCAGGGTCAGCTCCACGGGTCCGTCACTCGTAATCGCGATCTTTTCCACTTCCACTGCGAACTGGTAAATGCTGAACTTGCCATTCAAAAGCCTGGGCGCCTTCAAAGGCCCGGTCAGTTCCGCATGTCCGGCCAGGGACGCCTGGCGGGTGATACGTTGGCGCATCTTCGCCGGAAGGAAAGGATTGATGTCGAGCCCCGAAAACTCAAGCTTGAGATCGGACGGCATATCGCCACGCAGTTCAATCCCCCCATCAACTGCCAGGTGGGCCGCAGGAAAACTCGACCGCGCCGTGAGCTCGAGATGGCTTCCATGTGTGACAGCGTTAGCGCTGAGACCCCCGATCTTCTCCCCGTTGAGGACCAAGTCACTAACTTGCAGGTGGGCATTAATCACTGGCTGTTCAATCGTTCCAGAGCCCTTGGCCGTGAATCGGCTGACACCTGCCACTTCCAAACGTGGCTCTTGTAATTCGGGAATGTCGGCCAACTCGATACTCTCGCCCGTCAGATCGAAACGCACAGCCTTGTTGCTGAAGTTGTAAGCGGCTGAACCAGAAACTTTGCCCCGCATTGCTTGTATCTTGATGTCCTCGACTTCTGCCTCATGATTAGCAAAGGCGAGGTTTGCTGTCAGCGATTTGACCGGACGGCCATAGGCTCGCGCTGCCGTCAACGACAGGTGTCCACTGGCGCGGGGATTGGCCTCGGTTCCTTCCGCTTGGACTGTAAAATTCAGCGAGCCGCTGACTGGATAATCTGTTCCCGCGGCGTGCTGCAGTTCCACGATGTCCGCATTACGCATGGTAGCTCGCACCTGAAATGGAAGGTTCTCGGTGAAACTTCCCTTCTCCAGCGCTGCCGAACCATCCACTGTGAGGCGGGCGGTACCGTCTTGAACGATGCCGTGACTTACGGCCACCTCGGTCGAGGAGTATTGCACATCGCCGGAGAACACATCGATGTGAATGGGCCTGGGTTGTATTGTGGGCGCCGGAGCGGGTGACGGCGGCTGCGCCGATGCAAAGTGGAATAGCGATTTCTTTTTCGCAGGTGCTGCAGGTGCAGTCACCGCTGCACTCTTCACGGTGGGGCTGTAGAGGTAAGTGAAGTCAGATGCTTGCACATGGCCGGCGATCCGGGGATTGTTCAGCCGGCCACTCAGCGTGCCATCGAAGCTTACCGCGCCTGCCAGTTCGATTGGTGGCGGCGGATTGCCCATCGCGCTCAGTAGCGGTTGAAACTCAGTCAGGCTGGTGGTGTTCAGGACAAGGCGGAGCGCGGCGGAGGTCGAGCCTAAAGTGCCCACTGCGTTCAGATGAGTGTGCGGAGTAGCCAAGACCAGGCTCGAGAAATCCATGATCTGACCGCGGGGGTTAAAGCGGGCCTGTACGGTCGCCGTCACCGGCAACTGGTTGCCAGAGGCTTGCGCCGGGGGAGTTACATCGAGCGCCAACGTGGCGCTGGCGTCAGCCACGGATCGGAGCCATGAGAGGTTGACCGTACCGCCGACGCTGCCGACCGGGTTGAGCTTTTCATAGGGGACGGCTTTGGTGGAAAACATGCGCGCCAAGTCGGCCAGCGACACACCGTTCAGCCGTAAGCGTGCTGTACCCTGTTGTGGGCCCGGGCCTGAGATTGAAGGCAGGGTCGACGTTTCTAACTTCGGGCGGCTTATCTCTGTGCTGTGCTTACCCACCCGAGTGGTCTGTTTGGCAGCTGGCGCGGTATTCGACGAATCCGACCAGAGGTTCTTGATTTCCACATCGCCAGTCACTCCGCCCCCCAACAAGCGGGCGGCTATTCGGCTAAGCGATAGATTGCCTTGCGAGAGCGCAAAGTTGGCGTCGGCACCGGCGTCGCGCACCGCCACTCCGTTGTCCATGTACGTCACGCTGCGGGCTGCGGCATATCCTCGCATGGCAAGCCCAGCGGCGGCCGAATATGTCCCTGATCCGTTAAAGGACACAGTGCCCCCACGAAGCTGATAGGAGCGTATGACGGACCCTAACTGTCCGACATTCAGTGCGGTGCTGTATTTAAATTGCAGCTCGGGACTGTCGAAATTCCTAACCGTTCCGGCCGCCTCAAGCGAAGAGGCTTGCGACGTGAGCGTCAGCGTGTTGATTTGCAATTGATTGGGCTCCAAGTTGAAAGCCACCATTGCCTGCGCAGCAACGTCACGGAAGTTGCGGTACTTCACATCCATTTTTCCGGCTTGTATGTTGCCGCTGTAGCGGTGGCCGCCCCGGTCGTAGGTCATGACCGCGCTGACGTCATCGGCTTGGAAATCGAGCGGCAGCGCCCGGTCATTCACCAGGAATAGCCCGTTGTTCAGGTTGAAATGATCGATCGCAACATCGAATAACTGCTGTACCAGCCCGCGGTTGCTGGGTACTTTGGGTTCGGGAGCATTGGTGGTCCGGTCAGGATTCACAACCAGGTGCACGACGGGATGGTCCAGGCTCAGATCTCTGATGCTGATCTTCTTTTCCAGGAAAGAGATGATGTGCAGGCGCACATGAATGCGGTCAACGTGCGCGTAGGGCTGCTGGCCTAGACCTTCCAATCCGTGAATGGTCAGATCGTCGGCCTCGAACTCAAGCCGGGAAAGATTCCAGCGGAAAGCTTGCAACTCGACACGACCACCGGTGGCGTCTTCCAATGCGGCAATTGTCTTGCGCCGAATTAGGTCGGCGAAGTGGGGACTTCGCACATACCAAACCAAAACAATCGCAGCCGCCAGCAACACAACTCCAATCGTCGCCTCGATCCACAGGCGGATGTGCGAACGGCGAAGCTGGCTTTTTTCGGTCATGCTTAGTTACTGCCTGAGGCTTTGCTTTGATCGGTCACTCCCTTATCGGCGGGCATGGGTACGGTGGTTCGAATCTCCGCCTGCTGCCGCAAGTTATGCAACCAAGCGTCGAGCAGTTCATCCATGTGTTGCTGGACGAGTAGTTCGCGAATCCTGGGTTCCACTTCATGTACGGTAACGGTTGTACCGCCAACCTTTTGCAGGTCGGGTAGCAGCTGGTTGTTGTAGTAGGCCTCAATTTCCTCCGGCTGAATGTGCACCGTGGGCCGCAGACGAACCTCCACGAAGTTCATCACCCGCACCTCAATGCGCAGATGAGCTTTTAACATCTCCAGGGTGAGTCCATAATCGGCCAACGATTTCTGCCAACTCTGGTCGTCGTGGCCGTTCGGAATCTGAGCGCGAAGTTTGGCGACAGCCTTGTCAACATCCTCTTCGGATGGCTGCAAGAACGTCTCGTCGCCCATTTGCGCCTGCAGCAACTGACGATCGATCAAGCGCTGCAACGCCCTGGCGCGATCTGCCGGCGTCAGTTGGGCAAGAGGAGTCTGTCGCATAAAGGCCTCAAAGCAGATCGCCTCCTGCCATTCGCTCTGGAACAGAGGTTGGCGGTTCACAGTGGCGACGATGGCATCAATGACCTCACCCGCCAGCGCGTTAGACGCAACCATCAACAGCAACAACAGCAGACCTGCCGTTAAATTCAGATTTCGTTTCATCAGAATGTCTGTCCGATACTGAAATAGAAATTTATATGACGCAGGGTTTCCACCGTATTGTCTTCCTGGATGGGATACCGCGTCGGATTAAAGTTGTACCCAACGTCGAAGCGAACTGGCCCGACCGGCGTCTTATACCGTAAGCCCATGCCAACGGCCTGAGGGTTATAGCTGAAATTGCACGTTGCCTTACTGGTCGGGGAGGAGCAATTTGCGATTGAGGGCTGATGGATTCGCAACATTCCACTGATGATATGGTTTGCGGTGTCGAACACATTGCCCATGTCGTGGAAGAACACAAATCCTAAGTTATCGCCTACATAAGGCAAAGGTACTGGAGGCGTCCGAATTTCAAGGTTGTTTACAAAGAGTCCCTCACCGCCAATGGCGTATCCGGTCGTCATATCGCGAGGTCCCGCCTGGTTGATAGAGAACCCACGCAGGGAGTTGCTGCCTCCAGCGAAGAATAGCTCGGGAAGAGGCACCGAGGTCGCCTCTGACGGCAAGATTCCCGAGGGCGGCGGACTCAGGAAGTTATTGGTGCCGTACGAATGCAATATCCCAATTTGCGTGTTGCGCGCAAAGACCCATCGTTTTTTGAAGGTGTAATAGGTTGAATTCTGGACGAGGACCTTGCCGAAGTTCGCCTCTGAGCCCAGCGCGCTGGTCGCCAGACCCAAGTCGGCTATGTTATAGCTTCCTTTGTGCGAATCAATGGGATTGTCGCGGGTATCGCGGACGTACGTGAAACTCGGAATTGCGAGTAGTACTGGTTTCGAATACAGCGGAATCAAAGTGGGATCGATAACCAGGCTATTGGGGTCAATCGACACGCGCTGATAACTCAGCCGGTAGAGCAAGGTTGTCGCCCGGCTATATTTGTCTTCCGCCTGGACTGTTCCGTCGAGCCGCTGCGAGGTGAAGGTGTTCACGTCGGCTTCGTTGTTGTAGAAGGCTGTGGCGTTGAACCTCCAATTCTCGCGATGAAACAGACGCGGCGCGTCATAGCCGATCAAACCACGGCGAACCAGCAATCCGATGCGAGCCCGCATGGTAAGTGTCTGGTCCCGTCCAAACATGTTCAAACGCGTGACTTCCAGCACCCCGTTCGGGCTGATTCCGGTCTTCCCTTGCGGATTGCTGGTGGTAGGAATATTTCCGGTGGCAAACTCGATACCGCCGCCGTAGCGGAAAGTCCAGCGTCGGGCCTCCTGGAGGTTGAAAAGCACATCTTTGGAGGGCTCCTGACCATCAGGATTTTGTACTGCCATGTCCACCTGGTTGAAAAGACCGAGATCGTAGAGGCGGCGTTGGGAAGCGACCATTCGTGACTGACTCAACGGATCGCCACTGAAAATGCGCATCTCGCGATTCACAACATAAGGCCGCGTAAATTCGGCTCCGGTCACCAGTACACGGTCCACAAACACCTGTTCTCCCTCGCTGATCGTATAGGTCACCTGCATGCCCTGCGGTTTGTCCGGCACTGCCGATGCCGCAGCCTCGAACTGTACATTGGGGAACCCGTGGTTGTAGTAAAAGTAGGTGACGGCGTCGCGATCGCTTGCCACATTGGCTTCGCTATACGGCTGCCCTGGCGTACAGCTCAATAATGCGGTCAACTGGTTCGTTGGGAAGGTGTGGTTCCCGGTCAAGGTCAGCGAGTTTACCCGCGTCTGCCGACCTTCTTCAACCTTGATCACCACTTCCATCTGGTTCTCCCGGCCCCGGTAGTCATCCTGAAGCTCTGAGGTGACGTTGACATCAAGGAACCCGTTAGCCTGGTAGAGATTCTTGATGTTCGTCAGGTCGTCTGCTAATAGCCTCTGACTAAAACGGCCATTGGGCAAAAGCACACTCGATGGCTGTAGGGCCATCCGCTCGCGGATAGTATCGGTATCAAAATATTTGTTGCCTTCAACCCTTATCACGGCAAGCTTGTGTCGTACACCGGGATCGACTTTGTAAACAATGTTGAGGTGATTCTTCCCGGGCGACGGTTGCCGTTCCACCTCCACCGTCGCGTCGAAATAGCCTTTCGTCTGCAGGTAATCGCGCACGTTGCGCCGGCCTTCATTCAGCAAGTCGTCATCAACCGAGTTCTCCTGATAGACCGGCACAAGCTTCTTTAATTCCCGGTTGCTGATCTTCGTGCCCTCAGCGGTAATGGCCACCGTCGGTCCCTCTTCCACCTTGAATAGGTAGTCAAGGCGATTGGTATCGGGATGGTAGCGGCGCTCGATGAGAGAGACTTGAGCCTCAAGATGATCGTTCTTCTGATACTTGTCACGCAGCCTTGCTAAAGCTCGTGTGACGTGCTCCTGCTTGACTCTGTCGCCAGTCTTCAGCTTCGTAAGGCTACGGACCTTGTCGGGGGGAATACCCGCCTGGCCCTCGATTGTGACCTCTCCCACGCGCGCCAGTTCGCCCGGAGTCACATGAAAATTAATGTCCATTTGTCGAGTGTCATCGTGGCGCACCAAGTCGTAGGTAATGGCGGCCTTGTAATAGCCGTTATCTGCCATCACCTTACGCATGCGCTCGACCGAGCGATCCACAGCCTCCTGCGAGAATGTAGCGCCGAGGTCAAGCTTGCTGGATTCCACCAACTGATGGGCTTTGGGATTCGTCTTGGCCGGCGCCCCATCCACCTTTATTTCGCCGTTAAAATAGTTTTCCGTGCAGATAACAAGCAAGGACAGCCCCTGTTGGGTATGCTCAGCTTCCACCTGCAACGTGGCAAAGCGTCCCGTGGCATAGAGCACCCGCAGACTTGCACGAATCTTGTCGGGATCCAGGGCCTGGCCTGCCTTCTGCACCAGCAGCTGCCGAAGCATTTCCGGATTGGTTCCCTTGATACCGCGGAATTCGATGTCACGAACTATAACGCCCTGGTACTTGTTGAGTTTGCCAACCGCCGCCGCTTCGCTCGGGGAACCCTTCGTGTCGGGGCTTTGACCGACGGACAAAGCTCCGCTTTGGGGCCACGCCAGGGGTACGCTCAGCACCAGGAGGGCGCAGAACGACGCAATCTTATGGAACGAAGGTATGTTTGGCTCCGTCAAACTCTGACCTTCAGCACATCTGCTGTCCGGAGGACCTCGTCTGACGGGACCAGTCCGGTGCGCCATGCCGTCGAAGATGTGTCCCGCAGCAAGACGCAACTGTGGCGACTAATCTTCAACCCTGTCCTCACGGCGAAGTTAATGTCGAATCCCTATAATAAACAAGGAAGCCTTCCACGGAGCAGGCCGAGTCTTTGGAATTCGTCGATCGCTATTCCCGCCAGATCTTGTTTCGACCGATAGGGTCGCAAGGGCAGAAGGAGCTCTCGAGGGCGCGTGTCGCCATTGTGGGTTGTGGAGCTACAGGCTCCGCGTTGGCTTCCCTGCTCTCCCGTTCCGGTGTGGGCACTCTGCGAATCATAGACCGCGATTACGTCGAACCCAGCAATCTGCAGCGGCAGGTGCTGTTTGACGAGGCTGACGCCGCCGAATCCCTGCCCAAGGCAATCGCCGCTGCTCGTAAAATCAAGGCGTTCAACTCAGAGATCGTGGTAGTGCCGCATGCGACCGATCTCACGCCCGCAAACGTGGAAGAGTTGCTCGGTGACGTTGATCTCATCCTCGACGGCACTGACAATTTCGAAACCCGATACTTGATCAATGACTTCGCCATTGCAAAAAAATTGTCTTGGATTTACGCAGCGGCTGTGGCCAGCTATGCGGTCACCATGACGATTCTCCCCGGCACCACCGCCTGCCTCGCCTGTATCTTTCCCGAGTCGCCTCGCGGCATGGTCGAGACCTGCGACACCTCGGGCATTCTGAATTCTGCCGTGAACTTTGTCGCCTCGATCGCAGCCACCGAGGCCCTCAAGCTGCTGGTTGGCGCACGCGACCAGATCCGCCGAACCCTTCTGTCGTACGACGTATGGTCCAACGATCTTGCGGAGATCAAGACGGCGATACCTCGCGCCGGTTGCCGTGCGTGCGATCGCCATGAGCTTGTTCACCTGGCCGGCGAAGGACGACCGCACATCACGCTCTGCGGCCGGAATTCCGTACAGATTCACGAGCAGCAGCGGCCCATCGATTTCGACGAGCTTACCCGGCGACTGACTCCGCACGGCACGGTGCGGCACACTGAGTTCATCCTCAAATTCTGGCGCGGTCCCTACGAGTTAACCTTTTTTCCTGACGGCCGGGCGATTGTCAAAGGCACTACGGACCCCGCGGTCGCCCGCAGTTTGTATGCGCGGTACGTGGGCTCGTAAGCGGCTACCTTCCTGGTGGGTCTGGTCTTGGGCATGAATGAATGAGCTACGGCCAACGGCGCAAATTCGCGCCATGGACCGAGTCGTTAGGTGGAATCGAATTCCCGATTCGGGAAGAACACTTAATTCAATTTACTAATCCTCTCAACTCACCACGGAAAAATTTGCCTCGAACCTATACGATAAAAATTTACGGAAGCGATTCATAGACGGTGCCTTCCCGGCTGAACGGATCGTTACCAGCTATGTATTCGCAAGTCCCGTCTTCACGAGGTCTACAATGCGAAAGCTTCAGGCCGTGCAAAACGCCAGAGAAATTATGAGGGAAGGAACCGAATGGGGAGTGTGGAAGTGGCTCCTAGAAAAGAAGCGCGTGCGCGACATCGCCGATGAGGCCAGGGCTGCGCTTGACGAATTCGAAACGAAGGTCAAAACCACGTGGAGTGACGATCTAAAGACTGCTTACAATCATCTGGTGGCCGACGACGGCGATGCCAAGAGAGTGCGCCAGAAAACGAAGGGTGGGATAAAGGGTTCCGCGCCAAAGGTCGATTCTCAGCGAATGACAGCAGTCCGGCGAGTGAAAGAAGCGGATGACAATGCGTACAACGCCCATGAAGACGCAGAGGATATGTTCGCGGAAGCGGAGAAGCGAATGAGCACCAGTATGGCCCGGCAAGCTGCGGGTAAGGCCCTCGACGCCTACGATTTGCATGAGGCCGCCATTCGCAAGGCGGAGGCGCTCGCTCAAGCTAAGTGATCGTCTGGCGCTGCCCAGACGTCCGCCACTAAAGTCCCACCCTTGATCCGAGTCCATTAGCTGGCCAGTTCCCTATTGCTTAATACATGGGACAAACTAGGAATTTTTCCAGTGGCGCTCTTGCGTCTCAAAGAGTAAGTATGGATGGCACATTGCCGAGGCGCGTTATCCAACTCAAGCGGTCATAACAGGAGGTATTGTATTGGCAAAGAAAGAGAAGAAAGCTAAAGGCAAGAAGGACAAGATCAAGAAAGACAAAGGCAAGGCGTCCTTGATCACCGCGCCCGACAGGCCGATGTCGGCAGCAGAGCAAGCCTACGCGGACGGTACTCCTCTGGACCGGGTGCAATATTTGGAGGCCAAGCTAATCCTGAAGCCCGACCGCTTCACTTCGGTGCAAGCTTTTCGCGACTTTGGCAAGATCGTACAGCGTACGGCTAAGAAGGTGGGTGTCGGTTTCATTCCAGACGAGAAGGCCGGGCTGAGGCCCGAAGTCAGGGAGATTGTGTTCGGCGACACCCCCGACTTTCGTCTCTACAACAACGCCTTCATTCTGCGCCGGCGAATCAGCTATGTCGATGGCTTCCCTGTTGGTGATCCTGAGATTGTCTTCAAGTTTCGGCACCCGGACGAGAATGCGGCAACGACCATGGACGTGCGCCCCAAAATCGCCGGAGCCTACCGGATCAAGTTCAAGGCCGAAGCCCTTCCCCTGAAGGACCAGGTCGGCGGTTACCGCATTCTTTACTCGCACAACTGCCAATTCGGATTGAGCCAGATGCACGAGGCAGACCGAACCTCGATGGCCACTCTGATAAAAGTATTTCCGGCGCTCGCCGTCATCAAGGGGGATGAGAACGAACGAATAAGCCTGGTAAACGAGGGTATTGTGGAGGAGGTGCTGCTGCCCCTTGGTCAACTGGATTTCGGCAAAGGACTGCTGGGCAAGTGTGACATCGGCTTGTGGCGTACCCGCGGTGAGCACAAGTCTCTGGTGGGAGAATTCGCTTTCCAGGTCAAGTTCGATCGCCGAGAGAGTGTGGGCGAGAAGCAGAAGAAGTTGGCTGCTCAGTTCTATGTAACGCTGCAACAGGATGTACAGGATTGGCTGGCGCTGGGCGTGACTAAGACGGCCATGGTGTACCGTCTCAAAGGTAATCCGCCGCAAAGCCACGAATGACGTTGTTGCCACCTCGCACTTTGAACCTGGAACGAGGTGACGCGGGGACCGCCACGCGCGGTCCTCGCCGCCACCCATACTCATGGAGGTCTTGCTCGCGCGGTCAGTTCAGATGGGATTTGTCTCTTGGCTCCGGTCAAGACCAAGCCTGTATTGCTTCTTTTAGCCGGTGCAGTGGCCGGCGCATTGCCAATCTACCTTGGGCCCTTTTTACCAGTCATGCACGATCGGCCTTCCAAACTGACATGGCGGAAGTACAGAATCATTCGCCGGGCATCTTTCGTTTTGCGGAAACGTGGAGAAAACAGAGTCGCCTTCCTGGGCTAAAGTTGGCTAACCGCTCTGGTCAGAATGTCAGCGGTTCTCGCGGATGACTGCGGTTTGACACTGTAATGCGAATTATTTTCGAGCTCCTATTGTCGGCGACAATCGCATTCTGCTCTCTGCCGGGACTCTTTGCCCAGGATCTCTCCCCACGCGCGTACGTGATCACGCCCATCCATTCCAACGCGATTACCTTGACGTATTCTTTCTATGACGGCGGCCTTTCTTTTAATGGGGCGCTTCCCATTACGAACGCAACCGGGACGTACAGCGTGCCCATCTTCACCTACTATCATTCGTTCAACTTTTTCGGCCGCTCGGCCAACGTAAATGCCTCATTACCCTATGCGGTAGGAACCTTTCAGGGCAAGTTACTTGGGAACCAGAAGCAGCTTTACCGGTCCGGCCTCCTGGATTCCACTTTTCGCCTGTCCGTCAACCTCAAAGGCGGACCCGCAATGCCGCCTAAAGAATTTGTGAAATGGAAGCAAAAGACTTTGCTGGGTGTCAGTCTTAAGGTCGTGGCCCCCACGGGTCAATATGACCCTACGAAACTGATCAACTGGGGCATCAACCGCTGGGCATTCAAACCGGAATTTGGTTATTCCGAACGGTGGGGCCACTGGCTACTTGATGGCTACGCCGGAGTCTGGTTCTACACCACCAACCCCCAGTACTATTCGCCTCCCAATCCCAAGCCTCAGACGGAAGAGCCAATCGGATCTTTCGAAGGCCACTTGAGCTATGACATAAAATCACGGTTTTGGTTTTCGTTGGACGGCAATTTCTGGTTTGGCGGTGTTACCAGCTTGAGCGGCATCGCCAATCCCTCTACCCGCCAGACGAGCTCGCGCATTGGAGTCACAGGCGCGGTTCCTGTGAGCAAACATCAATCGTTAAAGGTTAGTTACAACACTGGCACTTACATCCGCTTTGGCGGAGATTACCAGAATCTCTCTCTCGCATGGCAGTACTCTTGGCTGGGAAGGCCCAAATAGGGGGTTTCATCTTCAATCAATCAAGAACCCGGCCACTAATCGGAGCCGTTGAACGACAAAAGCCACAAAAATTTAAGAGAGTTAATGACCGGACTGGTGTATATTGCTTCGCAGCCGGACGTGGCAGAACCGAAGCCTGCGCCTGGCGTGGCCCTGAGCCACCTGCAATGGGTAACTGTAGCGCCCTAGTCTGAGGTCTCGTTAAAACCGCCGCTTGGCTCGCGAACAGGAGTGGGGGATGCGCCTTACGACGAAGAGGACGTTCTGGTGGGTTCTCCTTTTGTTTGCGGCCGCTTGCGTCTCGGCTGGGGTGTCCGACGCGGGACAAGCTAGTTCCCCGTCACAAGAAGCGTCCAGCGCGCTTAGCGGTTCCACCGGCCAACAATACGCCGAAGCCGACATTTGCAAGACTTGCCATCAGGATGTCTGGGAAAAGCATTTTGCGGGTACTCCGCATGCTGCGCTGCTCAAAGGCGATCAACATGGTTGTCAAGCTTGTCACGGACCCGGCCAGGCCCACGTAGACGGTGGCGGCGACGTCACTAAGATCATTCGGTTTGAGACCCTGAGCCCGGCTCAAACGGCGGCGATTTGCACCAAATGTCACCAATCCAGCCTGGAAACACAGAATTTTTCCACGTCCACTCACTTGGCTAACGGCGTGAGCTGTACTTCGTGCCATAGTCCGCACAAGTCCAGTGACGTCAATTTCCTATTGGTGAAGCCGCAGACAACCTTGTGCTTCGGCTGCCATGCCGCACAGAAAGCCGAATTCGCCCGGCCTTACCGTCACCGAGTCGAGGTCGGACTGATTCAGTGCAGTGACTGCCATAATCCCCACGGCACCGAAACCGGCCGACAGGTGCGAACCGCCGCCGGTCAGTTCGCGGTCTGCACCAAGTGCCACACCGATACGATGGGACCTTTTGTGTTTGAGCATGCTCCGGTGAAAACTGACGAAGGTTGTATGTCGTGTCATACGCCCCACGGTTCGACCAATCCGCGCTTGCTACAAGTCAATAACGTCAATTTCCTTTGCCTCCGCTGCCATACGCCCAATATGAACGGTGCAGCAGGTCAGCCTATGGGGCCTGCTCATAACCAGGCAGCCAAATATCAGGCGTGCACAATGTGTCACACCCAGATCCACGGTTCTAACTTCAGCCCGGTGTTCTTCCAGTAGGTGGGAGTATGTCCTGGAATTCTCGACCGAGTTGCAGCGCTCACTATTTCGGACTAGTCGTGTTGATGGCTTGTCTGCTCCTGACGGGCCGCACATTCGCGCAGACTTCGAGCCAAGCGTCCGCTTCCGCGGCTTCTAGTTCGTCCGATACGGGAGAAGGCAAGCAGATTGGCGATTTTCGAGTGACCCAGTCGATTGAAATCGGCGGCCGCATCAGCGACGTCAGTGGCAGCCAGCCAATGTATGACACCCTGGTCAACTATCAAACAGGAGCACGCATCCTCGATCAGTCTCTTACGATGCAGTCGATGACCCACCAGGATATTTTCGATACGTTAACGCTGAGCAGCTTTGGTTGGGGAGGCGACCCTGAGCAGGCGGCGCGTCTGCGTATCGCCAAGTACCACTGGTATATTTTCAGCGGCAGCTACCAACACATGCAGAACTACTTCGATTATGACTTATTTGCCAACCCGCTGAATCCGCCGACCGGATCGCCCTTTATTCCCATCCTGAACTCGCCTCACGGTTACTACAACCGGCAGAATCTTTACAACTTTGACCTCGTCGTTCTACCCATGCAGCGGGTTTCATTCCGAGTCGACTACAACCGTAACCGCTTCATTGGGCCTTCCTTCAGCAGTGAACATGAAGGAGCTGATGTCCTGCTCGACCAAAGCAATAACAACACACTCAACGGATTTCGTTTCGGCGCTGATGTACGAGTGACGAAGAAAACCACTCTCAGCTACACCCAATCACTGCAATACTACGCCGGCGGGACGTTGTATTCTCTGAATCCTTTTAACTCCTGGCCACTTCCCAACGGCACGCCGGTGACGTTTGGACTCTCGTGGTTTAACGGCGGCAGTCCGTGTTCCACTCCCCTCATGAACGGCATAGCCAATCCTGCGTGCAACGGTTTCTTTGACTACAACGTCTACCAGCACGTGAACACAGCTATACCGACCGAGCAGGTCAACCTGAAATCATCGTCGCTCAAGTGGTTAGACTTCAACGGACAATACCAGTACAGTCATTCCCACTCCGATACCCCATTCACGGCAATGTTCAGCGGTCTGACCTCCCGCACCGCCGCCTTGGGGTATAACACCGCAGGCAGCAACTCTAACGCCAGGTGGAACTCGGCATCGGCGGATGTATCGGCTATATTTCACGTTACGAGCAAATTACGGTTAGTGGAGGCTTTTCGCTTCCGTAATTTCAGCGTAGCCGGCGACTATCTGAATCTTGAAGCCAATTATTTCGCCGCGGCGAGCGCTGGTTCTGCATCTCTGCTTACTCCCGTAGCAAGCTTTCCGCTCACGAATCTCTTGCACAGTTCGGGCTCGCCCGCTGATATCATCAACGAAACCAACATCAACCTGGTTGCTCAGAACACCAAGCAGAACGATTTCCAGGTGCAGTACGATGCCACACACTTCTTCGGACTGCGTGCCGGATTCAATTGGGAAAATCAGACGATTCAGCCAGGCGAGAGTTATCAGGCGGCCCTCGGCGACATCTATTATCCGAACCTCCCAAATCGAGGCAACTGCGCTGGACTCCCGCTAAACCCCAATGGCAGTTGCACGTTTGTTGGCGTTCTCACTCCATGGGGCGGCCCGACGACCGAGATCAATCGTTACTCGGGAGTGTTGGGCGCATGGTTTCGCAAAGGAAGCACCTTGCATGCTAACGTCGATGCTCAAATTGGCGGCGCTGATAATTGGGTCTATCGTATCGACCCGATCCACTTCTTTAACATAACGGGAAATGTTTCTTATGCCCCTCGCCAGTGGTTGACCTTGGGTGGCAACCTGGTTTTTCAGCGAAGCACGAACAACGACAGCGATCTCGCCTACAACCAGCACAACTATACGGCCATGTTCACCGCAACAATTACCCCCAATGCCCATTGGGGACTTGATTTGGCGTACAACTTCGACGCCATTCAGCAGAATATGAATATTTGCTTTACTGGTAGCGTGATTCCGCCAGGATCCTTTACCTGTATCGGCGATGACACCCTCATGGAGGTATTGAACGTCTATCAGACCCACACGCAGTACGGATATTTTGCCCTGACACTAACGCCGATCGAGCGCCTCACGATGCGACTTGGTTACAACGTGGTGGACAATCAGGGCAATACCACATCGTTGAATGCGCTGCTGCCTCTGGGACCACTTTCATCGATATATCAGTCGCCGCTGGCTGCCGTGGATTTCAAGGTCCACAAGGACGTAACCTTCAAAGCGGCATGGAATTATTACCAGTACGGAGAAGGTTCGTTCGTGGGCCCGACCGCGCCGCGCTACTTCCATGCCAACAACACGACCCTCGCTCTACGGTATGCGTTCTGAGCGCCCTGTTTTCAAACCTCCTCTTTCTTCGCTGAAAGCCATTGCAGCCCACGATGTGACAACCCGCGGCAGCGAGTATCAATCCTACCTAGTGGTTAGCACCGGCTAGGGCGAACCCTCCTGGCAGGATTGCTCAGGATTTCGCCCCAACGTCACAAAAGGGGGAACGACAATGCACAGCTTGAGAAGCGCCATAATGGCCGTTGCCGCATCGCTGCTGTTATTTGGCGGCGTGGCAATCGCACAAATGAATAACCCCGCAAACAGTAAATCAATCACCAGCGGCGTGTCTGCCGCCGACCGGCACTTCATAGACAAGGCCGCCCAGGGCGGCATGGCCGAAGTAGAGCTGGGACAATTGGCTGAGAAGAATGCCAGCAGCCAGGAGGTAAAAGACTTCGGCAAGCGCATGGTCACCGACCACAGCAAGGCCAACGACGAGCTAAAGCAGCTTGCGGAAAAGCAAGATGTCACCCTGCCGACAACGCTCGATGCCAAGGACCAAGCGACCAAGAATGAATTGTCGAAGCTCCAAGGCGACGCTTTCGACAAGGCTTACATGAAGGACATGGTGATGGACCACAAGAAGGACATCGCCGAGTTCAAGCACGAGTCCACAGTCGCTCACGATCCCGGATTGAAGAGTTGGGTGGGCAACACCCTGCCGACACTAGAGAGCCATCTGCGAGAGGCGGAGAAGGTTGCTCCCAAGGTCGAGTCTGCCAGCATGGGGAGGAGTTCCATGAACAAGGGCGCGATGACCGCCGAGCAACACTAGAGCGGTCCCGAGATCAGTATAGTTGCATGCACAGGGCAGTATTGTGCCTCACGCGCGTCCCGGCACACGCCGCGTTTGCGTGCGCCGGGGCAGCAGCGCCGGTCATGGCTGACCTTACTTTGACAGTTCGTACCCGGCAAAAAAATAGCTGAGTTCGAAACGCGCGGTGTCATCGGCATCCGAGCCGTGCACAGCGTTCTTCTCGATGCTCGACGCCCATTTCTTGCGGATGGTGCCGGCCTCAGCCTTGGCCGGATCGGTGGCGCCCATCAGCTTGCGGTAATCGGCGATGGCGTCTTCCTTCTCGAGCGCCATCACGACGATTGGCCCGCTCGACATAAAATCGGTCAGCGACTCGAAGAACGGCCGATGAACGTGCACGGCATAAAAGCCTTCGGCCTGCGCCTTGGTGATGTGCAGCATCTTCATGCCGATAATCCGGAACTTGTTTTCCAGGAGCGTGTGAATGATGTCGCCGGTGGCCCCTTTTTCAACGGCGTCGGGCTTAACGATAGAAAGAGTGCGTTGGATGGTTTTCATAGATTTGCAGTTCGCTGTTCGCTCTTGGCTCTTAGCCGTTAGCTTCTAACTTATTAGAAAAATCCACTCTCACCCCGACCGAGAACCTTGGTCCGAGTGGAGGGACCTGCTTTTGTCGTTGGCTGTAAAAAAGCTATCCTGGTGTTCTCAACTCCCCTCGATTGCTAAGAGCTAACCGCTCGAAGCCTGCGAAACCATTTCGCTGATAACTGACAGCGTCCTTCAGTGTTTCGCGGCCATGCCCGTCGCTTTCACCAGCGTTTCACCGATTTCGGCCGGCGACTTCGCAACGTGAATGCCAGCCGCCTGCATCGCCTTGATCTTCTCCGCGGCAGTTCCCTTCCCGCCAGAGATAATAGCTCCCGCGTGGCCCATGCGGCGTCCGGGAGGCGCAGTCTGCCCGGCGATGAAGCCGACGACCGGCTTGTGAACGTTCTTCTGGATGAACTCAGCTGCGGTCTCTTCGGCGGTGCCTCCGATTTCGCCAATCATGATGATCGCTTCGGTCTCCGGATCGTCGTTGAACAGGCTGATAGCATCCACAAAGTTGGTGCCGATGATCGGATCTCCACCGATGCCGATCGCCGTAGACTGCCCGATACCGCGAGCCGTCAGCTGATATACCGCCTCGTACGTCAGTGTCCCCGAGCGCGACACGATGCCGACGTTGCCTTCCTTGTGAATGGACGCCGGCATGATGCCGATTTTGCATCTGCCGGGCGAAATAATCCCCGGGCAGTTCGGTCCAATCAGGCGCGAGTTCTTCGTCTTGAGGAACTCCCACACTTTGACCATATCCATCGCAGGAATGCCTTCGGTAATGCAGACAATAAGAGGTACGTCGGCGTCGGCGGCTTCCATGATGGCATCGGCCGCACCCGGCGGTGGAACAAAGATCACGGTTGCGTTGGCACCGGTTTCATTGACCGCGTCGCTCACGGTGTTGAAGATCGGCCAGCCTTCGTGCTTGATGCCGCCCTTGCCTGGGGTCACACCACCTACAACCGTCGTCCCATAGGCAGCGGCATTCTTAGCGTGGAAGGTTCCCTCACGGCCCGTTAGTCCTTGAACCAGCAATCGCGTCGACTTATCAACCAGGATGCTCATCGAACCCCCTTCGCAGCAGCGACAACTTTTTCAGCCGCGTCCTTCATGGTCTCTGCCACGATGAACTTCAGCCCGCTCTCTTTCAAGGTCTGACGGCCCTGCTCCACGTTGGTTCCCTCCAGCCGCAGCACAATGGGCAACTGGATTTTAGTCTTACGTGCCGCGCTGACGATTCCATTGGCCAGAGTATCCACGCGCAAGATGCCCCCGAAAATATTGATGAGCACCGCCTTCACGTTATTGTCACTCAGTAGGATTTCGAAGGCATGCGTGACCTGCTCTTCGTTCGCGCCGCCGCCCACGTCAAGGAAGTTCGCGGGCATGCCGCCAGCGTACTGAATGATGTCCATGGTCGCCATCGCCAAGCCGGCGCCGTTAACCATACACCCTACATTACCGTCGAGTTTGATGTAGTTAAGGTTGTACTTGCTGGCTTCGACCTCGAGCGGGTCTTCCTCGCTCAGATCGCGCAAGTCCTTAATGTCGGGATGGCGATAGAGCGCATTGTCGTCGAAGTTCATCTTCGCGTCTAGCGCGAACAGCCGTCCGTCGGTGGTGGTAATGAAGGGATTGATCTCGACCAGCGATGCGTCGGTATCTTCGGCAGCTCGCGCCAGCGCCATCATGAACTTCACCGCGCCGCTGATGTACTTGGCATCGAGCCCGAGTTTGAACGCGATTTCGCGCGCCTGAAACGCCTGTAGACCGAAGCCAGGAACAATGTGCTCTTTGATGATAGCGTTGGGGTCTTTTGCGGCGACCTCTTCTATCTCCATGCCGCCAGCCGCCGACGCCATGAACACCAGACGTCCGTTGTTGCGATCGAGCACGATGCCGAGGTACAGCTCACGCGCGATGGGCAGCGTCTCTTCAATCAGCAGACGCTGAACTTTCTTGCCCTCAGGGCCGGTCTGGTGCGTGACTAGGTTGCATTCCGAGGATCTTGGTAGCCAGTTCTCCAGCTTCTTCCGGGGACTTGGCGATCTTGACGCCGCCGCCTTTACCCCGGCCCCCGGCGTGTATTTGCGCCTTCACTACCACACCGGCGGCTCCGCTTTGAAATAGTGCCCGGGCCGCATCGAGTGCATCTTCGCGGCTCTCCACCATCTGTCCGCGCGGCACGGCAACGCCATACTTCGCGAGGATGGCTTTTCCCTGGTACTCATGTATTTTCATTTTTTTATGATGACCGCGGGCCAAGTGGCGCGCGGCTTAGACCAGACAGGCTGGACTTGGCTGCTCCTTATGAGGATCGCGTAACAGTAGGAAACTTATGATTGTAACGGACAAAGAGAGTCCCGAGCAATTCGCGAAGCGCTTAGTGGTTTAGCAAGCTCACGGCTCTTGTGGAACATCCCAAATGCGATAGCGCCCACGAAAATACAGCAGAGGTGCGCCTTCGGCCACCGCGATTTCCTTCACTTCGGCCACAAAAATCGTGTGATCGCCGCCGTCGTAGTCGTGCACAACAGAACAATCCAAGTTGGCAAGCGTGTTTTGCAGCACGGGCGTGCCGCTTCGCATAGGCCGGTACTTCACGCCGAGGCGATAGGCGGCATCGTGGTTGCGCTCGGGATCGGCAAAAAATTCCGACAGCGCTTCCTGCTCTTCCTTGAGGACGCTCACGCCAAACCGGCGCCGCTCGCGGATGTGCAGGTAGGTCTCGGCTAAGTGGTCAATGCAGACCAGCACCAGCGGTGGCCGCAAAGACACGGAGCAGAAAGCACTGGCAGTCATGCCGTGCACTTCGCCGGTCGGAGTCTCGACAGTAATGATCGTGACGCCGCTGGCGAAGCGACCCAGAGCGGCCCTGAATTCGTTGGGTGTGACCAAATCTGTCATGCGATGTAGGTCTGGTGTGAAGCTGTGCCCAGTCGCCAATATACCTCCAACGTATCGCGACTGCCACGAGCGCTTCGCTCAGGGTGGCCGGCGAGAGAAAAGCTTCACAGATTTCGCTGATGCAAGTCTTCTTGATTTACCTACTTTCGATCCAAGTCAATCCGTAAAAATTCTCGGTTCGAGTCGGCCTATCTTTGCCGTCGTCCCCAACCCCCTGCAAAGCACCTCAATTTGCGATAATCTAAACAGCCGCGCACAGTTGTCGTGGGGTCGAGATGTATCCTCGAGCATTTGAATATCATCGCGCCAAATCATATCCCGAAGCCGTAACCGTCCTTGGCCAGTTGGGCGAAGAAGCCAAGCTTCTGGCGGGAGGCCAAAGCCTCATCCCGCTAATGAAGCTCCGTCTCTCGGCGCCGCGGCATCTCGTCGATCTTAACTTTATTCCCGGCACCTCCTACATCCGCAGTAATGGACGCTGCGCCTCGGGCGCAATGACTCGCCACGCCGAGGTTGCCGCTTCTAACAGATGCAGCGCAAATTCCCGATTCTTCACGACTGTGCCGCTGGAATCGCCGACCAGCAAGTGCGCAACATGGGCACCATTGGCGGATCAATCGCCGAAGCCGATCCCACTGGCGACTGGGCGCCCGTTCTGACTGGCCACAGGCGCAATCGTGAACACACTCGGCCCGGGAGGCGTGCGCAGTATCGACATCGCCGAGTTCATCCAGGATGCGTACACTACGGCATTGCAGCCTGGCGAACTTATAACCGAGATAGCCGTCAGCTTGCAGCCCGAGCGCAGTGGCGGAGCCTATATTGCGCTGAAGCGTTGCGCTTCGGTTTATGCCAGCGCCAGTGTCGCCGTGCAACTCACCATGCATGACGACCCAGACGTGCAAGGAAGCGCGCATTTATCTTGGCGTGCTGGGCCTGACTGCGACGCGTGCGGGCGCCGCCGAGGAGGCGCTGCGCGGGACAGCAAGTCACGGCGGAAACTTTCGAGAGAGTACGCGAGGCAGTGATGGACGTTGCGCAGCCAACTTCCGACATGCGCGGCTCGGCCGAATACAAGCGCCAGGCGGCCGGAGCGCTGACGAAGCTTGCGGTCGAGGCCGCTGTGAAGCGCGCCCGCGGAGAACACGTGGAGGTCACGCATCTTTATGCCTGAAGACATTCCGCGCGTGCGCGTCAGTGCGAAGATCAACGGCAAGCAGTACACGCGCGACGTCGAGCCGCGCATGTTGCTGGTGCAATTTCTGCGCGAAGAGTTGAGCCTGACCGGCACGCACATCGGCTGCGACACCAGCTACTGCGGCGCGTGCACAGTTCTCCTCAACGGCAAGAGCGTGAAGTCGTGCACGGTGTTCGCGTTTCAGGCTGACGGCGGCGAGGTGCTCACCGTTGAGGGCCTGGCGAAGGATGGCGAGCTTCATCCTGTGCAGCAGGCCTTTACCGACTGTCATGGATTCCAGTGCGGCTACTGCACGCCCGGATTTCCTGATGAGCACGCTGCAATTGCTGAGCGAGCATCCGCATCCGACCGAAGCCGAGATTCGCAAAGGCATTGCCGGCAACACCTGCCGCTGTACGGGATATCAAAACATTTTCAAAGCAATTCAAGCGGCCGCTACGGCAGGGCCGAGGAGCTAGCCTTGGCTATTACATTTTCAGGCGAGTTCACCATCGCCGCGCACTCCGGACGAAGTCTACGACTTCCTCTCCGATCCCAATAAATTCGCTCCGTTGCTTCCGGATTTCGAGAGCATGTCGGTGCAGGACGCCACCCACTTCACAGTGAAGGTACGGGTGGGCGTGGGCAATATTCGCGGGTCGGCAGAGATCAAGATGGAACTGGCCGAGGCGTCGCGTCCACAGCGAGCGTTGTATAAGGGCCAGGGCACCGCCGTGGGCAGCCAGATCAAAATCAGTGCCGGGTTTGATTTGTCTCCTCTTCCCGAGGGCACGAAGGTCGCGTGGCAAGGCGAGGCCGGTGTATTCGGCAAGCTGGCTTCCATGGCGGGCGGCATGCTTGAGCCGCTCGAGCAAGAAGAACATCCAGAAGCTGATTGACGGACTGAAGTGGGCGCTGACGCGCCGGCAGCGCAACCTGTCGCGGCAGAAGCGCCGACGAAGCGCCGCACAAGGCTATCCCCGCCAAGAGCCTGTGCAAGCGGTTCAGGCAGAGGGACCGCGAGCGAAGCGGCGCAAGGCGCCGGCTGTGCAGTCTCCAAGTCCGGTGCAGCGGAATTGTCTAGGGCGCGATAGCAGAGAACTGCGGCCGCGCTGACGGCCAGCCCGATACCGAGAGGACGCAAAGCGGCTCTGACGGCGACCCGCAAAGGCGGCACAAAGTAGTCACAGGACCGAAGAGTCTGTGTGAGGCTCGCCTGAATTGGCAGCGGTGGAACAGAGTCGTGCAGAAGAACCGATGCCACCGCAGACGCAAGCCCGCAGGGCGGAACAAACGTAGCCGCAGGACGTGAGTCCTGGGTAACGTGGAGCATTTGAAGATGAGAGTCCCTTAGGGACGGCACGGTACTCACGCGGCCTCGAAGCGCCTCGGGTTGGCAGTCATAAATGCAGCGAAGAACTGCCTTAGCTCCGGCACAATGCCAGGATCGAGATCTTGAAGTGGCAGGCTCGTCAGTCGGGTTGAAAAAGAAGTCTGATGAATCTTCCGTGACGAACGACATGATGGCAACCACCATAACCCATACCGCCGGCTACGTCGGTCAATCCCTCAGGCGCAAGGAAGACGCCCGCCTGGTCCGCGGCAAGGGCAAGTTTGTTGACGACATCAAGATGCTGGGCATGTTGCATCTGGTTTTCGTGCGCTCGCCCTACGCTCACGCCAACATCACCAGCGTCGATGTCTCCGAAGCCGAAGCAGCTACCCGGGGTGGTCTGCACCCTTACCGGCCAGGAAATCTCCAAGCTCCTCGATCCCTTCTTCGAGATCGGGCCTTCGCCGAGCAACAAGATTCTCGACTACCCGATGGCGGTGGATCGCGCCCGCTATCAAGGCGAACCCGTGGCCGCTGTCATCGCCGAAACTCCGGCCATCGCGGAAGATGCCGCCGAACTGGTGCGCGTGGAATATGAGCCACTTGACGTGGTGATCGACGGCGAAGTCGCGGCCACCGACAAGACCATCCTGCATCCCACGATGGGGACCAATGTCGTCTGGCACGGCGTCTTCGAATACGGCGAAGTCGAGAAGGCTTTTGCCGAGGCCGCACATGTCATCCACATTGACCACCTGCACATGCATCGCTTCTCCAGCACGCCGCTGGAGAACAATGCCGTCATCGCGCAGTGGGACGACAACGATCAGCGCCTCTATTTCTGGAGCAACAATTCTTTTCCCACCATCGGCATTCAACTACTGGCGCCGGCGCTGCATCTGCGCATGGACCAGGTGCGCGTGCAGACGCACGACATCGGCGGCAGCTTCGGCATCAAGATCACCAACTATCCGCAGATGGCGGTGTGCGCGCTGGCTTCGCGCAAGGCGGGCGCGCCCATCAAGTGGGCCGAAACTCGCTCCGAGCACATGACCTCGAGCGCGCATGGCAATGAGCGGACGTTTCGTGATACGCGCGTGGCGCTCGACAAAGACGGCGTCATCCTCGCCGTGGATTCGAAGCACATTGACGATTGCGGCGCTTATCCGCGTTACGAGCCGCTGGGCTGCGTGATCTGGTCGCAGGTTGCGCCCGGCCACCTATCGCTTGAAAAACCTGCGTATCGATTTCACGCAGGTGGTCACCAACAAATGTCCCGTCGGGCCTAATCGCGGCTATTCGCGAATGCAGCACCTGTGGTTCCTGGAGCGCGTGCTCGACATCTGCGCACACGAGTTGAATATTCCGGCTGACGAGATGCGCTTGCGCAATTACATTCGGCCGGAAGAGTTTCCCTACACCACGCCCAACGGCTGCATCTACGATTCGGGCAACTATCCCGGCATGCTGAAGCTGGCGAAGGAGCTGATCGGCTGGGACAAGTGGCAGGCCGAGCGCACAAAGGCGCAAGCCGAAGGCCGCTGGTTCGGCATCGGCATCGGCACCACTCTCGATTCAGGCACCAACAATTTCGGGCAGTCGCAGATCGTCAATCCGCAAGCACCGTTCTCTGGGAACTCGCAGGCGGCCAATGCCAAGCTCGACATCTATGGCGAGGTCATCGTCGCCGTCGGCTCGGTTCCGCAGGGTCAGGGCCACGAGACCACGGTGTCGCAGGTCGTCGCCGACATCCTGAACATCCCGCCGGAGTTGGTTAACGTGCGTGTCGGTTTCGACACCGAGCGCAATGTCCACACCGGACACAGCGGCACCTATGCCAGCCAGTTCGCGGTGTCGGGACTTTCGGCCGTGCATGGCGCAGTGCAATTGCTGAAAGCAGAGATGAAGAAGCTGGCTGCATTTGCGCTACAGGCCGGCGAAGACGAGTTGGAGTTCGGCGTCGGCAAGCAAGGGCCGGAGATACGGGTACGTGGCAGCGAGAAGGCGATCCCCTACATCGGTCTAGCCAATCTTGCCAATGTCAACACCGCGGTTGTTCCCGACGGGCTCCGCTCGATCACCCTGAACTGCCGCTACACCTGGCGGGCGCCGTTCCACGTGCCTGACGTCGCGCGAAAATATGGCAACCTCACGCTTACCTATTCCTCGCAGTTGCACATTGCGGTGGTCGAGATCGACAAGGACACCTACATCCCCAAAATTCTCGACTACGCCGCCGTGGACGATTGCGGCACGGTGATCAATCCAATGATCGTTGAAGGCCAGGTGCATGGCGCCACGGCGCACGGCATCGGTGCGGCGCTCATGGAAAACTGTGCCTATGATGAGAGCGGCAACATGCTGGCCTCCACCTTCAGCGACTACACCCCCATCACAGCAGTCAACATGCCGAATATAAGTATGGCAACATCGAAACACCATCGCCGCATAGCTACAGCGGCGCCAAAGGCATGGGCGAAGGTGGTGGTGCACCGCTGCATTGCTTGAGTGCCGCATTGCAGGATGCGCTGTTCCAAGAAGGCATCATCATCGACGACTCGCATAACAACGCCAGTACGCTGTATGAGTTGATCCAGAAAAAGCGGCGCGGGGAGTTGAAGGCGAATGTGCGGATTGAGCGTTAGGCTTCGGCTTCGCCTTTCTCAAGACATAAAAGCGGCGAGCAAAAACTTGTTTGCTGGCAAACTCCCGGAACAGCAGTTTCATTGCTGATCCTAGCGGCTAAATGCATTTGCCAAAGGGAAGAGCGAAGAACGAAAAGCCGAGGGCTGATAGCTGATGGCTGACAGCTAACATGAAGCGCATTCTCATCGTCGGAGCCGGTGCCATTGGCAGCCTTTATGCCGCGCATCTAGCGCGTGTGGCCGAAGTCTGGGTCTTTGTCCGGCGCGAGGAGCACGCCCGATGTCTTAATGAGCGCGGCATTCGCGTCACTGGGCATAGCGAGCTTCATGTCGGAATTGAAGGCGTCTACCGATCCGCGAGAACTGCCTGAGTTCAACTTCGGCATTGTCGCCACCAAGGCGAACCAGACGCGTGAAGCATTCGCGCCTGTCGCACATTTATTCCCGCACGGAGCCGTTCTCTCGGCGCAGAACGGACTGGGCAGCGAGGAGGTAATCGCTTCCTTGCTGCCGTCGGGTTATGTGATTCGCGGAACGACGTTCATGAGCGGCACGCGGCTTGCCGACGATCACGTCCACTACGAACTGAACACCGCAACCTGGGTGGGGCCGTTTGAGCCAACCAACACGCCGTTTGCGATGGTGGAGGAGTTGGCCGCGCTGATCAACGCATCGGGACTGAGGGCTGAAGCCCTGCGCGATGCGCGTCCGGCACAGTGGTCGAAGCTGATCTTCAACGCGTCGGTGAACAGCGTTGCAGCGCTGACGGAACTGCCACACTCCCCGCACTTCGCGGCCGAGGCTGAGTTTGGGGATCTTGGCCACCTCTTGCACGCGCTGATTGACGAGGGCAAGAGCGTGGCGGCGGCGATTGGGATCGAGCTGCACGAGGATCCCTGGACGATGAACTGCATTGGCGCGCGTACCAACCATCCGCCGTCCATGTTGTACGACGTGCGGCACCATTTGCCGACAGAGGTGGATTTTCTTGGGGGTGCAATTGCCCGTGAAGCCAAGCGCGCCGGAGTACCTGCCCCGTTGCATACCGCTCTCTACCGGCTAATCAAGGGTAAGGAGGAGAGTTGGAAGAAGAGTGGTTAGTGGTTAGTAAATAGTGGATGGTTTCGTGCTTCAAGTTTGCACCGCGGTTGCGGAGATTGTCCCATTGCATGCTTTAACGCGTTAAACTATCCACTGCTCGCTAACCACTATTCACTGCGTTTATGCCCTACCCGATTGACGAGCGAAAACTCGAGCGCGTTCGCGAACTATGAAACGCGATAACCTTGACGCACTGGTGGTACGCGCGCCTGATAACGTCGTCTACCTCACCAACTACTGGTGCATGAAGGGCTACGACGTGGCGATTTTCCCGCGCGAGGGCGAGGCGACGCTCATCGCTCTGGAGCCGCAGGAAGAAGATGCCCGGCGCACGTCGTGGACCAGCGATATTCGCTTGTTCAAAGGCTACGATGCGCGCGATCCGCGGCCTCCTATGCTGCGCTCTCTCGACGTTGCTCTGCACGTTCTCAACGAGCGTGGACTGACCGGCAAAATTGGCTTGGAACTTTCGCAGGGCACGCAAAGCGCCGATCGCATGGTCGGCGAGCCGACCACGTGGACGCAAGGGTGGTTCGACGCATTCAAGCCGGCAGCGCGCGAAGTTGTCGGATGCTTCCGGCCTGCTGGCCGAAGCACGTGCGATCAAGACTTCGCAGGAGATCGAGCGCATGAAGCTGGCCAACGAACTGGCCGCGCTGGCCATGGAATACACCTTCGAGCGCATGCGTCCGGGAATGAAAGAGAGCGAAGTCGCAGCCATCTTCGAGGGCTTCGTGCACTCCACCGGTATCGGGTTCAAAGACAAAGTTGAGATGGCACGGGCGTTCACGTTGGTCTGGTCGGGCAAGGGCATTCGAACGTTCACCGCCACGGGCAATCGTCCCGATACAGGAGCATGAGCCTACGTTGTTCGAGATATGGGTTTGCGTTGACGGTTACTGGAACGACCTGACCAAGAACCTCTGCCCCGGTGAGCTTACGCCTGAGTACAACAAATTGCTTGACCTGCTGCTGAGCGTCTTCAATGAGGCTGCGGCGTTTGCCAAGGACGGCGCCAGCCTGCCTGATCTGGACCGTTTGATCCGCGCGCGCATCGCCGAGGGTGGCTATCCTGGACAGCCGTCGCATCCCGTGTGCCACGGTGTGGGAGCGCGTGCGCACGAGCCGCCCTACGCCCATCAAGCCGGTAAAGGCACGATTCGCGAAGGCATGGTGCTGGCCATCGAACCAGGAATTTATTGGCCCGGGGGTGGCGGGCTTCGTCTGGAAGACAACTTCTGGATCACCGGCAGCGGCAATGAGAAGCTATGCTCGTTTCCGGACGATTTTCGACTGCTGGGCACACCACAGGCACGAAGGGCGACGGGCCGCGCGCGATGACGTCTGCCGCCTCGGCTCTCCTCGACGACCGCACGAAAGACGCCATCCTCTCGTGCATCCGCGAGGAAGATATCGTCGCCATGTGTTGCGATGTGATCAACATCCCCAGCCCTACCGGCTCGGAATGTGCCATGGCCGAATACATGCGCGCAGCCTTTCAGAAGCTAGGGTTGACGGTCACCTGGCAATCCGTGGAAGAAACCCGCGCCAATGTCGTTGGCCGCCTCGAGGGCTACGGCAACGGCAAATGCCTGATGTTCAACGGCCACATGGACACCTCGAACACCGGCGAGGAGGACTTTCTCACCGGCATTGGTTACAAGCCGCAAGCCGTCGTGAAGAACGGCATGATCTACGGCCTCGGCATTTACAACATGAAAGGTGCGCTGGTGTGCTATGTGCACGCGATCAACGCACTGCTTGAGGCCGGAGTCAGGCTGGACGGCGACATTATTCTCGGCGCAGTCTGCGGCGAGATCGAGAAGACGCAGTGGGGCGAGTTTCAAGGCAAGGAGTATCGCGGCTACGGCGCCGGCACGCATTACCTGGTGGGCCACGGGGTTCTGCCCGACATGTGCATTCTCGGCGAGCCCACGGACATGAAGCTGGTGCTCGAACATGCTGGCTCTATGTGGGTACGCTTCGGACTGACCGGTAATTACGTGCACTCGGCGTTTGCGCCCGGCAAAGAGGACCAGAACGCCATCCGCCGTATGCACCAGGTGCTTGAGGAGGTGATGCGTTGGATTCCCGAATGGCAGGAGCAAGCGCACTGGGCGGGGCGTCCCGGATTCGCCAACATCGGCTGCATACAGGCGGGACATCCCTGGCGCGCCAGCCGAACTCCGGAACGCGCCGATCTATTTCTCGACGTACGTGTACCTCCTACGATTCCGATGACAGACGCCCGCCGTGCAGCGAAGAAGCTGTTTCTCTCGATGAAGCACAGTCATCCCGAATACGGACTGGAGTTTGAGACATATGTGTCGGTTCCAGGTGCGATCATCGACGAGGGCCACGAGATGGTCCGGGCGATCGAGCGCAATCATCAGCACGTAATCGGCGAGCCGCCGCTGCGCGACACGGTGCTATGGTGCTCGGATGCCTCAGTGCTGTCACGATTCGGATGCCCAACGTTGAACTATGGTCCTTCGAGCGGACCGCGCGATCACGAAGGCGAAAAAGTCGCGATTAAGACTCTGGTCGACATCACCAAAGTTTATGCACTCACCGCCGCGGAGATATGCGGAAACGGCTCGATGGACCGCGCAACTGACCCCGCAGCAGTCGCCAGTCCCTTTTCTTTCGTAGCAATTCCGGCATGTATTCCTCTGCAATGCACCGTTTGCGGCCATGTTCCCAGTATTGACTGCTTCATTTTCGTTGCAAACCTTCGAAGCCTTAAAACACCTCTGTTCTGCCAAGCAGACCCGACCCTTAGATCCGCCCGACTCGATGCCGTGCAAGAACCCGAGCGATTTTAAGAAGAACGCCTGATTTGCCTGAGGTGCGATAGACGAGATACTCCCTCAACGGTTATCGCGCGAGAGTGCGATGCCCTAAGCGCCACTTTCTCTGGCCTAAATCAATCAGCGAAGGAGCGCGTCTTAATGAAGCGTTTATTTTTGTTGGTAATCGTATTTCTGAGCTGTTCGCTCGCAGCACTCGCGGTCAACGTTACTGTTAGTACCCCACTTAATAATTCGCAGGTCGGCTCTCCCTTCAATCTCGTCGCCAATGCGAGCAGCTCTCGTACCATTACCGGATGGGTAGTTTATCTTGACGGTCAAAGTGTCTACACCGCAGGGCAAACAAACTCAATTAATACTCAGATCAGTGCATCCACTGGCGGCCATCAGTTGGTCACTCGTGCCTGGGACAGCAGCGGGGCCTATGGCAGCGTTTATGAAGAGATAACCGTAACCAGTGGCGGCGGTGGCGGCGGTGGCGGCGGCGGTCTCCCAACTCCTCCACCCGTCTGCAATTGTGTTTAACAATATCGACGAGCGCGGCCACTGGAACTGGTGCCACAGTTCCTCCTGCGCGGGCGGCAGCGGCAATGGCAGCTACTGGATGGCCCAATACCAGCGTGACCCCTCCCGCGATGGCTCCAGCATGGAATTCTTCAACTCAGGTGTCTGGGCGAACGCGCTGTGGTGGCAGAAGCTGGGCGCCAACGATGGCGTGCACAATTTCTTGTGGGACTTCTACTTCTGGGTAGACGACAGCTCACAACATGGAACGCAGGCGCTGGAGTTCGACACCTTCCAGTTCGTCCACGGCTATAACTACATGATCGGAAGCCAATGCGATTATGGTCGCGGAGTTTGGGATACCTGGGACGAGGCATCCGGCCACTGGATGCCCACTTCGATTGCCTGCCCCAAGTTCAGCCCCAATACCTGGCATCACATTCAGTGGTACGTCACTACCAACACCAATTCCCACCAGTACACCTACGTCACGCTAGTTGTTGACGGGCAAGGCTCGTCACCGAATGTCACCCGAAATGCCCGCTATCTTGGCTGGTCCGACAACCTGGGCGTGCAGTGGCAGCTCGACGTGAACGCTAGCGGCCAGGGATACCACGAGTGGGTGGACAACGCGACTCTCAGCATCTGGTGACAGCACGCTCGATGCGCTCAATAGTGCTCAAGGGGCTCCGGGAGGGGCCCCCTTACCTTGTTTGCTTTTGCTCCTGGAAATGGGGGCGGGGCGTGGTTGGGGACTATCCACAAACTCGGACAAATTGATGCGCTGACTCAGTTGGCCTTCACGCCGGCGGCGAATCTGATAGAAATATTCTAGGGTCTAGCCCTCGAATCAAATGCCCACCCAGCTAGAAGTCAATCGCCGATATGCCAATATCCGCAACGCAATGCGCGATCAGGGCGTCGATGCGCTCATCGTCTGCGGCAACCAATACGCCGGCTTCGAAGGCGCCGTACTCTACACCTCGGGTTTCGAGATCGTACATCGTTATGTGTACGTCCTCATCCCCCTGCGAGGCGATCCGGTGCTGGTCTTTCCGCAAGAGGCGCGCTGGATCGGCGACAAGACGAAACCGTTCGTAAAGGAGAAAATCTGGGCCGAGGTACCGGGCCGCTGGCTGCGCGAACGAGCGCAGGATGAAGCCTGGAACCGGGTCGCGGTATACGGACTCGACTACATCATGGCAGTGCGCGACTATCGCGAGTTGCAGCAAGGCAGCTTCGAACTCGTTCCCTTCGATTTCCACTTCGACATGGCGCGCGCTGTCAAGAGCGAAGAGGAATTGGCCGAAGTCCGCGATTCAATGGACATCATCCACCAGGGATTTCATGCTTTGCTTGATGGGTTCGCGGTGGGCAAAACGGAGGCTGAAATCATGGCCCCTGCGGTGGAGGTCTTCTTCGCTCGCGGTGCTGGGCCGCGCATGATGAACATCGTGCTCTCCGGCCAAAACGGCGAAGCGGAAGCACACTTCAAGGTTCCCGGGCAGCGCAAAGTTGGCGCGGACGACTTGCTACTCTACTCGTTGGAGATCGCCGGCGCAGGCGGGTATTGGGTGGAATTTTCGCGAGCTCTCATCCACGGAGAGCCCAGTAAGCGTACGCAGCAGATGGCCGAGGTTTATCCCGAAGCGATGGAAGCCGCACGCCACTCAATGCGCGAAGGCGCGCTCGCGAGCGAGGTCCACAAGGTTGTTGCCGAGATGTTTGGGCGGAAGGGATTCGCCCTCGGACACCTTTCGGGACACTCGATCGGCACTACTATGATCGAGCATCCTGCGATCGGCGCGAAGAGCCAGGTTGAATTAAAGCAAAACATGATATTTTCGCTGCATCCGCAAGTTATTGATGAAGATGGCGAAGTTTGTCTTTATACGCAAGACACGTTTCTCGTGGGCGCAGCCGAGGGTGAAAACCTGAGCGACGTTCCCTGGAAGTTTTATTCGCAAGCTGATGCAAGAGTGCCCGCCATCAAGGCAACATCCGACCGATGGATCGATGCATGAAGAAAGTTCTAATCGTTGGATGCGGAGCAATCGGCAGCCTGTTCGCCGCCCACCTGGCGAAGGGCGGCGAGGTTGAGGTATACGCGTTCGATATCACGAAGGCGCACGTCGACGCGATCAATCGCCACGGCCTGCGGCTCTCGGGTGCTTCCGATGCACATGTAAGATTGGCAAAGGCGAGCATAGATCCGAACGAGCTTCCGGTATGCGAGTACGGCATTGTAGCGACCAAAGCGATTCATACCGCCTCGGCGATCAAGGCGGCGGCGCGATGTTTCGACAACGAGAGCGCCGTGTGTTCCGTGCAAAATGGGGTGGGCAACGAAGAGATCATCGCTGAACATGTGAAGTATGTGATACGCGGAACGACCTTTCCCGCCGGACATATCGTTGAGGCGGGACACGTGGGCTTCGATATCCAGGGCGACACTTGGATTGGACCGTTCGAGCCGACGCACACGCCGATGCAGCGCGTAGAGGAACTCGCTGGCTTGCTGACACGCGGTGGGATGAATACTATTGCCCTGCCCGATGCACGGGGTGCGCAATGGACCAAGTTGATCTTCAACGCGGCCACTAATCCCGTGGGTGCGCTTACCCGCCTGCATCATGGAGCCGCATCGCGCTTTCCACCGACGGGCGAGCTGTTCGAGGCTCTCATTGCGGAAGGTAAGGCGGTAGCGAGGGCGGTTGGTATCGACCTTCACGGCGATCCCACGGCTCTGGTTGCGAAGGGCGCCAACGCTCCGGGTAAACACAACGCCAGCATGTTGCAGGATGTGCTGGCGTCACGAACGACCGAGGTGGACTTCATGAATGGCGCCATCGTTGAGTGGGGGGAAAAATATGGAGTTCCAACGCCGCTGAATCGCGCGATGTGGACGCTGATCAAGGGGCTCGAGCATTCGTGGACATGGCCGTAGAAGCGCTTTTCGCTGTTCGCTTTTCGCTTTTGGGATCGATATTCTGCTTTGCGGATAGGGCGAGCCCTGCAGATACAGCGATTCGAGAACCGTTCCGACTGGAGGGTGAATCGAGGTCGAATGTTAGCCTCCAGAGCGAAAAGCGTATGGCGAATAGCGAACCGCGAAAAGCGAAAAGCGCGAAGCCCTAATTCCCGAAAGGTAATCACACTCATGCCCGTTCCCTTCCGCATTGGCGTGCTGCAATTAAGCATGGAGCCGCTACAACAAACCGTTCGCATGGCGCAGGCGTGCGACCGCGCCGGATTCGACATCTTCTGGCTGGCCGAAGCCTATCCATGGTGGCGTAAGCACGGCATGGAAGCCCGCTCTTCGACCGCGATCACGGCTGTCATTGCTACCCAAACCAAGAACATCGTCATCGGATGGGGCATCATTTCCCCGTACACACGACATCCCGTGCAAATCGCCATGGAAGCGCGAGTCATGCAGGATGCAGCCGGCGACGGTCGATTCCTGCTTGGGCTTGGCGCTTCCAAGATCTTTATGAAGGAAATTGGCGAGGGGGAGAAGGGCAAAGATGTGGGCCCGGCCGTGGTCATGCGCGAAAGCATTGAGATTATCCAAGCGATGCTGGCAGGCGAAACCGTGGAATATCATGGGAAGGCATTCGATGCCTCGGCGCCCGCGCTTAAACGTGAAGCTCACATCTCAAGTGCACACGTGCCTATCTACGTTGGCGCTACCGGCCCGATATTGCAGAAGTTGGCGGGCTCTCATTCCGATGGATTGCTGACGGCGAGCATCACCACCCCCGATTTCATACGCTATGCGCGCGGCAACATGGAGGAAGGCGCGAAAAAAGCTGGTAAGGATCCAGCATCGCTCGACTTGGGCGCGGTGATTGTGGGCAGCATCAACAAGAATTCGCAGGCGGGCAGGGACGGCGCAAGAGAGATGGCGGCGATGTACCTCGCGAATAAAGTGCAGAACATCCGCGGTTCAGCCGACGTCTTGCTGCAAAAAGCAGGGCTGACATTTGACGAGATCGCACCCATTGCCGAAGCCATGGAAAAGGGCGGCCGCAAAGCTGCGGCGCGGGCAGTGACCAACGATGTGCTTAAAAAAGTTTGTCCCATCGCCGGTACGCCTGACGAATGCTGTGAGCGGATCGACGAGTATCGTCGGGCAGGCTGCACCAATATCATGCTAGAGATCTGGGGCGACGACCGCGAGGAGCAGGCACAGCTCTTCGGCGAAGCGGTGCTACCGCAGTTCAATCGTTCCCGTGGTCCACGTGCGGCGGCACCAGAGTGAATGACGAACGAGTGATGCGAGAGTTTCGACTCGCGGCACAAAAACCCCACGTCTGCACTCAGAATGACGATCGACGTTTCGATTCATAATCTGCCAAATTTTGGTCTAAGATTGCCAGCAGCAGATGAACCGCATTTGCGAGCTGCGTCCAACAGAAAGGGGCCTTCCATGCCTGCTCCAATGAAAGCCGTTCCACCCGCATGCAAGCCACCGGGGGTGACCGACCCGCGCGCACTTGCCAGTTTTGAGGTGCGCTTCGATACAGCCACCAAAGAAGCGCAGGTCACAATTCCATCGCACACCACGAATGGAGACGAGGCGCGCTACAAAGACAAGATTGGGACTTACACCAAGTGCATTCTGCAAGACGCTCCCGGGCTGGTGAACATCTCGGCCTACGACACCTTCAAAAATGCTTTGAAGAGCGGTAAATTTGCTGACTTTGAGAAGATCATTCTCGGCGGCACACGCACCCTGAACGGGCCGGAAGCCGCCTATGCCTTCACCCTGGCGGGTACCGACGGCTGGCAGTTCGGGAGCGCCCCTTCTCCCGAAAATCAGGAAAATGCAGTTGTGGTTCCCCCGCCGCCGGCCCTGGCCAGTGAGGCTTACGGGACGGAGTTGACGGAGCTGTACTGGTGCTCGCTATTGCGGGACGTGGCGTTCACGAACTACGCGATGGACCCGATTGCCGCCAAGGCCGCGGCCGAGCTCTCGATGATGCCAACCTATGCTGGTCCAAGGGACAACAATGGGACGGTGACACCCAATCTGCTCTTTCGCGGAACCTACCCGGGGGAGACGATCGGACCGTACCTCTCCCAGTTCCTTCTTATACCTACCAACATGGGTGCGCAGGAGATAAGCCAGCGAGTTACCACCTATCTTCCGAACCTCGATTACATGACTGATCTCACGACCTGGCAGGCTGTACAAAACGGCATAGCCACGGGCCTGTCGAATCAGAGCGATCCCGTACCTCGCTACTTGCATAATGGACGCGGTCTGGCTTCATTGACGCATGTCGACGAGCTGTTCCAGGAGCATTTTGTCGCTCACCTAGTGCTTGAGTCGCTCAATCTTCCGCGAAACCCGGGGAACCCTTACGCCAAATCGAAGACACAAAATGGCTTCGGTACTTTCGGTCCGCCCGACTTCGCCGCAACCCTGGCACATGTGGCGAAGATTGCTCTGAATGCTGTGTGGTATCAGAAGTGGCTCGTTCATCTGCGTCACCGCCCAGAGTCCGGGGGCGGAATCGTGCACCTGGTCAAGACGGGCCAAGGCGGCACGCTCAGTGGGAGTGTAAATAATAATGTGCTGAACTCCGCGGCTGTGGCGGAGAGTTTCAATAAGTATGGAAGCTACCTGCTTTCTCAGGCGTTTCCGGAGGGATCACCGGCGCATCCTGCGTATCCGACGGGACATGGCACAGTGGGCGGAGCCTGCATCACCGTACTCAAGTTCTTCTATGACGGCAATGCTCCCATGCCTGAGCCGAAAGTACCGGCACCAGACGGGTTGTCGCTGCTTCCATACGCCTACAGCAGCTCGGATGCAGGTCCGCTGACGGTGAACGGCGAGTTAAACAAGCTAGCGCACAATGTCAGCTTCGGCCATGGTATCCATGCCGGCATCCACTGGCGTAGCGACACCGATGACTCTATGCTGCTCGGCGAGGCCGTCGCCATTAGTGCGCTTCAGGACCTGGCAAAAACCTATAACGAGAAGTTCAAAGTAACGTTCACCAAACTCGACGGGAGTCTCGCGACTATTCAGAATTGAACGCCACGGTTTGAGTTGGGTGCAGATATTGGCAAGCAGTTCGCGGGGTAAGCTTTGATGTGTCCGCAGCAAACGGGGCGCCGCATTGAGCATCAGCTGTCCCCGTGCGCCTGCCGACTTACCGATTGCGCAATCGTGTCATTGTTCTCCCAAGAGTCCGTACATCACAACCTGATTCTCGGCGCCGACGAAGACATGCCCATCCGCAACGGTTGGCACCGTGAACTTTACTGCCAGCCCTACGCGATCGCGACCGGGATTCTGTTCGGAATTGTAGAGTTCGGTTCCCAGATTAGTAGCATCGTAGGCACGCAATACGGCGTTGCCCCCTCCGTAGGTGTCGTTCTCATTGATCCAGACGATCCCATCATTCGCGCCATTAGACGAGACAGACGGAGTGCTACCCGGAAAGTTGAAGGATTCGGGGGATTCCGAGCCGTTCGAAAGTTTTTCTGTGTGCGAATCGAAGGCAAACGCCCTTAGCCGATCATAAGAACCGCCGAAATAAACGGTGTTATTCCAAAAGGCGGGAGCTCCCCAAATACCGCCTATCGCGTAGGGAAGCGTCTGGACGATCTGGCTGTCGCTCCCTGCGTGGAAATGTCCCATGTTGTCCCGGTTTACCAGATCAATCGTGCCTTCCTTTCCAACCTGCACCAGCAGGTGAGGATACATCGTGCCCGGTTGATCAGGAAGTAGCAGGGCGCCACCAGAGCCAAAGTCGCTATCGTTATAATCAAGGGTTTGCTGATCCCAGGGCGTGAAGTAATCGTTTAATATCATGTTCAGGCCGGCTCCCGACAGACTCAGTCGCACAATGCTGTCCCCGAGATTGCTCCCCCCATCAAACCGACCGTTGCCAGTCGCTGCATAGATCGCCCCCCCAGAATCAGCCGCTGGACCGGCGCCTCCGCCCCAGAAACCACCCTCATAACCATTCGGCGTGTCTACATAAAGGCCAGTACGCGACAGGCTCGACTGGTTGAACGACATGACATAACCGTGATAGTTCCCGAGATCGCAATGCGAAGCCCAAGCGACCACCACCTGCCCCTGCAGGAGCAGCAACGCGGAACGCTGCGCCTGGACCAGCGGATCAAAGGTGAGAATGCCCCCGACCGAACCAGTGCCATTCCCGCGCGATGTTGCTGAAATTTGGACGGGAGTCAGTTTATCTTTGCCCGTCGTAATGTCTAGCGCGTGCAAGGTCTGATAGAAGGACGTGGTGTGCGTCAACGAGTCGTACTGTTTCGTCTTCGCAACCAGATACATGCGGCCCGAGGTAGTGTCGATCGCGGGGGTGCCGGTAATGCCAATCTCCGGAACCAGGTCGCCGCAGTTGACGTCACCACTGGACACAGAACTAATCTGGTAGCGCGGTGAAGTCGCGGCCAGAAAATTTGTGTGCCAAAGTTGCTGTCCGTCGTTCACATCAAACGCATAAACCTGGTCATGCTCGGTAACGACGAACAGCACGTTGTGGACTGTTCCTCCAATGCTGAGTCCGGGCACATAGAGCGGTTGCGCATAAACAAAGCCCTGCACTGCAAACGTAAATCGCTTACCGAAGGTTTGCACTTTCACGTTGGACGGAGTGAGGGCCGATTCCTGCGTGTTGGAACCTGTGCGATAGGGATCGTTGTGATACGTGGTTACGGCAACCTGCGCCACGGCAACGGCGGAAACCAGCAATAACAATACAGCGCAGAAGCGTAATAGACCGGCGGACATTTGCTTCATGGCGACGAAGTCCTCCTGTGCGAAAGAGACATGCAAGCCCTGATGCAGAGGAAGGCGCGATTATCCTATAAATACCGGTCGGTCACAACAGCTTTATTGGTGAGCATGAGGGCAACTTTCAAAGAACCACCACTTTTTCCTTGTACCGTCCATCACCATGAATTGTGACGCCGATCACTCGCTCTCTGCCGCCTTTCGTCCTAACGTTCTGACTTGGCTTGTATTAGGGCGCTTCTGTAACTTTGCCACTGCTGATGTCCAGCGCCCTTCATGGTAGACTGGCGGCCAGTCCTGCCACCGAAGCACCAGGCATGCACGTTGGGAGGCCACCATGAATACATTTCCCATCCTGTTGGGAACGCTGTGTGTCTTCGCGATCGGCTATCGTTACTACAGTGCCTTCATCGCCGCCAAGGTCCTGGTTTTAGATGACCGCCGCACCACCCCAGCTCACGTGTATGAAGACGGACACAACTATGTGCCTTCGCCGAAGTGGGTTTTGTTCGGACATCACTTCGCCGCCATCGCCGGCGCCGGACCGCTGGTAGGGCCAACCCTGGCTGCGCAGTTCGGATTTGCGCCGGGCTTCCTCTGGATCCTGATCGGCGCCGTGCTCGCTGGCTGCGTCCACGACTTCACGGTGCTGGTGGCTTCGGTACGGCACAAGGGCAAGTCGCTGGCCGACGTCGCGCGCACGGAAGTTGGCCAGTTCGCTGGCTTGGCAACCATGATCGCGCTGCTGTTCATTCTTCTAGTCACCCTGGCTGGACTGGGCGTGGTCGTGGTCAACGCTCTGGCCAACAGTCCTTGGGGCGTCTTCACCATCGGAATGACAATCCCGATCGCGATCTTCATGGGCCTGTACATGTTCAAGAGCACGCCGGGCGTCATCAAGATCGCAGGGCCAAGCGCCATCGGAGTCGTGCTGCTGATTGCCGCCGTGATTGGTGGACGCTGGTTCGCCGCCTCTGCTTATACTTCGTGGCTCACCTTCACGCCGCATGAGATCACTGTGCTGATGTGCGCCTACGGATTTGTGGCCTCGGTGCTGCCGGTATGGTTCCTGCTTGAGCCCCGAGACTATCTCTCCACCTACATGAAGTTGGGAACGATTGTCCTTCTGATTCTTGGCGTGTTCATCGTTCATCCCAACATTCAGTTCCCGGACGTGACCCAGTTCATTCACGGTGGCGGACCCATCATCAAGGGCAAACTGTTTCCCTTCCTGTTTGTCACCATCGCCTGTGGCGCGATATCCGGCTTCCACGCGCTGGTCTCCTCCGGCACTACGCCCAAGATGCTGTGGAAGGAGACGGATGCGCGCTTCATCGGCTATGGCGCCATGATGTGTGAAGGCATGGTTGGCGTGTTGGCGCTGATCGCCGCCTGCTCCATGTTCCCCGGCGACTACTTCGCCATTAACACTCCTCCGGCAGTCTTTGCCAAGCTGGGCATGCACACCGTGAATCTCGACATGTTCTCCGCCGAAATCGGCGAGAAGCTTGCCGGCAGAACCGGCGGAGCGGTTTCGTCTGGCCGTCGGCATGGCCCAGATCTTCAAAGGCCTGCCGGGCATGAAGACGCTGACCGGCTACTGGTATCACTACGCCATCATGTTCGAGGCGTTGTTCATCCTGACGACGGTGGATACCGGCACGCGCGTCGCCCGCTACGTCATGCACGAACTGCTGGGCAGGGTCCACAAGCCATTCAGCAACACGGCGTGGCTGCCGGGAAACCTGGTCACTTCCGCGATCGTGGTTCTGAGCTGGGGATATTTGATCTATACCGGCAACATCTCCACCTTGTGGCCGCTGTTTGGTACCGGCAATCAATTGCTGGCTACCATCGCGCTGGCGGTTGTGACCACCTTCCTGGTGAACATGGGCAAGGCCAAGTACGCGTAGATCACCGCCCTTCCCATGTGCTTTGTTGGGGTCACCACGCTGACGGCTGGAGTGGAGTCCATCAAGAACATTTATCTGCCGTTGGCGCAGCAACCCGGCCATGCCTTCCAGGGCTATCTCGATTCCACGCTGATGGTGATTTTCATCGTGGGAGTCGTCCTGGTGGTGATCGAGTCGGCCAGGCGCTGCTGGAAGACGCTGCACGGAGCGGCGATTCCGGTGGAAGCCTTCGGCAAGCCAGAGGAACTGGAAGACGTGACTGTGTAACGCCGTTGGAACTATGCCGCGAAAGAAAGTTTGGATGAACGATTAGAACCATAATTTTGAGGAAAGTGCCTGCCGGGATGCCCGGCAGAAATGGATGAGAAACTCATGAGTACCGCAATCAAACCAACTCCAAGCAAGAACGCTCCGCCTCCAAAGCAGAACCTGTTGCCTTCGGCGATAGCCGCCATCGTGGCCAGTTATCGTCGCCGTCATAATTCTTAAGATTCCAGCGCTATCCAGTCCGTGGTCGCAGGGCTATGACCCCGCCGGACACTGGTTGCTCTCGACGCTCATCGCAGCGCTTGCCGGTGGTGGTATTGCTGGGCAGCCTGGCCTTCGGTCATGTGAAGGCTCACTATGCCGCGCTGCTGGGACTGGCGACGGCATTGGCGGTAGCAATCTTCGGCTTCCACATGCCGGCCAGAATGGCGGGCGCAACCGCGGTGTATGGCGCGGCCTACGGCCTGTTCCCCATCGGCTGGATCGTGCTGAATGTCATCTTCATGTACCAGCTCACGGTCGAGTCGGGACGCTTCAAAGTTCTGCAGCAGAGCATGACCGGCATCACCCAGGACCGTCGCCTGCAACTGCTGCTGATCGCGTTCTGCTTCGGCGCATTCTTCGAGGGCGCATCGGGATTCGGTACTCCGGTAGCGGTTACGGCCGCGCTCCTCATCGGCTTAGGGTTCCGGCCGCTGCAGGCTTCCGGCCTCTCGCTGATCGCCAACACGGCCCCGGTGGCCTTTGGCGCTTTGGGAACTCCCATCATCGCGCTGGCCAAAGTGACCGGCTTCAGCGAAATCACCCTGGGCGCGATGGCGGGCCGCATTCTGACGCCCTTCTGTGTTCTGGTGCCGTTCTGGCTGATCTGTGCCTTCGTGGGCTGGTCAGCCATGTGGGAGATCTGGCCGGCCATCCTGGTCGCCGGTGTTTCCTTCGCGATACCGCAGTATTTCATGGCCAACTACCACGGTCCCGTGGCTGGTCAACATTGTGGCGTCGATCATTTCGATGGCATGCCTCATCGCCTTCCTGTTCATCTGGCATCCCAAGCGAATCTGGACCTTCGAAGGTGAAGAAGCCAAGACCGACCACCGCGCCAGCCATGGCTATAGCCGCGCGGAAGTGACGCGCGCGTGGGTGCCGTGGGTTGTTCTCAGCCTCATCGTTTTCGTCTGGGGCACGCAGACCGGCAAGAACCTGATGAATGCGCCGGAAAAGACTTTCAAGTCGATGGCCACGTGGCAGACGCCGCCCAGCAAGATCACTAATCCGCAGTTCGTCGTCGGCGGCCTGAACAATCTGGCTCTGCGCGTCCCTCCGGTGGTGCCCAAGCCAACTAAAGAGCCGGCGGTATTCGGCCTGAACTGGGTGAGCGCAACCGGCTCCGGCATTCTGGTGGCCGCCCTCATCTCCGGTTTGATCATGGGGCTGAGTATTCCAACCATCTTCAGCTATCTATGGCCGGACGTTGATGAAGGTGCGCTTCTCGCTGTTGACCATCGCCGCCATGATGGCCATCGGCTTCATGACCCGCTACTCGGGACTGGACGCGACCATGGGTCTGGCCTTCGCCCGTACCGGACACCTCTATCCATTCTTCGGCACCCTGCTAGGCTGGCTGGGCGTGGCCCTGACCGGATCGGATACGTCATCCAACGTACTGTTCGGCAGCCTGCAGAAGATTACGGCACAGCAGGTGGGCTTGCCGCCCACGTTGATGGCTGCCGCTAACAGCACCGGCGGTGTGATGGGCAAGATGATCGACGCCCAGAGCATCGTGGTGGCCAGCACTGCGACTCAATGGTACGGCCATGAGGGAGACATTTTGCGTTACGTCTTCTGGCACAGTATCGCTCTGGCCGCGCTGGTGGGCGTCTTCGTATTCCTGATGGCGTACGTAGCTCCGTTCACTCACTTCGTGGTGAAGTGAAGAGCGGCGTTTGCCGGGTCTCTTCCCGAGCGACGAGCGTAACCGGTCGAAGGAACCCTAATCTGCAAGGTGGCGCTTTGATCGCTTGTAGGCAAATTCGGGGCTGATTGCTCGACGACGGATCAGCTCCTTCCTTGTTTGAAATGCAGTGCGGAATGGTTGCCAGTCATAGGGGTCTTTGGGCTCTTCGCTGCGCTCGTCGCTCGCGATGACACTCCACGAAATGCTCTCTACCGATTCGTCGTTAACGCTTCCTTACGCCGCAACGCGCTCGTCCTCATGCAGAAAGCTTCTCCCATGCCTCTCCTCGCCAAAAAACAACCACACGGCTAGCACAGCAATCACCACCAGCTCGAACGACGTCAGCGCCCACGCGTAGCCCAGGTGGTCGCGCAGCGCGAACTCCACCGTCGGAGTCGATGCGGCGAACAGAATCCCTATCTGATAGGTAAAGCCGGGCAATAGGCCTCGGACGGCCGGCGGCGAAAGCTCGTTCAGATGCACCGGGATAATGCCCCACGCGCCCTGAACTCCCATCTGCATCACGAATGCGCTCAGAGCGAGAATGGTGAGCGTGCTACCAAACGCCCATGCCGGCATGATAGCCAGGGCCACAGCCAGCGCTGCCAGCATACTGTAGCGACGTCCCAGCCGCTCAGAGAGCAGGCCGAAGATGACCGCGCCCGTAACCGCACCCACGTTATAGAACATGGTCACGTATGCAACCGTGTTTGCCGCGATACCGTGCCCGTGCTTCAGGAAGTCCGGATACAGGTCCTGTGTCCCATGCGAGAGGCAATTCATCAGAAACATCAACACGATCAGGTACAGCGACAGGCGTTTGTGCTGCCATGCGATGCGTGGACCGTCGATGGTTTTCGCTACGCGGTGCAGTTTCCAGGCTTCCGACTCGGGGACTTTGGTGCGGATGTACAGGGCCAGGAGTGCCGGAATGCCGCCAACCCAGAACATGGCGCGCCATCCCCAGTTGGGCAACACCACGCGCGCGGCAAATGCCGCCAGCAGGTAGCCAATGGGGTATCCGCTCTGCAGAATTCCCGATAGCACGCCGCGCCAGCGCACCGGCGCGTGTTCCATGGCCAGCGACGCGCCCACGCCCCATTCGCCGCCCATGCCGATGCCGAACAGCATTCGCAGAATGAAGAACACCGTGAAGTTGGGCGCGAAGCCGCACAGCAACTCGATAGCTGAGAAGAACAGCACGTTGACCATCAGAGGACGCCGTCGGCCATAGCGGTCGGCCATCATGCCGAAAAGCAGCGCGCCGACAGGGCGCATGGCGAGCGTCGCCGTCACGCTGAGAACAATGTCGCGCTTGGGGACGTGAAAGTGTGCCGCAAGGGTGTCGAACAGAAAGATGACGACGAAGAAGTCGAAGGCATCTAGGGTCCAGCCGAGAAAGCCCGCGCCCATCGCGTGCCAGCGATCGGAGTTGGCCTGCGGCGAATTGCTTGTGAGGTCTGCCATCCGTCCCTCCTCCAGCAAGGTGCAGAGAAGGTAACAGAACGAGCACGAAAAACGCTAGCCTAGCTTGGAGTGGATGGCCAGATGCGAGGCGCCGATCCTATCTCTTCTGATTGGGTTAATCTCTGTTCTCACTGCGGCCCGGGCAGTTGCTTCGGAGTGCTATAGGGGGGCCACGACCCAGAACTGGGTGATCAGCAGAGGGCCTAGCGGCTTCAGAGCAGATCGCGTAGCTTCAGTTCCACTCTTTCCTCCACTCCGGCGTGCAGAACCCGGAAGCGAACAATGGTTCCGACAGGCCGGCGAAGGATGTCGAACAGGAATGGAGCGTCTAACTGCTCCCCGGTGTGCCCATTGATGGCGAGGATCATGTCCCCTGGCGCGATCCCCATAGCTGCGGCAGGACTATTCTCAAACACGCTTGCCACCTCCAGGCCGTTGGGGGTGATTCGTGGCGCCAGACCAGCGCGGTTGAATATTCCCGGTCGATCATAGTTTGCATTCTTCTCTACATATATTGTGCTGCGCGAATAATCAAACGTGAGGTTGAATCGTTTGAGGACCGAGGTTCCGATGAAGCCCGCAACATCGTGCATAGTACCTATGCCGGCGGTGTCGACTAGAAGCTCAGTCACCACCGAAGGTACGTACACCCCTCCAATTTCGAGCACTCGGACACGAACGAAGTACGCATCTTCTCGTCCGCCCACCCCCTCGCCTGCGAAACCGTGGATGTGAGCGGCGTATTTCATAATCAGCCCGTTACTGGTAACAAACGGCGACGTAAGGCTCAGAGAACCGTCGGAGCCGGTGTCGATCTGAAATGCTCCCTGCAAGCCGTCCACGGTGCCGGCAACCACCGGTACTTGCTTCTCGAGGTAAAACGGAATGCCCACCCCTCTTCCCTGATAGTGAAACGATGGCGGGTCAAGGAAGCGAATCCTAGAGCGCTGGAAATCAATGTCCACCACCAATCTTCGAAACAGCTCGTAACCAATCACCCCTTCGATGCTGGGGCGGAAGCCGTGCGTCAGAGCATACGGCAGGGCTATCACATGGAACGTCTGCCGATGCAGCACGACATTTCCGATCCGCAGTCGCGAGACCTCGGTTTCTCCTCCGGTGATTTCCCTCTTTCCAGCGCCCCAGCCCGAAAACCTTCCTTGGACGTCCAGACCAAGGCGGCTGGCGCGCTGACGGAGATGACATTCGGAGCTCCGCTATCGAGCAACATCCGGCAATCACGGCCATTAATCTTGACGGACAGGACAATCCAGTTGGCGATCAAGCGGAAAGGAGTAAAGCGCGGCTGGCTGGCATCGAATTCGACGTCGTGGAGGCTTTGGGAATCAAACAAACGCGGCATGCACTTCGGGGCTTTGAGCGACGAGAGGCATCCCTCCGCACAACCAGCGACGACGGTGTAAAGATCAGCCAGAGCGCCCACTTGGCAAGCCGGGATCTCCGGGACGCGCAAATTGCTGAACATATTAGCTCTGAGCATTGCTCACCTCATTTGGATGCTTTGCTCGGGACGAACAAACTGCACATCCGCGTGAATGTCTTAGTTTGGGGGGAATTGTCAGATTTTCGTAGTGGTCTCAGTCCGTCATGCGCCGATGTTAAGACTGCCGCCTGCAAGAACTTTCCGGGCGTCTTTTAGCCTTAGCGGAACATTCTTGCCATGTGTTGCGTGCCCTGCACCAATCCCAGCGACCAGTTGGCTACGTTGATGAACGCGTTGGGGAAGAGGCCGATGACGACTGTGCCCGCCGCAGTAATGGTGAGCGCCAGCCGCATCGCCGGGCGGGTGTGCACAGGCTCGGCGTCGATAGGCTGCCGCATGAGCATGGAATTGGCGATCCGCATGTAGTAGTAGAGGCCTACTACCGAATAAAGCACGCCAATTGCCGCTAGCGTGTAGTGTCCCGTCTGGATCAGGCTGAGAAAGATGAAGTACTTGCCCCAGAAGCCTGCCAGCGGCGGAATTCCAGCCAGCGAGAGCAGGAAGACCAGCATCAGGATGGCTTCGGTCGGGGCTTTGAAGTACAAGCCGGCGATGTCGTCGACTGTATCTCCGATGATGTTGCGGCGCCGCAGCGAGGTGATCACCGCGAACGCGCCCAGGTTCATAAAGGTGTACACCAGCAGGTAAATCATGATCGCCATGATGCCGGTGGAATTGGTCTGCCCATCGCTGGCGATCAGGCCCAGCAGCATGTAGCCGACGTGGGCGATGGAGGAATATGCCAGCAGCCGCTTCAGGTTGTCTTGCGTGATTGCGGCCAGGTTGCCGCCGGTCATGGTCGCGATCGAAACGAAGATCAGCAGCGGGACGTACATCGAACGCAGGGGATAGAGTCCGAAGAGGAAGATTCGGAGCAGCATCGCCCATCCTGCGGACTTAACCGCTACTGACATGAACCCAGTGACACTGGTCGGAGCTCCCTCGTACGCATCGGGAGCCCACTGGTGGAAGGGTACGGCCGCAATCTTAAACAACAGTCCGGTGGTGGTCGCCAGCAGTGCAAAGATGACGACAGGATCGTTCGGCCGGGTGGCGATCACTTCCTGCAGCTTTTGTGCAATCTGCCCCAGATTGGTGCTTCCAGTCAGACCGTAGAAAAGCGACAGCCCATAGGCAAAGATTCCTGACGAGAATGCGCCAAGCAGCAAATATTTTAGGGCAGCTTCATTCGAGCGCTTGTCGCGTCGCAGAAAACCCACCAGTACGTAGGTCGAGATGGCCATCAATTCCAAGCTGATAAAGATGAGCACGATGTCGTAGCCGGCAGCCATTCCCATCATTCCGACTACCGAGAGAAGAAGTAGCGCGTAGAACTCGCCGTGGTTCTCGTGCTCGACCTCGAGATAACGCATCGACATCAGGATGGCAATGCCCGCGCCCATCAGGAACAGATAGAAAAAATAAATGGCGAAACGATCGACCACCAGCGAGCCCATGAACCCGGTAAACGTGGCGATTGCGATGCCTTGCTTTTCGGCGGCGTGATATGCGACGTGCAGCTTACCCACCGCTGCCGCCGAAAACGCCACGCCAATCAAAGCCGTAATTGCGTTCACGCGTTTCCACTGCTTCGGCAGCATCAGGTCGATCATCAGGATGCCGAGCGCGAACACGGTAAGCAACAGCATCGGCAAGGCGAGCACATAGTCTGCCCTTGAGAAGTAGAACGTTGTCAGCGAGGTGGTCACTATTTCATCCTCACTTGCTGAACGGGGCCGGAGCCGCCGCTAAGTTGGCTTTCGCCGTATTCACCGGAACTGGCTTTGTCCTTGCCGCCACTCCCGATTTCTGCACATCGTCCGTCGAAGGCGGCTTCTGCGGCTCCGGCGCTTTAGGCGCTTGGGGCAACGGAGTCGCCTCGTCGGGATTCGGATTCACCGGTTGAGCAGCAAGCACTGGCTTGGTCAGCCCGGGATAATCAGGGCGCACGGTTGCGACCAGGTTGTTGACCGGAGTCGAGAGAATCTGGAAGAACGGCTTGGGATACAGACCAATCCAGAAGGCGATGATGACCAGCGGAATGAACGTCGCCAGTTCCCTTCCCGAAAGGTCCAGCAAGTTCTCGTTCTTGGGATTGTTCACCTTTCCGAAGAACACGCGCTGGTAAAGCCACAGCAAGTACGCCGCGGCCAGAATCACTCCCGGCACCGCCCATGCGGCCCAGACCTTGTTCTCCATGAACGTGCCCTGCAGTATGGTGAACTCGCCGACGAAGCCGTTGAGCAGCGGCAGTCCCATCGAAGACATGAACATGATGAGGGTGATGGTGGCGTAAACCGGCATCACGTTGGAGATGCCGCCGTACTCTGCGATCTCGCGCGTGTGACGTCGTTCGTACAGAATGCCGACGATCAAGAACAGCGCGCCGGTGGAGATGCCGTGGTTGATCTGTTGCAGCACCGAGCCGCTCAGCCCCAGCGGGCTAAGTGCGAAGATACCAAGTGTGCAGAAGCCAAGGTGGCTGACCGACGAATACGCCACCAGCTTCTTCATGTCTTTCTGCATCAGCGACACCAGCGCGCCATAGATGATGCCGATCAGCGAGAGCACGATCATGAACTCTCGCACCCACGGCGTCATGGCGACCGCCGGGAAAAACGGCAGCGAGAAGCGGATCAGGCCGTACGTTCCCATCTTCAGCAGAACGCCCGCCAGGATAACGGAGCCGGCGGTCGGCGCTTCCACGTGAGCGTCGGGCAGCCAAGTGTGGAACGGGAACATCGGCACCTTGATGGCAAAACCGACGAAGAACGCGAAGAACAACCAGATGGCCGCGTGGCCGCCGATCTTCGGCGCCGTAGCGTAAAGATCGGGCAGGTAGAAGGTGTATACGCCGGTCAGAGTGTGGTGATGGAAGTACAGGAACAGAATGCCGAGCAGCATCAGCACCGAGCCGAACAGGGTGTACAGGAAGAACTTGATTGCCGCGTACAGCTTGCGCGGGCCGCCCCATATGCCGATCAGCAGATACATCGGCACCAGCATGGCCTCCCAGAAGACGAAGAACAGGAACATGTCGTTGGCCATGAAGACGCCGAGCATGCCCGTCTGCAATACCAGGAACCAAACGTAGTATTCCTTCACGCGGTCCTGGATGGCGTTCCACGACGACAGGATCGAGATGGCCCCGAGCAGCGTGGTCAGCATGATCAGCAGGAACGAGATGCCGTCGATGCCGATCACGTAGCCCGCGCCGATGGACGGGATCCAGTTGTTGGGTGCGCCCTCGACGAACTGGAAGCCAGCGCGGTCTTTCAGCGCCCAGAACCACGGGATCAGCGGCAGCGAAACCGCAAATCCCAGCATGCCGAAGATGTTGCCGATCCAGCGAATGGCGTCCTTGTTCTCCTTCGGCACCAGCATCAGGAGAATTGCGCCCACCAGCGGCGTGAATAAAATTATCGAAAGAATATGGTTGTACATTTATTTAGCTCTCAGCCTTCAGCAACGAGCAATTAGCCGTTAGCAATTAGCAACTAGCCAGACCCCGAAATCCAAACTGACAACTGCTCTTTACCACCGAATCACGTAATAGAAAATGAAGCACACCAGTCCCGCCACCATCACCAAGGCGTACCACTGCACCAGGCCCCACTGCACCAGGCGCACCGGATATGAAGCCAGGCGCGTCACCATGGCCACTCCATTCACGAAGAGGCCGTCGATAATCCACTTGTCCCACAGGTTCGACAGCGTGCCGCTCATGCGCGTGGACCAACCTGCGCCGTTGACTGCGCCATCAATTACGTTGGCGTCGAACTTCCACAGTCCGTCGCCCAGACCCATTGCACCCAGACGCACCGGTCCCACCTTCTTGCGGCCGGTGAAGACCCAGTCGTAAATTTCATCCACGTACCACTTGCGGAAGAGCGTCTTGTAAAAGCGCGGCGAGATTTCCTGAATCGGCTCTTTGTAGTCCTTGTCGGCCTTCTTGTACGCACGTTGCGCCAGGAACCAGCCCACCACTGCCGCGCCCACCGAGGCGAACATCAGCGTGTATTCCATGGGATCGGTGTGTTCGACCTGCTGGTCGCCCGAGGCTATTTGGACACCCTTGCCGCCTTCTTCCAGCACTACCGCTTCCTTGGCGAACACCGGCTCGAGAAATTTCTCGAAGCGATTCGATCCGCCCAGGCTATGCGGCAGTCCCAGGAATCCAGCCCCGATCGAGCAGATGGCCAGGATCACCAGCGGCACCGTCATGGTCTTGGGAGATTCGTGGATGTGGTGCTCCACCTCGTGATTCATGCGCGGCTTGCCGAAGAACGTCAGATAAATCAGCCGGAACATGTAGAACGAGGTCATCAGCGCCGTCAAAAATGCGATGTACCAGAGATACCGGTACGCGCCAGCCTCGCGCGACCACGTCTCCCACAGGATCGCGTCCTTGGAGAAGAAGCCCGCAAACCCCGGAATCCCCGAAATGGCGAGAGTCGCAATCAGCATGGTGCCGAACGTAGTCTTGATTTTTCCGTGCAGCGCACCCATGTGCTGCATCTCCTGTTCGCCGCTCATGGCGTGAATCACCGAGCCGGCCCCGAGGAAGAGCAGCGCCTTGAAGAACGCGTGGGTGAAGACGTGGAAGACACCCGCCGCGAATGCGCCAACGCCGAGCGCCAGGAACATGTATCCCAACTGCGACACAGTCGAGTAAGCCAGCACGCGCTTGATGTCGTTCTGTACCAGCGCAATCGTCGCCGCGAAAATCGCGGTCAGTGCGCCGACGATGGCGACCGTCTTCATCGCATTCGGCGCCAGCACGAACAGCGCGTTAGAGCGCGCCACCATGTACACGCCTGCGGTCACCATGGTCGCCGCGTGGATCAGCGCCGAGACCGGCGTGGGGCCTTCCATCGCGTCCGGCAGCCAGACATATAGCGGGAACTGCGCCGATTTGCCGCAGGCTCCTACGAACAGCAGCAGGCAGGCCGCAGTGATCCCGTGATCGCCGATCGCGAAGTGCCCGCTGCGCGCCAGCAGATTGACCTTGGTGTATTGCACCGAACCGAAATACCAGGCAATGGTGAACATGCCCAGGATGAACCCGGCGTCACCAATACGATTGACGATGAATGCCTTGTTCGCAGCGGTCGAGGCGGAATGTCGCTGGAAGTAGAAGCCGATGAGCAGATACGAGCACAGGCCCACACCCTCCCAGCCCACGAACATCACGGCATAGTTGTTGGCCAGGATGAGCGTCAGCATGGAAAACATGAACAGGTTAAGGTAGCCGAAGAAGCGGTAGTAGCCGCCCTCGTGCGCCATGTAGCCCATCGAATAAATGTGGATCAGCATGCCCACGCCGGTCACGAACAGCAGCCAGATGCAGGACAGCGGATCGAGCAGGAAGCCGGCATCGGCGCGGAACTGTGCGGACCCGCCATGGGTGGGATACGCGAGCGAATCGGTTCCCGTGCCCATCCAGGTGTACATCACCTTCTCGAAGGGCTTACCAGGATTGGCGGCGCTGTAGCCCGTGTATTGCCAGACCGCGACACACGCCCATGCGAACGCCAGCACGACCATGCCGACGCAAATGCCATTCACCGCCTGCTTCGACAGCTTGCGTCCAAAAAAGAACATGCAAACCGCGCCGAAGGCGGGAAACAGCGGAATCAACCAGATGTGGTCAAGAAAGAACATGTATAAGCTCTCAGCCGTCAGCTATCAGCCGTCAGTAAAATCGCTATTCGCTTTTCGCCCTTCGCTCTTCGCCAGAAGATGAATGTCTGTCATCCTGAGCGCAGGCGCGCGGCTTTTGCGCGCCGGAGTCGAAGGCCCCTATAGCCCCGCTCTACCATTTCAAAAGATCCACCTCGTCCACGTTCACCGTCTCCTTATTGCGGAAGAAGGCGATGATGATGCCCAGGCCGACTGCTGCTTCGGCGGCCGCGTCCGTGATCACAAAGATCGAAAACACCTGCCCATGCATTCCCCAGAGCCGCGAAAACGCCACCAGGTTCAGGTTCACGGCATTCAGGATCAACTCAATCGACATCAGGATGATGACCACGTTGCGCCGGGTCAGCACGCCGATGGTGCCGATGATGAACAGCGCCGCCGCAACCACGAGGTAATGCATGGTGGTGCTTCAATTCCGTGCTATGCTGTCCTGCCGCTTCAAATCCTCTTCTTCGCCATGACCACCGCGCCCACGATGGCCACCAGCAGCAGCAGCGACGCAATCTCAAACGGCAGCATGTAATTGCCATACAGCCAGACGCCAATCTGCTGCGTGTTGTCGGCCTCAAGCCCGCGATAACTTTGATAGAACGCCGTCGGGAACGCGCCTCGCCCGGTGCGGTACACGAACGCCAGCAATCCGCCGAGCGCCAGCGCGGCAATCGTCGCCACGATCCACTGCTTGTTGAACTGGTACTCGCGGATGTTCTGCTCCAGATTCACCAGCATGATGACGAACAGGAACAACACCATGATTCCGCCGGCGTAGAGCACGATCTGCACCGCAGCCACGAAGGGCGCGTACAGCATCAGGTAGAAGCCGGCCAGCGAGAGCAGGGTCACGATCAGCGACAGCGCCGCGTGCACCGGATTCCGCCGGGTGATTACCGCAATGGCGGATACGATCGCCGTGAAGGACAGGAAGTAAAAGAAGAACGGTGTCGCAACAGGATTCACTTCGCGTACCTCTCCGGTTCCTGGCCGCGCTCCAGCGCAGCCTGGTCCAACACCATGCCTTCGCGGCTGTAAAGTGCCATCTCGTAATCCTGAGTCAGCTCCAGCGCGTCAGTGGAGCACGCTTCCGCGCACAGGCCACAAAACATGCAGCGGCTGAGGTCATAGGTCCAGGAAACCGGCTCTTTGCGCCGCGTTACGGGATTGCGCTCGCCCTTCACCACGATCAACTGCTCGGGACAGGCCAGCGCGCACAGGTTGCAAACAATGCACAGCGACTCGCCGGTATCAGGGTTTACGTTCAAGCGTGGCTGACCGCGGAAGCGCTCGAAGATCACCGGTCTCTCCAGCGGATATTGCTCTGTGATTGCTTCACTTGGAGGTTGATAGTGAAACGTAACTTTTAAGCCTTTAATCAGGTCAACTAACAGGATTTTGCGGATCAGCGGAGACAGCTTCACTGCACCACCCCCAGGATCGCCGCCGACAGTTGTGGCATCAGGCCCCAGATCGCGGTGGCGATCAAGACACCCAAGCCGGTCGGCAGCAGTACCTTCCAGCCCACTTTCATGAGCTGGTCAAAGCGATAGCGCGGAAACGTCCCGCGATACCAGATGTACAAGTACATGAAGAACGCAACTTTGACGACGAACCAGTAAATGTCTTGTATTCGGATGCGTACCGCCGGAACCAACAGCACGAGCCCGACAAATCCCAGCAAGGCGGCGAAAGTTCCCAAGCCAATCGTCTGAATGCGGAACTGCGGGATCTTCGGCATGCGAACGGTTCCCAGAAAGCATCCGGCAGCGAGTACGAAGAACGTCAATGCTGGAAGAAATGAGAACGCCATGTCCCACGTCGAGCCGCCCAGCCAGTTGGGAAATGGCCGCATCCATCCGCCGAGCCAAAGCGTCACGGCAATCGACGACACTGCGAGCATGGCCGAGTACTCGGCCAGGAAGAAGAGCGACCAGCGAAAGCCGCTGTATTCGGTGTGGAATCCCGCGACCAACTCAGATTCCGCTTCCGGCAGATCGAAGGGCGCGCGATTGGTCTCCGCTACCATCGCGATCGCGAACACCGCAAAGGCGATGAATCCGAGCGGGAAAAACTTGAAGATGAACCATGTATGTTGGGCGGCCTGCGACTCCACAATGCCGATCATGCTCAACGTGCCGGTGCCGGTCTGCAGACTCGTCATCAGAACGGCTGAGACAATCGCCAATCCCATGGCAATTTCGTAAGAGACCATTTGCGCGCTAGAACGCAGCGAGCCCATCAGGGGGTAATGCGAATTCGACGACCATCCTGCCATGATGATGCCCAACACGCCCAGCGACGAAACACCCAGCATGAACAGCACGCCGATATTCATGTCGGTGACGGCGTGAGTGCGGCCGAACGGCACTACCAGGAACGTAGTAAACGCGGTCATGGTCACGACGACCGGCGCGCTCCAGAACACGAACTTGTCGGCGTCGTTGGGAATGATGTCTTCTTTGATCAGCAGCTTGAGGGCATCGGCGAAGGGCTGCAGCAATCCGTGCGGCCCTACGCGCATAGGGCCAAGCCGAATTTGCATGTGTGCCAGGATTTTGCGCTCCAGCCAATTCATGCAGATGACCGACAGCGAAACACCAACAATCACCAGCAGGATGTAAACCGTGGCCCAGAACACGTTGCCCGCTTCACCAGGGGTCGTTCCCGAACTCAGATAGCCTTTGACGTACTCGATCATTAGCGGTCCACCTCGCCCAGCACGATGTCGAGGGTGCCGATGACCGCAACTACGTCGGCTACCAGCAGGCCGCGCACCATCTTGTCGAGGGCTTGCAGATTAACGAACGACGGAGGACGCACCCGGATGCGATAAGGCTGCGTGGAAGCGTCGCTCACGATGAAATATCCCAGCTCGCCCTTCGGCGCCTCGATGGAGTGATACACCTCGCCTACCGGCGGCTTAATCACCTTTGGCACCTTGGCCATGATCGGACCTTGCGGCAAGCCGTCCACCGCCTGACGAATGATGCGCACCGACTGGCGCATCTCTTCAATGCGCACCAGGTACCGGTCGTAGGTGTCTCCGTTCAGCCCGGTGGGAATTTCGAAGTCGAAATTTTTGTAGGACTCATAGGGCTGGGCTTTGCGCAGGTCCCACTTGACGCCGCTGGCGCGCAGCACCGGACCTGTGACCCCCAGCGCGATGCAATCCTCCGGATTCAGAATGCCTACACCCTTGGTGCGTTCCACCCAGATACGATTCGTCGTGAGCAGTTCTTCGTATTCATCGAGCTTAGGCAGGAAGGCATCGCAAAACTTCATGCAATCCTGCTCGAAGCCTTCGTAGGCTTCGTAGAGGCAGCCGCCGATACGGAACGCGTGCGTGGTGAGGCGTGCCCCGCAATATTTCTCGAAGATCTTCAGCACCTCTTCGCGATCGCGGAAGCAATAGAACAGCGGCGTGATGGCGCCGATATCGAGCGCATGCGTGCCCAGCCACACCTGATGACTGGCGATGCGGCACAGTTCGGTGAGGATGACGCGAAGGTATTGCGCCCGCGGGGGAGCTTCCACGCTGAGCAGCTTCTCGACAGTCTCACAGTAACCCAGGCCGTTGGAAACCGCGGCGACGTAGTCCATACGATCTACATAGGGATTGAACATCGCGTAGGTGCGGTTCTCCGCAATTTTCTCTACGCCGCGATGCAGGTATCCAATGACGCACTCGGTGCCCAGGACTTTCTCGCCGTCTAGCTTCAGGATGACGCGTAACACTCCATGCGTCGACGGATGCTGCGGCCCCATGTTGAGAACCAGTTCCGTCGAGTCAAGAAAGGTTTCATCCTTGGTATCGAGATCGAGGTAATCGGTGCGATCGCTCATTGTCCACTCTCGATGCCGAGGTTGATCTTCACCCATTCCTGGTCCTGCTGAAGAATCGGATAATCCTTGCGCAAAGGGTGGCCCTTCCATCCGTCGGGTAGCAGAATGCGCTTCAGGTCGGGATGCCCGTCGAACTCGATGCCGAACATGTCGAAGACCTCGCGCTCCAGCCAGTTCGCCGTCTCCCAGATTTCCACCGCCGTACGAAGACGCTCGCCGTCCTTGATCTGCGTCTTGATCCGCACGCGCTCGTTATGGTGAAACGAATACAGTATGTAAACGATGTCGAACTGCGCCTCGCGCTTTGGATAATGCACTGCGGTAATGTCCACGCAGTAGTCGAACAGTTCATCCTGCCGCATGCGCAACAGGATCTCGTAAATGATGGAGCTGTCTACGACTAGGTACTTCTGACCGACGTAGGTGCTGGCCTCTTTGACCCCCGATCCGTATTGGCTGCGCAGGCGGGTGACAAGATCTGCCTCCCAAGGCTCTGGCTTGGGACCTTCAGGTTTGGGAGTGGGCTTCGCGGCGGCGGGAGCGGCAGGCTTTGCCGCAGCCGGGGCAGCAGGCTTGTCGGACGTCGCCGGAACAGCTTGCTTTGCTGCCGCAGGGGCCTCAGGAACGGCTTTGGCTGGTTCGACAGGCTTGTCGGCAAGGGGAGCATCCGTCTTGGCCGGCGCGATTGGCGGAGCATCCGGTGCAGCAGAACTTGGGGATGTTTCGGCTGATGCCTTGGCGCCGCCCAATCCTGTTCCCTCGCCGGACGCCACCGGCGCCCCGGTCGGGAGGGATGGTTCAGGAGAGACTGGGTCGGTTCCTTTGGTTTCGTCGGGCATTTCTATGGCTCTCTTCGATTCCGGTTCCCTGCTGTCATGGAACTCTATGTTTTTATCAGCTTGAGGCACTTATCATCTCGTGCGAGGGTCACGCCGCACTGTGATGTTAATCACATTGTGGCGCGCAACCGCCGATGATGGCCCACGACGCCTCCCAAAAAAATCCCCATCCACGCTGCCAAACGCGAATGGGGTCGATGATTTTCTGCGCCGGAGGCCACTACTGCTATACCCATTCCAGCGCGCCCTTTTTCCAGATCCAGATGTATCCCACAATCAGGATGCCTAGAAAGATCAGCATCTCCAGCAGACCGAACAAACCTAGCAGCTTGAACTGCACCGCCCACGGAAATAGGAAGATGGTCTCAACATCGAAGACCACAAACAGGATGGCCACAATATAAAAGCGGATGGTGTAACGGCCGCGCGCGCTGTCGAAGGGCGTAATGCCACACTCGTAGGGCATGAGCTTGGTCTTGAACGGATTACGGGGGCGGACGATGTAGAACAGTGCAAGCGTCCCGGCCGCCACCAGAAACGCGAGGAAGGCGAAAATGAACATCGGTACATAGTTCTGCGGCATGAATGTGACTCACACGCCACACCGAAGTGTGACACTAGTATGAAAGAACTCGACAATATAACCCCGTCCGCGACACGATTCAATGACATCCGTCACAATTTCCGCTACCGAGCCAAAATCCTGCCGAGCGAGAAGATGCATTGCCTGTGAACGTCTCCAGTGAAAAACTTTTGTTTCCCGCGTGCTACATGGCACTATGGTACCGGCTGTTCACGGAACGGCTTGGAAGGAAGTCCTGGTGAAAAAGATCGCGGCCCGGTGACCTGCCCCCATTTTCCGCACGGTGATTTTACAACTTAGCTAGTAGCCGAAGCTGTGGGAAAGTGGGAAACGCCAGCGGCGTTTTCCAAGCGGACGCAGTCCGCGTCTTTTCCATAGCTTGCCTTCTTCGCCCACATGGCGAACTCACACGGCGTGCGATACCCCAGGCTACTGTGGGGCCGCTGCTGGTTGTAGTCTGTGCGCCAATCGCCAATCTTTCTCCGCGCGTCAAACAGGTTCTGAAACCAACTCACCCGCAAGCATTCCTCTCGCAGTTTTCCATGAAAGCTCTCTACCTGCGCATTCTGCGTCGGCTTGCCAGGCTGAATATGCACCAACTCAATCTGCTGCTCCACACACCAGGCCAGAAAATGCCGGCTCGTCAGCTCCGCCCCGTTGTCACAGCGAATCGATTGCGGCCTGCCTCGCCGCATTACAATTTCCTCCAGCACCCGCGTCACCCGTCGACTGGCAAAGCTGGTATCTACCTCCAGGGCCAGACACTCTCGCGTAAACGCGTCCACCACACTCAGCACCCGAATCGTCCGCCCTGCCGCCAGCACATCATGCACAAAATCTAAAGCCCATTCCTGGTTGGCTGCGCTGTACTGCCGCAGGGGCGCACCCGCCCGCACACAGTGCTTTCGCTTCTTCCGGCGCAAGCATAGCCCGGTCTCGCGATAGATCCGGTACACCCGCTTGTGGTTTGTTGCCTTACCGCTTCTCCGCAACAGAACCTGCAGCCGGCGATAACCGAAGCCTGGCTTCTCCCGCGCCAGCTGCACTAGTCGATCACGCAGCTCGTCATCGTTCTGCCGCGACTCATAGCGATAGCTACTGACCGCCAGCGACAGCAGCCCGCAAACCCGGCGCTCACTGACTGCGTACTGCTTCCGCAACCAGCCCGCGTCCGTCCTCCGGTCTACGAGCTCAGCCCGTTTTTTGCAATCACCGCTTTCAGCATCTCCCGGTCCAGGCTCAGATCCGCCACCAGTTTTTTCAACCGCCCATTCTCGTCTTCCAGTTGCCGCAGACGCTGCGCTTCGCTCACTTCCAGCCCCCCGTACTTGGCCTTCCAGCCATAGAGGGTGTGCTTGCTGACCCCCACTTCTCGCGCCACATCCTCCACCTTGCGCCCAGCTTCCACTTGCTTGAGCGCAGCGATCATCTCCGCCTCGCTGTGCTTGCCTCGTGACATAGCTCTGCCCCTTTCCTAAATCCGAAATCATACTTACTGGTGTGCGGATTTAGGGGAGCAGGTCACCGGATTGCGGTGTTTGCGTTAGGAGCGTGGTTGCTTTTTTTCGGCTGGCACAAGGGACATGCCGAACTCATCAACCTACAAAACGGCCCTATTAACCCAAGCAGCAGCAATTATTCTCCAGAGATCCTTGCGGTGGGAGGGGCGTTCCTGCTGCTGGTGGCCTTCGTGCCTTCGCCGGCGACATTAGGGCGATGGATGTCTCTCAAGCGCCGCAAGCCTGTACCGCATGCCCGCTTTCGTCGGCATAAGAGCTAGTTCACCTGCTTGAGCCCGGAGTCACGGCGATTGCAGGAACTCTGGGGCGATCCCAGCTGCAAGATATGCGTCAGAAACTGCGTGCTCCAATGGAGAACGAGACCCTGTGGTCACCAATCCGCGCTTTCACAATCTATAATCGGGTTTCCTTACTTTGACCCTGCCGTAAAGCTAGGCACCAGGAACCGCTGTGGCACTTGATCAGAAAATTTACGAGCTTAGAAAAGAAAAGCTGAAACAGATCGAAGCGCTGGGACAGTCCGCCTATCCCTATCGCTACGAAACCACGCACACCGTTCCCCAGATCCTCGAAGGATATTCGACTAAGACTGGCCCGGAGTTCGAGTCCTCGCGCGTGAACGTCAGCGTGGCCGGACGCCTGATGTCGATCCGCGTGCAGGGAAAGGCTGGCTTTGCGCACCTGCAACAAGGCGGCCAGCGCCTCCAGATCTACGTCCGCCTCGACAACGTCGGCGAAAAGGCGTTTCAGCTTTACAAGCTGCTCGATCTCGGCGACTACATCGGCGTAAAGGGCTACCTCTTCCGGACCCGGACCGATGAGCTGACCGTCCATGTGGAAGAGATTACCTTCCTGGTGAAGGATCTGCTTCCCTTGCCCGAAAAGTGGCACGGGCTGCAGGACGTCGAAACTCGCTATCGGCGCCGTTACGTTGATCTCACGATGAACCCCGACGTGCGAGAGGTCTTCCTGAAGCGCGCCAAGGTTGTGCAGTCGATGCGGCGATTCCTCGATTCCAACGGCTTCGTCGAGGTCGAGACGCCGATGATGCATCCCATTGCCGGCGGCGCCGTGGCCAAGCCCTTTATCACCCACCACAACACTCTCGACGTTGACCTATACCTGCGCATCGCCCCCGAGCTTTACTTGAAGCGACTGGTGGTCGGCGGCATGGATCGCGTGTACGAGATCAATCGCAACTTCCGCAACGAAGGCATCTCGACCCAGCACAACCCTGAGTTCACTATGCTGGAGTTCTACATGGCCTATGCCGACTACCGGGACATGATGGACTTCACCGCGCAAATGCTGGCGCAGGTGGCGCGCGACGTGAACGGCACGACCATCGCGCACTTTAACGGGCATGAAATTGATTTTGGCAACTTCCGCCGACTTTCGATGCGTGAAGCTATCATTCAATTCTGGCCGCAAAACGCCGGCGACAAGCCCGAAATGACCGACTTCTCCAGTGCCGAGCAGATTGCCGCAATGGTCCACCGCTATAATGCAGCGAATCTGCATATCCCTTACGATCTCACAGCGCCGAACGGCAAGACGATCGCCGACATCTTCGAGTTTGTCGCCGAACCGCACCTGATTCAGCCAACATTCATCTATGACTTTCCCCTCGCCATTTCGCCGCTGTCGAAGAACAAGCGCGAGCCGGAGGAAAATGCCGAGTGGGTGGAGCGTTTCGAAATCTTCATAGGCGGCCTGGAGATTGGCAATGCTTTCAGTGAGCTGAACGACCCGGAGGAGCAGCGCCGCCGCTTCGAATTGCAGCTTGGGGAACGGGCGCGTGGCGACGAAGAAGCCCACCAGATGGACGAGGACTACATTCGCGCATTGTCGTATGGCTTGCCCCCGGCTGCGGGCGAAGGTGTCGGCATCGACCGGCTGACCATGCTGCTGACCGATTCGCGCTCAATCCGCGACGTGATCCTCTTTCCGTTGCTCCGCCCGTTGAAGCGCGAAGAAGACGACGAGCTCGACAGCCCGACGACAGAGGCAGACAAGAGCTAGTGCATTCCGCAACCGCGTAGCAAATGAAAAGGCCCCTCTTTTCGAGGGGCGTGAGCATCCAGGAGAAAAGGCCGAGGTTTGAGATTAAATTGATTTCGTAAGCAACTCCCGCAGACGCAACCGAGCTTGATGGAGCCCGATGCGTGATTCTTCTTCACTGAGACCCAAAGCACGGCCGATACGGGCATGATCGTAGCTTTCCACATCGTGCATCAGGAAGACCATCTTTTCTGTTGGGGGCAATTGAATCACGGCACGTTCCAACTCGACACGTAAGGTGTTACGACGCACCGACAGAACCCTCTCGGCCGGAGCGCAGTTCAGGGTCAGGATTCCCAGAGGCATGTACTCGCGCAGTTCGCTAATCAGGCAGCGATCAATTTCCTCTGCTGTCGGAGTGTCGCCCTTAGCAAATGCTCGACAGAAGGTCTGGGTCATCAACTCGGCTGCGTCAAGCTCGTTATCCGTCATCCAAAATGCCAAGGCATACACGCGATGGCGATTCTGCTCGTAGGTTTCGCTATAGATATCAACGCTGCGCTGCTGCAAAACCGCGGGCATATATGTTGCAAAACCGAACATCTTCTGCGCTTCCTGCACTGTACTCATCATTACCCCCTGGGTGACTTCCAACTGTTGCATTTCCATTCGCTCGCTAGCTCATCAACACCTTAGTACTGTGCAATCCGTGTGCCCAATGCGCCAGGCAATTCAAAGCGCTCCCGATTAAGTCGATATCTCATTGAAAACATGGGAGCAAGACGCCTACCCTTGGGCGTTCAAGGTCTTTTGCCCGCAGACCACATTCGAGAGCATTATCACCAGCCGCGCATGAATTGGACTCCTCACTTCCGTAAGTTGGCATCTCGATGCCAACCTCACAGGTTAGGGTATGTAAAGTTTCTATGCCTCGGTCCGCCAAATAGCTCCGTCAGACAGACACTGAGAAGTTCGCGGCCCACAATTTATGTAACCGCACGGGCGGAAGTGGATAAAATCGAACGACGGCACGAACTATCACGGAGCACTTTTCTATTATGGCGGACGAGCGCATCCTTGTGGTTGACGACGAGAACACGATCCGTGAAATCGTGTGCTCCATCCTGGGCCAAGTGGGTTTCGAGTGTCGTCCTGTCAGCTCCGGCAAGGAGGCGCTTGCCCTGTTGGATTCCAACGAAAATTACTCGTTGGTGCTCTCTGACCTCGTCATGGAAGGCATGGACGGGTTATCTTTGCTGGCGCGAATTCGTCAGGAACATCCCGATATTCCGGTGGTCATGGTTACTGCCGTCCATGACATCTCAATAGCCCTGGCTGCGATCCGAAACGGTGCGTACGACTATCTGCTGAAGCCGTTTGAACGCGAACAACTGCTGGCCATTGTTCGCCGAGCCATGGAAAATCGCCGCCTGAAGCTGGAAAATCTGGCGTATCAGACCAAGTTGGAATCCCTGGTCGCTGCCCGCACCGATTTGCTTCGTCGTGCTCTCGCCGACCTGGAGCGTTCGTATGACATCACCCTGGAAGCCTTAGGTGATGCGCTCGACCTGAAAGATGCCGAGACCGAAGGCCATTCCAAGCGCGTGACCGCTTTCACCATCGCCATTGCCCGAGCCATGGAGTTGCCGCATGAACACGATTCGCACGATTGCCCGCGGAGCGTTCCTGCATGATATCGGCAAAATGGCGATACCCGACGCAATCCTGCGTAAACCGGGCAGGCTAAGTCCCGAAGAACAGGAAATCATGCGCCGGCATGCCCTGCTTGGTTACCGGATGTTGCGCAGAATTCCCTTCCTGCGAGAGGCGGCCGACATTGTCTACTCACACCAGGAATGCTTCGATGGCAGCGGCTATCCTCGCGGGCTGAGGGGCGATCAGATCCCCTTGGGGGCGCGCATTTTCGCTATTGCTGATACGTTTGATGCCATTACCTCCGATCGTCCTTATCGCGCCGCACAATCCATTCCGGCGGGACGGCGAGAGATTGAGCGTAATGCAGGGCGGCAATTCGATCCTGAGATTGTGCGACGTCTTCCTCTCCATTTCAGAGCATATCTGGCAGGAGTTGCGCACGGAAATCGGAGTTCCGACCCCTAAGTAAGGCATGGCAGCATTTTTGTCCAGCCACCGCGGTTTCGCGTTCGTAAAGGAGTCAGCGCATGAGTGCCGTTCTGTCGGACACTGAAATTCAGCAAGCGCTGCAAAAGCTTCCCGGCTGGAAGAAAAACGGCAGTGCGCATCGAGCGCAATTTCCAGTTCACAAATTTTCTGCAGGCCATGGACTTCGTGAATCAAATTGCAGAAGCCGCCGAAACCCTGAATCATCATCCTGACATTCACATCAGCTACAACAAGGTGACACTGGCTCTGGTCTCGCATGACTCGGGTGGGGTGACGCAACGCGATATCCGGATGGCGGGAAGAATTAATGAACTGGCGCCCGGCTGCGACGGCCTAACCTAATAGGAGGCGGAGAGGATGTTCCTTTCGATGCCGAGATATCGTCGCACCCGGCGAAAACTTAGTGCCCAAATTGTGTGTGGGGCTCTAATGATTCCGCGATGCGATTTAATGCAGCCTGGAGGCGGTCGAGTTCGCTTTGCGCGCTCTCATTCCATTCCAGCCAGCGGTCGGGCGTCTGGTGGAAGTCATCAAAGATGGCGCGCAGGGTATTTCTTCCCCACTCGCTAAGCAAGAACGCCCCAATGCTGCCAATTCCCAGCACTGTAAGTGGCACATACCATCTGCGCATCGGCCGCTCCTTGCTCGACCTCGGCCTTAACAACTATCAGCAACGTACCTTCTTAGATTCGCTTTTTCAATATTTGGATGACACATTCGGCAGCGAAAGTACATGTCGAGTTTGATTCTGGGAATCGAGCTCATCGCCTCAGCCTCTCCACGCAACACGGAATTTCATGCAAGGTGACGCAACTTCCGACGTTCTTTCCAGAAGGAGACCCTCGGCGGAGACTTTGGTCAAAACCGACTCGCCAGACTATGATTTCGAAACGAAAGGAGCCACGTCCTCCGCAGCTTCCGGCCCATTTGCCGGCCCGGAGAAACGCGTGGCACCAGGTGCTCTCATGCAACCCAGAAATTGGCAGTCCATCGCGCTTGCAGTCTTGGTTTTCCTCGGCCCAATTGCCGTGACCGCGCCCTCTAGCCGCGCAGGATCGCTCCACAACTCCCTATCCCCAACACAGTATGGGTCGGTGCTGACGGCAAGTTCGAATCGGAACCCGATACGGTGCTGGTGCAATTTGATATCTCGGCACAAGAAGACAAGCTGCAAGACGCAAATCAGAAAGCCAACCGCGCCGCGGATCAGGTGCGGCAACTCCTACGCACCAATGGGCTCGATCCCAAGGACGCTGAGGTTGGTAGGTTCTCGGTGCAGCCGGTGTATGACTACAAGACCCCGAAACGCAAGCTGGTCGGCTATCGCGTGGACACCAATATCAGCATCAAGCTGAAAGACTTCTCTAAAGTCGGGCCGATTACCGAGGGCCTCGCCAACATGGCGGACGTGACTGGCGATCAATCACTCAGCTATCTTCTCGACGATATGGAAGCCGCCAAAATTAAAGCCGTGGAAGATGCATTGCCGCGTGCCCGCGCGAAGCCAATGCGGTCGCGCGCTTCAGTGGCCGTACCCTCGGCGAACTTTCTTATGCGTCCGTCGACACGTACGAACCCACGCCGGTGCATCCCATGGTTTTCGCCAAACAAGCAAGTGTTGGGACGATGGCCGCTCCTGCTCCCCCCACGGCCGAGTTTGGAGCACAGAAAATCACAGTCACGGCCCATGTGAATGCTTTGTACGTGCTGAAGTAGAGCGTCCCTGAATTGTGGCTGCCACAAGCTCGCGGGACACCTTGCCTCGTGTCGGAGCCTTTGGGGCACCTCTCCGCAGCTCTTAGGCAAATCTTGTCATCCAGTTCATTCGAGCTACTATTGAGAGGGGACACAGGTTACCGAATGTCGAATGCCTTCATCTGCGACGCAATCCGGACACCTTTCGGTCGCTACGGCGGAGTGTTATCTTCTGTTCGAACCGATGACCTCGCCGCAGTTCCAATCAAGGCGCTGGTTCAGCGCAACCCTTCTGTCGACTGGGGCGCCGTTGACGATGTGCTTCTCGGATGTGCGAACCAGGCTGGTGAAGACAACCGCAATGTCGCGCGCATGGCACTGTTGCTTGCCGGCTTTCCGCAAACCGTGCCCGGCTCAACTGTGAATCGTCTATGCGGCTCCAGCATGGACGCCATTTCAGTCGCCGCCAGAGCGATCAAGACTGGGGAGAATTCGCTGGTGATCGCTGGCGGAGTAGAGAGCATGTCGCGGGCGCCGTTTGTCATGGCAAAATCCGATGCCGCTTTCTCCCGCGGCGCGAAGTTGGAAGATACCACCATCGGCTGGCGCTTTGTGAATCCTTTGATGAAAGCCGCATACGGCGTCGACTCCATGCCTGAAACTGCTGAGAACGTGGCGGAAGAATTCCATATCTCGCGTCAGGACCAGGATGCGTTTGCCTACCGCAGCCAGCAACGCACCGCGGCCGCCATGGAAAGTGGCGCTCTCGCGGAAGAGATTGTTCCCGTTACGATCTCTGGACGCAAGGGTGCGCCCGTCATCGTAGCCCAGGACGAGCACCCTCGTCCCGATACAACTCTCGAAGCGTTGGCAGCGCTGAAACCAATCGTGAAACCCAATGGCACCATCACCGCCGGTAACGCCTCGGGCGTCAACGATGGCGCCTGCGCGCTACTTCTGGCGTCGGAACAAGCTGTGACGCGTTACGGTCTCACGCCAAAGGCGCGTGTGGTTGCTTCAGCCGCGGTGGGCGTGGCTCCGCGCATTATGGGCATGGGGCCCGCTCCGGCCACGCGCAAGGTGCTCGGTCTGGCGAAACTCGGCATTGCGAATATGGACGTAATCGAACTGAACGAAGCCTTCGCCTCCCAGGCGCTGGCTGTACTGCGTGAACTGGGAATTCCCGATGATGCGCCGCATGTCAATCCGAATGGCGGAGCGATTTCGATCGGCCATCCTCTGGGCGCCAGCGGCGCTCGACTAGTCACCACGGCTGTCCTGCAACTGCAACGGACTGGTGGGCGCTATGCCCTCTGCACCATGTGCATCGGCGTAGGTCAAGGAATAGCGCTGGTGCTGGAGCGCGTGTAGTCCGGGTCAAAGACCGTTAAAGGCCAATCCTCACCCTGCGTTGGTCACATCGGATCGCAACTCAGATCGAATGTGGCGTAGGGTGGAAATCATTCACGCTCTCCAAAGATCGGGTGGTTGGTGGTAACGCAGCTGAAAATTCGCCGGGATGTGGCGCACATTGCGATGATAGACAATCTCGACCTTTACTATCCATAGCACCGACACGACAGCCGCCGCCAGCAATATCCACAGGAACCGTTTCGGGTATCGGAGTGTTGAGTTTAACGGTATCATTTTGCCTTCAGATTCTTTGCTAAGAAATCGACGGTCAGCTTCCAGGCTTGGGCAGCATCATCCGCCCGATATCCCTGCTTGTTATTGGGATTTTCGAAGGCGTGACCAGCGTCGGGAAAGATATGGATCTCGACCGTCTTGTGCAAGGCTTTGAGCTGCGCCTCGAACTTGTTGACGTCCGCCACCGAAATACCACGATCTTGGCCGCCGAAAATACCGAGGATTGCCGCATTAATTTTCTTCAGTGCGTCATCATCGGTCGCCAGATGGCCGTAATTGATGACCGCAGCCTTCAGCTTGGGATCGTTCAGCGCGAGGTCAAGCGAATAGCCTCCTCCCATGCACCATCCAATCGAGCCCACGCGCTTGGGATCGACGTTCCTTTGCGAGCGCAAATAACCGCTGGCCGCCAACAAATCGCGATTGGCCCGGTCTTCAGGCACGCCCCGCATGATCTCGTGAGCCTCGTCGGGCGTCGTCGCAACCTTTCCGCGGTACAAATCAATGGCTAACGTGACGTAACCCTGGTCGGCAAGTTTCGAGGCCTGTTCCTTCACCCAATCGTTGAGCCCCCAGAATTCATGGATCACGACCAATGCTGGAAACGGCCCTTTTCCCTGCGGCGTGTACATCACCGCATTCACCGTCTCATCTCCGCTTTTGTACGACACGTTCTGCGATTCCGCTGCGAACGCCGCCACCGCAAACAGGCAAATCGAACCCAACAGCATCCAGAGTTTCATACCCTCTCCTCGGGCCAAGGGCCGCCTCCTTGATTATTTCTTGTGCGATCCCGCCAGTTCTTCCAGCAAATGGCGTCCCAGTTCCAGCAGCTCGCCGAAGCCCCGCTGATATTCGACAAACAGGCGGTTATATTCCAGTGAACGGTCGGCATCAAGATGTGCTCTCAGCATCATGCCGCGAACTCGCACGGGATTGGGCAACACGGCATCTTCGTTCAGTTCTTCCAGTGCAGTCTTGGGATCATAGTGATACATGCTTGGTTCCTCGATATAGCCTCTGCTAGGAGATGCTGCGAGGCCGTGCCACGTCGCAGGGAATCCAAGCGTGATAAACTATGCCTCTCCAACAGTCACACTGGTGCGATGTTGACCCAGCAAATCTGCGCTCTGAGATCGTTCCCTAACGCTCCTTAAATGATGCCAAAGTCGACTCATGTTTTCCACTAATCCCAAGCCAGCATCTTCAACGCGGCGACCGGCGACTGGCTTTCAAGCCGCTTCTGTATGCAGAGGCACGATGCTCGTAAAGTTGGAGACCGGGTGGGCTATCACGATCTTTGCCTGTATTTCGATTTTCTGCGCGGCGCTGCTCATAACTGAAACTGTAGACATCGCAGGGAGTGAAACCTTGGCCACTTCGATGAGGCTAAGAAACCTCACAAGAGCAGTTGCTCTCTGGCCCGGCAATCCAGATTTTCACTACCGCATGAGCACCCTGATCTTTAGCATGAGCGACCATCAGGACATGGCCGAAGCGCTAAAGCAGGCGCGCATAGCTACCGAATTGGGCCCTGCCTGGGTTCGTCACTGGGGTCAACTTGCGTGGGTCTGTGCCGCCGCGGGCGACAGCCACTGCGGAGATAACGTCGTCGAACGAGTACGCAGCTTGGCTCCTATGGATCCCGAGGCCATTTCGCTGACGGCAAATTATTATCTTCAGTCCGGCAGACCGGCTCTCGCTTTGGAACAATTTCGGCATCTACTCCAAATTGCCCCCGACCACGCGCAGGACGTGTTTCGGGTATGCGACTCCGCTGGCTACTCTGCAAAAGAGCTTGGCGAAGCATTTATAACCGCAGATCCCCAAATTGCCATCGCATATATTTCCTATCTAGCGGGGCACAACAAACTTGATGCAGCACGCGAGCTTTGGACTGAATTAGTCTGGAAGGCGGACAAAGGAGACTTCCCTCTCACGCCTATTCTGGCGGCTCCTTACATTGACCGCTTGCTGCAGTTAGGTGACGGTCAGCAGATACAAAATGTCCGCCTTGATCTGGAGAAATTGAAACTTCTGCCAGGCGCTGAGGGCGCCGGAGGAAACCTTGTATTTAATGGAGATTTTGAGCAGTTGCCCGCCAACAAAGGATTCGACTGGCGTAAATCAGACGCTTCCTACCCTGTTATAAACTACGCTGCAGACAACGCTCATAGCGGAAAGCGCTGCATGAGGGTGGATTTTACCGTGGCCCGCAACGACACCTACTTGCTCACCTACCAAATGTTGCCACTGCGGGCAGATTCTCATTATCGTTTATCTGCTTATGTTCGCTCCGATGGTATTACATCTGACAGTGGCCCAAGGTTGCAGATTTACGATCCTTTGTGCAGGAGTTGTCTCGATGCCATGACTGAGCCGACGCTTGGAACGACTCCCTGGCATGAGATATATGTGGACTTTTCGACGGGCCCGACGACTCGATTAGCTCAACTTGAAGTAGTGCGTTTGCCGGGACGAATCTTTCCCAGAGACATTACCGGGGTGTTCTGGTTGGACGAGGTTTCGCTGAAGCTAGTTCCGGGTGAACTTTCCACGAAAGGTGCCGCCACACGCTAGTCAGTTTTAGTCTAAATGGCTCCGCCACCACACAATTCGCCGATTCAGTCTGACATAAGCCTACATTTGCATTCCGCCTTCTTTCGGTGGTCGCGGATATTGCTGGTCGGGCTGTTGTTTTGTGCTCCACTCGCATTTGGCTCGGTAGAACCATGGGCTTGGGGACCCCTGGCCGTGCTCGCAGAAATCGTCTTTCTGTTGTGGGCCGCTGGTTGCATCGCTAACCGCCTGTTGGTAGTGGCGTGGTCGTGGCTATTTGTACCCGGCATATTATTGCTTGGATTTGTTCTAGTTCAGATAAAAGCACATTTATCGGTTGACCAGGCGAGCACAAGCGAGGCAGTCCTAAAATTGGCGCTGTGCTTCCTCATATTCTTCCTGGCAGCGCAGCTTTACTATATTGCGCCTGCTAAAGCCTGGGATCGATTGGGGCTATCGATCCTTCTTTATGCTTCACTGCTGGGCTTGTTTGCGATCCTACAATTCTTTTCCGGCCCGGGTTCGCTTTATTGGATCGCTCCGGCTCCTAACGTTAATTTTGGACCGTACGTTAACCGTGATCACTTCGCCGGATTATTTGAGATGTTAATACCGATCGCGGGCACCTATTACATTTCCGCGGGCCGAAAGTCTCGCTTTTCGCTCCTATGGGCATTCGCTCTACTGATTGCGGTTGCCTCACTATTGTTTTCTGGGTCAAGAGGGGGCCTCTTAGGACTGCTCTCGGAGCTTTCTTTATTTCTAGTCATCAGCGTGTTTCCAGTCCGCAAACGGCCTCGGATAGGCTTGGCATGGGGAACTGTGGGCCTCGCGCTGGCCGCGCTCGCATTCTTGCTTCTTTTAGCGCCGAGCGAACTACCCGCAAGATTGGCCAGTATTGCCCGTTTCAGGGATGCCAGCGTTTCGGGCGATCGTCCTAAAGTGACGCGTGACACTCTTCGAATCTTCCACGATCATCTTGCAACAGGCATAGGACTGGGAACTTTTGAGGCTGTTTACCCGCAATATCAAAGTTTTGTGACCCCGAAAAGCTGGACCTTTGCTCACAATGACTACGCTCAGTTTCTGGCCGAAACTGGCATCGTCGGAGGCCTGCTAGCCTTGTGTGGCCTGTTGATCTTTCTGTACGAGGGATTTTGGGTCGGGTTTCGCTCCGGATATTCAGAAACTCCAGCTTGGATCCAACTGGGAGCATTCTTGGGCTGTTGTGGACTTCTGGTCCACAGCTTCGCAGATTTCAACCTTCATATTCCCGCGAATGCTGACTGGTTTTCGGCATGTGCCGGCCTAGCTGTTTTGGCGGGGCCGTTTAAGAAGCGATCGCTGATGTAACGTGAGCGGGAAAGGGCAGAACGATGGTTCGCGCCCCGCATTCATCGTTAAGGGCACGTCCAAATATCAACGGTCGCTTGTTCTTTGCAAATAGCAGTCGAAGCGAGGCGTCCTCAGGTTCAGGATCGAGCCAACCGTCGACATGTGATCTCTAGTGTGGTGGAGGACACTTACACGGGTGGACCACCGATTGAACCTGCTGACACTGGAGGACAGAACATGGGTAGATCGTGGTATCCGTCTCCACAAGGGTATAAAACGGTCCGTTAGCGACAACTTTTGCTGCAGGCTCGGTTTTGCCTATGATTGGTCCGTCTTGCGCCTGAAGTAGGCTCTGATTCGTCGTGGGACCGAGCGCCAAAGTGGTGTGGTCGCCGGCTTTCAATATCGCCGTGTGCCCGCCGTCGTCAATCGTCACTGATCCCTCACGGCTGGTTACGACCAACTGGTTATTCGCCAGAACGACGTCAAATTTCGCTACTTGGCTTGTCGGAGCTATCTTGACGTTAGATACTTCGGCGGACATTCCATTGACCGTGCTGACGTGCGCCGCACCGGCGATCACCTCGACTCCAGATTTCCCGTACTGAATCGTGGAGTTCGGGCTCACCACCACAGAGGAGCCGTTACGATTGACCGAGCCAATTGAAGAATCGGCGGTAACCAAGCGATCACCAGTGAAGATGCTGCTCGCATCCACCACTGCCACTCCATTGACCGTCACATTTCCAGTGGCATAGAGCAGGGCACCGCTTGTCTGAGCTGTCAAGACCGCCGCGGAACACATCACCATCCAAAGGACCAGGACTTTGCTTGTGCTGCGCATCCTTGCCTCCAAGTCAATCTAAGCGGGCGCTTTACTCGGGATTTCAGCGTATCTGAGGATTAAGGCAAAGTCAATAAATTCCCTGAGCATCTTCAATTAGGCATCTCCATTACCGCTTAGGTCGAATGGAACGGGACAACACAACCACCCGCGCTTAATTTTGCCAGCGCTCCCAGAGCTCCCACCAAAGCACCTTTTGCCACTCCATAAGGTTAGTTTTGGCCCATTCGCGCCGTTTCCACCACGGCAATCCAAAGAAGTAATCGTCGTACGCTGCAGTCACCGACCAGTGATACTGCGGTAGCTGTTTGCGGAAGATAGAAAAAGCGCGTCGCGTGTGATACTCACTCGTAACGATCAACACAGAGTATGGCGGGGGTTGCAGTTGGGTCAGACACCTTTCTGCGTCGGCAGTCTCAGCCAGCGTGGAATCTTCCCGGATGGCGCACACGTGGATGTTTGGCGCCTGTTCGCCGGCCGTCTGGGCAACGAACTCGGCCGCCAACTCTGGGTGGGTGCGCCCAAAAATAGTTTCCGCGCTTTCATCCAGAATCATTTGACGTCCGTAGCCCGCACGCAGTAGTTCCAAGCCGCGCCAATAGCGAACGTCATTGTGGTCTCCTCCAAGTATAAGGATGGCGTCCGACTTCTCCGGATGATCGACGATTAAGTGGGGCCCAGATTGGACAAACACGAAGATGGTGGCCAAAACGATGATGGCGGCAACGATGAGGCGTCTCATGGGAAAGGGAGAACCCTAGAACAGTTCAGCAGAGCTATGCTATGGAAACTGATTATATGCACAGCAACTGTCAGGTACCCGGCAATCTTGAGGGGTTCACCTTTAGTCGCCACCAGGCCCGAAAATAAGGGCACTGTCCCAGTTTTTACGATTCCAAATGCGCCGTCGTGACCGGGGTGGTGTCGTCGTAGTAACCGCCATAGCGGCCACCATAATAGTATCGGTCGGGTTCGGTAAAGTCAGCTGCATTGAGAATTACGCCCATGACGCGGGCATCGACGTGCGCCAGAACATCATAGACCCGGCGCAATGCCGCCTTACCCGTCACCCCGGCGCGTATCACCAGTAGAGTGGAGTCCGCCAACTTGGACACCAGCACCGCATCGGTAACACTCAACACTGGGGGTGTATCGATGATCAAGTAGTCGAACTGGGAGCTCAGGTTGGCCAGCAAATCTCTCATGCGAGGCGAGGCCAGCATCTCGGATGGGTTAAGTGGAGTTGGGCCTGCCGGAAGCACGGAGAGGTTGGGTACACCTGGAACTGATCGGATCGCTGCCTCCGCGACGGCGTTTCCCCCTAGTACAGTGCTAAGACCAATGTCGGCCTTGAAGTCAAAGACTTCCGAGATTCCGGCACGTCGCATGTCTCCTTCGATCAGGAGCACTCGGGCGTCCCGCTGCGCCAGCACGATGGCCAGGTTCACGCTCGTGGTGGTCTTACCCTCCTGGGGCAAAGCGCTAGTCACCATCAGCACCTTGGCCGATTGGCCGGCTCGGGAAAGGAGAATGGAGGTCCGCAATGCCCGATAGGCCTCGGCCATGTGCGATTTCGGGTGCATAGCAGCGGCCGAAGCAGGCGCCGTCTGCCGATGACGTTTCACCTGAACCAGCGAACGGCTGGAACGAGAAGCGAGTGGAATGACAGCCAGCGAAGGAAGACCAGTAATCATCTGTGCCTGTTCCAACGAGTGCACGGTGTTGTCGCGAGATTCGAGAATAAACGCCAGCGAAACTCCACCGGCCAGGCCTACCAAAAGTGACAGCAGAAGGTTGCGGGGGATGTTGGGCGTTGAAGGCGCGGATGGAGGCGATGCCGGATCAACAATCCGCACATTGCTCGACCGCAACCCGGTCATGACTCCTGCCTCTTTCAATTTTTGAAGCAAGCCCTCATACAACTGGCGATTGCTTTCCACGTCCCGCTTCAGAAGGCTGTACTCGATGGCGCTTTCATTTAACTGGTTTTCTTCCGTCTTTTGGTTTTCCAGCGAGGCTCGAAGCAGCTTTTCGCGCTCGAGGGCTGCCAAATAGTCCTTCTTGTACTTCGCTGCCAGGCGCGCGATCTCGACCTTAATATCTGCCTGTACTGCGGCCAGTTCGTTGTTTAATTCCTCCACCTTGGGATACGAAGGCTCGAACTTAACGCTGGCCTGCGCCAGTTGGCGATGCAAGTCTGCCTCCTGGCTCCTCAGCTTCACCAAGGGGCTCGACGGATCGAGATTCGACAGTAGATCGGGATCTCCAGAACTGGCCAGCCGGTAAATCGATTCCTTCTGCATGCGGTCGCCCTCTGCGGCCGTGAGCTGCCGGTTTAGCTCGTCGAGTTTGGAGGTGATGATGTTTTCCTTCTCGTCAATCCCTAGGATTCCGTGCTCCTTCTGGTATTGAACAAGCTTTTCCTGGGATTCCTGGACCTTCAGTTGCAGTTCGGATAGCTGCTGCGCCAGCCAATCAGATGTGCGCGTCGTGGCTTCGAGGTGGGTCTTGTAGTTCTGCTCGATGTACGTGTCGATTACGCTGTTGACGGCCTTCGCAGCCAGCACAGGGTCGGGGCTGGAGAAACGAATTTCCAGCAGCCGGGTTCGTGGAATCGAATTGATCTGGAGCGATCGGTGAAACTTCCCAACCATGGCGGCCTCGCGTTGAGCATCGACCTCTGAGGCGATTGCGGCCGCTCCTTTAGCGGCGAAGGCCGGGTTGGAATCGAGGTTCAACTTCGAAATAACAAGTTTGGCGATAGCATCGCTTTGCAAAACATGGGTTTGCGTATCCATAGCGACCATATAGTCGTCATAGGAATCGCTGGCGCCGGCGTCACCATTTTTCAAGCCTGCGGTTTCGGCCCCTTCGCGATTGATCACGATGCGGCCAACTGCTTCGTAAATGGGTGTTGTTGAAAACGCCACCACGGTGCCCATGATCAACGCCACTACGACAGCAGACACGATCGTCCACTTGTGCCGCAGCAGGATGGGCCAGTAATCCCAGAGGCTGGGAACATGGCTGGGAGTTGGCGGATACGCTGCCTGAAAGGCACCGCTCTCGCTCAGCCGCAAGCTCTGCGGGTCGTCTTTGCGAGGCACCAACATCCGAAAGTTGTTTTCAGGACCCATTCGCTGACTCCGTTAGCATTGATGGTTTCGCGCTGAAAGATGGGTGGAGTGGGCGAGGTTCACCCGCGACGCGTGACCACAAGGTGCACTTGATTGTAGCAACCTTGCGAGCGGGCTGAAAGCCTTAATTGAACTGTGAAATGGAGAGTGGCTACCCGGTTAGTGCACCGTACGCAGGATAGAACGTGCTACACTTTGCAAAATCTAGCCCAATACCCTGACGACTTGCGATGCTGCGCCGCGACTAACTGGCGACTCAGCGTCCTGGTCACGAGCTGCGCGATATGATCAATCCCGAGTCGAAGGCCTGCGCGCGCGGCAACACCGTCCCAATCCTGAAGGCGACGATATTCTTTACAGCGTTGTTTCCGGCCGCCGAGATTCCCTTGCCAACGCAGTCTTCGTATGGCAAACCATGAGCGAGCCTCCACTGTTTCTCGATGAGAATCTCCCACGGGAAGTCGGCGATTCTGCTGATGCCTGCGCGGCGGTCCCTTCAGCGTCCGGCTACCGTGCCATGCTGCAGGCGCTGTTTCGAGGTAAGCTTACCGGAGCGGCTATTGCTCTGGTCATTCGCCAAATCATTGTGATGGGGCTCAGCGTGGGCAGCAGTGTTGCCGTTTCACGCTGGCTTGGTCCCGAGGTCGTCGGTCGCTTTGCCATTCTGATCTTTGTGACCCAGGGCATCCTGGGTTATTTCGGCGACCTGGGACTAAAAGCTGCTTTGATCCGCAAGCGTGGTGATCTGGAACCCACCGAGCTGGCCACCGCGCAGAAGGTGATCCTCGGCATTTCGATAACTTTCGCAGTTGTCATTGGAGCCCTTTTGCCTCTGGCGCTGCGACTAGTAAAGCTGGGACCGGAAAACTACTTCCCTGCCGCCATTTTTCTGCTTCTGCTGGTTGTGCGCAACCAACGCACCGTGCCCCTCGCGATGCTTGAGCGAGCCATGCGATTCAAGGTAGTCAGCGCGGTGGAGGCGGTGGAGAGCCTGATCTACACACTTCTGTTGGCTACGCTGGCATTTCTTCATAAAGGTATCTGGTGCTACGTGGTGGCGATGGGATGCCGGGACTTGTTCGGTAGTGTGGCCTTCAATTTGATTGTTCGTCCACCCCTGCGACAGTTTTCGTGGGCTTCCCTGCGCCCGCATGTGGGCTTCAGTCTGCTATATCAGGGAGGCTCTTTGCTAAACATGATCTCATTGGCCTTCCCTCCGATCATGATTGCGCGCGTGCTAGGCAAGAACGCCGTGGGGTATGTATCCTGGGCCTCGACCCTATCGCTTTATCCACTGGTGATTTGTAATGCGATGGCCCGCATCTATCTGCCGGCGTTCAGCAGCTCGGCCGGAAATCCTGCGCTCCTGCGCTCACGCGTAGAAAAATCCTTGCGGATCAATGCCAGCATTGCGTGGCCGGCCTGCGCGGTGCTGGCCAGCTTGAGCACGCCCATCATCGCTTACGTTTTCACCGCGAAGTGGTTTCCCGCTCAGCCGCTGCTTTATGCCTATTGTGTTAACGCTGTAATGACCGCGGTAGGCCTGCCGCTGTCGGAGCTCTTCTTCGCGCAGAATGACGCCTGGTTCAACGTGCGCCTCTGTTTATGGTGGACGATACCGACTTGGACCTTGGGCACTTACGCGGTATTCCACTACGGCCTCTTGGGATTTGCAGTTTTTCAGGCGGCCCTGCAGAGCACGTGGTTCCTGGCGTTCATGCATGCTCGCAAGACTGAGGGACTACGAGTCTTCGCACCTTTGCAAGAGCCGTTCATTCTAAGTGCCGGCCTGGTCGCGGTGAACTTGCTGCTGGTGCATTTATCAGCCGCGTCCTCGATCTATCGACTGGGAACTATCCTGGCGGTTGAGGGGGTGTTGTGCGGAGCGTTCCTAGTGCGCATACTTTTGAGCTGGCGGACGGGAGCCGGAACGGCTGGAGTTGAACCAGTTGTGGCGCCTGTGGGCTAATCCCATAGCGGCAGGTGGTTCGTCTGGGAGTTGATAGATGTCGGACGTTGATAAGTGGTACCGCAATTATTGGGCGAGACATCGAGCCCGTGACGTTATGTATCAGACGCTCCGGGCAAAGTGTTTGTCCTGTGAGGATTGCGTACAACTCAACGAAATGGAACAGGCTATTTTCGATCACACCAAGCATGCGCGCCGACTCTTGGATTTCGGTGCGGGCGATAAGCGGCTCAAGGGAAAATTTCACGCTGGTGGTTTTCAGGGGCGTTACGAGACTCTCGACATGTCTCCCGAAGATGAACACGAATATTCGTCCATCTCGCAAATTGTGGGACGGTTCGACGCAATTCTGTGTCTCGAAGTGATCGAACATATGTCCCTCAATGACTATGTGGATCTGATGGACGAGTTCGACAAGCTACTAAATCCGGGCGGCATTTTAATTGTCGGGACGCCGAATCCTCTATGCGTGGTTCCTATGTGGGCAGGTGACCCGGGGCATGTGCAGCAATATCCACTGGCAGACCTTGCGGCAGATTTTGTTGTGCGAGGCTACGACGTGGAGGCTTTTCGTGTGCGGTATGGCGCATGGCCAAAGGGCATTCCGAGATTGCGATTTCTTGCCATGCGCGTCCTCTGCTATCTGCTAAGCGTTGATTACGCTCACGGCATCGTGGTGATTGGCAAGAAGAAGGCTCCGATAGACGGCAGTGCTCACTCCGCATGAGGCGCTCCTCCAGAATGGCGCCGTGCCGCTTTGCATGTCATCTCGAGTTGGCAATGCGCTGCCCAATTGGACCAAGTCCAAAATGAGGAGCAGTTTCTTTGGGCGGCTGCTCCTCGCAGTTGTCACGAACGGCGACGGTAACGTTTGTAGTTAATCATCGATGAGTCTTCGTCGGACGACCGTCACCAGCCCGAGGATGCCAGAGCCGAGCAACATCATGGTGCTGGGTTCCGGAGTCGAGGACGTCGTCGTGGTGGTGGCGGAGCTGCCGTTCAGCGTAAATGACTCCGACTCTGTCGTCGGACATCCACCGCTGCCGATACCACTCTGGAAGTAGCAACTCGCAGGACCCTCGTTGTCGTCCCACGCGTCAAGGTGTGTTCCTCCGCTGTCATTCGCGCCACTCAGAGTGAGGTAGTAGGTGTTGCCGGCTACCAAGGCGCCCGAAACGCTGATCTGGGTGTCGTACACGCCGTAGCCGAAATTGTTGGTACCGAGGAAAGTGGAGGTGACTGTGCCGCCGCCGCTGGCGATGTCGCCGCTGAATGAAGAGGTGCCCAGCGCCCAGTTAACGACCGTGGGGACTCCGCCCAAGGTCCACTCGCCGAAGTTAAGGCTGGAGGCGGTGCCGCTGGCGCTGGCGATGAAGCCATCGGAAATAGACTGCCCAAATGGGCCGCCGGGACCGTCGATGAAGAAAGCGTTCAGGTTCCCATTGATCGGGCCGTTGCTGTACAGAGTATTGGCCGAAGCTGGAACCACAGCCAACGCGAGAGAGAGAACCGTGAACAGTGATAGCGAAGCGATGTGACGATGCGTTTTCATCTTGACCTCCTTCATGGTCATCGGCTGTCACTGTCGCTGAGGTTGGTGAACGATGGACAGCTTCAGCGTGTAGCTATCTCTCGTCGGGACAAACTGCCCCAGAGGACGCAGCGCGTGCACGCTAAGCGGTTTTGTGCAGTCGTTTACGAAGGAAGACGCTTAGTCCAAGGATGCCGGAGCCGAACAGGAACAGCGAGCCTGGTTCGGGTGTCGGCCCAGACGATACAACGTCCAGCATTACGTTTGTGGGGTTGTAGATCACGTCGAACTTCTCACCGTCGTCCAGGTACTCTCCCAACACTCTGTCGAAAGTGCCAGTAGAAGACGCGAAGTCCATTATTTCGAAGGTCTGACCCACAGCCGGCACAAACCCGTCAGAGAGGTGGATGTAAAGAGTTCCGTCCAACGCAGCTGACTGTGTGATGTCGGTCCTGTTGTACTGCGAGGGGCTCACCAGCTCTTCGTCGAGCAAACCTGGCCTCGATTGCGAATAGTTCCCTTGGATCGTGATGGATCCAGGTCCGGAATCTCCGGGCTTCAAAACTCCGGCAAGCATCAGATTTCCAATGATTACGCCGCTGCCGGTGAGCGTGCCGCGGGTAACCGTGAGCCCGTTCAGTGCCTGCATGATCCCGTCAATCGTTGTCCTACCACCTGTTTCCTGATCTTGAAGGATCTGTAACATCGCGTCCGGGGTGACGGTGAACCTGCCGGGGTCGACGATACTAAGCGCGATGTTGCTAGTGCCACCGTCAGCCAGCACAGTAGACGACCCTGACAAAGCAAGGCTGCCGCCGCTGATGGTGCTGCTCTCCATCCGCAGAATTCCGCTATTTAGGAGGCTGATGGCGTCGTTGCTGGCCGTGGTATTGTCGAAGTTGATCGAGGCGGTACTCGCCGTAATTGACCCGCCAGAAATGCTGGACCCTGAAGCGTCGAGAGAGCTTCCAGTTATCATGTTTATGGCCAGGTTGTCCAAACTACTGGAGTTGACGCTCACCTTAGCGTTGCCTTTCCCTTCGATCGTCCCTTTCTTATCTTTCGTAGGGCGATTACCGTCAACATTGGCATTCGTGATGTCCACAGTAGAATCCGGTCCAGCGTTTATTGCTCCTCGATTGACAATTCTTCCGGTCAGCGCTAGTGTCCCGCCACCCATCGCCTGTATTGAGCCTGTTGCGGTGTTTGTTACTCGGTTTCCCGCGCCTGGATTGATAACTAGCTTCTTGCCTTTTACATTGGCAAGAATCGATCCGTTGTTAATCACATTAAGGCCCACGCTTTCTTTGTCGTCGTACTTGCCAATGAGTCCCGTACCTGCGATTGTTACGTCTTGGTCGAGAGTTAACGTGGCAACCTTCAGGTTTTTGGGTGTTGCGATGACGCTGTCATCCTCATCTGTCAGCCTTACAATGCCATTTCCTGTGAGTTTCGTTTCTCCTCTGACGAACAGGTAACCGGCGTCCACGCCAATAGTTCCAAAACCACCCCTGCCGCCGAGAGTGATAGTGCCCGCCAGCGTCGTCTTGCCCTGTGAAGACAGGTCATACGTACCGATCAGCGCCAAATCTTCTAAGGCTGTATCGTTGCCCTCCATCGGGCCAAACAAGGTGCCACCCCTAATCGTTGTATTACTAAACTCAACGTAATGCCCTTTGACACCACCCGTTATTACCCCGCCAGTATTGTTGATGGTTGAGTCGAGGAATTTGAGTTGGCCCGTACCTGCGGCCATAGTTCCGGTATTAGTAATCTTGGCGTTTTTAGTGGAGCTAATTGTAAGTGTACCGCCCTTGGACTCAATTGTTCCCGTTCCAGCGTTATTTAAGCTACCCGTGATATACAGCCATCCTAGGCCTGTTATGGTGCCTGAGTTGGTGAGGCTCTTATCTACCCTAAACATGCTTTGTTGGGGTTTGCCTGTGGGTTGGAGGCCCAGACTGAGTGTGCCACTGTTGGTCATGTTACCTCTGACTTTGAACGTGTAGGCGTTATCCTTTCCACTGGTTACGGAAAGAAGATTGTCTGGGCCAATAGTCAGGCTCTCGATGGAGCTGGTCTTGGTTAACGTTAGATTCGTGGTCGCTTGGGTTTTCTCAGTTCCGTTGGTGAGGCACACGTTCGACGTTTGGCCCGGTAAACGAGCAGGTCTCCAATTTCCTGGCCGTGTCCAGTTTCCCTCGAGCACGTTCCAACTGGCGTTGCAGTTTGCCTGGCCGAGTGCCGCGTTACCACCTCCGACTACGGCAAGCAACGTCGCGCATACCAATGACCTGCCGATGGCTTGCTTGCAATACCGTGCTAATCCCATACCGAGAGTGAGCATTGCCTCGTGTTTGACTCCAGACGCTTTCATAGCGACCTCCTTTTGGTCATAGGTAGTGGCGGCGATTTATCTCGAATGGTGAGGAGCAACTTCACCGCGTTAGCTGCTCCCCATCTAGAAGCGTCCTCCGTAAAGCAGAACGCCCTCGACGTACACACCTTCACCGCGACGCGTAACGCACCACCCTCACGCATCCTCGTGGTAGCGTTGATCCCTGCCAGCAAGGGCGGTCGCCGCGTGGAGCGTGGCGGCACAGCATTGTCAGCAGGGCGAGGCCACTCCACGCACAGCTGCGCCGCGGACTGCGAACCTTGGAAATCATTTGTCCCAGGTTGACGATTGCCGGCTGATCGGACTGCGGTTCGACCGCGTCTTCTGTCATGCAGAAGGTGGCGCCAGCTCCAGCTGCTGTGTCGGTGCTTACCTCCTGCCATCCTTCGTCCTCAGACTTGGCCGTGTGTGACAACAGAATCAGGGTCAGGAACGGCCCCGGATTCATCGCTCTTGTCAAAACTTTTTGCGTGTTCATGGCGTCCTCCCTTCTGCTCATATTTGGCGGCGCTTTTCGCGGCGCCGCCTCCCACAAAGGGTCTGTCTCATCTCGCTTTCAGCGCGGGATTGTTATTCCCACCTCCGAAAGCTCCGCAAAGCAGTTGGTCGAGTGTTTGCTCACCCCCGCTTTCATGGGCGCACAATGCGCCGGTTGTTTATCCGGTTCAAGACCCCAACGGCTGATTTTTGAGTGATTAGGAGATGATCGGCGGATGATCGTCCAAGCCTCTGACAGATTGAGGTTTAGGAGGACATGTAAAAGAAATATCGATGGAATTTCCAGGGCTTCGCGCTATAATCCACGCACTCTCCACGCTTCTGCGTGAAGGTAGCCACTTTGAGCGCCACGCAGCACCTACTTCGCTTCGGCGTCTTTGAGATCAATCTCACCACGGAAGAGCTACGTAAGGCCGGGACAGCGGTCAAGCTGCCGCCGCAACCGCTCCGGCTTTTGATCTTGCTCGCCGGTCGTGCCGGTCAAGTCGTGAGCCGGGAAGAAATCCAGCAAACATTTTGGGGCGGTGAAACCGACATCAACTTTGAGCGCCGAATGAACCAGTGCATTCAGCAGGTCCGGACTGCCCTGGGAGACGATGCCAGCCACCCGCTCTACCTGGAGACGATCCATCGCCACGGATACCGCTTCATCGCGCCAGTCAAAGAGAAGACGATTGTCGTGGCGGGTCCCAGGCTGGTCGAGGCCGACTCCAGCCGCGTACCAGTCGCCAATTGGAGTTCAGAGGAAGCGTCAGCGGTGATGGCGGGAGCGGTGGCGCCTGACTATCTGGCCGCGCCGAATGCCGCAGTCGCGCCCGCCCCGGCGCGTGATGTCGACGATGTTCGTCAGCCGAGCTCTCGCCGTCGGCGAACTCGTTTGGTCTGGATCGGAGTAGCCGTATTGGTGGTGGTTGCAGTCATCGGTGGCGGACTCTACTGGCGTGCGCACAGGAAACCTGTGCTCACCGAGAGAGATACCATCGTACTGGCTGACTTCGACAATAAAACCGGCGACCCGGTGTTCGATGACACGCTAAAGCAAGGCCTCGCCATCGAGTTAGAGCAATCACCGTTCCTCAACGTACTCCCCGATCTGAAGGTCGCCAGAACCCTAACGCTGATGAATCGGCCGCGAAGTGAACGCCTGACGGAAGACGTGGCGCGAGAGGTCTGCATCCGCACCAACAGCGAGGCCATGTTGATCGGCTCGATCACTGTCTTGGGCAGCCAGTACGTGATTGGCCTTAAGGTAGTGGACTGTAACACCGGGGACGTACTCGCAGAAGCACAGAAGCAAGCCGCAGGCAAGGAAGCTGTGCTCAAGGCTCTGGACGCGGCCGCGACTAGCTTACGCGGCAAGCTGGGCGAGTCGCTGGGCTCGGTGAAGAAGTATGCCACGCCGCTGGAGGAAGCGACTACGCCTTCGCTCGAGGCGCTGCAAGCCTACAGCTTAGGGGAGAAGGAGCGTCATGCTAGAGGATCGGCGCCGGCTCTGGCATTCTTCCAGCGGGCAGTGGAGCTTGACCCGAGTTTCGCTATGGCATTTGCCGGGATGTCAGCCAGCTATAAGATGCTCCACGAACCCGTGCGCTCGGCAGAGAACGCACGCAGGGCCTACGACCTGAGGCAAAAGGTAAGTCAGCGGGAGCATTTCTACATCGAGTCGCTCTACTTCATGACCGCGACAGGAGAGCTAGAGAGGGCTACACAAGTCTATGAGCTATGGCGTGAAATTTACCCCCGTGACAGTACACCATATAAAAGGTTGACCTATATCTATGGTCTCCTTGGAGATTGGGAAAAGGCCCTAGAAGAAGCCCGAGTGGCGATACGCCTTGAACCGAATGATGCCATTGACTACAACAATCTGGGCAATGCTTATGTCTCCCTAAATCGACTGGATGAGGCCGGGGCTGTGTATAAACAGGCGGAGGAGCGCAGGCTTAGCTTCGAGTACTTACTGGGAAACAGCTACGTCTTGGCATTTCTCAAGGGTGACCCCGCCGAGATGTCGCGGTTGGTAGCATCCGCCAAGGGGAAGGCCGGTACTGAAGACTTGCTATTAGCCGACCAGGCGCTTACAGAGTACTGGTATGGGAAGTTGAGAGCAGGACGCGAGCTTACTTGGCGCGCTATGGATCTCGCGGCACGCACTGACTCCGTGGAGAGCGCGGCGATATATCAGGCGTGGACAGGGTTGCTGGAGGCTGATGTGGGACAGTTGGAGGAGGCGCGAGCGAACGCCAGTGCGGCACTGAAACTGGCGCCTAACCGCGATACACAAGCTGCAGCAGCACTCGCGTTAGCTCGGGCTGGTGATATGGCGCGCGCTGGAACGCTGGCCAATGAGCTGGAGAAAAATTTTCCACTCGACACTCTTGTCCAGAGATACCGACTGCCCTCGATTCGAGCGGCGATTGCCCTTCAAAACAAGAAGCCCGAGCAAGCAGTCGAACTTCTGAAGGCCGCAAGTGCGATAGAACTCGGCGATGACAACACTGCCATGCTGCCTGTCTACTTACGGGGACAAGCGTATCTCATACTGCGCGACGGCAACGCAGCGGCAGCGGAATTTCAGAAGTTCGTTGACCATAGGGGAGTTGTCGCGAACGCGACATGGGGCGCGCTGGCTCGTCTCGGCTTGGCTCGCGCTTATGCCCTCGATGCCGCCAACGACCCTGCCGCTCGCAACAAGGCTCGCACCGCATATCAGAACTTCCTCACCCTCTGGAAAGATGCCGATCCCGACATCCCCATCTACCAGCAAGCCAAAGCGGAGTATGCCAGGCTGCAGTAATCTAATCCCTTAAGTCGATCGAACACATCCGTAGCTGATTTGCTCCAGGAGGACTTAGATGATCTTTGCGCATCCACTAGCCAGAACAGGGAGAACAGCTTAAGATGTCCCGTCCCTCTTCTTCGGTCGCGAACTCGCACAGCATCCGTTGGGCAGGAGGTTCACGATGACGACGAAACCAACCGCATTACCAAAACGCGGCTGAACAACTTCATGCCGCAAATGGGCTGGCACTGGTCCGGCTGACGATCGGCGCAATGTTTGTGTGGGTCTTCTTCGAAAATCTGGGGAAGGGTCTCTACACTCCAGCGGGCTACGCAGGCCTGATCAACTATTACATTCAACATGGCCACTCGCCGGCCGCGTGGAAGGCGGTGATGGGGTTGGCAGCCAGCCATGCCGCCATGGCGGCTCCTATGCAGGCGGTGACCGAGATCTCTCTCGGCATCCTGCTCATCATCGGTCTGCTGACGCGCCCGGTCGCCTTTGTAGCGTTTCTGTACCTGGGCAGCCTTTGGGTCTCGGAGTGGGGCACGGCTTGGATTTGGGAACTGCTGGTTCCCAGTGCTGGCATCGCTTGCGCTCGCGGTGGGACGAGCGGGACGAAGGTGGGGCGTCGACGCACGGCTGGCGCAGCGGTGGCCGTCTTCCCCGTGGTGGTGATTGAACCAAATCACGTGCGAGTGTCGGTCATCATTCCTACGCACAACGAAGCGCAGTCCATCGGCCGCGTCTTAGCTGATCTCCCGGCCGATATCGTCACTGAGGTCTTGGTTGTGGATAGCAATTCAACCGACGGGACTCCCGAGATCGCCTCAAAGATGGGAGCCCGCGTCCTCCACGAACCTCGTCGCGGATACGGTCGCGCCTGTTTGACCGGACTGGCTGGTGCAAGCAGCCCTGACATTGTAGTGTTCCTCGACGGCGATTACAGCGATCGACCTGCGGAGCTGCCGAGTTCTGTTGGCTCCGATCATCGACGGCAGAGCGGATATCACGCTGGGTTCGCGCCTCGGGAAGCAGAGTATTCCTGGGGCGCTGCCTTGGCACGCAGCGTTTGGTAACCGCCTGGCGGCTGTCCTAATCACGCGTCTTGTATGGTCGTAAGGATCACGACCTCGGACCGTTCCGCGCCGGGCGCGCAGATGTCCTCCGCCGGCTCGATTTGCAAGAGACCACGTACGGCTGGGCGGTTGAGATGATCCTAAAGGGCGCGTTAGAGGGATTCCGCATCGTTGAGGTGCCGGTCAGCTATTATCCGCGCATTGGGAAATCGAAGATCAGCGGTACGCTGAGGGGCACAGTTGGAGCGGCGTGGTTCATTCTCTCCCTGATCGTGCGCTATTATTTTCGGCATCGAAGGGCCGGAACGCCACGGCCAGCGTGAGTCTTGGCACAGCTGATCTTCTATGCAATCCTCCAGCGAAAACACAGCACATTCGCCTGACAGTGGCCGCACGCTGGTTGTCATGGCAAAAGCACCCAGGCCGGGCATGGTCAAGACCCGTTTAGCTCAGAGCCTTCCAGTCGAAGCCGTCACCGAGCTCTATCGCTGCCTTTTAGACGACACCGTGACGCTCGCGCGCTCGTTGAGCAGCGTGGAGGTTGCGATCATGTGCCCTGCTCTCGGATGTCGAAGAACTTGCGGTCTGGCGGGCGATGCGGTGCAGTCGTGGCGCAGAAGGGAGAAGGCCTTGCGGCAGGACTCACCTCGGTGTTTGCACATTTTGCATCTGGGCAGCAGCGCGTGATCGCGTTCAACAGCGACAGCCCACACCTGCCGGCTTCGGTCCTGGAAAATGCTTTCGAGGCGCTTGCTGCGCACGACGTGGTTATCGGACCGACACATGACGGAGGCTATTATCTCGTCGGCGCCAAGGCCGCTCATCCAACGCTTTTCGAAGGTGACGGCATGGGCACTAAGACTGCGCTTGAGGCGCTGCTGGCGCGCGCTCGCGACCTCAGCTTTCCGTCGGCTTCACCGATCCTTTTTACGACATCGACGTGGCCGACGACCTGACTCGGCTCGCCGCAGAACTCCAGCTCGCTCCGTCCAGGGCGCCGCGAACGGCGGCCTGGCTGGAACAGTGGGGACAAGCGGTGGCGCAGTTGCGGACGGAAATGTGACCTGCTGAAGCTCACGCCATCCCGCAGGCTGTACGTTCTCGGTGTCGTCATTCTTGTGGCGCTGGCGATCTGCTCACGCAACTTCAGCAGCATGGGTGCACCGTCCTTCATCAGTTCCGCTGGCCATTGCCGGCATCGCGTACCTTTTCGCCGTCCGTGAGTTCTTCTCCACATCAACATTCCCGAAGCACGTCATTGTCATCGGGCTCGTGTTGGCTGCTCTGTGGCATCTTCTATTTCTGATGATGCCGCCGGGTCCAGATGATGACATTCATCGCTATGTTTGGGATGGCCGCGTGCAGCGGCTCGGCTATAACCCTTACATTGTCGTTCCCAGCGATCCTGCGCTCGCCAGATTGCACACGTCCGAGACCCGCTCGCTGAACCATCCCGATCTGCCCAGCCCATATCCAGCGGGCGCTGAGCTTTTCTTTCGCGCCGTAACAGCGATTCATGAGTCTGTCTTTGCGCTGAAAGTAGCATTTGTGGTTTGCGACTTGGCAATCGTTTTTGTTTTGCTCGATGTCTTGCGTAGTAGCGGGCAAGGAGCGCACTGGGTTCTGGCTTATGCCTGGAACCCGCTGCTGGCGATGGAGGTGGCGGGCAGCGGTCACATCGATATTGTCGGCGCACTGCTGCTGTTGATTTCCTTCGCCGCGCTGGGACGCCGGTGGCGTGCGGTTGCAGCGGTGACATTTGCGCTGGCTGTTGCCGTGAAATTGCTTCCGATTGTACTGCTGCCACTCTATTGGAGGCGGGTTCGAATCCGCGACGGAGTGCTGGCGGCAGTCGTGTTCGGACTCCTGTACGTACCATTTCTCAATCATGGACGGATTCCGATCGGCTCGCTCGGCACCTACGTGCAGAGCTTCCGCTTTAATGATCCGGTGTTTGCAACGCTCGAGCGAGTGGCGGCTCCGCAGCTTGTAGTTGGGTTGGCAGTGCTCGTCGGCTTTCTTACCGCCATCTGGATGAGAAGAAAGTCCGCGGCATGGTCTTCGGACGCATTTGCCTGGCCGATGGCAGCATCGCTTCTATGTGCGCCGGTCGTGTATCCATGGTACCTGCTGTGGCTGCTGCCGTTTCTGCGGTCGGATCTCGACGCTGCCGATCATCATCTGGACGGTGAGCATTATTCCTACTTACTACGTTTGGCATCTGCGCACGCTCGGGCGTCCGTGGTTAGTTCCTGGCTGGATCATGCTGCTGGAATACGGATCCGTGGCAGTGGCCGGTGCAATTATCGGGTGGCGCCGACTCAGACGACCGGCACAACCCGGATGCTCACCGGACTAGTCTTGGGAATGCCGTCTGAATATGCAGCCAGGGTGCGCTGATAAACGCCTGTATCCGGAAGCCGTTGCCCGTCATCCAAGAATCGTTCCAAATTCACCGAGGAGGACCTCCATGAAAAATTCGAGCCGTCTAACGGCGATCCGGGCTCTGGTGTCCTTTGGGGTGTTGGTCCTGGCTGCAACTTCCTGGGCGCAGGCGCGTCCGCCAATTGTCGAAAAGCTCGCCAAGACTTATGGTCTCGATTCGTTTGGGCAAATCGACGCGATCCGCTATACCTGGAGCGTAACGTTTCCGGGTGTCAATATTTCTCGAACATGGACCTGGGAGCCCAAGACCGGCCAGGTCACGTATGAGGGCAAAGATAAGGACGGCAAGCCGGTGAAGGTTACGTACCTGCGCTCCCAACTCAGCAGCCAACCGGCCAACGTGAAGGACAATATCGATCCGGGCTTCGTAAATGACAACTATTGGCTGATCTTCCCCTTTCATGCTTACTGGGACACTAGCGCCACCGTGACCGATGAGGGTATGCAGAAGCTGCCTCTGGGAAAGGGCTCCGCCGAGAAGGTCGTGGTGAAGTATGCTCCTTCCGATCGGCGGCTATACGCCGGGTGACACTTGGACGCTTTATGTCGGCAGCGACGGGCGAGTCGAAGAATTCCGTTTTGACCACGGGGGCGACAAGAAACCCAGTGTTGTGATCGCAACGTGGGCGGGCTACAAGAAGGCAGGTCCTCTGCTTATCTCAACGGAACACCGCGGCACCGCCGACGGCAAGCCCTTCCACCTTTGGTTCACGAATGTGGCCGTCAAGCTGGTCGAGGTCAGACACCTGGATGGAGGCAAAATAACCGGGAGTACCACTCAATGTTCCGAGGGCTTGGTGGGCGAAACATTGCTATCTCTGGCCATCACTACCGTCGTACACGAACTGCTCACCTTGGGCAGGTCGCGGCTAGCGGCCATGCGGACTTCGAGGCGCTGCCGTTCCCCGCGAACGATTGGACAATAGTAGTCAGGCTCTGACAGCGCGCCTTGGAGGCGTCGACGTCCGGCACAGCCGCCATGGCATGAGTCGCGGAATTCGCAAGGCTGACAAGCCTCTGGAAGTGTACGAGCTTGTTCGAAGGGCGCGGAGTCTAGAATGTCGGGCCCCATCGAGATCAAATCCGACAGCGGCTCCCCTAATCCTGGCCAGTAAACACAGGGCTGCGTGGTGGCGCGCGGCGTTACCCTCACGGTGCTTACGCCACATCCTCCTCGGAGCGGCGGGAGACCCGCCATCGCTCGCACTAGTGGCTCGCCGATGGCGATCACGTCCGTCTCCGCAAAGAGGCGCCGGAAGCCTTCCCAGTACTCTTCGTAGGACAGGGCATACATGTCGGATCGCACGGCCTGATATACGTTCACACGTAGAGGAGCGTCAAACTGTTTAGCTACTCGTGCCACCTCCGTCAGACGCAAATAGTTTGCCTTCATCATGACGGCGACGATGGTTACCGGCACACCCAACTTCACGCACCGCTTTGCTTGTTGGTGGATCAGCGCCCAGTTGCCGTCTCCCCGCTGTGCATCCTGTTCGGCTTGCGTCGGATAATCGAGTGAAAACTCGATGTCGTGAAAAGCACGGAGCTCATCATCCTGCAATACCGCTACGCTATGGCCATTCGAAGTGATGGTGAGCTTGATGGGCTGTGTTCGCAGATAGGCGAGTATCGCCCTAAAGTCCGGATGCATCCCGTTCTCGCCGGTGCCCAAATTAACGGAGCGGACGGGAAGGCTTTCCGTGACTGACTTCACTTGATCGAGGGAGAGCCGATCCACGCGAGTTGGATCGCGGTAGCAGAACGCACAGGCCAAGTCACATTCGTTGGTGAGCCCCAGGCCGAGCGAGATCCCCGTGTCCAACGTTCTCTTGTCGAACGTATTCGCCAATCGCCGATCTGAAGGGTCACTCATACGCGATTCTCTTTGGCGCCGGCCGCATGGCGGAGGATGTGGTGAGTGTAGCGCGCGACGGCGGCAAACTCCGGACGTCGTCCCAGCTTGCGCTCCAACTCGAAAATTCGCTCGTACCCGGCCTGCCGGTCGATTTGCGGCGGCAGGTAATCTGCCATCACCCGCACCCCGCGTTCCGCAATCAATTCAAGCCCTGCTTCTTTCGACATGGCAAGCAGCTCGTCAGGAGTGAAAACCCGCACACGGCCACCATAGAGAGATTCATATCCCCAACTAGCGGTGAGGCCCTCTTCCGCCGCCTCCAAATCGCCTGCCCGGATAGCAGCCTTTAACACCTCACCCGCCCGATTGCGAATCAGGATAGATAGCAACCCGGGTGGCTCGTGCCGCAAGAGTCGGGCGGAGTCGCTGATCACAGTACTAGGGCGGTCGACATATTCGAGCAGATTGTGGCAGAGAACGATGTCGAAGGACGCCTCAGCGAACAGTTTGCCCGCGTGAGCTACATCGCCATGTTGCAAGACAACCTTATCGCCAATCTCTGCTTTCAGCGCGGTGCGCTCTGCGATGTTCAGCATAGCGAGCGAGGAATCCAGCAGCGTGACCGCAACGCCTCGGCGCGCCAGTTTCAACGCGGCTGCACCGGTGCCGCCTCCAAGATCCAGCGCGCGCAATGGCCTCGTTAAGGGTGGCGGGGGCAAGAATTCTTCCAAGGCGGCAACCGTCAGGTCGAGTCGCAATCTACCCTCGACGGTCTCAAGGTAAGCGGCGTACTTGTCCGCCTCCTGCTGAAAGCCCGCGCCTACCTTGGTGGACAGGTTCATACGATACTCATTTGAACTCGATGGCCAATCCATCGCTAGCCAGAACTAGCATAAATCAGAAGGAAGAGTCCGCTGAGGTTTCGCGGCTAGAAAGGTGTGTCCGCACCCAAGTGGCAGGTGATTCCTCTTTGCCGATAGACAGATGCAAGTGACTCAAGAGTCTCTTGAGCGATAGCGGGCTGTTCCGCATACGCGTAGGTCATCCCCAGTTGCTCATACTTCGAGGCTCCCAGGCGATGAAATGGCAGCAGGTTGATTTCGCGCTGACCTATCTCGTCCAGGAAAGCAGCGGTTGCTTCAACATTGGCAACACTGTCGTTAAAACCTGGGACGACAGGCATTCGCAACACCATGCGCCCCGGCCAGCCTGTGTTCGCAATCCAGCGGATGTTGTCGAGTATGAGTTCGTTCGATACCCCCGTGCCTTGCAGGTGCTTGCTGGAATCCATGTGTTTAATATCGACGAAGAGCCACTGGATGTGCGGCAAGACAGCCTGCAACAGGTTTCGGCGAACATAGCCACTGGTCTCCACGCAGACTGCGATATATGCATCGTGACAGCGCTCCAAGCAGCTCGAGAACAAACTCCTCTTGCATTAGCGGCTCCCCGCCGGTCAGAGTGACGCCGCCTTGCGGTCCCCAATAGGATTGATCACGTCGGAAGACCCGCATCAACTCGTCAACCGTGTACCACTTGCCGCTGGACTGCAGCGCACCGGTATAGCAAACCTCGATGCAATCCATCGTCTCGCAGCCGTCGCATTGCGTCGCGATCAAACACCGGTGAGTTTCTACCGTTAGAGGAGGGCCGGGCCGCTTGCACTGTACAAGCAGGCATACAGCGCCCCGGGCAATTCTTACAGAGTCGCGACTTGTACATGAGCCTCTGACGCAACAACAGACCTTCGGGGTTCGAACACCAGGCGCAACGCAATGGACAGCCGCTCAAAAAAACGAGCGTCCGCGCACCAGGCCCATCGTGGATGGAGTGACCCTGAATATCGAAGATCAGACCTCTGGTGTCGCCTGTACGCATTTTCTGACTACGCTCTCTCCACATCCGCGGCTACGAATTTGTCGCACGTCACGGTGATCAGGTCCGGATACGTCATCGGCTGATTAGGAACCGCGGTGCAAGTCCCTAGATATTGGCCGCCTGGAGCGAAGTGAACACAGAATTTGCACTTCTGGATCGGGACGCAATGCTCGCAGTGATTGGCGTCGGCAAGAACCAATTCCTTCGTGCGGTGGCATATGCCTTTCGCTACATCCAGAGCGACGTAGTTACGGCAGTCCATGTGCTTCATCACGCTGTTCATCTGTCAAACTCCTTGGTACTCGGTTCTGGCGATCACTTCGTCCTGTATTGGTTTGCCAATCTCGACCCAATACTGCGTAAATCCAGCAACGCGAACCATCAGATCACGGTAGTCGTCCGGATTCATCTGCGCATCCCGAAGCAATTTGCTGTCCACGACGTTGTACTGGATATGGAAGCCGCCTTTGCGCATGTAAGCCTGGGTAAGGGCCAGCAGTTTTTTGCATCCCTGCATGCCATGCAATTGCCGTCGGGTGCAGCTTCAGATTCATTTGCGAGTTCTGGGACATCGAGTGGTCCCATATCGTCGCCGATTCGAACAGCGCGTACGGACCATTGCGGTCTGTTCCTGGGTAGGCCGACATTGACGCATCCGCGAAGGTGGTTCCAGCCAGTCTGCCGTCTGGGGTAGCGATTGTGGCCATCCCCATGGGCGCGTGGGTCGAAACCGAGATCTGGCAGGCGTACAAAGGCTTTGCATTGAGCGATTCGTGGTCGTGGCACATCCCGCAGAACCAGGTCTCCCATTCCTTCAGGATGGTGTCGACATATGGGTCGTCGTTGCCATACTTAGGTGCTGTGCGGCAGAGGTAGTGGACGTAGTCCCATTTGCCGGTTTCGTCCTTCTTCTCCTGATCCGCCAGCGAGAACGAACCGACATCGGCGGCTGTCTTAAACCCGAAGTTCTCTTTTAACGCTTGCTTGAGTTCCTCAAGGGTGATCGTACGGGCGTCGAACACAAGCTTCTTGATTGCAGCCAGGCTGTTGACGAGATTAACCGTCCCGCACGATTCGACGTTGTAAGTTGCGTTGTAGCGGTAGCCAAGTTCATTGATCAGGTGACCCTTGGCGAGACAGTCCGGTTTAAGCAGCGAGTTGAAAATCGCCATGTTCTGCTTACGCCAGATGTCGTGCTGGATGTTGTTGCAGGCGGTCAGGCAAGCGACGGTTCTGCGAAAGTAGTCTTTGAAGGCCTCCACGACCTCTTCATACGTCCCCAGCTTCTTGCCATGCGGGGGATAGACCCTCTGACCGGTTCTTTGGTCGATGCCATCGAACAGTACGAGTTCGAGAACTTTAGGCAATGAAATGAAGTGCACACCGACGCTGGTCGGCTGACCGGAGCCGCCCGGAATCCAGTACTCCTTGCCATCCACATGCAGCGGCAACCAGGAGCAGGGTGACGTTTCCAGACATCCGCCAATCGCCACCGCCCGCGCTTCCTCTACAGTCATGCCTTCCGGGCCGTACTGGCTCAAGAGAAAATCCATTGCGCCGCGATTGTTAACCCATGCCGGATAGCCCGTGCCAGTCTTGTTGCACTCGGTCGCCCTTAGCAGGAAGTCTTCGGGCAACTTGTCGTCATACAGAACGGTGAGAGTGGGTTGAGTGCTGGTGCACCGAATTGCAGCTTCGATTATCAGCTTTTCAAGATCATTCGCCGCCGATGCCCCGTCTTTTGTGAGGCCCCCCAGGCTTAGGTTATTGAACGTGTTGCCAGAGAGCACGCCACCGACCACGCCCGCCGATGCAAAACAGTCGATGCAGGTGAACTTGACTCGTTGCAGTTGCAGCCATTCCAGAACTTCGTCATCCGTGATGCGGCCCGCCGCCTTGTCGCGCTCGTAATAGGGATAGAGAACCTGGCCCACGCGGCCCGGGGACAGCCCGGAAATTGCATCCTCGTTTAGAACGGCGACATGGATCGTCCATATCATCTGGATGGCTTCCGGAAATGTCGTCGGCTTGACATGCGCCACCGCTTCCAAACGCTGGGCCATCTCCTGATACTCTCGCTTTTGCTCAGGTTCGGTCTCAAACGCCGCTAGTCGCCGCGCTTCTTTGGCGTAGTTCAGTATCCATTTCTGAATGCCTTCCAAAATCAGTACAACCGCTTCGTAGTTGTAGAGGCGGTTCATACCAACCAACCCATCTCCGTCGGCGCGCCCCGCCACTTCCGCCTTTTTATCCCTCGCCATTTGGATCAAGGCGTCGAAGCCATACTCCAGGGGGTAGTAGTAATTGACTACTTCTCGGCCCTGCGGGAGCGTGTAGCCCGAATCGAACATGCACACGATGGAGCGCATGATCGCTTCCTTGGTCGCGTAGTCGGGAACCATCTGCTCGTACTTGTGACCGAGGTCGTCCACCGACTTGTCAACCCATTGCTTGGCAATGTGAAGCAGGGCGGGAATCTCTTCACACCGCATGCCAAACTTGCCGGCGATCGAAACCACACTCCCAAAGGATTCGGTGACGTTTCCGCCACCGCCGCCAAATTTCGACAGCTCGTCAACGCTGGAGCTGCCCTTCGCCAAGGCGGATTGATAGAGGTCATCCCCTTTCGCCATGTAATAGGCTTCCGACAACCACGGCATTGGAAACGAACCACGGTAATAATGGGTCTTGCCCATCACCAAGAGTTCGCCCGGCAGAATTGCGGGAGTCAAATGCGAGAATGCTTCTTTGAGTGCTGCGGCGCGACGAACCACCGGAATCTCGCCGTCGAGTTCGGCGTATCTACGGCTGTACCAGTAGGGAAATTCATTCGTGGCCGATGAGAGCGTCTGGAAATACAGATCACGGAGCTTTTTCGCGCGGGCACAGGGTTCCTTGTTCACTTCGCGATGCACTACCGTATCGGCAGCCTTGCCGCCAGCCTGCGAGTCAACGGGAACGCCAGACTCTTCCAGTAGTTCAGGTAACTCTCTGGTCATCGATAGTCCCTCCCCTGCTTTCGCCGAGCACCATGCCTTCAGTTCTCGGCCCATGCTTTTTGTGCGCCTGAATGTTCTGTTTCTGGACTGATGATACGCCAGCGCTTGTTCCTGGATGACTTAGTCGGTTCCGCTTGGTCTGCGCATCACGTACCCATATGACCTGCGTCACAGGAGCTTGGCCATTCACATATCACAATAAGGATTGATTCAGCCGGAGGTGATCGCATGGCCACCACTGTTTCGAGAGTACGACCCGAAACGTTGCGCACATTGCCCGACGACAACGTTCGCCAGATTCTTTGGCGTTTTGCCGACCGCTATGACTTGCATATGCTGGTGCAATCCGCCCGTGAGGTGGCACGCGGACCAGTCGCACGGCTTGTGGCCCAAGGGCTCCGCGGCACCCATGAGTGGACTGCGGAAAAAGCCACGTTGCTTGAGGCCTTCGACCAGTCAGGCATTACGGCAGTATTCATGGATCCCGAACAAGGCGGCTTCTTGGCCGGCCCCAAGAACCTGGCCCTGGCGCTGACCGCGTTCGAACTCGCCTGGGTGGACGGCGGAGCCGCCACCTGCAGCCTCGCCGGATGTCTGGCGCTGGCCCCGATTCATGAGCGCGGCACTGCCGAACAGCGCGCCCGTTACATGTCGCTCGCCGTCCCGCCAGCTCCGGGAGAGGACCGTCAACACTTGCGCGGAGCGTTCTGCCTTACGGAGCCGATTCCCTACGTGGGGGTGGATACTGGCATCCTGAATGGAAAGCTGCGCGTTGAAAGATGGACAGACGGTGAAGAGCCGCTGCTGCGCGTGGAAAAGCGTGGCCGGTTCATCACCAACATGGGATTTGCGAATTTCGTGACCGCCGCCGTGGACTCGGGCGATGACCGCATCAAGGGTTCCTGCATCGTCATCGTCGAAGAAACTGATCCCGGCGTCTTCGATCGCGGCACCCCGACGCGCAAACTGGTGCACCAACTTTCCTCCACCAGCGATCCAATCTTCAACGTGACAGTGCCTGCCAGCCGAATAGTCGGCGGTTACGCGGTGAAGGATGGCGCCATCATTCCCAACTACAGCCACAGCGAAGTGATCGAGGCAGTCTTCAGCCGCACGCGCGTAACCGTGGCGCTCATGACTTCCGCCAAGCTGCTGTCAGCGATTGAGCCGATCATCCGTTATCAGCGTGGGCGCTTCCGCGGATCTGAGCAGGCGAAGGCCGGAATGTTGCGTTACGAACTCGGTCTGCAGCAGCGCCAGGACGCACTGCATCGCCTCACCAGCCTTTGGGCTATTGGCGAAGCGGGCGCTTCGCTGGGCTTTGCTGCAGCGCGGTTATGCGACGAAATCGATACCCTGCAGCACGAGAAGAACGCGATCCTCGCCAGCAAAGGCGTCAAACGCGGCCGATCGGAGATGAAGTTCTTCCGCGACGTGAATAAGTCGGCACTTGAACTGTTGCGGCAGGAAAGCAAACCGCGCTGAGAAGCGCAATGGTGGCTGCTACGAAGATTTGAAGGCTGATCTCCTGGTCCAGTTCGCACTGAAAGATGCGGTCTCGAACGTGTTGTGTCCGGCCTGCAAGTTGTGGAACACCGGCACAGGCTCGAACGCGATGCGCGAGGCCCTGAGCCTGATGGGCGGGTATGGAATCACCGAGGATTGTCCCGGCTTTCTAGCCTACAAGTGGATGGACACGCAACTCGAGGCCACCTATGAAGGGCCCGAGGCGGTGCAGCGGCGCAATCTCAGCGTCACCATGACCAACGAGCTCTTCCTGGCGCAATTCCAGCAATGGATTCTAGAAATGCGCCGGATTGCAGAGCATCGCCCGGGAACCGGCGCATGCTCGCTCGCCACCGCGATGCAGCTGTGGCTGTGGACCTATCACCATCTGCAGGTTGCGACCGACGCCGACGGTGGCGCTCTTTATCAGAGCGCGCGCCAGGGCGTGACCTTCCCTCTGGCGGATGCTCTGTGCTGGCTGCTGGCTGCGCGGCAGCAGACGCTCGATTTGATCGAATTGGAAGCGCATGGTCCGGCAAACCCGGTCCTGGCGGAAGGACTGGAAGGAACACTGAGCTTCTTCACCGACCTGTGTCACATCCAGGCCGCACGTTCCGCGGGAGAAGTTGGCCGCATCTGCGCCGAGCTAGTCTTTGGGTACAACCGGCATCCCGCGTGGGACGAAGAAGGCTACAAGGGTTGCTATCGTAGCGACGAACTGGATTCTCTCGAAGGATTGATCCCCGGCATCAGCGCGTGTGCGACCGACGTAGTCGGCGCGGACGGCTCGCATCCGATCAAGGCGGGACCGTGCGCGTCGTGCAATGGGCTGGAGGGATTTCAGCGCCTGCGCAGCAAGCTCGACGGGTGCCTGACGGGTGCGCAGCTGGCCAAGGACCGCGCCGCGGAAGCGATTTCGAAGGTGATGATCCCCGAAGCGCTCGACTATCCGCGTTAAGGAATATGATTGAGCACGACTGAACAACTCGCAATCGAGCGCGCCACGGTCGATGTCGATATCGCGTGCGTCGGCTTCGGCCCGGCGATGGGCGGTTTCCTGACCACGCTTTCGCGCAAGCTGCTGAACGAAGACGGTACTCCCGCGCATTGAGAGCGGGACCATGCCCGGTCTGCCGCTGCAGGTCATCTGCTATGAACGCGCGGATGATATTGGCTTTGGCGTCTCGGGAGTGGTGACACGCGCGCGTGGTATTCGCGCCAGCTTCCCCGACCTCGATCCGGCGCAGATTCCGATGGCGACACCCGTTTCCAGCGAGAAGCTGGTGTACCTGCTGGATCCCACCGGCGCCAGCCGACGCTCGCTAGCACTGCGCGCCGCCGATCGTTTCCTGAGAACGCTCCGCCGCTTCCTGCCCGTAACCAAGATGCGCTCGAACTCCCTTTCACTCCGGGCTTCCTGCACAAGAAAGACGGGCTGGTACTTTCCATCGGGCAGTTCAATCAGTGGGTCGGCTCGCAGTTGCTGTCCAGCGGCACGGTACAAATCTGGCCGGGAATGCCGGTGAGCGAAGCGCTGATCGAAGATGCGACAGTTCTGCGGCGTCCGGCTGGTCGATCAGGGCGTGGATCGCGGATGGCAATCCAGAAGCAGGCTTTACTCCGGGAATGGACATTCGCGCTGCGCTAACGGTCGTCGGCGATGGGCCGGTCGGGGCCGTCAGTCGCGACATCGATCGCCGCCTCGGAATGCCCACAGGCAACGAGGTTCGCGAGTGGGCGGTGGGCATGAAGTTCGTGATCGAGCTTCGGCCTGATGTCGACCCTCCCACCCGGCACTGTCCTGCACACCTTCGGTTTCCCCGAGCCGGAGATGTTCGGGTTCTTCTATGTGCATCCCGGCGGCGTGGCATCCGTCGGCATCTTCGTTCCCTCGTGGTTCGACTGCCCCACGCGCACTGCCTACCGGTATTTGCAGCATTACATTCAGCACCCGTATTTGTGGCGCTATCTCGAAGGCGGCAAGCTGCGCTCGTGGGGCGCGAAGTCGCTGCAGGAATCGGGCAAGCGCGGCGAGCCGTTCCTGGCCGGCGATGGCTATGCGCGCATCGGTGAGTCTTCCGGCAGTACGAATGTGCTGACCGGCTCGGGGGTTGATGAAGCATGGACCACAGGTACGCTGCTGGCGGAAGGCGTTATCGAGCTTCTGCAAACGGGCAAGTCATTTACGCGCGAAAACCTGACACAGGCGTATGAGCAGCGCCGCCGGAACAGTTGGCTGGAGAAGGAAGCTCGCATTGCGGAGAAGTCGCGTGATGGATTTCAACGCGGCGTCGTGACCGGACTAGTCGGGATGGCCGTCACGGCTTTCACGAAGGGCCGATTCTCGTTGGGCAGCCATCCTTCCAGGCCGTGCGAACGGTCCTGTCGCCCGAGCGAGTTTTATCGAGGCAAGCTTACATTGCCAGAGATCGAACGTATCGAACATCAGTGCAAGATCGCCGGCATGTCGTTGCATGATTTCCTGATGGATGCGGCTGGCTGGCCCGCAATTGCTCATGACGGCTCGCTGCTGGTTTCGCATCAGGATGTGCTCCTGATGGGCGGGAAAGTCCAGGCTGCAGCGGGATACGCTGACCACGTTGTCTTTCGCGACCGGGAAGTCTGCCGCCGCTGCGGCAACAAGTTGTGCGTGGAAATGTGTTCCGGCCAGGCAATAACCAGGAGCCTGGAAGGCGTGCCCAACTTCGATCGCGAGAAGTGCGTGTTCTGTGGCGCCTGCATGTGGAACTGTCCGGAGACGGTGAATGGCGAAACCAATCTGCAGTTCCGCGCCGGCGTCGGAGGACTCCACTCAGCCGAGAACTAATCCAGAATTTTCGCGAGGAAACTAAATAAAGATGAGCACTCCTTTTCAAGTTGTGGTTTGCGCCAGTGTCGTGCCCGATCCGCTGCAGACACTGGAACCCGTCACCGGGCCAACCGGCCCGGCGCTTAAGAATGAAATGATGCTGCCTGCCATTCTCGATCCGTGGGCTGCGCACGCGCTATACGAGGGAGCGAACCTGGTAAAGAAGGTTGCCGGCAGTGCGCTCTGGCTAGTGAGCATGGCGCCTAAGGCCAAACTCCAACAGGTCATGATGACGGTGGCGCAGAAAGTTCCGTTGCAACTCGTCGCTGCGGACGGTCCTTCCAGCGGCTTCGCCGACGCACAGCAGGTCGCCAATGCGCTGGCGGCAGCGATCCGCAATATCCAGGGCATCGATCTCTCAAAGCTATTGTTGTTCGGGGGGTGGGAGTCCGCCAGCCGGAGCGCCGGAGTCACGTTGCAACTCGTTGGCGAAGAACTCGGCATTGTTGACCAGTTTCAGGGTGTTGATGCGATCACTCCGAAGGACGACGGTTCGTTCGAGGTGCTTGAGCGCATCGAGGGCGCGCGTCACCAAGTCTCGCTGTGCGCGGGCCCTCCGGCGGTGCTGGGATGGGCGACCGGTAGCCTTGGAGAGCCGCGCAACGATCCGCAGGTAGGTATGGCCAACATGCGCGCCATCATGCCGGCGTTGCAGCGTGCCGTTCCCGCAAAGATCATCGCCGATGGTTTGCAGTACGCAAATGTCACTACCCCGAAACAACAACGCGAAACCCGCATCGTGAAAGACATGGCCGCCGACCAGATCGCGAGCGAAATCGTGCAGTGGATCAAGCAGGAGTAACGGAACAATGGACAGCATACTTTTCCTGGCTCACACCGAAGCAGACGGCACTCTGAACAAAGGCGCGTTGGAGGCCCTCACCTCCGCTCTCGAACTGAAGCAGGCGCTCAATGGATCTCTCGACGTCGCGCTGTTCGGGGCGCAGATCCAGCCCGCCGGCGACTCCATCGCAGCTTGCGGTGCAACACGGTTCCTGGCTGCCTTTGGAGAAGCCTTCGGGCCGGCTCGCTTTGCCACCGATGCGGCTGCGGGCGAGGCCCTGGTTCGTGCATCAGGCGCCTCCGTCGTGATTGCCCCGGGTACCTCTCGGAACTCGCGCGTGATGGCGGCCGTCGCGCATAGAGTGGGCGGTTGTTTGGACACCCACGTCACCGACGTAACTGTCGCGTCTGGCGTTCCCACGGCGACCCGATGGTTCTATCGCCAGCGTATTGAAGGCTCGCTGACCCGCACCCAGCGGCCATGGATTCTGTTGCTCGATCCGGGATCGCGTCCTGCGTGGAAGGGTGAGCCTGGTTCCATTACTCCACAGCTGATTGATGTTCCGCTCTCTGATAGTCTCTGCCGCACCAACGTTCAGGGGGTGGTCACACCGCCAGCAGACCAGCAGACTATTCGCCCTGATGCAGATCTGCTGTTCGTCGCTGGTGCGGGATGGACCAAGAAGCAGAAAGATGGCCAGACACACGTTCCCGAAGCCGAAACCATCATTCTGGATTTTCTGCGAAGCTCCAAGGCATCGCTAGGCGGAAGTAAATCGCTGGTTGATCTCAGCGGCGAGAACCAGTCGACACTGCGATTCATGACACACCTCAACCAGGTCGGGCAAACAGGCTCGTCACCGCGCCATTCCAAGGGCCTGGTCGCGTGCTGCCATGGCGAGGAGCCGCACACTGTGGGCTGGCGCTTCATTGGCGAACGGCGTGCTATCAATCTCGATCCCAACTGCGGATGGGCGCGCGGTAAAGCCGACGTGCTTTATGTCGCCGATGCCTTTGAGGTGATGTCGAAGGTCAACGCGCTGCTCAGCGCGAAGTGAGCGTGCTTGGTGCTCCAGCAGCGTCCCACGCCCGCTGAGGCGGGGCACCCCCTCAAGGCGTTGCGCGACTTTCAAGCCAATTGCAGAAATCGATCCGTGCGGATCAATGGGCTCTTAGGCTGCTGATGAGTGTCCTGAAGCCGTACTCAAAACTAAGAAGCAAGGTCGGGCATTACATATCGCGTTATAGGGGGTCTCCGCCGTGTGAACGCCTCGCCATTGCCACTATCCATCCAGAGCCTGCCGAAGATATCCTGCAACGTCACTGACGAAGCGGTGCACTGACACCTCTGCAATGCGATGGCCGACGATCGTGTTCATAGTCCTTCCCACAGCACCCAAGGGCGGTTCGTAAGTCCCAGAGAAATCCAACTGGGTTTCGGTCGAGGTCAGCGGGTATACCGAAAGCTCGCCCTGCATGAGAGGAAACAATCGCGGCAAGGTTGCGGACTCCCATTCCAAGAGCAATCTGGTGTTGGCGCTTGAAGTGGCATCAGCGGCCCTCTCCTCGACGCCTTTCACCAGGATTTTGATGTCGGCCTTCACTCCCACACCAGCAAAATCGACGTGCAGTTCCGCGGCGACCGATTCTGCACGGGACGCAGCCGCCTTGGTAGCGGACTGGAAGACTGCGACAGCGTTCTGTTTGAGCGTATCGCGGACGCGATCATAGGGATGATTCACGTAATCGTAGCTACGAATCTGGCGTCCGGTGCTCATAAATGTTGTTCCGGCTCATTCGACCGCCAACTTGCGAACCGGCGGTCAGGCAAACTGTACCACAGCGCGGGCAAGATCGATGTTGCAGATTTGTGCAGGAGGAGCCTCGCAGTGTTGCCGGACTGGAGGACCCTTTGCCAAAGACGCAGGATAGATTTGGCTGTATGATGTTTTCCGCCTCGGATTCGGTCGCGACGCATCGGCAGGTGCTCTCGGGCTGGTGGAAGTTGCAATCTAGAGGGTGAGGAGGCCTGATGGCTCATATCGATGTCCCTTTGTCGCGCTCGGGTTTTGGACAGACACGGCGCGCCGACAAGTGGTGGGTACAGCCGGTAGTCGTGTTTCTTGGTCTTTCTGCATTCATTGTGTATTCCACCTGGGCGGCGTTTCAAGGGCAACACTACAGGTTCGGGCCGTATCTCTCGCCTTTTTACTCGCCGGAATTGTTCGGTCCTGACGGCTGGCTTGGCCAAATGCCACACTGGATGCCGGTCTGGGTCACAGGCGCGATGCTGATTCTTTGGGCGCCGGGTGGATTTCGAGTTACCTGCTACTACTACCGCGGGGCGTACTACAAGGCTTTTTGGGCCGACCCACCTTCCTGTACGGTAGGCGAGCCGCGAAAGACCTATCTCGGCGAACGATCTTTTCCTCTGATCGTGCAAAACATCCATCGGTATTTCCTTTATCTGGCGCTGGTGTTTCTCGTCATTCTTGGACGCGATGTGTGGAATGCGTTCTGGTTCAACGGCCGATTCGGTATCGGAGTTGGCACTCTGGTTCTGCTGGCTAACCTCGCGCTGTTGACCTCCTACACATTTGGCTGCCACTCTTTTCGCCATCTTGTCGGTGGCTTTCGCGATCGACTGGCCGGCACCCCAACCCGCAAGCGAGTCTATGACTGCGTGAGTTGTCTCAACCGGCGACACATGCTCTTTGCATGGTGCAGCCTCTTCAGCGTGGCATTTGCTGATCTCTACGTACGTATGTGTTCCATGGGTATGTGGACGGACTGGAGGATTCTCTAGTGGCCGAATACATCACGCACGAACACGATGTCGTGATCATTGGAGCGGGAGGGGCGGGGCTGCGCGCTGCCGTTGAGGCTTCCGCCGCCGGCGCAAGAGTTGCGGTCATTACGAAGTCACTTCTGGGCAAAGCACATACGGTAATGGCAGAGGGTGGAATAGCCGCGGCCATGGCGAATGTGGACGACCGGGACAGCTGGAGCGTTCATTTTTCTGACACCATGCGCGGAGGGCAATATCTGAATAACTGGCGCATGGCGGAGCTCCATGCCAAAGAAGCTCCAGCCCGGGTGCGTGAGCTCGAAGCCTGGGGTGCCCTGTTCGATCGCACCAGCGATGGCCGCATTCTGCAGCGCAACTTTGGGGGGCATCGCTATCCCCGGCTGGCCCATGTCGGCGATCGAACCGGGCTGGAAATGATCCGTACGCTGCAAGACCATGGCATACATCTCGGCTTAGACGTGTTCATGGAATACACGGTCGTAATGCTCTTAAAGGATGGCGATCGCATCGCCGGAGCATTTGGCTATGATCGCGAACGCGGACGATTTCATCTGTTTCGCGCCAAAGCCGTCGTGCTGGCGACCGGAGGCATCGGGAGGGCTTACAAGATTACCAGCAACAGCTGGGAATATACCGGGGATGGCCACGCTCTCGCCTACGATGCAGGCGCGGCACTGCTGGACATGGAATTTGTGCAATTCCATCCCACGGGAATGATCTGGCCGCCCAGCGTACGCGGCATTCTGGTCACCGAAGGAGTGCGTGGCGAAGGAGGAGTGCTTCGGAACAGAAACGGGGAGCGTTTCATGTTCAAGGACATTCCTCCGCTTTATGTAAACCAAACAGCGGATTCCGAAGAGGAGGGCTGGCGTTATACCCAGGGCGATAAGAATGCCCGTCGGCCGCCCGAACTGCTGACCCGCGACCACGTGGCCCGCTGCATTCGGCGTGAGGTGCGGGAGGGACGCGGAAGCCCTCATGGGGGCGTGATTCTGGACATCGCCTGGATCAAAGAGAAGATTCCCAACGCTGCCGAATACATCAAGAAGAAGCTGCCCAGCATGTATCACCAGTTCAAGCAACTGGCCGATATCGATATCACCCAGGAGCCTATGGAAGTTGGGCCCACGACCCACTACATGATGGGCGGAATCCGGGTGGATGCCGATTCCCAAATGTCAGACGTCCGCGGGTTGTTTGCTGCGGGAGAATGCGCGGCCGGTTTGCACGGCGCCAACCGCTTAGGGGGGAATTCGCTCTCCGACCTACTAGTTTTCGGTCAGCGCGCAGGTGAATACGCCGCGAGGTTCGCAAAGGAAAACCAATCGGGTGCGATCAATACTGAGGAACTTGCCTCCGCCGAAAAATTGGCGCTCCGCCCCTTCGAGAACAGTGGCTCGGAGAACCCCTACGCCGTACAACACAAGCTCCAAGAGCTAATGCAGGACCTGGTCGGGATCGTTCGTCAAGAGCATGAGATGCTGCAAGCGCTCCAGCGAATTCGAGAGCTAAGAACTGCCAGTGATGCGGTTTGTGTGGACGGGAACCGGGAATACAACAACGGCTGGCACACCGCGCTTGACCTGCACAATTTACTAACGGTCTCGGAGATTGTGACGCGCGCCGCTCTGGAAAGAAAGGAAAGCCGCGGGGCTCATTTCCGCGATGATTTTCCGGCCAAAGACGAACAGTCCGGAAAATTCAATATCGTGGCGCGAAAGGGAGTGAATGGAGAAGTGTTGCTCACGCGCGTGCCAATCCCCCCCATGCGAGCGGACTTGCAGCAAATCATTGAGGAGATGAAGTGATGGCGACGGCAACATTCCGCATCTGGCGCGGAGAAAAAGGGCAAGGAAAGTTCCAGGACTATACGACCGAAATCTCAACCGGTATGGTGGTCCTCGACGCCGTTCATCAGATTCAGGCGGAACAGGCCGGCGATCTTGCCGTCCGTTGGAATTGCAAAGCGGGGAAATGCGGTTCATGCTCCGCCGAAATCAACGGAATGCCGAAATTAATGTGTATGACCCGGCTGAACTCCCTACCCCTCGACAAATCTGTGACCGTCGAACCCATGAAGGCTTTTCCTCACATGAAAGACCTGGTCACCGACGTATCGTGGAATTACAAGGTGAAACAGCGCATACCGAAATTTCAACCCCGGAAGCCGGATGCGGAAGATGGCACCTGGCGCATCGCACCGGAAGATGTTGATAGGGTGCAGGAATTTCGAAAGTGCATCGAGTGCTATCTCTGTCAGGACGTTTGCCACGTATTACGAGATCACCACATGCATGAACAATTTATCGGGCCTCGATTCCTGGTTTATGTAGCCGCGCTGGAAATGCACCCTCTGGACGTCCGCGACCGCGTTGAAGACCTGCGAAAGCAGTTCGGCGTCGGCTTGTGCAATATCACTAAATGCTGCACCAAGGTGTGTCCGGAGGGCATCACAATTACAGACAATGCGATTATTCCCCTGAAAGAACGGGTTGTGGATCAATTCTTCGATCCACTCTCAAAATTGTTTCGCGTTTTCAGCCATACGAAAGCATAGGAGGTGTTATGCATTTCGAACTCAAGTCCATATCCGAACAAGGTATTCCGGAAGCACTCGCAAAGGTGGAGCGTTACCGGCTGCTGAATGAACCAGTTCTTGCGGAAAGCATTTGCCTTGACATTCTGGCTATCGTGCCCGATCACCAGCAGGCACTAGTTTCCCTGCTGCTCGCGCGAACGGATCAATTCCACTCCAATGTGCAGCCGAAAGCAGCCCAGGACGTTCTCGCTCGAATTAAAGGAGATTACGAACAAGCCTACTACGCAGGTGTCATCTGGGAGCGCCTGGGAAATGCCCGCATTCGTCATGGCGATCCTGGGGCCCGCAACTCTGCATATCACGCACTGCGGGATGCTATGAGTCACTACGAGACAGCGATGAGTTTCGCCCCGCCGGGAAACGACGACGCCATTCTGCGATGGAACACTTGTGCGCGCATGATCATGCAGAACCCGGACATCCAGCCATTGTCCGAACACGATCCACAGGCATGGCTGCGCGACGAATCCGGCTCCAGAATCGCAGACGCGTAGCGTTACCATCCGTTCCGGTGGCCTGGATCTCGTGGGCATCACGACGCAGTTGGCGCCCGCGTCTCGCCCAGATGGATGAAACGGACGGAACTCTTGACCCGCCGGGGCTCATGGTCAAGCGTGCATAGAATTCCATCGAAGCACGCCGAGCGTTCGACTTAGGATCGAAGAATCCCGCGCCCGCTACGAAGAGGCCCCTGGGCCTACTCCGAAAGCTGTCTCACCGTGACGAGAGATATGCCAGCGATGTAGCCAGAGTCGAAGCGAGTCTGGCGGAACTGGAAAGGAAAGCCTCCTCCGAATAGGCACTTCTTGATGAGCAGTGTGAGTACGGAAAAGCCAATTCGCATTGGTCTGGACGGGCGTCCGTTGATGCATTACGAGATGTGCGGCGCCGCGCGATACACGGTGGAATGGTTCCGCGCCATGAAGGAGATTACGGGCGACATTTCACCCTCGTCGTGAACGCACAGGGGCAGGTTTTGTTCATGACAAAAGGCTGATTGGCTTCGTTTCGCAGCATTAGGGCTGGACGCACGGAAGGAAACCGGCATTCTTTAATGACTGCTTTGCTAGAATCCAAGCTAGGGTGAAACATCGTGGAAGATCAGAAGTACACAAACCCATTCGAAGACGTACACAGGAAAGCTAAGGCTTTCAAGGATCGTGCTCGCAAAGCAAACAAGAATGATGCGGAGCTTCGCGAAAAGAGATTGGTGCAAGAGGCCAAGGAGATCCTCGGTAAAGAGCCAAGTTCCCCGCCTAATATTCCAGCCCCTGAGCCCTCGTCGTAAACTCTACCAGCAGCCAGTTGGGATTGTTCAACTTCGACCAGGCTTCGTGCCCTGCGCATCAATAATACTGGCATGTTATTCGGCACTCTTATTGAAACCCAAGCCCTGACAATGCGCTGCCCTACATGTGGCGCTAGTGCCCATTCGCGGTGTGAGCGGTGGAACGCGGACCGGCAGGTGAATACGGTCAACCGGTTCGCCCGCCAATTTGAGGCTATGAACATCTGCTCTTGAATAGCTGGAGAGCATTGGGTGCGATTTTGCGTGCCAGAGAGTTCTTTGACCACATCATTAAATAAACATGTGCGCCGCTAGTGCCGTTCACCGGCATCATCGGCCGAAGGCCCATAGATGCTTGGGACTTTGCCACCCATTGGTCGAATGTACGTGCTTAGCTGTCCGCGATGGTGAACCCCATCGAACAACGCAATCCACAACAGCCCACCCACCGTGTCTTTGAGCAGAATCTCTTCTGTGCCTTCAAGCAACCATGCTTGGTGGTTCCAACCGTTGTCGTCCAAGGAATGTAACTGAATTGCAAGGATGTCATGATCGCGCCCGTAATCTGAGATCATCTGGTCCTGACTGCCGAAACTCGCGGGGTCCTGCCAGCGCAAACCGCTGTAAAAACTTTTCCTGCTTTTGCAAAGCTGGATACAACTCTGCTGGGCTGAAATCAGCAGAGCGGCCAGTTCTCCCGCTGAGCGCGAGCGAGGATGGGGCCGATAATCGAGACGATTACCCGGCAGTGCTTGGAATACCCTCATGAAGGCGGAGTACTCTTGCTCCCATCTCTGAATGAAGAACTCTCGGTTGCTTAACTCTCTGCCGAGCAACTGTGTTGCCATAGAGCACCTTTCTGTGTGCGCTAAATTCTGATCTCCAATGGCTGCGGGTGAGCGTGTGCTCCACAATAATTCGATCGGATACTCTCGGCCGCCGCTGCAACATTGTTACATCCGACTCGCCTCACCCAACAGCATTCCATTTCCACTTTCGGATGCTTCTGATGTCAAAGGGATTCACTGGTGCACGAGATTTTGACGAGGGACAGCGGTAAGTTAAAGCGGTGGAGGGTAAACCGATGCGCCGTTCATGCTTACTCCTGCACAGCGTACACAAAGCCGTTCGCCTCTCCGATGCGGGGGCGGAAGGGAGCCATGCATTCGCAGCAAATCCTCCCGGCATACCGCTGCCGCACAGATGATGACCGCTCGCCGCCAATCAAAGCGAATTATAGCTCTATATTCGCTTTTTATTCGCCTCGCTTCCAACGTGCTAGGTGTGCAGTAACTTGCCGTTCATCGACGCGCTTTGGCTCGGATTATCGACTTGCTCGGCGACCGAGGGGTCGCTGGCCGCCGCTTTTCGGTAGACGCCGCGTCCAATCGAGCAGCCAGCGAGTCAAACACGGTTGTCGGGCCATTCCAGCGCAACTGGTCCACGTCGTCGAAGAGCGGGATGTTGGTCCGTAGAGTGGCGAGCCTTCGGAAAAGTATTGCGCGCTCCCGCTCGCGACAAAGAGTGCCTGCGAGGGCACTTGCGTTAGCAACGTTGACGCGCCACTCGCGGCAGTCCGTGGGAATGGATTCGATATGGAGAAACTTGGCCAGCACCGCAGCCGAAGACTTCGCGCCCCAACCCGGCAGCCCCGGATAGCCATCAGCGGCATCGCCCACTAGCCCCAAATAATCAGGGATCGATGCCGGCGAAACACCAAACTTCTGGACGACCGCCGGCTCGTCTAATGTGACACCCGTCCGGCGATTCAACTGGACAACACGGGTGCCGCGGACACATTGCGCAAGGTCCTTGTCCGGCGTGCAGATAATTACCCGTTCGACACGAGAATCGTGAGCGGCTGCGACCGCCGCGGCCGCAAGCGCGTCGTCTGCCTCGAACTCCACCATCGGCCAGACGACAATACCGGCCGCGGAGAGAACTTCCTCGAGCAGTGGGAATTGCGCCAACAATTCGGGTTCAACGCCTGCGCTGGTCTTGTACCCTGGCCACACTTCATTGCGAAAAGACTCGATAACGTGATCGGTCGCGACAGCGATGTGCGTCGCACCATCCCGGATCATACCCAGCACCGACGAGAGGACGCCTCGGGCGGCGGCGACTTGCCGTCCATCCTCGTCCCGCGCGGATGGCAATGCGTAATAGTGCCGGAACAGCTCGTAGGTGCCGTCGACCAGATGGACGTCCACAGTGCAGCTCCAGCCCAACCTTATAGGACTCATAGCGGCTGAATCAACCGCCAGGATTCGCTTCAGAGGTTCCCACCCGCTGGATGCATCTAGCGTCCGCCCAAATCACTTCGCTAGGCCGACTTCCAAAGTCCTTATCCGAAGGCGGCCCTTCGGCGGTTTGCCGACTATACGGTCATGTGGATTCCAAGTCACCCGATTGTCGGATTGCCGTTCTGGTTCGCGCGAGAGGAATCCTAGTTTCCGAGTGGCCCGTGACTCGGGCAAGGCCGGTCAAGCGTTGATCTTGCCCTGCAAGCAGTAGAACCTACCCCACCATGAGTGCGATAATTTCGGTAAACGAATCCTCCTGCAACTTATGAAGCGCCACGTCCTCATGTACGGGTTGATTGGTGGAATCTTGATTGCCCTACTCCGGTGGACCGAGTATCGGTTCCTGGTCGTCGAATATTCCATCGAAATCTACGGCGGGCTGATCGCCGCGACCTTTGCCGTCCTTGGCATCTGGCTTGGCCTCAAGCTGACAGCAAAACGCCAGACAATTGTTGTGAGGGAGGTCCCCGTCCCTGCCGAGGGACCGTTCATCCCTGACGAAAGAAAACGTGAGGACCTCCATATCACTCGCCGTGAGCTTGAGATCCTTGAACTGATCGCCCAGGGCCTGAGCAACCGCGAAATCGCCGAGAAGCTTTTTGTGAGCGAGAGCACGGTGAAGACCCATTCCAGCCGTGTTTTCGACAAACTCGGGGCGAGACGAAGAACGCAAGCGGTGCAACTCGGCAAGGAATTCGGCCTTCTCCCCTGATTTACTCGTGCACAAGCAGGGTTCGCGCCAATAACCACTCCTCCGAACGAATGATTTTTCTCTCCGCCGCCAAAATCAGCCAAAAGGATGACGACGCCGACCCCGCCTCATGCGGTATGTTGAGCGCTCAATACGAGCGAGCATGAAGTTTATGAAAATATGAACTTCTTTCAAAAAGGAGAGAACATGAAGTCTCTGAATTCGATGAAGGCCTTTGTCCTGGGTACCCTGTCGATCGGCTTGTTTTCAAGCACTGCGCTCATTCCCGCAACCGCCCAGGAGCTTCCCCGAGTCTACGATGCCTCTATGCCACGTAACCAACAGATCACACTCGCTGACAGCGCTGCCCCGGCGGAGGTATCCAGTAAAGCCACAGTTTATGTTCTCGGCCCCAAAGGCTACGAGAAAGCGCGCGACGGCACCAACGGCTTCAGCTGCTTGGTTACCCGGCATTTCGTAAAGCCCGCAGAAACAACCATTGAGCCGCAGTGCTTCGACGCCGAAGGCAGCCGCACTCTCTTGCCTGTCTACCTGCACGGTGAAGAGCTGCGCACAAGCGGCAAGTCCGAGGCCGAAATCAAGGCAGACGTCGCCAGCGGGTATAAGGAAGGCCGTTACCAGTACCCCAGCAAGCCGGGGTTCCTCTATATGATGTCGAGTGAGAACCGCTTGAGCGCCATCACTGACCAGAGCACCGGAATTTTTCCCCCGCACCTGATGTTTTATGCGCCGAACATGACGACGCAAGACATCGGGCTCGACACCCAATCGCTGGCGAAGTCGGATTACCTTGGGATGACTCACCCCGGAGCAGGCGATAACCTTATCATAGTTATCCCAGCGGCATCCAAGTCGCCCGCTGGCACGGCTGGTCGCTGAGCCCGTATGAGGATGGGGCCGGCATCATACGTGGAAAAGGTCAAGATCGGGTAAAAGACATTAGGAGAATATGAGAAAGATCATCGTCACGTTCGGGCTGATTTCCGGCGCTATTTCCTCGCTGATGATGATCGTGCTGGTGGCCTTCGGCGGCAGGATTGGCTTCGACCGCGGCGCTATCATCGGCAACACTTCCATCGTGCTCTCGTTCTTGATGGTGTTTTTCGGCATCCGAACCTACCGCGACAACATCGGCAATGGCCAGATTACCTTTTTAAAAGCTTTTGCCGTCGGCCTCTCCATTACTCTAATTTCCTGCATCTTCTATGTCGTAACCTGGGAAGTGATCTACTACAACTTCCTGCCCGGTTTCTGGGACGCATATGGCGCTCATTTGGTTCAGAAGCTCACCGCCTCGGGCGCGAGCCCGGCAGCCGTCCAGGCAAAACTTCAGCAAGTCAGAAAATACAAAGAGCTGTACAAAAACCCGTTCTTCAACGCAGTGCTCACGTTCATTGATCCCTTCCCGATTGGGCTCGTCATCACGCTGATCTCCGCGTTGCTTCTGAGGCGAAAACCGCAACCGCAACCCGAGCAATCACCCTTGCCGGCATCCTGAAGCTGTTCCGGCGGCTTCGCCCTAGGGTCGTCGTTGGCACTCATGAATAAGCCGCCAATAGCCGACCTGCCGTCTTTGTAGGGCCGGTTTTGTTAACGTTTGCATCGTGACGTTTGCGCATGGAAGAGACTCGATTTCACCACAACCGGACAAGTTCCCTGTAGTCGGCAAACTAGAAACTGGACAGGTTCGCTGCCAAATTGACGTGAAACGCCCAAGTCGCCCAGCGAGCGGGGTAGGCTCATTGCAGCCGCGGTGGAGGCGGCTGCAATGAGCAGATATGGCAAGGGGAATCCCCAAAACCAAAGCGGCCCAAGACAAAACTCGGTCTCCCTGATCTGGATCACAGCAAATCGGCGGTCTTGGACAGCCTTCGTTCACTCGAGTCCAAGCGGGGCTACCGACACGCCATTGATGAATTTATTCAGTGGTGTTGCGCCGAGCCACGACTGTCCTTGAACAAGGTCGTCGTTACCCGTTATCGCATCTTCCTCGAAAACCGGCATCTCGCAGCGGGTACGATTAACGGACGACTTGCTGCGGTTCGGCGGCTCGCCTACGAGGCAGCAGACGCTGGCTTGCTCAGTCCGGAGCTCGCCGCTGGTATCCGACGTGTAAAAGGTGCCAAGAAGCGGGGTGTGCGGCTTGGGAACTGGCTTACGGCCGAGGAAGCCACCACTTCTGGCAATCTCCTGTCCCGGACACGCTCAAAGGAACGCGGGATCGTGCGATTCGCGCCGTTTTGCTGGGCTGCGGACTCCGCCGTCGCGAGTTGGCTGATCTTGACCTCACGCATTTGCAGCAGCGCGAAGAACACTGGGCCATCGTTGATCTGGTCGGCAAAGGCGACCACATTCGAACGGTGTCTGTGCCCGAGTGGGTCAAAGCGACTATCGACCTTTGGGTGGCCGCGGCCGGTATCTCAGCCGGAAGACTGTTCCGATGTGTCTGTTTGGGCAGGCAAACACTGGGGTGACGGCGTAACGGAACGAGTCGTCTGGCATGTTGTGAAACGGTACGCTAGAAAACTCCGGTTTCCCCATGTAGCGCCGCATGATCTGAGGCGTTCGTGCGCGAAGCTGTGCCATGGATCGGGTGGAGAACTGGATCAGATCCAAGTGCTTCTCGGTCACGTTTCCGTGCAGACGTCTGAACGCTATCTCGGCTGCAAGCAGCGGATTCGCAGAGCCGTGAACGACTGCATGGTATTGAGCCTGAGCAACGGCGCCCGTTCCATCGGAGCGGGTCGCCGACTATACGGTCATGTGGATTTCCGCCGCGAAATGCGCCCATTCGCATTCGTACACCCTGGCGCGTTTTCCCGGTAGTAATGCACCTGAGCACTCGATAACTTCTGGTTTGCCTTTCACTCGGGAGCCTTGACAACTCACTCATCTGATATCAAAGCACCGGATGTTAGACTCCACCTGTCAACCGGCTTCAGACATGACAACAATCACAATCTCCAAAGAGGACTATCTCAAGGCCATCGCCGAAGCGGAGGCCGAGGGTCAGAGCGTTATCCCGGCCACGCTGGCTCACTGGCTTTCCGTCACTCGACCCGCCGTAACGTTTGCGCTGAAAAGGCTGACGAAAGACGGTCTGGTCACGGTCAAGGACGACGGACACATCCGGCTTACTTCGCAAGGCCGGGAGACCGCAGAGCGTACCATCATTCGGCATCACCTCATCGAGCGAATGCTGACGGAGATTTTTGGGATGGCCTGGTATGAGGTCCACGATGAGGCAGAGCGGCTCGAGCATGCCGTATCGCCCGCATTCGAACATAGCCTGGTGCAGAAATTAGGCCAGAAGGATACCTGTCCTCACGGAAACGGACTGACCATGCGTAGTCCGGCAGAACGCCGCAAGCGAGGACTGCTGCTGCTCACCGAAGCGGAGCCGGGCTCGAAATATATAGTCGCCAGCGTTTATGAGCGCGATCGCAAGTTGTTGGAGTTTTTTGACGGAGAAGGTATTCGTCCGGGCGCGAAAGTGAGCGTGAGCTCGCGAAATTACGACGGCACTTTGTCGCTCTCAGTCGGAACGCACCACATTCGTCTGGGCACGCCGGCAGCAGAGAAGGTATGGATAGCTAAACCGTAATTTCTCGCCGTTTGTTTACCATAGTTAACATCTCATGGTGTATCCTGCTTGCCGTGGGGAAGCACGCCCGTTCCGGTTGTGCCCTCCGGTATTCGAGGAAAGGCCGCGAGATTGAAATCTCCCTGGACTGAAATAGTTGGCTTCGCTCTTCTAATTGCATTCGCCATCCTGCTGCTGCCCTCGCTTTTGTATGCGCAGGGTGAAACCACCAGCGCGATTCTCGGTCAGGTGACGGACTCCAGCGGCGCAGCGATCCCCGACGCCGCAGTTACGATTACTAATCGCGATACAGGGCTTACGCGGACCGTCCGGACCGATTCGGCAGGACGATTCAACTTCCCCCAGTTATTGCCAGGAAGCTATTCGGTCCGCGCGACGGAAGCGGGTTTCGAAGCTCAGCAAGTTGAAGATGTTTCCGCAGGGCTGGGTCAGAAGCAAACGGTAAACCTCGCGCTCAAAGTGGCGCAGTCAAAGGTGACGGTCGAGGTCAGCTCGCAGGCGCCCCTCATCAATCCGACCGAGGCGAATACGACCACGACCTTGGACGCTCCCGCGCTGGAAAACCTGCCGAATCCGGGAGGCGACCTGACCTATCCCTTACAGTTCGCGGCTGGAGCGCTCATCAATACTGCCGGCAGTGGCAACGACTTCGTGGGCGGCACAAACGGCTACGGCAATGTCGAGTTCAACGGCTTGCCTGCGTCGTCGAACGGTTACATCGTCGATGGCCTGGAGACGAACGATCCGCTCACAAACCTGAACAGCGGTCTCTCGACCAATCTGGTACTCGGACTGAACTCGATCTCCGAGGTGACCGTGAACACGCTTTCTTATTCGGTCGATGAGGGACGGTATGGCGCTTCACAGGTGAACTACGTCACCAAGTCGGGGACCAACAAGTTCCACGGAAACCTCTACGAACTATGGAATGGGTCGGCGATGAACGCAGCGGACTACTTTACCAACGCCACGCCGGGCAATCACAAGCCGTTTTCCAACGTGAACCACTTTGGCGGCAGCCTCGGCGGACCCATTATCCACGACAAGCTGTTCTTCTTCTTCGATAGCGAATGGGTGCGCATAGCGCTGCCAATCTATTCGACGATCACCGTTCCAACTCCGGCCTTTCAGCAGTACGTTCTGCAACAACTTCCATTGGGCGGTACCGATGCGATCACGGGAGTTCACTACGCACCCTCCCCGGAATCAGTGCCGTTCTACCAGAAGATGTTCTCGCTGTACGCGAAAACCAGCGGGACGCCGCTGTCGGTGCTGGGTTGCCCTTTCAATGTCGATGGCGGCGTAGCAGGAGGTACACCTTCAAACGGTAACGGCTGCGCCAATCGCATGGGTGTCTCGAATTCCAGCCACGATCATGAGCAGGTGCATACGGCGCGGATTGACTACAACATCAACGCGAACAACACCGCTTGGTTTCGGTTCCAGGGGGATACCGGGCTGCAAGCCGCCTACACCGATCCCATCAATCCGATCTTCAATTCGATTTCCCCGCAACCGCTCTATTCCCTTGCCGCGGGCTATACGCATATCTTCTCCCAGAACTTGGTCAATTATTTCAATCCTGCTTTTTCCTGGTACTCCAGCATCTTTGCGCCAACCAATTTCGCAGCGACACTCGCAGCCTTCCCCGTCGTGTTGCAGGGCATTGGAGCCAACGCCCCGTTCACCACCGTCGGCGGACTCGACAATACCTGGCCGCAAGGCCGGCGCGCGACGCGCTTTTTCCTCAATGACAACCTGGCGTGGAGCCACGGCGCTCACGAATTCCGCTTCGGTACGAACATCCGGATTTTCCGCCTGAACGACTTCGATTTTGGCGAGGGTACCGTGCCCACGGTGAACTACACCGACTTGTCACAATTCATCTACGGTGTTGCCTCGACTGCCACCCAGAGTTTTCCGCAGACCACCAACGAGCCCTACAATTTCCTCAATGTCGATTTGTACGCGCAGGACACCTGGCGGGTGACGCCGAAATTCACCTGGACTTTCGGAATGCGCGACACCTACAACTCAAATCCTTTGAATCCCCATTATCAAGTCGCCCGGCTCACTGGCGCGTTCGACTCCATCGCGCATGACGTCAGTGAGCCGCTGAATCAGGCCATCCAGACCAACCTTGGTCACTTGTTCAGCTCGACGCCTTTCGCCATTCTTCAGCCGCGCATGGCGATCGCGTGGCAGTTACAGCCGAACACGGTGGTCCGGGCCGGCTTCGGGGTCTTCAGCGATCTGTTGCCCGGTAGCGTGGCCGATTTGGTCGGAACCAATCCACCCTACGTCCGATCGTTTCAGGCTGGCTTGCTGGGCACCGTAGGCGGAACGGCAATTGCACCTGGCGTACCCAATAGCGCCATTGATGCGTTGCGTGCCGCGAATGAAAGCTTCGCGGCAGGATTCGCAAAGGGTGAGCTCTCGTGCGCTTCCCCAATGGCTAATCCAAAAGCTTGCCTGCCGCCGGTTGCGATCACCGCCGTTCCCAACGGCCAACTTCGTGCGCCGTACTTCATGCAATGGAGCCTGGGCCTCGAGCATCAGTTCGGCAACAGCGGCAGTGTGAAGGCGCAGTACGTCGGCACGCGCTCTGTGGATGAGCCGTATCTTACCGAGGTGAACGGTTACCAGACGGTTTGTCCCGGCTGCTTTGCGCCGTTTCCTTACCTGCAACCGACAGATCCGCGCTTTGCTGCGGCCACGCAATTATCGACCGGCGCCGGAAGCAATTACAGTGGACTCCAATTGACCGCGATGATGCGTCCCATACACGGCATACAAGGCCAGATCAATTACACCTGGAGTCATTGTCTCGATTACGTTTCCAACGGAGGGTTCCTGTCGTTCTCCTCTGCTGGAATTCTCTCGCCATTGCCCGGTGAACTTGCCCGCAACTACGCTTCTTGCGATTATGACGTTCGCCACAACGTCACCGCGCAGTACGTTTACCAACTGCCGTTCAAAGTCAAAAGTCGAGTGCTCGGGTATGCCGTGAATGGGTGGCAGATTTCCGGGACTGCGTTCTGGCACAGTGGCCTTCCGTTCTCAGTGCTGAGCACACCCTACTCGGCCAACGGCGACGGCATCCTGCAAGGCAGCGGTCCGCAATTCGCCAGCATTGTCCCCGGAGTGCCGCTGTACGCGAATGGCCCGATTTCGGGAGTCACGCAGCCAGGCACGATCCAATGGCTCAATCCGAACGCGTTTGTCTCCTCCGTCGATCCCAGCACCGGAGCCTGTTACGGCGGCGATACTCCGCAGAACTGCCAGTTCGGGACGCTCGGGCGGAACGCATTGCGGGGCCCCGATTTCTTCTGGAGCGATTTCTATCTGACAAAGTGGTTTCCGCTGAGCGAGCGCGTCAAGCTTCGTTTTGACGTGCAGTGCTTCAATGTCTTCAATCATCCAAACTTCGCGTTGCCCAGCAATATCTACGCTGGCATTCCGGGCCAGTCTTCCACGCAAACCGGCTTCGGCGCGCTCACGTCCACCACATCACCGCCGACGGGACTTCTAGGCGTGGGTTTGGGCGGAGATAGTAGTCCACGCATGATCGCGTTTCAGGCGCGGCTGGAGTTTTGATTAGGAAACTGACGCCTTGGTGCGGTACTAATCGACAGGATTCACGCGCCTGTCTTGATTGTCCATAAACGGGGTTCGGGGAGGCTTCGCCGGGCCGCTCGTGAAGTCCACTTACGTCACTTGACGTATAACGCCCAATGCACCAACAAAAGGCGTAGGCTCTTGGCCAGCCGCGGTGGAGGCGGCTGGAATGAGCAAACTAGGGAAAGGGAAAATCTTCAAGACCAAAGAGGCCCAAGACGAAACTCGGTTCGAAAACGGGGCTAAGCCTCTCCCCAGTTTAGCGGTTGAACCAGATGAAAGGCGGTCGGCACTCTCGGTGAACTACCGATAACAGCCAGAAACCTCCAAAGAGAGCGAACACGATCTCTGGAACTGAGCGACGAGCTTTCCGCGCCCGATGCCAAAGTGCTACCTTCGAGTGAGCTGGCATGATCAAGGCGACACACGCCAGGCAGGAGTTTGAGGCTCGGTTTTTCCTCGGTCATATGAGTGAATATGATGGCGAATTGACGCGGCTCGTCGAGCAAGTAAATCGTTCGGCCAAGGAATCAAAAGCGGACGAAATCAAATTGCTTGACCAGTTTCTGACGGCTGCCATCGAGCGCCGGGCGTCGGATCTGCTGTTCGTTGCCAACTCACCGGCAGTCCTACGCGTGAATGGCGCTCTCACTGGAGGATTTGGACAGAGCTTATCGCCAGCTGAACTGCGCAGCATTCTGCTGCCTACTTTGACCGCGGAGCAGGTTGCAGAACTGCAAACTCGGAAATCGCTTGACTTCTGTTTTGTACGAAACTCAATGGGGAGGTTCAGGGCCAACTATCACTTTCAGAGAGGCACACTTGCGGCCTCCATTCGCCTGCTTCCAGAGCAAGTACCTACTCTTGACTCCCTCCATCTGCCGCCTGGACTTGCTCTTCTGGCTGAGCGTCGCCAGGGTCTTGTGCTGGTTACAGGGCCGACCGGATGTGGAAAAAGCTCTACGCTTGCCGGGCTGATCGATCTGATCAACAACCGCCGACGAGACCACATTATCACCATTGAGGATCCAGTCGAATTTCAGCATCCAAACCACAGTTCCATCGTTGAGCAAATAGAACTGGGCCACGACACACCGAGTTTTGCCCAGGCCGTACGCTCAGCGCTGCGACAAGACCCCGACGTCATTCTGATCGGCGAGATGCGTGACAGTGAGACAATGGCGGCGGCGCTAACCGCTGCCGAAACGGGACATCTCGTTCTGAGTTCTCTTCACACAAATGATGCGGCTCAGACAGTTCTGCGAATCCTCGACATTTTCCCCTCCACCTATCAGTCGCAAATACGGCAACAACTGTCACTGGCTCTGCTGGCGGTTATCTCGCAACAGCTCCTGCCGGCATCAACCGGGATTGGGCGCTACCCCGCTGTCGAGATCATGTTGGCTACACACGCAATTCGCAATCTTATTCGTCGGGGAGATGACCACCAGCTTCGGACCCATATTGAAACGTCGAGATCCGAGGGAATGTTGACCATGGAACAGTCCCTGGCCGAGTTGGTCTGTATAGGGCACGTCTCACGCGAAGCAGCTTTCGACCACTCGCACCATCCTGAAGACTTGAAGCGCTATCTCTCCTGATGGGACGTGCCTTTGTTCGCGCCTTGTATGCCTTCGGCTCGGGTCTGATTTCAGGAGCGAGACTTCCTCCAAGTTGAGGAAACCACTCCCTCTGCGGTTGCTGCGCCTGCCACGGTCGGCGCCCGCTCATTGGAGCGGGTCGCCGGCTTCTCGTCCAAGTGGGCTGACCCGCCAAGGAAACGGCTCCATATTGAGCATTACCGTTTGAGTCGCCGCAATCCACCAAAGCGAGCTTGCGCAAACTCGAGGCTCACCCCTGATTCTTCGGGTCGAGGCTCTTCAACCTGAGCTTCGGCGGCAACCGCTTGGGTTGCAGGCGGCAAGGTCTCCACATACATCACCGATGGAAATTCTGGGCCGGCCGAGGCTTCGCGCTTCTCTATCAGGCCCAACTCGCCGAAATGATGAACCATGTAGGTGATCTGCTCCACATAGGGAAGGTTCAGGCCAAGACTTCGCAACCAATTCGGGCGATCATAGAATGCAGCCATGCGCACATCGAGTGGCGTGCTCGTATCGACGACGGTCTTATAGTTAGCCTCAGAAAGAATCGTGTTCGGCACGCGCGACGGCCAGAAGGTTGGAATAAAGCTGTCGTTGGGAAACTCTGTGCCGGGATATCCCGCCCTGCAACTGGCGGTGTCGCTTTGCCACGGGACTGCCATCCATTTGCTGATATCACCTGGAGCGCTGGCGGAAAGAGGTCCATCGTTCGCCAGAATCGTCGCTTGCGTGAGGAACTCGCCGTAGTTGGGCTCTGTATCGCTGCTAGGCCTTTGTCGCAGGCGAAAAGGGGCGCGGTACATGGAAGAGCGCCGCATCGGCCATGTCATCTCGCATCCGGGATGAAATGGTCCGCCCATGCAGAAGTGCAGGGCTGCTCGATCCAGCGTCGAGGGTTGATCCGCTAGAACAACCTCTTCGATCGATGCCGGTTGTTTCGCACCAGGATCGAAGTCACCGATAAAATTGCCATCCATCCACTGCTGGAGAAAGTTGTAGATCGTTCCCGTAACGCTGAAACCTACCTTTGGACTTGGCGGGCTGTCAAAGCTCCCAAAAGCATCTCCGTAGAGCGGAGGCCATTTCAGCGGTTCGAATGTATCCGAAGAAGGATCGCGGAAAGAGTAGAAAATCTGCCGCCGCATTTCCAGGAACGGATCACTATTCCCTTGCGGCGGGGTAGCCAGCTTCTTGAGTACATCGGGGCGCAGGAAGTCATTCGGTCCCATCCATCCGAATTGGACGAAAATACCGAAGTTGACCCACTGAGCTTCATGAAACTGTGCCAGGAGCGGCAGAATGTCTTGCGTGAATGAGGGCTTAACCGGTTTTGGCAATAGGCGGCCGGACAGCGCATCCCGAATTACGTCATACATCGTTTGCGGGGTTACCAGGTCCGGAGCGTAATTCGGCGGAGCAGTGACGACCCAAGCTGGGTCGACAGATATTGAGCGGTCGCCGATGCTGACCGTTGCAGCTATCCATCCGTCGGAGACATCGTCATGCCATCCGGGATTGTTCGCAAAGGTTACGAGCGTGTAGCCGGGCAACGGGCTCCCTGATTCGCCTTTACCACCCAGAAAGATCAAACGGCCAACGTCATCAGTTAATAACTCGCCAAGATAAACCTTCTTGCCAAAAAACTCTCCAGTGTCGAACGGGCTTGACTTCTGATTACGTCCAGAAACCGAGCGCACTCCCGGATCAATGGTCAGCTTATGGCGTTCCTTGCCTTGAACACCGGCATTGCGTCGCGCCGAACGGAGGTCTACGGCCTCAGGCAGGTCAAGAGCAGCATCGAAGTCGTACCATGCTGCCTTCTTGTTGGCCACATGCGCGGACCAGTGAATGTTCGCGTTGGATGCTGTGAGCTCAGCGACTACATTCCCGTTGCAGTCGTATCCATAAATCCGGAACCGCGCCGCTTGCCGTTTAAGCCGCCCCTCGCCATCCCGATAACCGCCTTTCGGTTTGACGGTAGCGTGCGGGACCTCAGGACCAATAAAGAACTCATCACTGTTGCCAACGCGGGCGATACCAATTCCCGGATGAATGCGTGCTTCGACGACTGAATCCAAACTCATATGCCTCCTTGATCCGCGCATTATATTCTTTGAACGTCGCACGCAATAATTAAAATTCTTGATGAAGATGTCATGAAGACCTTTGACGTGCTGGTAGTTGGGGGTGGTCCAGCGGGTGCGACGCTGGCCTTATGCCTTGCTCGCAAGGCATGCAGTGTCGCCCTCGTGGAGGCTACGGCTTACGAGTCTCCCCGCTACGGTGAGACACTACCACCTGAAATCAATCCTGTGTTTCGCGAACTGGGACTATGGAATTCGTTCCTTGACCTTTCGCCCCTCGAAGCTCCGGGCAGGATTGTGGCATGGGGCGATTCAACTCCTGTCGAGGTTGATTTCATCGGTAATGCTCATGGCTTGGGGTGGCACATCGATCGTAGCCGCTTCGACCGAATGTTGATGACCGAGGCCGAGAAGGCAGGTGCTACAGTGTTTCTGCGGCAGCGCGTCAAAACATGCTCACGCAAAGATGGCTGCTGGAATGTGGAAGGATGGCGGTCCCGTATATTGGTCGATGCTTCGGGGAAAACCGGGCTTCGGTTCGATCGCAACTTCGATCGGGAGATCGATGATGCCTTACTTGCCATTGCCCTGTTCGTTTCCCTTCCTGATTCGCAAGGAAAGGACCGCCGCACTTGCATTGAGGCCGCTCCATCTGGCTGGTGGTACACGGCCCCGCTGCCGCACGGCATTACGATCGCCATGTTCTTTACCGATCCTGTTATCTACCGGGAACAGGGCATTGTGATCGGTGAAGAACTGAAATGCGCACCGTTGACGTCGCGGCGCCTGCAGAGCGGGCAAATACGAAATTCAAGCGTGCTGAATGTGGTGTCATCCTGCCGTAAGGCGATTGTTGGAGAAGGCTGGCTCTCTGTGGGTGACAGCGCCTGTTCCTACGACCCGATTTCCGGAACGGGTATTTTCAGTGCACTCCGGTGGGCTCTGGCTGCATCAACAGCAATCAGCGAGTGCCTCCAGGGAAACATGGGGCCTGCTACACAATATGCCAGTCAGGTGCGGGTGGAATACGACGAATATGTCCGGCAGCGGCGGCTTTATTACGCATCGGAACAGCGTTGGCCGGATAATCTCTTTTGGTCTGCCCGCCGCCTTTGAGCCAACACGACACAGTTGAGAAATACCGGCGTTGGAGCCCGACTTGCGGAAGTTGGCCGGCGGAAGCCAGCGCGTTTGAGCGAGGGGCTGTGCTCATTAAGACCCTCACTGCGACAAATCTCCTCTGAGCCAGGCGGCTGCACAAGCATTAGCACCTTTTGACCTTGACATGCCGCAGAACGGATGTAGAATCCCTAAACTACTTGGGACGGGTTTTTCCTCCGCTTCCCTCCAGGACGGCGAGCCATGCAGGTTTGCCGCGGCCCTTCTCAGAGTAATGGATGTGAAGTAAGGGATTCTCTTAATTAGCTGAAAACATCATAATTCGGCACGCACGAGAAGTTATTGCGCGGGGCGAATGCGTAGCGCTGGTTCAGGCCTCAGGAACGACTTCTGCCTCACGACAGGCAGAAAGGAGCGAACTAGTGAATGCCCGAGTGTTCTTGCTGCGGATTTGCCTGTCAAGCCTTCTGCTCCTGGTACCGCGGGGTGTGGAGTCGCAGACGAAAGCCTCCGGGGCGACTCAGCCGCCCATCAATCCGAACGTGCCGTGTAACACGACCCTGCCCAATGTACCTATCGACTCCAAACTGTTAAACAGCGGAATGCCTTGCGATGTGGAGGCCGTCGCGCCCTTTGACCTCGACAATCTGCAGCACGCCTTCGACTTCAATTCCTGGCTTTCATTCCTTGCGTTGAATGCACCCGCCGCGGGTGGGGTGATCGGCAAGGATGTACCCACAGTGTGGGAACGCTGGGAGGAAGTGGAAAACGTCTTCTTGCTTAGCGGCCAGGCGCCTCCTCCATGGGGACACCCCATCACTCCTCCAGCAATCTGCCCGAAGGAACCCAATATTCCGGTGTTGCGGATGGTAGGCAAGACCCCGGGCGTGCTGAGCGACGCGATCCAGCCCTTCAACACGGGCCCGCTCATTGACCAGAACGGACAGTATGTTCGGTTTGAAATTGTGCTGAACAAGCCAATGTATGAGTACATTGTGCAGAATCAACTCTATAACCAGGAGGGGCAACAGCTCTTTACTGGTGCCATCAATTTTCCTGAAGGTTCAGTCGCGCAGGGCCAAACCATAGGCCCCATGGGTTCGATCCTGATCAAAGCATCATGGAAAGTACTGGATCCTACAAAAGATAACGCCAGCACTTTTCACACGGCCAAGGTGCTGGTCTACGTTCCGCCACAGCAGCGGCCGCCGGTGCAGGAGAAATGTTTTGCCGCAACCGTGGGCTTGGTGGGCATGCACCTGGTGCACCGCACGGCCGGCTCGCCGCAATGGACGTGGGCGACTTTCGAGCACGTCGACAATGTTCCGACACAGGCCCAGCTTGGTTCGAAGCAGTTGAATGCGCACTACAACTTCTTTAATCCGAACTGTTCGAACTGCAAGGTGAACATGCAGCCACCACGCCCGTGGGACCCGGCCAAGTCGCCATTCCCTGGCGGCTATCATAGCCAGATTGTTCGAGTCATTGACCTGATGGACGACGCCAAGGCGCTTAACGCGGCATTCCAAAAGGTTCTTCAAGGCACGGTCTGGGCGAACTACATGCTGGTAAGCACGCAGTGGCCTACCGATGCGCAAAGCAAGGTCGACCCCACCGGCGCTCCGGCCCCGCCTTTTTTGGCTAACTCGACCATGGAAACCTACATCCAGGGAAAAATCCCGCAGTCATCTTCGAGTTGCATGCAGTGCCATAACAACGCCACCGATACCACGGGACGGGCTTCCAACTTTACCTACGTGCTGGAACGAGCTCAGCCGATGTCGCATCCGCAATCTGCTGCCGTTTTTAAACAGCCATGAGCTATTCGCTGTTCAACAGAGTATATCGAGGAGCGTAAGCAACCATGAGCAACGCACCTTTACCTGCAGCCACACCGATGCAACTGTTTGTCGGACTATCGTCGGTGTTGACCGGCATCGCAGCAGACAACCTGGCGCCGGCAGTCGATCCATATGGGATCAACCAGATTTACTTTGATTTTCTGCAAAAGCTGCCGGGGAATACGTTTCAGAGCTTGTTGGATATTTTCGGCAAAGTCCGGGGTCAGTCCCCGCAACAGGTCGCCGATACCATCTTCAACCAGTCCGGTGATGCAGTCCGCTATTTTGCCCGCAGCATTATGTTGATGTGGTATCTGGGAAGCTGGTACGACCCATCGGTGTTGCAGAAATATAACGGACCCAATCCGCCCTCGGAGCCCGTGCCTGCAGTACAAGTCATTTCGCCAGATGCCTATGCCCATGGCGCCTGGGTATGGAGCGTGGCCCAGGCCCATCCCATGGGCTATAGCAATGGCAATTTCGGCTATTGGTCAAAGCAACCGCCGTCGCTTTCCGACTTCATCGGGGGTGGATCATGAGCTCAAATGGAAATAACTCGTACGACGTGGTCATTGTCGGCGCCGGCATCGCCGGAGCGATGATCGCCAAACAATTAGGCGCGGCCAAGAAGAAAGTGCTGATTATGGAAGCAGGGGCTGGACTTCCATCCAACAACAACGACTTCATGAACCGCTTCTTCATGGCGCTGGCCAAGGTGCCGGAGATTCCGTACACGCCCGATCTGTTTGATCCGCCGGGAGGTGCGACGCTGGCCAATCCGACCAAGCTGAATGCGCCACGCCCCTCGGTTTTGACGCTAGGCGAGAACTGGCAGGACCCAAAACAGAGCTACCTGATTCAGAATGGACCACTGGCTTTCGGCAGCACCTACGAACGCGTGGCCGGCGGCACGGCGCGTCATTGGCTGGGCACCAGCCTGCGTTTTGTCCCGAACGATTTCAAGATGAAAACGGTATATAACCAGGAAATAGACTGGCCCTTCGGATATAACGACATAGAGCCATGGTATGGATCCGCGGAATACGAAATCGGTATCTCTGCACGCGTGGCTGACCAGGACTATCTGGGCATTAGCTTCCCACCGGCCTACAAATACCCCATGAATCCCATTCCTCCATCGCTGGTAGATTCAGCCGTGAACCTGGGGATTTCGGGCCTTACGGTAGATGGCATCCCGCTTTCCGTAAATAGCACGCCCGCCGCGCGGAACTCTCAGCCCTATCAGGGACGCCGCGTCTGTGCCGGCAACACCAACTGCATTCCTATTTGTCCGATCCAGGCAAAGTACGACCCCAGCGTGACCCTGGAACAGGCACTCAACTTTCCCGATGTGACGATGATGGCGCAAACCGTGGCTAACGAAGTGATCGTGGACGGCAACGGACGCGTCAGCCAGATCAACTACATTCAATATCAGACTCCCGGCGGGCCTCCGACAGGTACGGGAAGTGTGACAGCCAAGGTTTATGTCCTGGCAGCCCACGCGGTAGAAACGCCCAAGCTGCTGCTGATGTCAAAAAACCAGGGGCGTACGGACACCGGTGTAGCCAACAAATCGGGGATGGTAGGCAAGAACCTTATGGACCATCCTCTTTATCTTGCCTGGGCACTGATGCCCAACCCAGTATTCGGCTATCGCGGTCCGCTCTCAACGTCGGGCATTGAAATTCTGCGCGATGGAGCATTTCGCAGCCAGCGCGCCGCCTTCCGCATAGAAATCGGTAACGAAGGCTGGAACTTTCCCATCGGCGATCCCTACACCACTACCGTCGACTTCATCAATGGAATCAATCAGAGCGGGTTGAACCCGATTGGAGGCGGCCAGCCGCAGGCGTTCTTCGGATCGGAGCTGACCGCCGCGCTCAACACCAATCTTACGCGCCAGTTCAGGCTTGGTTTCCTAGTAGAACAAACGCCCGACACTTCTAACACCGTCACTCTTTCGACGGACAAGACTGACAATTTGGGACTTCCACGTCCCCAGATTAACTATGATCTTTCTCCCTACACTGTAGCAGGAATGGTAGCCGCAGTGCTTACAGCGGACTCGATCTTTGACAAGCTGGGCGCGCGCCAGTTCACGGCGCCGCCGGAAAAAGGCGATCCATGCGCATTTCCGGTGACGATCAATGGCCAGCAAAGGATGATCAAGTTCTTCGGCTCCGGACACATTGTGGGTACCTATTGCATGGGCACGTGCTCCTGTAATTCCGTAGTGAATTCAGAGCAACGTTCCTGGGACCATCCCAATCTTTTTCTAGTTGGCAGTGGCGTGTTCCCCACGGTAGCGACGGCCAATCCCACATTGACTATCACAGCACTGGCATTGTGGGCAGCCAACACTATCTTGACTAAGGACCTTGCCTAGATTTCCGGTTTCCTAACTGCGATAATTTTGGACCGTTTAACCCGAAGGAGAAAAAAATGGCAAGTCCCCTGACGTTATTTATGCCGGTCGTTTCCGGCACCTCGGTAGGTACGCTTGCAACATTGATCCAGGAAAACCTGCCCGCGATCGACAACGCCCTGACCAGCATCGGTACTGTGCATTACGCGCGCTTCCTGGTCCTTGACACTACCATTCCCAACCTCCAGCCGACCGGACCTACAGACACGAACAACCTCGTACTCGCTGTGATCACGGAATACGACGGCAGTTTCGACAGCTACATATCAGATTTCGTGAATCAGCTCGGGGACGTTTTCAATGCGCTTCTCGCATACGTTGTCGTGCCCAAAGGAGTGACTCTAATTCCCGTTAAAGACAACCTGACTGCGTTCACGAACTTCATAGCGGCAAACGACTATTCGCAGATGGCGGGCGCTCCCGCCATGTACGGGGCTTACTCCTCCACGGTGCAGCAGATCCTGGCTTGGGGCCAGGGCTCCGGCGCTGCTGCTGGTGCCTAACGAAAATAATCGGCGGGAAGCCACCCAGGCTTCCCGCGCAAGGAAGACTACGTGAGCAAACCAGCCATCGACTACGCCGACGTGCAGGGTACGATTCTTCGCGGCTATCGCGTCGATCTGGCCCGCCACTTCATTCTCCAGATCACCGAGACCGCGGCTGCGCAAAAGTTAATTGGCTCGATGGTCGATGGCAGCCCAGGTGTTCCGCAGATTACCACCGCGGCCCGATGGACCTCGAAGCCCGAATGCTTCGTCAACATCGGATTTACCTGCGTTGGACTTAGCACGCTGGGACTCACCGCGACCCAACTGCAAACCTTCGACCCGTCCTTCCAGCGCGGGGCCACTAGCTCGCAGACCGCAAACAACATCGGCGACATCGGGGAGAGTGCCCCGGCAAATTGGATTGGCGGCCTCTCCGACGGCAATGCTGTGCATGTGGTGCTCAGCCTCTGGGTAGCCAAGGACCCGGCAGTGCTTGAAAAGGTGACTTCGGTCTTGCGCGGCCTCTTCAGCGGGGCTTTCAAAGAATTGTCCGCGCAAGACGCCCGGGCATTGAAAGACAACAAGGTGCACTTCGGATATCGCGACAGCATCGCGCAGCCCACGGTAGCAGGAGCGCCCGCCCGCAAGCACGAGATACCGGACGACCAACCCGTGGTGTCTACTGGAGAATTCCTGCTCGGCTACCCCAACGAGATCGGCGGGAAGTACTCAGTACAACCATCCGAACTCAGCCAAAACAGCAGCTATGCTTCTTTCCGCATTCTCGAGCAAGACGTGGAAGGTTTCGAGGAGTTCCTGCAAGTGTACGCAAAGCAGGCGGGCATCAATCCTGAGATGTTGGCCGCGAAAGTTTGCGGGCGCTGGCGAAACGGCAACCCGCTCGAACTGACACCCGACGACGCGGGGAAACCCATGCCCTTGAGCGAGCTCAACAGCTTTCAATATGTCCCGAGCGACAAGCCGCGGGATGTCGTACTGTACGACGATACCTTGGGACTTAGATGCCCGGTCGGGTCACATATCCGGCGCAACAATCCTCGCGCCGAAGGGGTTGTCGGGGGCGGCAGCTCGGTCAATCACCGCATCATCCGGCGCGCTATGCCGTATGGGCCGGATGACGATGTGAAAGCCGATGCGCCGCGCGGCCTCATCGGCCACTTCATCAACGGCAGCATCGCGAATCAGTTCGAGTTCCTGTTGAGTCAGTGGAACCAAACCTCGCAGTTTGTGAAGTCGGCTAACGGAACCAACTGCACTGGCAACCCGCTGTTCAACATCAGCGGCGAAGACCTCTTCCTGGGGATCAACGACGCCTCGAATAGCTCGTTTACTCTGTCCGCTTGCGTGAACGGCAAGGTGGCGAATACCAACCTTACCGGCTTCGAGCGACTGATAACCACGCGAGGTGGCGCCTATTTGTTCTTGCCTAGCATCACGGGGCTGAAGTACCTGGCCACGCTTGGGGCTTCGTCGGCCTGACATACCAGGCTAACCGCATTAGTAATCAAGGTTGGGTTTTTCAGATCGGAGGACTTTATGCCAGCTGGAACCTTCACCGCAAACGTGACCAGCGTTAGCGTGAACCAACAACCACAATTCTCAGTACAGCAGGTTTATGACCCCGGCCAGGCGCCTTCCGGATCGATCGGCGTTTGCCTTTCGGGCGGTGGATCGCGTGCTCTTACGGCCGGAATTGGCGAACTGCAAGCCCTCAACTATCTTACCTACAACGGCAGCAGCATGCTGTCTCAAATCAAAGCTCTGTCTACCGTCTCAGGCGGTTCATGGCTGGGAGTGCCGTTTGAGTTTCTTCCCGCGGGCGGCCCGGCGGACAGTGCGTTTCTCGGCAGCTACAACAACAGCATCGGTTCGGCCACCAAAGCGAGCCTCGAACAGCTTTCGGCAGAAAACGCTGCCTTTCCCATCACCGACCCGATGTTCGCCCCCGTTTTGCTGGCGGTGCAAGCCGCAGTTCTCTACGCAGTCTTCAATGTGCCCGCCGACATGCTCTGGCAAACTATTATTGGCCTGAACCTACTGGCGCCACGAGGGTTGTACGTGCCGGGATCGCAAATGGCGCCGAGCGATTTCTTCTCCTACGATTCACAGACCCGAACCGCGATAACCAGCGCAAATTCTTCCCTGAGCAGCGAGACAACTTATCTGGTTGCCAGTGGAAGCAGCCGCACTCCCCGGCCATATTACGTCTGCAACATGGCCATGCTGATCACTGAGAAAGACACCCAACTTCTGTCGCTTGCGCCAGTGCAGGCGACGCCATTCATCACCGGCATTTTGGGCGCACCCACGGGCAGCGACGCCAACGGCCTTACTCCAGGTGGCGGAGGTATCACCTCGTTTGCCTTCAACTCCAGTTTTTCCAATGTGAGCGGAAGTACCGCCAGCGTCGCGCAGTCGCGGCAATGGTCATTGACCGATATTGCGGGCACCAGCAGCGCGTTTTTTGCCGATGCGGTGGCGGACTTCATCGCTGACTGGAAGCGAGATCCGAAAAAACTCGCGGAAGTCCTGCTGAAGTACCGCGACCAAATCCTGTCATGGATCAAGAAACACCTCACGCTCGACATGCAAGCCGAAGCGGCTGACTTCGTACGCAGGAACGCCACGTTGTCGGCAGTCGACTCGCTTTCCATGTCTCTTCCCGATCCGGCAACCCTGATCCCGGCATATGGTTACTGGCCGGTGGCTAATCCTACCGTCGTCACGAACCCAAACGACACCGAGTTTGCCGACGGCGGCAGCCTCGAAAATACGGGTATCAATGCGCTGCTGGCGTATTCCGATATCACAGCGCTGATCGCCTTTGTGAATTCGGAAAACGCGCTGGCGGCAACTGAATACGGAATTTCCGGCACGCCAAACACCAACGTTCTGGTCGATGACTCGATCCCGCCATTGTTTGGGTACCAGCCCTACAAGAAACATCAGGGCTATGTACTGTACGCCGGGACGGTGGACAACAACCAGGAGTCGTACGGTTATGCGCACAACCAGGTCTTCAAGTCCAGAGATTTCTCTCAACTGCTGCAGGGACTATGGAGTGCCGCCAACAATGGTGGATCCAACCAATGCCCGGCCATCTTCAAACAAAGCCTTGCCGTGCTGGAAAATGATTGGTTTTGCGTCCCGAGCAGGGATAGCGTCACCGTCGTCTGGTGCTGTCTCAACATTATTCAACCCTGGGTCCAACAGTTTGCCAATAATCTTGCAGTCAAAACGTTCCTTCAGAACGATATGGCAAACCCCAACCACTTCCCAAACTACCCCACTGAGAACACTAACCTGACAGCCATTCAAGTCAATCTAATGTCCAATCTGGCCGCCTACGCGGTAGTACAGGAGGACGCTTCGAATCAAACGTTTACCAATCTTTTCAAGAAGTTTGGACCTGTGTCAGCGCAGCGGGCGAGGGCTGCAGGGCGGTCAGGACGATAGCGCACAGTCCAGGCATATCAGGCTCTAAGAGGCGCCCGATCCAGGCACGGCAGGTAAATCGATCAGCGGCGGTGACGTTAGTGTATGTTCACCGCCGCCAAGATCTGAAGCTACGAAGGAGAAACAACCCATGAAATCGATTCGCCGAGCATGTTCGCGAAGGTATCCACACACTTGCCGACTTGAAGGACGCATTGCAGACCGCAATGCAACTTGAGTTCTCCACCTTGCCGCCTGATTTATGCGCGCAATGGTCCATCAACAATGATCCATCGCACGTCGCGTTGATGATCCAAAACATTGCCATCGAGGAGATGATGCATTTCGCGCTGGCGGGAAACATGCTGAATGCGATCGGGCAGACCCCGAACGTCGCGAATGCCGCCTTCATCCCGAAATATCCGACGAATACGTTGCCGGGAGGAATCCGCATGAACAAAGCCGTGGATCTGAAGCCGCTGTCTCCGGACCAATTGCTGGTATTCATGGAGATTGAGAAGCCCGAGTTCAAACCTGTGGCCTTGGCTCTGGAGAAGCGACCGGCGACCATCGGCGCATTCTACGACACCATCGCCGCGGGGTTCACCAACGTGAATCCCTCCATTAATCCATCAGCTGCGTATGTGCAGATCAGTGAGATGGCTCCTACGATGTACCCGTTCATTACTTATGAGTTGCCTGTTACTTACCCACGGGCGAAGAACGCAAAGCGCTAAGCAGGGTTCCGGAAATCAAACGCTCCCTTGGAAAGCGGATTGGCAAGATTCTGTAAGCTATTGAATGCGGTGCCAGGTGTCTCGGGACGCCCAAGTTTCTTACGTGCCCACAGCTTTCTTGAGACTCAAAATCTCGTCGATTACGTTCTTGACTCCAATCGCGGTATTGAGCATAGCGTGATAGAGAGATCGATTGGGCCATTCCATGTGGAAGTACTTTTCGACGAAGGCCGCACGCTCGCTGTCGACGACGTCCACTGCCTCCTCAGCTTCGTCTCCGCCTATGCCCTCCGCGATCAGGCGGCGAATCTTCGCGTCTTTCGGCGCATAGAGGAAAATCCGAAGGGTGTCGTCTCGGTCACTAAGAAAATGCTGCGATCCTCTGCCAACGATGACGCAGCTTCCTTCGGCCGCCGCCTTCTGCACCACTTGCTCGGTGATGCGCTTGATACTGTCGGCATCGAGCAACTTCAGACGGTGTGCATTCAGACTGCCTTCGAAGCTGCCCCGTAGAATGGATTTAAAGAGCCGGTAGTAAAGCGGGTCGACCCGCTCCTCGCGAGATGCGACCTCGGATTGCTTGCAGTTGCTAAGCCGGGCAATCTCGCCGGTCAGCAACTCGTCCCACAGCTTCCATCCCAGCCGCTCGGCAGTCTTGCGCGCGATCTCCGCGCCGCCGCAGCCGTACTCCCGTTCAATGGTGATGATGTTGATCACGGTGTTTCTCTTACAGTGACGCTCCAACTCGAACTCATGAATCAGTTGTGATTCGTGTCAGGGCACCCTGACACAAAGCATTTATGAGAGACTTCCTCATTAGTTCGGATGCTCCATCGCGCATTCGAACCGCAAGTCCGCTCTGGCCGCTTAGCAATGCGCAAAACTTAAGCTTGTATTAACCAACTGCCATCTCGCCGCCCCCTCCGGGATCATTCTTCTTCAGGACGAAAGACAGCACAAACATGATCGCGGAAATCACAGCCAGCACCATAAACGTATCGATATAGGCCAGGGTCGCAGACTGTGCCTGCACCATCCGGTAGACGCTGGCATAGGCTTTGTGCAACGCGTCCGGCGGACTCATTCCCGAGTGAATGTAGCGCTGCTTCGCGCCCTCGATCAAGTTCTGGAAGTTCTGAATGCCCGGCGCCGTGTGCCCGACTAAAACCGATTGATGGTATTCGGAGCGACGGTCTATCAGCGTTGTGACGATGGAAGTCCCCACGCTGCTCCCCATATTGCGCATGAAGTTGACCATGCCGGCAACGGCATTGCTCTTCTCCGCCGGCATGCCGATGTACGCCGCCATCGTGACCGGCACGAAAAGAAAACCGATACCGATAACCTGGGCGATGCGCAACCAGGAAGCGGACACGAAGCTGATCGTCAGGTCAATGCGCTGGGTGGAGTAGTACATCGCGATTGCCAGGCTGAGCCAGCCAAAAGCGATGATATAGCGGACCTGGAACTTGGTTGTGAGTTGCCCAACGACAGGCATGGCCAGCACCACGACGAAACCGCCGCCAGAGAGGACGAATCCCGCCAGTTCGGCCGTATATCCCATCAGCGTCTGGAGGTACAGGGGCATCATAACCAGGCTGCTGAACAGCAGGACTCCGAAGTTGAACATCATCAGGTTCGAACTCAGGTAATTGAAATTTTTGAAGAGCCGAACCTCGATGATCGGGTGCTTGTTGAACCACTCCCAGATCACCAGCGAGATCAGGCATACAGCCGACACAATCGCCAGTACCAGTATGATGTGTGAGCCGAACCAGTCATCCTCCTCTCCTCTGTCCAGGATGACCTGCAAGGCGCCGATGCCCAGCGCCAGTAATCCGATGCCGATGTAATCGAGTTTTACGCCGGCAGCTTTCAGCCGGGCCAGGTAGGGCGGGTCTTCAATCAAGCGAAATACCAGCGCCAGCGTGAGCAGACCGACCGGGAAGTTGATAAAGAAAATCCAGCGCCACGAATAATTGAAAGTGATCCACCCTCCCAGAGTGGGACCGACGGTCGGGGCAAAAACTGCCGTAATGCCGTATAAGGCGAAGGCCATACCGCGTTTTTCCGGCGGGAAAGTGTCGGCCAGAATCGCTTGCGCCATCGGCTGCAGTCCTCCACCCCCGGCGCCCTGCAACCCTCGGAATAGCAGCAGCATGGGAAAGGTCGTAGCCATCCCGCAAAGCAGCGAACTCACGGTGAAAATGGTCAGGCATGCCATGAAAAATTGCTTGCGGCCGAAGCGGACGGCAAGCCAACCACTGATCGGGAGGATGATGGCGTTGGAAACCAGATAGGAGGTGAGCACCCAGGTGCTGTCGTCATTGCTGACCCCGAGACCGCCTCCGATGTAGGGCAGAGCAACGTTGGCGATGCTGGTGTCGAGGACCTCCATGAAGGCCGCCAGCGCTACCACCACGCCAATCAGCCAGATGTTGTACTTAGGGCGCCATGGCGCCTGCTCCGCTGGGGGAGCCTGGACTGTATCGCTCATCGCAGATACACCGTCGGTTCGACGCTCATGCCTGGCCGCAGCTGCAGGTCGCGGTTCTCGCCCGGATCGAGCACGATCTTCACCGGTATGCGCTGGACAATCTTCACGTAGTTGCCGGTGGCATTTTCAGGCGGAAGCACACTGAAGATCGGGCCCGTGGCCCCGGCAATGCTGTCCACGTGACCCTTGTAGTCGCGGCCGCTGGAATCCACATGAATCCGCACAGCCTGTCCCGGTCGCATGTACTTCATTTGCGTTTCCTTGAAGTTGGCTGTGATCCAGACATCCTGCAGCGGCACAACCGTCAACATCTGTTGGCCGGGTTGGACGTTCAGGCCGACGACAACCGTCTTGGTCACTTCGCCCGTGACTGGCGCAAGGATTTTCGTATATCCCAGGTTCAGCTCAGCCTGAGCCAGAGCGGCGCGCTTCTGCTCGACGTCGGCGACGGCTGCCAGTGCCCGAGCTTGCGTCGTCGCAATTTGCTGAGGCCGGGTCTGCGCTGCCTGAAGGTTCGCTTGAGCCTCAGCGACCCGGCTCCTAGCCTGCTGGACCGCCTGGCCTGCGGCAGACTCATTGGCCTGCGCAGCAGCGACCGCAGCGGTGCTGGCCTTGGCAGCGGCCACGGCGTAATCGTAAATCTGCGCTGAGACGTCCTGCTTCTCTACCAGCTGTTTGTATCGTTTGACGTCGTCCTGCGCCTTAACGTCATTAGCCTCGGCTTGCTGCACCTGATCCTGTGCGGCGGCAAGCTGTTTTTCGGCGGCAGCGAGCCCGGCGACTGCATCTTTGACGCCAGATCCCGAGAAACTCAACTGACTTGCGGTATTCACCGAGGTGATAGGGACATTGATGTTGAGCGATCGGGCGGTCGCCTCTGCACTTGCCAGATCGGCCTTCGCCTTATCGACTGCAACCTGATAGTCCCTCGGGTCGATCTCGACCAATACGTAACCTTTGTCTAGGTACTGATTGTCGCCTACGTTCACGGCAATCACGTAGCCGGAGATGCGCGCGCTGACGGGGTAGATGTGCACGTCTACTTGCGCGTCATCGGTAGACTCATAGCTGCCGAAGTAACGCCACAGGAAGAAACCGCCGACGAGGAGGATTAGAACGATTCCCAGGATCAGCCATAAACGCCCCCGTTTCGTAAGCCGGCGAGGAGCCGGTACTCGAGAGCGGTCACGCGTAGTCTGAGGAGCCTGGGTCGACGGCGCCTCGTCCGTTTTATCGACTTGGGTGTGCTGGGTTGTTTCCGGTGCAGCCAAGGCATCACCTCTTTATTAGAATTAACTGCATGCTGGTTGAAGCAACGCGGCCCGGAACTACATTTCGTATGCCCTGCTCAATTGTTCGACATCACTTTCCCCCGAGATACTGCCCATAATTCGTGCGTGCGACCCCCAGCGCACGAGCCAGCGAGAGCTTGGCGAAGTTGTGACTGTAGAGACTCGCGATGTATTGATCATCGGCGCTGGCGAGGGACTGCTGGGCCTGCACCACCTCAACGCTATCCGTCACTCCGGAAGTGAAGCGGGCTTGCGAGCGAGCAAGGTTCTCATTCGCTAAGGCGACATTCCGGGTCGCCACATCAACCTGCTCTTTCGCTGCACTGAGATTCAGGTAGGCGCTGCGAACGTCGTAGTCAACTTGCCCACGAAGGTTCTCGCTTTCAGCTTTGCGCTGCCGCAGTGTGGCTTCTGATTGCGTGATGTCGCCCTTGATGTGGCCACCGGTAAAGATGGGGACGCTGACCCCGCCCTGAACAAAGAAAGCCCCATGCGAGTGGCCGAAGGTCTCGCCCACATCACCGTAGTTGCCGCTCATGGCAACGACCGGATAGCGTTCGCCTTTGGCGGCGGCAAGCGCTTGGGTCGCAGCTTTCTGCGAGTCGATGGCCGCACGGAAATCGCTGCGCGTTTTATAAGCGGCGCTCAGCGCGTCTTCCAGAGTAGGGGGGTTGATGTTGGAATACGGAAGCTGGTCCGCCAATTCGTATTGCTGTCCTAGCGGCAGCCCTATGGCACGGCCGAGAACCAGCTTGGCAATGGCGAAATTGTTACGTGCGACGCTGAGATTGTATTGCTCAGTGCGCAGTTGGACTTCCGTCCGCGTGACATCGATTTTGGGAGCCGTCCCCGCCTGCAGTTGATCCACCGCCTGGTCGTAAAGCGCCTTGGCAATTCGCACCTGGGCCTCTTGCGCCTCGACGTGGGAACCATCCGCGATAACCTGCAGATAGGCATTACCGACGATCAGCGTGACGACATCCAGAATGTCCTGATAGTTGAGTTTTGCCGCTTGTTCCGCCGTTTGCGCGGAACGGAAGTGCTGGATGGATTCATAGCTGAACAGGGTTGCGCTTACGTTGGCCTGCACCAGGCTGTAGGCGAAGGGCCCAATCACGGCAGGAAGATCTGGGAGCTCCTTCTTGATACCCAAAGTGGCAAGGCTCAGTTGCTGAGCGGTCTCCGATACCTCGGCGCTGATCTGCGGCAACAGCGCACTCAGGGCAACCAGTCGCTGACCACGTGCCAGCTGAGTGTTCTCTCCGCTTTCAATTGACCCCAGGTTGTACTTCAGGGCTTGGTTAACCGCGTCGCGCAGAGTTAAATGTAAAACTTCATTGCTTGCGGGACCGCTGGGTACACTACCGGTAAGTTGCGATGTCTGCCCTACATTAGAGTTTCCCGTTGTCGCTGCCCCGAGAGTACCGGCGGCATATTGTGCCGCTGCCGGAAGTGACCAGGAGAGAATCAATGCAATAGCCAGCGCAGCAGCGTTCAAGTGAAACCAGGACGGCACAGATTGAGCAACGCGAATCATCTATTCGCCTCCGAAGTCTGACCTGCGGTCAACTTGCCGTGTCGAGGTGGAAAGACTGCAGGTATGGCTCGACCGGATAACCTTTGCCTTTCCAGGCTGCCAGTCCACCCTTTAAGAATTTGACGCGGTCGAAATGCAGAGCGTGGGCCCGACGAATAATTACTCGAGCGGTTTTATCGCCCGGACAGGTACAGTAGGCAACAGCATCCTTCTCTCGTGGAATTAGCGAGGGATTCTCGAGTAATTCTTTTGGAGAAATCCTCTTTGCGCCAGGGATGATCTCAGAATCAGCTAATAAATCGAGCGGTTGGCGAACATCGAGGAGAAGTATGTCTTGATTTGAGGCCAACGATGCGTGGAGCGCCTCCGGGGTAACGCTGTGCTGCTCCAGTCTGTACTGGTTTCTGGTGCGTACGATCCAGATTACGATCGCCACGCACAGCACCCCGACAGCAATGACAATCAGCGCGACGGCCACGTCTGATCCTCCGCCTTGATCTCCGAGAGCAGATTCCGCAGGGCAGGAGAAAGATTGTTCAAAAACTGCTCTTTATGGTAGAGGTGCCCTGAATCGATTCTCGCAGGTTCACCGCGGCCATTGGGTAAGCGTAGAGGCGAACGTTTTGAGCGAACAAGCGAGACAGAGCCGCAAGAAAGCTGCCATCAAGTGTGCGTTAGTGACCTTCGAGCGCCAGATCAAGAGTGATAGACCTACGACGAAGCGTACATTCGCGATCCAGCATGGCATCGAGGCGCTGTCTGGATACGTAAGGCGAGCCGGAACCGTAGAGATCGTCGCTGACCTCTTTGTCATAGGCAGAGATGGCGTTGGCAACTGTTCCGAAGGCGGGCCCGACAACCAGAAGCCAGCGCGACTTCCTGACCGGCGCCAATTTCGGCAAAGGAGCCAAAGATCGACGGCTCCAGGTTCAGCATAAGCGCCTTGTGGTGCATTCGCTTCGCTCAAGCCCCAGTCGCGTTCAAGGACGACTCTTCGCCTGAAGCGCGCCTCCAGGAGCACTCGTCGGAGGAGTTCTATGTCGACCACTGAAGAACTCGATACTCACCTAATCACTTAGGCTGGAACATTGCAATCGTACAGCCCGTAGGATCCGTAATCATCGTGAACCACCCGACGTTGGGGATTTCTTGCGGGCCGATACAAATCGTTGCCCCGAGCGATTTTGCCTTCTCCGTCGCAACTCTTATATCTTCAACTCCCACATAAGAAAGCCAGCCGGGATTTCCCCCCGGCATGGACATCATGCCACCGCCTGGCCCGGTATCCGGCTTGAATGTGCTGTAGGTTCCACCTGGTGCCATGGCCATGTCTGCGAACTTCCACCCAAAAAGGGCGGCATAGAATTCCTTCGCCTTGGCGAGATCGGGCGTGTTGAGTTCCAGATGTACAAAGGGATTTGCCATGCTTGTCTCCTTTCGTTATGACGAATTCCGTCTTTCGTCGGCATTCCATGCTAACCGCAAACCGCCTACATGTGCTCCCCGTCTAAGCTTGTGTTGAAACGAGTAAAAAAACGAAAAGTCCTCAAAGCGGCGCACTCGCACGGCATCTTGCGGGAGTGCTCCGATGCGTTCCGCCGCCCAGAAATGCCTTGACAGCTGTCCCGATATGTGCCAAATTCTTCCACCCATAGGGCCACTAACCGGCTTCGCTGGCTGAAGCACCGGCTCCCACTACCTGCTTCCAGCCCTCCGCGACGCCTCCTCGAAACCATCTTCACCGCGCAGAAGTTCCTGCAGAGGAGAATCGAATGAAATCCCGCAAGCAAATTTGGATCGCCGTATTGTCTCTATTCTCGGCGTTAGCAATCGCCGTGGCCTTCACCCCACGCGCGAGCAGCGTGCACGCTGGCAAACATACGAGCCAGATCAACCAGAGCGCACTGGCTCAACCCGCTGCGTACGTTTCAGGTCCTTCGCTCCGTGCCGCGTTCGCCGCTGATTCCATGCTGCTGAACAGCGCAGGCGCACAACGTGTCCCCACCTTGGCGCTGGGTAACAATCCCCTCCTGCCGGAGGTGGAGGAATTCAGCCTTACGCCGCCCAATCCCGTTCAGAGCACCGACAAGACCACGCTCTCGGTGCGTTTTCCTGAATCAGCTGCCGAACAACTGCCTTCGCAAATTCCCATTACGCTGGCTGGTCAGAATGTCGTGATGCTGCGTTCGGACGAGGACGCCAGCGTGTTCTTTACCCGAATCGATTTCAACTGGACCGCATTCCTCAAGCAACAGCAGCGCCGCAAGCAGTTAGCAAGCCAGGGGAAGACGGTCCCAATCTACAAAGGGCGCAATTTCATCCGCAAAGAGACGATACAATTTATCGATCCTGCGGATATTCAACATACCCTGCAGACTCGCCAACCGCTGCAGTTCACGTCTGAGGTACTGGTCGGTGGGAGCGGTGACAGTGTGGTTCCGGACCATGAACTGATGATCGTTAACCCCGCGGTCGTAGAGGATCTGGAGGGATCGGCCAGTAGGACCTACGATGCTTGCATACAAGGTAGCGATCAGGGAAATCCTCAAGGTGCATGGACGTTCCAAACGTTGTGGATGGCAGCTTTGAACACAACCAGTGTTCAAGTCGCAGAGCAGGCCCTGGACGACTTCCTATCCAACTGGCAAAACAGTTTAACGATTAACAATTTTCAGGTTTCCCAGAGGCCAGGTATGGGAGCGCTGGGGGGCATGAACGGTCTGCTCGCGAATTGGCCGACAACCTCTGACACGTGCACGGAAAACGGCGTGCAGGGACCATGTCCCTCACTCGTCGCGCCGGTGCGATTGAATGCGATCGTAAATCGCATCGACCTGGCGGGGCAGCCTAATCAAACCGCCGCTGGCGAATTGAGATTTGTCTTCGGCGTCACCGCCGGCAACCAAAGCGGCCAAAGGTGCTTGAGTGAAGGCAACCAGCCCATTAGTGGTCCGCCTTTCAATATCATTTTCGAATACCATGTCCCATCTGGATACACCGCAGCTTCGTGGGCGCAGCAGTGGAACTCTCTGCCAAAGGACAACTTCGATTACACCAGTTGTCCCCCGGACGGCTGCTACATTCCGCTACTCCAGTCGACGATAACCGACAACGTGGTGAAATCAACTTCGTGCGGTGGGAATACCTGCCTATTTCACGTAAGAACCAACGAGGTCCTTCTCACTGGATCAACCCCAGTTTGGGAGCTACGAGAATTCGGGGTCAATTACGGGACGGGCGGGAATCCAAACACGATAAGCGAGATTACGGTAGACCAGACTCCCGATGGCAGCTTCAACTTCGGCGGAGGCGGTTGCGTGGGTCACCTCACCAACGGAGAGCCTGCTTGTAACACAACGGACCCCAATTTCCCGACAACTTGGCTCAACAACAACCAAATTACCATTGACCAGTTCCAGGGAACCCAGCCGTTGTTGCCTTTAAACACAACCGACCAAGCGGGAGTACCTTTTCTCGGGGGTTCATCTCTCAACTCCCTTTCGAGTGCAGGTGTTTCCGCCGTCTACTGGAATGTCTGCGTGCGGATCGACAAGAATTGCACGGCCACGCTCCAGAATAACAATAATGCACATGAGGCGAGGAGGTACTTCTCTTTGAACACCTGTAACGGGTGCCATGGAGACGAGACCAATCCTAGCAACCTCTTTCAACAGGTGTTCAACAGAACACCCGGACAACAATCGAGTCTCTCCACCTTCCTGCTGGGCTGTGTCCCTTCCTCGGGCAGTTGCTCCTACGGCAACGCGGGCCCAGATAGTTGCACGGTAGGCAGCATGGGAACCCAGCAAGGAGACCAGTGCAACCTGAACACGCCGGGTCAGGAGTCGGTGCTAGATCCGGATAATGGGGTCACTGGGAACAACAGTTACGGCGATCTTGCCAGGCGGCAGGTTTTCCTGCAGGGCCTTCTGGGCGGGGCCGAGCCGTTGCTGCCATTTATTCGTCCACACATCGGGGTCCACTGATCGCACTCGCCGAATCAACTAGCGCTCAGGTTGGCGCCCTTAGTTTTGACACCAACCTGGGCTATTCGGCAATACCTAATTGAAGGCGCTCTTCCCGACATAGTCGTAGAGACGAGCGTTTCCTGTGGTTGATCACGTCGCCAGAGTCAAAGACAGCCTGGATGAACTGGAAAAGAAAGCCTCATCTCTCCGGCATCGCCGAGACGTGGACGCGCAGAATATTACGGTGGGAAATCTTGCTGGCGAGCAGCAATTCCTGGCGGAAGCGATCCATCGCGCCGGGATAAACCATCAATTCCGGCCGAACCAGCTTCAGAGCGACCTGGAGGCGCGGGTCGCTCTCGACAATTACATTGGAGGCCTACATATTATCTGCGGGCAAGTCGCAGCACGGTAGGAAACATCCTTTTGCCAGTGCTCACAAGGGCAGCCGCCGTGACGACTGCCCTTTCGTGATTTAGTTGTCAAGGAACGACATGTACAACGAATCGATGGGCAACAACTTTGGCACGTTGCGTCACCAATTTCAATGTCCTGCCCCCTAGGGGCCTGATTCTTAGCTGCCGCCAATCTGTGGCACCCGGCATGTTGAATTCTCGATCGAAGCCCTACACCCACCCCATCGGCTCGTCCGCCGCGTCTGGCGGGACATCAGCGGACAAGCCTCCCATAGGTTTCCCTGCCGAGACAACCGCTGGGGAAGGCGGGATCAGGCCTCTGCCCTGTCTTGGGGTTGTGCGAGCTTGGTCTGTGTTTTCTATTTCCCCACGCTCAAACAGGCTCCTTCGCTTAGTCGATCGCATAGCTTCAACGCGCGCCCGGCGGTTCCGCTCGTCTACTCGCTTCACAACCCGGTCCACGCCCGCTTCGAAGCGAAACTCGAGCTGGTTGCCTTGATCATCGGAAAGCACTAGTTCGACATTCACCGACGAGTCGTCGGGGTACTCGCCAGGAACGGGGGCCCAGCCGTTCGCCATGATGATTCCGGTAAGCTTCCTGCCGCGGGGCAGCGAAACCTCACCCCTCAGCCAGCGGTTAAGAACAAGAGGCGGCCACTCGGGACTGCCTCGGATCACATCGTTGTACCACGGGGTGAACTCAGGGTCGCACAAATCGAGCTCGGAACCCCAAGGTAGGCTGATTGCACAATCGCGGACTGTAGCCCCAGCGCGCAAAGCCATGAGCTCACAGCGCAGGAGTACTACAACTTGTCCTCCGGGTAAGTCGTGAACGCGGGAGAACAAGGGCTCCAGCTGTCGCAGATCTAGCCTTCTCGGCACCGACAGCAGGCCAGCCGAAGTCCCAGTGGCTATGCCTGCAGCCTGCAGGCGCAGAAGGAGGGCAAGAAAATGTCGCCGGTCTTGGCTGGGCTTGCGTGCTCTTATTGGCATTTCACACCTCCAAAATTAGGAGTAGGAATTAAGAAATTGCATGATCCGACATCACTGCAATAAGACTCTCTGTTACAGCGACTTACATAACGGCACACTCGCGGCAAGTTTCGATGCACGACAGCGCTAGGCCGTAGGCGCGCGCCAGTCGGTGAACTTGATGACTCGTCTGGCGGTCGAACTGGATCTGGCTCCCGGCACTCGTTCTGTGGCGCATAACACCTAGTCCTTTCAATTTCCAACCAACTTCCTCCGCACGATATGCCAGGATCTCACCACGAGATTCCAGAAGACAGTTTACAAGATCTGCAAGGTCCCCAACCTTCATCACCGACAGCTTCTGTTCGTGAACGAATCCCAAGAGAACCTCGACGATCGCGCATTCGATGGAGTTGGCGCGTTGAAGCCGAACATCCTCGTCTTGCGGTTGGAGCAGATGAACGATATCGCCAGCCAGTTCCAAATCCTCTGGGAAGCACATCGCCAGAGTACGGGCGAGCCGACCTGTCGTGAAGGTGAGTTTCGAAACTTCCACCTGAGACTGACGAACCTTTTCGAAATTCTTGAGCCGATACGTCAGAAGGCGAGGCTGAAAATGATTTGCGATCTCGTTCTGAACCTGGGCGTCCAATTCGGATGGTTGCGATTTACATGGTGACAAGAAAATATGGATCCCTCCCCCATCAACGAAATCGACCGCAGCATCGTTCCCGCAGAAAATTGCTTTCGGACCATACAGATCGGCCACGCTTCCTCGGTTTACAGGCAAATACAGGCCACGGTAACTTGACGCGCGCAAGAGCCGTTGAACGTCAGGCCTCAATCGTGGCTGATCGAGAAGCAATGTAAGAGACAGTTCCATGGGCAATGACCGGAGGCCGCTTGGAGTAACCTCAGCCAACATAAGGGGATGGCGACAGACGCAGTTGAGCAGGCGCAACACATCAATTCCCAGTTCCGGGTCAGGTCCAGAGATCGTCAGGCTCGGAGCGGTCGGCAAGCGATCAGCCAACCAAGTACCCATGGAGAAGCAGGCCAGTAAACTTGAATCCCGCTCCGGCAAATCTATATGGTGCTCAAACAACTCGGTGATTGCGACAAACAGATCGCGCGCTGATCCGTAGTCGGTACATTGGGAAGGCAACCGCATTGCCCGGAGTAAGCTCAGAGAAAGCTCCGCCGCCTCGTAGATGCGACCGCCGTTCCCGACGCGCGGTCCAACGGTCGCCTTCCTCCCGTTCCAGAGCAAAAGATTCGGTTTATTAAGCGCAGAACCCCCGGAGATCAACTCAATCATCATCCCATCGCAGAAGGCTTCACCGCCAGTAATGAAGATGTTTGCTTCGCTGGACTCGCGCTTCCCGTTGTTTCTTGCTTTAGTACTCAAAGGTGTGCTCTCCGTGCCTGTCCACTCTCACCTCGTCCATCCCATGAATCAGTTATTCCATAAAACGAGAGTTCGGTTTACATAGATCCTGGAATTATTTTGCAAATTTGCGTGCAAATGACAAAGCCCGACCGCCTTGGTCGGGCACACACACAAATCCATCCCCATTTTACATCCAAACAAAACGCGTGCGGCGTCAACTTATCCTACGCTAGCCGCGAACGGGCTACGCGCCCTCATTCGGCAGTTATCGCCAAGTATCGCTGCGATCAAAAGCGACGCACTTCTCCAGCAGGAACAGAGGGAGCGGCTCTGGATGAATCATGCTCTGACGGAGAGGACTTCCACATCTGCAGTCCTGAGGATTGTACGTTCTGATGTGGCTGCTGGCGGCAACTTGGGACGTGGAGAGATGTCGCGCGCGCTGCGCACCCTCAAAGGGCAGTACAGGTCACCGTAATAGCAATGGCCGGCCGGTATGAAAATCGGCTGTAACTGGTGCGTTGCAGCTGACACGACTACAGGCGAGCGAGATCAACAGTCCAATGTTAGTTCGCGTCCGTGTTCCATTGTTTATATTCTGGACCGTCTCATTAGACCTGCAAACGCCGCACGAAACGCTCCTCATAGCTCACGCTACACCATCGAACTGATTGATGTGGCCTTGCAGGGTGCGCAGTTCCTCGCAGACTTTGAAGATCGACAGGCCTCCGTAGCGCCTCTTGACATCATGTTCCCCTGAACGATTGTTTTAGGGCGTGCCCGCACGACTTTCTTTCTCGAATGGGCCAATATGCCAGATGTCGCGGGCATACTCCATAACCGCGCGGTCGCTGGAGAACTTTGCGGTTCGCGCTACGTTCAAGATTGCCTTGCGCCACCAAATGTCGCCCTTGCGATATTCGCCGCTGATCAGTTGCTGGGTTTCGATGTAGCCAGGGAAATCGGCAATGTTGAAGTAGCGATCACCGCGGTGAATAAGTTCGTCGAAGATCCAGCGAAACAAGCCGTGTTCATTTGTGCAGAAGCGGTCTGACGCCAGTGCGTCCATTACCTCGCGCACCGCGGCGTCGTTATCATAGAGCTCGTGTGGATTGTACGAGCCTCTTTGCTGCATCTCGCGGATCTCTTCCGTACGTAGTCCGAAGATATAAATATTTTCTTCGCCCACCTCTTCGGCAATTTCGATGTTGGACCCATCGCAGGTGGCAATGGTGAGTGCGCCATTCATCGCCAGCTTCATGTTGCTCGTACCAGAGGCCTCCATCCCAGCCACGGAAATCTGCTCGCTCAGATCGGCGGCGGGAATGATCAACTGTGCCAGCGAAACGCGATAGTCGGGTAAGAACGCAACCTTCATCACATCGCGGCTCTTCTCATCATTGTTCACCACATCCGCTACGTTGTGGATAAGCTTGACGATCTGTTTGGCGGCCCAGTATTCCGGCGCGGCCTTGCCGGCAAAAATATAGAGGCGAGGCACCAGCGGCATCTCTCCGCGTTCCACAATGCCGAGAAAGTTGTGGATGATGCCCATCACATTCAGCATCTGCCGGTGGTACTCGTGAATACGCTTGATCTGCACGTCGAACATCGAATCGGGATCGACAGAGACGCCGATCAGGTCTTGAATCATGTGCGCCAACCTCAGCTTGTTTTGCCGCTTCACTTCCTTAAAGGCCTGGCGGAATTCTTCGTTCTCGATGAACGGCTCTAGGTCGCGCAGCTTGTGCAGGTCGGTGATCCATTGGTTCTCGCCGAGGGTGCGGCTGATGAGATCGGTAAGACCTTCGTTGGCTTTCATCAGCCAACGGCGCGCGGCGACGCCGTTGGTCTTGTTGCTAAACTTCTCCGGCCAGACCTGGGCAAAATCCGGTGCCAGCGACTTGACGATCAAGTCGGTATGCAGCTTGGAAACGCCATTGACCGCGTGGCTGCCCACGAGGCACAAGTGCGCCATTCGCACCTGGTTTTCGTACCCTTCCTCGATGATCGACATGCGGCGGCGCTTTTCGTCGTCGAGAAACGAATACTGCTGCATATCGCGCAAGAAGTCGTGATTGATGTTAAAGATGATGAGCATGTGCCGCGGCAGGACCTTTTCCAGCAGCGGTACCGACCACTTCTCCAGAGCCTCGGGCAGAAGCGTATGGTTGGTATATGCGAGCGTCTGCCGCGTGATGTCCCAGGCCTGTTCCCACAACAGGTTCTCTTCGTCGAGCAAGATGCGCATCAGCTCGGCCACGGCGAGGCTGGGATGCGTATCGTTCATCTGAATGGCGACCTTCGATGGCAGCAGCTCCATGTTCCTGTGCTGCTGGCGGAAACGGCGCATGATGTCGCCCAGGGCGCAGGCCGCCAGGAAATACTCCTGCACCAGCCGCAGCTCCTTGCCGCTCATCACCGAGTCGGAGGGATACAAGACGCGCGAGATATTCTCCGACGCAATTTTCTGCTCGACAGCGCGAATGTAGTCCCCACGGTTGAAGATCTCGATATCAAAGTCCTCCGACGCGCGCGAGGTGAAGAGCCGCAGCCAATTCACGGTTTGGCCGAGATAACCGACAATGGGCATGTCGGTGGGTATGCCAACGACAATCTTCTGATTCAACCACACCTGCTCCGGACTGTGTTCAAAATCGCGCGGGCCTTCGACGCGGCCGTACAGAGAAACGTTGACCGCTTCCTCGGGATGGTCGATCTGAAACGGTGTCCCATTCGCCTTCCAGCGATCGGGTTTCTCGCGCTGGAACCCGTTGAAGATCTCCTGCTTGAACAAGCCATACTCGTAATCGATGCCGTATCCAAAGCCCGGCATGCCCAGAGTAGCCATCGACTCCAATAAGGACGCCGCCAGCAGGCCGAGGTCGCCACTCGCCAGCGCCGCGTCGGGCTCGCAATTCAGTACCTCATCCAAGCTGATACCGAAGCCAGCCAATACCTCGCGGCAAAGTTCCTCGACCCGGAGGTTTGACAGGCTGTTTGCCAACGGTTGTCCCATTAGCCATTCCATCGACAGGTAATAGAGGCTCTTTGAATACTTGCGGAGATAGATAGCCTCAGTCTCCAGCATTCTGTCAGCTAATTGGTCACGGATGGCAAACGAAACTGGTCTCAGGTACTCTTTAGGACGTAACTGCGAGACGGAGCGGAAAAGTCCGTAGCGAATTTGGCGCAAGATGCCCTCCCGTAATATCTCGGCTGGGCTTTGCTCCTTTTCTCCTGCTTGGCTGGCACGGATATAACGTTGGTGTACCTCTGTTGGCTGTTGGCTCTTAATTCTCGCTGCCTGCTCCAACCATCGAATGGCCTCTCGCAGTTCCGTCCCGTGCAACAGGAAGCCGTTATCCTGGCCGCTGGCTTCCCATTGCGCGGCCCGCAACCCAAACCGCGTGTGCTGGCGGACCCACTCCAGATCGGTATCGATTGCTGTAATCAGCCTCTGGAAAGTCTGGTCGAAGCCAAGCTCCGGATAGTTGATCCATTGAATCTCCTCCAAGCCGGGCAGGAGGTCCTTTTGGTCGACAGGGCGGTAGAGGATGGTGACAATCCGTTTCTTGTCGGCTACGGCACGCGCGAGTTCCAACCCGCACATCCTGGAACGGAGGGATTCCTGGCTGATGATGAACAGGAAGTTGTCGGCAGCTTCGATGTTGGCAAAGATCTCCGTTCTCCACTGTGCGGAGTCGGGAATGTTGCGCCAGTCAATCCACGTGTCGCGCTGCATTTTTTGAAGAGCAGCACTGAGATCCAGAGCGAATCCCTTGTCTGTCCGCGCATAGGAGATGAACACCTCTGACATGGTTCGCTCCGGAGATCGAAAAACGATTGGGCGAATCTTAGCATGGCCCTAAAGGGATTTCTGTCATTTCGTCTCCGTGAACGCCCCACTGGTCAGTTTGACAGAGAGGGGCATCAGCCGTGCCGCTCAGGCGCTCGAAAATAAAGCCAATGCAGTGCGAAGCCCTGCACGAAAGTGCGTTCTGGCATCGCGCGTTCTCGGTCCAGGAAACTTTGCGGCCGGATCTCGTGAGACGCAGGTACACCCCCTCGATAAGAAGGTCTGTACGGGTGTTTCCGTCTCGTCTCGTAGGGTGCGAGAAGAATACATCCATTCCTGTGTCGCGACTGAATCCCATCACTTCAGGGACGCATACTTTGACACACTCGGGCCACTGCCGAAAGGATTGGTCGATAGTCCACATATTGCACTCGCGCGCTTGGTTTGGGGCTCGTTCCAAATGGGAGCTTCCGTCGATTGGATGGCTTGCCGAGTTCGCGGGTAATGCTCCCGAAACGCCGTTCGGGCCGATTTCCGAGTCGTGGACGATCCGACCGGACCACAGATACCGGCGAGAGAACCCACGCCAGTAAGAGTCGTCTCTGTGTCGCGTGACACACTTTGAAAGCCTTGTGCCGGCACGTGCTCGAGCAGTTGCGAAAAGACCGTCCGGCCGAAATGCATCCACTATTGTCTGCCGCACGCAGCGTCCACTCAGAAAGGCCATTTCCGCCCTCCTCCGTTCCAATCGTTCCCGTCCGGACCATGGGCATATAATACGTGCTCGATTCAGCACCATTTACCCGGCTCTGGGAAATAGCCGCACCGTGAAACGATTCGCTTGTTGGGATCACTATCCCTATGAAGGAGAACTAACAATGCCCGGTTCCTGGCAACCTCTGAAGAACAAGCCGAATGTTAACATCGACGCGACGCTGCTTCTGACCGACGGCGCCGTCCTGTGTCACGAATACCTGACCTCGAACTGGTTCCGGCTGGCGCCAGACGACCGCTCGGACTATGCGAACGGAACCTGGACTCCGGTCAGCCCCATGCCGAACAATGCGCCGGTAAGCCAGAACGGACCCGCCAATGCGCCGTTGTATTTCGCGTCCGCTGTTCTGCGCGACGGGACCGTGTTTTGCGCCGGCGGCGAGGACAACGGTGTCTATAATGGCGTCGATCTGTTGGCCGCCGAGATCTATGACCCGACGGACCGACACCTGGACACCGATCGCGACGCCGCCGAAGTGGACCAACATTGGCGACGGCGCCTCCTGCGTGCTGCCGGATGGGCGCCTGCTCCTGGGTTGCGCCAATACCAACTTCGACGCCAACGCGACGGCGATCTGGGACCCGGAATCGGGCAGTTGGTCGGCCGGCGGCGACGGTCTCGATTCCGATTCCGAGGAGGGCTGGACGCTGCTTCCAGACGGCACCGTGCTGGCGGTTCAATGCAGCAGCATCCCCGACGCGCAGAAATATGTGATCGCAACCAACAGTTGGGTCAGCGCCGGCGTGATCCCCGTTACCCTGCCGCAGGCTCCCGGAGCCGGCTTTGTGCCGGAGATGGGACCGCAAATTTTGCTGCCGGACGGGCGCGTCTTCGCCATTGGGGCCACCGGCCATACCGGACTCTACACGCCTCCCACGACGACGCCGACCGATCCTGGGACCTGGGCCGCCGGCCCTAATTTCCCCGTCGATTCGCACGGCAATCTCAAAGCCGCGCTCGACGCGCCGGCCTGCTTGCTGCCCAATGGCAACGTCTTGTGCTGCGTGGGGGCGATCGCCCTCTCGGGCGGCGATGCCGGCTTCTCCACCCCGGCGGAGTTCTACGAATTCGACCCGATCAGCGGAACCCTAATCCCAGCCCCGGCGCCAGCGATCGCCGGGATCAGCCCGACGTATAATTGCCGACTGCTGATCCTGCCGACCGGGCAGGCGCTTCTCTCGGCGTGCTCCGACGGCGGCGCCAGCTTCGATATGGCGATCTATACGCCCTCTGGCGGCCCGCGAAACGCGTGGCGCCCTGACATCACGCATGTGCCGCAGGCGCTTGCATCCAGGCCGCACCTATCGCCTGCATGGGCGCCAGCTCAACGGCCTGTCGCAAGCCTGCGCCTATGGCGACGATCAGCAGATGGCGACCAACTATCCTCTGGTGCGCCTCTGGGGCCCCCATCATGTCGGCGCCGTCTATTGCCGCACGTTCGACCACTCGACCATGGGCGTCGCCACCGGCCACGCGATCCATCACACGCATTTCGCCGTGCCGGATCATCTGCCGCCCGGCGACTATCGCCTCGCCGTCATTGCCAACGGCATCGCCTCGCATCCCGTCGACGTCCGCGTCGAGCGCCGCTCGGCACCATGACAGACCACGATCATGATCATGATCATGACGAGGAGATCGTCGAGTTCGACCACGAGGAATCGAAATACAAGGACAAGGACGCCAAGGAGGCCAAGGAGAAGGAGAAGGACTACAAGGATGTCAAAGAGAAGGACACCAAAGAGTTCAAGGATAAAGACAAGGACTGCAAGGAATGCGAGGAAAAGCCCTGCAAAGAGAAGGATCACAAGGAATGCGAACACAAGGGCTGCAAGGAAAAGGAGTGCCACGAGCACATGCACTATGCGCATCACGAAAAACGGCACGAGCTGGGCGAACTGATGCACCAGGTCGGCCGCATCGCCGAACGCCTCGAAAACATTGAAGGCGAGCTGCACCGCCGGCCGTTCATTCGCGGCGAGGAGCGGCCCAGCGTTGGGGAGCGCGCCCTGCACCACGAAGAGTTCGAGCGGCATGAGCATGAACAACACGAGGAACAGCGCCGCTTGCATGCCGAAGAGCATCGCCGGATGGAGCAGCAGCGGCTTCAAGAGGAAGAGCGCCGCCGTCGTGAAGAGGAGCGCCACGGCGCCGGAGCCGGGAGCCCGGAACCAGCGCCCAGAGCGCCCGAAAATCCAGCCGCAACGCACGTATCCGGCCAGCGCCGGCGAGGGCCGGGCGGCGCGCCGAAGAAGCGCTGATCGCGGCTCGGAATGCTCGTAATACTATCCAGCGCCCATGATTCGACTGCCCGGTCCGTTGTCGAGGCATGGGCGCCCTGGGGCGCCGCGCTGTGCACGCCAGCGGACCTCTCGACGTCCGGCTGGCGCTACTCGGCCGGCAAGCCCGATGAGGGAGCAGCGGTCGTCGCGGGCCAGATTGTCCCGGTATCGACGATCTCTGGTGTACTCACCCGATTGCCAGCAATTCACGCGGATATGTTGCCGCATATCCACGCCGCCGATCGCGATTACGTCGCGAGCGAGATGACCGCGTTCCTGATTGCCTTCCTCTCGTCGCTGCCGTGCAGGGTGCTCAATCGGCCCACTGCGGGCTCGCTACTTGGCCCCGCCTGGCGGCCCGAGCAGTGGACTCGCACCGCCGCGAAGGCCGGAATCCCAGTGCGGCCAATCCATCGAAGCGTTCGGCTGAGCGCGCTATCGACACCTGAATCGGAGATTGCGGCCGAGGTCACCGTGATCGGCGATCGCATCCTCGGCGTCGTCGAACCTTCACTGGCCGCATGGGCGCATTCGCTCGCCCAGGCCGCTGGGGTCGACATGCTGACTCTAGGTTTTGCACTATACGGCAGCGGCTTGGCGCTCGCCAGCGCCAATCCAATGCCCGACTTGAATTCCCACGATAAAATCGACGCCGCACGCGAATTTCTGCTAGCCGACTCCAAGGAGCAGCGGCCATGATCCTTCTCTGGGGCCTACCCCGCGACGGCCCGTTGCGCGCGGTGTATTCCGCTCTCAAAAGCCGCAATGCGGCCGTGTGTCTCTTTGATCAGCACTCAATCGCCTCCGCAACCCTGGATCTGAACGTAGGCCCGACTGTCCACGGAACTCTGCAATGGGATGGCAATGCGCTAGCACTCGAAGCCGTCACCGCCATCTATGCCCGCCCCTACGATGTCCGGCGGCTGCCCATGTTGAGCGAAGCGGGCCCATTGTCACCGCTCTGGCATCACGGCATGGCGCTAGACGACGGAATGCAGGCCTGGGTCGAGGTCACCCCGGCGCTTGTGGTCAACCGGCCCTCCATGATGGCCTCCAATAGCTCGAAGCCCTACCAGGCCGAACTAATCCGCGCCGCAGGCCTGGACCTTCCGGACACGCTAGTCACCACCGACGCCAAGGCCGCGATGGCCTTTCACGAATACCATGGATCGGTCATCTACAAGTCAACGAGCGGGGTGCGCAGCATCGTCTCGCGGCTCGGGCCAGAGCATAAAGAGCGTCTCATGGACATCGGCAACTGTCCCACGCAGTTTCAGCAATACATCCCCGGCACCGACTACCGTGTGCACGTTGTTGGCGACAGAGTCTTCGCCGCGCAGATAGTCTCGGACGCCGACGATTACCGCTACGCCGGCCGCTCCGGTGGTACGACCGAAATCCGTACATGTACGCTCGAACCGGAATTGAGTGAGCGATGCCGCCGACTTGCGGCTGAGTTGGGTTTGATCTTCGCGGGCGTCGATCTGCGCCGTTCTCCAGAGGGTCGCTGGTATTGTTTCGAGGTCAACCCATCCCCTGGTTTCACTTTCTACCAGGAGGCCACTGGTCAGAATATTGCGGAATCGGTAGCAAGCCTGCTGGCTGACGCATGATCGGAAACCACGGCAGCAACGCGGCGCCTGTGGCGAAGTCCCTTTCAACCAGCAGATCGCCGCGCATGCTTTGGTTGGGAAGTCTGGTAGGTATCTCAGGGCGAGCGACGCGCTAATCGTACGAAGCTCGGATCAAGGCTACGGCTTGATTCCATAACAATGTCGGCTCCATACCCGAGTAAACTTTGGCGGTGTCAACCAATCAAAGGCCCGGGAGAAAGGAGCCGACGATGCTGATTATAGGATGCGATTATCACCCGGGCTTCCAACAAATAGCGTTTGTAAATCAGGCGACCGGAGAGTTTGGTGAACGCAGACTGCAACACCCTGAGGAAGCACAGCAGTTCTATCGTGAACTGCAGGCTCGAGGGGATAACGGTGCGCGTGGGCATGGAAGCAAGCGGGCATGCGCAGTGGTTTGAGCGCTTTCTGAGCGAACTGCATTTTCAGTTGGACATTGGAGATGCGGCGGAGATTCGTGCCAAGCGAGTACGCAAGCAGAAGACTGACCGGCAGGATGCGCAACTGATTTTGAAACTGATGTTGAAGGATGATTTTCCCAAGATATGGGTACCGGACTGGGAGAATCGGGATCTGCGGCAACTGTTGTGGCACCGCCATCGCTTGGTGCAGATGCGGACGCGAGTGATGAACCAGTTGCATGTAGTAGCTATGAACGAAGGATTACGGCGCAAGAAAGCGCTGTGGCGAAAAGTCAGGCCGAGCTCAACTTGAGTCATTAGCACTGGCTCCATGGGCGAATCGGCGGCGGCAAGACCTGCTGGAATTGCTGGACCAGTTGAACCCGAAGATTCAGGAGCTGACCAGGGCGCTTGAGCAGGAAGTGGAGAAGCACCGAAGTAGCTCGGCGACTGATGACACATCCAGGAGTAGGTGCTCTTACCGCGTTGGCCTACGAGCTGATCATCGGGACGCCGGAACGCTTTGAATGTGGCAAGCAGATCGCCAGCTATGTGGGACTGGTACCTGCGGAAGATTCGAGCGGGGAGCAGCGCGGCTGGGGCACATCAGCAAACAAGGCAACTCGCTGCTGCGCTTCCTGCTGGTGGAAGCGGCCCAGGCGACGGTGCGCCACGATCCAGATTGGAGACGCCGATTTATGCACCTCGCCATGCGGCGGGAGCGGCGGATCGCCAAGGTAGCGATGGCCCGCAAGCTGGCGGTTAGTCTGTATTGGATGTGGCGCAAGGAATGGATTACGAGCAAATGAAGAAGTTCGGTTCGCACGCGGGGCAGCTCGTAACAGGCCATGGTGTGAAGTAGATCACCGCCGACTTGATTGGGCGTCCCGCTCCCTTACGACAAGGGAGTCTGAACTAGTAATCATGATCGACAGTGGTGATCGAAGAGATGGTTGGGTCGGACTGAGTTCCAGACCTTAACGATTACAGGCGGGCCTTGGGTTGGCAAGACACAATTTCAGAGAGAGCGAAATGGCGCACTCGATGGAGTGGATGCAGTAGTGTGCTCGAAAAAGTACCTTGACACAGCCGACATTGTTAGAGATGGCCTTCCATGAGAAGGCCGGTCGTAGTCAAGCAGAATCTTTACCCATCCTTATTCATAAGCAAGGTTTTTCTCCGCCGAGTTAAGCCCTGTCGCCACCCTTCCATCCGCACTCTTTAGTGAGCGATTTTCGCTCGGTGCAAGTTGGGTGTTCTCGTTTCAGTCGGTGCTGCCACCTGTTTGGCGACCTTGGCTTCCACCATCGGGGATAGAAGTTGGGCCAGGCCATCTGCGCAGTCACCGGAACTCGGCTTTGGGCTTCTGCTGTACTTCCGTCAACTATGCTGCTGCTGACATCGTCCGCTTCGTATTGCGCAGTGGTTCGTAAACTTCTCCACTGACCCACAGCCGATGCAGCAGCACTGCCAGCTTGCGAGCCGTCGCAATGATGGCTCGTTTCTTTCCCTTCTTGCCACCACGCTCGGCCAGCTTCAGACCCCATCGTCGCAGATCGCTATCAGCTCCAAACGGGCCGAGTATGTGGTGCGCTCCCTGCACCAGCAAGGTTCGCAGATAGGGGTCACCCTCTTTGCTGATGTGCATCTGCGGTTCGCTCTGCCCCGAGTTTCTGCGCCCCGGTTGCAGTCCGAGGTAGCAACCCGCGTCGCGACTCTTGCGGAAACGATGCGGATCTTCCAGGGTCAGCATGTAGGTCAACGCGATCAGCGTGCCTACTCCCTTGATCTGCTTCAGCAGCGCAGTCTGCGGATAGCTCTGCTGGGCGATGGCTTCGATCTGCTGGTTGTACTCGGTAATGCGTTCACTCCGTGCCCGCACCAGGCTGGCTCGCGCTCGAATCACCGTCAGGTCGGCCTGGGCCTGGGCACTGCGATGCTTCACCGGAGACAGCAACTGCGGATCGATTCGCGCCAGCCGCGCCAGGGTCCTGGCATCCAGCCGATCGTCTTTCCGTCGGCTCTCTCCGATCAGACGCACGTTGCGGGCGTGCGCCACGATCACTTCATGGCCCAACTCGCTCAACAACCGACTCACCCACGGCGAGTGCATCCCGGTCTCCAGAGCTATCCGGCTGCGCGGCATGGCCGCGAAGACTTCCTGCATTGCTTTCGGAGTCGTGCCCAGCTTCTTCTCGCCCACCACTTCGCCAGCTTCGTCCAGCACGCAGTACCAGCTCGACCGATCACCCAGGTCTAAACCCATCGTCAGCCTCTGATTGAAATTCTTGTTGCTCGCTGCCGTCGCGGTGCTACTCTTCTTCATTGCCGGTCTCCTTTATCTGTTTGCGCTTCGAGCGCGTCGATAACTTGGGAGCGTACAGCATCCCGCCGGGAGACCGGCCTTCTCATCCCATCTGTTATCGCCAGCAATCCCAACCGCCATGCGCGTGACCGGCATCACATATGCGGATTCCCATATCTTGTAACATCCTAACAACAAATCTTAACAGTTCGGTTTTAGGGAGACCCACTATGCCGAGCGCAACTGCTATAGTCCCGACCCACCACAAAGAAGCAGAAGTCATCCTCAAGAAGCAGCCGATTACTCCCAGCTGGGTAGGACGCGTCCCCCAACTCAAACCCGGCCACTATGCCGACGGCATGCCGCTCCATGAAGTGCACTATCTCTCCTGCAAGCTGATTTTGCATCCCAACAAATTCACCTGCCGCAAGAGCTTGTTTGACTTTGCGAAGGTGATGAACGAGCCCTGCAAAGAGCACGGCGTGGTCTTCTCCATTGGCGGCTTCGACGGCAAGTCAGAAAAGATCCGCGAAGTGCTGTTCATTGATACAGAGGACTTCCGGCTTTACAACAACGCCTTCATCGGACGCAGAAGAATCCCATACAAGCATGGTTTCCCAGTCGGCGAACCCGAGATCGTCTTTAAGTTCCGTCACCCTGACATGCAGGTAGCGGCGGAAACCGATGTCCGACCCAACATCATGGGCGATCACATCGTGAAGTTCAAGTGCCAGGCTCTACCGCCCAAAGAGAAGCTTGGTGGCATCCGTCTGCTCTTTTCGCACAATGTCCAGTTCTTCCGCTCCGCCATTGGCATGGGTCGCGAAAACGTGCGCGATATGGATCGCTTGATCGACTGGTTCCCGGTGCTGGGACGGATCAGGAAACATCCCGGGGAGCCGATCAAACTGGTTAGCGACACCATCATCGAAGAGGTGTTGCAGGACATCGGCATTCTCGACTTCGGCCACGGCATCTCCTGCAAAGCCAATGTGGCGATCTGGCGCACCCGCGGTGAGCATCGTCCCCTCATCGGTGAGTTCGCTTACCAGTTCAAGTTCCAGAATCGGGCGATACTCGCCTCAGAAGCATTAAAGCGCGCCGAGGCCTTCTTCATCTCGCTGCAGTACGCGGCAGAGGACTACATTGCTCTGAATTGTACCAAGACGGGCACGGTGTACCGCCTCCTAGGCAATCCACCTAAATCGCACGAATGATTAAGAGAACTTATTCGGATCGGCTAAAGGAGGATGCTGCATTCTGGCGTCCTCCACTAATGCTGCGCAGCGCCGCCTCGCCGAGGCCTTCGCCGCCAAAAGGCGCAGGGCGCTCCTCGTCATGGCAACCGGCACTGGCAAGACGCGCGTAGCCATGGCCTTGATTGACGTTTTTCTCCGTGCCAATCAGGCGCAAAACGTTCTCTTCCTCGCGGACCGTGACGCCCTTGTAGATCAGACGCTAACCGATGGCTTCAAGCTCTGTGAGCTTCTGGGCATTTTGTGCCCGACAGATGGCTTCCGCGGTTGAGTTCTCACACCGCAGGGTCTCGAGGTGCAGTTCGTCGCCCTATTCTTCCATAGCTGCAAGCTGGGCATCCACGTGTGCTTCGGTCAGCCGTGTAGGTTTGTTGCGGTTTGCCATACCACCTTCGCCGCGGTCTCCCCATTTTGTTGAACATCCGAAGGGAGGTCCGAAAAAGACTCACTTGCACACGAGTTCTCGTCACGAGCCTGGCTTTGACACTTCAGGAGTGATTTCCTCGATTTCTTCTTGGTCGACTTCTTGCGTTTTACTCATTCGCTCGCCGTTAATCGTGACGACATCCGGGTAGTCACTACCCAGAATGAGCACCCATCACATTCATTGTGACCCCGGATGGCGCTACAAACAAAGACAAATCCTGTTATTCCAAGTCGAACCGCTTGACAATTCAAAGGACTTAAGATATACGTCATCGGTAGTGACATATATGGGCGCCGAGTACTCCACATCCGAAGTAGCTCTACAAATAGGCGTTAGCAAAAGAACACTCATTCGGTGGCTGCGAGATGGGAGGATCTCCGAACCCAAGCGCATCGAGCATCCGGGAATCATTTCAAGGCTATGGAACGAACGAGACATAAAGCAACTGCGGAAGTATAAGGAGCAGAATTACCGCAAAGGCAGGGGCCGAAAGAAAAAGGCCTGAACAGTGAGCGCGCCGTGCCAGTGCTGATAACACCGACACGACGCGAACCAGGGCACCTAACTGGAGGCCCCCAATGGCTGTACATCAACGTAACACCGCATCTCTCAGGCTCAAGAACCACCCCTTACAATCGCTCGGGTCGCCCTGTACGCCCGTGTTTCCACACTAAACGGCCAAGATCCAGAGATGCAACTCTCGGAGCTTCGGGAGTATGCTTCCCGCCGCAGCTGGACTATCACTGCAGAGTATGTCGATCAGGGCGTGTCCGGCTCAAAGGAATCTCGGCCTCAACTTAACCTGCTCACGGCCGACGCTCACCGGCGCAAGTTCGATGCCGTGCTCGTGTGGAAAATTGATCGGTTCGGTCGTTCGCTGAAGCATGTGGTTAATGCCCTCGCAGACCTTTGCGCCTATGGCGTCGCCTTTGTCAGCTTCCGCGACAACCTCGATCTCAGCACACCCTCGGGCCGGCTTATGTTCCAAGTCATCGGCGCCATGGCCGAGTTCGGGCGGTCGCTCATCCAAGAGCGCGTCAGGGCCGGTCTGCGCAATGCGCGCGCCAAGAGGAAGAAGTTCGGAAGGCCACGCGTCAAGATTGATGCCGTCCGTGTGGCCCAACTGCGCCGTGACGGGTTTTCGTGGTCCCAGGTATGTCGAACCCTCAAGGTGAGCAAGGGGAGCGCCCAGCGATCGGTCGCCCGCGCTAGTGGTTGATGCCCGTACGGAGTTTGAAACGTTGTATCTTTCCGGTGGCTGTTTTCGGAAGTTCGTTAAAGAACTCTACCCAATGCGGCCGTTTGAAGATGGGCAAGCGGCTGATGACAAAGTCCTGCAGTTCAAGGGCGAGTTCAGGCGTGCCCGCTGTACCATCATGCGCCACGATGCAGGCGATCGGCTTGGGCAAATCGTCTTTGTCTTTGCGGAAGACCACCGCCGCTTCCTGCACGGCGGGATGCTCAAGTAGTACGCGCTCAATCTCAATCGGGCTGACCCACACGCCACTCACTTTCAGCATGTCGTCGGACCTCCCGGCGTACCAAAAATATCCGTCTTCATCCTGAAAGTACTTGTCGCCAGTTCGGATCCAGTGGCCCTCAATGGTGTCTTTGGTCTTTTCATGCTGGCGCCAGTAGAAAGCACAGGTCGAATCGGCCTTAACCAAGAGATTGCCGATCTCACCCTGCGCAACAGGCTTGTTGTTGTCATCTACGATTCTGGCCTCGAACCCGGGGATAATCTTTCCACTAGAGCCAGGTCGCACAGCACCTGGGACATTGGAGATCATCATGTGGAGTGCTTCGGTCGAGCCGAGGGCATCCAGAATTTCCACTCCGAATCGCTCTTTGAAGCGATGGAAAACACTGGCAGGCAAGACTTCCCCCGCGGAAATCGCGTGCCGCACGGACGAAAGGTCGAATTCCCTTCCATCCGCTGCAGTATGAGCGAGAAGCTTGACAAAGTTCGATGGAACCGAAAAGAACAACGTCGGCCGATGGCGCTCGATGACCTCGAACACACTCTGGGCTCTAGGAGGGCCGGGTAACAGAATGCTGGTAGCGCCCACGGCCAAGGGAAAATACAGCCCGTTTCCCAATCCATGGGCAAAGAAAAGCTTGGCTACACTGAAGCAGCGATCCTGTTCTGTAATGTTCAGTATGCTTTTGGCATACCGTTCCGCACTCACCACCATGTCATGTTGCAAATGAACGCAAGCCTTCGGCAGCCCGGTACTGCCGGAAGAATAGAGCCAAAAGGCGGCATCGTCCTTGCCGGTCAACTCTGCTTGGAGCACGGAAGAACTCTTCTGCGTGATTTCTTCGAACCGCAGGGTGCCTGTCCGAGCCTTGCCACCCACCACGATGATGGTTTCGAGATAGGGCAATTGCCGTCTGGGAATCGCATCAAGGCTCGCTACCAATGAGTCGCTGACGATCGCCACTCGTGCTCGCGAGTTGTTGAGCAAATATTGATAGTCCGCAGGCTTCAGCAGTGTGTTTACCGGGACCGGGACCGCCCCAATCTTGATCGCACCGAAGAAGCTGGCAGCAAACTCGGGCGAATCCAACAGAAGCAAGAACACACGCTCCTCGATGCGTACGCCTAACTCTCGCAGCCCGTTCCCCACCTGGTTCACGCGCTCGAAAAGCTGGTGATAGGAAAGGTTAACCTTTCCACATTCGATCGCTACTTTATCGGTGCGGCCCTGCTCGATATGACGGTCGATAAAGTAAGACGCAGCGTTGAACTCATCAGGAAGAGTGCAAGGATCGTCAGGCACTGTGACACCACTTTGTTGACGGTAAACGAATTTATTGTGGCCTCCGGAGCACTGCACCGGCGCGATGCGCCGACAGTCTACACCTTTTTCACGCCGTGGAAGGCTTTCGTGGTCCCAGGTGTGGCAAAGCCTCAATGTATGCAAGTGGAGCGCCCAGAGATCGGTTACCGGCCTTACCGAAAAGCACAGCGGCGCTTTAGTCGGATTAGGGGAGACTAGCGGGAATGCCTGGATCCTCGATCGGCACTTCCCAGATGCGGGTATCGGGCCAACTTTGTGTTGTCAGACCAAGTTTCTCGACTCGAGCTTAGTTGCTGCGTCACAGGTGCTGACCCACTTGTCTGAGTCCGCTTGCGGCGTGTTCACGCTGGCAAGGATTGCCGGGTACTCATCAATCGCGACGACTCAGCGGTACGTCAATCCTCAGAAAGATTCAATCGAGCGGGCATTCGCGGAACACAGGACCTGTTAGAGGTTGCCGTTCGGTGGCAAGCCACCTTCTGCGACCATCCGACTTCGCTGAACGTCGATTGACTTCTCACGTGTATCTCGTTACCTCTGCGGGAGAGCACGAACTCGCCGGGGCGGGAGTCACTCATTTTGTAGACGCCCACTTACGGCAGGTTGCTCTCCGACGTGCGCCTTGTGCGTCTGTAGGAGTACATTGGCCGTCGAGGTCACTACTACCCGCATGAGCATTTTGCTCCAAGATATCCGTCACGCTTTTCGTGTGCTGGCCGCTGCCCCTGCCTTCACCTTGGCGGCGGTACTTTCGTTAGCCATCGGAATCGGCGCCAATACCGCAATCTTTAGCATCGTGGATGGGCTGTTGCTTCGTCCACTTCTGTACAAAGACGCTGAAAGGCTAGTCATACTCTGGAACCGCTCTCCTGGCCTGAACATTACGGAAGACTGGTTTTCCACGGCGCAGTACTTCGACATCAAGAACGGTCATCATGGCTTTGAACAGGTCGCAATCGCTATCGGCGGCAACTACAACCTCACGGGCTGGAGCGAACCGGAGCGCGTTGGGACGATCCGGGTCTCGTCGAATTTGCTGCCCATGCTGGGACAGCAGGCGGCGCTCGGGCGATTGTTTGTTCCCGATGAGGACCTGCCAGACCGAACGGCCACCGCCGTGCTCAGCTACGGAACATGGGCGCGGCGCTTTGGTTCCGATCCTGGCGTTCTTGGCAAGAAGATCATGCTGAACGGCGTGCCGTATGAAATTGTCGGTGTAATGCCACGCTCGTTTTCGTTACCCCGCGAGGTGATGCCCACGCTGGATGGCGCGGAGCAGGCCGAGATATTGCTGCCGCTTCCTCTTCCCGCCAATGCCGCCCAGAATCGCGACCACGAAGACTACAACCTACTGGGCAAGTTGAAGCCAGGGGTTTCCATACAGCAGGCACAAGCCGAAATGGATACCATCACCGCGCGCCTACGGCGTAACTTCCCTGAAGTGTATCCGCCTAACGGCGGCCTGACGTTCGGTATCGTGCCGCTGCTGGAGCAGGTGGTAGGCAACGTTCGGCGCACGCTGTATCTGCTGCTCGGAGCGGTTGGCTTTGTCCTGCTGATCGGGTGCGTGAACGTAGCGAACTTGCAACTGTCGCGTGCTGTCGTGCGTCAGAAGGAGATCGCTGTCCGCACGGCACTTGGTGCGACGCGGATGCGTATCATTCGGCAGTTGCTGACCGAGAGCGTGTTGCTGGCGTGTGGAGGAGGCGCCTTGGGCATCGCTTCTGGCATTTCTTGCGCTGCACTGGGTACGGCTGCTCGGTCCGCAGAGCGTGCCGAGAGTGAATGATGTCGGAATTGGGCTTGCCGCTCTCGGGTTCACGTTCATGGTTTCCATACTCTCGGCTATTTTGTTTGGACTGGCGCCGGCGCTGCGGGTTTCGCGGCTCGATGTGCAGACCGCTCTGCAGGACACCAGCCGCACCTCCGCTGGCGTCAGTGCGATTTGGGGAAGAGGAAACCATCTGCGCCGCTCGCTGGTGATCGCCGAGATTGCGCTTTGCGCGATGCTGTTGATTGGCGCCGGGTTGTTGATTCGCAGCTTTGTCCGTGTACGCGACGTAAATCCCGGCTTCAATCCTCGTAATGTTCTGACACTTGAGCTGACCATGACGGGCGAGCGATACAAAGACAAGCAGGCAGTTCTGGCTGCCTATCATGAATTATGGCAGCGGCTAGAAAACTTGCCGGGTGTCACCTCGGCAGGGGCCGTCACATCGCTGCCGCTGAGCCAAATGTTTGCCTGGGGGCCTATCACTGTTGAGGGACGCGTATCGCCGCCGGGCGAGAAGTTCATCAATGCCGACGTACGCATGGTCAGCGGGCATTATTTCCAGGCAATGCAAATAATGCTTCGCGAGGGCCGGTTATTCAACGATGATGACGTGGCCGGCAAACTCCGTGTGGCGATTGTCGACGACTACATGGCGCAACAGCTCTGGCCGAACCAAGACCCGCTTGGCAAGCGCCTGCACATCGGCGGAATCAGCGAGACCAGCTCTCCCTGGATCACGGTGGTCGGCGTCGTTGGCCGGGTGAAGCAATATACTCTGGACTCGGATTCGCGGATTGCGTTTTACCTTCCGCAAACCCAGTACGTGACGCGTGCCATGAACGTCGTTATGCGCGGTCGCAACGATCTGGTTGCTCTGGCCGGCGCGGTAAAGCAGCAGATTCACGAACTTAATCCTGATCTTCCGCTTTACAACGTGAGCACCATGCAGGAACGCTTCGACAACTCTCTTGCTCGCCGTCGTTTCATCATGTTGGTGCTCGGGATCTTTGCGGCAATTTCACTTGGGCTCGCGATGGTGGGAATTTATGGGCTCATCGCCTATCTGGTTGGCCAGGGCAGCCGCGAAGTCGGCATCCGGCTGGCGCTGGGGGCGACGCCGGCGAACATCATGAAACTTATTGTTAGCGGAGGAATGAACTTGGCCTTCTGGGGAGTCGGTATCGGCATAGGCGGCGCGCTGATAGTCAGCCGCTTGATGCGCTCGCTGCTTTTCGGGGTCGGAATCGCCGATGTCGCGACGTTTGTCGCGGTTCCCCTTCTTCTAACTTGTATCGCTTTGGTCGCTAGCTATATCCCAGCGCGACGCGCCTCCCGCATTGATCCCAATACGTCGTTGCGATGCGAATAGGGACTTGTCGCTGAAGGCGTCTCTTTTACAAGAGATTTCCTGGAAGCCTGACTTCTGCAAGGTGAAACCACCGAACCCGTGACTTGTCCCCCAAATCGATGCATTGATCCCCATCCCCAAACTCATCGCTAACGACTGCTTGTCAAGGCTGTCTACACACCGGTTGGAACTCGTATCTGAAATTGCTGAGAGACAGGATCAATCGCCGGTGAAGCCTTATCGGTAAACATTGATGCAACAGTGAGGCGGCAAGAGCACCCGCAGAACCTAGTCGCGTATTCAGGAGGGACTGTGAAGACTCGCTTGTTACAAGCATTGGTGTGCTCTGCGCTTTCGGCATTGATGTTGGCGGCGGTGCTTCTGATTTGGAAGGGCACGGGTCCGACATTAGTCAGCGCATCGTACCATGTGCCAGCTGCCCACAAAAATGATCGAGTCTCACCACAATTCGAAAGAGGCTGGAAGGTCACGATGCAGATGATGACCAGACGAGAAGCAGTTCGCCTGCTGGGGGCGGGCGCCGGCGGAATGTGGCTTGCGGGATCTCAAACCGTCCTCAATCTTTCGCTTACACCCTCGGCGTTGGCGAAGCCCGTTTCCACTCCTCGGCTTGCGCCAGGGGCGCCAATGTCCCCAGAGCGAATCGCGCTGATCGATACCTTTAAGGAAAAGTCCGCGGGGCTGGAAAAGCAGTACGAAGCGCGTGTGTATAAGAGCGACTTAACCATGCCCTATCGCTTGTTTCGGCCGACGGCGAGCGGGAAACTGCCGCTGGTGTTATATCTGCATGGCAGCGGAGGATTGGGCGACGACAACCAGAAGCAACTGGGCTTGGGCAATGTTTTCGGTACACGGGTCTGGCTGCTTCCTGAGAACCAGAGGAGCTTTCCGTGTTACGTCGTTGTACCGCAGACCGACACCGGATGGGTTCACTATGATCTTTCGCAGGCGGCACAGGGAGTAATAGGTTTGCTCCCCGGCTTAGGCGACGGAGCGCGGCTGGCGTTGGGAATTATAGATGCGTTGTGCCGCGAGTTCGCAATTGACGAGCACCGGATTTATTTGACCGGGCAATCAATGGGCGGCGCCGGGACCTGGCACATGACCGCGCAACGGCCAAAGTTTTTCGCCGCGGCGGTGGCATGCTGTGCAGCGCAAACTGCCGAGGACGCCACCGTGTCGCTTAACACTCCCCTATGGAACTTTCACGGCGCTGCCGATAAGAGCGTTCCTGTGGCTTTGTCACGCGATCGCATCACAGCGATGCGAAAAGCGGGCGGACACCCCCTGTATACCGAGTACCTTGGTGTCGACCATAACGTATGGGAGTGGGCTTACACCGAACCGGAGCTGGTGAACTGGGTTTTCGCTCAACGTCGGGCGAGTTAGAGCGGGAGGCTCAAGACATACATGTACAGGCAAGCCATGCTTCGACATCTCGCTCTTTATGCTCTTCTCTTTGGGTCGGTGACCCATTCCCAGACGTCCCAGCAGACGCAATCCTTTCCGGCAAACTCCCCGCGTTGGGATCTGCAAGGGCAAGCCAAAGCGGTTGAGTATCATGGCCGCGAGTGCCTCCTGCTCGATGGTGGAGCGGCGGTTGTGAAGGATTTTGAAATGCGCGACGGCGTCATCGATGTGGATGTCGCAACCCCGGCAAAGCGCGGGTTTTTCGGCATTCAGTTTCGGCTCGCCGACGACGGCGCCAACGGTGAATGGGTTTATCTCCGTCAGCACAAGTCCGGCCTTCCCGACGCCATGCAGTACACGCCGGTTCTCAACACCGGTGCTAACTGGCAAATCTACAATGGGCCCGGTTTTACCGGAGCGGTCGATATCCCGAAAGATGTCTGGTTCCACCTGCGCCTGGAGGTAGTGGGGGCGCAAGCAAAGCTCTATGTTAAGGACATGGACAAGCCCGCGCTGGTGATGAGCGATCTGAAAAGCGGCGTTAGGAATGGCCAGGTGGCTCTGTATGTCCTGACCGGCGCAACCTATTTCTCGAATTTTGAGATACGGACAACGCCCGATGCCCCCTGGGAACGGCATCTGCCGCCCATGCCGCCGGGCACGCTGACCAAATGGAGCCTGTCGCCTTCGTACGATGCGTTGGCGCGTAATCTGGAGCGTCCGCTTACGCCCGCTGAGAACGATGCCATACGTTGGCAGGATGTAGAAGCAGAGCCGCCCGGGTTTGTAGTCCTCTATCGTTATCGTGAGGCCCCGCATCCGAAGGTCTCGTTTCAGGGCGACTTTTCCAAGCGCCTCGAACCCCAGCCGGGAATGAAGGTAGTGTATGCACGGGCCAACATCGATTCTGACCGCGATCAGGTGAAAAAGCTCTACCTCGGCTATAGCGACGACGTCAGCGTGTTCCTGAATGGCAAGATTCTTTTCCGTGGCCGAAGCGCGCAGGGTTTTCGCGACCCTGGCTTCCTCGGCATCGTTAACCCGGAAAACGATGCCGTCTATCTTCCGTTGAAAAGGGGCAGAAACGAACTGATGCTGGCGGTCAGCGAAGTCGGCGGTGGCTGGGGATTCATTTGTCGCTTAGCAGACCTGGAAAACTGAACTTTACGCAGGTCACCGTCCAAGATGCGATGGCCATGCGTTCATCGCTCTACTGGACGCCGTGTAGCACCGGAATTCCGCCGCGCTCCAGATCTGCGGGCGCCCGTTTGACCAGTATTAATGGCCCTTGCCGCCGATTCGGGAGCGAGTGACGAGCTGGCCGGATTTTATCGCTGCATGCGGTTTGGCGTACGACTCGTTGGCCGATGAACAGCGACCCAGACCGGAAGCCGGTTACGGAAGTTGTTCAGAAGTCCCGTTTCACGATTCTCCCACCAAAAGGGCCGCTTATCGATCCTTCGGCGAGTCCGCGGGCTCCGCTTGGTTAACCGGGGCCTTTGGCTTGTTGGCCGGCCCCAGTCAACCCGGATAATTTCAGTCACGGCGTGATCTCAAAGATGACACCGTAGCCCTAAGCTCCGCCTTGGCGGGTCGTGCCATAGAGGCTACCACTGGCGTCGAAAACCAAACTACAGGTCGGAGTTCCTCCATCCGTGCCACCAGTAAAATCGTGGAACGAGGTGTAATTCCAACTGCCACCTGAATGTGTCAGCTTGAAAGCGGCCCCATATCCATAAGCGCCGTCGCCCATAGTTGTGCCATAGAGATTCCCAGCTGCATCCATAACGGGTTTCTCGACTTCTGCTGGTTGGGCCCATGAGTCTACTCATCGTACATTCCGATAGGCGCGCCGTGCTGAAAAATGCGCCATGCCAAAATCGAGATGGTCCACAACTCCGGTTTTGCGAGATCTAACCGATCACAGCGCAAGCACTGATTCGCTCCGTGCCCATCCGCACTACATTCGCATCGGCGGCGAGTCTAAATCTGATGTCCCTTGACCAGCGATAAGACGCCCTATACGGGTCTGTTGCTGGAGGCTGTATCGCGCTTCACAAGCAGTATGGTGACATCATCCTCGTTGAATTTCGGGTTTACCAACAACTTTAGAAGAGACATTCTTCTTTGCGATCTGTCCGCCAAGGCGTCCCGCAAACGATGTTCAGGATTCTCTCCTGCAATCGAGTCGGTTAATCCATCGGTAAAAACGAGGAGAGCGCCACCGGGGAACAGAACGGTCGTACGAGATTCATAGGGCGCTTCAGGAAATAACCCAAGCGGCAAGCCGGTCGCACTCAGGGATGTCGTTGCTCCCGGACCGAAGACAAGCGGGGCGTTGTGGCCGGCATTCACATAGGCCAATTCGCCCGTTTCGCGAGTCAGCACGATGAAAACTGCTGTTGCAAATCGATCAGTTGGAGTGTAGCGACTCAAGTGTCTATTGATCTGTCGCGCCATCGCCAGTGGATCCGTCTCCGTCATCGCGATGCTTCTAACCAGCGCCTGTATGTTGGCGGCTAGTAGTGCCGCAGGCATCCCCTTCCCGAATACATCTGCCACGGCAAACAGCGTACGGTTGCCGGCAAGTTCGATGACGTCGAAGTAGTCGCCGCCCACGTCGCGGAAGGGCTTATAGTACGTCTCCACTTCGTAGCCCGAAAATTCTTCCACTTCCTCCGGATGAAGCGTCCGCTGGATCTGCTGGGCGGCAAGTTGGTCGGCCTCAAGCTGGGTCTTGCGCACGAATTCCGAAGTCAGCATCCCGTTCATGATTCCGGAGCCAAGGCAATAAAGCAGCCAGACGCTCACGTAAAGAGGTATTCCGCACGGCCACATCACCGGCCAAACCAATGAGCGCACCCAGAGGGAATATACGGCGTATCCCTGGATTAAGATCCCAGACCACGTGATCAGCCGTTTGGATCTCGGCATTTCGCGAGTCCAGTCGTAAAAGACATAGTAGAGAACGCGACGAAAAAGGCTGGCGGAATTGTCGAGCTTTTTCTGCACGACACGACGTGGCATGGCTCAAGTCTAGCAAGCGCGGCCAAAGCACAGCAGTGATCTACTGAGGATAGCTATTGGAGGGGAAATATCCAGCCACTCGCTCATCTATCTACTTATTAGTTAATGCATGAGCAGAGCGCGCGCAAGAGAAAAAATGAGCGAGCGCACATGTGAGGCGTGGCTGCTCAGGGAGCCAAGCCGCGATCACATTAGCGCGTTATGGCCTCGGCGCGGGGGCGAACGCGGAGAGAGCGCGGCGAGGGGCGCGCGCGTGAGCGGGACCTGCCCCGGTGCGTGAGCTGCTCGTTCTCTTGGCGCGCGCTGGCGGCGTGCGTGCGCGTGGGTTTGGCCCGCCGAAGGCGGGAGGCCGGGGGCGCGCGCGTGTGAGCGGTTCGGTTTGCTGGACCTGACCCGGCGGGCAGATCCCTTCTGCGCTCCCCTTCCTTCTGAAACTTGTTGATCGCTAACTTGCACGCCCGGGCCTCGCTCGCCTCTGCACACGACACTCGACCCTGACCGCGTATTGTCTCCTGCACACGATGCGCGCCATTGACTCGCCGCAAGTACCGCACCCTACGCGTGACCGCCGTCACAGACAGCCGATCTACCGGCCTATTCAGTATCCAGAGGCTTGCCGGGTACCGTCGGAGCAGTTTCACAAGCGGGGCCACCGTCTTCGGCAGCCCCCTCAGGCAACCGTTACTGCGCCGTTACCGTCAACGCCGAGGTTGTATACTGCGTTACACCATTGTTATTGGCGCACGCCGCGCTGATCGTGTACGGCCCGGGTGTCTGCCCAGTAGCCAAGAACGCCTCGGCTCCCGTCCCGTAAATGGTGTTGCCGCCGGTCACGGCCCAAACACATGCCTCAATGGTACTGCCATCATTGAAGTTCGCTTTCAGTACGGTGGTAGACCTTTCCCGCATAGTTAACGCCGAAGGACTGATTGTTAAGGTCGGCCCTGTTGCGAAGGCTACCGTCGCCAGCGACAACAGGATAAGTAGTGTCAGTGTTTTCGTCATTTTGATTTCTCCTTTTTGATGCCAAGCTTTGGAGCCACAAGAATCTCCGTCCTGCAGGTCCTTGAGCCTCGCCTCAATTCCCTGCGTTGCGTGGAACAATGGACCCCCGACGGCTACGATTCTTCGTGTAGGTTGTCCCCACGAGGGAATTGAATGAGGCAGAATTTTGGGATGACTTGATGCCAGTCACGGAACCCTTTGGTTCGAGGGCGCCGAGTCACTTACGGGCGTCCCAGTGCACCAGGGTCGCCGCAACGGGTCAATGCCCACGATCTTCTTCAATCGCCTGAATGGAAGGAGGGATTACCGGCTCAGGAATGTTAAGGCGGAGTACCCTCAACTATTGCTGCGGGGGTGCGGGTGTGGTCGTTGTGGTTGTAGTTTCCTTCTGCACTTGCTCGGGCGACGGTATTGTAGTGGTGGTCGTCGTGGCGGACTGCTTCACCTGATCGGCTGGCGGCGTGGTTGTGGTGGTTTTCGTCTCGGTCTGCTTCACCTTGTGGTGCTTGTACTTGGTGGTGGTATCGGTGGTCTGAGTAGTCGGTGGCGAAACTGCCGGATCTTGAGTACTCGTGGTGGTGGTGCTCTGCGTCTGGGCGGAAGGTGGATTCTGCGTCGTCGTCGTGGTGCTCGATTGTGAGGTACTCTGCGCAATTACCGGCAAGGACAAGGCGAGCACAACCAGGGACCCCAGGGCGAAAGCGAAAGGCTTCTTCAGTATCATGATTCTCCTTTATAACGTTGGAGAACTCATGGTACGGCCGAGGCGATCGCTCAGTCTGAGCACAATTGCTCGCTGCCCAAACTAAAAGCCTCACTCGGGGAATAGGCTTGAACGGCGTGCTGTGGCTGACCTTCCAAGTTCGGTTTCGTAGTTTTCGTCCCGTTCAGCTTTTCCAGGACAGTAGCCGGGTTACGAACACTTACGGAAATCATCATGAGCGCCCCTGATACAGGCGGATGTTGGTCTGCCAGTTCTTCGAGGCGACTGCTGACGTTATAAAGTTGCTCAGCTTCGGCCAGAAGTGGCTTCAAAGACAATGGGCGGCCCCGTATCGCATTTCGCGCCCGGGACTTGCTAAGCGCGTCTCGATTAAGACGCGATCGATAATCTCTTCCGCGCAATCGCCGTATAACGTCTGTACCGTGCTGCGCCAGCCTGCGAAGTCGCCACGGAGGAACTCAGCATGGAAGCTTGCCGGATCTTCATCGTACTCGGCATGGTAAGTCTTCAAAAGGAGTCCGCCCTGCTTTACCAGGCGATCGATAGTTTCTGCATTTTGGAATAGATGCATGGTTGTCATCCTTCATGCGTGATTGATGGCATAACCTAGATCCAATCACGCCCTTACAACCAAGGTGCAAGCGGGAATGCGTGCCGTCGCTGGCAGATTCTTATGGAAAGGTGTGGTCCGGGAAGGCAGGATTAGCCGCCTCCCCGTCCGACAGGCTTGCGGCTATTACACGGCTACTGGGACGTTATGAAAGGTTGAGATGACCGTTTCAAACGTCTGAACTCTCGGCGTTCCGTCGATTACCTTTGCCAAGGTCTTCAACACTTCTGGGTAGGTGTTGGTGTTGTAATCGTCTGCATTGTTCTTATGCTCCCACAGACTGATTGAGACCGCATCCTGGCTGCCGGAGTTGCACAGGGTGATCTCGTCCTTGAAGCCCTTCTGCTTGCGCAGTAAAGGAAGAACCTGGTTCTCGAAGGTGCGCGTGTAATCAGACTGCATATTGGACTTCAAGCGAAAAGAGATATTGCGTGCGTACATATTCAACCTCCTAAAGGTTGCGTCGCATATAAGGTGAAGGGAACTTCAGATGGGCTGACTTATATTCAGGGAACCTGAAAGAGGAGAGGCTTGGAAACTATCCTCAATTCAAACTATACCCGGACCGGAAGGCATTGTCAAACGGGAGCCCATGATCAGAGTCTTGTTGGCTCATTGCAATGGACTTAGTAACTGGGGCGAAGAGCAAGTATAACTTTAGCGAAGAGTTAGCATACGTCGAGCGTTACAATGAAATGGAAGTTTGGACAATGCCAGTCAATCAGCGTACCATCCAAAGGTGAGAGAGACTTTCTACCTCTTATTCAGATCCCCTGAACTAGGGCAGCCGTTCTGGAGCATTCCCCCCTTAGTTGTGACAGTCATAAGGAGTTAAAGTGTCTAATCCCAAAGGACAGGTAGGCCAGAAGTCTGACCGTTCCAAACAGCAGGAAGCCTCCAAAAACAATTCAGCGAGTAATTTTTCAGACGACGAGGTACGAACCCGCGCTTACGAAATCTACGAGTCTCGCGGCAGCGTTCACAACCGCGCCGACGAGGATTGGAGCCAGGCGCAGACCGAACTAAGGGAACTCGTAGGCGGCAAGTAGCCCGGAATCCCTTGACTAATTGAAAATCCCCACCCAAGCAAAAGAAGCTTGAGTGGGCCATGCATCAATTGGCCGCAATTATTGCTGGGGCTGAGGGGTGACGGTGGTGGTCGAGGTGGTGTCCTTCTTCACTGTTGGCGGCGGGGTGCTCGTGGTGGTCGTAGTTGCGGTCACCTGCGGCTGAGGCGTGGTTGTGGTCGTGGTGGAGTCGGTCTGCTTCACCTCTGGGCCGGCTGGCGTGACCGTCGTATCAGTGCTCTGAGTGACCTGGGCCGGCATCGCTGCCTGATCCTGTGAAGTCTTGGTGGTGGTGCTCTGCGTCGGAGCCCCGGATGGATTCTGCGTCGTCGTGGTGGTGTTGGATTGTGTGGTGCTCTGTGCCATTACCGGCAGGGTCAGGGCGAGCACGACGAGCGAGCCCAGGATCGCAGCAACTAGCTTCTTGGATATCATTCGATTCTCCTTCATGACGTTTGGTCAGACACTATCGTATGGCTGCCGCTACCACTTGATCTGAGCACAATTGCTCGCTGTGCCGGCCAAATTGCAAGTGCCAATCCAGCCTCTTCATGACCCGACGCGAGCAATTCTGACCAGCTTTCGGCTGACCGGTCGTTGGATACTAGCGAAGTAGAGGAGTCTACGGCAGGCAAGGAGACCTTTCCGAATTCAGTCTTCCTGTTCGCAGATCTTACACGGCGTAAAGGAGTACTCGATGAATCTCAATCTGATGGATCCCAAACTGATTGCTCTTGCGGTGGCAGTGGTTCTTGTAATCGTGGTTGCCGTTGCGATGTATATGCGAAAACGCAAGAACACCACGACGGAGCTACGTGAACATTTCGGTCCTGAATATGATCGAGCTGTTCTACAACATGGATCCGAACGTAAGGCCGAGGCGAAGCTGGCGGCCCGTGAGACGCGAGTTGAAATGCTCAAGATCCGCGATCTCGATGTTGGCGAGCGTGAACGCTACCTGGCCCAGTGGCAGGCAGTGCAATCTCGCTTTGTCGATTACCCGAAGGGTGCAGTGACGGAAGCCGATGAGCTGGTGTCTTCGCTGATGAAGACGCGTGGCTATCCTGTCACCGATTTCGATCAGCGGGCGGCGGACATTTCCGTCGACCATCCCTTAGTGGTGGAGAACTACCGCTCGGCGCACGACATTGCCTTGCGGCTTGGCAGAGGAGAAGCCAGCACAGAAGAGCTGCGAACCGCCATGATCCACTATCGCTCACTCTTCGACGAACTCGTCCAGGCACGAGTACCTGCCGACACGAGAGTGGCGTAACACGGAGTCTGCGACTCTCCAACAATAGGCGTCAATTGAAACCCGCTACCGAACAGAGGAGCAGATCATGATGAAACCGAGCACAGAAGACAGAACAACGGGCAAGCTGCACGAAGTCAAAGGGACAACCAAGGAGACCGTCGGCCAGCTTACCAAGAACCGGGATCTGGAAGCTGAAGGCAAAGCTGAAAAGAATACCGGCAAAGTTCAAAACTGGATCGGCAAGATTGAAAAGGCTGTTGGAGAATAGGCGAATTCACATTGAATCCGGGAACAAGAGAGGTCAAATGACGCAATCGGTATTGGAACGAACGGGTGAACAAGTTGCCGAGTCAGCACGCAAGGCTTCTCGGGCGACATCTGCCATTGCAGATGCAATCGAGGATGGGGTCGAAGCAGCGAAACGTGTCGCAAAACAAGGCGGCGATGCTGCTGAAGAGCTTCTTGATGACACGACCAAGCGCTTGCAGCGACATCCCATTGAGACAGTTGTTGTGACGTTTGCAATCGGAGTTTCGGCTGGATTAGCGATCGGCTGGATGATGAAGCGAAGATAGCTTTCACACACACCAAATACTTAGGGGCCCCAGTACGCTGGGCCCTTTTCATTGGGATCCTTAAAGTGCATTTGGGTGCTACGAATTTACAGCGATTACCGGAAAGACGCCGCCGGCGGAGTCAAGACCCAGACTCGGCATTAACTTATATAAGAGGATTCCACGGAATTGATCGTTGAACATCGGCCACCAGAGATTGAACGAATCCTAGCATCTTTTCATCTGCTCCCCACAAAGTAATGTTGGAAGCGGCCCGTCCTGAATCCGACATAGCTAACGTAACATCGCCGAGTCGTAGGTAATCCGCGCCGAGGGCCCCCGCTCGGGATAACGTACGGCTTAGCCTGTTTACGACAGCTACGCGATTAATCTCGATCGGTTTCAGTGGCCTACATGCTCAGACGGTTTTCGGACGCCCACCCAAGCCTTGAGAGTCCGGGAAGTCAGCACGCTTTCTATCCTCGGCTACTGCGAAGCTCTGGTCGACTGTGGACTTAAGCAGGTCGAGTTCTTGTCGTAGGACTGAAGACCGACGGGGAGGAAGTAATAGAATCAAATTCTCTAACATGGCACGAATGCGACGTACCACCTGAGTGCTGTTCGCACCAAACTGACGTATTTCCGTCACCGCAAGCTCAACGAAGTCCCCCCAGTCCGGAGTGCGATACACCAGGCGAAGCTGGCCTGTTGAGTCGTGAACCAGCCCCGTATCCAGCCGTCTCATACCGACATGCCGCAGCAAGTTCTCGATCTGATCAAGCGCAAGCACGGCGGTGGTGGGATCATTGATCGCCGGGGACAGTGCCTTCGCGGCAATGTCAACGATAATTCGAAAGGCAAAAGCAGGGTCCTGCTCCAAGGTGCGCTCGCGCTCCAGCGCGATGTGTTTTCTAAGTTCCTTGGAAGCGATAGCGGTGCCCCCCCCGTACAGTCGAAACACCGGATCATCGGTGGCAACAAAATCGCCAACCTGGGGGACAACTTCAATCGTGCATGCGCCGCGGATCGCGACATCGACCAAAGTTCCAATATCAAACGCCAGAACGACGCCAGGCTTCCCCTCGTGGGGTATTACTCGCGAGGGCACACCCAGGAAAGCTTCATTGGATTCTTCTTCAAGCGTACCATGCTGCTCGAACATTCTTGGATACACCGCCTTGATCACTTGAAGCCCATCCAAGGCTACATCAGCCATCACCGTCACAGGACGAAGCTGTTTGCTCACGTGCTCGACCACATACAGGAAAACACAAATACTGATGACAGTCAGCACGATCACCATGGCTGTCGCCAGGTGTCCGAGATTCCCTTCAGTGCCACGGGTGACCACTGCCATGCTGTAGATGAGGGTAAACACGAACAGGCCCAGGGACGCTTTGAGTGCGCGAGAACGAAAAGGTCGGGCAATGACCCGCGGCGAAAGCGTGCTGCTGGCAATCTGCACTGTCAGCAGCAGGACGGAAAAAAACAAGACAACAAACGAAAGCATGGCCGCGGCAACAACACTGGCGACCGCACGGGCACCCTCGGGACTGTACTGAAGGAAATTAAAGCCCAAACTTCTGTCGAGAATTCTTAACAGCGGGACAGAGAGAACAGCCGCCAGTGTGGAAACGGCCGGAACCACCCATAGCGAGGACCGGAGGAATCTTTGTACACGTTTTCGAAAAGCCCACGACATCATAATTGCGCAGGAATTTTAGCGCACCTGCCACGCCCCTTCCAACCTTGGCAAAAGAGGAACCCACGGCTACAAGAGTGGGTTTCGATGATAAATCCCCAACTCACTTTCAATCCGAGGGTACACTCCGGTTCGGGGATAGCGCACGCAATGGCCTGTTCACAACATCTATCTCTGGAAAGCTAACCTCTGAGTCGCTCGTGACACGGGGAGAATCCGGCTCCCGGAAGTTCTCGCAAGTCAGAGCCATTTCGCTGCTCACGCGAAGGCGAGATTCCCTCAGCCAAACCGCACAATGAGATTCGGACCGGGAATATCAGAATTGCAGGGTGGGGCACTCGGTGATATGGTCCGGTTTATGTTACCCGGACTATTAATCATTGCTTGTTGGGTTCTGCTCATCCTGTATTGGAACATCAGCGCCCGCTCCATCAAGCCCGTGGCGGAACGCCAGAGCTGGAGCGGCAGGTTGGCCAGGGTGCCAGTTTGGCTGGGCTACATCCTGTTTGTTGTGGCAGGGGCCCATCCATTTGGCATGGTGCTGATACCGCATACAGTCATCGCGGAGTATCTGGGCGTTGCGGTTTGTGCGTTGGGACTCTTTGCGGCGATCTGGTCACGCAAAACGCTAGGAAACGATTGGAGCAGAGATGTCGAGTTCAAGCAGGAGCACAAACTTGTGGAACGGGGGCCATATCAATTCGTGCGTCATCCGATTTATACCAGCCATCTGCTCATGGGTCTGGGAACGGCCGATTGCCTCTGGCCTGCTGGTCGCATTCGCTGGGCTAGTGTTTTTCTTCATCGGCTTTTGGATAAAACTGAAACAGGAAGAAGATCTCCTCCTGAGGCATTTTCCGGATGAATATCCCGCCTACAAAGCTCGGGTTAAGGCGCTTGTGCCATTCGTGTTTTAGTCTCCGGGCAATCTGCCACCTTGAACCTTTACATCTTCGTTGGTGATAAATCCCATATCGCAAGTAATCCCCAACCTTGTTCCCATTCAGGATTGGTTACGAGATGGCCTGTTTGCGACAGTTATCCGAATTTGAACGGAAGAATCGCTCCGGCTTCGTAACGCTCCCTTCGTTGTCCTCGGTTATCACCCGCCACTGCCCCATGCGTCACTGACAGACGTTTGCCGAGAGAGTGAAATTCTGGTGGGTACCCTCGAAATGGCTTGTCGGCCTGTTCCCCACCCCACTTCTGGCCGAGTTCGCGGGAACAAGACCTTAGATCTTCCTTCTTCCCGGCATCCGAGTGCGCCCGTCTCTTAGGTCCGTTTTCTCTTGCTACACATGGCAAGGAGGTACGCCAATGCATCGCAAACAGCAATTCTACAATTCACTCACCCGCACAATCTCTGAACTGGTAACGGTCGCGCTGGCCACGGCAACTGTGCTTGCGCTGACGGTTTTCCTGACCCAACCGGCGCTGGGTCAGACCCTTCCAGCGGCTGCCTGGATCGAAAAGGTACTGCATAACTTCAACATCAACGGCACGGACGGATACTATCCCCGCGCCAGCTTGATCTCCGATGCCGCCGGCAATCTCTACGGCACGACCAGCTTTGGCGGCATTTACTGCCTTTCTAGTGGCGGTTGTGGCACGGTGTTCGAGTTGACGCCCGCTGCGGGCGGGGGCTGGACCGAGACGGTGCTGCTCAACTTCAACGGCACGGACGGGGCTCGCCCCTACGCCGGCCTGATCTTCGATAGCGCCGGCAATCTCTACGGCACGACATACAGTGGCGGCATTTACTGCCATTCGATTGGTGGATGTGGCACCGTGTTCGAGTTGACTCCCACCGCGGGCGGGAACTGGACGGAGACGGTGCTGTATAACTTCGGCAGTGGCGCGGATGACGGGTATGAGCCCTCAGCCAGCCTGATCTTCGATGCCGCTGGCAATCTCTATGGCACGACCCACGAGGGCGGCACTCATGGCTGGGGTACGGTGTTTGAGATTGACGCCCTCAGCGGGCGGAGGCTGGACGGAGCAGGTGTTGTATAACTTCTGCGCGCAAACCAATTGCGCGGACGGGTGGATCCCCAGCGCCGGCTTGATCTTCGATGCCGCCGGCAATCTCTACGGCACGACCGGCTTGGGCGGCACTGACGGCGTCGGGACGGTGTTCGAGTTGACGCGGGCGGGCGGGGGCTGGACGGAGCAGGTGTTGTATAACTTCGGCACGGACGGGGCTTATCCCGGCGGGGGCCTGACCTTTGATTCTGCCGGCAATCTCTATGGCACGACTGGGGAGGGCGGCATTCACATCTTAGGGACGGTATTCGAGTTGACGCCCACCGTGGGCGGAGGCTGGACAGAGACGGTGCTGCACAACTTCGGCAGCGGCACGGACGGGGCTTATCCCGGCGCGGGCGTGACCTTTGATGCTGCCGGCAATCTATACGGCACGACCCAATATGGCGGCACTTACAACTCCTGCTCTGGCGGCTGCGGGACGGTGTTCGAGTTGACGCCTACGGCGGGCGGGGGATGGACGGAGCAGGTGCTGCTCAACTTCAACGGCACGGGCGGGGCTAACCCCTACGCCGGCTTGATCTTCGATGGCGCCGGCAATCTCTACGGCACGACCCAATTCACTTATGACAACTGCAGCGGCTTCTACTGTGGGACAGTGTTCGAGTTGATGCCCATTTATGCCTCGTGTACCAGGTGTCGTCATAGTGACTCCCGTGAGAGTGGAATGCCCCCAGCCGACAGGAAAGACGTGCTGGAGCCGGGCAGGATCGAACGACCGTGATTTTTGCCAGCAGCTCGGCGGGTTCAAGATAGAACAGTATTCCACAGTGCGATTCGCAGCCGCGACGAGGTTCGGAGCACTGGTTCCACGGCGATGTTTCCTGACTCGTTCGGGCTAAGACTAGATTACTGGCGATAAATCCGTAGTGCCGTATCGACAGTGCTCCGCAGGCAGAACGCGGGGATGGCGATAACGATGGGCGGAGCATTGTCGATAGGGCGATTTGCAGTGAGCCGCTAGCGCGTCTCTATGGGGATTGAATGTGGTAGGCGCCCTGTGGGGATAGAGCAGGGGCAGCCTCGGCAGTGTGGAAGGGATATGGGCCGCGATACGAAAGTGGAGATTGCAGGGTGGCTGGATCGAGCGCCGGTATGCGGGCTGTTGGCGCAGGCGATTTTGAGCAAAAGGGTGCTGCTCTCGCCAGCGATGGACTGGTCAGCGTGGGCCTGCGAGTTTGATCTCCGCATAGTCATAGGTGGAATTCACGAAGAGTTGATGGGGCCGCTGGACGCCCACGTTGTATAGGTTGCCAAGGCATAGGTTGAGAGCCGAGCGATGACATGCAGGGTTCCGCGTTTGCAACTTGGACAGCAGCGATGGAGCGCCTCGCGCTGCAGTTGAGAAAGAATCGCGGTTGTTTCAGAAGCGGCTGCGTTGAGGTGCAGTCGGCAGAGAGCGAGTGCCCGTCGGCGATTTCGGTTGGCCAATAGGCCGAAGTGGCGGATCTTGACGAAACCCGAGGGCAGTATGTGAAGCAGGAAGCGGCGGATGAACTCGACCGCATCGAGCGACATGACCTTGATGCGGTTGTTGTGTTTGGAGTCCCGCCAGCGAAAGCGCACTTGGCCGTTGGTGAGATTGAGAAGCCTGCCATTGGCGATGGCGACGCGGTGGGTATAGCGGGCCAGGTACTTTAGCACGTGCTGGGGTCCACCGAAGGGTGGCTTGGCGTAGACCACCCACTCTTGGGAACGTAGCCGCCGCAACAGGGAGTGGAACTGACGCGGGTCGGCGAGATTCGCTATGGTGCCGAGGCAATGGAGTTCTCCTTTTTTATAAGCCTGCTGGAGGAAGGCCAGCATCTTGCCGCGGAAGAGTCGGCTGAGTACGCGCACCGGGAGGAAGAAACCCGGTCGGCATGAGATCCAATGGGAATGATCGAGGGCGAGCCCACCGGCGGGGACGAGGCAGTGCAGGTGAGGATGGTGGCGCAGGTTCTGGCTCCAGGTGTGGAGCACGGCGAGCACCCCGATCCGGGCACCGAGATGGCGTGGATCGGCGGCGATTTCGAGCAGGGTTTCTGAGGCGGCACGAAACAGCAGGTCATAGAGCAAGCGTTGGTTGCGGAGGGCAAGGGCTGCCAGTTGTTCCGGCAGGGTGAAGACTACATGGGAGTATGCCACGGGCAACAGGCTGGCGGCTTGCCGGTTAAGCCAGCGGTCGCGAGCCGTGGACTGGCACTTGGGACAGTGCCGGTTGCGGCACGAGAGATAGCTGACCGCCTGATAGGAGCAGGCATCGCACTGTTGCAAGTGAGCGCCCAGGGCGGCGGTACGGCATAGGCCGATGTCACGCAGAGCCTTGTGCTGCTGGCGGGAAACAACCGGTCCCCAGCGTTGGAGGAACGCTTCCTGGTGAGCGTGAAAGACATCGGCTACTTCGAGCCGATGTTGTCTCATCTTCTTCTGCCGTCTCCATCCGAGGTCGTGATCTCGCGGATCGCCAGATCATCAAGCGGGCTGGCGGTGGCATGTAGGGTGCGTTCGGAGACGTGCAGGTAACGGGCGGTGGTCTCCAGGTCGCGATGGCCGAGCAGCAGTTGAATAGTGCGCAGATCGGTCCCGGCGTCGAGCAGATGGGTGGCAAAGGAGTGGCGCAGCACATGCGGGCTGAGCGGCTTGACCATGCCCAACTGGCGGCGCAGGTTCTGACAGATCAGGCGAACTCCGCTAGCACGCATCGGTTGGCCCGATAATCTCCCAGGAAAGAGCCAGTCCTTGGGCTTGCGCCAACGCCAGTAGATACGGAGCAACTCCAACAGCTTGGGTGAGAGCATGACCTGGCGCGGAAAGTTTCCCTTACCGGCGCGGATGTGGATGATCATGCGTTGGCTGTCGATGTCGGTGACCTTCAGATCCAGGGCTTCCTGGCAGCGTAGTCCGGCGCTGTAGAAGGTGGCCAGCAGAGCGCGATGTTTCAGGTTCACCGTACTATCGAGCAGGGCGCGGACCTCTTCCCGGCTCCAGATCACGGGTAGCTTGCGGTGCACCTTCGGCTTGGCGACTTCATGTTCGAACCAGCTTTGCTTGAGCGTCCGCGTGTAGAGGAACTTCAACGCCGCCATGCGGACCTGCAGGGTTTGCCAGGCGAGCTTCCTCTCATTCAACAAATAGAGCTGATACCGCCGCACCTGCTCGGGCCCCAACTGATCGGGCGACTTATGAAAATAGCGGGCGAAGTCAGCGACGGTTGCGGTGTAGGTGCGGATAGTTTGTGAGGAGAAGTTGCGCAGCCGGAGTTCTTCCAGCATGCGTTGGCGTAGTTCGGTCATAGACACCTCCTTCAGGTGCCCATGAACTCTACCCAATCATTACGCTGTACACCGCTGCCGCGCTAGCGGCTTAGTGCAAATCGCCATCTCGCACGTAACCGCGGGTGAGCGATCCGTTAAACCTAGGTCGCGAGTTGGAGTGCTGGCTACAGCGTATCGTTTCGGGCCAGAAGTCCGGTTGGAGGAGATTTGGTCCGATCTCCTCAAAGCCAGTTTCTTAGGGGTTTGTAAACGTGTGAGGCACTTCTACGAGTCGCCAACAACACGCCCAAGTGACTTCCCCGCAGAGGACTTCGGGCCCGCGTCGACCGGAGCCCCGTCCGGGCACAGGGCAGAGCCGCTCTGACGGCGACGGGTTACCCATCCTTGTGGCGATTGGCGGCCATGCTCAGGATTACCTACTAGATGGCGATGTTACGCCAGTTGCGACGGCTGCCTAACCGTCCCAAGACGGGATAACTTTCCGTCTGCCGACGACACTCTGGACGATTTGTCCGCGTATGGCTCTACTGATCGCTTGAAACCTAGACTCACCACTTGGCGCCTGGGGCAAGTCCAAACTTTCGCCAGAAGGGGCGATTTTCTCCCTCGACCAATCGTAATCGGACAAACGTCGACCGTCCTTCCGCTCCAAAGTACCCCCCTAAATCCCTGCTAACAGGGAAATTTACAGGGATTGTTTGCAAGTAACAGCCCATCAAACTACGCGCTCAGCAGATGTAACCTCTTATCTAGGCGGGACTCCAGCTCTGATGACCAGTTTCAAATCCCTCAAATCGGAATCAACAAAACAGGGAACTCTCTTGGCGTATCAGGCAATGGATTCCCTGTTGATCCAGTCTCACTGGTTTCCCCCTCTTTCTAGGTGGTAGGAGAATAACTGGTGCCGGGAAGAGGAGTTTCGATGTGACACGCCCGAATTGGGAGCGGGCTTGGTGCAAAATTGTGCACTTCTTCACATCATCCGCCCAGCCCCACATTTTGCTGGAGAAGTGGCGGCTCCGAAGCACTTTTCTCCAGCAAATTTGGCGCAGCGCTGGCAAGCTGAATTCGTGTCTTGAGCAATGATCATCCGACTGCGACTGGCCGGCATCTCACCTTTACCGTCCCTGCAGTAAGTCCCATCGCGACGGAAAGCAAGGTTCCTCCCTGGCCGGCGACCACTGTTCTCCGCACTGGGCACATCTGAGACCGCCAGGAATTTTCTGCCTCATCTCTTCATTACATTTGGTGCAGAGTGGAGCCTCCGGAATTGTGGGCGACGTCGTTTCGGCATCGAGCTGCTTCAAATAGTCGATAACACCCAAGGTGTTCTTGTCGTAGCCGTCCCGGATCCAGGCCAGCGCCTGCGAGGTGGAGTCGGCTTGGTCGTCGTACTTCCCGTTCGGGAAAACCGCGAGTTCGAATAGATAAGGTTCTAGCCACGCGTTAGCCTCCGGAATATGCACAAATCCGTTCGCGATCGTGCCGGTGACGGCGTGCATTCGCATCACCTTGTCGCCGCCGCTCTTGCAAGCGATCGCTTTATCAAATCCGTCATGCTTGAGGTCCTGAAGCAATTGAGTACCCGATGCCCTATCCTCAATTACGACGATTCCCGCCTTATGAAACTCGGCAAGGCGAATGATGGTGCGTTTGAGGTCGGGGTACTCGAGACGGGCACGAAACACGTCGAGAAGATAGAGGTGTTTGTCCACGACTCCCCAAGTGGTGCAGACGCTGAAGTCATTGAGTTCGGCTGCCTTATTGGCGGTATCCCAGCTCTGGAAAACGACGTCGACCTTCTGCGGCAACTGATGTGGGGCATAGCGCAGAAACCAGTCCCGTTTGATCATGCCACCGCCGAGTGGTGCCGGAGCCTGTTGGTATTGACCGGCGAAATGATATTCGCCTTGTACTTCGCGGATGGAATTCAGCATATCGAGGGACTCACGTTCCGGATGCAGAGCTTCCCCCTGCTTTCGAGCGACGACGCGGCTTTTGCCCAGCGAGCAAAGCATATGGGTCTCATCCTCCTCCGCGATGGCTGGGAAGCGAAGTACTTTCCAGTCATCGCTCTTGAGGACATGCCCGACGAGGTCGTCTTCGTGCAGGCGTTGCATGATGATGATGATGCGACCCTCCCGCTTATTGTTCAGTCGTGTGAGCAGAGTGTGGTCATACCAGTCGTTCGCCGCCTTGCGTTGCGATTCTGAAAGTGCTTCATCCGGTTTTAGCGGATCATCAATGATTAGAAAGTCGCCGCCGCGGCCAGTTAGGACACCGCCCACCGAGGTTGCCATGCGAACGCCGCGTTCGGTGGTGTAGAAATCATTAACAACTTGCTTCTTGGCCGCTAATCTGGTGGTCGGAAACAGGTTCCGGTAAAAGGTGCTAGACATTAGCGTCCTACAGCTGCTGGCATGCGTATTGGAAAGATCCTGACCGTACGAGACACAAATAATCTCCGCGCTCGGGTTGTGCCCCAGTACCCAGGCTGGGAAAGAAATCGAGACACAGTGCGATTTCAGGTAGCGGGGAGGCACCGTAATAATCAGTCTTTTCGTCCTGCCTAAGCGACATTCCTCAAGTTCCTGAGCAATCTTCTCGATATGCCAATTGGGAAGGAATGTCGTTTGTGGGTTGAGTTCATAGAAACTACGTTCAGTGAACAGGTACAGCTCCTGGCGCAGCAGGGCCTCGTTTTCTCGCACAGAAACATCAACCCTCTTGCCGTTCAAAGCTAACTGCAGCATCGTCGCCTCCTTCTATCGTTGCTTCAAGCCTCTGCATCAAGTTTTGCAGCACTCGTTTGTCCGCGTCTTGCAAGCGAGAGGTTGTAGAGTCCTCTTGCTGGACGCGTTCTTCGGCCAATCGCATCAGCACAGTGGCCAAGTTCAGGGCCCGGAGATCACCTCCAGCGGCCTTGTTTGCCAGCTGCGTCATCGCGGCTACCAGTTTTGTCACTACTCTACGGCGGCCGTTCTCATTGATCACGACCTTCTCCTCAAGCGCCCGCAGAATCTCTGTTACTGCGTTTGCCTTACCCTTGGGCCGGCCTTTTGGATTGCCCGACTGCCCCTTCTTGAATCGTGTCGCCGCCGGAGGCTTGCCGAACCCCACCTCGTAATCTGAGGGCTTGGTTTCATCGTCCATTTGCGTACTCCTCCTCGATCTCGTTGAAGGCGCGCCCAGAGCGCAGGTGAATTGCTGTTTCCCCCGTAAAGCCCTGCCAGCGCCGGATAATGGCATCGACGCAGGCGGCATTGAGTTCCAAGCCGTAACAGAGACGGCCGGTCCGCTCGGCTGCGATGACGGTGCTGCCGCTGCCTAGAAATCCGTCGAGAATGATGTCGCTCCGCTCGGAGCAGTCCATGATTGCATCAGCAACCATGGCCACCGGCTTTACAGCCGTATGGAGAATGCCTTGATTGTTTGCTTCAGCTGGTCGGCAAGAGGAATTGGCGGCGGGGTAATGCCAGACATTGCTCCGGTGGCGGCCGAACTCGCCCTGCCGGATGTTTTTTCGATGCGAATCCTCTCCGATTCTGAAGACGAAGATCAGCTCATGCTGGCTGCGGTAAAACAAGCCCTGCGTCCCTTTACCTATGTCCCAGACACAGAGATTTTTCAACTGCAAGTTAGCGCGCCGTCCTGCTGTAAGCAGCTCGAACATGTGCTGCCAGTCGATGCTCAAGTAAGCGGTTGCACCATCGATGCAGTTGTCGATCAGGTAGGCGAGACTGTTCGTAAGAAAGTCCGTGAACTCGGATTCGGTGACTTCCGCGCAGGCCGTCAAGGAGTTGGAGCGCGGAGCCTCTCCAGAGCTGTTAAAACGTCCAGCCATGCTGCGGCCAAATTGGGTAAATATGGCGGCCGCTTTCTGCCCGGCCATGAGCTCCGCGTAACTTGGAGGCTGCGTTGCATCCGCGCAAAGCACCCGGTTTCTGCTGAGCTGCCAGAGATCACCAACAGAGCTCACCTGCACATTAGTGGTCGGCTCTGGGAGCTCATCAGCTGGATCCTGTTCGCCCTCGCTTGCGGGCGAAAGACCCTCGATCATGACGTCGATCTCCCCCATCTTGAAGCCGGTAACTTCCAGCGAGAAATCCAGCTCAACTTCCGCCAGCGATTTGAACTGTTCGGCCAACAAGCGTCTATCCCATGTGGCATTCTCGGTCAGGCGGTTATCGGCAATCATGAACGCCCTGGCTTGTGCTTCAGTCAGATTTTCGAGCATGATCGTCGGAACTTCTTCGATGCCTACCAAACGGCAGGCCTGAAGACGCCCGTGGCCAGCGGTGACCCTACACTGTGAGTCAACCAGCACCGGAACATTGAAACCGAACGACCGGATACTTTCTGCAATCTGCCGAATCTGCCTCTCAGAATGGACGCGGGGATTGTTGGGATCGAGTTTGAGATCGGCCAGGCGGCGATAGATGATTTGCAAGCCACCATTGCCGCAAGGGGGAACATCTGCAACGTCGTCAACTGATTGTGGGACTTGAGTCATGACGAGTCCTCTATGAAATCGCCTGACTCTATTCCACAGCAATGACAGCTGTGGAAACCAGCAGTTTATTGGTCCAATTTAATGCTTAATGGTCCAGAAAATAGTGTCGTAGACGTTGGCACCCTAGCTCACTTCGCAGGAAGGAGCTTCGGACTTCGCCTTGATGGACTCTCCACCTTGCTTGCGGTTGACTCGCCGGTATCGAGGGACCGGGCCTAAACCGAAGGAGATAACCCTTACCGTTGTAGCAATAGATCTGGGCGGCATAGGAAGACCCATCTGCTTGGCGTGCCGCTCCGCGCGATCCTGACTCATCTTGAGATACAGGGCCGCCTCCTCGCCTTCCAAAATTCTCTCCCCCCTCCCAAGAATCGTGGTTGTTCGATCCTTTCCTTGCCAGTTTGCCAGGATTCGCTTTGCCACTGTTCTCGACATCGGCCTGCCCGGTAGCCAGCGATGAACTGCATCGACCATAGCATCCAAAGCAGATTCATACTTCTCCCCAGCCTCCCTGGCTTCGCCATACGCGTTGATTGCGATGCAGTCGCGCTCGAGCATCCATCCTGGATGGACGCCGTTTGTTTTCGGTCTTCCGCGTTTCCCTTTCAACTCGACCTCCATAACGCGTATGGCAGTTGCCTACCACGAATATGACATAGCCAGAACCCAAAACAAAGAGCAGGTTTGGTCCAACTAATTCGCGGTCCGATATTCGACGCTGATATTGAATACGGGCAGATCCGAAGCATCTGGCAGTGAATACCGGTTTCTCGGAGTGCTCCATACAGGCGGGCGGCCAGAACCTACAGCATCATCCCACATCTATTGGCCGAGCGGTACGAGCGTACCAGCCTCCTGCTTACCACTGCCAATCGCCAGTTGTGAGGACCGGCCGTGTGCGGGGATCGGTCCTGTTCCACACTGGCGCTGACTAATCCGGTCAATCTCCGGTTCGCCAATCACACGCACACAACCCTGAGAGGCTTCGCTGATCGCTCTGCAAAGAAAGGCATCTTCTGCTTGCGCTAGGCTTCCTGTGTCAGAAATCACTGTTTCGCACCAAACTAGTTGTGTTTGAAATCGACTCTGTTTCGACGACGGGTAACAGCCTCAGCAAATAGATGCTGCGAAATTGCCATGCCGTAAGTAATCCTGAGCAACAGCCGATCGGCGAGTTCGCCTCCCCGAAGACTGTCCAGAAGTCGGCTTCGATGACATAATTGCTCAGAATATTTTACCAACGCTTAGATGCGGGTGCGATCCCCACAGTTGCCATTGGGCGCATGCTTCGTCCCCTGCGAACAGGTATGATTCTCCCGCCATGAACCCAGCAAATCCAATTCGCCACATTTCCGATACGGCCCTGTGGGTAGCGGTGTACCGTGCACAGGAAAGCGAGCGCCCTGACGCTGTCTTCCAGGACCCCTATGCGCGCAGGTTAGCCGGGGATCGCGGCATACAAATCGCCGCTGCCATGCCATTCGCCCAGCGGCATGCTTGGGCTTACACCGCCCGTACCTGGCTGGTAGATCAAGTCATCGAACGCGAAGCGCAGCAAGGCGCGGACATGGTTATCAATCTGGCTGCCGGGCTCGATTCCAGGCCGTACCGGATGCAGCTTCCCGCTTCGCTGCGATGGATCGAGGTCGACCTGCCGGACATGCTGAACTACAAGCAGGAAGTGCTCGCCGCTGAATGTCCGGTATGTGTGGTCGAGCGTGTGCCGCTGGATCTAAGAGACACTGCAGCGCGTCGCGCGTTGTTTCAGCGGCTCAGCGGGGAGGCGAAGCGTGTGCTGGTGGTGAGCGAAGGACTCATCATTTACCTGGAAGCGGATGGCGCTGGCGAGCTGGCCCGCGATCTGTCAGCCCCGATCAGCTTCAAGCTTTGGGTCACCGACCTTACATCGCCCGCGCTTCTCAAGATGCTACAGAAGGCCATTGGCAGCCCGCTCGTTGAGGCCGGTTCGCCGCTGAAATTCGCGCCTCATGAGGGTCCAGAATTTTTTGCGAGGTACGGCTGGAAGGTGGTCGAGACGCGTTCGCTCTTACATGCTGCGGCCAAGTTGAAACGGCTGTCGCTTGGCATGCGGCTGCTGTCGCTTCTACCCGATCCTGCAGGCCGCAAGCCTGACAAACCTTGGGGCGGAGTTTGCGTCTTGGAGAACAGCGGACCCGACTCGTTCTAGACTTACAACAAAGTAACAAGCGGTGCCCTACATCCACGATTACTGTCGTTAAATCTATAGTGCCGTATCGACCGAGCTCCGCAGACAGGAGTTGGGCTAGGAGGGCGGGTGAAACGCACGACTCTAGCTGTTCTCTTCCCGGTTGTAGCATTCTTCAGTGCCGCGACCTTCGCGCAAGAACAAACAGCTTCCCCGATTGTCCAGGGGACGTATTGGCCGACACATGGATGGCGGTCCTCCAGCCCGGAAGCCCAAGGCATGGATTCAGAGAAACTTGCACTAGCTTTCGATTACGTCCGGCTACACGAGATTCCCATTCATAGTTTGTTGATTGTGCGCAACGGTTACGTTGTGCTGGACGCCTACTTCTATCCGTTCCAGGCGGGCCAAGTGCATGACGCGGCGTCGGTGACAAAGAGCATCACCTCCACGCTCATCGGAATCGCTATCGCTGAGCACAAACTCAGCAGCGTGCGCCAGCCTGTGCTTTCGCTTTCCTGATCGCAAAGTCAACAACCACGACAACCGCAAGGACCGCATAACCATTGAGCACCTTCTCAGCATGACCTCGGGCCTTGACTGCCACCTCGATCACGGCGAAATCACCCTGAAAGAAATGATGCAAAGCAAGAACTGGGTGCAGTTCATGCTCGACCTTCCTATGGTCGCGGAGCCCGGCAGCAAATTTGAATATTGCAGCGGCGGCATGCACCTCTGCGCTTCCTGCTCGCTGTTCACCATCGCTCCCAGCCCGGCATATATCGCGCTGTAGAGAACGTAACCGAGCAGGAAAAAGACCCGAACGAGGCGATGGCGGATACCGGGATGTTCGCGTCTTCGAGCTTCGCATTTATCATGTTGTGCCGGGCAAACTGCCGGCGCTGGAGTCACGGTTTCGCGACACGACTTCAAAGCTGCTTGCCAAGCACGATCTCAAGGTCGTGGGTGACTGGGTACCCGAGGGTACTCCCGATTGGGACAATACATTCGTCGATATCCTGGTTCATCCCAGCCGGGAGGAAGCGAAAAAGAACTGGGACGCGATGATGGCCGATCCAGAGTTTCAAGAAGTGATCAAATCCGAGCAGGCCAACAAGCTGGTGGAAAAAATAGACTCGACGTACATGCGTCCGACCGACTTTTCACCGTTGAAATAGTATGACCCACCAGCTCTTGATGAGGATTGATACTGAAACCCAGATATTTGCCTCAGCATTCTTCATGGGTGTTGAAAGCTGACTCGGCACCTAATTGCTCCAACTAGCCATGAGAGGCTTGGCGAACTTTCACCCGCCAAGACGTGACTTCTCAGGCTCCGGTCCTTGTTTTCCATGGTGAAATACGCGCGCGAAAAACTCCCAAGGGACGCGCGAGCCCGAGTCGGTTCCCCCGGAATCCCCGACCAGGGGACCACTTGGAAAAGGAGGCTTTGGCTCTCTGGTTCCGACTCGCTTTCCGAATCGATCTCCCGACGGTGAGCACTACTGACCAGACGGCACGTGGCCGACCATGCGCCAATACTTGTGTGGGGACTCCAAACCGGGAAATGTACGTTCAATGTCGGGCACTCGGGGACGCAAAAACGGAGATCTCGACTTAAGGAGAATGAAACATGAAATCCCTTCGTTCTTGGCTGCCCGTTGTTCTGCTGTCGCTCTCCTCCGCCGTCGCTCTTGGTCAGTCCGATGCGCAAAAATCCTTCGACAAATTGAAAACTGTGGCGGGTTCCTGGGAAGGCCACGTGACAACCCTCCCGCTGCAAGCCGACATAGAAGGCAAGCTCATACAGGTCTCGCTGCGCGCGACGTCCATGGGAACGCGCTCATGCGTGAGATGACAGGAGCTGGAAGACCTGAGGACCCGATCACCATGCTCTATCTGGACGGGGACCGCGTGCTCCTGACCCATTATTGTGACGCAGGGAATCGGCCCCGAATGACGGGCAAGATGTCGCCGGACGGAAAGACGGTGGAATTCGACTTCCTCGATGTTGCCGGTAGCACGGAGTACGGACACATGGACCATGCCGTCTTTACCGTGATCGACGCGAACCATCACACCGAGGTTTGATGACGCCTGGGGACAAGCCAGTCCACGCGCACTACGACCTGCGGCGCACAAAGTGACGCCGCTTCTGCCGCCATGTATCGCGATGAATCCGAGGAGGGGCTAGTGGTCGCATCGCAGCGCACATCCCTGATCCAACTCTCGGCTATAGGAGGAAAGAGTGTGAGCACAGCTGCAATGATGCAACAGATTGCAGAAGCGTCGCCGCGCCGAAAGGCCAGGATTACCGGTGTCGTTTACTTGCTTTACTTTCTGACGGCAATACTCGCCCAGTTCCTGGTTGGCCGCAAACTTATTGTTTATGGCAACGCCACAAACCTCATCGCTAGCGGCTGCTACGTCGTTTTGACACTGCTCTTCTATTTCATGTTCAAGCCAGTGAACAGGGGCCTTTCTCTGCTCGCAGCTCTCTTCAGCCTGGCGGGATGCGTCCTTATGACTCTTGGCGTCTTTCATCCCGACTCCATTCCCATCAGCCCGTTGCTGTTTTTCGGACCCTATTGCCTGCTGATCGGCTACCTTATCTTCAGGTCCACGTTTCTGCCTCGCGTTTTGGGCGTGCTGATGGCATTAGCCGGCTTGGGCTGGCTGGCATTTCTGTTGCCCACCCTCCCACACACACTCTCTCTTTCCATCGAGGGTCTCGGCATCCTCGCGGAAGCCTCGCTAATGCTATGGCTCATCGTTATGGGCGTGAACATTCAACGATGAAAGGAGCAGGCCAGTTCAGTCTGAAAGTCGCCGTTAACTCCGCAGCAGAGCGCTGCTATTGCCAACTGATCTGACGCGCATGCGCTTGGTTCAATAACTCGCATAAGGAGGAAGAGTATGAGCACAGCTGTCTTGATGGAACCGATTGTAAGAGTGTCGCCGCGTTTCAAGGCCCGTATTGCCGGGGCCCTTTATTTGCTCAGCGTAGTAACGGCAGCATTCACCGAGCTGTCCGTTCGCGGCAGGTTGAATATCGCGGGCGGCCTCATCGCGGTCGTGGTCATGGTCGTTGTGACGCTACTCCTCTACGACATCTTTAAGCCGGTGAACAGGGGCCTCTCTTTGCTCGCGGCATTCTTCAGCCTCGTCGGACTAACGTTTGAGGCTATCCGATTGCAGCCTCGGGGCGTGAACGTCGCAATTGTATTTGCCGGTTTCTATTGCCTCCTGATCGGCTACCTCATCTTCCGGTCGACTTTTCTGCCTCGAATTCTGGCCGGACTTATGGTGATTGGCGGTTTGGGCTGGCTGACCTATCTGTCAAACCCGCTAGTAAACTATCTATCCCCCTACAATCTGGCCTCGGCCCTCCTTGCGGAAGCATCAGTGTTCCTGTGGCTCCTGGTCATGGGCGTTAACGTTCAACGTTGGAAGGAGAAGACCGAAGCAGTAAGGGGCGTCCGTACACACATGAAAGCCGCCGCCTAAGCGGACACTGTTTCCCAACTGCCGAGTCGAATCGCTCCCTGGTCAGCGGGCTAATGATTCCGGCGAATACGTCTTGGCTAGAGTCCCTGAAATGGACATCCGAGTGCGGGCTACATGCGGCAATGGGGGTGGGGAAGCGTCAGTAGCGGCCTCGACAGCGCGACTCTCTGGGGAGCTCCCATCCCGAACCGCTCGAAGCAGAAAAAAGCCGGAGCTGGTTGGCTCCGGCTTATGAAGTGAGCTGCTACGAAATCAGCGATTCAGCTTACGGCGAACAACGCCAGACACTCCTACCAATCCGCTGCCGAGCAACAACAGAGAGCTGGGCTCCGGGGTCGTGCTGCTACCGCCGCAGCCACCGGCACCGGTACCGGTACCGATACACATGCCGCCCTGGGCCTGGCCAGGGAACTGGTTCCAGCCGGAGCCAGAGTTCTGGTCAAGCTGTCCGGTGGCGCCGGTCCAATTCCAAGCGTCCCAAGTGCCGGGGTCGGCGAAGATCACAAGAAAATACTGTGTTCCCATGGTAACTGGGGTTCCAGGAGCCGTCGCCGTCGTTACTTGGCAGCAGGTCCCGAAGGTGGGGCTGGCGGAAGCCTGGAGGAACCCGGACAGATTCACACCCGGGGCGCCACTAGAATCGGTCCACAGGCTTATAGAAGTCATGCCAGGGTTGGGGCCCAATACCCAGCCCAAAGCGACGTCGATCGTGGTGACATTGCCGCTGATCCCAGCCGTGAACAGCTCGGCGTCCTCCACCAGTCCGACACCGGAGTTCACGCCGCTGGTCGTCCAACCACTGCAGCAATTGTAGGTAACTGGACTTCCCAGATTGTCGTAGACTGTGCCGGCCATCACCGGCAAACTGCTGACGCAGAGAGCGAGCACCAGCGAACATAACACCCATGCAAATTTCTTGGTCAAGTTGGTATCCTCCGCGGTTGAGGGTCTTGCCTCGCGAGATGACTTTGCGGCGCTCACGAGGGCGAGTTTGAACGTTTAAACTCGAACACCCTGCGGTGTTCACGAACTGGCAGTACCCAAAGAGCAGATTCGCAACGAAGAGTCGCTCAGTGCCTGGTATGTTGAGAAGCGCCACCCCAGCGCACCGCCAAGAGGCATTTCGACGCAGACCATTAGGTTAGCAGCGCAATTCTGTTTCCACGCTAACTTGTTGGAAGATATAAAGGTCGCCAGACCTAGGGGTGCAAGAACTTGCACTAGAGTGCTGGACTGCTTCCCCGTCTTGGTCACCATCATTCCCGGTGGGGGAGAGGCTGAATCGGGCCGATACATCGTGCAACGCACCACTTAGGGCAGTTTAGGAATTGGTGTAACCGAGTTAGCCGGTCGCACTCTCCTGCAGCACTCTACTCATTGCTTGAAACCTTAACGCTCACTGGTGCATGGGCCTTTCCGTCGCTTCGCTTGAGATTCGAGAAGCCTCTGCAGCGCCAAGTCAAACTTTTTCTGTGCTGCTGACTCGTAGCGGAAGATATCGTTTATGACAGAGTCGGGAGGAAGAGCGTTCGTAGAGCAAATTGATAACCTCGCGACGTCACCCGAACGTGCACATGACTCTCTATCCGCAGCCGAAATTCCTTAGCTTAGGCTATGTTGATGTTCTCGGTGCTGTTGCAAGTCAGATAAACTGTACCGCAGTGCCAGGTTATCGCTTTGCCGATGTTTGTCCGATACGGCGTGCCTTCGCAATTACATGAACAAGGCCTTTACTTCGTTCTCAGCTTCTGTTCGGCGACTAGGCGCTGCATGAATTTGTCCCCGTCATTCTCATAGGGACGCCTCGTGTACGCGCAAGTTCGCAGAGGTGAAGGATGTTGTGCTATCGAGGCCAGGATACGGCTGAATTCAATCACCCACCAGCGATAATTGCTCGCATGGCAGAAGGAGTCGGCTCACAGAGCCGACCATCACCCGGCGATCCCTTGAGGTAATCCCGCTCGCCTCGGTAAGGATTCGAAATCTCGAGACATCAAGAATATCCATGCTAACGGTCTTGCGACTGGTCGTTGAGCCGAGCCAAGAATCGCCGGATGTACTTCGAGCCTTCCTTGCCATAAGCAATCAATCCTGCTTGTAAGAATGCGTCGCAAATCTGGGCTACGCTTCTTCCCTCTGCTGCCGCAATCGACTCCAACTTCTCCTTGAGTTCGGAGCGGACCCTGAAGGACAACCTTGTATCTTTTGGGTTCATTCGAGGCGGATTTTATCACCTCCCTGGGTGGAATCAGGGTTGACAAACGGGATTCGTTATGTCACCCTAGTGATGTCTTTGGGTGCCATTTACCGACATTGGGAGACTTAATATGCCAGAAAATCAATCGACATTTGGCGGAGAAAGTCGAAGAGAACCTGTTGCTAAAGAGAAACTCCTGCAGCAAAACATCCGGGCTGCGAAACGAACGCTGGGCGAAATTCTGATTCCACGCCTGAGCGCGCATCTCAAAGCACTGACCCGAGACTTTGCATTTTCGATTCTGGCCGGCGAGCTGCAAATTATCAATGCCAACTGGTACGTAACACACACGGGGCTCCTTCGCCTGGCGCGTCGCAAGAGATGCCGCGGTATCCATGTCGAGGCCGTCGATTCGCTGTGTGATTCCGCAGCCAATCGTTTCGTCCTCAAGGCGACGGTGTATCCGTCCAAAGATTCCGCCGGCTTTGTCGGCTACGGCGATGCTGACCCCTCCAACGTTTCTCTGCTGGTCCGCGGCGCCGAGATGCGCATAGCCGAGACCCAGGGCCGTCAATTGTGCTCTGCCAAGCTTATTAATTCCCTTCCCTCTTTGGTTTGCGTTTCTCGCTTGGCGTCCGCACGCGATCGGTTTCCTCCTCTATTTGTGCCAAGGCGCGCTCGAGAAGGAACTCGATTTGTTGATTCGTCGAGCGGTGCTCCCGTTTCGCGAGTTCTCCGATCCTCGCTTTCAGGCTGGCTCGTATTCGGATAAGCACGGGAACTCGGGGTTCGTTCATTTGCGAATCACCAAGAATTTCTCTTGCTGATGTAGATATCATATTGATATCATTTAGATATCAATGAGGTGCTTATGCCTTCCAAGAATCTCGACAAGAACAACCTCCAGCTAATACGCCACAACACTTCCCTAGTCAAGAAGCTTTACCCGAACATCAACCGAGCACGGATCCAAGCGCTAAAAGAGCTGACCAAACAATTCAGCTTCTCTTTCGCGAGTGGAGATGTGATCCAGCTTGAGAATAGCTGGTTCGTAACCCACACCGGACTTGTTCGGCTGGCGCGTCGCAAGAGATGCCGCGGTATCCATGTCGAGGCTGTCGATTCGCTGTGTGATTCCGCGGCCAATCGTTTCGTCCTCAAGGCGACGGTGTATCCGTCCAAAGATTCCGCCGGTTTCGTCGGCTACGGCGACGCTGACCCCTCCAACGTTTCTCTGCTGGTCCGCGGCGCCGAGATGCGGATCGCGGAGACCCGAGCCGTCAATCGCGCTCTGCGCAAGGCATATGGCATCGGGATCTGCTCGGTCGAAGAGATCGGATCGAATCCTGGTCCGATGACGGCGGCTCCCGATGCACAGAAGTTTCCGCCGAAAAATACCAACGGAAACGGAAACGGTTCCGGTCACAAGGTCCGCGACCGGCTCTGCCAGATCATCCGCCAGCACAAGCTCGATCCCGAGCTGGTGAAAGCCTACGCCGTCGACTTCTGCGGTACCAAAGCCCTCAAAGACGCCACTCGCGAGCAGGTCGAAAGCTTCGTCCAGCAGCTTGCCGAGGCGGCCAAGAAGGACCGCAATGCCCTGCTCTGTCAGCTCAACAGCTACGCACCCCCAAGCCAGGAGGTGGCGGGATGAAACGTCATGTTCCCGGACTCTCCGATACCGCACGTGATTCGCACTCCGAGGTTCCCGACGGCATATTTCTCGTCCGGCTCGATGGGGCGCAGCATCGCTGGCAAGCCCAGAAGCGCTTTTATCTGCTGCGGCTTTCCGTTCTTGAGCCCAAGCCGTTTGCCGGGCGCTCCCTCGTCAGCCGTCTCTACTGCACCCCCAAGGCGATGTGGAAGCTGGGTTGGTTCCTGCGGGATTTCCTCTATGACCCCGAACTGTTGAGCCAGGACGAGGTCGACGAGCGAGCCCTGCGCGGCCTGGTCGGGGTCGTGAAGATCAGCCACACCGTCGTCAACGGCATCTCGCTGGTGAACTTCGACGGCTTCGCCCCGGCCAGCCAGTGGGAAGAACTGGCCACGTCTATCCCCATCCCGCCGGCTGGCAACGGTAAGGGCTCGCGGAAGGAAAGGGCATCACGATGAATTACAGCTACACCCAGATCTCCCAGTACCTGACCTGCCCGCGCCGTTACCGCCATCGCTATCTGGATGGCTGGCAGGAGAAAGATGTTCGCGCCGCCTATGCTTTTCGGCCGCTGCTTCGAGCAGGCGGTGGCATCCTTATTCCGCCACGAAGATCCAGCGGCTGTCCTGTTTGAGCAGTGGGCACCATGCAAGGAACTGGAGCTGACCTACTCGGGCAACGACACCTGGGACCACATGCTTCAGCAAGGCATTCAGTTGCTGGAGCGCTTCGTTCAGGATGGCCGCGTCCAGATTCACCAGCCGCAGAGCCATCAACAGATCCGATTCACACGCACCCTGGGTTCCGGCAACGACTTTGTCGCCTTCGTTGATGCCGTCGGTGAACTGGACAACACACCCTGTGTGCTGGAATGGAAGACCGCCTCCGCCCGCTATTCCGAGGAACCGGACGGCATTGCGGCCCTGGATCCGCAGCTGGTTTGCTATTCCTGGATGACCGGGATCAATGAAGTCGCTCAAGTCGTCTTCGTTCGCAAGCGTATGGTGGAAGTCCAGTATCTGCGGGCCACCATCACCGACCAACAGCGGCAGGAGTTCGAAACCCTGGTCGACGACACCGTCCGCAGGATCGAGTCAGGACTGTTCCTGCCGCACAGCGGCATCCGCTTCCCTCAGAACCCGTGTACCACCTGTCCGTTCGTTGGGCTCTGTCTCGACCAGCGCGATCTGGTGGAGGCTGGGCTTATCCGCAAGCCGGGAGTCGATCTTGGTCTGTTTGACGAACTTGCATACTAGGTGTCCGCCCATGCCCCCGAAGCTGAATCGACGCCGGGCCCAGGAGTCTTGAGCAAGATCGACGAGATCCTGGACTGGGAGGCACGGCATGAGAACGAGCGTGACACCAAGTTCGTGGAGCTCGGCAAGTACCTTTGCGAAGTGCGGGCTGGCCAGTATTGGCGGCTGGAGACCCTGAAGTCGTTCGACGAGTTCCTGGAGCGCAGGTTCCCGGAGTCCAGAAGGAAAGCGTACTACCTGATGTCGATTCACGAACATCTTCCACCCCAGGTGCGGAAGGAGTTGAAACAGGTGGGATGGAGCAAGGGCTTAGAGTTGGCCAAACTGGCACGCCACCAAGGCCAGAGCTTCGAAAGTGCAACCTGGCTGCACAAAGCCAGGCAGATGCCCAAGGCGGAGTTCCAGCGGGAAGTGGAGAAGGAGCTGACCGGCAAGGACAGCGAGCCGTCAGAGCTGATCTATTTCAAGGTCTACAAGAGCCAGATCCCGGTTATCGAGCAGGCAATCGAGACCGCGGCCTTGATGCTCGGGTCGGACAAGTCTCGAGGCTACTGCCTGGAGATGATCTGTGCGGATTTCCTCGCCGGCGCTTCGATCGACGGCAACAATCCGGAGATTCTGCTGCAGTCCATCTCCCGCTATTACAAGTTCTTGCCCGGTCCTCAACAGGAGGTTTTTCTCTCCGACGTCGCCCGAAAAGCTTCATGAAGACCATCCGCCCCAAAAGCCCGCGACTCAGACTCGATTCGGCGAGTTATCGCGAACTACATCGGCAGGTGCTGGAGCGCGACGGCTGGCGATGCCAAGTCTGCGGGAGCATGCAAAACCTGCAGGTACACCACCTCAAATTCCGCAGCCAGTCGGGGGCCGACTCACAGGACAATTTGATCACGCTTTGCACGGCTTGCCATGCCGCCGAGCATTTAGGTGAAGAAGTTTCGTAGCTCCTTGCGCGAATGAAGAGGCTATTTCGTCCCAGCAGAGAAGGCACTCGATTTCGATGACACAAGTATGAACCATTCCGAAAGATACGTGGGAACTTCTGCGACGACGTCTATCTCTCGGGTGTGGTGGCGAAATTTCTATCCTCGGTATTGAGCTTGCGTGCTGTTGGAGACGCGGGCAGTTAACGGAACCCATCCGGCTAGTACACTGATGAGCAATGTGATTACAGAAAAGCCAATTCGCATTGGTCTCGACGGCCGCATCTTGATGCATTACGAGATGCGCGGCTTCGCGCGATACACGCTCGAGCTGTTCCGCGCGATGAAGGAAATCGCAGGCGACAATATGGAGTTGCGTTCGTTCTCGCCGGGACCGATCGCTTCCGAGTTTCTAGCCGCGCTGGATATAACGCCTGTAGTGTTCCCGGCGCGAAGAGAGATTCTCTGGGAACAAGTTGAGCTGCCGAAACAATTACATCGAATGCGCATCGACGTTTTCCATGCGACTGCCAACCGGGGGTTACCCTACCGGCATGTCTGCAAGCATGTCATCACCTGTCATGACATTATTGATCGCCTGCCGGAGTATTGCGGGCGTGAGCATTGGCGTGGGCGGTTGCGGAAGAAGTATGCGGATTTTATTTCCCGGCATAGCGCCGACAAGTACATTACCGTTTCCGATTTCTCGAAACAGGACATTTGCCGGTTTCATCGTTTGTGCTCAGACCGCGTAGTTGTGATCCACAATGCCGCCAATCCGCGCTTTCATCAAAAATTGCCGGCGGAAGAAATTGCGCTGGTCCGGGATAAGTATCGCCTCCCGGCGCAGTACTTTCTGTTCCTGGGCGGATTTGATGTGCGCAAGAATGTCGGCGCGCTTGTGGAAGCCTTCTCCCAACTGGCCGATGATGCTCCGCCGCTAGTCTTGGCAGGTGAACACAAGTGGAGCTATCCGATTATCCAAGAGCAAATCTCGGCTTTAAGACTTCAAGAACGAGTTCTCTGCCCCGACGGAATTGCTGATCACGATTTGCCCGCGGTCTATCAGGGAGGGATAGCATTAGTCCATCCTTCGCGCTATGAGGGCTTCGGGCTGCAACTCGTCGAAGCGATGGCCTCCGGTTTGCCCGTCCTTGCCTCCGGAACCACGAGCCTGCCGGAGGTGCTCGATGGCTGCGGCTTGCTGTTCGATCCCGAAGACCCAGCTTCCATCACGCAACAGATGGAACGGGTCTATCGTGATCAGGACTTGCGCGTTGCCATGGCGGAAAAGGGACGCGAGCGCGCCCGCTTTTTTTCGTGGCACAAGGCGGCTGAAGAAACTCTCGGGCTGTATCTGCGATTGTTGGGCCGCAGCGATGATGGTCCGCAGGTCCTTGGTCGAGTAGTTTCGGAGCAACGCCGGTGAGAATCATCGTCGTAACTCCCGCCGCGCCTCACCCCTTTGGCGACACCGCCGCGCGATGGTTCTATGTCTTGATTACGGAGTTGGTGGCGCGCGACCACGAAGTGGTGACACTAGTCGCGACCGAAGAGCCTGACGAAGTTGTGACTCAAGCACGACAGTGGCTGTCTAAGCACGATGGACAACTGACGCTGCATTGGCATCGACTCAAAGTAGATTCGGTTGCGCTGCGGCGCAAGTGGCAGAACCTGGTGCGACCGCGTAGTGAAATACTGCAGGACTCAGCGTTCAACGATCTGCTGAAGCGCGAGTTGGCGCGCGGCTATGATGTGTTGCACCTGGAGCAGATGTCCACTGGTTGGCTCGGTGTCGACAGGCCACGCGCGCTGCTTAACGTCCATTACTTCGATGTCATCGACAGGGCCGGCCGGGAAAACATGAGCTTGGGAGAGCGCAAAGCATTGTGGCAGGCACAGCGCGCCACCAAGTATCTTCTCCATGGCTTCGAGAACGTGCGGGTGCTCACGCCACGGCTGCAGGAAGTAGCCGAGTCGATTAATCCGGGTGGCCGTTATTGGGTGGTTCCTTTCGCCCTCGATCCTGCGTTGTATAACATGCCGCCGCTGGTGAAAGAGCCTACAGTTGGACTGATTGGCTCCATGCACTGGGAGCCTTCCCGGTCCGCGGCTGAACGCTTGATCGGGCGGATTTGGCCACTGGTAAAGCAACAGATCCCACGAGCGAAGCTTTACATTGCCGGCTGGAATGCCGCCAAATATTTGGAAAAATATTTGCCGCAGCCAGATCTCACCTTGGTCAATAACCTGACCCACCCGTCGGAGTTTTTCGCGAAAGCTGCGGTCATGATCTACGCTCCTTCGCAAGGCAGCGGGATGAAAGTGAAGGTAATGGAATCGATGGCATACGGCGTACCGGTGGTCACCACCTGGGAGGGAGTTGAGGGTATCGACTATCAGAACGGACGGGAATGCTGGGTTGCCGAGACCGACACGGAACTCGCCAACAAAGCTTGCCGCTTGCTGGAGAATACCGTTGAACGACAGCAAATGCGCGATGCGGCGCGAGCTCTGATCGAGGAACGTTATTCACCGCGTCCCGTGGTTGATAAGCTGGTGACCGTCTATCAGCAGGTTATCGGTCTTCCCAGCGCCTGACTTTCTGGGTAACGAGTCAGCCTGACTCACCTAGTAACGAGGCGACACGAGTACCCACTTCGACGTTTTGATCTTCTCTTCTGCGTTTTCCGGTCTCCGCACGAGTTGCGAGACGAAGTCTGCACAGGCTCCTCGCTGTCCTCACAACATAGGACTCTCAACTTCTCAACTAGACCCTCGGGTGATACTCACGCTATTCGGCGGCGAGAAGCTTTATGAATTTCGTTTCACTCCCGCCGTCAGCATTGAGCTGCAGCTCAGCTTCGGTGGCAGTAGGAACGGGATGAGTCAAAATTGTTCTATATTCTGCTGTCAGTTGGGAACGGTCGCCGGGGACCAGTTGCTCGCCTTACGACTCCTCGCGCTTTCAGCCCGATTGGCTGATTTGATAAATTGAATTGCTTCTCACCCCGCATTTTGAAGAGGTGATAATGAGTTACATCGCCGTCAGCTCAATCACGTTTTGCCTGATCTTCGGCGCCGGTTTGTTAGGCATGCTCCTGCGCCGTGTCTTACCCGAGGATCATCTCAGTGACAACTCAAAAGACGTGGTGAAGTTAGGAATGGGACTGGTTGGAACGATGACTGCGCTCGTTCTCGGCTTGCTCATCGCTTCTGCCCAGGAGGCCTATGACGCACAAAGCACAGCACTGCTGCAGGTGTCTGCCAAAGTCATTGCGCTCGACCGCACTCTAGCTCGCTACGGCCCTGAGGCTAAGGAACCGCGTGAGCTTCTCCATAGCGAGGTTGTCCACATCATCGATCGGCTGTGGCCGAAGCAAATGTCGCAAATGGCCCAGCTAGCCCCCACCAGCATGTTGTCAGGGGCCCTTTATGATGCGATCGGAGGACTCGCGCCGAAAGATGACCGACAACGACTGCTTCGGTCGGAAGGGTTGACTCTGGCAGCGGAGATCGGGCAGGCTCGTTGGTTGATGTTTGAACAAGGCACTACCATGGTTTCCAAACCGTTAGTGATGGCGGTAGTGTTCTGGCTGACTTTCATTTTTCTAAGTTGGGGTCTCTTCGCCCCTGTCAATGGAACCGTCATCGCTACGTTTTTCATTGCAGCAGTTTCCGTTTCGGCCGCAATTTTCTTGATCCAAGAGATGTACATGCCTTACGCGGGAATTATTCGTATTTCCAGCGTCCCCCTCCGTGCAGCTCTGTCGCAGCTCGGCCAGTAGGCCCGGTGCTTAAATCCCGAAGGTGGTATTGATTGCCGGTACCGGAATGTCGCTTTACCGGCGGCCCGCCACGCGTTTCGTAAATCCGATCGAGGGCGAGGGGCGCCATTCTGTGGCCCTCACCTCATTGTTTTGACCTGCTCCCCTAAATCCGCACACCAGTAAGTATGATTTCGGATTTAGGAAAGGGGCAGAGCTATGTCACGAGGCAAGCACAGCGAGGCGGAGATGATCGCTGCGCTCAAGCAAGTGGAAGCTGGGCGCAAGGTGGAGGATGTGGCGCGAGAAGTGGGGGTCAGCAAGCACACCCTCTATGGCTGGAAGGCCAAGTACGGGGGGCTGGAAGTGAGCGAAGCGCAGCGTCTGCGGCAACTGGAAGACGAGAATGGGCGGTTGAAAAAACTGGTGGCGGATCTGAGCCTGGACCGGGAGATGCTGAAAGCGGTGATTGCAAAAAACGGGCTGAGCTCGTAGACCGGAGGACGGACGCGGGCTGGTTGCGGAAGCAGTACGCAGTCAGTGAGCGCCGGGTTTGCGGGCTGCTGTCGCTGGCGGTCAGTAGCTATCGCTATGAGTCGCGGCAGAACGATGACGAGCTGCGTGATCGACTAGTGCAGCTGGCGCGGGAGAAGCCAGGCTTCGGTTATCGCCGGCTGCAGGTTCTGTTGCGGAGAAGCGGTAAGGCAACAAACCACAAGCGGGTGTACCGGATCTATCGCGAGACCGGGCTATGCTTGCGCCGGAAGAAGCGAAAGCACTGTGTGCGGGCGGGTGCGCCCCTGCGGCAGTACAGCGCAGCCAACCAGGAATGGGCTTTAGATTTTGTGCATGATGTGCTGGCGGCAGGGCGGACGATTCGGGTGCTGAGTGTGGTGGACGCGTTTACGCGAGAGTGTCTGGCCCTGGAGGTAGATACCAGCTTTGCCAGTCGACGGGTGACGCGGGTGCTGGAGGAAATTGTAATGCGGCGAGGCAGGCCGCAATCGATTCGCTGTGACAACGGGGCGGAGCTGACGAGCCGGCATTTTCTGGCCTGGTGTGTGGAGCAGCAGATTGAGTTGGTGCATATTCAGCCTGGCAAGCCGACGCAGAATGCGCAGGTAGAGAGCTTTCATGGAAAACTGCGAGAGGAATGCTTGCGGGTGAGTTGGTTTCAGAACCTGTTTGACGCGCGGAGAAAGATTGGCGATTGGCGCACAGACTACAACCAGCAGCGGCCCCACAGTAGCCTGGGGTATCGCACGCCGTGTGAGTTCGCCATGTGGGCGAAGAAGGCAAGCTATGGAAAAGACGCGGACTGCGTCCGCTTGGAAAACGCCGCTGGCGTTTCCCACTTTCCCACAGCTTCGGCTACTAGCTAAGTTGTAAAATCACCGTGCGGAAAATGGGGGCAGGTCAGTTTCCACGTCCGAAGACAGTCCCTCATTGCCGCAGTCTAATAGCGATCCAGGAATCTATGCTGAACCTGCCGGGACCGGAACAAATCAACCAGACGAAGAAAAGAGCGTACAGAACTTCCGGAAGATAAAGAAAATTGTCCAACCAATTCAGAGGTGAAACCCCTTTGGGCAGGGAGGACAGCTTGGTAGTAAGGATGGCGGTCAGCATATCGAACAGTAAAGCAAGGCAGGCCACGCTAGATAAGAACCCCACAATCAGCAGGCAACCGCCGACGAATTCGACGCTGGACACAAAATATGTCATCAGTCGCGGGAAAGGGACGTTGGCTGCCACAAGGGTTTCATACATGACTTGAGTCCGTGCGGCGACAAAGAGTTTGTTTGCCCCGGATATGGCAAAAAACAGACCCAGCGAAATGCGTACTGCAAAGATCGCGTATGCTTCCAGTTCGCGGCTGCCCAGCAACACAAACCGGATCAAGCGTTGCCACCCCATCTCTCGTCACCTCTCGGAAAGTCCAGTCATCATAAATCAGCGCTTCGTTTCAGGCACGTCCTAAAATAGTCCTGACCCGAGAAGACCCACGCGGCCTATTCACGTCCGGACGCTCCGCCAGTATTTGAAGCAGCCCAGACCCGCAGCTGTGACCACGGCGAATTTGGTCCGCTGCCTCGGAGAACATGATGCCTGCCCTTCGCTTCGTACGTGAATTCATGTCGCAATTCTGCCCCACCGCGCACAACAGCGCGATCTTTCAATCCTAGAAAGTAAGCGTCTGACCAACACACCTGTTTACGAAGACCTGTCTGTGTTGAGGTAGTTGGATGACCGTAGAAAATAGGTTGTCAGCATCCAAGAGACGGACACGAGCAGAAGTGCAGCAGTTAATGGGGGAGTTTGTGAGCAGCGGTATGCGGCGGAGCGAGTTTTGCCAGAGTCGAGGTTTGAGCTTCAGCACTCTGGATCGCCATTTGAAGAAGCGGCGTTGGAAGAGAAGACGTAGACCAGCTTCTTCGGCTGGTCGGTTGGTGAAGGTGGAGTTGGCTACCAAGAAATCGCCGACGCAGCGGGAACCGGGTTGTGGGCTGGCCGTGGTGCTGTCGGGCGGGCGCCGGATCGAGGTACGTCCCGATTTTGATACCAATACGTTCGAGCGCCTGGTGATGCTCTGGAGCGGGCGTAAGCCGTGTTTGGATTGAGTCCGGCCACACCGATTTATCTGGCCGCCGGAGTCACCGATATGCGCAAGGGGTTCGAGGGGCTGTACGGTCTGGTCCGGGACCGATTGTCTTGTGAGGCTCTTAGCGGGCACCTATTCTTGTTCTGCAACGCCCAGCGCAATCGGTCGAAAGTCCTAGTCTGGGATGGTAGCGGACTCTGGGTCTGTGCCAAGCGGTTAGAGAAAGGGCGTTTCACCTGGCCGCAATCCGGCGATGCGCAGGGCAAGGTCGTCCTGAGTCACGAAGAACTCTCCTTATTATTGGGTGGCATCGATCTGGCCAAGACCAAGCACAAGCGATGGTACCGGAAGGTCCTGCCAGAAGGAAATGCCGACGCATAGACTGCTTGCACGTCGCAGGCCGACTCTGTTAAATCAATAGCCCATTGTGAATGAGGCCCCCATTCCTTCAGCACCAGCCGATCTGGGCCTGATTGCACAACTGAGGAGTCAGTTGCAGTATGCGGAGCTGAGGATTCGCGTGCTGGAAGAACAGCTGCGGCTGATGCGCATCGAGAAGTATGGAGCGGGCGGCGAAAAGCTTTCCCAAGCGCAAATGGAATTGTTCGCGCTTGAGCCCGTCGTCACTGAATTGATAGTGAAGGCGGAGAGTAAGTATGCACCGGTGCGGTGCTCGAAGGACAGATCCTGCAAGCATCCGGGCCGCCAGGAGTTGCCTGCAAAACTTTCTCGCGTAGAGCGGATCCTGCCTTGCACACCGGATCAGCGCGTATGCAAGCGCTGTGGCAAAGAAACCATAGTGATCGGCTACGAGGAGAGTTCCCAGTTGGATGTAGAGCCGGCGAAGTACTTCGTGCTGGTCACGAAACGAGAGAAACGGGCTTGTCGGTCGTGTGAGGAGCTCGGAGTGGTCTCAGCCCCGCTGCCGCCATGGATCATCGAGAAGTGTCTGGCGAGTGACCTCATCGTCATCGACACGGTCATCAGTAAGTATTGCAGTCACACGCCCCTGTATCGGCAGAGCATGATCCTGGGAAGAGACCTCGACTTGGCAATCAGCCGAGCGACGTTGGACGGCTGGGTGCTCAAAGCAGGCGAGTTGCTGATTCCTATGGTCGCTGCGATGAGGCGAGAGTTGATTAGGGGGAGTTACATTCAGGCGGATGAGACCCCGGTCGATGTGCAGATGCACGAGGGCCGGGGGAAGAACCACCAAGCCTATTTGTGGCAGTACAGCCGCCCCGGAGGAAGCGTGGTGTTCGACTTCCGTCTCGGCCGCGGGCGTGATGAACCGAGGCGGTTCCTGGAACAGTTCGAAGGCATTCTCCAAACAGACGGATATTCGGCGTATGACCAGATCGGCGGAACAAGAATGGTGCATGCCGCTTGCTGGGCCCATGCTAGACGACATTTTTTCGAGGCGGTACAGCTAAATCCACGAGACCCGGTTGCAACGCCGATTGTGGCGCGGATGGACGAGTTGTTTGCCATTGACGCGGAGGCTCGCCGCAGAGGAGTTGGTCTTACAGGGCGCAATGCTCTGCGTCAGGAAAGAGCCAAGCCTCTGCTGGATGATATTCATAGCAAGATCGAGGCAGCGCAGTTCGTGGCATTGCCCTCCAGTGCACTCAGCAAGGCCTGCCAATACGCGCTCACACTGTGGAGGAAACTGACACGATTCCTGGAATATCCGGAACTTGAGCTGAGCAATAACCTTGCGGAAAATTCAATGCGTCCCGTGGCACTCGGCCGGAAGAACTGGATCCACATCGGCAGTCCCCAGGCGGGACCCAAGGTTGCGGCGATTCTCTCGGTCGTGGAAAGCTGCCGTCGGCTGCAAGTTCCAGTGCGCGATTACTTTTCCAGGATTCTCCCCGGGCTTGCCGATCTCCCGATCTGGTGCCTTCCAGACCTTACTCCCGCTGTGTGGATCGCCCGGCATTCATAGACTTAAGCGACCGGGGTAAACTTCTGCCGTCGGGGCAGTCCCGATAGGGATCTATCGTTTATCATTACTAATTCTCTTTGAGCTCCCTAATTCGTTCCTTGATGAATAATTGGCGGGTAATCATACACCGAAGGCTTCGTCGGCCAGGTCCCTCGATTGACCAGGGCTTAACGGGCAGTTTTCCACATCTATCGTTAACTAAGGTCAAGGCCGCAGCCCAATGAATATCCGGTTTGGCCCTGTATCATGAATGTGCCCGATCACCGAAATCGTTTCATTGCTCTCCGACGGACCAGTAAACAACGTGAATCTTCCATCGTAATGCCAAGCTTGAAGACTGGCCAAGGTGCCGCTCGCCGCCGATTCTGGTTGGCGATGTCGGGGTTTGTCATGGCGCTTGCGCTGCTGCCCTTTTCCTTCAAAGTCGAACGTCGCCTGGAGACAGCTGTTCACATCAAGGGCGGAGAATCCGAAAAAGTTGGCCTGGAACTGGCGCAACGTTTCCAGTCTCCGTACGCTCACCGCGTGGTTCTGGTGATCAGCGGTATTCCCGATACGGATTCAGTAGAGGGCGCAGACGCCTTGGACTTCTTAACGAGTTCGTTGCGTAGTGTGCCTGGAGTTTCGGGTGTCGTCTCAAGTCTGGATTGGCCAGATGCCATGTTCACCGGGAACAATGGCGGGGCCCTAATCATCGTCGGGTTGGATCCGCACGATGAAACGGTCGAGGCGTTGGTCCCCAAACTGAGGGCAAGAGCAGCCTGGATGGAAGGTCAGCTCAAGTCGCAATACCCCAATATCAAACTGGAGATTACGGGTGAAGCCCCACTGACCTTCGATCTGCGCAAGGTCAGCGCAGATGAAGTCGACCAGGCCGAGGAACGAGCGATGCCGGTAACCCTCTTGCTGCTGTTGCTGGCTTTCGGCAGTCTGGTGGCCGCGCTCTTGCCGCTGGGAGTTGGACTGCTCTCCATCTCGATGGCGCTGGGGGCGGCTGCTCTACTCGCGCATTATCTGCACCTGTCGATTCTGGTGCAGAATCTGGCGACGATGGTCGGCTTGGGCTTGGGCATCGACTATGCCTTGCTGATGGTGAGCCGGTTTCGCGAAGCATTGGCCGAGGGATATGATCCCGGCTTGGCTGCCGATATTGCGGCCGGGCAGGCGGGGCGGACGCTGATCATCTCGGCCACGACCGTTGCCATCGGATTTTCAGCGCTGCTCACTGTGCCCATCAGCGAACTGCGCTCCATCGGGATAGCCGGCCTGCTGGTAACCGTTTTTAGCGTCATGCTGTGTACATTCATTCTGCCCTGGGTCCTCGGTCTGCTAGGACATCGCATTAATGCCGCCAGAGTGCGCCTGCCAGCCAGGCGATCCAAAACGCGGGACCTGTGCGCAGCGAATGAGCGCTGGGTACGGTGGGGCAGCATCATAACCGGTAGGCCCTGGACAGCTCTGCTGGTTGTTGGGACTCCGCTATTGATCCTTGCATTCCAGGGTCGAGGGATCGCTCCCGGGATCCCCGCACATAACGCGCTCCCGGCCTCAGCCGAGTCGGTGCAAGCACTGCGCACGCTTCAAGGCATGGGGCGATCGGGTATTGTGGAGTCTCTGCGCGTGATCCTGGAGTTGCCGCCGCAGTCTCCGCCGCTCTCGCCGGCTGGCTGGCTGGCCGTCAGTCGCTTGACGAAGCACTTCCAAAGCGACCCTAGAGCGCAAGAGGTCTTATCTCTTGCGACTCTTACTTCAATGTCTGACACGGCGGATGCTGTCAACGATCTGCCCGAGGCAATACACAAAAGTTTCCTACGCAGCGATGGCCGAGCTAGCTTGCTCGAGTTGCTGCCTGCCGCCGGGCTTTCGCCCAACCAAGAGATACGGTGGGTACGAGAGATACGTTCTTCCGATGTCGCGGCGATAACCGGAGTACCTGGTGCTGTGCTGCGCGTCGGCGGCATTTCCGCACAGGACGCAGATTATGACTTGGTGGTAAAAGAGCGGTTGCCTTGGGTGGTTTTGTTCGTCGTCTTGGGAAGTTTGCTGGCGCTCCTGATCGGGTTACGTTCGTTGTTTGCGGCTGTCAAAGCAATTCTGCTCAATCTGCTCTCGGTTGGTGCTTCATTCGGTGCGTTAGTTGTCGTTTTTCAGGAAGGCCACGGTAGCAAACTCTTTGGGCTGGACGGACCGACCGGCAGCGTGTACCCGATCGTGCCGATTCTCTCGTTTGCCATCGTTTTCGGATTGAGCATGGACTATGAGGTCTTCCTGGTCACCCGAGTCCTCGAAGAACGGCGAGGCGGTTTATCCGAGAGATCAGCGGTGATAGAAGGCCTGGCGCGGACGGCCGGGCTCATCACCAGTGCCGCTGCAATTATGATCGCCGTCTTCGCCGCATTCACGGTGGGAAAGTTTCTGGTCATCCAAATGCTGGGCTTCACGCTCGCGGTGGCGGTGTTCATTGATGCTACAGCGGTGCGGATGGTGGTGGGGCCGGCACTATTGCAACTTGCCGGCGACTGGAATTGGTGGCCCTTGGGCT